>CAWJDS010000008.1:0-796421 GCA_963841645.1 uncultured Gammaproteobacteria bacterium | reverse complement strand
CGGTAGTAAACTCACGCGCATGATCAACTCGGAGCTGTTCGCCGATCTCGGCATTCCGATCGACTACGGGCGCCATCCCCGCCGCCCCGGCTACGCCGAAGCATCCGAGCTCGAAGACGTCGAGCCGAACATCCTCGGGCGAATGCAGCGGCTCGCGCCGCAGACCGCGCGCGCGTGGCGAGAGACGAAAGCGGCGGCGCTCGCGGACGGCGTCGAGCTCCTGCTCGTATCGGGCTTTCGCAGCGTGCGCTACCAAGCCGACTTGATCCGCAAGAAGCTCGCCGCGGGCCACGACATTGCGTCGATTCTCATGGTCAACGCGGCACCGGGCTTCAGCGAGCACCATACCGGCCAGGCTGTGGACATCGCGACGCCTGGCAGTCGCCCGCTGACGAACGACTTCGACAGCACGCGCGCGTTCGCCTGGCTTCAGGAGCACGCGCAGCGGCTCGGCTTCTCGATGCCGTACGGTCGCGACAACGTTTACGGATTCGCCTACGAGCCTTGGCACTGGTCGCAGCTCGGCGCGCGCGCCAAGCGGCGACCGAAGGCCTGATTTTTTCGACGCTTCAGCGGAGCTCCGATGCACTCGACTCACTTCCGCCGCATCCGCGGCTCATGTCCGGCGCTCGTCGCGGCAGCGCTCGCGCTCGCGACAATCAACGCGCTCGGCGCGGGCGACACGATTCGCCAATGGCAGTTCACCTCCGACGGCGCCAGCGGCTTCAAGCTCGCGCTGCGCGAGGTCGCGCAGCCGAAGGCCGCTCGCAACCAAGTGCTCGTGCGCGTCCACGCGGTGGCGCTGAATCGCCGCGACCTGCTGATGCGCGCGGGCCGCTACGGCTTGAGCGCGACGAAGGACGGCGGCATACCGATATCGGACGGCGCGGGCGAAGTGATCGCCGTCGGGGCGGACGTCACGCGCTTCAAGGTCGGCGATCGCGTCGCGGGCACCTTCTTCGAGCACTGGATCGACGGCCCGCCCTCGGCCGCCGCGCTCGCGAGCGCGCGCGGCGGCAACGGCAGCGGCATGCTGTCGGAGGTCATCGCGGCGGACCCGGAGGGCCTCGTCGCGATCCCCGCACACCTTTCCTACGAGGAGGCCGCGACGCTGCCGTGCACGGGCGTCACGGCTTGGGTCGCGCTGTTCAAGCGCGGCCACGTGCAGCCGAACCAGTTCGTGCTGATCGAGGGCACCGGCGGCGTCTCGGTGATCGGCCTGCAGCTCGCGGCCGCGGCCGGCGCCAAGCCGATCGTCACGAGCTCGAGCGACGAGAAGCTCGAGCGAGCGCGCGAGCTCGGCGCGGTCGGCACCGTCAACTACAAGACGAATCCGGACTGGCAGAAAGAGGTCCGCTCGCTCACGCACGGCGCGGGCGTCGATCAGGTGCTCGAGGTCGGCGGCCAAGACACGCTGCCGAAAGCGCTCCAGGCGCTTGCCTACGACGGCCACGTCGCATTGATCGGCGGCTTGTCGGGCTTCGCGGCCGACGTGCCGGTCGGCGCGCTGATGGGCCTCGGCGCAACGGTGAGCGGCATCTACGTCGGCTCGCGCGCGGACTTCGAGGCGCTGAACGAGTTCGTCACGGCGCACAAGATCAAGCCGATCGTCGACAAGGTCTTCAGCCTCGAGGACACGCCGAAGGCGTTCGACGCGATGAACGAGGGTGAGTTCTTCGGCAAGATCGTGATCCGCCTCTGACCGCGTGAGCCGCGCCGAACGCGACAAATGGGACGCCCGCTACCGCGCGGGTGCGTACGAGGAGCGCGCGCATCCCACGGCGCTGCTCGCGGAGTGGCTCGACCGTCTGCCGCGTGGCCGGGCGCTCGATGTCGCGTGCGGCGCGGGCCGCAACGCATTGTTCCTCGCCGCTGCGGGCTACGCCGTCGACGCCGTCGACATCTCGTCCACCGGCCTCGATCGCGGCCGAGCTGCGGCCGAGGAGCGCGGCGTCGACGTCCGCTGGCACTGCGCCGACCTCGAGGAGCGCGCCGGCGCACTACCGCGCGGCCCGTACGATCTGGTCGTCTGGGTCCGATACGTGAACGCCGCGCTCTGGCCCGAAATCGTCTCGCGCCTCGCGCCGGGAGGCCACGTGCTCGTGGAGCAGCATCTCGTCACGAGCGCCGATGTCGTCGGGCCGACGAGCGCCGCGTTTCGGCTCGCGCCCGGCGAGCTCGTGCGCGCGGCGGCGGATCTCGAGGCGATCTACGAGCACGAAGGGCTCATCGTCGACCCCGACGGCCGCACCGTCGCGCTCGCGCAGCTGATCGCGCGGCGCGCCGACTAATCGGCGAGCGGCGCGTGCGTGCACGCCGCTGAGCACCAGCCGCCCCCGTGCGGCACGCTCACCGCGCACGCTCTCTCCGCACCTGCGCCGAGTAGACTAGTTGCGCCACAGCAACTGCGTGCTTGTGCACACTATTCAAAGCGCGCGCACGCTACGCTAGCCGTCGATGCGCCCAAGCCTTCACCCGCTGCGATCGGCGCCGGCCGGGCTCCTCTGGCTGCTCGCGCTGCACGCGTTCGCGCAGGACGCCGACGCGCCGGGAGCAGAATCGAGCGCCGCACAGGCCGAGGCAGAGCCGCTTGGCCCGAAGACCCCTGGAGCCGACCCGCCGGCGCCGCTGGCCGCCCCCACGCAGGCCGCTTCAGAGCAGCCGTCCATCGCGAGCGCGGAGCTCGAGCGCCGCGGCGCGACGATTCGGGCGATCAAAATCATCGTGGACAACGTGTTCGATCCGGACGGCAATCCCGAGGAGGACAAGGCGCTCTACCGCTTCGCGAACCGCGTCCACGTACGCACGCGCCCCGACGTGATCCAGACCGCGCTCCTGTTCAAGTCGGGGGACCGCTACGAAGGCCGAGTGCTCGATGAATCGGCTCGCGCGCTGCGCGCGCGCGGCTTCCTGGCCGACGTCCGGATCGCCTATCGAACGTACGACGCCGCCTCGAATAGCGTCGACGTCGAGGTCCGCGTGCGCGACGCGTGGTCGCTGAGCTTGAACGCAAAGTTGTCGCACAGCGGCGGCAAGACCGAGTGGGGTCTCGGCCTCGACGACGACAACTTCCTCGGCTACGGCAGGGAGGTCAACGTCGCCTATAAGAGCACGATAGATCGCGACGAGTCCCTGCTCGGATACCGCGACGACAACGTGCTTCACACGCGCATGCGGCTAGGCGCCGTGTTCGCGAACGCAAGCGACGGCTACCGCCGCGAGCTCTATAGCGAGCGACCGTTCTATTCGCTCGACGCGCGCTGGATGACGGGCGGACAGTTCCTCGACCAACGCCGCGTCGACACCATGTACGACTTGGGCCAGGAGATCGACGAGTTCCGCCACGACATACGCGACCTCACGATCCGCGGCGGCGTGTCGCGCGGCATCGTCGACTCGCGCACGCGCCGCTGGCTGTTCGGCGTCTCCTTGGAAGAGGACACGTTCGTGCCGACGGACCTCAAACCGCAGCCGGTGCTCCTGCCTCCCGACCGCAAGCTCGTCTATCCGTGGATCGGCTGGCAGCTCGTCGCCGACGAGTTCCGCGAGATGACCGAGCTCAACGACATGGGCCGCACGGAGGACGTCGCACTCGGCATCAATCTCTTCGCGAGCATCGGCTTCGCCGAGAAATCGTTCGGCTCCGACCGCGACGCGACGCTGCTGCGTGCGACGGTGACTCGCGGCTGGGAGCCGGGCGCGCGCGACCTGTTCCAGCTTGGCGCCGGCACGTCGACGCGCCACGAGCGCGACGGTTTCAAGAATTCGGTGACGCAGCTCGACGCGCGTTACTACCGGCGCAATTCCGACAACCGCCTGCTGAGCGTCTCGCTGAGCGCGCTCGCGACCCACGAGCTCGATCCGGAAACGCAAGTGCTGCTCGGCGGCGACAACGGCCTGCGCGGCTATCCGATCCGCTATCAGGCCGGCGAGAACCGGGTGCTGTTCACCGTCGAGCAGCGCTTCTACACCGACTTTTATCCGTGGCGACTGTTCCGGTTCGGCTACGCGGCGTTCTTCGACGCGGGCCGGGTGACCGGCCGCGATCCGCGCGCGTCCGCGCCGCTCGGCACGCTCTACGACGTGGGTATCGGCCTACGGCTCACCTCACCGCGCGCGAGCCGCGGCCAGATCCTGCACATCGATCTCGCGTTCCCGCTCAACGCGCCGCCCAACATCGACAACGTGCAGCTGATCGTCGAGACGAAAGGAACGTTCTGACGCTTAGCTCGGCCCGGCTAGCGAAACGCCTTGCCGTCGATGTCGTGCGCGCGCGGCAACGCGCGGATCGCGATCGAGCCAGCGCGTGACGCTCGACCACTTGTCGGTGTCGTAGCCCGACACCTTGAGCATCGAGATCGGGCCGAAGCACGAGACGTCGGCGATCGTCGGACGGTCGAGCGCAAGCCAATCGCGCTTCCCAAGATGCGCGTCCATGATCCGCAAGATGTGATCGCAGCGCGCGTCGATCTCCGCGTCGGACAGCTTGATCGCGTCGGGCCGTCGAATCTTCGCGCGCTTCATCCACGGGCCTTGATGCACCTCGTTGGCGGACTTCGATAGCCACTCGGCCACCTTCGCTTCGCCCTCGGCATCGCTCGGCAACCAACGCCCCTCGAGATCGTGCTTGCGCGCGACGTAGACGAGGCACGCGTGCGAGTCCGCGATCGTGAACGCGCCGTCAGTCAGCGCCGGCATTTGCCCGAATGGGTTCAGCGTGAGGAACGGCTCGCGCTTGTGCTCGCCCGCATACATGTCGAGCTCGACGAGCTCGTACGGCACCTCGAGCAGCGCGAGTAGCAAGCGAACCTTGTAGCCGTTGATCGAGGCCTTGGTCGAGTGAACGCGGATCATGGCTCCCTCCGGCGCGACTCTTCGCGGCCGCCGAACTCTAGGCAGGCAGCGGACACACGTCAAACCACTGGTGTTGTCAGAACGCGCGGTTGACGCCGAGCGCGATCCGGTCGGCGCTATAGGTGAATTCGGCGAGATCGGCGTCGTTTCGAGAGTGCCGGTAGTCGGCCGTGAAGACCCAATCGTGCGCGAACGCTCGTCTGACGCTCGCGAAGAGCTCGGTTAGACGCTCGTCGGGCCCCGACGGACGCTCGTAACGGCTCAGCCGATAAGCGACAGCACCTTCGACCGACCAGTCCGCGCCGAGACCGTACCGATATCCGAGCAGAACGCGACGGCGATCGGAGCTCACCGTCGCCGCGGCCAAGTTGTTGTTCTCCGCTTCGACGCTAGCGCTGAAGCGCCCGCGCCCGACGCGCTGCGCGAGGGTCATGCGGACGCGCCGTTGCGCGCCGGCCAGATAGTCGTATTGCGACTCGAGAGAGTCGATGTCGTCGTACGTCGCGAGCACGGAGAAGCGCCAGTCGCCGAACGGCCGGGCGGCGCGCACCGTTACGCCCGCCTCCCCCTCGAACGTGTTACCGCCAAGCGTGCTACGCGCGTAGTGCGGGCCAAAATCCATCGACCACGGGCCGCTCGAACGCTCGAACGCGGCCGCGACGTTCACCGAATCTTCCTCGAACTGCGGCGCATCGGAGTAGCGAACGAGGTAACCGCCGAAATCGAGCCGCACGCGCGCGGCTGCGCCGAACTGCCGGCTCCCGAAGCCGTAGAGCTCGGCGAGCGCACTGTCGGCCTGCTGGCCCGCGGGCAGCGTGACCTCGTCGACGAACGCGACATTGTCGTCGTGCCCGAGCCCGAGCTGCAGAAATCCATCCCAACGCCGCGGGACCTGCGCCACCGGCGCAGCCTGCCCGAGCCCTTGCAGACGGGCCGCCGCGAGCGGCGCGATTTTCGCGTCGCCGGAGGCGCTCGCGGCGCTGAACGCCGCGCGCGCATCCGCGTCCCGTCCCAGACCGAGCAACGCGAGACCTCGATTGTATTCCGCGAGCGCCCGCATCGCCGGGAAGCGCGCACCCAACGACTCGAATTCCGCGGCGGCATCCGCATAGCGGCCGAGCTTGTACTCGCACACGCCGATATTGAAGTGCACAGCGGGCTCATCAGGGCCCGTTGTCCGCACTAACTCAAACAGCTCGAGCGCGGCCGCGTAGTCGCCGCGCGCGAACGCGGCGCTCGCCTCGGCGAACGCCGGGTCGTCGCCTTCCGCAAGCGATGGTCGCGGCAGCAACGAGCAAACGGCGAGAACGACCGACGCGATCCAGAGCAAACGCTGGGACATCGATAACCGTGTCTCGGACTGTGCCTCGAAGCACCACGGTAGTTTAGCGTCGCGCGCGGACAGCGCGGTTCTCGCGCTTGCACGCGACGTGGTCGAAGAGAGCTAGGGTTTGCCGGGCGGCGATGCCGGAGGACCGTTGCCGTTGCCGTTGCCGTTGCCGTTGCCGCCGCCGTTGCCGTTGCCGCCGTTGCCGTTGCCGTTGCCGCCGCCGTTACCGCCGCCGTTGCCGTTCCCGCCGCCGCTGCCGTTACCGCCGCCGCCGCCGTTGCCGCCGCCGTTGCCGCCGATGGTCCCGCCGTTGCCGCCGCCATTTCCGTTATTGCCACCGCCTCCGCCGGCGTTACCGTTGCCGGTATCGTGGCCGCGTCCGGCGTTCTCGCGATTCTCGCGCGACTGCTCCGAAACGTCCTGGCCGAATTCGCGGCCGCGCTCGCGCGCTTCGTCCGCGGTGTCGCGCCCTTTCGCTCCGGGGTCCGCAGGCGGGCTCTTGCCGTCATCAGGCTTGTCTTTGTCCGTGCCGCGACCTGCCTTGTCGCCTGGGTTCGCGGGCGGCGGCAGGGCTATCCGACGCGTGATGTCTTCGGGCCCTTTCGCGTGCTCTGGCAGCAACGTCATCGTGACGTCGAGGCTGTCGGCGGGCTTTCCCGGCGCCTGCGCACGCACCTCTAACGTCACTACAAAAGCCGCCGCGAGCGCACAAGTGGCCGCGAGCTTTGAAGGGTTCATCCGTTTGCTCCGCGTTCTTCGCAGATGCTATACAACACGAACCGCCCGTCGTCGCGTTCCAACGTTATGCCAAAGTCCGACGCCGCCGCGACTAGCTGCGGCCGCCTGGACGGCAACTCCGCCGACGGAGCGATCGTGCGCACGTCGACGACGAAAGCTCGGCGCTTGTCACCGTGCTGGATTTCGACCAACACCTGCCCGCCGTGAGGTCCGAGCGCGATGATCGGCAGCGTGAGCTGATTCACGCCCCGATCGAGGTCGGCGCTCCATCGTAGCTCGCGCTGCTCAGCGAAGCCGCGCAAGCCGATATCGCCACTCACAGCGACGTGGATCTCCGCGTTGCTCAAGGGTTCCGGCGAGCTCAACGCGACGTTCACGTCTCGCTCTTCGTTGATCGCCAACGTGACGGCGGGCGCTCCGGGCGGCGGCGCCTGACTGAACGGACGCAGCATCATGACGGCAGCTGCCGCAATGCTGGCGGCGAGAGCGGCGCCAACGCCAACGCCGAGCCAGAACCCGGTCGTTTTCGGCGTAACGCGTGCGTTTGCCGACACCGCTGCGCGAATCGCGTCTTGGAACGCTCCGTCGCGAGGCCGCTGGATCGGCAGGTCGCGATCGGCTCTGAGCATCGCAACAGCGTGGGCCGCATTGCGGCAGTCCTCGCAGCTCGCGAGGTGCTCCGTCGCCTCGCGACGAGCGAGATCGCTTGCGCTTCCGGTCCGTTGGAGGACGGTCAGTACGTCTTCGCACCTCATCGTCGAGCTCCCTGCTGTAATCGCACCACTTGGCTCGCTTGCTCGTGCCTCAACAAATTGCCAAGACGCACTCGCGCCCGGTGCAGCCGCGACTTCAGCGTACCCTGCTTGATGCCCGTGATCTCGTTGATATGAGCCAGACTGTGCCCCTCGATGTCGTGCAGCGCGAGCAACGCGCGCTGCTCCCGGTCGAGCCTAACCCAGGCGCGGTCGAGGTCACGCGCGTCGAAAGCCTGCTCGGCCAGGTCGACGGGTCCGGGCTCCTCGCTAGGCATGTTCAGCACGTCGATGACCTCCATCGACGCGACGTGTGCTCGTTCGTAGCGCCTCGACCAATCGATGAACAACCGGTACATGACGCGCAATAGCCAACCGCGCGGCTGCTCCAACTGCTCCAACTCCGCGAGCCGCGGATAAGCACGCACACAGACTTCCTGTGCGAGGTCCTCTGCGTCGTGCTTCGAGCGCGTCAGCCGGTAGGCGACGCGATACAACACCTCGTAGTGCGGTTGCACGAGCATCTCGAATCGCTCGGCTGCCGAGTGCGTACCAATCGGGTCCACTCTTTCTCGCTTTGGAAAGTATCAGCCGGCTTCAGACGAACACGTTCGAGGGGCGACGCGGTTCCATCTATTTAAAGAGTCGGCGCCGCTGCCGGGAAATATTCGTGATTATGTCAAGTCTTTGGAACCGTCCCGACGCGCCATCCGTGTAGCGATAGACCGCCAGGCGACGCAAGGAGGATGCGGATAGATGGGACCGAAAGGATTGCGTGGGGCGAAGATCGCGGGTCTCGCGGCTGGGGCAATGTCGTCGATCGCGTGCTCGGGCGGTGGCGGCGGGACCAGCGGTACGTCGACCCTGACCGTCTCCCTGATGGACGCTCCCGTCGATGACGTCACGGCCGTGAACGTCGAAATCACTGCGCTGTGGTTGAAAGGGCCGGGCTCCGCGGCGAAGCAGCTCAAGATGAGCCAGACGCCGATGAAGGTGAATCTGCTCGACCTCAACGACAAGAACGCGGCGATTTTGATCGACGGACAAGCGATCGATCCCGGCAGCTACGAGTGGCTCGACATGGACGTGAACGCCGACTTCGACGGCGTGCTCGATTCGTTCGTCGTGACCAAGATCGGCGGCCAAGAGGAGCTTCGCGTGCCGAGCGGCCGCGTCCGGCTCGTCGGCGGTTTCGACGTCGCGGCCAATCAGGCGGTGCAGCTCTTGTTCGATTGGGATCTGCGTAAAGGGCTCGTGGACCCGCCGGGCCAACCGGGCTTCCTGCTCAAGCCTGCGTTTCGCGTCGTCGACGTGCACGAGCTCGGCAAGCTCAGCGGGACGGTCGCACTCGCGACGCTCAACGCGACCGGCGATCCCAACGGCTGCCTCGCAGATGACCCGAATCTCGATGTAGGCAACGCCGTCTACGTCTTCGCTGGGGCCAACATCACGCCGGACGATATCGACGGCGTCGATCCGGATCCCGTCGCGGTGATTCCAGTCGAGCCGAGCTCGACCGGTGATTACGTCTATCACACGGTCATCGCACCTGGAACGTACACGATTGCGTTCACGTGCCAGGCAGGGAATGACAATCCCGACGATGGCCAGAGCGAGAACATCAAGTTTGTGGCGCCGGTGACTCGAACGATTTCAGCCGACACGGAAGTTGCCGTCGACTTCTGAGGCCGAAATCGTCATGCGCCTAAGGCCCCGTCACCCCCGGGGCCTTACTTTTTTTCGCGCGCCGCGCGTGTGACACGCGTCAAACAACTTCACTCGAGCATCGCCAAGCCGCACCGATTTCGGCATCATCCACACCGACCGCGGGCCCGCCGCGATCGAGACGCGACCGTTGCCGATCGAACGTCACGAAAATAGCGCGGTGCTGTTCGCCGACATGAGCGGCAGCACGAAGCTCTACGTCGCCGTCGGCGACGACCGCGCGCGCGAGATCGTCGCGCGCACGCTGGACCTATGGTCCGCGCTCACCGTCGACGGCGGCGGTCAGGTGATCCAGCTGCGCGGCGATGGGATGCTCTGCATGTTCCCGACGATCGACTCCGCGCTCATCTCGGCCGTCAGCATGCGCGACCTGCCCTACGAGGAGCCGCTGTCGATGCACGCGGGGCTGCACGTCGGCGTCGTGCTGCGCGAGACGGAGCAGCTCTACGGCGACGTCGTGAACGTCGCGGCGCGCATGGCCGACATTGCGAAGCGTTTCGAGATCGTGATGACGGCCGCGGCGCAAGCTCAGCTCACCGAGACCGCCCGCTGGCGCAACCTGCGGCTGATCCGCAAGGTGCCGGTCAAGGGCAAGTCCGAGCCGATGGACATCTACCTGCTCGCGAACGACAAGCAGGCGCTGACCGACTACCGCCCGCCGCTGCAGACGAAAACGATCGTCGCGCGACTCGCGCTGCGCTACGGCTCCGGCGAGTGGACGGTCGATCCGCAATCCTCTGCGTGCCTGATCGGGCGCGACGACGACTGCAGGCTCAAGGTGGATCACCGGCTCGTGTCGCGGCGGCACGCGTCGGTCGAGTGCGTGGCGGGCAAGTTCTTCCTCCAGGACCACAGCACGAACGGCACCTACATCGACGACGGCCACGGCGGCACGCCGACGCTCGTCCAGCGCGAGCTGTATCAGCTCAAGGGCACGGGCGTGATCTCGCTCGGCGATCGAGCCGCGCGACAACCCGGATCATCTGATTCGGTTCGTGCTCGGCGTCTGAGGACCTCGAAGACGCGCTCCGCGCCCCGCGGCCGCTAGCGTCCCCGATATCCACGATGCGCGGCTATTGCCGCGCGACGCGGCCAACGCGAGAATCGGCGGCCATGATCCGAGCACTCCGTTACCGCACGTCAATCGTCGCCGTCGTCCTCGCGTCGGCCGCATTCGCCGCGCACGCCCAAACGCCGAAGCCGCCCGTCCGCTCGACATCGCGCGCGTCTGGCTATTTTGGCGAGCGCGCCGGCATCGCATCGGCGCGTCGCCTCGCTGCCGCGACCACATCGCAGCGCTCTCGGCATCGCACTCGAACGGATAGAACGGCGTGACGTCCGGAACCCGCGTGAGCTCGACGCGCCCGCTATTCGAGCCGGTCATGTACGCCGGGTCCGTCGAGCGTGTACTCGTATACGAGCGTCTGCCCGTCGGGCTGCGCCGTGAATCGCTCGGTCAGCGTCTTCCGCTCGCTCGACGGAACGTCGGCGCCGTGCGCTTCCTCGATTCCGAGACCCCATCGCGACGGCGGAAAGTCGCGGCTCTCGACGACGAGCGTGTCGCCGTCGATGCGTGCCGACCGCGACACCGAAACGTCCGCTCGCCTCGACCGGCGAGAGCTCCTTGGCGAAAGAAACGCTGCGCACGACGTCGTAGTACTCGTTGTGCAGCACCGCGACCCGCCCGTCGATTCGGATCTCGAACAAGAAGAACGCGGAGAAGAAGATATCGGGAACGTTGATCGGCTCGCACGAGTTCGCCGGCGACTGCTTGCGGTCGTAACCGCGCCAGGCGTTCCTGCCGGCATCGTTTAGCGGCAGACCTGGACCGCCGGAAGCGAAGCGCGTCAACGGTTGCTGCCATCGACCTTGCAGACTCGCGATACCCGGTGCCACCGACGAGTGCGCGACGTCCTTCTGCGCGAGTCCGGCTCTAGCCCTCAGCGATGGGCTGTAAAGACGATTGCTGTTTGCCATGACGTACTCGACGCCGAACGCGTCGACGATCGCGAGCGAGTGCGCGAACTTGAAGGCCGGATCGCGATGCGGGGCCGCCCTGATCGTGAGCTGATCACCGGGCTCGAACGTGCTCGCGTCGACGCCTAGCGAACGCAGAACTGGCACGGATTCCGATTCGACTTCCCAACGCGCGACATGGTCGTCGAGCGCGAGCGCCGTCTTCCGAGAACGCTCGAGCATCGACGACGAAAGACGAATGCGGGCTGCGGAGCTTGAAGTCGACGACCGTGCCGCGGAGCTCGATGACTTTGTCCGCGTCGAATACCGCCGCGGAGTGGTGTGCCTCGGTCGTGGAGGTCAACAGCAATCCCTGCAAGACAACGATGCGGGCGAGAATCGATGCGACAAATACGCGCATGGGGCGTCAACGTCGACCACGTCGATCGGCAGCCTATCCGCCCCGCTCCGAGGCTCGTCCATGGGTGAATCGGGGTAGCGATCTGGGAAATCGAGGGGAACCTGGCCTGACATGGAGCGCGAGCCTATGCTTGCGTCGCCGCAGGCCTACCGCCAACGCTTCATGAGCGCACGCGACGATCGGATCCGCAAGCTGTACGAACTGGCCCTCAAGAGGCCGATCGGAGCGCGCGCGGCATTCGTTGCAGAACGGTCGGCCCGCGATGACGACATGCGGCGTCGCGTCGACGCGCTGCTCAAAGGCCAGCAAGAGACGCAATTGCCCGGCCAGGACGCTCGCCGGCGGATCGGTGCTTGCGGCCGGCACGCTCATCGGCACGTACCGCATCGACGGTCCTCTCGGCGCCGGCGGGATGGGCATCGTCTACCGCGCGACGGACACGAAGCTGGATCGTCCCGCGGCGATCAAGGTGCTGCCGGAGAATCTCGCCGATTCAGAGGCGCGCCGACGCTTCCAGCGCGAAGCGAAGATGGTGTCCTCGCTGAACCATCCGCACATCGTCACGGTGTACGACGCGGGCGAGTATCAAGATCGACAGTACCTGATTACCGAGTTCGTCGACGGCGGCACGCTGCGCCAGTGGGCCTCGCGCTCGCGCGGCTGGCAGCAGATCGTGGAGCTCCTGATCGGAGTCGCCGACGGCATCGCCATCGCGCACGAAGCCGGAATACTCCACCGCGACATCAAGCCGGAAAACATTCTGCTCGCGAAGAACGGCTACGCGAAGCTCGCGGACTTCGGGCTCGCGAAGCTGCTCGAGGTCGACCCGCTCGCCGACGACGTGCTCGAGGCGATCAAGCCGAGCGATAACAGCACGCTGATCGGCACGGCGGCGTACATGTCGCCCGAGCAAGCGCAGGGACACGCGCTCGACGCCCGCAGCGACGTGTACTCGTTCGGCGCTCGTGCTGTCACGAGCTGCTGTCGGGAGCGAGGCCGCTCCTGCGCGCCAGGACAATAAAGAACATGCGCCTGCCGCCGCTCGGCGAGGACGTGCCTGCGCCGTCTGCGCGCGATCGTCGCGAAGGCGCTCGAGCCGGAGCCCGACGATCGCTACCAGACGATGCGCGACCTCGTCGTCGACCTGCGCCGGTTCCTACGCAGGTCCGGGCACCGAGGATGGCGTGCCGAGCAGACCGTCTCGATGCATCGGTGTCGCGGTTCAGACGTCCGCGCGGCACGCGCGGCCACGGAATTGCGCGGCGCGTCATCTATACGATCGCCGGCCTCAGCTCGCGCTGATCGCAGCGTTGCTGCTCTCCGCATACTACCGCGACAGCCTTGCACCGCCCGGCTCGGCGAACAAAGGGGTTGCCGTCCTGCCGTTCACGAACGAGACCGGCAGATCCGGACAGACGCACAGATCAGCGAGGGTGTCGGCGACACTTTGCGCGAGCGGCTCATGGGGCTACCGGGCATCAGCGTCCAGGCGCGCGCGTCGTCGCTGAGCTTCGACGGCCGGAATGCCGACCCGCGAACCACCGCGCGCGACCTCGGCGTCGCAGTTCTGATCAACGGCACGCTCCGCAAGACACGGCAAGATGCTCGAAGTGGTCGTCGAGATGCTCGACGACAAGGGCTTCGCGATTCGGCAGCCGCTCACGTTCGAGCGGCGCAGAGCAAGACTTGCAGGCGCTCCAGCAGCAGATCGCGGCGGAGGTCGGCGCGGTGCTCGTACCGGCGGCACGCGCATCGCTCGCCGCCGCCGCTCCGACGCCGACGGCGCAAAGCCGAATCTGCGAATAAGCTCGTGCTGTTCGGCAACCACTACGTTACTACGAGGTCAGGGACCGCAACGTTCACCATCGACGAGAAGAACGCTCGACAAAGCGATCGACTTCTACAGGCAAGCTATCCAGTGCTGACCCCAACTCGATCGTCGCGCACAGCCGGTTGGCTTCGGCGCTACGTCTACAAAGGGGATATCGAAGCACTCGGCTCAGCTGTTGGCCGCCCTCAAGCTCAGCGAGTCGATCGACCCGAGCGCGGTATCCGCGGAGCTGTCGGATGTCTACTACACGACGTGCTCATCTATCTGCTGCAGCACGCGTCAGCCCGGACGCCGAAGACGCTTACCGCTAGGCGCTCGCACTGAATCCCAAGCAACGTCGATGCGCTCGGCGACTATGCGCAAATGGCTGCTCATCCATTCTCGCGCCTCAGCGATGCGGTACGCTCTATATCGCGAAGCCATCCGCCTCGACCGCCAGACGATCTCGCGCTACGCGGAGTATGCCGACGCTACCTCGGCTCGAACGACGAGGTCGACGGAGCTCCACGAGCTGGCTCGCGAGATCGCCGCGCGCTTTCCAAACGCCCGAGGCTATCGAGACGCTATGCACCTTGTACGACCTGTCCGGGCGAGATCGACGTCGGGATCGCATGGTGTCTGAAGGCCCTGCGCTCGGAGCCAGAGGACGACGAGTCACGCACTGCAAATCGCCGAGCTGTTCTCGAGGATCGGCGATTATCGCCAGGCCGCGACCATACGAGCCGACCCCGGCGCTTCGGTCGGCTTTGGCTCGAGCGCCGCTACGGCGACCTGATCGACGCTGCCCAGATACTGGTTGATCGGGCACCGGGCGAATTTCCGGGCCGAGTACATGCTTGCGTTCGCCTACAACGCGACCGGAGGATTTCAAGACCGCCGAAGTACCTATTGAGAACAAATGGGCATTCCCGCAGCCGCCCGACACGGGATACTGGCGACGGCATGGTGCCCCAAGCGTATGACGAGCTACGTCGACGCGTTGCAGTCGCTCGGCGGCAATGATGCCCTTGCGACCCAGCTCGCGCAGTCGCGGCCTGCAGCTCTCGATGAAGCTGTTCGACCGGAGCGGTCATGAGCGCATACATGGTGGGTCGATACGCTGCGATAGCGTGCGCCGAAGCGCAGCTCGATAAGCATTCCCGAGCGCGCTCAGCAGCTCTCGATCTCGTCAGCCGATTCTCACGGCTTGCCGTTGTTGCCGTTGCTGCTAGACAGCCCGTGCTTCAAGAAGCCTGGCGGAACGAGCCGCGCTACAAGGCCGTAATCGAGCGCTTCGAGAATCGCAAGAACAGCTTCGCGACCGCCTACCGATCACCCTGCGCGAACGGGCTGCCGGCCGATACGCTGTAGTCACCGCCGCCTCGCTCTGAAGCGGCTGGCCCGGCGGAGTGTCCGAGCCTATGCTTGCCGACGCTGAGCCCGCCTACCGCGCAATGAGCGACCGCGAAGATCTGATCCGCAGACTGTACGCGCCGCGCTCCGCAGACCGATCGGCGAGCGGGCGACGTTCGTCGCCGAGCAGTCCGGGCGGGACGACGACCTGCGGCGGCGCGTCGAGGCGCTGCTCAAGGGTCAGCAAGACACCGAGCTGCCCGGCCAGGAGCTCGCCGGCGGATCGGTGCTCGCGGCCGGCACCCACATCGGCACCTACCGCATCGACGGTCCGCTCGGCGCCGGCGGCATGGGGATCGTCTACCGCGCGACGGACACGAAGCTGAACCGTCCCGCGGCGATCAAGGTGCTCCGGAGAATCTCGCCGATTCAGAGGCGCGCCGGCGCTTCCAGCGCGAAGCGCAGATGGTGTCGTCGCTGAACCATCCGCACATCGTCACGGTGTACGACGCGGGGGAGTATCAGGATCGACAGTACCTGATCACGGAGTTCGTCGACGGCGGCACGCTGCGCCAGTGGGCCGCGCGCTCGCGCGGGCTGGCAACAGATCGTCGAGCTCCTGATCGGCGTCGCCGACGGCATCGCGGTCGGCGCACGAGGCCGGAATCCTCCACCGCGACATCAAGCCGGAAAACATCCTGCTCGCGAAGAACGGCTACGCGAAGCTCGCGGACTTCGGGCTCGCGAAGCTGCTCGAGGTCGACCCGCTCGCCGACGACGTGCTCGAGGCGATCAAGCCGAGCGACAACAGCACGTTGATCGGCACGGCGGCGTACATGTCGCCCGAGCAAGCGCAGGGACACGCGCTCGACGCCCGCAGCGACGTGTACTCGTTCGGGCTCGTGCTGTACGAGCTGCTGTCGGGAGCGAGGCCGCCTGCGCGCCAGGACAATAAAGAACATGCGCTGCCGCCGCTCGGCGAGGACGTGCCTGCGCCTCTGCGCGCGATCGTCGCGAAGGCGCTCGAGCCGGAGCCCGACGATCGCTACCAGACGATGCGCGACCTCGTCGTCGACCTGCGCAGGCTCGTGCGCCGGTCGGGGCTCGACGATCTCGGTGCCGAGCGGGCCGCTCGACCCGCTGACGGCGCAGACGCGCCCGACGGCCGCGCGCGGCGCGTCCCGCTCTGGACGCGCCCGGCGGTCTATGCTGCGGCATTCGCCGTGGTCGCCGCCGTGATGCTCGCCGCCTACTATCGCGCCGATCTGCGCGGCGCCGCTCAGGGCAAAGCCGTTGCCGTCTTGCCGTTCGCGAACGAAACGGGCAACGCCGACGACGTGCCGATCAGCGAGGGCCTCGGCGACACGCTGCGCGAGCGGCTCATGGGGCTGCAGGGCATCAGCGTCCAAGCCCGCGCGTCGTCCGCGAGCTTCCGCGGCCAGAACGCCGATCCGCGGACCATCGCGCGGAGCCTCGGCGTCGGGGTGCTGATCAACGGGACTGTGCGCAAGCACGGCGACAACCTCGAGGTGCTGGTCGAGGTGCTCGACGAGAAGGGCTTCGCGATCCGGCCGCCGCTCACGTTCGAGCGTCGCAGAGCGAGAACTTGCAAGCGCTCCAGCAGCAGATCGCGTCGGAGGTCGGTGACGGTGCTCGTCCCCGCGGCGCGGGCGTCGCTCGCTACGCCCCCTCCGGCGCCGACGTCGCAAAGCGAGCGCGCGAACATGCTCGTGCTGTTCGGCAACCACTACGACCACGAGGTGAGAGACGACCTCACGGTCGACGAGAAGAAGCTCGACAAGGCCATCGACTACTTCCGAAGCGCGACCGATGGCCGATCCGAAATCGATCGCCGCGCATAGCCGGCTCGCTTCGCGCTCCTGTACAAGGGCGACGTCGACGAGGCTCGCGAGCCGTTGCTGGCGCGCTCGATCTCGCCGAGACCGACCGGCTCGAGCTTGCCGCGGCGGCAGAGCTGTCGGACGTCTACCACACGAGCGCCGAATACCTGCAGACGACAGCGCGCCCGCGCATGAGGTCGAGGACGCGTATCAAGAAGGCGCTCGCGCTGAACCCGCAGCAACGCGGACGCGCTCGGCGCCTACGCGCTGTGGCTCATTGCCGCGACCTCGGGTCGCCGCAACGACGCCGACGCGTTGTTTCGCGAAGCCAAGCGACTCGACCGCCAGACGATCCTCGCGCTACTCCGACTATGCCGAGTATCTCGGCACCGCCGACGACATCGACAAGCTGCACGAGCTGGCGAGCCGAGATCGCTCGCGCGCTTTCCGAACGCGCGAGGCTATCGGGCGCTAGCGCGCCTGTACGAGTTGACCGGAGAGATCGACGTCGGCATCGCGTGGGGCATCAAGGCCTTGCAGGCTCAGCCCGAAGACCAGAGAAACGCGCTGGCAGGTCGGGCGAGCTGTTCTCGCGGATCGGCGACTTCGTCGGACGCGGCGAAATACGACCCCGAAGCCGGCGATCAATCAGTTGTGGCTACAGCGCCGCTATAACGAGCTGGTCGATCTCGGCCAGGACTACGTGATAGACGCACCCCGATGAGACCGAAGAGCGAAGTACCTGCTCGCGTTCGGTTACAACGCGATCGACGACTTCGCGTCGGCCAAGTATCTGCTCGAGAGGATGGGCTTGCCGCCGCGCCTCGGGACCGATCCCGTCCGCGACCGGAACGTCGATACTCAGTATCCACAGTACTTGGCGAGCTACGTCGACGCGTTGCAGTCGCTCGGCGGCAACGATTCCCTCGCGACGAGACCTTGCGACGTATCAGACGACTCGACAACTCGATGGCTGAGTGAGGGACGGCCTCACGCGAAATCGTGGTGGGCGGAGCAAACCTTCGCGTGCGCCACAATCGCAGCTCGGCCAGTACGCCGATGCGCTCGACGCGCTCGATCGTGTCGTCGCCGCCCACGGCTTGGTCTGGTCGCCCGCTGCTTGCAAGACAGCCCGTGCTTCAAGCGCCTCGCGGCAGAGCCGCGCTTCAAGGCCGTGGTCGATCGCGTCGAGGAACGCAAGCGGCAGCTGCGTGAACGTTTGCCGGCCGACGCTGCGCGAGCACGGCGTCGCCGACGTGAGCGCCGAACCGCACGCCGTCGAAGGACGACTGACCGCGCTCCGCTCGGCGCCGACGCCGCTGCGAGGCTCGCGTCGTATCAGAAGCCGCGCGACAGCGAAAAGCTCAGCGCTCCGTCAAGGTTGAAGATGTCCTCCGCGTGGACCATTTGGATCCACGACACGTTCACGCACGTTGCGGCTGCTCAAGCGACCAGTCCATGCCGAGCCCCGCAGTTGATGTAGTTGTGGCGGATGAGCTGGTCGTGGTGATACCAGATGTCCGAAGTAAGATCGGCGAACCGGAGGCTCGATACCGTGGCCGTTCTTCGATGAGGCGAACAGCTTCACGGCGATCTTCGGGATTCACGAAGTAGACGATCTCGGCGTCGACACGCGTCGCGTTCTTGTTCACGCCGAGCGTCTTCTCGACGTACTGATAACCGATCTCCACGCTGAAATACCAGTTCAGGAACGGCGGACGGTACGCGAAGGTCGATCCGATCTCCTGCCGGCTCACGTGCTCGCCCGGCGCCGCCGACCCCAGGAACGGATAGTCGGTCGACGGGAGGCCGAGCATGACGTACGGCTCGATGATCACGGGATCCCGCAGCAGCAGGTACCGCGCGCCGAGCCGCCAGTCCTGAAAGTACGTGTGATACTGTCCGTCGTCGACGAACGTCGCCTCCGGTGCGGCGGAACGAAGTTCATCGGATTGTGAATTGCTCCGACCGCGATCCTCGGGAAGACTGTCCGTCTCCTCCCCACTTGCGGCTGATGAGCGGCAATCCGCCCTCGATGGTCCAGCGATCCTTCAGCGCGTAGCGGACGTTGAAGTCGAGCGACTGGTTCGTCAACACATAAGGTCTTGAGCGATGCCGACGTTCGACGTGTACGAGATTCTGCTCTTTCGAGTGCTGATAGGTGATCTCCATCTCGCCACGACGCGCCGTTGGATCACGCGTGACGTCTTGCGCGCGCACGACGCCGTCCCGCGAGCGCGAGCGCCGCGACGACGTGACACGAGAAAATCGCGTCCTTGCGCCGATCCGCGGGCTTCTGCCTCGCCGCGGGCCGCGGGTTCACGCCTTCGGAGCGGCCTTCAGCGTGCGATGAATGACGCGCAAGTACTGCGTGAAGTCGTCGTCGACCGACAGATAGCGCGGGTACGCCTTGGCGGCGACGATCCTTCTGCGAATCCTCGGTCGTGACCGGGAATGTACGCGGGCGCTTTGGCGACCCCGGCCGATGTCGGCTTCGATCAGTCCGCGATCGTTGAACGACGCGAGCACGACGTCGTACTTGCCGCTGCGAATTTCCTGCGCCACTTGCTCGGGATGAGTCCACGACGCGGACGCTTGTGTCCTGCCGCGGACAGCCTCTCGGCGAGCTCTTTCGACTCGGCGCTCGGCGCGACGACGAGCACGTTGCCCGGGAGCGGCGCGGTCTGCGCGCGATACGCGACGCCTCTGCCGACGCGGAACAAGCTCTCTCCGCAGGCGTGACGCATCGAACGAGGCGAAGAACGTGACCGACGCAACGGCACCGACGGCAATAGCGATCGAAGCACGCATCCGACGTCTCCTCCCAAAACTGAGACGGGCTCAATCTAGCACGCGCCACGCCATCGTCACATGAGTAAAACTCTCCGCGCGGCGTGCACGCGAGCCCAGGGGGTCGCGGAGTTCGTCCGATCGTCCACGGGTGCTACCATCCTGTCGGGGGAGTCGCCTGTGAATCGGGAATTGCGGGGGAAAAGAACGAGATGAACCCCAGTTTGACTAAATTCGACGCGTTCGAGGTCGATGCCGGTCAGCGGCAATTGCGCCGCGACGGGAGCGGAGATCCACCTCACGCCCAAGGCGTTCGACCTGCTCGGAGTGCTGATCGAGCACGCGCCGCGCGTAGTGTCGAAAGTCGAGCTGCATCGCGCGATGTGGCCGAAGTCGTTCGTCTCCGACGCGACGCTCGTCGGCTTGGTCAAGGAGCTGCGCCGAGCGCTCGACGACCACGACCGCGCCGCGCCGATGATTCGCACGGTGCAGCGTGTCGGTTATGCCTTCTGCCGCCCGCTCGTCGCTTCGGTGCCCAGCAAGCTTCGTCTGGCGTTGGATCGTCGTCGATGGCCGACGCGTCCCTCTAAAGGAAGGCGAGAACACGATCGGCCGCGATCCTCTGTCGACGGTGTGGATCGACTTCGCGAGCGTGTCGCGGCGTCACGCACGCATCGTGATCGACGACGCTCGGGCCCTCCTCGAAGACGTCGGCAGCAAGAACGGCACGACCGTCGGCACCGAGCGGCTCGTCGGAGCGCGCGAGCTGCGTGACGGCGATCGGCTCGCATTCGGGAGCGTCGACGCCGTGTTCTTCTCGTCCGAGTCCGGACTCCCTACGGTGACGCAGGGCCCCTGGTCACGCGCTGCTCCAAAGAGCTAGAACTCGGCGGAGAACCTCGACGACATGAAATGCACACGCCCCTCGTAACGCATCGTTCGTCGCCGTCTGCCTCGCGCCGCTCGCGCTTCGCCGCGCACGCGCAGACGCTGAAGCCCGCCCGCCCGCTCGACATCGCGCGCGTGAAAGGCGACCTCTACATGATCTCCGGCGAGGGCGGCAACGTCGCCGTCTACGTGACGCCAGAGGGCGTGATCCTCGTCGACGACATGTTCTATCGGAACTCCGACGACATCCGCGCGAAGGTCGCGTCGGTCACCGACAAACCGATCAAGTACGTGCTCAACACGCACCAGCACGACGATCACGCCGGCGGCAACGCGAACCTGCTCGCGATCGCGAACGTGATCGCGCAGCAGAACGTGCGCGCGAACCTCGAGCACATCAAGCAGCCGTACTACGAGGACACGCCCGGCACCCCGATCGGCCTGCCGAACATCACGTTCGCGGACGAGCTCGTCGTGCACCTCGGCGGCAAGGAAGTGCGCGCGAAGTATTTCGGACGCGGCCACACGAACGGCGACGCGGTGATCTACTTCCCCGAGCTCAAGGTGATCCACACGGGCGATCTGTTCCTCGGCCGGACGCCGACCGCGGCCGCCGCAGCGGCCTCGAAACCGCCCGGCGCCAACATCTACGTCGACTACGCGCAGGGCGGCAGCTTCCTCGATTGGACGCACACGCTCGACGGCGTGCTCACGCTCGATTTCGAC
This sequence comes from uncultured Gammaproteobacteria bacterium, assembly GCA_963841645.1. Taxonomy (GTDB): domain Bacteria; phylum Pseudomonadota; class Gammaproteobacteria; order Steroidobacterales; family Rariloculaceae; genus FEN-1219. Next base: position 775,237 of record CAWJDS010000008.1, on the reverse strand, counting down.
ACGGTGATCCCGGGGCACGGACCCGTATCGACGCGCGCAGACGTCGCGAAGTTTCGCGCGGACGTCGACGCGATGCGGACTCGGATCGCGGAGCTCGTTCACGGCGGCGCGACGAAGCAACAGGTGCTGACCGTGTTCGAGATGGACTACGGCTGGCGCTCGACGGGCTGCCCGCCAACTCCGCCGACGGGGGGCTGCCTGCAATTCCAGCAGATGGATTCGCTCATTCAGGAGCTATCGCACTAGCAGACGCAGGCGGCAAGCAGCGGTAGCGGCACAACTGAGAACAAGGTGACGAACATGGTGCGCGGTGTACTCGGCGTCGTCGCAGGTTGGGTCGTCTGGTTCGTGGGCTTCTTGGCGCTCGCGATTCTGCTCGCCGCCGTTTGGCCCGAGTACCGCGTGCACGGACAGGCGTGGATGAACGACCACGTCTTCGACTTCCCGACCCCGATGGCCGTCGTCAACGTGATCTTCTGGATCCTCGCCGAGATCGCGGGCGGCTGGGTTGCGATGGCCATCGCGCGGCGCCGCGAGGCCGTCTGGGTATTGGCCGCGATCGTCGGCGGCTACCTCCTTTACGAGCACCTGTATGCCGAGTGGGCCAACATACCGGCGTGGTACAACCTCGCGGTCGCGATCTTGGGCATACCGGCCGTACTGCTCGGCGGGAAGCTCGCGGGCCGCTCCGCGCACCGTGTGCAGCCGGCTCCGGCGACCTGAGAACCGACCGTCGGACCACGCCATCCCTAGCGGCGGCGCGCGTCGCAGCCAGCCGGACACGCTCGATAGCTTTGCGGCGCGACCTCCGTATAATGCGCGCCTTCCTACCCCCCGGCTGACCGCCATGTTGCCCAAGGAACGGCTCCGAAACATCGCGATCATCGCGCACGTCGACCACGGCAAGACCACGCTCGTCGACAAGCTGCTCCGGCAAGCGGGCTCGCTCGACGCGCGTACCGTGATTCCAGAGCGCGCGATGGATTCGAACGATCTCGAGAAGGAGCGCGGCATCACGATCCTCGCGAAGAACACCGCGATCAGCTGGGGCGAATGGCGCATCAACATCGTCGACACGCCGGGCCACGCGGACTTCGGCGGCGAGGTCGAGCGAGTGCTGTCGATGGTCGACGGCGTGCTGCTGCTCGTGGACGCCGTCGACGGCCCAATGCCGCAGACACGCTTCGTCACGCAGAAGGCGTTCTTGCGCGGCTTCACGCCGCTGGTCGTGATCAACAAGGTCGACCGCGAGGGTGCGCGCGCGAGCTGGGTGCTCGATCAGACGTTCGACCTTTTCGACCGTCTCGGCGCGAGCGACAAGCAGCTCGACTTCCCGGTGATCTACGCGTCCGCGCTCATGGGCTACGCATCGACGGATCCCGAAGCGCGCTCGGGCGACATGCAGCCGCTCTTCGAAGCGATCGTGAATAACGTGCCCGCGCCACCGGTCGCAGAGGAAGGCCCGCTGCAACTGCAAGTGTCGAGCCTCGACTACAGCTCGTACGTGGGACTGCTCGGCATCGGCCGCGTGAACCGCGGCGTCGTGAAGCGCAACATGCCGGTCACCGTCGTGCAGCGCGACGGCGCCGCAGCGCAACGCCCAGATCATGGAGCTGTACGGATTCGAGGGCCTCGAACGAAGGTCGATCACCGAGGCCGGCGCGGGCGACATCGTCGTGTTCAGCGGCATCGACGACCTGCAGATCTCCGACACCGTCTGCACGCGCGGCGAGGCCGAAGGACTGCCGCCGCTGCAAGTCGACGAGCCGACGATCACGATGACGTTCCAGGTGAACAAGTCGCCGTTCGCCGGCAACGAAGGCAAGTACCTCACGAGCCGTCAGATTCGCGCGCGGCTCGAGACGGAGCTCATGCACAACGTCGCGCTGCGCGTCGAGGACACGGACGACGCGGACAAGTTTCGCGTCTCGGGGCGCGGCGAGCTGCATCTCTCGGTGCTGATCGAGAACATGCGCCGCGAAGGCTACGAGCTCGCGGTGTCGCGACCGGCCGTGATCGAGCGCGTCGTCGACGGTGTCGTGCAAGAGCCGTGGGAGCAGCTCACGGTGGACTTCGCCGACCAGTACCAGGGCGGCGTGATGACGCGGCTCGCCGAGCGCAAGGGCGAGCTGATCTCGATGATGCCGGACGGCCGCGGGCGCGTGCGGCTCGAGTATCGGATCCCGGCGCGCGGCCTGATCGGCTTCCGCACCGAGTACCTGACGGCGACCGCCGGCACCGGGCTCCTGTACCACATCTTCGACGGCTACGCGCCGCGCGCGTCGGGCTCGATCGGCCAGCGCATCAACGGCGCGCTCGTGTCGATGGTCCAGGGCAAGGCGCTCGGATATGCGTTGTTCAATCTGCAGGAGCGCGGCTCGCTATTCATCGGTCACGGCCTCGAAGTGTACGAGGGCATGATCATCGGCATTCACAGCCGCGACAACGACCTCATGGTCAACCCGACGAAGGGCAAGCAGCTCACGAACATCCGCTCGGCCGGAGCTGACGAAAACATCATTCTCACGCCGCCGATCAAGTTCTCGCTCGAGCAAGCGCTCGAGTTCATCGACGACGACGAGCTCGTCGAAGTCACGCCGGTGAGCATCCGGCTGCGCAAGAAGCTGCTGAAAGAAGCCGAGCGCGGCGCGAGTCGCGCGCGCAGGCTTAGCGCACCGACCGCACCGTGCGTCGGCCAGAGCGCGACTTCACGGCTAGTCCGGAGCTGGCGCTCCGCCGTCGACGCCACCATCGTCCGCTCATGATCTTCGGCGCCGACGTGCGGGATTGGAGCCGTCAGCGACGGGTCTGCCGAGGCCGATTCGCAAAGCGTACTTCCGCGCCGTCGCTCGGGTACGAGTCGGTCAACGCCGGCCACGGGTGGCTGATCCTCAGCGCTCGCGCTGACGTCCGGCCCCGGCAATCCCGATCCGTGACCGTCCCGCTTGCGAACCGGGCGAGGTCATTGATATAGCTGCTCCGGCTCAAGGCGATGAAGCCTACGATCGCGGCTCAAACTGCAAGCGCGTCGTCCTGGATCGGGAGACATCGACCCAGATCACGATCGGTCTCGACGTCGAACCTCCGCCAGTCTGCCGTGCGCTCGAGCTCGTCTTCGCCTTATGTCCGTGCACCGCGGCGCCCTCTGAGATCCACCGTTTAACCGATTCTCGTGCCGCCGCCACCGAAGTCGTCGCAGTACCAACTCAGCGCGATCGAGATCAGTGACCTAAGGAACCTTCTGGTAGGGAAACGCCTCGCTCGACATCGCACGCCACTCCTTGCGTCCGCACTTCCAGCGTTCGCCAGAACCAAGCGGATAGTAGATTGCGCCGCAGATCGGGCACGCGGCAGGATCGCCCGCTGGACAGTATGGCGCGTAGCCCAACCGCACGAAATGCACTGACATCGCCTCCTCGCTCGACGCGGCATCGAACTCCCAGAGCAATTCCGCAGCCGCACTGGCGTCCGGAGGCCGCGGTCCAGAGTCGGCCACCCAATACGTGATGGAGCCGCGTATCGGATCTCTCCAAGCCTGATAGCGCCGCACGGCCATGTTTCGTTGCGCGCCTAACGCCGTAGTCCAGCGGCGGCGTGATGCCGCCTGTGACAAGGTGCGACACGAGAGCCAACAGAGGGTGTTGGCGTTCGCGCGCAATGTTTCGACTAGACCACGGGCGTCGTTAGCCGTCAATTCGGGCGGCGCGATATACGGCGAGTCAAGTTCCCGTTTCGCTACCCCGGCAACCGCTGCGCGATCCACACGCACGCGAGCGCGCCGCACGCCGTCGAGCACGACCACTTCAACACCTGCGGCCAGCCCCGTACGCGCCGCACCGCGAACAGCACCGGCATCACCGCGCTCACGACCGCGAGCTGTCCGGCCTCGACGCCGAGATTGAACCCCGCGAGGCTCACGAGCATCCCGGCGCCGCCCGTGCCGAGGTCGCGCAGCGCAGTCGCGAAGCCGAGCCCGTGCACGAGGCCGAAACAAAACGCGAGCCGCGCACCGAGCCGCGGCACTCGCGGCGCAACGTTCAGCAGCGCCGCGATCAGCACCGACAACGCGATCAAGGATTCGATCAAGCGGCTCGGCACGTTCACGACGCCGAGCGTCGCGAGCGCGAGCGTGATCGAGTGCGCGAGCGTGAACGCCGTGACGACGCGCAGGATCTCGCCCACCGCGGCGCGCGCACCGAGCTGCTTCGCGCCGCGCGGGCCGAGCACGATCGGCACGAGCAGCAGCAACACGAACGCGAGGTGATCGTAGCCATGCCAGATGTGCCAAATGCCCTCCGTGACGAAGCGCCCGAGGCTCGACCACGCCGACAGCTTCGCCACCTCGACCTCGATCGACGGATGCTCGGCCGACAGCACGGCTGTCGTCGCGGCCGCGCCGCTGCCGATCTGCACGAGGCTCCGGTGCGCACCGTCGACGTCGAACAGCAATCCGTACGCGACGCGCAGCTGCTTCGGCGCCGTCGCGCACACGGCCTGCAGATCGAGCACGGCATAGGTCGCGCCGCCGTGCGAGTCCACGGAGCCCAAGCTCGCGCCGAGCGTGCAGGCCGTGCCGTCCGTCGCGATCGCTAGGCGCCGCTAGCGCGTAGCGCTCGACGTCGGCGCGCCGCTGCTCGACCTCGCGCCACGTGATCGCGTAGTCGCCGTCGGCGTCGAGCCCGATCGCATCCTCGAGGTCGCGCAGCGACACGTCGAGCCGGCCGTGCACCTCGTCGCCCTCGACCTGAAGCGTGAGCAGCGAGCGCGACGGATCGTGCGCGAGCGCCGTCGACGTCGCGAGCAGAAGCAGAACGCCCAAGATGAGTCTCATGTTCCGAGCCTCCGTTCGAGCCGCTGGAGATCGACGTGCTCGCAGCCGCTCGACGCGAGCCAATCGAGCACCGGCCGCGCGTCGGCCGCGCGATGCGCCGCGAGCGCGGCTTCGAGAACGAGACGCGCATCGATCGGCTCGCGCTGCACGTTCCAGTTTGCGAGCGCGCGCTCCAGCGCGAGCGTTAGGTCTATCGAGCACGTAGAGCGCGAAGTACGCGGCCTCGCGCGCGTGCGTCGTGTCGAAACCGTCGAGCGCGAGCTGCAACCGATAGCTCAACGAGTCGACACGCGCAGCGTCGAGCCGCCCGAGCTGCTTCTCCGCGAACGCGATCCGCAACGCGAGCGGATCGGCAGGCGGGGCGTCCGCGAGCAGCGCGAGCACATCCGCGGGCCGCCGGCCGCGCAGCAGGAAGTCGGCGTAGGCCGCGAGCAGATAGACGCTCGGCCGCTCGCCTTCACCCGCGGCGGCCGCGAGCGCCGCGCGGTAGTGCGCTTCCGCGTTCTTCGCGGCGCCGAGCGCCTCGGAAGTCTCCGCCGCGAGCGTCTCGATCCAACCGCGCAGCTCGGGCGGCAGCGTCCCCGGCTCCGCCAGTGCATGCGTGAGGTATTGATAGGCGCTGCCGGCCTCGCCGGTCATCGCGCGCACGGCGCTCGAGCACGCGCCGGCGACGGCCGCGTCCGCGAGCAGCACGAGCCGCGCACACTCGCGCCGGCTCGCGTCGTAGTCCGCGCGCACGAGGTCGATCGACGCGAGTGTGAGCCTCGCCGCGACGCTGCGCGGGTCGCGCTCGATCACTCTCTTGAGATCCGCGCGCGCGTCGTCGAAGCGATGCTCGCTCTGCGCGATGTCCGCGCGCCGCAGCGCGATCTCGAGCGGCGGGTCGCGATCATCGCGCCACGGCGCGAGCGCGCTCTGCGCGTACGCGACGAGCCGAGGCTCGCCTTCCGCGCGAAACAATTCGAGATAGCGCTGCGCGAGCTCAGCGGCGACCGCTGCCGAGCGCGGCTCGCGCGCGAGCTCGGCGCGAAGCGGGGCTATCGCCTGCCACTCGCGGCTCGTGCGCGGCGGCAAGCGCTCGAGCACTTGCGAATCGTCGCTCGGCACGAACGGCGCGCCGAACGCGGCGAGCTCGAGAGTGCCGAGCGCGAGCAGCGCGGAACAAAGGACGGCGGCGCTTGCGCGCCGCCGCCACAACCGACGTACTCGGAAACCCTCAGAACACGTCGTTGAACGCATCGGGATTCTCGTCGCTCACGAAGTTGATGTCGTTCACGACTCGCGCGTCGACGTTCTCGGGATCGGCGATCCCGGCACGCGCGAACGTCGCGAGGTCGTCCGTTTCGTTCGAAACAGGCGTCGTCGAGCCCGTCGAGCCCGTCGAGCCCGTCGAGCCCGATCGAGCCCGTCGTCCCCAAACGAATCCGGATGACTCGAGCAACCCGCGAAGAACACCGCGGCTGCGAGGAACAAGAGCGAGGCCATATTGCGATTCATGTTCGTCTCCTCGTTGCGCGGCGCGCCCTAGTTGGTCGGGCTGCCGCCGAGCGGCGTGTTGAGATACGGGAACGTCGCGGGGAAGTCGGTCGAGCGCACCGTCGCGCCGTCCGTGTACGGCAGAGAGCCGGTCGGCGCATCCGCGGGCACGCAGCCGAACACCGCCGGCTGGTTCAGCGTGCACAGCACGCCCATCGCCGCGCGCAGCTCGATGTCGACGACGTCGTCGCCCGGCCGCCGGCCGTTCGGGAAGCCCGCCGCGTCGCCCGCGAGCACGCCGAGATTGGACTGCTCTCGCGCGCCGTCGGCGCGATGCTCGTGTTCAAGCGCAGCATCTCGCCGGGCGCCTTGAGCACGGCCGGCTTCGTGAGCCCCTGGATCCCGGTCAAGAACACGGCGACGAGGTCGTTGCGCGGAACGTTGGTCGGCGCGCGCACGCCGAGCCCTCCGAACAGCGCCTCGAGCAGCGCCGGCAGCGTCGGGTTGGTCACGTAGTTAATGAACTGCGGGTCGTCCACGGGCTCGGCTCGCATTGAAGCGATCCTTGTCGCGCAGGCCGATCACGACCTCGTTCACGAGCGGATTGCCGAGCCGCGAGACCTGCGTGAGCGCGCCGCCTTGAACTGCGGCGTTCGTGCGTCCCTTAGCCTTCTCGAAGCGCGGCGCGGGGTTGAGAATCTGCACCTGCGGCAAGCTCGCGGTCGTCCACGCGCCGATCACCGGCTCGTTGTTCGCCGTGAGGCACGCGATCGGCACTTCGAGGATCAGCGACGTCACGTTCTTGTCGTCGATGATGTTCTTCTCGCCGTTCGGCGGGCCCACGGCGTTGGTGTTGACGAGATCGAACACCTCGCCGAGGTTCACCGAGAACGGATCCTTGCGCTGGCCGACGAACATCCGGCCCGGCTGACAGCCCGGGATCGCGACGTCGTACACGTGGCTCGCCGCGTAGGCCGCGTAGTCGGGGATCGACTTCGTGCCGACGTTGTCGACGGGCTTCGTGAACACCGCGGGATTCGTGCCGCCCGCCATGTTGGTGAGCTGCTTGCCGCTGCTGCGACGATCGCCGCGGATGAGCTCGACGGTGTAGGTCTCGATCACGTTCAAGCCCGCGCGATCGAGGATGCCCGGGCCGATGCCGCCGGGCGCGGTCGTCACGAGCGGCACGGCGACGGTCTTCTGGTTGCCCTGCGGGCCGACTTGCAGCGAGATGTCCTGGATGTCGTTCTTGAAGCGGAAGCGGAACGTGAGGTCTTCGCGAGCGTCGCCGTCGTTGTCGATGCTGGATGTCGTAGACGGCGTCGGGATCCAGCGTGAAATAGTTCGGTCCGCCGTACGCGTCCTGGAGCGGCAGGTAGTTCGCGACCAACGTGACGTAACCCGAACGTCCCGACTCGTAGCTGCGGAACATATAGAAGTCGGTGCCGTCGACCTTCGGATGCTCGGCGATGAACGGCGCTTCGCGATGGCTCGACGCCGTTGCGACGAACGGCACGGCGAGCGTCGCGGCGGCCGCGAGCAACCAGCGGGATTGCGGTTGGCGATGCATGGGGTCTCTCCTGTGATGTTTGTTGCGAGACACGATGTCCCATTTGCCGATACGCGCGAATGCGCGATCCGGATGCAAAACGCGAGCAAAATCACGTACTTCGCTCGCACAAACACACAGGGCAAAAGAGTAATACGCACGAGACGGCGTTTTGGATGCAGAGCGTCTTGAAGCAGTTGTGGCGTGCGACGTGCGCGCGTAACGTGCGCTGCACGAAGCGGGGCGAATCGCGGTCGCATGACGCCGAACGACGTTAAGAACGAGCTCGAGCCGCTGCTCGCGCGCTGCGCGTCTGGCGAAGCCGCGGCGCTCAAGCTCCTTTACAAAAACACCGCGGCGCAACTATTCGGCGTGCTGCGCCGTATCTTGTTGCGTGACGATCTCGCCCAAGAAGCTCTGCAGGACGTGTACGTGAGCGTCTGGCGCAACGCGAAGGACTATCGCGCCGCGCGCGGCTCGCCGTTCACGTGGCTCGTGAGCATCGCGCGCAACCGCGCGATCGACATCAAGCGCAGCCGACGCCGCGAGGTGCAGTTCGCCGATCCGATCGAGTACGTGCCCGAGGACGACGACGCGGCGAATTCCGATCTCTCCGTGCTCGCCGAGCGCGACGCGGACGCGCGCCGGCTCAAAGGCTGCCTCGACGAGCTGCAGCCGATGCAGCGCAACGCCGTGTGCCTCGCGTACCTCAACGGCCTCACGCACGAGGAAGTCGCGGGCACTCTCGCGGCGCCGCTCGGCACGGTGAAGAGCTGGGTGCGGCGCGGCCTCGAAAGCCTCAGAGGGTGCCTCGGGCCATGAGATACGACGACCCGCAACTGCTCGACTCGCTCGCGCGCGAATACGTGCTCGGCACGCTGCCCGCGCGCCCGCGCGCGCGCTTCGCGCGCGTGCTGTCGTTCTCGCTCGTCGCGCGCCGCGCCGTCACGACCTGGGAGCGGCGCTTCGCGCCGCTCGCGGCCGCCGTGCGGCCGGTCGAGCCGCCCGAGTCGGCGTGGAGCGGAATCGAGACGGCGCTCGGGCTGCGCACGCGCGCCCGCGCGCGCGCGCGGCGGGCTTGTGGCCCGCGCTCGCGGCGGCGCTCGCCGTCGTCGCGGTGCTGTTCGGCGGCTTGTACTTCAGCCAGCAGCCGAGCGTCGAGCGGCCCGCGTACGTCTCGGTCGTCACCGACGCCGCGACGGGGCCCGTGTGGCTGCTGCAAGGCGTTCACCGAGGCGCGCGCGCTGCGAGTCAACACCGTTGAATCCGCGGCCGGCGCCGGCGGGCCGCTCGTACGAGCTCTGGATGTTGCCGGACGGCGGCGCACACCCGGTTTCGCTCGGCCTCTTGCCCGAGATGGGCGCCGCGCAGCTGGCGCTTGAGCGCCGCGCAGCTCGGCGTGCTGACCCGGACGATGACGCTCGCGGTGAGCGAAGAGCCCGCCGGCGGCTCTCCGACCGGGCTTCCGACCGGGCCCGTGATCCTCACGGCGCCGCTGATCCGCTCGTGATGCAGCAATCCATCACGCGCGCGATTTCAGGCTGACACTCGCTCCCGCGGCAGTAGCTCGGTCAACGCGGGTTCGTGTGATGCGACCCGTCGACGATGTGGTCGAGGTCGCGCTCGAGGCACGGAGCCGCCTCGACGATTTCCTCATCCGTGAGATGAGCGATCCGCTTGTTCATCGTCCATGGCTCGACGAGCACCTTCGGGTCGTACGCAGTCGCCGTCCACTCGAGCGTGTCCTTCGTGCGCTTGATGTGCTCGACGACCCGCAAGTCCTTCGTGTGAAACGCGCCGTCGTCCGTGAGCCACGTTTCGTCGTTGAAGCTCGTCGATTCGACGACGAGCGTGTCGCCTTCCCAGTGGGCCACGGCGTCGCCGAGCGAAGTGTCGTCGACGTCCTTGCGATGCGCGCGGCCGTCGGTCGGGACGATCCTGAAGAAATTGCCCGACACGTCGTCGTAGAGAAACACCATCTCGTTCGCGCGCTGCACGATCTTGTCGGGCGGGCCGATCCGCGGCAGGCCGGGCGAGAAGCAACGTAGCACGGGGTCGGTCTGCACTTGTCGCGCCGAGAGGTCCGCGACCTTCGCAGCGAACTCGGGCTTGTACTTCGGCCGATTCGGCGGCGGCGGCGCCGCGGCAGGCGCGGCAGACGACGCGGCGCCGGCTTGAGGCTCGCAGCCGCGCACGCAAACGGATTCGCCGAGACGTTTCGGCTGCACGAAGTCGATGCCCGAGCCATTGTCCCAGGTGCCCGAGAGATCTGGATGCCCGTCCGGCATCCGGGGGATCCCATCCGCGGCGCCGGCTGCTGCGCTAATCGAGAGTGCGGACGCCGCGAGCAGCACGGACAACGCGCCGCAGCGCGCCGCGAGGCGCGGCGATCGGAAGCGGGCTCGTCTTGCTATGCATGATCAATTCTCCCGGCTGCGTCGCCGCAGCTAATTCTGAGGCGCGGAGAGCTGGTAATAGTGACCGTCGGCGTACGCGAGCTTCATGACCCACGCGAGATTTTGCGTGCCGTCGCGCGCGAGGATCACATCGGCCGTCACGGGCGAGCCGTCGCCCATGATCAGCTCCTTCGTGAGCCCGGCCTTGCGCATCATCGCGGTCGGCAACGACTCGAGACGCCAGGTCGCGAGTGCACCGTGCTCGTCCTTCACGTCGATGTGTATATAGGTGTGCGGATTGATCCACTCGACCTGCGAGATCGTTCCGACGAGCTGCGCCTTCTTCGCGCTGTCGAACTCGCCCGCGAACGAGTGATGAGCGGCGACGGACAACGCCGTTGAGCAAAGGGCCGCTATGCCGATCCAGGCAATCCACCGCAGATGAATTGCGGGATTCACGATCGTCTTGTCCCCCATCAGATCCTCACACTTGCGCTGCGGCCGTCGAAGCGTAAATGTTAGCGCAACCGACGGGTGTTTCCCGCACCGGTCGATCTCGACTTTGCTATGATCTCGACTTACATGAGCGCCAGCACGCCGACGTCTCTGCTCTCAGCACCGCAAGGCCTACCGAATCCGAGAGCGAAGGAACGCATCCTCGCGGCAGCCTACGATCTCTTCTCTCGACACGGTATTCGCGCCGTCGGAATCGACGCGATTATCGAGCAATCCGGCGTCGCGCGCATGACGCTCTATCGCCACTTCAGCTGCAAGGAGCAGCTCGTGCTCGCGTTCCTCGAGCAGCGCGCGCAATTCTGGTCGAGCGGATGGCTGCAAGCCGAGGTCATACGGCGCGCGGCCACTGCACGAGACAGATTGCTCGCGATCTTCGACGTGTTCGCCGAGTGGTTCCGCGTCGAAGGCTTCGAAGGCTGCACGTTCATCAACGTGATGCTCGAGACGCCGAATCCCGATGACCGAATCCGGCGCGCGTCGATCGAGTATCTCGAGCGCATACGCTTGTTTCTAGCCCAGCTCGCGGGCGAGGCCGGCATCCACGATCGCGACGGCTTCGCGCGCAAGTGGCACATCCTCATGAAGGGCTCGATCGTCTCCGCGGGCGAAGGCGACCGCGAGGCGGCCGCACGGGCGCGCGAGATCGGCGCGCTCGTGCTCGACGACGCGCTCGCGCAGGCGGCCGCCGAGCCTAGGTAGTAACCGCCGGCGGAGCCGCCGGGGGTCCACAAAAGACCATCGCTAGAGCTCCGCGCTCGGCCGGGCGCGGCCGTCCGCGATGCTATGCTCCCCGGGACACTGCCGATCCGGGGGTTCGGTCGATGCGGCCCGAGGGGCTATTACGTTGCCACCGTCGCGGCGCTTCTCGGTTGCGCCGGCGCTCAGGCTACGGAGGTCGCCGTCTGCACGGATCGCGGCCGGTTCGTGATCGATCTCGCGGATCGCGAGGCGCCCGAAGCACGTCGAAAACTTTCTGCGCTACGTCGACATGGGGTTCTACTCGGGCACCGTGTTCCATCGCGTGATCCCGGGCATCGTCGTGCAAGGCGGCGGCGCTGACCGGAAGTTGCGCGCAAGACCGACGTTGTCGCCGGTCGCCAACGAATCGAGCAACGGATTCCATAACGAGCGCGGCACGGTCGCGGCCGCGCGCGGCGAAGGCGCCGACACCGCGACGTCGCAGTTCTTCGTGAATCTGCAAAACAACGCCGACTTCGATCGCGGGCCGGGTTACACGGTCTTCGGCCGGGTGAAGGAGGGCCTCGACGTCGTTGAGTCGATCGGTCGTCTGCCGACGAGTGCGATCGGCCCACTGAAGGATGTGCCGACGCCGTTGGTCGCGATCCAGTCGATCGCCCGGCTTGACCAGGACGCGCTCGCGGCGATCCCGGAGCCGGGCCGGGCGACCGCGCTCAAGGAGCGCATCGATGCGGCAACGGCTGCCGAAGACTACGAAGCAGCGCGACGCTGGATCGGGCTCTACCGCGCCGCGTGCGGTGCGCCCGACGCCAAGATCGACGTCGCCGAGGCGCGCGCGGCGCTCGCCGCCTCCGATCAGACTCGAGCGCGGTTCGTGCTCGAGGAGTACCTCGCAACCACCGCCCAAAGCGATCCGACCTACGGGGATGCCGTCGCGCTGTATCGAAGCGCCGTACCGGAGCAGGCCGCCGTGTCGTCGTCCGACGCGGAGCCGAGCGCGAGCCAAGCGATCGGCGACTGCAAGCCGCCGGCCGCGCCCGAGATCCCGGACGGCGCCAGCTCGTCGACCGAGCAAATGATCGCAGGACAGGCGCGAGTGAAGGCGTTCGTCGTCGACGGCCAGGCCTACCTCAAGTGCATCGACGCCGTCGCCGACGACAAGGACCGCGCGACGATCGATCGCAACGCGGCGATCGGCGAGCACAACCGCATGGTCGGCGAGCTCGAGCGCTCCGCCGCCGATTTCAACGACCAGCTCCGCTCGTTCAAAGCGCGCAAGTGAACCTTATGCTCCGACGCGCGTCGCGAGTCGCCGACAGCGTTGCGTGCGCGCCGCGCCCCGCCGAATGACGCGCGAGCGTTGACGTTTTCTGTCTGATTCGCGCACGCGTCCGAATCGCTCGGCGCGCGCCGCATTCCTTTAGTCGTCGTCCGCAGACACTCATCACGCGCCGCGCGACCCGCGGCGCGATCCAACTCACTGATTGGGCTATGCCCTCGCGCGGTTGGTACGAACGTTGCTTCGCCGCTGTCGCATCGCAAGCGCACTGCGTGCCGCCGGGGGTCGGTACGCAGCGAACACAACAATGGGACAGGGAGGGAATCGTGAAGGGAACCAAACTGCTGTTGGCCGCCGCAGCGGCCGCGAGCGTCGTCGCTCGCACATTCAACTGCCTGCGCAAGAATCGCGCTGACCGGTTTCGCACGCGAGGCACACCGGCACCCGAAGACCCGTCCGCCGGCGACGCCCTGGCGCCGTCGGCGCGGCGTTTCACCGAAGCGCCGACGGGCTTCGACAGCCTCACGAACGGCTATCTCGACCAAGGGCCGGATTTCGACACGCTCGAAGAGGACGCGGTCGTGCCGCTGCGATCGTTCAACGACGATCGATTCATCTTCGAGGAGGTCGAGCGGCGCGCGGACGGTCTCGGACCCGTCTACAACGCGCAGTCGTGCCGCGAGTGCCACCAGAACGTCGCGACCGGCGGCGCGAGCCAAGTCGCCGAGCACCGCACCGGGCGGCTGAAGGGCGGACGTGTTCTTCGAATCGCTCGGCGGCTCGTTGATCCACTCGCGCGCGACGGATCCGCGGATCGTCGAGCGCGTGGTATCCGACGACGAGGTGCGCACGTTCCGGATCTCGACCAACACGCTCGGCGACGGCTACGTCGAGGCGATCCCGAACACGGCGATCCTCGCGGTGCGCAACGCACAGCCGGCCGGGATGAGAGGCACCGCCATTCAGGCGCCCGTGCTCGAAGCGAACGGCCAGACGCGGATCGGGCGCTTCGGTTGGAAAGCCCAGCACGCGAGCCTCGTGTCGTTCTCCGCCGACGCGTACCTGAACGAGATGGGCATCACGAGCCCGCTGTTCCCGGAGGAGAACACTTCGAGCGGCGTCAACGTCGGCTTCGGCACCGAGTACGACCCGGTAAAGGATCCCGAGGACGACGGCACCGACGTGCACTGCGTTCGCCGACTTCATGCGCTCGACGAAGGCGCCGGCGCGCGGCGACATCACGGCCGACGTGCTGGCCGGCGAGACGGTGTTCAACCAGATCGGCTGCGCGATCTGCCACACGCCGACTTATCGGACCTCGCCGGCCGGCACGCCGATCAACGGCGGCAAATTCACGGTGCCGGCCGCGCTCGGCGACAAGATCATCCATCCGTACAGCGACTTCTTGGTGCACGACGTCGGCACCGGCGACGGCATTCCGATCAGCCCGGATCTCGCGAGCACCGCGAACCAAATGCGCACGGCGCCGCTCTGGGCGTTGCGCACGCGCAGTCGTCTCATGCACGACGGCCTCACGTTCACGCTGCGAGACGCGATCGAGCGGCACGCCGGTCAGGCCGCGCGCGTGACGAACGCGTACGAGGCGTCGAGCGACAGCGACAAGAAGATGCTCGAGGCGTTCTTGGACTCTCTCTAGGGACTCGCTTTTCGGAGGAAGGCGGCGGCGCGCTTCGCGTTCCCCCACGCGGGCGCGCCGACCGTCAACCTCGGTTAGACGCAGGCCGCGCAGACCGCGCGCGAGGGTCATGGAGTAAGATTCGGGGCATGACCCTCGACCCGCAAACTCCGCGTGCCGCCGCGGACGAGCGTCACGTGCCCGCCCGAGCCGTTCTGATCGGTCACCGGATCGCGGGCCGAGCCGAAAACGGCGGCACGCGCCGGGCACCGGTGTTCAATCCGGCCACGGGCAGTGCGATTGCCGACGTCGTGCTCGCGGACCGCGCACAGGTCGGACGCGCGGTCGCAGCCGCGAAGGCCGCATGGCCCGACTGGAGCGAGACGCCGGCGCCGAAGCGCGCTCGCGTGCTATTCAAGCTCAAAGATCTGATCGAGACGAATCAGGCGGCGCTCGCCGCCTCGATCACGCGCGAGCACGGCAAAGTGCTCGCCGACGCGCGCGGCGAGATCCAGCGCGGGATCGAGGTCGTGGAGTTCGCGTGCGGGATCCCGCAGAGCCTGCGCGGGGAGCACAGCGACAACGTCGGCGGCGGCATCGACAACTGGTCGCTGCGCCAGCCGCTCGGCGTGTGCGCGGGCATCACGCCGTTCAACTTCCCGGCGATGGTGCCGCTGTGGATGTTCCCGATCGCGATCGCGTGCGGGAACACGTTCGTGCTGAAGCCGAGCGAGCGCGATCCGAGCCCGTCGCTGCTGCTCGCCGAGCTGCCGAGCGCGCGGGCCTGCCGGCCGGCGTGCTCAACGTCGTGCAAGGCGACCAGCGAGGCGGTCGACGCGCTGCTCGAGCATCCCGACGTCGCGGCCGTGAGCTTCGTCGGCTCGACTGCCGGTCGCCGAGCACATCTACGCGCACGGCACGAAGCACGGCAAGCGCGTCCAGGCGCTCGGCGGCGCGAAGAACCACCTCGTCGTGATGCCCGACGCCGATCTCGACCAAGCCGCCGACGCGCTCGTCGGCGCCGGCTACGGCTCGGCGGGCGAGCGCTGCATGGCGATCTCCGTCGCGATCGTGGTCGGCGGCATCGGCGACGCGCTCGTCGAGCGGCTCGTCGCACGAATCGGCAAGCTCGCGATCAACGACGGCGCGGCCGAGCGCGCCGACATGGGGCCGCTCGTCACGGCGGCGCACCGCGACAAGGTCCGCGGCTACATCGACGACGGCGTGCGCGCCGGTGCGAAGCTCGTTGTCGACGGCCGCGGCGCGCGCGTTCCGGGCCGCGAGAGCGGCTTCTTCCTCGGGCCCACGCTATTCGACCACGTGGATCCGAAGATGCGCGATCTATCGCGAAGAGATCTTCGGTCCCGTGCTGTCGATCGTGCGCGCGCCGGATTTCGCGGCGGCGCTCGAGCTCGTGAACTCGCACGAGTACGGCAACGGTGTCGCATGCTTCACGAGCGACGGGCGCGTCGCGCGCGAATTCGCGCGCCGCGTCAAGGCGGGCATGGTCGGCATCAACGTGCCGTTGCCCGTGCCGATGGCGTTCCACTCGTTCGGCGGCTGGAAGCGCAGCCTCTTCGGCGATCACCACATGTACGGCGAGGAAGGCGTGCGCTTCTACACGCGCTACAAGTCGGTGATGCAGCGCTGGCCGGACAGCGTCGGCAAGGGTCCCGAGTTCACGATGCCGACGAACGACTAGCCATGAAGCTCGCGAGCATCCGCTACAAGGACCGCGACCTCGTCGCCGCGGAGATCGGGCCGGGCGAGCTCGTGTCGATCGAGGCGTTGCTCGCGCTGCCGTTGCCGGTCCCGCGCCCGAGCGGCACGCCGCAGCAGAAGATGCGCGACTTGATCCGCGGCGGCCCCGCGCTGCTCGACGCGCTCGGCCAAGCGCTCGAAATTGCGCGCGCCGCGAAATCGATCGAGCGGATCCCGGCCGCGGCGGTGCGCTGGCATCCGCCCGTGCGCCGCCCCGGCAAGATTTGCGCGGTCGCGATGAACAACTCGGCGAGCAACGAGCGCAAGGTGAGCGCGCCGGACCATCCCGCGTTCTTCTTGAAGCCGTCGTCGTGCCTCGTCGGCCACAACGAGCCGATTCGGATCAGAAGCTACTACGGCAGCGTGCATCCGGAGCCCGAGCTCGCGCTCGTGATCGGCCGCGAGGTGCGCGACATCCCGGCGGCCCGCGCGCTCGACGCCGTGTTCGGCTACACGATCTTCGACGACATCACCGGCAACGGCATGCGCGCCGAGGACCGCTTCCACTACTACGCGCTCTATCCGAGCAAGAGCAACCCGAACGAGACCGAGCGCGTCGAGCAGCACCTGTCTTATGCGGGCCGCTACAAGGGCACCGACACGTTCGGCGCGATGGGACCGTGGCTCGTCACGCGCGACGAGATCGCGAATCCCGACGACCTTGCGGTGCGCTGCACGGTCGGCGGCGAGGTCGTCGCCGAGGACAGCACTCGCTACTACAACTATAAGGTGGCCGAGGTCGTGAGCTTCGTCAGCCAATTTCACACTTTGCAGCCCGGCGACGTCGTCTCGCTCGGCACGGCGTTCAAGCCCGGCGCGACGCGCAAATCGATTCATACGGCGAACCTGCAAACCGTAGCCGGCCCGATCGAGATCGCGATCGATGGACTCGGCGTGCAGACGAACCCGGTCATCGTGGAGAAGCGCGAGATCGGCGCAATGGCGGCTCCGCTGAACGCGCTCGAGCGGCTCGAGATCCGAGTCGCGATCGAGGAGCTCAACACGGCGTTCTGCTATCACCTCGATCACAACGAGGTCGACGCGCTGCTCGATCTCTTCACCGACGACGTGTTCTACACGCACGGACCGCGGCACTCGCGCGGCAAGGCCGAGCTCGAGCAGGTGTTCCGCAGCCGCACCGCCAAGACGCCGCGTACCGCGCGCCACATGTACTCCGGGTTGAGGCTCGAGATCGAAAACACGAGCCGCGCGCGCGGCACGAGCGTCTGCATGACGTTCGCTCAAAACGGCGAGCCGCCGCTCGCGCCCGCGATTCCGATCCTCGTGGCCGACTTCGAGGATCTCTACGAGCGCGGCGTCGACGGGCGCTGGCGGTTCCGAGAGCGGCACATCCACCGCATCTTCGTCGACTCCCTGACGAGCGCGCCGGTCGGGCACAAGTCCGGCTGATTCGAGCCTGTTCGAGCATTCTTGGCTGTGCTAGGGAGCAACTGCCCCGCATGCAGCATTGCCGATTCTGCAACCTTCGAGCCGAGCGTGGCGTCTGCGCCACTACCTGTCGGAACGCTTGACAGCCCGACTTACGTCTTGTTGCGCGCGCGCGCCGCACGGTGGTAGTCTCCAAACCACGCAAGCCGGCACTAGTTGGTCACTTACCGGGAACCGGCGTGTGGATTTTTCGCAACGGGGAGGAGCGCGATTCGTCAAGGATCGACGCATCCAAGGGCAACCAAATACCTACTTGGGGGGTATACATGATACCGAGACACCGTGCGGGCGCGCGCCCGCGTCCGGCACTTTCCGGCACTAAAAGGGCAATCGCGCCATCCTTACTATCAGTCTCGATAGCGGCGGCACTAGGTTCCGTCGGCTCGTTCGCGTACGTGCCGAAGGCGCACGCGCAAGAAGCCGCTCCGAACCAAGCGCTCGAGGAAGTGGTCGTCACGGGCTCGCGCATCGTGCGGCGCGACAACTCGTCGAACAGCCCGATCGTCACGATCGAGGCCGACCAGTTCCAAGCGCAGATGGGCCTGAACTTCGAGGCCTATCTGAACCAGCTGCCGGAGTACAACCCGGCGGCGTCGCCGACCACGTCGCAGGGCGACGTGCAGATCACGCCGGTGAACTCGGTCGGCATCGCGTCGATCTCGCTGCGCGGCCTCGGCCCGAACCGCAGCCTGGTGCTCGTGAACGGCAAGCGCACCGTCCCGATCAACGCGCTGATGGTCACGGACGTCAACTCGATTCCGTCGGCGCTCGTTCAGCGCGTCGAGACGATCACCGGCGGCGCGTCCGCCGTGTACGGCGCCGACGCGATCGGCGGCGTGACGAACTTCATCCTGCGAGACAACTTCCAGGGCATTCAGATCGACTCGCAGTACGGCGCGACCGAGACCGGCGACGGCGCGGAGACGCGGTTGTCGGCCGTGTTCGGCGCGAACTCGTCCGACGGCAAAGGCAACATCGCGATCGGTGCCGAGTACTACAACCGCGACGCGGCGCTTGCGGTCAACAACGACTTCTACACCGCGCGCTACAACGACCCGTACGCGGCCGGGCTACTTCGCGTTCCTGCAGGGCACGAGCCAACCTCGACTGCCAGTCCACCTGCCCGAGCGCGGGCGCGATCAACGGCGTGTTCCAGCCGGCGGCCGGCAAGAGCGTGTTCAGCCCGGCAGGCGCGCCGATCTTCCGCACCTTCACGTTCAACGCAGGACGGCACGGTGTTCGTCCCGGCAGCGCCGCGGGTTTGGCGAAGTACAACCCGGCAGTAACCCCTGGTTTTTCCACCCGTACAAGGTGATCGACGACTCGATTCCGTACAACGCGGCCAATCCGGGCGCGTCGCAGGTGATCGACGCCTTGAAGTGGGACTTCAACGGGCGCTCGTGAGCGCGCCGCAGAACCGCTACTCGCTGTTCGCGACGGGCCACTACGACCTCACCGACAACCTGTCCTTCTTCGCGCGCGGCTCGCTCGCGGAGAGCGCGACTCGGACGGCGTTGTTCGGCACGAACGCGATCGCCGGTTGGGAAGCGCAGGTGCCGTACAACCCGAACACGGACAGCCCGCTGAACCCGGGCATCGACTACACCAACGCGACGACGGTCGCAGCCGCGGTCGCGGCCGTGAAGGCGAACATCCACGATCCGACCTACGGCAACCCGACCTTCGTCCCGACGGGCACGGCCGGCGCCGGGCATCCGGTTCCGATCGAAGTCGCCGCGCTGCTCAACAGCCGAACGACGTTCCCGGCCGGCGCGCCCGCCGCGAACGCGCAGTGGCTGCCGGGCTGGAACCCCGACAAGAGCCTGCCGCCGCGCAGCACGGTCAACACCAACACCGTGTGGCAGGTGGAGACCGGGTTCAACCTGAAGCTCGGCGAGACCTGGACCGGCGAGTTCTACTATTCGCACGGCCAGTCTCAGACCTACAACAACGCGAACGGCAACCTGTCGCTCGCAGCGCTTCCGCGCGGTGATGCAAGCGCCCGACTGGGGACGCAACGCGAGCCTCCCGGGCAACCTGGCCAGCGTGCGGCCGAACTTCGGCGCCGCGACGGTGCACTGCACGAGCGGCTTCTACAACACGCTGTTTGCGGGCGACCAGCCCTTGTCGGACGACTGCTTCCAAGCGATCAACGCCACGTTGCAGACGCGCGCCCAGAACAAGCAGGACATCGTCGAAGTGAACTTCCAGGGCGTGCTCGCGAAGATGAAGCCCGGCGAGCTGCGGGCGGCGTTCGGCTACCAAGGCCGCGACAACAGCGCGACGTTCGTGCCGGACATCCTGCAGTCGACGTTCTCGTTCACCGACCAGGTGATCGGCGTCTACCCGACGGGCTACCTCGACGCGCACACGTCGGCGGATGACATCTACCTCGAGACCCTCGTCCCGCTGCTCGCTGACCACAAGGGCTTCCGCAGGCTCGAGCTCGAGCTCGGCGCCCGCTACTCCAAGTACGACCAGGGCGCGACCGACAACGCGACCACGTGGAAGGCGCTCGTCAACTGGGAGATCAACGACTGGTTCCGCTTCCGCGGCGGCTTCAACCGCGCGACGCGCGCGCCGAACCTCGGCGAGCTGTACTTGAACCAGCAGGAGATCTTCGCGGTCGGCGGCAACGCCTACGGCGATCCGTGCGGTG
This sequence comes from uncultured Gammaproteobacteria bacterium, assembly GCA_963841645.1. Lineage (GTDB taxonomy): Bacteria > Pseudomonadota > Gammaproteobacteria > Steroidobacterales > Rariloculaceae > FEN-1219. The sequence continues at coordinate 754,986 of CAWJDS010000008.1, read as the reverse complement.
TACGCTCGATCGCGCCGTTCGGCGCGGGCGGCAGCGGCGCGGATCCGGTGCAGCTCGGCACCGAGCCGCTGCCGACGCTGGCCCCGGGCCAGACGGCCGCGGGCGCGCAGAGCGCGAAGCTGATCTGCCAGGCGATGATGGGCCCGGCCGGCGCAAACCGGTTCTACAACGTCGACAACGCGGTGCCCGGCGGCGGTGCGTTGTTCAACTGGATCAACCAGATCGGCAACCCGCACCTGGAGGCGGAAATCGCGGACACTTACACGGCCGGCTTCGTGATCAACCCGCCGTTCAAGGGCGCGCTGCTCTCCGGCATCAACATCACGCTGGACTACTACAAGATCGGCATCGACAACGCGATCTTGCAGACCTCGGTCGACAACGCGAACTTCAACTGCATCGGCAAGGTGTTCGTGACCACCGCGGCTGAAGCGGCGGTCCGGGCGGCGAGCCCGGAGTGCCTGCTGAATCCGAGAGACCAGGTGAGCGGCGTGCCGCTGTCCACGACCATCTCGTATAGCAACCAGGCGACGATCAACACGGCCGGCTTCGACTTTGCGTTGAACTGGCGCGCGTCGTTCGCCGACTTCGGGTCGAAGCTGAAGGGTGGTCTGAGCTACAGCCTGCAAAGCACGTTCCTCGACTACTACAAGACGAAGCAGTCGCCCGCGAACTTCGACGTCGAGACGGACTGGAAGGGCTCGCTCGGTCCGAACCTCATCGGCACCCAGGGCGGCGCGTACGACTACCGCTTGTTCCAGACGCTCAGCTACTTCCGCGACACCTGGAGCGTGAGCCTGCGTTGGAGGGGCCTGCCCTCGGTCTACAGCGCGGGGTACATGAGCCAACAGGCGATCAAGGCCAACAACGTAGCCGCGCTGGCGGGCGACACGAGCAAGATCGTGCTGGGCTACGTGCCCTCGACGGAAATCAAGACGGACTCCTACCGAGTGTTCGACCTCGCGTTCAGCTACAACTTCCATCCGAAGATGTCGCTGCGCGGCGGTATCACGAACGTCTTGAACACGGCGCCGCTTAACGTCGCGAGCACCGCGGGCTTCCCGATCGGGACGAACCTCGCGGGCGTCTGCAACGGCGCACCGGGCTGCACAAACCCGCAGACGCCGAGCCTGCAGACCACGGGTCTGTTCAACGGTGGCTACTACGACCAGGAGGGCCGTCGAGCGTTCCTCGGCTTCAACGTGAACTTCTAACCGACCTTACTTGCGATCCTCGCAACGGCGGGCCAACTGGCCCGCCGTTTTTTTTGCGCGATCGGAGATTCGACGAGCCTCGTTCGGTCCGCGAGCGGTATCACTCCGCTCGTAACGCAATCGCCGGGTCGACGCGCGCGGCGCGCGCGGCCGGTATCCCGCAAGCTAGAAGCGACACGCCCGCGAGAGCGATGACCGTCGCACCGAACGTGAGCCCATCGAGCGGGCTCACGCCGAACAGCAGCGACGACAGTCCACGGGTCACGGCCGCGGCGCCGAGCGCGCCGAGCAGTATCCCCATCGCGGCGAGCGCCATCCCTTGGCGGACGACGAGCGCTCCAACGCGCCGCGGCGACGCGCCGAGCGCCGCGCGCACGCCGAGCTCGCGCTCACGCTCCTCGACGCTACGCGAGACGACGCCATAAAGACCCACGATGGCGAGCACGACCGCCGTCAGAGCGAAGGCCGCGAAGACCACGAGCGCGAAGCTCCTCTGGGTCTCGGACGCCGCGACCAGTTCCTTCATCGTCGTGACGCGCACGAGCGGCGGCGTCGGGTCGACGGACCAGATCGCCCGCTCGACGCTCGGCGCGAGCGCGGCGGGATCGGTGCGCGTACGGATCGCCATCGACTGAACGACGTCCACCCAGAGCCACTGCCCCATCGCGAAATACACCGCGTCGGGTGAATCGAGCGCGAGCGACGTCTGCTTTACGTCGCCGACGACTCCGACAATAGTGGCCCACGGCCCGTCCGGACGACTCAGGTACGGGCCCATTCGCAGACGCTGACCGAGCGGGCTCCGCATGCCGAAGCGCCGCTTGGCGAACGACTCGTTGATCAGCACGGCCTGCGGCGCGCCGGACCGGTCGTCGGTGCCGAGGAACCGGCCGTCGACGAGCGGGATCCTCATCGTCCGGAACCAATCGGGCGTCACGACGTAACGCAGCGCAGCGCCCGAGCCCTGGTCGTTCGCGCGCGGCTCGGACTCGAACGCCACGCCGTAGATGTCGGACTCGCCCGAGAGCGGCAACTGACTCGTGAAGGCCGCGTCGACCACGCCGGGCAGCCCGCGCACGGCATCGAGGCTCCGCGCATAGAACTGCGCGAGCTCTGCCGGCGAGTCGTACCGCCGCCCGGTGGCGACGACTTGCAGTGTGAGAACGCCCTCGTCGTCGAACCCGGGCGCAGTCGCCAGCAACCCGTCGACGCTGCGGTACAGGAGCGCTGTGCTCGCGAGCAAGACGAACGCGAGCGCGACCTGCGTCACGACGAGCGTGCGGCGCACGAGCTGTTGGCCGGCATCGGTGCCCTGAGACCCAGCACGCACGGCGAAGTACGTGTGCGCCTGGACGCCGCGCAAGCCCGGCACGACGCCCGCAACGAGGCCGACGACCGTGCTGACCGCGAGCGCGATCACGAACACGGAAGCGTCGAGGCCCAACGCGCCCGTGCGCGTCAACTCCGCCGGAGCAAACGAAGCCAGCGCGCGATCGACCGCGACGGCGACGCCGACCCCCGCGACGCCGCCGAGCAACGCGATCAGCAGGCTCTCCGTCACGAGCTGGCGCGCGAGCCGGGCTCGGCCCGCGCCGAGCGCGGTCCGCACCGCGAGCTCCGCGCGCATGCCAAGCGCCCTCGTGAGCAACAGGTTCGACACGTTCACGCACGCGACGACGAGCAGCAGGAACACCGCGCCGAGGATCGCGAGCAGTGCCGGGCGCACTCCGATCGTCATCGAGTCCTGGATCGATTCGACGATCAATCCGCGCTCGAGCGTCGCCCACGCGGGACGCGGGAACTCCGCCGCGGGCGCCCCGCCGATCGACTCGATCTCGCGCTCGGCCTGTGCGGGCGAGACACCCGCCACGAGGCGCCCGACCATGCGTTGGTGATGGCCCCACTCCGGCCCTTGGAAATCCACGGGGGCGCGAAACTGGAGCGGCGTCCAGACCTCCGCGGTCGGCGCCAGCGCGTTCCTGAAGCCCGTCGGCATCACGCCGATCACGGTGTAGGCGACGCCGTCGAGGACTATCGACGACCCTAGGATCCTCGCGTCCCCGCCGAAGCGCCGGGCGGCGAGACGCGCGCTGACGACCGCGACGAGCGGGGCTCCCTGCTGATCGTCGGCCGCGTCGAAGTCGCGGCCGAACGCGGGCGCGACGCCGAGCACGCGAAAGTAGTCGGCGCTCACGCGATCACCGGTCAACCGCTCCGGGTCGCCGCCGATCGCTACGAGCGCGGGCTGCCACCGATCGGCCACCGCGAGCCGCTCGAACGAGCGGCTGCGCGCCGCGATCTCGCGATAAGTGCCGTACGTCGTCGGCTGTCGCCCGCCTTGCGAGTCGCGATCGGTCAGCGCGACGACGCGATGCGCCTGCGGATACGGCAGCGCGGCGAACAGGACCGCGCGGACGGCGCCGAACACGGCCGTGCTCGCCCCGACGCCGAGCGCGATGCTCAAGATAGCGATCGCGGCAAAGCCCGGGCTCGCGAGCAGCCGGCGGCACGCATGGCGGAGATCGGAGCGCAGCGAATCCATGGACGACCCTCGTTTGGTTCGGGCGGCCGCTCGCCGCCGTCCGCGGCAGCGATCCAATTAATGTGCCAAAGGCTGGGCTCGGCCGCGTCTGCGGCCGCAGCGCGGCCGTGCACGGTGCCCTCGCGACTCGCGCCTCAGCGGTTGTCCCGCATTCGACCGCCGGTGTTCCACTCGCGGGAAACGATGCCGAACGCGTACGAGTCGAGCGACAGCAAGCCGCGATCGTAGCTCGCGTGAATGCGTACACCCCGCTCGTCGTCCCATGCGGCGCCGAGCGGCGCGAACAACGGCAGGAAGTGCTCCTGGGTCGGATGATTCTCCGCGGCGTAGGGCGCGCGCTCGCGATAGTGCAGCAAATCGTCGTAGCGCCGACCGTCGATCGCCTCGGCGACCCAGTCATCGAACTGCGCCACCCACTCGGGCGGCGGCGTGTCGTCGCCGCGCGCCCCCGCGTACATGTAGAGACCGAGGTTGTGCGTCGCGCCGCCGGAGCCGATCACGAGCACGCCTTCATCGCGCAGCGGGCGCAGCGCACGGCCGAGCGCGAGGTGCCACGCCGCGTCGCGCGCGCTGTCGATCGACACCTGCACGAGCGGCAGGTCCGCGGCCGGGTACATCAGGAGCATCGGAATCCACGCGCCGTGGTCGAAGCCGCGCGTGGGCTCGAGAGCCGCATCGATGTCTGCGGACACGAGCAGATCGAGAATTCGCGCGGCGAGCTCGGGCGCGCCGGGGGCCGCGTAGAGAAGCTCGTAGAGCTCGCGCGGAAAGCCGCCGAAGTCGTGGATCGTCGTGGGCCGCGCGCCGCTCGTGACCTCCACCCGCTCCGCGTCGTGATGCGCGGACAACACGACGACGGCCGCGGGCCGAGCCAGGCGCGCACCGAGCCCGCTCAAGAACCGGCGCGCCGCGCTGTCGACGATCGCGAGCAGCGGAGATCCGTGCGAGATGAATAGGGTGGGCATTCGTCGCGCGGCCATGCGACGATTATGCGCCGTGTCCGCTTGCAAGGAGGGAACCGTGAGCGTTCAACCGAGCATCGAGCCCGAGTGCGTCGCGGCGAGCGGCGCGATCGAGCTCACGATCGAGGCGCGCGTGCGCAGCTTGGGCGAGCTCGACGTGCGCCGCGTGCTGCCCGCGGCAGAGCGACGCATGGTCGGGCCGTTCGTGTTCTTCGATCACATGGGACCCGCGGTCTTTCCGCCCGGCCAAGGCATCGCCGTGCGGCCGCACCCGCACATCGGTCTCGCAACGATCACGTACCTCTTCGACGGCGAGATCATGCATCGGGACAGCTTGGGCTACGCACAGCTGATCCAGTCGGGCGCGGTGAACTTGATGACGGCCGGCCGCGGCATCGTCCATTCGGAGCGCGCGAGCGAGCGCGACTTGGACCTAACGTCGACGCTGCACGGAATCCAGTCCTGGATGGCGCTGCCGCTCGAGCTCGAGGAGATGGAGCCGAGCTTCATCCACTACCCCGCCGAGAGGCTGCCGACGCTCGAGCGCTCCGGTTGCACGATCTGCGTGATCATGGGCAGCGCGTTCGGGGCGGAGTCGCCAGTCGCGACGTATTCGCCGACGCTCTACCTCGAGGCGCGGATGCCGCGCGGCGCGAGCCTCGTGCTGACCGCGCGGAGGCGTCGGAGCGCGCCGCGTATGTCGTCTCCGGCGTCGTGCGAATCGACGGACGCGAGCATCGCGAAGGCGTGCTCGCCGTAGCGCGCATGGGCTCGTCGCCGTCACTAGCGGCCGTCGAGGACAGCCGCGTGATGGTGATCGGCGGCGAGCCGCTCGGACCGCGGCACATCTGGTGGAACTACGTGTCGAGCTCGAAGGAGCGGATCGAGCGGGCAAAGCGCGACTGGGTCGAAGGCCGGATCGGCAAAGTGCCGGGCGACGACGAGTTCATCCCGCTGCCGGACCGGTAGTCTCCAGCTCGCGACCGTCGGCGATCTTGAGCGCGCGGCTGATAGCCGCGACGATCGCCGGGACGATCAGCGCTGCGCGACCGCGTTCGGGGGCGCGGGCATCGACACCGTGTACCCGCGACCCTCTAGGCACGCGCTCAGCGCACGCAGGTAGTCGCTGCCGGGCTCGGGGCCGGCCTGCTTCTGCTGCTTCTTGTCGTGCGCGGCACCGGTCGCCACGCCGATCACGCTACCGACGGCAGCACCCTTGACGATGTCCTCGCCGTAGTTGTGGCCGCCGCCGAACAAGCTGCCGATGCCGGCACCGATCGCCGCGCCGGTCGCGATGCGTCCGATCCGGTCGGCGCGCTTCGCGGCGTCGGCGGCGTCCTGCTCCGGCGCGGGGCTCGCGCTCGGCACTTCGCCCGTCTGCTCGACGGCCCAGTTGTGGCACTCGTAGCGGTCGCGTCGCGCTTGATCCGCCGACTGGCCGCGCTGCGGCGTCACCTGGAGCTTCGAGAGATCGATTGCCGCGCCGGCCGACGCGGTGAGCGTCAGGCCTGCCGCGATCGCGATCGCGCGCCAGGCTGCGCGCCCATTACTTGACCACATAGTTGCGTCCTTCCATGCACGCCGTGAACGCGCGGGTATAGCCTTCGGCGTCTTCCCGCTTCCCCGTGCCTTGCGTCGGGTCGTAGCCGCTCTGGTTCGTCGCCCAGACGTGGCATTGATAGCGATCCTCCGAGAGCTGCGCGTCGCTCTGGCCGGCGGCCGGATAGACGTACATCTTGAAGCCCTGCTGCTGACCGCCGCTCGGCTGGCTTTGCTGCTCATGCGAGTGGGGCTGCGGCGCGACCGTCACCCCGAAGCCGAACGTCGGGCCCCACGGATAGCCATACGGACCCCAGTAGGGCCGGTAGGGGTAATAGGGATAGCCGAACCACCGGGATAGCCGATGCCGAACGAGAAATACGGCTGCGCGTGCACGACGCTATAGTGGTCTGCACGGGCCGCGACGCTCGAAAAGGCGGCGATCGCCGCCGCTGCTACGATCCAAGTACGCATGACTGTCACTCCGATATCCAACGAAGGGCGTAACCCGCCCATGAGTATGCGTACGGAGCGTTCCTGAACCAGGCCTGAAAGCCAGCTTGACCCTCCCCAGGACGCAGTGGAGAATGCGCCGCCCCGCCGTCCTCGAGCGGGCTCCCTGTCTAGCGACACAACAATAATGATGAGTGACGGTCACGCACGCGGGCCCGAGCCGAAAAAAACAGCGGGTGCAATGCCTAGTCACCAATCCGAGACGACCGAGCCGATTCGCGGCGCGTGCCTGTGCGGAGCGGTGAGCTTCGAGATCGCGGCGCCGTATCACTGGCTCGCGCACTGCCACTGCTCGATGTGCCGCAAGCATCACGGCACGCTGTTCGGCACGGGACTCGGCGTCGAGCGCAGCCGCTTCCGCTGGCTGAAGGGGCAAGACGACATCGTGCACTATCGCTCGACCGACTCGTTCGAGCGCGCGTTCTGCCGACGCTGCGGATCGAAAGTGCCGGGTGACTCGCACTTGCCCGACGTCGTGCTCGTTCCGGCTGGTACGCTCGAAGCCGACTTCGGGATCCGGCCGCGCGCGCACATCTTCGTCGGCTCGAAGTCCCCGCTGTACAAGATCAACGACAAGCTCACGCAGTTCGAGGCGTATCCGCCCGGAGTGGAGTTGTCGGTAGTCGAGCGGGCGCAGCCGGAGGTCGCGACCCGGCACGGTCATCGGCAGCTGCCTCTGCGGCGACGTCGGCTTCGAGGTGAGCGGCGAGCTAGGACGCATCGTGCATTGCCATTGCTCGCTCTGCCGCCGCAGCCGCGGCACGGCGTTCGCGAGCACGCTCTTCTGCGCGCCCGAGCGCTTTCGCTGGACTCGCGGCAAGGACCGAGTCCGCGGGTTCAGGCTTCCGCCGCCGCGCACGTACGAGGTCGACTTCTGTGCGCGTTGCGGCAGTCCGCGTGCCGACGGTCGTTCCCGACTTCGGGCTCGTGCTGATCCCCGCGGGCTCCGTCGACACGAGCCTCGCGCGCGCCGACGGCCGTGCACGTCTACGTCGGCTCGAAGGCCGCGTGGGACGAGATCACGGATACGGCGCCGCAGTTCGACGAGATGCCGCCGCCTGACCGCTTCGGAGAGTTCTTCCTCTAATCTCGCGCTCGCCTCGGCGGCAGCCGCGACGTCAGCGGCGCGGGTCGAGAATGAAAGACGCGCCCTGCTCCGCGATCATCACGGTCGGCGCGTTGGTGTTGCCCGAGGTGATGCGCGGCATGACCGATGCGTCGATCACGCGCAGCCCGTCGATGCCGTGCACGCGCAGCCGATCGTCGACGACCGCCAGCGGCGTCGCGGCCCATCCGGCAGGTCCCGACCGGGTGGAAGATCGTCGTGCCGAGGTCGCCCGCGGCGCTGCACGAGCTCGGCGTCGCGACTCGACGCGCCGGGCCCGGCCGCCATTCCTCGCGGCGCGTAGCGCGCGAGCGCCTTCGCCGCCATGATCCGGCGCGTGAAGCGCATGCCCGCGACGGCGACGCGCGCGGTCCTCGTCCGTCGAGAGATAGTTCAGCGGATCGCGGGATGCGCGCACGGGATCCGCGGCTCTTGATGCGCACGTGGCCCGCGGCTGTCGGCCGCAGGTTGCACACCGACGGCGTGATCGCGGGGAACGGATGCAGCGGCTCGCCGAACTTGTCGAGCGAGAGCGGCTGCACGTGCCACTCGATGTTCGGCGTCGGCTGCGCCGGCATCGCTCTTCGCGAACGCGCCGAGCTGCGACGGCGGCATCGTGAGCGGCCCGGTCTTGAAGCAGCAGGTACTCGAGCGCCCATCGCCGCCTTGCCGACCAGCGGTTGGCGCGCTCGTTCAGCGTCGACCCCGTTTCACCTTCTACATCATGCGGATCTGCAGGTGGTCGTGGAGGTTCTCGCCGACGCCGGGCAGCGTCGTGCACGACCGGGATGCCGTGCTCCTGCAGCAGATGCGCCGGGCCCGATGCCCGAGAGCTGCAGGATCTGCGGCGAGCCGATCGAGCCGGCGGCGAGGATCACGCCTTCGCGCGCGCGCGCGCACGCCGTCGCCCTGCGCCGTCGCACGAGCGCACGCTCGACGCCGGTCGCGCGCTTGCGCGCCGTCGCGACGCTCGATGCAGCACGCGCTGCGACGTGCGCGCCTGCGTGATCACGCGTCGAGGTTCGGGCGGCTGCAGCACCGGGCGCAGGAACGCCTTGGTCGCGCTCCAGCGCACGCCGCGCTGCTGGTTCATCTGGAAGTAGGCGTTGCCGAAGTTGTCGCCGCGGTTGAACTCCGTCGACCTTCGGGATGCCGCACTCCGCGGCCGCGTCGCGCCACGCGTCGAGGATCTCCCAGCGCACGCGCGGCTCCTCGACGCGCAGCTCGCCGCCGCGCCGTGGAGCTCGTCGGCGCCGTGCCGTAGTCCTCCGCGCGCTTGAAGTACGGCAGCACGTCGTCCCACGACCAGCCGCGAGTTGCCGAGCGACGCCCAGTGGTCGTAGTCGCTCCTTCTGGCCGCGCATGTAGATCATCGCGTTGATCGACGAGCAGCCGCCGAGCACCTTGCCGCGCGCGTAGCCGATGCGTGCGGCCGTTGAGGCCCGGGTCGGGCTCGGTCCTGTAGCACCAGTCGGTGCGCGGGTTGCCGATCGTGTAGAGGTAGCCGACCGGGATGTCGATCCAGAACCAGTCGTCCTTGCCGCCGGCCTCGAGCAGCAGGACGCTCGTGCGTCGCGATCCGCCGACAGGCGGTTGGCGAGCACGCAGCCGGCGCTGCCCGCGCCGACGATGATGTAGTCGAACTCCTCCACGCGCGCGAATTCTAACGGCAAAGCCCGTACAGGCCGCGCGACTCGTGGCGCGGACGCAGGTAGAATTCTCGGGCGCAAAAGGACTGGGCACGCGATGTGCTGCCGCAGCGCAATACCGCCGCAGGAGCGAAGTGATGAACGGATCGAAGGACTCGTTTTGGTTTTGGGGCGGCGGGATCGCCGTGCTGGTGATCGTCGCCGGCATCGCGGTGTACGTCTATCAGCGCGATCGAGCGCCGGCCGAGGTCACGCCGGCGACGCAGACCGCCGCGCCTGCGGTGCCGAGCGCCGAGCCTCCCACTGCAGCTTCCGACGACGGCCCCGCAGGCCGTGCGCGCGACGCCGCTGCCGGCGCTCGACGAAAGCGACGCCGAGGTCGTGAGTGGGCTCACGGAGCTTCTCGGCGGCCGCGAGCCGCTCCAGCAGTTCCTCGTTCCGCAGCGGATCATCCGCAACGTCGTCGTGACGCTCGACAACCTGCCGCGCGAGAAGATCGCCGTGAATCAGCGCCCGGCCAAGCCGACGGGCGGCAAGTTCATCGTCACCGGCCCCGAGGAAGCGCGCGAGATTGCGCCGGAAAACTACACGCGCTACGCGCCGTTCGTCGCGGTCGTGAAGAGAGTCGACGCGAAGACGCTCGCGGCGTTTTATCGCGGGCTGCAACCGCTGTTCCAGCAGTCGTACGAGGAGCTCGGCAACCCAGGCGCGTCGTTCGACACGCGGCTTCGCCAGGTGATCGATCACCTGCTACAGACGCCGGACGTCACGCAGCCCGTGAAGCTGGTGCAACCGAGCGTCTCGTACAAATACGCGGACCCGAAGCTCGAGAGCCTCTCGTCGGGACAAAAGCTGCTGATCCGGATGGGACCGGAGAACGAGACTGCAGTGAAGGCGAAGCTGCGCGAGCTTCGCGCCGCGCTCGGCTAGTTCTCGATACCGAGCAGCTGCACCTCGAACATCAGCGCGGCGCCGCCCGGGATCGGGCCCTGGCCGCGATCGCCGTAGGCCGTCTCGGACGGGCAGACGAGCTTCGCCTTGCCGCCGACCTTCATCTTCTGCACGCCCTCGGTCCAGCACGGGATCACGCCGTTCAGCGGGAACGAGATCGGCTCGCCGCGCTGCACGGAGCTGTCGAACACGGTGCCGTCGCGCAGCGTGCCGTGGTAGTGGACCTTCACGGTGCTGTCGGCCTTCGGGCTCGCGCCGGTGCCGGCCGTGACCGGAATATAGATGACGCCCGTCGCGCTGCGGACCGCGCCGGGCTCCTTCGACATCTTCTCTAGGAACGCGCCCGACGCCTTCTTCTCGTTCGCCGCGACTGCGTTCGCGCGCTCCTCTTCAAGGTCCTTGATCTTCGGTCCGTAGGTCTGAAGGTCGACCTTCGGCGCCTTGCCCTGAACGGAGTCGCTGAGGCCGGCCGTCACGAGCGCGAGCTCGGCCGGCGTGAGATTGAACTCTTTCACGTTGGTGCCGATCGCGAGACCGAGTGCGTACAGCGTCTTGTCCTGGTCGGTATTCAACGTTTGGGCGTCGGCCGCCGCGGCGCAAAAACCGAGCGTCAGAACGCACGCGACCGTCGATTTGTTCATTCAGTCTCTCCTTGAGACCCCAAGTTTGGGCAAACGAAGGGCGCCACGCTATCCGAAAGACCGCGCAATTGCCAATGACATAGTCCTAATGGACTCGCGAGCGGCCTCGGCGCCGACGCAGAGGTCTCGGGGTCCATTCGAGGCGCCGGCGGTCGAGCTCGCGCATGCATGGCTAACCTCGCTCACGTGGTGATTACCAAGTGCTTTGTGTTTAAAAGTACTTGACACTATCGAGTCGGCCGTGGACCATTGCGACCGGTACTCAGCGGCGTCGCGCCCGGCCCTGCAACGCGACCCAAGGAGCCGAAGTGGACGCATCGGAAGATCGACCCTGGGCCCATCCGCGGCGAGCGACGTCGGTTCGCAAGAGCCGCTGGCTGCCGAAAGAAATGCGCGTCGCGCCGGAGCTCGATCCGCACGCGATCCCGGGTCCTCGCCGGCGCCGCTATGCCCTTCTGATCAATCCGTTCTATCGGAAGGACCCGAACGCGAGCTTCGGCAAGCACGTGCTGACGCCGAGCCTCGCGTTGACGGCGACGGCCGCGGCCACGCCGCCGAGCTGGCAGCTGCGTTACTGGGACGAGAATCTTCTCCAAGGTCCTCCGCCGCTCGATCCGTTCCCGGAGGTCGTCGGCATCTCGGTGCACCTCACGTTCGCGAAGCGCGCGTACGCGCTCGCGCGGTGGTACCGGCAATGGGGCGCGAAGGTCGTGCTCGGTGGGCTGCACGTGCTCACGGCGCCCGAGGAGGCGGCCGAGCACGCGGATGCGCTCGCGATCGGCGAAGGCGTGCAACTCTGGCCGCAAATCCTCGCCGACGTCGAGGCGGGCTCGCTTCAGAAGGTCTACCGCGGCGACTACAGGCGCCCGTATCGCGACGACCCCGCGCCGCGCCGCGATCTGCTGCCGCGCGACGGCTTCCTCACGACATCGAGCGTGATCGCGACGCGCGGCTGCCACAATCGCTGTGGGTTCTGCTATCTCTCGACCGAGGGGCTGCACATGCCCTATCGCCTGCGCGACGTCGATCAGGTCACGTCCGAGCTAGCGGCCGACGGCCAACCGTACGCGGTGTTCATCGACAACAATCTCGGCTCGCGGCCGGACTACTTGCGCGCGCTGTGCGAAGGCCTGAAGCCGCTCGACATCATCTGGAGCGCGGCGCTCACGGTCGACGTAACCGACGACCCGTCGCTCGTGCGCGAGATGGCGCTCGCGGGCTGCACGGGCGTGTTCATCGGCTTCGAATCTCTGAACGCGGCGAACCTCGACGACGCGAACAAGCGCACGCCCGTACCCGAGGACTACGCGCGCCGCGTGCAAATCTTTCACGACAACGGTATCCAGGTGAACGGCAGCTTCGTGCTCGGCTTCGATCACGACGGTCCCGACGTGTTCGAGAAGACCGTCGCCTGGATCGAAGCCAATCGGCTCGAGTGCGCGACGTTTCATTTGCTCACGCCGTATCCGGGCACGCCGCTCTTCAAGCAGCTCGAGGCCGAGAACCGAGTCGTGCATCGCGATTGGAGTCTCTACGACACGGCGCATGTCGTATTCGAGCCCGCGCGGATGTCGGCGGAAGAGCTCCAGGCCGGCTACGAGTGGTGCTACCGGCGCTTGTTCTCGCACGCGTCGATCTGGCGGCGCAGACCCGAGGACTGGCGCGCTGTCCTGCCGTATCTGGCAATGTCGTATCTCTACAAGCGCTCGAACCGGATTTGGCATTGGCTGATTCGCTACCGACTCACCGCACTGATCTGGCGGCCGCTGATCGAGCTCAGCCGCCGCAGACATCTCAAATTCCGCGCCCGCCTCGCGCGCGGGCCCGACGCGAGCGCGACCGGCACGGTCGTGAGCGCGGGCGTCTGACCGCGACGGCTCGCGCCAGCACCGCACCGCTCGCCCCGAACTGTGACCGGGATCGACGACCGCGCGGCCGCATCGCGCGACGCTTTGCTCTTTCCTCAGGCCGCGGTCGGGCCGACACGACGGCGTCCCCGAGACGCGGGCGTGGTCACCGGCCGCGGCCGATTTTTTCTACGGATCCCTTCTAGGGCGCTCGCTACTGCGGTAGCTCCACGGAGCTCGCGATGTCGAGGATGGCCTGACGGGCTTCCTCGATCGCCGGCGTGTCGCCGGTCACGAGCATGCGCATCAGGCTGCCGCCGGGCAGCACACGGACGAACTGCATGACGGTTCGCCCGTTTAGGGCCGCCGAGATGAAGTTCCCCGAGCCTCCGGCGAACGGAGTGTTCCGCCGCTCGATGACGGGCGCCTCCCGGAACCCGGGCACACTGCGCATCTCGCGCTCGTTCAGCTGCTCGTTCTCCGCAGGGCTCGCGCTGGTCGGCATCCTGCCGATCACGATCAGCGGCTTCTTGCCCTGCGGATCGACGCCGTCGAGCGTCGCGAGGATCACAGCCGTGCCGGGCATCGCGTCCGCGGTGTGAAACGGCGGCGCGGTCTTGAACGTGAACGGCACCTGCGCGAGCTTCTCGGATAACGATGGCGGGCGGCCGATGCTCACCGAGCGCACGATCGCCTCGACGTCGCTCTGACGCAGCGGCGTCGCGGTGCTCAAGTTGAAAGTGATCAGCACGGTGTTCTTGCCGTCGCGGCCGCCAAGCAGCGTCATGTACTTCACGAACTCGCTGCCCTTGAAGCTCTGCTCGCCGACTGCGAGCGGCGCGTCGCCCGAGTCGAGTGCGATCCGATCGATCCGCGTGATCCGCACGCCTTGCGAAGCGAAGCGCGTGCTCACGCCTTTCGGCGACGAAAACGCGGCGACGATGTCCGCCGCGGCGTTCGGAGGCATCTCCTCGACCGTGATGCTCGAGCCGCCGCGCTTGTTCTCGAAGCCGCCGAAAGTCCGCGCGAGCGTGAAGCCTTTCGGCGGCGCGAGCGCGACCAGCGTTCCCGGCACGGGGACGAGCTGGGCGTGAGCGCTCGGGGCGAGCCCGAGGCACATCACACACGCGAGAACCGGGACGAGACGCATCGCGACCACTCCGTTTCGACACGCGGAGTGTACGCCGCGCATGCGGCGCGCGCGCTCGTCGCCGTTATTCCTTGATGAGCTTGCCGCTGCCGTTGACCGCGACGCCGCGCAGCGTCGGCTCGCCGCGATACTTCACGTTGCCGCTGCCGTTGATCTGCACGTTGAGCGACGCGATCTTCGCGAGGCCCACCGAGCCCGAGCCGTTGATCGCGACGTCCGCCGAGTCGCACTCGAGGCCGTCCGCCGCGACGCCGCCGCTGCCGTTCACCACCAAGTTGCACGTCTTCGTCTTGCCGGCGACCTTCGTGGATCCGGAGCCTTGCACGCCGACCCTGGCCGACGAGTCGCACGCGAGCGCGCTCGCGTCGACGGCGCCGGAGCCCGCGACGTTGAGATTGCAGTCCCCGGCTGCGCCCTTCAGCGCGATGCGGCCCGAGCCCGCGACGGCGGCCGTCAGCCCTGCGACGCGAGGCACGTTCGCATCGAGCGAGCCGCTGCCCGCCACGCCGAGCTCGACCGAGTCGGTCTTCTCGAAGTTTGCGGTGATGGCCACGCGGATCGGCCCCCCGCGGCAAACGTTGTAGTCGTCGCGCTCCGCAAAGCCGATTCGCACGCGCTTGCCGTCTTGCTCGACGCGAATCCGCTGTTGCTGGTCCGCCGTCGCGCTCACGACGGCGCGCGCGGGCGTTCCGGGCACGAGCCGCGCGTCGAAACAGCCTTCGATCTGGAGCTTATCGAACGGCTTCAGGTCGGTTGTCTTGTCGGCCGCTTGCGCCAGCGCGGCTGAAGAACCAAGAAGGAACGTAAAGGGAACAACCAATAGACGGATTCGCGCTCGCATGAGGTCTCCTCGTGTCTCGCTCATCGAAATGAGCCGGTCCACTTAGATGCGTGAGACGCGCAGCGCGTTGCCTCGCGCCTCATTCCCCCGCGCAGACGAGGCTGGCCGCGGCGTTGACGTCCCCGGAGCCCTTGTACTTCGGCCAGCCCGGGTACTCGCAGAGCGGCCGGCTGCGGCCCGCAGTCGCCATCGCCGTGTCGACCGATCCGAGACGAGCATCGCGCCCGCGGCGACCGTGACCACACCCAGTAGTCTTATGTTCAGCACGACTTCCCCCTTCAAGATCGAGGGCCCTGCTCGATGAACTCTCAAGGTGGGTCAAGCAGCCGTCGGGCCTGTAAACGGAAGCGCGCGCGGCGCGTTGCATGGGAGTAATCTTCGAGCGCACGGGCAACAGCCATGCTCACACAACAAGCGGCAATTGCCGCCAATCGCTTCGGGCTCGGCGCGCGGCCGCGCGATGCGGCCGCGATCGGCTCCGACCCGAAAGGCTGGCTCGAGGAGCAGGTCGCCTCGACCAAGCGGTCTACGCCGGCGGAGGCGAGCCCGCCCGAGTCGGCGCAAGTGCTCCAGAAGCTCCGCGACCTCGAGGTCGTGCGGCAGGCTCGCTGCGCAGGCTCGCGCGAGCGCTGGCCAACCGAAGAAGGCCGCGGCCGGCGGCAGCGGCGCCGCGACCGCGTCGCCCGGTATCGGCGAGGACGCGATCAAGCAGTTCGGCCAGTTCTCGCGCGAGCACTACCTCGCACAGGTCAACGACCGGCACCGGCGCGCGATCGAGAGCGATCAGCCGTTCATCGAGCGGCTCGTGCAGTTCTGGTCGAATCACTTCGCGATCTCCGCGGACAAGGCGCTCGTCGCCCCGCTCGTCGGGCTCTACGAGCAGGAAGCGATCCGCCCGCACGTGACCGGCAACTTCGACGCGCTGCTGCTCGCGGTCGAGCGGCATCCCGCGATGAACATCTATCTCGACAACACGACGTCGATGGGCGCGAATTCGACGGCCGCGAGCCTCGCGCGCAGCCGCGGGCGCGACGCTCGGCCTCAACGAGAACCTCGCGCGCGAAATCCTCGAGCTGCACACGCTCGGCGTCGACGGCGGCTACACGCAGCACGACGTCACGGAATTCGCGAAGGTCATCACGGGCTGGTCGATCGGCGGCGCGATCGGCCCCGGAGCGCGCGGCGCGGTGAAGCCGGGGAGCGGCGGCGCAACGCGCAGCAGCCGCGGGCAGTCCGTTCGGCGACGGCGGCAAGCCGGGCGAGTTCTACTTCCGACCCGCGATGCACGAGCCCGGCGACAAGGTCGTGCTCGGCAAGACCTACAAGGAGAGCGGGGTCGCGGAAGGCGAGCAAGTGCTCGCGTCGCTCGCGCGCAGCCCCGCGACCGCGAAGCATCTCGCGACCAAGCTCGCGCGGCACTTCGTCGCGGACGATCCGCCCGACGCTCTCGTCGCGCGTCTCGCGGACACCTATCTCAAGCACGACGGCGAGCTCGCGCCCGTTTATCGCGAGCTGATCCGCGCGGACGAAAGCTGGCGACAGCCGCTCGCGAAGTACAAGACGCCGAACGACTTCGTGATCTCGACGTTTCGCGCGCTCGATCACGTGCCCGACAACTTGCAGCAGATCACGGCGTTTCTGAACGAGCTCGGCCAGCGGCCGTTCACGCCGGGCTCGCCGGCCGGTTGGCCCGACACGGCTGCGAGCTGGGACGGCGGCGACGCGCTGCTGAAGCGGATCGAATGGAGCGGCGCGGTCGGCAAGCGCGTCGGCAGCGTCGCCGGCAAGTCGCTTCGACGTCGGCCAGCTCGCGGCGTCGGTGATGGGGCCTGTCAGCGACGCGACGCTCGCGGGCATTCGCGGCGCGGCCGATAGCGGCCAAGCCCTCGCGCTGCTGATCTCGGCGCCGGAATTCCAACGGAGATGACGCGCGCTCGAACGGCGTCGTAGGAGACCACAGATGGACCGCCGAACCCTGCTCCGAACCTCCGTGCAGCTCGCGCTGCTCGCGCCGTTCGCGCGGATCGCGCACGCGCTGCCGAACGCCGACGCGCGCTTCGTGATCGTGATCCTGCGCGGCGCGCTCGACGGGCTCGCAGCCGTCGCGCCTTACGGCGATTCGCAATACAAGAGCTTGCGCGGCTCGCTCGCGCTCGACTCGCCGGGCACGACCGGCGGCGTGCTGAAGCTCGATGGGCTGTTCGGCTTGCACCCGTCGCTCACGAGCCTGCACGCGATGTATCAGGCGAAGGAGCTCGCGATCCTGCACGCGGTCGCGACGCCGTATCGCGAGCGCTCGCACTTCGACGCGCAGAAGGTGCTCGAAGCCGGCAACCTGTCGCCCGCCGCGACCGAGGGCGGCTGGCTCAACCGCGCGCTCGCGGAGCTCCAGAGCTCGGGCGGCAAGCGCGATGCGGTCGCGCTCGCCGACACGGTGCCGCTCGTGCTGCGCGGCGACTTCCCGGTCAACTCGTGGGCGCCCTCGAAGCTGCCCGACGCCGACCAAGACTTGCTCGCGCGCGTGCGGCGCATGTACGAGAACGCGGATCCGCGACTCGCCGATCGGCTGATCGAGGCGCTCGACGCGCGAGCCCTCGTCAATGAAGGCGGGGCTGCAGATCCGTCGAGCGACGCCGCGATGGGCGATCGCGCAGGCGGGCAGATCAATCCGATCGTGACCGCGGCCGCGCGCTTCCTGAAGAGCCCGAACGGGCCGCGCGTCGCGGCGATCGACATCGGCGGCTGGGACACGCACGCGAACCAAGGCGCGGCCCAGGGCAACCTCGCGACGCGGCTGCGCGGCCTCGACGTGGGCCTGCAGACGCTGAAGACCGAGCTCGGTCCGGTCTGGAAGGACACGACCGTGCTGGTCGTGACCGAGTTCGGCCGCACGGTCGCGGTGAACGGCACGCGCGGCACCGATCACGGCACCGGCGGCGTCGCGTTCCTCGCAGGCGGCGCCGTGAACGGCGGCCGCATCGTGTCCGATTGGCCGGGCCTCGCCCAGCGCGATCTCTACCAGAACCGCGACCTCAAGCCGACGACGGACATGCGCGGCGTCATCAAGGGCGTGCTCGCGGAGCGCTTCGGAATCGGCGAAGCGGCGCTCGCGCGCGCCGTGTTCCCGGGCAGCGACGCGGTGCATCCAATCGCGCGGCTCACGGCGTAAACTCGCCCCGATGCTTAAGGATTCCGTCGCGCTGGCGGCGTTGGCCGCTGCGCTGCTCTGTGTGCGTGCGTCGAAAGCCGAGGATCGCGTCACGGCCGGAGAGCCGTCGCTCGAGCCGCCGACGCTGATCTCGCTCGGCATCGATTGGCCGATCGAAGGCGACGACAACCGCAACGCGAGCGTCGCGGTCGAGTACCGTCGCAGGCGGCGAGCCGACGTGGCATCGCGCGCTGCCGCTGTTTCGGCTCCAGAACGAGCAGGTGAACGGCCGCGTCGGCGGACCGAGCTTCGTCGATGCGACGAATGCGGCCGAGAGCGCGGCTGCGCTCGCGCGCTCGAGTCCCGCTGTCGCGGCGGCGAACGCGGCGGCCACCACCGGCGCGTTCGCGTTCAGCCCGTTCTCGTACGTCGCGCCCAACATGTTCTCGGGCAGCGTGTTCGATCTCGCGCCCGACACCGACTACGAGCTCAAGCTCACGCTCGCCGATCCCGACGGCGTTTCGGGCGAGGCGCAACGAATGCTCCGCGCACACACGCGCGCGGAGCCGAAGCCCGCGGCCGGCGGCAAGACCTATCACGTTTATCCGGTCGGCTGGTCGGGACCGAAGCAGGAGCCCGCGTTCACGGGGCTGATGGCGGCCTACTACATGGCCGCCGCGCACTTCGACTATCAGAACGCGTATCCGCCGCGCGTGCAGCCCGGCGACACCATCCTCGTGCACGCGGGCACGTACTTGAGCGATCGCCATCACTACATGAACCGCGCGCCGGCGCCCGGCTATCTGGCGCTCGCGACGGTGTTCGACGGCACCTACTACCTCACGCAGAGCGGCACGGCAGAGCGCCCGATCGTGATCAAGGCCGCCGGCGACGGCGAGGCGATCTTCGACGGCGACGGCGCAGAGAACCTGTTCAACCTCATGGCCGCGAATTACCACTATTTCGAGGGACTGACGCGTCCGCAACACGAACGTCGCGTTCTTGCTCGGGCATCAAGAACATCGCCGGCGCGACGGGCTTCACGCTGAAGCGCTCTCGGATCGAGAACGTCGGCCGCGGTGTGCACGACGACTGGAGCGGCTCGAAGAATTTCTACATCGCGGACAACGTGTTCATCGGCCGCCACGACGCCGACAAGATGATGGGCTGGAACGGCGCGCCGTGGGACAAGCTGCCGGGCTTCCCCGAGCGGCTCGACTCCGAGTACGCGATCAAGGTCTACGGCCAGGGGCACGTCGTCGCGCGCAACTACATCGCGAACTGGCACGACGGCATCGACATGGCCACGTACGGCAATCCAGACGGCACGCCGAATCCAATCGCGGACCGTTTCCCGATGTCGGTCGACTTCTACGAGAACGACATCACGAACATGGGCGACAACTGCATCGAGACCGACGGCGGCGGCCGCAACATGCGCGTGTTCCGCAACCGCTGCGCGAATACAGCGCTGCAGGGCTTGAGCGCGCAGCCGATCTTCGGCGGGCCCGGTCTACTTCATCCGCAACATCGTCTACAACGGCCCGGGCTCAGGCTCGCTCAAGTTCGTGTCGACGCCGAGCGGAATACTGACCTACAACAACACGTTCGTGGGCGAAGTCGCGCGTGCCGGGTCCCGCGGCGAACGAGCACTTCCGCAACAACCTGATCCTCGCGCAGGGCGCGGCCGGGCCCGTGTTCGCGGTCGGCACGTTCACGAATTACTCGTCGTCGGACTACAACGGCTTCGCGCCGAACGACGGCGCCGACGCGTCGTTCCAATGGTCGTCGCCGCCGTTCGACGTGCGCGCGGACTACGCGGCGGCTCCCGTCGCGCGAAGCTTCCGCACGCTCGCCGAATATCAGAAGGCGACCGGACAGGACTTGCACAGCCGGCTCGTCGGCTACGACGTGCTCGTGAACGTGCCGAAGCCCGACGCGAAGGATCCGCAGCGGATCTACGACGTGCGCCCGCTCGACTTCGGGTTGCGCAAGCGCTCCGCGGCGGTCGACGCCGGCACGGTGCTGCCGAACGTCACGGACGGGTTCACCGGCCGCGCGCCGATCTCGGCGCGCTCGAGCTCGGGCAACTGCCGCCGCGCTACGGCCCTTCGGTAGACACTTCAGTGCGCTGAGGGCGCGCGATGACCATCACCATTACCGCCTTTGAACGATCGCCCGATGGAGGCAAGGGCCTGGCGCGTGATACGCGCGTTCGCTGGGCGCTCGAAGAAGTCGGCCAACCCTACGAGGTTCGCCTTGTTTCGTTCCGTGCAATGAAGGAACCCGCGCATCTGGCGCTTCATCCCTTCGGCCAGATTCCGACCTATGCGGAAGGCGATCTCGCGCTGTTCGAGACAGGGTCGATCGTCTTCCATATCGCCGAGCGCCATGCGAGCCTGCTGCCGAACGATGCCAACGCGCGAGCGCGCGCGATCACCTGGATGTTCGCCGCGCTCAGCACGGTTGAGCCGCCGATCCTCGAGCTCGCAACCGCCAAGCTGCTGGAAGGCGACAAGCCCTGGCATGAGGAGCGTCTGCCTCTGGTCGAAGATCGTGTGCGCAGCCGACTGAAGCCACTTTCCGCTCGCGTCGGCGACGCCGACTGGCTCGACGGCGCGTTCAGCGCGGGCGACCTAATGATGGTGTCGGTGCTACTCAGGCTGAGATCTTCGGGCCTGTTGGATGAATTCTCGAATCTAGCTGCCTATGTCGCCCGCGGCGAAGCGCGGGCCGCCTATAAGCGGGCTTTCGCGGCGCAGTTGGCGATCAACACCGGCAAACCACTGCACGATTGAGGTGCGTCTGAGCTCGAACCGGGCGGGATGTCGCTGGGCGAGCCGCTGAAGAGCTCGCGACCCATGCGACATTGCGGGGAATTGCTCGCGGCACACATAATGCCGCTTGCGTCCGGACGAACGCCGCCGGTCATCCGGATGCGTTCCGCGGCGGGTCCCGTATGGAAGGTCAGACCATATCGCATTACCGAGTCCTCTCGGAGATCGGTCGTGGGGGGATGGGGATCGTTTACAAGGCGGAAGACATCCGCCTGCACCGGCCGGTCGCGCTCAAGTTCCTAAGTCAAGAGCTCACCCGCGATTTCGACGCCAAGCAGCGTTTCATCCAAGAGGCGCGCGCGGCCTCATCGCTCGATCATCCCAACATCTGCACCATCTACGACGTCGACGAGTCCGAGGACGGGCAACTTTTTCTCGGCATGGCCTATTACGAAGGCGAGGCGCTCAATCATCGCCTCTTGCGTGGCGCGCTCGATCCCGCCGCGGCGATCGACATCGCGAAACAAGTTGCGAGCGGGCTCGCCAAAGCTCATGAGGCGGGCATCGTTCACCGCGACATCAAACCGGCCAATCTGTTCGTTACGCGTGAGGGGCTCGTCAAGATCCTCGACTTTGGAGTCGCCAAGCTCGTCGGCCGAGCCGGGCTCACGCGCACCGACGCAGTGCTCGGCACGCTCGCTTACATGGCGCCCGAACAACGCCATGGTCGTGAAGCCGATGCACGCACGGATCTCTGGTCGCTCGGCGTCGTGCTCTACGAGATGCTTGACGGGCCAGCTACCGTTCGCCGACGTGGTCGAGCCCGGTTCCCCACGCTCCGGAAGCAGCGAGACCGAGAAAGCACTACGCCTCGTGAATCGGGCTGCGACTTCCGGGCTCGAGCGAGTCGTGTTGCGCGCGATCCAGCAAGACCCTCGCAATCGTTATCCCTCGGCCCAGGAGTTCATCCGAGACCTCGAAGCGACCAGCGGCGCTTTGAAGCAATCAACGCGTCCGGTGCGGCTCAGCCGACGTGTAGCTATGCAAGGCGCGCTCGCGACTCTCGTCGTCCCGGCGGCCGGGCTGGGGCTCTACCTGTGGAGTCGCAACAACGCTCCCTCGGCGCCGAGAGATGCCTCTCCGCAGGCGCAGCCGTCCTCCGTTATGTCACAGCCGCCGCGAGCGTCCGCCTCGAGCAACTCGCTCGCCGTGCTACCGTTCGTAAACAATTCTTCGAATCGCGAACAAGAATACTTCGCAGACGGAATTACCGACGAGTTGATCAATCAACTGGCCAAGCTCAAGGCGCTCCGCGTCATCGCGCACACTTCAGCCTTCGCCTTCAAGGGCAGCGAGGACAACATCCAGTCGATCGCCGAGAAACTCGGCGTCCAGCACGTACTCGAAGGCAGCGTGAGCAGGGCCGGCGACGCAGTCCGAATCACCGCGCAATTGATCGACGCGCAAGACGGGTTTACGCTCTGGTCGGAGTCATACAATCGGAAGCTCGATGACATCTTCCGCATACAGGACGACATCGCCCGATCCGTAGCCGCGGCCCTGCGAGTCACTCTAGGTCTGAAAGAAGAAGAAAAAAGAGGGTAGCGTCATGTTGGGTGGAACCGCCGATATCCGTGCTTACGATCTGTACCTGTCCGCGCGCGCGCTGCTGAACGACGTCGAGCGCGGCGGTCCGGATCCTCGGGAGCGGGTTGAGAAGAGCCTCGAACAGATCAAACTCGCCATCCAGCGCGACAACAAGTTCGCCCTCGCCTACGTTCTCAAGTCCAAAGCCCACGATACGGCGCAGATCTACTTCCCCGAAGACGTCATACTCACCGCGACTTGGGCCAGAACGCCGCGAAGAGCGCCTACGCGCTGGAACCGAACCTGCCGCAGGCGCACCTCGAGCTTGCGTTCAAGGCAGTGGGGCGCCTCGAGTGGACGGCGGCCGAGGAGGAGTTCGCTCTGGCGCGCGCGTTGGGCTTGAGTGGCGACGAGATGGGCCAGTACGCATATCTGCTGGTCAACACCGGGCATATCAGGCGCGCCCGCGATTTGTTCTTGGTCTCACGAGCGAGCGACCCGCTCAACTCGAACTTGTTCATGTACCTGCTCGTGACGTACGACATTCTCGGCGACACGAACGACGGCGCTTGAATTCTACGACCGAGGCAAAGCGCTGTTCCCGGACTGGCCGCGGGCGATTTCAATGCGCTCGTAGCGTTGTGGGGGCGGCCGGGCGCGGACGACGCGCGCGCCAAATCGATCGCGGCGGATTTCCCGGGCCCTGTGTTTGACAGCCGTAAACCCGGTGTACGACTCGCCTCCAGCATGTTCGGGACGAGCTGCGCAAGGGCTCTATCGGATCCGAGCGCCGGCGGTCCCATCAATCGCATCGCGATCGCTGCATCCGCCGCCTATCTCGACGATCGCACAGTTGGCCTTGCAACGCGCTCGTCGATGCGTCCACAGCCGTGCCGCTCTATGCACACAAGTTCTGGCAGCCCTTGTTCAGCGAGGTTCGCAAGCTCTCAGAGTTCAAGGAGCTTCATGCGCACGCGGCGGCTTCCTGGACTATTGGCAGCGTTATGGCTGGCCGGACCAGTGCAGACCGGACGGCGCCGACTTCACGTGTGATTAGCTAGTCAGCAGGCTCGAGCGCGCGTCCGCTCGAGTCAGCTCAGCGATCGCGCGGTACACTCCGCGCGTTCCTGTGGAACGTCGAGCCTATGGACGCGAAATCGAACCGCATCATCGTGACCGTGATCGGCAAAGACACGGTCGGCATCATCGCAGCCGTCGCAACCGTGCTCGCTGAGGCGCGCGTGAACATCGTCGACATCTCGCAGACGACGCTTCGCGAGTTCTTCACGATGATCATGATGGCGGACATGGAGAAGGCCGCCGTGCCGTTCGACGAGCTCAAGCGCCGATTGAACACCAAGGGCGAACAGATGGGCCTCAAGATCGACGCGCAGCACGAGGACGTGTTCAAGTTCATGCACCGGGTCTAGCCCGGCACGACGCGCGCTAGGCCGGACGCGCGCGAAAGAACTCGACGTAGAAGCGCACCGGGCCGAGCGGCTCGACGTGGTGCACGACTTCGGCGCATCACGATGCCGGGCGTGTCCGACGTCAAGTCGAACTGCCGGCCAAGCGACGGCACGTGATAGCGCAACGTGCCGTCGAGCACGCGAATCTGCGCCCACACGCCGGCCTTCGTCGAATGATCGCGCAGCAAACCATGCGGCACCGTCGCTTCGGTGAACTCCGGCGTACGCTTGTAGGCGACGAAGTCGCTCGGCATCTCGAACCGATCGCAGAGCGGGCATGGCCACTCCTTACCGAGCTGCTCGGCGCGGCCTTCCTCGGTCGTGACCCAAGGCCTGTTCGTAAATGGCGGACGGTGTCGCACGTGTTGCCGATGGCCGCAATCGAGCGACGCGACCCAATCGCCCTGCTCGTCTCGAACGAACCCCGTGATGCGGCGTTGCATGTTCGTCATGCCTCCGCGGGGAATCGTACTTCGGTTCACGAGCCGACGAGTGGCGATCGCCACGAGCGCGTGCTTGAATGCGCGAGCCGCGCGCGCCCGGGTATCCCGACATGGCCATCCAGTTCTCCCCGCAAGAGATTCTCGAAACCATCCGCATGGTGCAGATGGAGAATCTCGACATCCGCACGATCACGATGGGCATCAGCCTGCGCGACTGCGCCGACTCCGACCTCGCAAGCTCCGCCGGAAGGCCTACGACAAGATCTGCCGGCTCGCGGCGCGGCTCGTCGCGGCCGGCGACGAGATCGAGCGCGAATACGGTATCCCGATCATCAACAAGCGGATCTCGGTGACGCCGGTGGCGCTCGTCGCGGAAGCCTCCGCGAGCGACGACTACGTCGCGTTCGCGGCACAGCTCGAGCGCGCCGCGGCCGAGGTCGGCGTGAACTTCATCGGCGGGTTCTCGGCGCTCGTGCACAAGGGCGCGACGCGCGGCGACGACGCGCTGATCGCGTCGATCCCCGAGGCGCTGAGCGCTACGGAGCGCGTCTGCGCGTCGGTGAACGTCGGCACGACGCGTGCGGGCATCAACATGGACGCGGTCGCGCGCATGGGCGAGGTGATCTGCGAAACCGCTCGGCTCACGGCGAACCGCGACGGCATCGGCTGCGCGAAGCTCGTCGTGTTCTGCAACGCGGTCGAGGACAACCCATTCATGGCCGGCGCGTTTCACGGCATCGGCGAGCCCGAGTGTGTTTTGAACGTCGGCGTGAGCGGCCCGGGAGTCGTCGCGACCGCGATCGAGGCCGAGCCGAACGCCGACTTCGGCGAGCTCGCGAGCGTGATCAAGCGCACCGCGTTCAAGATCACTCGGATGGGCGAGCTCGTCGGCCGCGCCGCGTCCGCGAAGCTCGGCGTGCCGTTCGGCATCGTCGACGTCTCGCTCGCGCCGACGCCCGCACCCGGCGACAGCGTCGGCCGAATCCTCCAGTCGATGGGCCTCGAGCGAGTCGGCACGCACGGCTCGACGGCCGCGCTCGCGCTGCTCAACGACGCGGTGAAGAAAGGCGGCGCGATGGCGTCGAGCTACGTCGGCGGACTCTCGGGCGCGTTCATCCCGGTGTCCGAGGACGCGGTGATGATCGACGCGGCCGCGTGCGGCGCGATCACGTTCGACAAGCTCGAGGCGATGACCGCGGTCTGCTCGGTCGGCCTCGACATGATCGCGGTGCCCGGCGACACGCCCGCGTCGACGATCGCCGCGATCATCGCGGACGAGGCCGCGATCGGCATGATCAACGGTAAGACGACTGCGGTGCGCATCATCCCCGCTCCGGGCAAGAAGGTCGGCGACCTCGTGTCGTACGGCGGGTTGCTGGGCTCCGCGCCCGTGATCGCGCTGCACCGCGAGTCGAGCGAGAAGTTCGTCCGCCGCGGCGGGCGCATCCCTGCGCCCGTGCAGGGCTTGAGCAACTAGCCGCCACGACATACCTCGAACTGCGAGGTTGACATACCTTTAACTGAAAGGTATGTTGTAGCCGTCCTTGAGAATGTTCGATCGGACCGCCACGTGGGCGGAGAGCTCATCGAGCTGAAAGGGGGCATCCATGCACGCGCTGAGATTTCCGCTCGCGGCCTGCCTGGGTCTGTTCGTATCGCTCGCGGTGTTCACATTGCTCTGGACGTTCATTGGCCGAGCGACCGCTGATCGAGCCGACGGTCGTGTCGCACGACGTCAAGTTCACACGGCAGCTCGTCGACACGCCGATGATCAGCCGAAGCGCAGACCCGGAGAAGATCGTTCGGCCGACCGAGCCGCCGCTACCCACGACGCCGGGAGATCGGCCGCAAACGACAAGAGCGACGCGCGGGTCGTCCTCACCGGCGTGACGGCCGCGCGCTACCAACCCTACAGCACCGCGGTCGACTTGGGTCACTACGAGCGCGCGCCCATCGGACAGGACCGCGAGGTGATCCCGATCGTGCGCATCGCGCCCGACTATCCGCCGAAGCCGCTGCTCGACCAGATCGAAGGCTGGGTCAAGGTGCAGTTCACGATCACGCCGACCGGCACCGTGCACGACGCGTTCGTCGTCGACTCGAGCCCGAAGAACGTGTTCGACGACGCCGCACTCAAGTCGATCGCGCGTTGGCGTTACAACCCGAAGGTCGAGGACGGCGTTCCGGTCGAGCGTGTCGGCGTGCAAACCGTCATCCGTTTCCAACTCCAGTAGCGCCGCCGCTTCGAGGCGGCAACCACTCAACACACGCCCGCGGGCCCGGCTTTTGGCGGAGCTGGCCCGCGGGCGGGAGGCACCCATGCGTCCGCGTAAAGGCGTCGCCGACGTCTCGACCCGAGCCCTGCGCTTGGTCACGATCCTGATCACGCTCGTCGCGACCACCGCGGCTTTCGCACAGTCATCCGGCTCGCGCACCAACGGTCAGGGCACTAACACCCCGGCACCGCCGATCGACGTGGCGACCGCCAAGGCGCTGAACGCGGCGATCGATGCGCTCAACATGAGCAACTACGACGATGCGCGAGCCGCCCTGGCTCCGCTCAAGATCGACAAGCTGAGCCCGTACGAGCACAGCCGGCTCGAGCAGATCCTTTCGAACATCGCGGCGGCGCAAGAGAAGTACGACGAGGCCCGCTCGCACATCGACGCGGCAATCAAGGCCGGCGGACTGAACGAGCAGGAGACGTCTGGAGCTCAGGTATCAGATCGGACAACTCTTCATGGCGGAAGGGAAGTGGAAGGAAGGCGCGGCCGCGCTCGAAGAGTGGTTCAAGACGGCGCCGAGCCCGAACTCGGCCGCGTATTACCTGCTCGCAGCCGCGTACTACCAGAGCGAAGACTACGAGCACGCGTTGGCGCCCGCGAAGAGGGCCGTCGAGCTGATGACCACGCCGCAAGAGAACTGGATCGGGATGCTGCTCGCGCTCTACATGCAGCGCGAGCAGTTCAAGGACGCGATCCCGCTCCTCCTGAGGCTCATCGAGCTCGCACCGAGCAAGAAGAGCTATTGGCTGCAGCTGTCCGCGATTTACGGTCAGGTCGAGGATTACGCCAACGCGCTCGCGATCATGCAGCTCGCGTACGGCTCGAACCTGCTGACAGAGGACGCGGAGATACGCCGACTCGCCGACCTCCAGCTCTTCAACGGCGTGCCGTACCGCTGTGGCCAAACGCTAGAGGCCGCCGTCGAGCATGGCACCGTCAAGATCGACGAGAAGCTCTACGACAAGCTCTCCAACTGCTGGATCGCGGCCGGCGAGCTCGACAAGGCGGTGCCGCCGCTGTCTCGCGCGGCGGAGCTCGCGAGCAGCGGCGATGCTTTCGTGCGGCTCGCGGAGGTGCAGTTGCAGCGCGCCGACTGGCCCGCGATGCAGGCGGCACTCGAGCGCGCGCTCGGCAAGGGGCAGCTCAAGGATGCGGCCAACGCGCATCTCCTGATGGGCATCGCGCTCTTGAACCAACACAAGCTCGCGGACGCGCGCCCATGGTTCGAGCGCGCGCTGCAATCGGAGAAGACACGACAGAATGCGAGAAGCTACCTACAACTGATCGCCTCGCAGCAGCCAGCCGCGCCGACACCCAAGTGACCAGCGAGCCGCCTGGCAGCGCACGTGGACTATTGGCATGAGGCCGTTACGAGCCTATCGTTAGTTCCAGAGGAGAGTATGGCGCAGACAAACCCACCCTTCATGACCGGCGTGCCCGAATTGCTCGTGCTGAGAATGCTTGCGAATCGGGAAATGTATGGCTACGAGATCGTCAAAGCCGTCCGGCTCGTGACGGCCGAAGCGATCGGCCTCGGCGAAGGGGTGATCTACCCGGTGCTGCACGGCCTCGAAGAAAGCGGCTCCCTGAAGCCGAAGCGCAAGAGCGTGAACGGGCGCGAGCGCGTCTATTACTCGGTCACCGCGAAGGGCCGCCGTCGGCTCGAGCATTTGAGCGACGAATGGAAACGTGTGAGCTCCGGGGTCAACCAGGCGCTCGGGGAGCCGGGCCATGCCTGACCGAGCCGAGTTCGAGGCCTTGAGGCTCGAGCTGCTGCGCGGCGGGATAGCCAATCTCTACGTCGAACGAACGCTCCGCGAGCTAGCGGACCATTGCGAGGATCTCGAGCGCGCTTCGCTCGCCGCCGGTTGCTCGCGCGAGGAGGCCGCGCAGCGCGCGCGCGCTCAGCTCGGCAGACCCGACCTGATCGCGGCCGCCATCCTCGCGCGTCCGGAGCTCAAGAGCTGGACCCGGCGCTGGCCCATGGTGGCGCTGTGCGCGCGTTCGGCCGCGGCGCTCGGCCTGTTGCCGGCGTTACCTGTTCTCTACGTCGCGGGCCGAAGCGACGGGATCGCCCGCTGGGGCGGCGCGATCGGAGCCGCGTTGCTGCTCGTCGGCTCGCTCTACTCGGCGCTCGACTGGATCATCATGGTCCGCTGATTCAGCGATCGACACACTCGTACGGGTGCACCGTCATCTCGGGCTTCCATACCCAATAGCGCGTGAGCTCGAACGGCTTCTCGAAGTAGACGGGATCCGTCGTCGTGAGCGTGTAGTCGATCCTGTCGTAGGCCGCGTTCGGCTTGAAGCGTTCGACGGTCTTGACCTGGTCGCTCTCGGGCGCGCCCTCGTGATCGAAGTACTGCGCCTTGATGTGATCGGTCTCCACCACGAGCGTCGTGCCGTCCCAGTGCCCGCGTGAGAATCCGAACTGCGTGTGCTCCGCCGGCGCGACCGCGTTCGGCGCCATGTGAATCACGCGCCGCGTGTCGTACTCCTCGATGCTCATCAGAATATCGTCGCCCTGCTTCTTCAGCTCCATCGGCAGCGGCGAGATCATGATCAGCGGCGTGCCCTTGTGGCCGCACTTCAACAGCTCGTTGTCGCGCGGGTTCCACTGCGCGAGCTTGGCCTTGCCCGCGGCGTTGAGCGGATAGCCGCCCTTGAACATCGGGAACGCGGCCGGGTCCGACATGTTCGTCGCCCAGACACGGAACAATCCGTCCGCGGAAGCCTTGGCCTTCGACACGTCGGCATCGAGGTTCGCTTTGCCGACGAGCTTGCCGGCTTTGCCCTCCGGGAAGTGGGCGGTCGCCGAGCCGAACGTGAACTCGTAGCCGCTCGGCAGCAGCACGCTGTTCGCGAGGATCTGCGTCATCTCGCGCCGCGGCGGCGAGCCCGCGATCGTAATCTTGTCGCCGACGTTGATGAGCCCTGAGGCATCCGCACCGCGGTTGCGCAGGATGCTGATCGACGCGGTCTCCGCGTCCCAATCCGTCATCGCGCCTTTGTCGTCGGTGACCGTGATCACAATGTGGCCGTGCGGATTCGACCACGAGACGGCCTTGACGACGCCCGTTACCTCGATCGTGCGGTTGCTGTCGAACAATCCCGCCTGACTATGGTGAGCGCTCGCAGTACCGGCGAGCGCAACGCAAACGAAAGCGAAGAGCAGACTGAGGCGCGACATTGGCGAATTCCCCCCGACGCTGATGACGCGGAGCTATTGTGCAGCAGGAACCCCGCCGGGGCATCCGTAGCGGGCGGGAACGATATCGGCTGGCGTACCCCCCGGGAAGAAAGGGCCCTAACGTTTGGCTGCGACCACCACGTCGGTATGTTCCGCGACCGCGGCGCGCAGCAACTCGAGAACTGGCAGCGCGCGGTTGCGCAACGACACTGGGGGCTGTGAGGCCCCGTCGTGCGGGTCGCTCGCGTGCTTCGCTTCGGACGAAGCAGGCGCCGAATCCCCCAACGCGTCCCGGTGTGCGCCCAGCGCGCGCTCGAGCGTGGCGAGCTTGTCGGGCACGTCGTCGGCGAGGATCGCGGTCGGCACGTTGCCGGTCATGCCGGCGAGCTTGAGCAGCTCGATCGCAATGTTGCCGAACATCGTGATGTCTGCATGCGCTTTGGTCTTAAACGTAACGAGCATAAGACCGCCTTCCTTATCGCTGATTGAGCGACTGTACCGCGACCCGGGCCGGTGCACCGCGCTTTTTCGTGACCAAGTCGCCAAGACTTTGCAGCCTTAGGGACTATCATCCGCGCCGTTTTCACGAGCGGAATAACCATGCGGAAGGCTTTGTTTCTCGCAGTGCTCACCGCGACCGCGGCCGCGACGGCGCTCTGCGCCAAACAACCCGAGACGGTCAGCGGCATCGCCAAAGTCGTCGATGGGGATTCGCTCGAAATCGGCGCCGCACGCATTCGGCTGTTCGGAGTCGACGCGCCGGAGGGCCGCCAATTCTGCACGCGGGACTCGACTCCTTGGTCGTGTGGAACGGCAGCAGCTGACAAGCTGCGGAACTTGATCGGGGGCGAGCCGATCGATTGCGTGCAACGAGACGTCGACAAGTACAAGCGCATCGTCGCGGTGTGTAAGAAGGGGCCGACCGACCTCGCTGCCGAGATGGTAAAGGCCGGTCTCGCGCTCGCGTACCGGCAATACAGCGAGCGACTACGTCGACGTAGAAGACGACGCTCGCCACGCTAAGCGCGGGATGTGGGCGGGTGAATTCACGCCGCCGTGGGACTATCGGCACTCGACGCCCGGCTGGCGCGCGCCTCGCGGGTGAGTGTCAGCGCGTGAGGCCGCGCAGCAACGCCTTCGTCGCGTCGTGCTGAGGTGAGCTCAGCACCTCGCGCGGGTCGCCGCGCTCGACGACCTCGCCGTCGGCGAGGATCAGCACTTCGGTCGCGAAGTCGCGCACGAAATCGTCGTCGTGCGAAGTCACGAGCAGCGCGCGCCCGGACTTGGCGAGCTCCGCGAGCGATTCGCCGAGCGCCCGGCGGCGCGCGGGATCGAGCGAAGCCGTCGGCTCGTCGAGCAGAAGCAGCGGCGGATCCATCGCGAGCGCGCGCGCGATCGCGACGCGCTGTGCCTCGCCGCCGGAGAGCTCGCGCGGGAGTGCCGCCGCGCGCTGCCCTACTCCGAGCTGATCGAGGAGCGCGGCCGCGCGTGCACGCACTTCGCTCGTCGGCTCTCGCCGGACATGACACGGCGCGAGGCAGACGTTGTCGAGCGCGGACAGATGCTCGAAGAGGCAGTGGAACTGAAAGACCATCCCGACGCGTTCGCGCAGCGGATCCGGGCTCGGCGGCCGGCGCAAGCCGGGCTTGAGCTCGACGTCGCCGACGCGGATCTCGCCGCCGTCGAACGGCTCGAGGGCCGCGACCGAGCGCAGCAGCGTCGACTTGCCCGATCCGGATAGCCCCATCAGCGCGACGAGCCGACGGCTCGCGACGGAGAACGACACGCCTCGCAAGATGTCGCGCGTGCCACGCCGCACGCTTAAGCGCTCGATCTCGAGCGGCGCGTTCGCCGAGCTTTCGAGCGGCGCGTTCACGAGGCGCCCGGCGCGCTCCAGCGCGCCTCGAGCCGCCGCGCGACTTGCGCGAGCGGCAGCGACATCGCGAGATACAGCGCCGCGCAGAGCGCGCCCGGCAGAACCCAGCTGCCGAGATTGGTCGCGAAAATCTGCGTCTGCTTCGTGAGCTCCATCACCGTGAGCACGGACACGAGCGACGAGTCCTTCAGCATCGCGACGAAATCGTTCGTCGTCGGCGCGAGCGCGAACCGGAACGCCTGCGGCGCGCGGACGTGTCGCAGCGTCTGCCAGTCGCTCAGGCCGAGCACGCGCGCCGCCTCGAGCTGACCGCGCTGCACTGCCTCGAGTGCGCCTCGGTAGATCTCGCTCTCGTACGCGGCGTAGTTGAGGCCGAGCCCGATCAGCGCGGCGACGAACGCGGGCAGCCGCACGACCGACGCGAGCCCGTAATAGATCACGAACAGCTGGAGCAGGATCGGCGTGCCGCGGGTCACCTCGACGTACGCGGTGACCAGCACACGCACCACGCGATTCCCGTAGACGCGCCCGATCGCGATCACGGAGCCGAGTGCGACCGCGAGCGCCATCGAGAGGCACGACAGCACGAGCGTCATCGCGGCGGCCGACAGCAGCGATGGGAAGTATTGCCGCGCCATCGTCCAACCCGAGGGGCGCCGCGTTCCGGTGGCGCCCCCGGCGAGCGACGCCGAGTCGTCCGCCGGCGCCGCCTCCGCGCGCGACTGCGTGAGCCGCGCGTAGAGCTTCGGCTGGTCGTCGTTCCAGACGAGCCAGCGACGCAGGATCGCCTCGAGCCGGCCGTCCTCCATCGCGGCGCGCAGGATGCCGTCGATCCGATCGCGCAGGTCCGTCCGGGCCGGTCCGAGGATGCCGACGTAGTGACCGACGGCGACCGCGTCCGGCTGCGTCGCGAGCCCCGGCATGCGGCGCATCGAGCGCTCGGCTATCACGTTGTCGAGCAGCACCGCGTCGACGCGGCCGTTCAGAAGATCCTCGTACGGGTGCACGTCGTCGTCGTACGAGATCGCGTGCGACCCCGTGCTCGCGCTCCGCGGCGAGCAGCAGCTCGTACGCCGTCGTGCCGCCGAGCGTCGCGACGCGACGGCCGCGCAGATCCGCGAGCGTGCGGAAGCGCGTCGCGTCGGCGGCGCGCACCGTGAGCACCTCGCGAAACTCGTAGTACGGCAGCGTCACGGCGAGCGACGCGCGCCGCGCCGGCGTGTCCTCGATGCCGTCGAGCGCGATGTCGAAGTCGCCGCGCGCGGCGGACTGGTCGAGCGACGTGAACGCGATCTGGACGAACTCCGGCGCGCGACCGAGCTCCTTCGCGATCAGCTCGGCGATCTCGACGTCGAGGCCCTGCACTCGCTCGGGATGCTGCGGGTCGGCTTCGACGTACGGCGCGCCGCCTTCCGAGTCCCCGGCCCACCTGAATGTCGGCGGCTGTTGAGCTCCACTTTCGCCCGGCGCGAGCGAAAACGCGACGACGACCGAGGCCGCGAGAGGCACGAGCCATCCGGCCGGTCGCAGTCGGGGCGAAGATCCTGGGAATGAACGGCACCGCGCGATTCTATGTGCTCCCGACTCGCCGGCGAAGCCTAAGCCACAGTTCATCAGAATCGCGTCGAGCCCGGCCACGATTCGGCCGCGCGCCGGCCGATCGCACGCGCGAAATGACTCCGTCCAAGGGATGGGAGTGACGCCGATGGTGAGACGCAGAATTCCGCCGGGCGTGATCGAGGCCCTCGAGCGCGTCGTGGCCGCGCTCTGGTTCGCCGCCTTGCTCGTGCTTCTCTACCTCACGCTCCAGGCGCAACTCACGCGCTGAGGCGAACCCAAGCGGAGAGCCGCGGGCCGCAAGGCACCAGGCCGGCCGCGGCGCGATTGGTCTCGACCGCGCTCCGGCGCATAATTCGCGCAAACCAATGGGGGGAGTCTCAGATGATCGTATCTCGCTCAGTCGGCGTGGCGCTCGCCTTGCTCGCGTTACCCGCGCTCGCGCAAGTCTCCGGTTCCCAACAACCTTCCATCACCAATCCGCCGACACTCGACTTCGACTTCTTCAAGGCGCGGATAGAGCCGATCTTCACGACCAAGCGCGTCGGCAACGCGCGTTGCATCTCCTGCCACGGCTCCGGCACGCCGATGCGGCTGAAGCCGCTTCCGGACGGTGCCGCGACGTGGAGCGACGCGGACGCACGTGCGAACTTCGACGTGATCCGCGCACGCGTGATCCCCGGCGATCCCGACGACAGCCGATTGCTCCGCCATCCGCTCGCCGAGGCCGCGGGCGGCGATCCTCAGCACGACGGCGGCAAGCACTGGACGTCGAAAGACGATCCCGAATGGCAGACGCTCGCGGCCTGGGCCCGCGGCGCGACGCTCGCGAGCGCGCCGCCGGTCGGCCAACTGCACGCCCGAATCATCCAGACGAACAGCGCGGGCGACAACGTCCACATCATCGATCCCGCCACCAACAAAGTCGTCGGCGAGATCCGCGGCATCGAGGTCGGCCACGGCGCTGCCGCGGCGCCCGACGGCAGCCGCATCTACGTGAGCAACGAAGTCGAACTCGACACTCGACGTCGTCGACGCTCGCACGCTGCGAGTGATGACGCGGATTCCGCTCAGCGGTCATCCGAACAACATTGCGGCGAGCAAGGACGGTAAGCGCGTCTACGTCGCAATCCGCGAAGAGCCGGGCGTCGTCGACGTCGTCGACACAGTCGGCCTCGTACGCGCGAAGAGCATCCCGATCAAGGGCGCGGGCCACAACGCGTACGTGACGCCGGACGGCCGCTACGTGGTCGCGGGCTCGGTCGTGGGCAAGAGCATGACGGTGATCGACGCGCAAACAGAGGAGCCGCTCTGGGACATCGTGTTCGACTTGGGCGTGCGGCCGATCGCGTTCGAGCAGAACGCGGACGGCTCGACGAAGCGCGCGTTCGTCCAGCTCACGGACTACAACGGCTTCGCGGTCGTCGACTTCAAGACTCACAAGGAGACGCAGCGGATCGCGTTGCCGAAGCTGCCGCCGGACAAAAAGCCCGTGCTCGAGGGCGGCAACACGTCGCACGGCATGGCGGTGACGGCCGACAACAAGCGGTTGATCGTGAACAGCCGGCTCAACAGCGCCGTCTACATCTACTCGTTGCCCGACCTGAAGCTCGTCGGCTCGGTCGACGTCGGCGTCGCGCCGGATTGGGTCACGTTGAACGGCACGACTGCCTACGTCGCGAACGCGGGCTCGAACAACGTCTCGGTCGTCGACATGAGCGCGCTGCGCGAGGTGACCCGAATCCCGGTCGGCCAGGTGCCGAAGCGAAACATCACGGCGATGCTGC
This sequence comes from uncultured Gammaproteobacteria bacterium, assembly GCA_963841645.1. Classification (GTDB taxonomy): domain Bacteria; phylum Pseudomonadota; class Gammaproteobacteria; order Steroidobacterales; family Rariloculaceae; genus FEN-1219. The sequence goes on along the minus strand of CAWJDS010000008.1, from coordinate 719,913 downwards.
CGTAGCGGAATCTCGGAGCAGGGAACGATGCTGGTCTCGCCGCAGTCGGCCGCGCTCGAGGTCGCGCTGTTCTGCGCGCTCGCGCCGCTCGCCCCACTCGCGCTCGCGCAGGCGCCACAGACGTTCACGGTAAAGCAAATCGTACCGCTCGCGGCCGGCGGAGACAAAGAGCGCGGGGGGCTCTCGCAGTTGCCCGGTCTCGCCGATATCGTGAAGGGACAGTTCGCGCTCGGCGCCGCGGATTTGAACGGCGACGGCTCGCCCGAGATGATCATCGTGTCGCTCGTCTGCGATCACGACGGCTGCCCGGTCGTGGTGCTCCAGAGGGCCGGCAGCGATAAGGAGATCGCGCCGATCTTCGTGCGCAAAATCGCGGGCCGAGTCGCGGTCACGCGCGAGAAAGCGAACGGCTACTACGCGCTCGCTGCAGCCGATCAATCCGGAGCGATCATGAAGGACGCGCAAGGGCACCAGATCGTGTATACGCTTGGGGCGCCAGCCGCAACGGGCACCGTTCCTCCGACTGCGCCGGCTACAAAGAACCCGTGAGCCATTCGAAGATCTCGAGAGCCGAGTTCTTGCGCCGGGCAGCGGCCGGCGTCGGCGCCGCGCTCATCGGCGCCGCCGTGCCGAGCTTGCGCGGCGGCGACGTGCGCGCGCAAAGCCGCGACGATCGGCCGAACATCCTGTTCATCTGCATGGACCAGCTTCGCTCCTGGCCCGACTGGCCCGACAAACTGCCGTTGCCCACGTTCCGTCGACTGCTGCGCGAGGGCCGCGCGTTCCACAACTATCACGTGCACCAAGCGCCGTGCGGTCCGTCGCGCTCGACGTTCTACACCGGCCAACACATTCAAAAGACCGGCATGTATACGAATCCGATCGGCGAGTACGGCACGTACGCGCCAGACGGGCCGCGCGGCCGCGGCGTCGAGCTGCCGGCCGGCTTCCCGACGATCGGCACGATGCTGCGCGCGCAGGGCTACTACACCGCCTACAAGGGTAAGTGGCACTTGAGCGTGATCAATCAGAAGGTCGGCGCCGGCGGGAAATTTCCCGACGCGACGCAAGCGCTCGAGGACTACGGCTTCTCCGACTACAACTACGACGGCGAGCACACCGGCCTCAGCTGGGCCGGCTTCGGCCACGACGGCGTGACCGCCGCCGAGTCGATCAACCTGCTCGGGCGTTTCTCGTCGGGCGGCACCGCGGGCAAGCCGTGGTTCCTCGCGGTGAATTTCGTGAACCCCCACGACATCATGTTCTTCGACGCGCAGGGCAAAGGCGGCGCGGCCGCCGGCGCGCCGATGCTCGGCATGCCGGGCACGCCGCTGTACGCAAAGGACTGGCGCTTCGAGCTGCCGCGCAGCTATCGCGCCGACGACTTGTCGACGAAGCCGGCCGTGCAGCGCAGCTTCCGGCCGCTCGACGAAGCGCAGCTGCGCGTCTATCAGAACTACTACTTCAACTGCATCCGCGACGTCGACCAGCACGTCGGTGCGATGCTGGACGCGGTCGAAAAGCTCGGCTTCGCGCACAACACGATCGTCGTCGTAACGGCCGACCACGGCGAGCGCGGCGGCGCGCACGGCGGCATGCTCGGCAAAGGCGCAGACATCTACAAGGAGACCGTCCGCGTGCCGCTGATCGTGCGCCATCCGGACGTGCGCGGCGGGCTCACCGACGCGCTCGCGGGCGGCATCGACCTCGCACCGACGCTGCTCGGCTTCGCGGGACTGAGCAACGCGGAGCGCGCACAGCGTTATCCGGATCTGCACGGCGTGAACTTGGGTGTAGCGATCGCCGATGCGCACGCACGCACCGAGCGCGACGCGCGCGGAATCCTCTTCGATTACGGCACGCCGTCGGGCGGCGTGGGGCCGGACGGACCCGCGCCGACCAACACTGCGCGCGGCATCATCCGCGGCGTATTCGACGGCCGCTACAAGTTCGGCCGCTACTTCAAGATCAGCGAGCACCACGAGCCGCGCGACTGGGAGACGCTCGTCGCGCACAACGACCTCGAGCTCTACGACACCCAGGCCGACCCCGACGAGATCGTGAACCTCGCGTTCAAGCCGGACGGCGAGAAGTCGCGAATTCTCGAGCTCAACGCGAAGGTCAACGCGCTGATCGACTCGGAGATCGGCGTCGACAACGGCTCGATGTATCCGGGGCCGACCGAGCGCTACCACACGATCTGATCGGCCGTCGCCAGCGCGGCGCCGCGCGCACCGAGCCGGCTGTGCGCTCAAGCGGCGGCCACGAACTCGATGCCCGTGCGACGGCCGATCTCCATCACCTTCGGCAGATCGCGCGGCAGCTCTCGCACCTCGCGGTCGACGCTTTTGAAGAACGTGCCGGCGTGCGCCGGTGCGTCGAAGATCAGCACGCGCGCGGGCTCCGTCGATACGCCGCGGAATCCGTGCACCACACCGCCCGGCGTATAGACGAAGTCACCGCCCTTCGCCGTGAAGACCTCCTCGCCGACGCGTGAATTCGACTTCGCCGGCCATGACGAAGTAGGCCTCGTCCCACGTGTGCTTGTGCGGCGGAGGTCCCGAGCCAAGCGGTAGGGTCACCTCCATCAAAGACCATGCGTTGCCGGTCTCCTGCGCCTCGCAAAGAAACCGGACTTGCGTGCCGAGAACGTGTAAAGGCGTCACGTTGCGGCTACTCACGATCGACTTGCTCATCGTTGCTCTCCTGTTGCGAATCCAGTGGCTGTGCTCGAAGACAGCCGCCAGTATTCGTAGATCTCGCTCGTGTGAGAAGATTCTCCAATGTCCCTTCATTGAGGACATTAGAGGACTCAATCGATGCGTAGTCTCCAACCCTGGCTCGCGTTTGCCGAAACCGCGAAGCGCGGCAACTTCGCGGCCGCCTCGCGCGACCTCGGCTGCACGCCGTCCACGCTCGCGAAGTCGGTCGCAAGGCTCGAGAAACATCTCGGCGTGCGCCTGTTTCATCGCACGACGCGTCAAGTCACGTTGACTGACGACGGGCATCGCTTGTTCACTCGCAGCCAGCGCGTGCTTGCGGAGCTCGAGCAACTCGAAGAGGAAGCGTCCGGCGCCCGGGCGGAGCCTCAGGGCACGCTGAGGATCGACATGCCCGTCGCCTTCGGCCGGCTCGTGATGCTGCCGCTGCTCGCGGAGCTCGCCCGGCGCCACCCGCGCGTCTCGATCGATGCGCGCTTGAGCGACGTGTACGTCGATCTCGTGAAGGAAGGCGTCGACGTCGCGATCCGCACGGGCGCGCTGCGCGACTCGACGCTCGTCGCGCGGACATTCGGCAGCCAGACGCTTCTGCTCTGCGCCGCGCCGTCCTATCTCGCGAGCGCCGGCACGCCGGCGTCGGTGGAAGAGCTCGCGCGGCACGCCGCGGTCCTGTTTCGCGTTCCGAGCCACGGCAGAGATCGGCCGTGGCAGCTGCGCGTCAACGGGCGCGACGTCGCGCTGTCGCCGCCCTCACGCGTGCGGGTCGACGACGGCGACGCAATGGCGGCCGCCGCGGTGCTCGGCTTCGGGATCACGCAGCTTCCGCACTACATCGTCGCGGAGCCGCTCGCGCGCGGCGAGCTGGTCGAGATCTTGCCGCAGGTTCGGCCCGCGCCGATGCCGATCGCGGCCGTGATGCCGAGCGCGAGGATGGTCCCCTCGCGCGTGCGCGCGCTGCTCGATCTCCTCGAGCGCAGCCCCGCGCGGTTGCCCGCTGCGCCGCCGGTTCCGGCGCGCGCGTCGCCTGCGCGGGCTAAGCAGACGCGGCGTCGAGCTCCGCCACGTCCGCGGCGCTGAGCTTCAGGCGCAGCGCGCCCATGAGCTCCGTGACTTGCGCGACCGACGTCGCACTTGCGATCGGCGCCGCGATCGCCGGCTTTGCCATGATCCAGGCGAGCGCGACCTGCGCGCAGGTCGCGTCCTGACGGGCCGCGACCGCGTCGAGCGCCGCGAGCACCTTGAGGCCCTTGGCGTCGAGATACTTGTCCATCCCGGCGCCGCGCGGGCTCTTGCTCTTGTCCGCGGCGCTACGGTACTTGCCGGTCAGAAATCCGCTCGCGAGACCGAAGTACGGCACGATCGACACGTGCTCGCGCTCGCAGAGCGGCATCAGGTCCTTCTCGATCTCGCGCTTCATCAAGTTGTACTCGGGTTGCTGCGCCGCGAAGCGCACTTTGCCGGAACGCGCGCTCTCGGCCAGCGCCTCGGCGAAGCGAGGCGCCGCGAAGTTCGACGCGCCGACCGCACGCACCTTGCCGGACTCGACGAGCTCGTCGAGCGCGCCGAGGTATTCGTCCGGCTGCGTCTTGCCGTCGTCCTTGTGCAGCCAATAGAGATCGATCGTCTCGACGCCGAGCCGGCGCAGCGAGTCCTCGCAACCGGCGACGATATTGTCGCGCGTGAGGCCCGTGCGCGTCGCGAGCAGCCCCACCTTCGTGCCGATCACGACCGAGTTTCGCTTGCCGCTGCGCTTGAGCCACTTGCCGATCACGGTCTCGCTCTCGCCGCCTTTGTGACCCGGCGCCCACGCCGAATACACGTCGGCCGTGTCGAGCGAATTGCCGCCGTTCGCGACGAACGCGTCGAGCACCGCGAACGACGTCGGCTCGTCCGCGGTCCAGCCGAGCACGTTGCCGCCGAGCATCAGCGGCGTGATCGAGAGCGTGGAATTGCCGAGCTTGCGCGTTTCCATGGCGATGTCTCCTCGTTTATCGCCATCATAGCGCCGGGAGGAGACTCGACGAGCTAGTTCGTCGGCGGCGGCGGCAAATCGCTCGGCGGAGTCTTGTCGAAGCGATCGTGTCCCGCCGTCCGGTCGAACGAACGGTCGCCCTCGACGCACGTGTCGAAGTCGGTGAACACTCGATCGCGCGCGCGCCGGTACTGCTGCTGTGTCGCGAGCGGCGTCGTGAGGACTGCGGGCGCCACGAGCGTCGATTCGATGCGCAGCGTATCGGCGTCGACGAGCGAGAAGCGCTCCATCACGTGCGCGCCGGGGCCGAGCGTCGAGCCCGGCGCAAACGGCGCGTTCGGGTCGAGGCCCGTCGTCTCGACCACGAGCGTCGCGCCTTCCCACCGCCCGATCGACGTTCCGCTGCGCGACTCGTCGAGCGAGCCCGGGGCGGCTTGTCGCGTATGTAGATGCGACGCACGAGACCGGATTCGATCGCCATCGTGACGCGTCCGGGCGTAAACAGGATCTCGAACGCGCCACCGCCTCCCGCGGGCGGACGACCCGTGAATCGCTGCTTTTCACAATAGGCGCGTGCGTTGAGCGTCGCCGGGCTGTCTCGCTGCAGCGCTTCGCGACAACGGGCGAAGACGTCCGGCTTCGATCCTTGCGGCGCGGCGACGGCGCAAAGCGCGTCCGGCGTCGGAGCCGCCGCAGGCGCGCGCCCGGCCGTCGGCGTCGGCGGAGGCAGCACGAACGGTACCGTCAGCGGCGTCCAAGAACCGGCGAAATCGGGAAGGTTCTTGAGGGATTCGTAAGTCGTGCCGGTCTGCGCCGAGGCTGAGTTTGCGAACGCGAAGGCGCAAGCCGCATACGACGGCCGCCGCTCGAATCGGGTGTTCGTGAGAGCGGCGCAAGAGACTTACGGGCGCGCAATCGAGTTCGGGCACTGTAGAACCCGATCGTCGGGCAACTTCACCTTCTCGCAATGCCCGCCGATGGTGCCGTCGCGCAGCGGCCAGTATTCGATGGCGACCTTATCGCCCGCCTTGAGCACGTCCTTGTTCCAACCGTACCCTTGCAGAACCGACGGAGAGCCGTCTTCGAATCCCCAGAGGTCATACGTCCCAGCCTTGTCGGTGCTCGGCACGTAGACCCAAAGGAACGCGTGCGGGTTCATCCACTCGAGCTTCGCGACGGTGCCGTTCACGGTCTTCGTGCCCGACGTATCGAACATCGCGTACGAATGGTGCGCCCACGCGGCGCCGCTCGCCGCCGATAGGCACGCAACCAAGACCCACAGTCGAGCGTATCTCATGGCTTTGAGTTTCCGGATGCGATCGATCGACGCTTCGAGCGAGCGCGCGATTCTGTACTCGTTGGCGATCCAAGTCCAAGTGGACGAGCGGTCGTCCGTGCGTCTCGACTCGAACACCACCCACCGGTCAGCGCCGCGGCGGCCGCGGCTTCGCGCGCTTCGTCGGCTCCGCTTCGAGCGGATTCTCGGGCCAGTAGTGGCGCGGATAGCGGCCGCGCATGTCCTTGCGCACGTCGACGTACGCGTTGCGCCAGAAGCTCGCGAGGTCGCGCGTCACCTGGAGCGGCCGATGCGCGGGCGACAAGAGCTTGAACGTGACCGGCACGCGGCCGCCGCCGATCTTCGGCGTCGCGGCGAGACCGAACACCTCTTGCATCCGCATCGACGCGACGGGCGCGTTGTCGTCGCGATAGTCGATCTTCGCGCGCGTGCCGGTGGGCAGCGTGACGTGGGTCGGCGCGAGCTCGTCGAGCTCGCGCTGCTGCTTCGGCGTGAGCCGCGCGCGCAGCGCCGCCGCGAGCGGCACGCGCGCGAGATGCGCGCGGCGCGTGGCGCCTCCGAGGAACGGCTCGAGCCACGCGAGATCTTCGATCAGCGCGGCGTTCGACAAGTCCGGCCATTCGCCGCGTCCCCCGAGCGCGATCTCGTGCGTCCGCGCGGTCTCGTCGCGCTGCGCGCCGCCAAGCCGCGCACGAACTCGACGCGCGCGACGAGGTCGCGGCTCTCGTCGTCCCAGGGCAGCGCCTCGATTCCGAGCGCCCGCAAGCCTTCGAGCAGAGCGCCGGCCGCGGCGTCGGGCGGAATGTCGACGAGCGGCTTGTCGTCGATCACGAGCTCCCCGAACCGAAGCGTGCGGTGCGCGACTACGGCCTCCGCGCGCGCGTCCCAGATAACTTCCTCGCGCTCGACGAGCTGGGCCGCGAAGTGCTCGACCAAGTCTTCGCGCGCGAGCGGCGCCGCGAGCAGGATCCGCGCGTCGCGCTCGCGATCGTCGACGTCGACCACGACGATGAATTCCTCGCGTGCGATCGACTCCGGATTCGCGAACGACGCGCCGCGTCCGTTCGCGAGCTGATAGCGACCGCCGTCTCCCGCCCTGCGCTTCGCGATCCGGTCCGGATACGCGAACGCGAGCAGAACGCCGGGCTCGACGTGCGCGTGGGCGCCGTCCGCATCGCGGCTCATGCCGACGTCGTTTCGAAACGCACGCTCGAGGCGGCGCACGCGCTCGAGCGCCGCGTCGCGCGCGCCGCGGTGCAAGAGATCCAAGCGGCTCCGGATGTCGCTGTCGCGCTCGCCGCCTCCGGCGCGGCCGCCGCGCAGCACGTCGCGCTCCGACAACAGCGCCGCGAGCTCGGCGCCCGCGCGCGGCGCGCCGAGATCACGCGCGGCCAAGAGCATCTGCGCGAGCCGCGGGTGGAGCCCGAGCGCGTGCAACTCGCGGCCATGCGCGGTCGCGCGGCCCGCGTCGTCGAGCGCGTCTAGACGGCGCAGCAGATCGCGCGCCGCCGAAAGCGTCGCGGCCGGCGGAGCGTCGAGCCAGTCGAGCGCGCCCGCATCCGTGCCCCAGACCGCGAGCTCGAGCGCGAGCGGCGCGAGGTCGGCCGTCGCGATCTCGGGCGGCGCATGCGCCGCGAGCGTGCGCTGCGCGCTCTCGGCCCAGATCCGGTAGCAGGCGCCGGGCGCGGTGCGGCCCGCGCGGCCCGCGCGCTGCTCCGCCGACGCGCGCGAGATCCGCTGCGTCTCGAGACGGCTCATGCCGGTGCCGGGATCGAACACGCTGCGCCGCTCGAGGCCCGAATCGACCACCGCGCGGACGCCGTCGATCGTGAGGCTCGTCTCGGCGATGTTGGTCGCTAGAACCACCTTGCGTCTCCCGGCGCGCGCGGGTTCGAGCGCCGCGTCCTGCTCGGCGGCGGGCAGCTCGCCGTAGAGCGGCAACACGTCGACGTCCGCGCCAAGGTCCGCTTCGCGGAGTCGCGTCTGCACTCGCCGGATCTCGCCCGCGCCCGCCAGAAACACGAGCAGATCGCCGGCGGCTTCCGCGAGCGCGCGCCGCACGACGCGCGCGACGACCGCCTCCGGCGGCTCGTCGCCGTGACCGCGTGGACCAGGCAACGCGGGCAAGCCTTTGCCGACGTAGTGCGTCTCGACCGGATGCACGCGCCCCGCGTGCTCGATCACCGGTGCGCCGCCGAGCAGCCTCGCGACGGCGGCGCCGTCGAGCGTCGCCGACATCGCGAGCACGCGCAACGCCGGCGCGACGTGTCGCTGCGCATCGAGCGCGAACGCGAGACCGACGTCGGCGTTCAGGCTCCGCTCGTGGAACTCGTCGAAGATCACCGCCGCGACGCCGCCGAGCGCGGGATCGCTCTGCAGCATCCGCGTGAATACGCCTTCGGTGACGACCTCGAGCCGCGTCTCTGCGCTGACGCGCGTCTCGAGCCGCATCCGATAGCCGACGGTGGCGCCGGGCCGCTCGCCGAGCGACGACGCCATCCGCGCGGCGACCGCTCGCGCGGCGAGACGGCGCGGCTCGAGCAGCACGATCTTCTGGCCGCGCGTCCACGGCTCGTCGAGCAACGCGAGCGGCACTACGGTGCTCTTGCCCGCGCCCGGCGGCGCGACGAGCACCGCGTTGCGGCCGTCGGTCAGCGCGGCGCGCAGCCTCGGCAGGGCTTCGTCGATCGGCAGACCGGAGCGCATGAGGCGCGCATCTTACCGCGCGCTCCGCGGGCGAGCGGGCCTCCGACTCTAGCTCGGCAGCTTGCCCGTCTTGAGCCAGACGCGCGCAGTCCGGCGTCAGGTGCCGAGCCGCGACCTCGTCGCAGCGCGCGATCTCGCGCTTGGACAAGACGTCCTTCCAGCGGCCGTTCGTGCCTTTGTGGATGAACGTCGCGCCTCCGCCTTTGAAGAACCTATCGAGCTCCTCGATCTTCATGGACGAGCTGCGCATGTAGTCGAAGGAGCAATGCTCCAGGATTGCAGGCCACTTCACGGCGTCGATGTCGACCTCGAGAAAGCGCGCGATGCGCTTGATCTCGCGGCCCATGTTCGTTTTCAGATTGTTGAAGTGGACGAGCAGCACGTTCGGCAGCCCGCGGAAGTTCCACCAACCCTGCGTGTGCTGCCAGAGCCCGCCGAATTCGAAGCCCGGGAGGTCGTCGAACTCGAGAAAATGCAGGTAGTAGTCCCGCACGTCGCAAGGCGGGTTCGTGACCCGTGGACCAACGCGGCCCGGCATCTCGTTGAATGCGTCGAGCGCTTCTCGGGTGAACGCAGCCTGGTGGTTGTAGGCACTCCAGACGATGTCGCGGGCGTCGCGGCCGACGTAGATATACTTCGCCCGCCGCGAGAACACGAGCGCGTCGACCGGCAGGTGCGTCTTGACGAATCGACGATGCTGCTGCGCTTCGAGCTGCGCCATCAGCGGCTCGAGCGGGAAGATCCGCATGTCGAGCCACGGCGAGCTGCCCCCGGCCGAGACGCCGTCCGGCGCGCCGAGCAGCAGTTGGCCGACGATCTGCTGCATCCACGTCGTCCCGGACTTGCCGAACGTGTCGATGACGACATCGTCCGAGCGAAACTTGAACGTGTTCCAGCGCGTCGAGTCGACGATTGCGGTCTGGATCTCGCGAGTCTTTTTCGGCCAGGCGATCTTATTGACCCGCTTCGTCGCCTTCTTCTTCGCATTCTTCTCAGGCATAGGGCACTCCCGAAAGCCGCGCGATGATCGCAACGACGGAGCATGGGGTCAACGACGAACCCGCGGCCGGAAGGGTCTTTTTCGCCAAACCTTGGGCGAACACGACACGACTTGGCGATTCCAGCAGCACCCGCCGCGGCGCCACGTCGGCGACAACCGCGCCGGTATTGGCGTCCAGCACCGCCCGGCCGGTGGCACGGTAGCTGCAACCGACGCACCTCGGGAGCCGCCGAAATCCGCGTCGGGTTTGTCATGCGAAGCGGCGGTGGAACGTATAGAACCAGTGGAGGAGCCACATGAGCGTCTCGTCAGCCAACATTCAAACCGATCGCGCGATGGCTTTGGCCGCCTACATCCTGCACTTGATCGGCTCGGTCACGGGTCTCCTGAGCATCGCCGCGCTGATTCTCAACTACGTGCGGCGCAACGAGTACGCCGACGGCCTCGCGAGCCATCACCGCTACATGATCCGCACGTTCTGGTGGACGGTGCTATGGCTCGTGATCGGCTGGCTCACGTGGTGGATGTTCATCGGCTGGGTGTTCTGCGTCGCAGCGTGGTGCTGGTACGTCTACCGCCACATCCGCGGGCTCATCGCGCTTGCGAACGGCGAGCGCATGCCCGCCTGACTGGTAAGGGCGCCCGAGACACACACAGCGCTCGCGGAGCTCGTCCGAGCGCTGCGTGCAACCGACGGACGCTGTCGAGCATCTGTCACTTGCGGACGAGGACGAACGGAAAACGACTATGAGCTAATGGCGATCGCGCCTGGGAGGGGCGCGTAACAGAGGCGACTCGGCGACTCGCTCTACGCGCGCCCCGAATCGCGGGCTTCACACCCAAGGTCCACGCATGTCGTGCACGGAAGAAGGCACGACAAGGAGAACCGGAGTGATGAACCCCCGCAAGCTGTTGCGCTCCCTCGCCGTGTCGTCGGCCGTCCTGCTCGCCGCCTGCGCCTCCGGCGGCCAGTCGTTGAACGTGTCGCCGCCGAATAGTCAGACTTACTACCTCCGAGGCTACGCGCGCGTCGATACCGACTACCTCCATCGCTACGCGTGCACGGATCCGCACCTATTGCTGAAGTGCTCCTGCACGTCGAGGCTCGCGCGCTACTGCGATTGCCGGTGCTAGCCGCCGGCGTTACGCTCTGGCGCCGCACACGTCGGCGCGCACGACTCGCGCGCCGTGGGGAGTCCGAGCATGCAAACACGTCGCGCCTATCTCGCGGGGCTCGCGGGCGCCGCGGCGTCCGCGCTGCTGCCGCGCGCCATCAGCGCGCAGGCGAGCGACGCACCGGCCGCGGCGCCGGGCGCTGCGGCAACGGCGAGGATTCCGCCCGAAGGCATCGGCCGCGGCATCCGGCACGTCTCGTATAGCGACCAGGGCGGCCGCCCCGACGGCGTGCAGGTGATGGCGAGCCGCGGACACCTCTACGTCGGCCACATGTTCAGCGACGGCGTCACGGTGCTCGACGCGCGCGACCCGCGCGCGCTCAAGCCCGTGCACTTCTTCTCGACGCCGTTCACGCGCACGCACCACTTGCAGACGGCCGGCGACTACCTGCTGCTCGCGAACGGCGCGAACCTCGCGCGCAGCCAGCGTTACGACAACTCGCGCGACTACTTCGAGAACACGCTCGCCGACAGCCTCGGCAAGCGCGAGCCGTTCCGCGCCGGTCTTTCGATCTTCGATATCGCGAAAAGTCCCGCGAAGCCGCGCGAGATTGCGTTCCTCGAGATGCCCGGCATCGGCGTGAACCGGCTCTGGTGGGCCGGCGGCCGCTACGCGTACGTGTCGGCGCACTTCGACGGCTTCACCGATCACATTCTCTGCATCGTCGACTTGCAGAGCATCACGAAGCCGCAAATCGTCTCGCGCTGGTGGCTGCCCGGCATGCATCGCGCCGGCGGCGAGACGGCCACGAATCCGCCCGGCAAGCGGCACGCGCTACATCACATGATCGTCGCGGGCGATCGCGGCTATGCCGCGTGGCGCGACGCGGGGCTCACGATCCACGACGTGAGCGACGCGTCGAGCCCGAAGCTGCTCGCGCACTTGAACTGGTCGCCGCCCTACCCTGGCGGCACGCACACGCCGCTGCCGCTACCGGGCCGCAAGCTCGCCGTCGTCGCGGACGAGTCGAACGCGGACTTCTGCGCGAAGGGCACGTTCTACACGTGGCTGGTCGACGTGCGCGCGGACGACAACCCGGTGCCGATTGCGACGCTCCCGACGCCCTCAGACCGCGACTACTGCGCGCTCGGCAACTTCGGCCCGCACAACCTGCACGAGAACCGGCCTGGCAGCTTCGTGAGCGAAGAGACGATCTTCGCGACTTATCACGACGCCGGCGTGCGGGTGTTCGACATCCGCGACGCGCGAGCACCGCGCGAGATCGCGTCGTGGATTCCGCCCGTGCCGGCGAAGATGCTCGACCCGCGTCCGAACGTCGTGCGCGGTGCGCTCACGTGCGATTGCTACGTGACGACGGATGGGCTCATGTACGTGACGGACTGGAACGCGGGCCTCCACGTTCTCCAGTACGAGGGCTGATCGCGCGAGCGCTGACTCGCGGCCGCCTTCATTTCGTCAGCAGCGCGGGCCAGTCGAGCACGACTCGGATCGACGCTCGAGCCGTTCCTTGGGTCTCGTGCACGGCAATCAGGAACCGCTGGCCGTCGGACGCAACGTCCGCGCCGCCGATCACGAGACCCGCGGGCAGGACCAGACGCTGCGGAACGCCGCTCTCGAAGGCCGCACCGCTCGCATTGACCGGCACGGCAAAAATGGTTGGCGTCCCCCGGAAAGTCGTTGAAGACGATCTCCTCGTCGACGTCGCCACTGTGGCCAGTTGCCGCCGTTCTTCGAGATCTGCCACTTGCCCTCGCCGAATGACGGCTGGCCGGTCTGTCCGACACTCGGAACGGGCGGACGTAGACCTCGGCCGCGCCAGTCTCGAGCGAAACGTAGGCAACCCAACGCATGTCGGGCGAAAAGACGCCGGCCCACTCGTTGAAGGCCTCGCCGAGCATCAGATGTGGCTTGCGGTCGTCTGAGCGACAGACCCACAGGTCATATCCCGTGTTCGTAGCGTTCTCGGTGTGATAAAGCAGGAACCGACCGTCGCGCGACCAGCTGGTCGGAAAATGCCGCAACCCCGGCTCCTTCAACAGCACCTGCTCGTCGCCGAGACCGGAGGCGGCTTTGGCGTAGATCGTGTCGCCGAGACGGCCGGCCGAGTAGGCAATGCGGGCGCCGTCTGGAGACCACACAGCGGGCGAGTACACGTCCTTGTTGAATGTCAGACGCGTGCGCCGGCCGCTGGCAAGGTCCAGCGTCCAGAGGTCGCCCGGCACGCCGTACGGAGCATCCTTCGCGACTGCGCGCTTGCCATCCGGCGACAACACAACCCGCCGTGTCCGTCCCTGGCGGTCCGAACGTGCCGAGCGGTCTTCCCTTGCCGGTCAACCCAGGTGAGCTGGAAGGTGCCGGACGCCGATGCGGTCCGATAGACGAGAGCGCCTGCGTCGGACACCGAAAACACTCCGGTGGAGTACCACGTGATCTCGACGTCCTGGGCCACGGGCACCGGCGCGTCCTGGAGCTCGCAGGCGGCGAGCGTCGAACGGTTGCGCCATCAGCGTGCCCGCGCGCGGAAAGAAGACGTAGCCGTTCGCGTAGACCGCCGGCACCCCTGCTCGCCAATATCCGCTGACGCGACTGGTCTCCCGGCGTCGGCGTCGAGAGAACCAACGTACATGCCCTCACGTCCGGCGGTCCGGAGCGGAAGTACAGGAAATGCGAGCCGTCGGGGAGGAACGTGGGCCACGTGTGAACGAACTCTCCCTGTCGAGACGTCGACCTGCGTCACCGCCGTCGCCGCGCCGCCTGCCTGGGATACCCGCCAGAGCGGACCACCCGATCCGCCGCCCCAGCTCCCCAGCACGATGTCGCCTTGCGATTCCAGGTGCCTGATCCGTGCGCGGCGTTGGGAAGCGTGGCCGAGCGTTTCCGGCGGACCGCCGGTCGTGTCCAACTTCCTGAGTTGTCGTCCGACGGTGAAGCCGACGTACCGGCTGTCGGGGGACCAGAACGGAGTCGCAGCCGCCCTCCGTGCCCGGCAGGCGCCGCCATTCCAGTGCGTCGAAATCGCGAATCCACAATCCATCTTGTCCGGTCGCGGCGAACACCAGCTTGCGGCCGTCCGGGGATACCGACACGTCATCGAACGGCAGTCACGTTGTCCGGCATCGGCAGCCTCGAATCGGCTGGGCTGGGCTCGGCGCCGTGGGCCGAAACACCCAACCACCGATCCCCAGCGCGATCGCAGCCATCAGCGCGGCCAACCCTTGCCACGCGCGAACCGATCGCGCGGGCATCGGCACCCGGGGTTCCGCCGCGATCCACCTCAGCGCGTGCCTGACCTCGCGCGCCGATTGCCAGCGTTTCTCGGGATCCTTTTCGAGGCAGGTTCGCACCACCTCTGCGAGCCGGCGCGGCAGCGCCGGCTGCACTCGCTGAGCGGCGGCGCGGCTCTTCCTTGAGGATCGACGCGACGAGGTTCGCCTGCGTCTTGCCCGCGAACGGTCGGGTGCCCGCGATCAGCTCGTACAGCACGACCCCGAAGGCGAACACGTCGCTGCGCGCGTCAGCGTCCCGGCCTTCGACCTGCTCCGGCGACATGTACGGCAGCGTGCCCACGATGGAGCCTGTCGCCGTCCGGGAAGGGACCTCGGTCGCTACCTCGCCGCCGACCGCGCCGGCGGGACGCTCGATCTTCGCGAGCCCGAAATCGAGAACTTTCACGCCGCTCTGCGTGACCAGGATGTTGTCGGGCTTCAAGTCTCGGTGGACGATGCCTCGGCGGTGCGCGGCGTCGAGCGCGTCCAGAATCTGCTCGGCCAACGCGAGCGCCTCAGCGAGCGGCACCGGTCCGCGCAGCTGCTCGCCCTCGACGTATTCCATCACCAGGTAGTCCGGGCCGACGTCGTAGAGCGAACAGACGTGAGGATGGTTCAACGCCGCGATGGCCCGAGCCTCGCGTTCGAAACGATCGCTAAAGCGAGTGTGACTCGTCTTGATCGCGACCAGCCGATCGAGGCGCGTGTCTCGCGCCTTCCACACCTCGCCCATGCCGCCGACGCCGAGCGGCGCCAGAGTCTCGTACGGACCGAGCTTCGTTCCGGGCTGGAGAATCATAGAGTGCCCGCAATGATACGCGGGTCAGTCGTGTGCAAACGTAGCGGCGCCGACTTGTCCCGGCGGCGCGCCCCCACTCCGGGCCGGCCGCGAGGCTGGCGGCGGCCTTCGTTCACTGCACGACGCGCGGCAGCTCGGGCGACGCGCGTCGCGGCGCGCCGGCTGCACGCACCGAGGTGGTGAGGATTTCGCGGAGGCGCTCGATGTCGGGCGGCTTCACGAGGTGATGGTCGAAGCCCGCGGCGCGCGATTGGCGCAAATCCTCGTCCTGCCCCCAGCCCGTGAGCGCGATGAGCAGTAGCGTCGTCTGCATACTGCGCGCGAATTCGACGCGCCATCTCGTAGCCGTCCATGTCAGGCATGCCGATGTCGAGCAGCACGGCGTCCGGCGAGAACGTCGCGACGGCATCCAGCGCGGCGCGGCCGCTGTAGGCGACAGCGACGGTCACGCCGAGCGCGCCGAGCAGCGTGGCCAGCGTATCCGCCGCGTCGCGATTGTCGTCGACGACGAGCATGCGCCGCGCCGGCAGCGCAGCGGGCGGCGGCGTCTGGCTGGGCGTGACACGTCGGAGCGCGCGAGCAGCGGGCAGCGTCACCACGAACTCGCTGCCCGTGCCCGGGCCGTCGCTGTGCGCGGTCGACCTGGCCGCCGTGCATCTCGACCAGGCTGCGCGCCAGTGTCAGCCCGATGCCGAGCCCGCCCTGCGAGCGGCGACTCGAGCGATCGACCTGCGTGAACATGTCGAAGACTGAATCGAGGTGCCTCGGCAGCGATGCCGATGCCATTGTCGCGGACGCGCACCATGACGTGCTCGCCGACCTGCGCGCGCGCTGAGCTCGATTCGGCCCGCCGGGGTCGGTGTACTTGGCCGCGTTGTTGAGCAGGTTGGCGAACACCTGGGTGAGCCGCACCGCGTCGCCGTCGATCGTGCAGCGGCTCGCTCGGCATGCTCGACAGAGAGCTCGTGACCCGCGGCTTCGATCACGGCCGGCTCGTGTCGAGCGCGGCGCGCAGCAGCGATGCCGACGATCGATCGGTGCGCGCCGGACGTCGATCATGCCGCGCGTGATGCGCGAGACCTCGAGCAGGTCGTCGACGAGCCGCACCAGGTGGCCCACCTGCCGCTCCATCGTGGCCCTGACCCGCTCGACGGTCTGCCGGATCGTCGCGCCGACAGCCGCAGCAGCTGCAGTCGCCGTGAGGAGCGGCGCGAGCGGATTGCGCAGCTCGTGCGCGAGCGTCGCCAGGAACTCGTCCTTGCGCTGGTCCGCGCCGCGGAGCGCCTCCGCGGCGCGCTCGCGCTCCGCGAGGTGGCCGCGAGTCTGGTATTGGCGCTGGCGGGCGCGCAGCGCCGTGCGCACCGCGCTCACGCAGCGTCGCGATGCGCACCGGGCGCTCGAGCAGCGTCACGTTGCCGAGCGTGCGACACCGCGTTGGCGGGCGTCTCGGAGTCCGCGCCCCGACGTGTGAGCAGCAGCACCGGGCAGATCGGACCACGGCGGCTGCTCGCGCAGCATGGCGGCGAGCGCGCGCGCTGTCGGCCGCCGACATGCGCTCCTCGGCGATCACGATCGCGGCGGCGCCGCGCGCGCAGCTCGTCCACGCAGCGCGTCGAAGCTCGCGCAGAACTGCGGCTCGATGCCCGCGCGTCTGCAACACGTCCCGCGACGTCTGCGCCGTCCCGGTCGGTCGAGCGGCAGCAGCAGCACGCGGCCGTCGCGACGCGCCGCCGAGCGCTCGCTTGTCGTCACGGCTGCTCCGTGCCCATCGGCGTCGCGGAGGTCCTTCGTAGACCGGCACGCCGGTGAGCACGCCGCGGAACTCGCGCAGCGGCTCGCCGACGCTGGATGCCGCCGTCGCTCGAGCCGGAACTCGCGGATCGTGCGCTCGTGCGCGCCGCCGCGCTTCTTCACGACGAGATCGCCTGGCGCACTTCGCCCTTCGCTTCGAAGTAGCGCAGCAGGATCACCGCGTCGGCGAGGTAGCTCGCGTCGACCGGCGTCTGCATCGCGCCGCCGATCAGGCCCTGCTGCGCGCCGATCAGGAGCGTCGCGACGCCGCGCTGCGCGAGGTACGTCAGCAGCTCGTGCAGCTGGATCGTGAGGAAACGCTCCTCGGGCATCGCGTTGAGATAGCCGTTGAGGCTGTCGATGACGACGACCTTCGCGTGCCGTCGTCGACCGCGACGCGGATCGCGTGCACGAACTCGCCGGGCGAGAGCTCGGCCGGGTCGACCTGCTGGAGCGTCACGGTGCCCGCGTCGACGATGCCGCGCGAGATCGATGCCGAGCGCGCGCGGCGCGCGTGAGCAACGTCTGCGGGCTCTCGTCGAAGATGAACAGCGCCGCGCGCGTGCCGCGCCGTGCCGCGGCGACGGCGAACTGCGCGGCGAGCGTCGACTTGCCGGTGCCCGCGCGCGCCGACGATCAGCGTGCTCGTGCCGTGCTCGATCCCGCCGCCGAGCAGCGAGTCGAGCTCGCGAATGCCGCTCGGCAGCTTCTGCGCGCGCCTGCATCTGCCCGCGGTGTTCCGCGGCGACGAGCCGCGGGAAGACCTCCAGTGCCGCCGCGCCGGATCACGTAGTCGTGATAGCCGCCGCGGAATTGCACGCCGCGGTACTTCACGACGCGCAGCCGGCGGCGCTCCGCGCCGTATTCGGGGTTCAGCTGCTCGAGCAGCACGACGCCGTGGGCGATGCTCTGCACCTGCAGGTCGCGATCGGTCGCCGTCAGGTCGTCGAGCAGCAGGACCGTGCATGCCGCGCCGACGAAGAACTGCTTGAGCGCGAGGATCTGCCGGCGATAGCGCAGCGCGTTGCCGGCGAGCAGACGCAGCTCCGACAGCGAGTCGAAGACGAAGCGCGTCGGCTTGATCTCTTCGACGTCGGCGAGGATGCGCTTCGTGGTCTCGCGCGAGCTCGACCTCCGACGGGTGGAACATCGTGTTCTGCTCGTCGGGCTCGAGCTCGTCCTCGGACGGGATCAGCTCTCGCGGATGTGCACGCCGTCGAGCTTCCAGCCGTGCGATTCGGCGATCGCTGTGCAGCTCCTCGTCGGTCTCCGACAGCGTCACGTACAGCACCGGCTCGCCGGCGGCGGCGCCGGCCAGCAGGAACTGCATCGCGAGCGTGGTCTTGCCGGAGCCCGGCACGCCCTCGACGAGGTACAAACGATCGCGGGTGAATCCGCCTACGAGGATGTCGTCGAGCCCATCGATGCCGAGGTTCGCGACGTCCCGCGTGCCCGAGCCGGACATGATCAATACCCCCCCTTCTCGAGCGCCAGCGGGCCGAGGCCGAAGACGGGCCGCGCCGTCGGGCCGACCGAGCGGCGGATGATCGCCTGGAGCGGCAGAAAAATCCAAAGCTTCGAAACGAGCGCGCAATTTTTGCACTGTCGCGCGCCCGTGACGAGACTCGGCCCGGATCGCCGCGGTCTCGTGGTGCGTACGCGCAGCCGCGCCGCCGCACGGTCCCGCCCGCGAGAACCCTGCGTATCCATCGTTACGGCCTCATTCAAGGCACCCCTGCTGATGACGATTGCACGCGGCGTGCCAAATCGAGGCTCGCCGCGAACTGGCGTTCAGGCCGCGCCGAACGCGTTGGATACCGAGCGCCAAGTCCGAAGGGCGGCGGGACGTTTAGAGAGCCTTCCAGCGCCGTGATAGCACGAGCTTGAGCTTGCGCTGCTCGTGCTCGGCGAGCGCGCCCGTGCACGCGGCGAGCTCGTCGTCGAGCGCCCGAAGGTCGGCGTGGACCGCCGCGGCATCGAGCCGGCCCTTCAAGTCGTAGAACAGCGCCGAGTACTCGCCGCAGAGCTCGCGGATGAACGTGAACGAGCGGCGATGGACCCTGCACGGGCCGTGCGCGCTGATCGCGGCCTGATGCTCGGGCGTGCTGTAGCCCTTGTGCCGCTCGAAGCCGTAGAGCGGAAATTGAAGCGCGAGCTCGTGCATCAGCCGGTCGCGGTGCGTCTTCGCGACGATCGACGCCGCCGCGATCGAGAAGTCGATGCCGTCGCCCTTGTTGAAGCAGTTCTGCGGCGCGTCGACACCCGGGATCGTGCGCGCGTCGACGAGCACGTGCTGCGGCGCGATCGGCAGCGCCTCGAGCGCGCGTCGCATCGCGAGCAGGCCGGCGTGGTAGATGTTGACGCTATCGATCTCCGCCACTTCGGCGGTGCCGATTCCGATCGCGGTCGCGGTGCCGCGAATCCGCCGCTCGGCGTCGAGCCGCTGCTCGAGATCGAGCCGCTTCGAGTCGTCGATGCCGGGCAGCTCGGTGTGCGGCGGGAAGATCACCGCGGCTGCGATCACGGGGCCGGCGAGCGGGCCCATGCCGACCTCGTCGACGCCCGCGATGTGCTCCACGCCGGCGCGCCAAAGCACGCGCTCGAAGTTCAGCATCGCGTCGAGCCTCGTGCGCTCGGCGCTGTCGCGCTCGTAGCGCTTCCTGAGCGCTTCGTAGAGTTGGCGGACGCCGTGCCGAGGATCGCGCTTGAGCTTGTTCAACGCCTGCGGCGTGACCTCCACGTCGTCGCGCGCGTAGCGTGCGCGGATCTCCTCGATCGACAGTTTCGATAGTCCGGACGGCACTTTTCCTCGCGACGCGGGGTCAGTATGTTTGTGATGAACGCAGTCGCAACTTAGCCAACCGGTCGGCACGCGACAAGATGCACCGGCGAACTCCGCCTGCGGCCTCACGGCCGAGTCGGCACCGATCCACGGCAAGGAGGCCACTCATGATTCGCAAGCTGAAGTCCGGGACTTATCGCCTGTATTCGCGCAAGCTCGACCCGCGCACCGGCAAGCGCCGCAACCTCGGAACGTTCGCGACCCGTGCCAAGGCCGAGCAGCACGAGCGCGCCGTCCAATACTTCAAGCACCACTGACGAGTGCGCGCCAGACGGCGGCGCATACCCGAGAGCGGCGCTCTCGGCCGCGAAGCCCAGACGACTCGGCTACCTCCGCGTCCGGCGAACCGCTTCAGCGTGCCGGCGGAGTCTGCGGCTGAGGCCGCAGGTAGTAGTTGAAAGCCTGGCCGTGCCCACGGGCGTTGGCCCAGATCACCAGCATCTGCTCGAGCGCGTTCGCGTAGCGCAACGGACCGAGGTCGACGACCTCTAGGCCCATACCTTTGACGAGGCCCGCGATCGTCGCCTTGGCCTGCGCGTCGTCGCCGCAGATCGGGATCGTGATCGGGCCGCCCGCCGTCGCCGGTGCCGTCATCTGGCCGACGTTCAGCGTGTTGAACGCCTTCACGACCTTAGCCTTCGGTGCGAGCGACTGAATTAGCTCAGCGTTCGAGTTCGCTCCCGCCGGCTTCGCGTAGTCGATGTTGCCGTCGGGGGTATTGCGATTCGCGAGATTCGTCGGGTCGAGGATGATCTTTCCCGAGAGGTCGCCGAGCTGCTTCACGACCTCGCCCGCGGCCGTGCCGGGCACCGCGATCACGACGATATCGGCGCCCTTCACGGCGTCCTGCTGCGAGGCGGAAGTCGCTCCGTGACCCGTCTTGGCGATGAGATCCTTGACCTTCTGCTCGGACGGATTGCGCGAGCCGTAGATGATCGTGTTGCCCTGGTTCGCGAACCCGGGCCCGAGCGCGTTCGCGACGTTGCCGGTGCCGATCACCGCGATCTTTGCCGCGTTCGCCGTCAGCGGCGATAGCGATACCAACGACAGCACGGCAGCAGAGGCCGCGAGGACTCGAGCTAGGCGCATGACCACTCCCTCTTGTTGTTCGTAACTCAGCCGCGACGGCGCGCGGGCCGCGCCGAAGCCTGAATGATAATCCAAGCGCGTCGCCGCGCGTCAGAGCCCCGCGATCGCGCGCGCCTTGCCCGTAAGCTCGAGGATGTGCAGCCCCGTCGACGCGCGGTCGAGCGCGTAGATATAGCCGCGGTCGTCGAGGTTGACGTTGTTCGTCTGGATCGCGCGCTTGCATTCGCGCTGGCCGTCGATCGCGATGCACGACTCCGTCGTGTTCGGCGTGATCTCGGGGATGAAGTGCGCGACCTCGACCGGCACGAACGGGTTGCGAATGTCGACCACGCGCACGCCCGCGTTGAAGTACGCGACCACGACGAGCTTTTTGTCGAACTTCGGGTGGTACGCGTCGTTGAACGAGTGCGGGCCGAAACGGCCGCCGCGGTGACAGAAGTCGCCGGGCTCCTCGGGCACTTGGAACGTCGAGATCGGCAGCGGGTGCCGCTCGTCCGTGATGTCGAAGATCGAATCATCACGTCGCGGCTGTTCCTGGCAGCGGAACGTCTCCGTCTCCGACGACACGAGCAGCAGGTCGCGCGTGCGCTCCTCGCGGTCGTCCGCGTAGTCGGCGATCTCGAAACCGTAGATCGGCTTAGCGGTGTGCACGCCCCAAAAGCGCGGGAAGTCGAGGCGCGCGATCTGCGGATACGCGAGATTCGCGGCCGTCGGCGCCAGCGGCTCGCGAGACTGCGGATCGCCGTGCAGGAACTTGTCGGTGTCGACGATCTGGAGCACGCCGTCGTCGCCGCTGTTGTAGCCCAAGTACATCCGCTTGCCGACGACGAACGGCTGATGCAGCCCGGCGACCTCGGGATCCGGGAACGGACCCTTCGCGTCGGGCTCGTAGCCCTCGAGCCCGAAGTCGCGGATGTGCTTCGGCGCGGCCGGATTGCCGACGTCGTAGACCTGGAGCACGCGCGTGACGCGCCAGCCCGGCGCGGTGCCGTTCATGTACGCGATGCCGGTCGCGCAGTCCCACTGGAACTTGTGCGTCTCGCGGTTGCCGCGGTCGGACTTCGGCCGCGACGAAGCGCCGGTCTCGGCGATGGTCGTGAGGAACGTCGGCGCAGCCGGGTTCGTCACGTCGAGCACCTCGTAGCTCAAGAGCCCGTTCGTGCGGATCGCGTAGACCTTCGCATCGATCGGCGTGCGGCAGCGCGCTGCCGTCGCAGACTTGCACGTGCTGCGTGCCGCTCGCCTCGTTGCCGGTCGGCGGCACGTGCGCGAGATACTTCGGCGCCGCCGGATTCGTGACGTCGACGATCGAGAGGCCGTTCTTCTCGACCTTGCCGGTCTGCGGATTCAGCGCCTCGCCAGCGTGATGGCCGACGAACAGGATCCGCCGCTCGCCGTACGCGTGCACGACCGGTTGGTACGCGGAGCGCGCCTGAAGATCGTCGTGCCCGACGAGCCGCAAGTCGACGGCATCCTGCGAGCGCGAGATTCCGGGCACGAAAGCGGCGCAGACGGCCACTAGAGCGATCTCGATCCTGACCAACACGGTGCACCCCCTGCCGCGGGCGCGCGGCGCCCGCCATCCTAGGATGGTTCGGCGCGAGCCGCCAGGCGCGTTCCCTAGGCCGACGGCGACGCCTGTGCGACGATAAGGCCAACGTCGGTGTCGGGGGACCCGGCCATGCAGAACAAGAGCTCGCGGCTCGCAGCCGCTTCCGCCGTCGCTTTCACGCTCGGCTTTCTCGCCGCGGCTAGACCCGCGCACTCGCACCATTCGTTTGCCGCGCAATACGACGCGGCGAAGCCGATCATGCTGACCGGCAAGGTCACGAAGGTGGAATGGACGAACCCGCACGTCTACGTCTACGTCGACGTGCGCGACGAGAAGAGCGGCGAGGTCGCAAACTGGGCGCTCGAGATCGGCGGCGGCCCGAATTCGCTGATTCGTCAGGGTTGGTCTCGCGATTCGCTCAAGGCCGACGACGTGATCAACGTCGAGGGCAGCCTCGCGAGGGACGGCAGCCGTCTCGCGAGCGCGCAGTCGATCGTGCTCGCTGCGACCGGCAAGAGAGTGTTCGCGGCGCCGATTCCCACGGAGACGAGCAATGCGAATCGTTAAGCCGCCGCTGCGCGCGCGGTCGATCGTCGCCGTTTTCGCGCTCGCACCGTTCGCGGTCCTGCTCGGCGTCGGCACGCTGCCGCGCGCCGTGGAGGCGCAGTGGTGGGAAAACGTGCGGAGCACGGTCCCGCTGAACGCGAAGGGCGAGCCCGATCTCACGGCGCCCGCGCCACGCACAAAGGACGGCCATCCGGATCTCTCCGGCATTTGGAATCCGCATTCGAACAAGTACCTCCGCAACATCGCGGCGGACTTGAAGCCGGAGGACGTGCCGTTCCAGCCGTGGGCGAAGCAACTCGCGGACGAGCGCGCCGACGGCTCGCATTCGCGCGAGGATTCCGACGCCAACTGCTTGCCGCAGGGCGTGCCGCGGCTCGGCGCCGCGCCCGCGCCGTGGAAGTTCGTGCAGACGCCGGACCTCATTGTCGTCGTGCACGAGGCGTTCTCGCTCTGGCGACAGATCTTCCTCGACGGCCGCAAGCTCGCGGCGAACGCGAACCCGACCTGGCTCGGCTACTCGACGGGCCGTTGGGAGGGCAACACGCTCGTCGTCGACACGCGCGGCTTCAACGGCAAGACCTGGCTCGATCAGGTCGGCAAGCCGACGACCGAGAAGCTGCACGTGATCGAACGCTACACGCGCAAAGATGTCGGCCATATGGATCTCGAGATCACGATCGACGACCCGGGCGCGTACACGCGGCCCTGGACCGTGAAGCAGGATCTCACGCTGCTCACGGACACGGAGCTGCTCGAGTTCATCTGCAACGAGAACAACCGCGACCTCGAGCACCTGCCCGGCAAGCCGCTCGGGCAGTGATGACTCCCGCGCGGACGGCGGCCGGATTAGACTGGACCCATGCATTCGGCGGCCCGAATGGGGCCGTCCACTGGGGGATACCGATGAAAGCCACCACCCTTATCGCGTTCGTGGGCCTCGCCGCGGCGTTCGCGCCCGCCGCCGCGCACGCGCACCACTCGTTCGCGTCCGAGTTCGACTCGAACCTCGAAGGCACGGTGAAAGGCGTCGTCACGCGCGTCTGGTGGCAGAACCCGCACATTCGCTACGACGTCACGATGAAGATGCCGGACGGCTCGACGCAGGAATGGGCGCTGCTGCCGCCCGGCAACCTGCCGACGTACCGCAACGAGAACTGGACCGAGCAGACGGTGCAAGCCGGCTACATGGTCAGCGCGAGCGGCAACTTGGGGCGCGAGGGCGCGAAGAAGCTGTACGCCACGTGCATCACGCTCGACAGCGGCCCGGAGAAAGGCCGCAAGCTCGGCCGCTGCGCGAATGCGGGCACGACGACGCAGATCACCGCCGATCCGAACGTCGACTACACCGTGCACGCGAAGAACTTCCCCGTGAACATCACGGGCTACTGGGACAATCGCTACAAATTCCACGTGACCGTCGACGACTTCGAGCCGAAGCCGATGCCGCTCACGCCCGAAGCACGCGCGATCTACGACGGCCGCAAGTACGGCGACGACAAGGTGCTGCGATGTCTGCCCGCGGGTCTGCCGCGCATCTTCGGCTCGCCGTATCCGGTGCAGGTCCTCGACGCCGGCACGCACTATCTGATGGTGTTCATGCAGGACAACACGCCGCGGCGCGTCTGGATGGACGACCGCAAGCCGCCGGCCGAGCAGCCGCTCACGTCGATGGGCTTCTCGAAGGGCCACTGGGAGGGCCGCACGCTCGTGATCGAGACGACGATGCTCGCGCCCGGCTGGCTCGACGGCTCGGGCTATCCGATGAGCGGCGGCAACGACACGCGGATCGTCGAGCGTTGGACGCTCGCGCAGGACGGGCTCACGATCGAGCGCACGCATGACGGTGTACGACAAGCTGTACACGGCGCCGCTCGTGCGCACGCGCGGCTCGCAGCGCGGCGACGGGTCGGTCGGGCTCATCGAGAGCGAGCCGTGCGATGCGACGACGTTCTATCGCGAGCTCATGCAGAAAGGCGAGCTCGAGAAGCGGCTGCAGTAACGCTCGACCGCGGCCTTCGCGGCGGATCCGCCGGCTCGCTAATACTCGGTGTACTTACGGGCGTCGCCGCGGACGCGGTCGGCGGGGTACTTGACGCTCGTTGAGAGCGAGCTTGTCCGTCGGCGGCGCGCGAGTAGGTCGACGTCGAGCTTGTCGGCGAGGCGCAGGAGATAGATCAGCACGTCGGCCATCTCGAGGCGCACGCGCTCGCGGCGCTCGGGATCGAGTGAGCGGCTCTGCTCCTCCGTGAGCCACTGAAATTCCTCGAGCAGCTCCGACGCCTCGACCTGAAAGCGCCATCGCGAGATTCTTCGGCGAGTGAAACTGATCCCAGTCGCGCGCCGCCGCGAACGCGGCGACACGCCGCTGCAGCTCCGTGAGCCGATCTTCCGACATCTAGGAACCTCCGCCGAGTCGCGTCGCCCGCGCCGCAGCGAGCTCGATGCGCGGCGGCAATTTCATCATTGCGCGTCGAGTATCCCACATGCGCGCGCGCCCTTATGATCGCGAGATGCGACTCGTCGACGAGCTGCTGAGGTTGTCCGCGACCGACCTCGCGAACCACCTCGGCTGCATCCACCTGAGCCAATTGAACCGCGCCGCGGCGCAAGGGCTCGTGCGCCGGCCGCGCTGGGACGATCCGCTCGGTGATCTGTTGCGCGAGCGCGGCCACGAGCACGAGAAGGCGTATCTCGCGCACTTGCGCGCGACACATATCGCTGAAGATCGTCGAGATCCCGGACGCGGAGCGATGCGGACGAGAGCGAGCTGACGGCCGCGGCGATGCGCGACGGCGCCGACGTGATCTATCAGGCGCCGCTCGGCGGCGCCGCGCTGGTACGGCCGCGCGGACTTTCTTGATCAAGGTGCCGCGGCCGAGCGGCCTCGGCTCGTGGTCGTACGAAGTCACCGACGCGAAGCTCGCGACCGAGACCCGCGCGGGCACCGTGCTTCAGCTCTGTGTCTATTCGGAGCTCGTCGCGGCGATCCAAGGAGATAAGCCGGAGCACGCGCACGTCGTCGCGCCTCACCACGACTTCAAACCCGAGCCGTACCGGCTCGCCGACTACGAGGCGTACTACCGGCTCGTGAAGCGCCGACTCGAAGCCGCGCTCGACGCGCGCACGCCGAGACGCCGGCGCAGGCGCGCCGCGATCGCGACCTATCCCGAGCCCGTCCAGCACTGCGAGGTCTGCGCCTGGTGGGCGCGCTGCGACGCGCAGCGGCGCGCGGACGATCATCTCTGCTTCGTCGCGGGTATCAGCAAGACGCAGATCAAGGAGCTCGAGCGAATCCGCGTCGACACGCTCGAGCGGCCTCGGCGAGCTGCGCGACGTGCCTAGACCCAAGCGCGGCTCGCGCGAGGCGCTCGTGAAGTCGCGCGACCAAGCCGCGATCCAGCTCAAGGCGCGCCGGCTCGACGCTCCGCAGCACGAGATCCTGGTGCCGCTCGGGCCCGAGCACGGCCTCAGCGAGGCTGCCCGAGCCCACGCGCGCGCGACCTGTTCCTCGATCTCGAAGGCGACAAGCTCGCGCCCGACGGCGGCCGCGAGTACCTGTTCGGCTACGTCACGGAGCGCGCCTACGTGCCGCTCTGGGCGGCGACGCCCGCCGAGGAGAAACGCGAGTTCGAGCGCGTGATCGACACGATCCTCGCGAGTTCCGCGCGGACCCCGGCATGCACGTCTATCACTTCGGCGCCGTACGAGCCCGTCGACGATGAAGCGGCTCTCGGGCCGCTACGCGACGCGCGAGACGGAGCTCGACACGATCCTGCGCGCGGAGCTGTTCGTCGACCTGCACACGATCGTGCGCCATTCGCTGCGCGCGAGCGTCGAGAGCTACTCGATCAAAGAGCTCGAGCGGTTCTACGGTCTCGATCGCGAGCAAGACCTGCACGCGGCGACGTTGAGCCGGCGCGCGATCGAGTGGGCGATCGAGATGCACGAGGAGCTGCCGATCGAGAAAGCGCACGCGCTGCGCGACGGCACACGGGCGCCCGCGGCGCGGCCGCAGCTCGAGCTCGCGCTCGGCACCGAGCACGACGCCGGCCGCGGCAGCGAACGTCGCACGACGGTCCGTCGGCCGGCGCGCACGTCGAAGCGGCGAGCTGCGCGGCGACAATGACGAGGACGAGCGCGCGCAGCGGCTTGCCGATCACGTCGCGGCCGTCGAGCGCTACAACCGCGAAGACTGCGTCTCCGCGCGCGCGCTGCGCGACTGGCTCGAGCAGCTGCGCGCCGAAGCGCAGCACGAGCACGGCGTCGAGCTGCCGCGTCCCGAGCTCTCGAGCGGCGCGGCGAGCGAAGACGTCGCGACGACGGCCGAGGAGACGCAAAGGGTCATGAACGAGCTGCTCGCCGGTGTGCCGGTCGATCCGGAGCAGCGAACCAAGGAGCAGCAAGCGCGCTGGCTCATGGCCCATCTGCTCGAGTGGCACCGGCGCGAGGACAAGGCCGCGTGGTGGGAGTACTTCCGCCTTCGCGACCTGCCGCTCGAAGACTACGAGACCGAACGGTCGGCGCTCGCGGGCCTCACGTTCGTCGAGACCGTCGGCGGCACGCACACGCGGCCGGTCCATCGCTACTCGTTCCCGCCTCAAGACCACGACATCCGCAAGGGCGACTGCGCGTGCCTGCCGTTCGCCAGCCACGACCTCGGCGAGGTCGTGAGCATCGACGTCGGCCGCGCGCACGATCGACATTCAACATCACGGGCAGATACGCGGGCGAGCGGCCGGAGCGCGTCTTCGTGCACCGCAACGTGCGTCCCGGCACGAAGCCGGACGGTGCTGCTCGAGATCGGCCGCTGGATCGCGGCGCACGGCGTCGACGCTCCGGGCGAGCATCGCGCCGCGCGCGACCTTCTGCTCAAGCGTCCGCCGCGGCTCGTGCACGGCTCGGCGGGACTGCGCCGCGCGGACGGCACGCACCGCCCGCCGTACGCAGCGCGCAAGGGCGGCGCTCAGGTCATCGCGTTCGGCGCTGCGCGCAGCGCGCGCGAGCAGCGGATCGCCGCGCGGATTGGCGCGCGCGACGACGGAGTCGATCCCGAGGTGCTCGACGCGGAGCGCCTCGGCTTCGAGCTCGACCACGGCGTGCTGCCGATCCAAGGGCCGCCCGGCACCGGCAAGACGTTCACGGGCGCGCACATGATTCTCGCGCTCGTGAAGGCCGGCAAGACGCATCGGCGTCTCGGCCGTGAGCCATGAGGCGATCCGGACGCTGCTGCGCGCCGTCTGCGAGCTCGCGGAAAAGCAGGAGCTTTCGGGGTTCAAGTGCTTGCACAAAGGCAATCCGAAGGACGGTAACCCGCAAGCGATCCACGCGTTCGACTCCAACTCACGCGTCGCGGAGCTGTTTCTGCAGCGGCGATTACTCGCTCCTCGGCGGCACGGCATGGCTCTGGGCGCGACCCGAGTTTCGCGACAGCGTCGACGTGCTGTTCGTCGACGAGGCCGGACAAATGTCGCTCGCCGACGTGCTCGCGATCTCCGCGGCCGCAAACAGCCTCGTGCTGCTCGGCGATCCGCAACAGCTCGAGCAGCCGCAGCAGGCGAGCCATCCACCCGGCACGCAAGCGTCCGCGCTCGAGCATTTGCTCGGCGGCGCGAAGACGATCCAGTCCGAGCGCGGCCTGTTCCTCCACCAAACGCGCCGCCTGCATCCGAAGATCTGCGCGTTCACGGCCGAAGCGTTCTACGAGAATCGGCTCACGTCGGCACCAGGCCTCGAGCGGCAGGAGCTGATTGCCGCACGCGGCAGCGCGGCGCGAGCGCTTCGGCGACGCGGGGCTCGTCTACGTTCCCGTCGAGCACGAGGGCAACCAGGCGCGCGCGGATGAGGAAGTGGGCGCGGTCGCCGCGATTGCCGCCGCACTCACGAGCGGAGTCGTCTGGCGCGACAGCGAGGGCAAGGAGACGCCGCTCACGCGCGCCGATCTCATGATCGTCGCGCCGTACAACGCGCAGGTCACCGCGCTGTCGGCGGCGTTGCCCGACGTGCGGATCGGCACCGTGGACAAGTTCCAGGGCCAGCAGGCGCCGGTGGTGATCGTCTCGCTGACGACCTCGTCGCCCGAGGACGCGCCGCGCGGGATGGACTTCCTCTACAGCGCGAACCGCCTCAATGTCGCGACCTCGCGCGCGCGCGGACTCTGCATCCTCGTCGGCAATCCGCGGCTGTTCGAGCCCGACTGCCGCACGCCGCAACAGATGCGGCTCGCGAACGCTTTCTGCCGCTACCGCGAGCTCGCGCGCGTCGTGCAGCCGCCGCGCACCGCGTGAAGAGCGCGAACGATCCGGACCCAG
This sequence comes from uncultured Gammaproteobacteria bacterium, assembly GCA_963841645.1. Lineage (GTDB taxonomy): Bacteria > Pseudomonadota > Gammaproteobacteria > Steroidobacterales > Rariloculaceae > FEN-1219. Next base: position 690,867 of record CAWJDS010000008.1, on the reverse strand, counting down.
AGAATCCCTGCGTCCGCTGCGGCGCGTGCTGCGCGCTCTTCCGCGTCTCTTTTCATTGGAGCGAAGCCGATGCCGCGACGGGCGGCCGCACACCGGCCGAGCTCAGCGTCCGCATAACCCCGCACCGCGTCGCGATGCGCGGCACCGAGAAGGTCCCGATACGTTGCGTCGCGCTCGAAGGCGAGATCGGTAAACGAGTGCGCTGCACCATTTATCGGACGCGCCCATCGCCGTGCCACGAATTTCGCCCGTCGTGGGTCGACGGCCCGCGCAGCGAGCGCTGCGATCGGGCGCGCGCGGCCTACGGATTACCGCCGCTCGAGCAGCCGGGGCCGGACTTAACGCCGGACCGCGCGCGGACCTCTGAGTGTCGCCAAGCGGCGACTTAACCTCCGCCACATCGTCTTGCGGCCGGTACGTTTCCCTGGCCAAGAGCTCTCCCTGTGATCGAGCGCACAGACCTCGCCCAGCCGCGCGGGGCAGAGTGTCCGCCGGTTCACGGAGGTAACCTCGATGAGCAACAAACACATGGTGATCGGCCTCGTGGCAGGCATCGGCATCGCGGCCGCCGGCGGCGTGGCCGCGTATCAGTTCATGAGTCGGCAACGCGGACGTCGCGCAAGTCGAGGAGCCGAGCGCGAGCTCCGGCACGGCTCACGCGAGCTCCGCCAAGCACACTCAGACGAGCGCGCATACGCAGACCGCCGAGCACGCGACCGAAGTCGCGGCGGCCCCGGCGGAGAACTGCTGGGATGAGGAAGTGACCGTCCAGCGCGACAAGACCGACGAGCACGCGATCGCGGGCACGGCGATCGGCGCCGTGGTCGGCGGCGCGGTCGGCAAGGACGTCGGCAACAAGGGGATCACGACCGCGGCCGGCGCCGCGGCCGGCGCGTACATCGGACGCAAGATCCAGCAGCACGTTCAAGAGGAAAACGCCGACAAGCGGACGGAGACCCACGTCGTGCACCACTGTGCGCCGGCGGGCAGTCCTCAGTAAGCCGGAAGTCTTCTCGCAATCAGGGCCGGGCTCTTCACTCGAGGGCTCGGCCCTTTCTATTTGTGTGTCGCGCCGCGTGTACAAATGAGAACGCTTCTTGTTAGCATGAACCACCCATCGCTCCCGTTCGAGGGCTCGTGCTTCGTAAGGTCGTCTTCTGGGTCCACCTGACTTGCGGCGTCGCGGCTGGGCTCGTCATCGGCATGATGTCGATCACGGGAGTCCTGCTCGCCTTCGAACGGCAGATCGTCGCGTGGGCCGACGCGGCGCCGCGCGTCAAGTCCTAGCGGCCGCGCAGGCCCGGCTCACGGTCGATGAAGCGCTGCGCGCCGTCGCGGACGCACGTCCCGACTTTTCACCGACCGGCGTCACGCTGAGCCACGATCCGCGCGCGCCGCTCGTCGTCACGGCGGGTCGTAACCGCTCGCTGTTCGTGAACCCGTATACCGGCAACGTCACCGAGCCGGCCGGCCAACGCGCGCGCGCTTTCTTCGAAACGGTCGAGGGGTGGCACCGTTGGTTCAACGTAGCGGGCGACCGGCGTGCGCTTGCGCGCGCCGTAACGGGCGCATGCAATCTCGCGTTTCTGTTCCTCGTACTGAGCGGCGTCTACTTGTGGCTGCCCCGGGCATGGGCGTGGACGGCGCTGAGCACGCGGCTGCTCTTCAATCGCCTCGCCGTATCGGCGAAGGCGCGCGACTTCAACTGGCATCACGTCTTCGGCATCTGGTCGGCGGTGCCGCTCGCCATCATCGTCGCGAGCGCCGTCGTGATGTCGTACCCGTGGGCGAACACGCTCGTCTATCGCGCGTTCGGCGAGCAGCCTCCTGTGCGCGGCGGGGCCCGCGCCGAGGGCGGGGAGCCAGGTAGGGGGAATGGCGCCGCACGTGCCGCCGACTCCTTGCCGCGCAGCGATGCGGCACAGCCAAACGGGTCGACGCCGTCCGTCGGTCGCAAGACCTACGACGAGATCTTCGCTCGCGCCGCGGCGGAAGCAGGAGACTGGCGCACGGTCACGCTGACGCTTCCTGCCGAGCGTAAGCACGGAGACGGTAAGGTTGGGAGTCGACCGTGGCAACGGCGGTCAACCCCAGCTTCGAGACAATCTCGTCCTCGAGGCGGCGACGGGAGCGGTGCGAGCCCGACAACCGTTCGCGAGCCAATCGCCCGGCGCAACGTACACGCTCTTGGATTCGGTTCCTGCACACCGGCGAAGCGCTCGGCATCGCCGGCCAGGTCGTCGCGAGCGCAGCCTCTCTCGCGAGCCTCGTCATGATCTGGACGGGGCTCGCGCTCGCCTATCGGCGCCTCGTGGCGCCGATCTTCGTACGTCGCTCTAAGCCTGGGCCCGGCGCAGCTGCCTGACGGTATCGCCGTAGTAGTCCAGCATCGCGCGCGTCACGGCCAGCGGCACTTCGTTCGGCAGGTTCTTCTGGTTGATCACCAGCTGCTTCTTGCGGCGATCGGTCGGATGGCTCTGATAGCGAATCACGCCGATGCTGCCGCCTTCCTCGGTCAGCGACCAGACCACGCGCGAGGCTGTCGAGAACGGCATCCGCAGCTTCTTCACGAGCGACGCCAGCGTGTGCGGCGTGCCGTCGCGTTCCGACTTGCGGACCTCGAGAGCGATCAGGTACTGCGGGAGCGTGATGTGCGGAAAGCATTCGTACATGCATTCGAGAGCGGCGAGTATCGCCATTCGCACGCCCTCGTCGTCGAACACTTGCGTACTTTCGCCGGCCGGTTTCGTCGTGGACTTTTGCGGCGACTTTTTGGTCGCGCGAATCGACTTTTTCATTCTGTGCGTTCTTTCCTAATTCAGAAGTTGAAAATTCGGCCGCTAATGCTAGTGCGAAGAATCGCTCTGTCAATCGGGCCGTCCTGCAAACATTCCCACGGTCGCAAACTCACTTTGCCATGCGGAGAGCATTCGGTCTTCACGCGCGAGCGCATTGCGGGTTTGCCCGATGGCGCCCACGGGAGCGAACCTGCAAACATTGGAAATTATGTTGCTTCGCTCGCCGGTAGAGGGCCGAAGCGTGGGCTCGCTCTCGCGAAGAGGGCGATTACCGTGACCTCGTTAACGTCACTCAATGCCCTGTCGCATTAGTCTCTGCCGAACGCTGAAAGATCCGTAATACATGATTAAAGCGCCGAAATCTTCACTTAGACCGAGGCAGACCGACCTCGACGGGCAAGATCTCACTCAGGAGATCGAAGCGCCGCTCGACGACCCGCGTCACTATCGCGACGAGGCCACGCTCTCGCACATCGATTTCGAAGAGATCGAAATCGCGCTGGATCTCTGACCCTAGACGGCGCGCAACGCCGGCGCTGACGGGCCGCCCACCTGCGCAGGCCGCAACGCGGCCGCGCCTTGCAACCTCCCGTCGATCTCGTGCCAAAGCGCTCGGTAGACGCTCGCCGCTGCGCTCGCGGGTGCGTACGACTCGACTGGCGCGCGCCGCAGCGTGATCCGCTCGAACTCGCTTCCGTAGGGAACCTCGGTCTCGAGGATCGTCGGGTAGCGCCGCCGGAGAGACTCGATGGTCTCTTTGTGCAGCAGCTTGCGCCGATCGACCATCGAGAAGAACGGCAGGACTCTCAAGTCCGGCCAGCTCTTGCGCTCGACGAACTCGAACAGCTGCTCGAGCATCCGCACCGACAACGGCGACGGCATCAGCGGCACGACGAGCGCGTCCGCCGCATGCATCACGTTCTCGGACACGAGCGACATTCCCGGCGCGCAGTCCAAGATCAAACAGGCGTAGTGCTCCTTGAGCGGCCGCATGAGCTTCATGAGCCTCGTCGCCGGGTTCTTGCGTCGATGCAGGTGCACGTCCATGCGTCGATACGAGAAATCCGCGGGCAAGAGGTCGAGGCCCGGGTGATCGGTCGGCGTCACGAGATCGGCGAGCTCCGACTCGCCGCGCACGAGATTCTTCGATCCGCCTTCGACGAACGGCTCGCGCCGCATCACGTAGGTCGCGGCGGCTTGGCGGGTCGAGATCCCAGAGAAGCGTCGGCCAACCGTCGGCTGCGGAACGGTAAGCGAGGTTGACGGCCGTCGTCGTCTTCCCCACTCCGCCTTTGACGTTGTAAACGGCAATGATTTCCATGGCCTAGCGACCGAAACTAGCGACGCCCGAGAATTCGTGATTCTAAGTCCGCGGTGAGCGCCGTTCTTGGACGGCGTTGACACCGGATTTTCGTCTCACTATTGTCACAGTCGCGTGGCTCACGCAAGCCCGCGTTACCCCATGGACGATTCAGCACAGTCGATTTCGTCGCTGCACGAAGTTCCATCGGTCAAGACTTTGCCCGCAAACGAGGCCGAGTCATCTCCGCACGCGCCCGCGACCGCGACTGCACCGCAGGCCGAAACACAGACTACGGTCACGCCGAGCGAAACGCTGCCGCGGGCGGTCGAGCCCATCGCAACAGAAGCGCCGAAAGTGAGGAAGGGCGTGCGGCCGAGCGACCCGATGATCGTGTTCGCGTACGAGTGCTTGCGCCGGGAATTCAAGGAGCTCGCGTCACGCCGGCCCGTCGAGGGCAAGCCGCCGAGCATCGACGACGTGCATCGGATGCGAATCGCGATGCGCCGCTTACGCGTGGCGCTGCGCCTCTTCAGGCGCATGCTGCCGCGGGAAGCGAAGGAGTTTCGCAAGGGCCTGCGGGCATTCGCTCGCGCGCTCGGCGATACGCGCGACCTCGACGTGCATGCCGATGTCTTTCGCACCTACGCGCAGACCGTTCCCGCCGAGAGCCTCGCCGAGCTCGGCGGCTACGAGCTGCACCTCCGCAGAGAGCGCGCCGAGGCGCGCTCGCGGATGACGGATAGATTCAGCGACGATCGCTACGACGAGCTGCTCGGATCGTTCGGCGCGCTACTCGAGGATGCGCCAAGCCCGGGCGCGGTTCGGCGCTGGCGCTCGTTCAAAGTCTCGGACGGCGTCGACAAGTACTTGAAGAAGAGCCTGAAGCGAGTGCTCAAGCTCGGCCGGAAAGTTGGGGACGAGGCGCACGCGAAAGACCTGCATCGCCTGCGCATCCGCGCGAAGCGGCTGCGCTACGAGCTCGAGTTCTTCGCGGCCGCCTACAAGTCGCTCGACAAGGCGGCGCTCGAGGCCAAAGCGCTCCAGGACTTGCTCGGCGAGCATCAAGACGCTTGCACGGCCTCGGACCGACTCCAACGCTACGCGCGGTCTCTTCGCAAGCACGCCGGCGCGGCGATGCCGGCGGCGCTCGATCGGCTCGCGGAAGCGGAGCGGCAGCGCGCGCGCGAGGTACGCAAGGCCTTTCCGCCGGAATGGCGCCGCTTCGAGCGCAGCGTCGCGCGCGGCCGAATCGCGCCCTAACTTCACGAGCGTCCCCGGGCGACGAACGCCGGACGCCGCGAAGGCCCACCCCCCTAAAAAGAACCGGGAGATCCCTGTGCCGCGACCGATCATCTTGCTCGCCGTCCTCGTGCTCGCGCCGCTGTATTCAGGCGCGCAAAGCCTCAGCGACTCCACCGAGATCGACGCGTATCTGAAGCAGACGATCGCGACGAGCAAGATACCGGCCGTCGTAGCGATGGTGGCCGACGCCGATCACGTGCTCTACAGCGGCGCGTTCGGCAGCCGCGACGTCGCGAACCACGCGCCGGTCGGCGTCGACTCGATCTTCAGAATCGCGTCGATGACCAAGCCCGTCACCTCGGTCGCGGTCATGATGCTCGTCGAGAAGGGCGCGATCGCGCTCGACGACCCGATCTCCAAATACCTGCCCGGCTTCGAGCACCCCGAAGTCTTCGTGACGTTCGACCCGAAGGACAAGTCGTTCACGAAGCGGCCCGCGAAGTCGCCGATCACGATCCGTCAGTTGCTGACGCACACATCGGGCCTCGGCTACGCGTTCTCGAGCTCCGACCCTCGCCGCGCTGATCGGCGGCGATCCGAACGCGAGCGCGACGGGCTTCCCGCTGCTGCACGATCCGGGCACGAAATGGACCTATGGCGAGAGCACGCGCGTGCTCGGCAAGCTCGTCGAGGCGGTGTCGCACCAGCCGCTCGATCAGTTCGGCGCGGAGCGGATCTTCAAGCCGCTCGAGATGAACGACACGTTCTACGTCGTGCCGAGCGCGAAGCACGACCGCGTCGTGACCGTGCATCGCACCACGCGACAAAGGGCTCGTCGAGACGCCGAATCCGGAGAAGATCGACGCGCCCGTCTACGGCGACGGCGGCCTGCACTCGACGGTCGCGGACTACGTGAAGTTCATGCAGATGCTGCTGCACGAAGGCCGCGCCCCGAACGGCACGCGGCTCTTGAGCGCCGACTCGCGTGAAGCAGATGAGCCGCACGCAGACGGGCAGCGTCCACGTCGAGCTCCAACCGACCGCGAACGAGGCCGTGAGCAAGCCGTTCCCGCTCGGCGCCGGCCGCGACACGTACGGGCTCGGGTTCCAGGTCACGGGCTCGCCCGGCGATCCCGGCATGCGCTCGCCCGGCAGCTTGAGCTGGGCCGGGATCTTCAACACGGAGTTCTGGATCGATCCGTCGCGCGGAGTCTGCGCGGTGCTGATGATGCAGTACCTGCCGTTCTACGATCCCGGCCGCGATCGACACGCTGCAAGGATTCGAGCGGCGCGTCTACGCCGGCCTCCCGCACTGACGCACGGCGCCCGCCGCGCGCGATCGGGTACGATGCGCGCGCGATGTCCGCGCAAACGTCCGAGTCCTCTGTCGCCGGAGCGGCCTACGGCGTGCTCGCGGCGCTGATCTGGGCGGGCTTCCCGGCAATCACGAAGCTGTCGATGGCGAGCCACACGCTGACCGCGTGGGACGTCACCGCGCTGCGCTTTGCGACCGCGGGGCTCCTGACGCTGCCGCTCTTCGTGCGCCACGGCCTCCGCCCTCTGCATCTCTCCGGCGCCCTGCTGCTCGCCGTCGGTGCCGGCGCGCCCTATGTCCTGCTGACGGCCGGCGGCCTCGCATTCGCGCCGGCGGCGCACATGGGAGTGATCACGCCGAGCTGCATGCTGCTGTGTCGCGACGGTCGGCAGTTGGCTCTTGCTCGGCGGCAAGCCGACCGCGCGGCGGCATTGCGGGCGTGCTCACGATTCTCGCCGGAATTCTGATGCTCGGCTGGGACGGCCTCTCGAGCCACGGCTCCAATGTTTGGCTCGGCGACGCGATGTTCGTGCTCGGCGGGTTCTTCTGGGCGAGCTATACGCTCGCGACGCGCGCGTGGGGCGTGCCGCCGCTTCAGGCGACAGCCGTCGTCGCCGTGATCTCGATGCTCGGCTATGTGCCGTTCTACGCGGCGGCGGCGGGCTCGCATCTCGCGGCAGCGCCGTGGAAAGAGATCGTGATCCAAGTCGTGTTCCAGGGCGTGCTGTCCGCCGTCGTCGCGCTCGTGTTCTACACGCGCTCCGTCGCGCTGCTCGGCGCGGCGCGCGGCGCGGTGTTCGGCGCGCTCGTGCCGAGCTTCGCGCTGCTGTTCGCGATTCCAATCCTCGGCGAGATACCAACGCGCCTACAGATCGTCGGGTGTGGCCGTCGTCACGGCCGGGATGCTGCTCGTGCTCGACCTCTATCATCCCGCGAGATGGCGGCGCGCGCCGCAAGCGCTCGCCGTGTTGTGCGTCCTGCTCGCCTCGCCCGCGTTCGCGCAGCGGCCCTCGATTCCGCCACAGACGATTGCGGGCCCCGCGCTCAAGGTCACCGTGGTCGCGCAACGCGACGCGATCGAGTGGCCGTCCGGGATCGAGGTCGACCAACTCGCCTCCGTCGCGCTCGACTCGCGCGGACACTTGTTTCTGCTCAATCGCGGCAAGGAGGCCGTGCTCGAGTTCGACGCGCGCGGCGCGTTCGTGCGCTCGTTCGGCGCCGGTCTATTCCAACGCGCGCACAGCCTCACGTTCGATGCTCGCGGCCACCTCTGGATCACGGACGTGGTCGCGCACGTCGTGCTCGAGCTCGACGCGGACGGCGCGGTCGTGCGCACGCTCGGCACGAGCGGCAAGCCGGGCGATTGGGACGAGGCGGCGGGCACGCGTCTCTTCAACGAGCCGACCGACGTCGCGTTCGCGCGCGACGGCAGCTTCTTCGTGACGCAGGGCCACACGCGCAGCGAGCCGAAGGTGCTGAAGTTCGATGCCGCCGGCCGCTTCGTCAAACAGTGGGGCGGGCGCGGCGCGCTGCCCTGGCAATTCGAGGTCGCGCACTCGATCGCGATCGACTCGGCGGGCCTGCTCTACGTCGCCGACCGCGAGAACCGGCGGATCGTCGTGTTCGACCAGAACGGCGAGTTCGTGAAGGGCTGGGTCTACCGCGGCCTCGTGTGCAGCCTCGCGTTCGGTCCCGACGGCGTGCTCTACATGACCTCGGGCTTCGACGGCCAGATCGTGAAGCTCGACGCGAACGGCCGCGTGCTCGGCGTGACCGGCCGGTCGGGCGAAGGCCCGAACGAGTACGGCGAGGCGCACGACCTCGCGGTCGCGCGCGACGGCGCGATCTACGTCAGCGACGTCATCAACAAGCGCCTCACGAAGCTTGTCCCAACGCACTAACCGGGCCGCGCGCCCGGGCACCGAACATCCTTCCCGGGACACGCCGGAAGACCATCCCTGGGGCTCGAGTGCGCTAATCAGTTAGGGCGTGGGATCAGGCGTCGCGGACCCAGCGCATGAGTGTGCCGAAGTTCGGCGGCTTGCCGAACATCAACAGACCGATGCGAAACACCTTCGACGCGAACCACACCGCGCCGACGACGCCGACGCACGCCGATCGCGATCGACAGCCACACCTGCCACGTCGGCGGCGGGTGCGACGACGCGAGCCGCAGCAACATGCCGAACGAATTGACGGGCGGCAGGAAGCTCACGACGACCGAGAGCGTCGAATCGGGATCGCGCGAGATCGGCATCCAGAGGATCCACGGCACGATGAGCAGCAGCGTCATCGGCAACATCAGCGATTGCGCTTCGCGCATGTCGTTCACGGCCGAGCCCACGGCCATCATCAACGAGCCGATCGTGAAGAACGCGAGCACGAAGAACACGAGCAGATAGGGAATCAGCGCAAAGTTCAGCAAGCCGAACAGCGAGAACGACGTGAGCACCGCGAGGCCCATCGCGATGTAGAGGCTCATCGCGAGTAGGCTGATGGCCATGTGGCCGAGCAGCTTGCCGGCCATGAGCTGCATCGGGGACACGGCCGAGAGCAGCACCTCGATCACGCGGCTCGACTTCTCCTCGATCGTCGTGGTGAGCAGTCCCTGGCCGCTGCCCATCACGCCCATGAACAGCAGGAACATGAACGCGAGCGGCAGCACGAACTGAAAGCCGCCGACCGTGCCGCGATCGGCGCTGTCGGAAACGGTGACCGAGCGCACGCGCGGCACGGTGCGTGAGGTCGTTCACCTGGCCGCGGTCGAGTCCGCGCGCTTTGAACCGAGCGCCGATGATCGCCTCGCGCACGGCTTGGTGGACGCCGATCTCGACGCGCGTGTCCTGCTTCGGCGGCACGTAGAGATCGTAGCTGCCGAGCGCGGTCTCGCCGGGCTTTGGCTCGACCGCGTTCGCGTGAATCACCGCGAGCGCAAGGTGCGGTGAGTCCTTGTCCTCGACGCGCAGCCACGCCTTCTCCTGCTCGAGGTTGGCCTCTGCCGGACGCTCGACGAGCGTGAGCTTCGGCGCAGCGCCGAGAGCCGAGAGGACAGTTCCGCCGAACGCTTCGCCCTGCGCGACGCGGATCACCGCTGCAAGGTCGGCCGCCGGCGTTCCTTTGGTCAGCGCCGAGTGCAGCTCGGGAGTCACCTCGCCGGTCGGATCGACCACCGCGAGCTGGCCCGCGATCGCGAAGTTGGGGTCGGGTCCGAACAGCTTCGGGCCGACGAGTGACATCACGCCGACGATCGCCGGAAACACGAGCAGCCCGATGATGAATGCCTTCGTGAACACCGTCGCGACGAACTCGCGCCCGGCGATTTGCAGCACTTTGCTCATGTCGCCGCCTGCGCGCTTTGGCCCGCGAGCTCGGCGCGCAACGCGCGCGCCGCGTCGGCCGAGTCTCCGCGGTCCGTGACGATCTGCACGAACACGTCCTCGAGGCGCGGCCGTTTCACTTCGATCCGCGCGACTGGCAGCGCGGCAGCGATTCGCGAGATCGCGCCGCCGACATCGACGCCGGGCTCGAGCTCGACGTTGTACGCACCCTCATGCCGCTCGCAGCTCTCCACGCCGGCGAGCGCGCGCACGCCGGCGACGTCCGCGCCCGCATCGAGCGGCTCGAGCACGAGCGCGCGCGGGTCGTAGCGGCTGCGGATCGAGCTCACGGGGTCGTCGAGCATCTTGCGGCCGCGATGGATCATCACGACGTGGTCGCAGATCTCCTCGGCCTGCTGCATCACGTGCGTCGAGAACAAGATCGTCGCGCCGCGCTCGTGCTCCGCGATGATCTGCTCTCTGAGCTGTCGCATGCTGACCGGGTCTAGCCCGCTGAACGGCTCGTCGAGGATCAAGAGATCCGGCTCGTGGATGATCGCCGCGACGAACTGGATCTTCTGGAGCATGCCCTTCGAGAGCTCCTCGCAGCGCTTGCCCTCGACGCCCGCGAGTCCGACGCGTGCGACATACGCGCTTACGCGCTCCGAGAGCCCTTTGTCCGGCACACCTTTGAGACGAGCGATGTACATGAGGTACGCGGCGACGCGCATCTTGCGGTACACGCCGCGCTCCTCGGGCAGATAGCCGATCTTGTCCTTCGCGTCGAGCGCCGAGTCGCGGCCGAGCACCTTGAGCTCGCCGCTGTCGGGAAACAGGATCGACATGATCATCCGGATCGACGTCGTCTTGCCGGCGCCATTCGGGCCGATGAAGCCGTAGAGCGCGCCGCGCGGAATCGTGAGATCGAGGTTCGCGACGGCCGTCGTACCGCCGAACGTCTTCGTCACTCCGCGCAGCTCGATTGCAGCTCCCGTCGCAGACACGGTGGCCCCTTGCGTTCTACGTGCGTTGGGCCGAGCGCAGCGCGCCGTGCGCGGCCGCGATCTCGGTCGACGTGCGCGCGAGCGGCACGAGGAACATCAGCCCGACGTACAGGGCCGACGACCAGGAAGAAACCCGTGAAGAAGGCGGCCAGGACCACGAGCGCGCGCACGAGCCCGACGTCGAGATCCGCGTAGGCCGCGATGCCGGTGCAGACGCCCGCGATCTTCTTGCCGTCGTCGAGCCGGTAGAGCCGACGCGGCCGTGGGCCGTCGGCATACGAAACAGGGTACGTCGCGGAATCGCGATCGTAATACGTGTGCGAGTCGGGATCGAAGTCCGAGCGCGCGTCCGCCGGGTCGCGGAGCCGGCACGCTTGTCGTCGCGGTACGACTCGAAGTCGGATCGCGCGTCGGCACGCTCGGGGCCGAGTCGAGGCCCGTCGACCTTGCCGACTTCTCGCAGCGTGGCGGCCATCTCTGCCGCGCCGATCGGCGCGCTACGCTCGCCGCCGCGCGCGAGCTTCGCGCCGATCGAGCGCTCGAGGCCCGCGAGCACCTCGTCGCGATCGGGATGCTCGCCGAGCCGTTCTGCCGCGCGATCGAGATACGCATGCAGCGTGAGAAACGCGTCCTGATCGAGCGAATACGACGCGTCGCCGAGATCCACCGAGATCGCCGTCTTCATTAGCGTTGTCCTGAAAATCAGCCGGGCAGCTTCGCAATGAAATCGACCATGCGCTTCCGTTCCGCCTCGGTCGGCAGGCGTCCGAGCGCGGCGCCCATGTTGTCGACCATGTGCTCGGGCTTGGACGTCGCGGGCGTCACGACGGTGATCGCGGGATGAGACGCCGCGAACTTCAGAAAGAACTGCGCCCAGGTCTGCTGCACCGAACTCGCGCGCCCAGTCCGGCACCTCGTGCCCCTTGACGCGCTGGAACAAGCGCGTGCGGCCCGTCGGCATGTAGCCGAGCACCGCGATCTTCTTCTCCTGAGCGAGCGGCAAGATCCGCTCCTCCGCGCTCAAGTTGTCGACGGAGTAGTCGATGCCGATGAAGTCGCAGTCGTTCGTCGCCTTCATGAAGCGCTCGAGCACGTCGTACTGCCCCTTGAACGTCGACGTCGTGCCGATGTAGCGCACGCGGCCCTGCTGCTTGAGCTCGCGCAGGATCGGGAACTGCCCATCGAGGTCCGCGAGGTTGTGTACCTGGATCAGGTCGATCTTGTCGCGGCCGAGCCGGTCGAACGACGCGGCGACCTGCGCGCGCGCCGCTTTCGGGTCCGCCGTGCGCCCGCCCCAACCCGCGGCGTTGAGCTTCGTCGCCCAGAAGATCTCGTGCTTCGTGTCGATCTCTTTCACGATCTTGCCCGCGAGCTGCTCGGACGCGCCGTACCCGGGCGCGGTGTCGAACACCTTGCCGCCGAGCTCGATCATCTTCGCGAGCACGCCGCGCACCGCGCTCGGTGTCGTCTTGGCCGGCTGCTTCGCTGAAGCGTGGTCGAGCTGCCGAGGCCGATGATGGGCAGCCGCTCGCCGCGTCGACGGGATCGGACGAGTGATCAGCGGACCGCTCTGCTGCGCGGCGATGAGCCGCGGACCGAGCGCCCACACGGCACCCGCGGTCGCCGCGAGCGCGAGACAATCTCGGCGGGTCGTCATCCTTGTCATTCCTTCTCGTTCTGACGCGCGTAAAGTCGTTGTAAGCGCTCGATGCTCGCAACTTTCCCAGAACTGATCAAGACTGCCGATCGGGCACCGCGTCGAGCAGTCGAGCGAGCCGCGCCGATTGGCGTCGGCCGGTGCGCTCGCTGTGGGCGACGCGAGCCCGAGCGACTACTTGCCGGCGCTCACGCGCACCCCGTTGTAAGGCACCTTGTATTCACCTACCTGGGCCGTGCCGGTGAACGTGTTTCCCGACACGACGCCGCTGTAGGTGAACACGAGATCGCCGACGGAGCGCTTGTAGGAGAAGCTGTCGCCGTTCAACACGATGTCGGTGCCCGGCCCGGCTTCCGGCGTGCCCTCGGGGCACGCCGACGAGCTTCGCCGTGATCGCATAAGCCGTCGTTGGTCTTCACGCACGGTGACGGTCTCGGACACCTTGCCGGCCGGAGAATCGGCCGTCGCCGTCCAAGTCCCGACGAAGGACTGGCCGAATGCGGGCGCCGCAAGGCCCGCGAGAAGAACGGACGCCAAAACCGCCGTGATACGCATGGTTGTTCTCCGTTGATGACTACGTTGAGTTGGAACGTTCAAGTCGCCGGCACGAGCCTGACGATCCGTCCGCCGGATGCATGCTCGAGCAGCAGATAGAGATTGCCGTCGGGTCCGACCGCGACGTCGCGAATGCGGCCGAGTCCCGCGAGCAGCGTCTCGCGGTGCACGACGCGATCGCCGTCGACGACCATGCGGTAGAGCTCGGTCGCCTTCAGCGTTCCGACGATCAGGTTGCCCTTCCAGCGCGGGAACGCCTTGCCGTCGTAGATCACGAAGCTCGATACGGCCGGCGACGGCGTGAGGTCGACGACAGGGCCCTGCAGACGTGTTGATGTCGAACTGGATGTTGAGAGCGTTGCCGTAGTCGACGGGCGTGCCGTCGTACTTCAAGCCCTTCGAGACGAGCGGCCAGCCGTAGTTCTTGCCGGCCTGCAAGCAGATTGACCTCGTCGCCGCCGCGCTGGCCCATCTCCGTTTCCCAGAGCTTGCCCGTGCGGGAGTCGAACTCGAGGCCCTCGGGGCTCCGATGACCGTAGGTCCAGATCGCCGGCAGCGCGCCCGCGACGCCGACGAGCGGATTGTCCTTCGGGATCGAGCCGTCGTCGTTCAGCCGCAGGATCTTGCCGTACGGCACTTTCAGATCCTGCACGCCCGCGAACTCCGAGCCGCCTTTGATGCCGACGCTCAAGAAAACGTGACCCTTGCCGTCGAACGCGATGCGACCGCCCGCGGCCATGTCCGGCATGCCCGTGTAGTTCTCCACGTCGGTCTTCCAGATCGTCTGCTGGTCCACCCACGCACCGTCCTTGATGCGGCCGCGGACCAGCGCGTTCATGGACACGGGGCGCTTCGACTGGCGGCTCGCCGCGTTGCAGTCGCTGCAGCGATCCGTGTACGAGAGATAGATCCAGCCGCTCTTCGCGTAGTCCGGAGCGAGCGCGACGTCGAGCAGATAGCCCATTCCGTACACGAGCTTGATCCCCGGCACCAAGAAGCCGTCGTCGTAGGCTTGCGGCGTGCCGCGAATCGGCTCGGACAGCTCGCCGTTCTTCGAGACGATGCGCAGGCCGTGCGCCTTCTCGGTGAGCAGGATGCGCCCGTCGGGCAGCGGCGCGATCGAGTACGGCAACCGGTCGATGCCGGTCGCGAACGTCTCGATGCGGAAAGCGTGCTCCTCGCTGCCGACCTTGCCCGTCGGCACCGGCGGCGGCTCTCCGATCTTGAAGTCGGTGTAGCTGAAATTCGCGCGCGTCTCCGAAATGTAGATCGCGAGACGGCGGATCTGTGTCTCGTCGAGCTTCCCTGACCACGCCGGCATCGCCGTCTGCGGGACGCCGTCGGTGATGCTCTTCGTGATTTCCGCGATCGAGTCGCCGTGCTTCAGCGCGACGCCCGCGAGCGGCGTGCCCTGCGCGGCGCCCTCGAGCTTCTCGCCGTGGCAGACGCTGCAGTTGTCGCGGTACACGGTGAGAAACGGGTCTTGCTGCGCGTGCGTCGCGCCCGCGCCGAGCGTGGCCGCGACTGCGGCGAATCGAACAGCCAGCGGTAATCGAATCGACTTAGTCATGACGGTCATCCTTTGCGGCGGCTTCAGGCCGCTTCCTTCGTGAGCTCGGTGAATGCTTCCGAGAGCGCGGCTGGGCGCACCTCGAGGTGCCGCAGCTCGTGATCGGCCGCGAGCAGCCGACGCACGACCGACTCGCCGTCGGCCGCGGTGATCGTGAGCTTCCGGTCGTCGCTCGTCGCCTCGAGCACGCTCGGCCAGCGGCGCACGTCGTCCGCGGATAACGCGCTCGCGCAGCTGATGTGCGTGCGGCTCACGACCGAGCGGATCTCGTCGACGCTGCCCGACGCGATCACTCGCCCCTTCGCGAGCACGACGACGCGGTTCGCGAGCGCTTCGGCTTCGTCGAGATAGTGGGTCGTGAGCACGACGGAGCTGCCGCGCGCGACGAGGTCGCGGATCGCGCGCCACATCGTCTCGCGCGCCTGGACGTCGAGCCCGACGGTCGGCTCGTCGAGGAACAGGAGCCGCGGCCGGCCGACGACCGCGATCGCGAACTGCGCTTGGCGCTTTTGGCCGCCCGAGAGCTTGGCGTACCGCTTGTCGCCGAGCCCGATCGTGCGCGTGAGCGCGAGCGCTTCGTCCACGGTGAGAGGATCGGGGTAGTAGCTCGCCGCGAGATCGACGAGCTCGCGCACGCGCAGCAGCGGCTCGAGCGCGACTTCCTGCATCATCACGCCGACGTCGCGCCGGCTCTCGACGTCGAGCGGCGAGCGGCCGCTGAGCCGCGCCTCGCCTTCGTCAGGCTGGAGCAGCCCGAGCCACAGCGAGATCGCGGTCGACTTGCCGGCGCCGTTCGGGCCGAGCACCGCGAGCACTTCCCCTCGGCGCACGTCGAGGTTCACGCCGTCGAGCGCGACCGTCTTGCCGTACCGCTTGATCGCGCCGACGAGCTCGGCGAGCGGAGCTTCGGCGTCGCGCGCGTTGAGAACGTTCCTGATTCGACATGGAGAGCTCCTCAAATGAACTCGGTCTTTCTGGAATTGACGACGAACGAGATCGCGAGCGCGGCCACGGCGAGCACGAGCTCGACCGCGATGAATCCGACGATGTCGGCGCTCCAAACCGCCGTCTCGGTGGCCAGGCTCGGCCCGATGGAGCTCAGGTTGATCAGACCGGGGATCACGAACGAGATCGACACGTTGCCGCAGACGATCACGGTGGTGGTCCACGCCTGCGAGTCCGTCACGAGCGCGAATGCGAGCAACACGCAGAAATAGAGGAAGCAATGCACGGACGTCGCAACGAAGAGCGGAATGAAGCCGTTCGGCAGCGGAGTCGTGACGAGCAGGATCACGCCCGCGAGCGTCAGCAGCGCGGCCGGCACGAGATACGCGATCATCGACGACAGCAGCTTTGCGACGTTGTACTGCGTCGTCGACACCGGCATGCTCAACATGAACACGCGGATCTTTTCTTTCCGCTCGCTGACGAGGCTCATCATCACGAGCATCACGTTCAAGAGAACCAGCGCGACGACGAGGATGCTGCCGCCGACGAAGAACGCGACCGCGCTCCACGGCGACAGCGCAAGCGACAGCACGCCGAGGACCAGCGAACCCGCCGCGAGAGGCCATGAGACCCGCAGGTCTTTGGCGACGAGCTGCAAAACGATGGACTGGCTCACGTGCGTGCCTCCTTGCGGCTCAACATCACGTTGGCCACGAAGATCTCTTCGAGCGACATCCGCTGAACCTCGCGCACCGTCGCGCCCGCGCGCGTGAACGCCGCGGCGACCTCGTCCGTGTAAGCCTTGATCGTCGCGGTCGCGAGCCGGCCGCTCGCGCTGATCTCCGTGACCTCGGGCAGCGACGGCAACGCGACACCGGGCGGCACGTCGAGCTGCAGCCGCCGCCAGCGCTCGACGAACGTCTCCTTGTCGCTCGACTCGATGATCCGGCCGCGGTCGAGGAACGTGATCTGGTCGGAGATCTGCTCGACGTCCTGCGTGTTCTGCGACGAGAACAGGATCGAGCGGCGGTCGTCGCTCATCACATCGGTGAGCTCGCGCAGGATCTCGTAGCGCGCGACCGGATCGAGGCCGGTCGTCGGCTCGTCGAGCAGCAGCAAGCGCGGCCGGCGCGCGAGCACGAGCAGCAGCGTGGCCTTCGTGCGCTCGCCGTGCGACAGCACCTTGATCGGCTGCTCGGGCCGGAGGCTGAAGCGGCGCAGCAGCGTCTGCGCGTAGTCGTGGTCCCAATGCGGATGCAACGACGCGACGAACTTCATGTGCCATGCGATCGTCGCGCCGCGGATAGAGCCGCATGTCCTCGGACATGTAGCCGATGTCGCGCTTCGCGATCGCCTGCTCGCGCGGCATCGACCGGCCGAGCACGCGCACGTCGCCGCTATCCTGATGCACGAGCGCCATCAGGATCCGGATCGTCGTCGACTTGCCGGCGCCATTCGGCCCGACGAAGCCCAAGATCTGGCCGGGCTCGAGCGCGAGGCGAAGGTCGCGCAGGCTGAAGAAGCGATACGCCTTCTCGACGCCGTCCATTTGAATCGCGAGCTCGCTCATGCGACGTCCTCCGTTCCTTGTCCCTCGCCCGCGCTCGGCTCCGCGGTCTCGCGCAGACGTTCGACGAGCTGGTCGACGTTGAGCCCGAGGTGCTTGCCGATCTCGGCCGCAGCAGTCAGGTGCTGGCTCAGCTCCTCGTGCTTCAACTGCAGTCCCAAGTCGACGTTCTCCGCCACGAACGAGCCCTTCCCCTGCCTCGTCACGATCACGCCGTCACGCTCGAGCTCGAGATACGCGCGCTTCACGGTGATCACGCTCACGCGCGTCTCGACCGCCAGTGCCCTGATCGACGGGAGCTCGTGCCCCGGCTTCCAGTCCCCGATCGCGACCCGGTGCCGGATCTGCTCGATGATCTGCAGGTACATCGGGCGCCGGTCGGCGTGGGAGATTGTGAGTTCACTGTGCATGTCGTTATGCACAGTATACACGGCTATACACACGGCGCAAGGGCTGAGCGAGCTCAGCCCTGGAAGTTAGCAGCGGCGCGGGTTACAGGCCGCTCGGCGCCCGGCCAGTGTCGATATACACAGTGGGGCGGCCAAAGCGGCTGGACCGGCGTGCTAGCCTAGACCCAGCGCACCGTCGAGCCGCGCTCTTGCAGCAGGCCACGGCGGTGAAAAAGAACATCGCGACGAACAACAGCCCGGGGGAACACATGACTGCTCTCGAATCGCCGCCGCGCCGGCGCGCACTCGCCTCGCTCGGCCTCGCCACCGCGTTCGCGCTCGGCGCACTCGCGATCGGCAGCGCGAGCGCGCAGACCGCGGGATCCGCGCCGACGTCCGCGTGCGATCGCGCGTGCCTCACCGCGATCGTCGACGCGTACTACGCAGCGCTGATCGCGAACGACGCGCGCAAGCTCCCGCAAGCGTCGAAAGCGCGGATCACCGAGAACGGCTCCGAGAAGAAGCTCGCGGACACGTTCTGGGATAGCGCCGACTCGATCGCGTATCGCTTCGACATCGTGAACACGAAGCGCGGCGACACGGGCACCGAGGTCGTGATCAAGAACGCCGACGGCACGAAGACGATGCACATGCTGCGGCTCAAAGTGCAGAACGGCGCGATCACGGAGATCGAGACGATCAAGGCGAACCAAGGCGAAGCGGACCGACTTTGGGCACCGGACAACCTGACGGCGGTGTCGCCCGCGTTCCAGCTTTCGATCCGCGAGCCCGAGCGCGATTCCTACTACGACCTGATCGCGGCGGCCGACAGCTACTGGCGCGCGTTCCAGACCAACGGCACGCCGAACTATCACCGTGCGCGCCTGCTGCCCGACTCGCGTCGCTTCGAGAACGGCGTGCAAACCACCGGGCGTCGTGCGCGACGGCCAGTTCCAGACGACGCAGAGCGGCTTCGACAACGGCCGCTTCCTCGGCCGCAATCTCTGGGATCGGCGCTACCCCGTCGTCGACGAGGAGCGCGGCGTCGTGCTCTCGATCGTGCGTTTCGGGCTCAAGGGCGGCGCGAAGAGCCAGAGCGTTGCGACATCGAACGACCGGCTCGTCGCGGAGTTCTTCGCGATCAAGGCGGGGTACATCCAGGAGATCCAGGCCGTGCTGTTCAACCTGCCCGACGAGAAGCCGACCGGCTGGCCGGCGGGCTACGGCCCGGGCCGCGCGAGCGCCGAGTAGCGCACGCGCTTCGAAAGCGAGTAACGTAGCGCGCGAACGGCGGGGCACACCGCCGCACTGCGCATCACGAGGGGAGAATCGACATGCGAGTTTGCTTGCCAGTCATCGGCGCGTTGGCGTTCACCGCGTGCGCGTCATCCTCGGCGTTCACCACTTCGGCGCTCGCCGCGGAGCCCGAGTACCAGACGATCAAGATGGAGATCAACGTCGCGAAGCCGGCGAAAGAGGTGTGGTCGAAAGTCGGCGGCTATTGCGACATCAGCAAGTGGCTCAACGTCGACTGCAAGATCACGTCGGGCAACGGCGGCATCGGCACCGTGCGCGTTCTCGCGAGCGGCCGCGTGACCGAGATCCTCATCGGCGCGACCGATCTCTCGTACGGCTACACGCAGCCCGTGAAGGAAGGCGCCTGGTACAACCTCTATCACGGCTTCCTCGAGGCGAAGCCCGTGACGGACAAGACGTCGAAGCTCGTCTACACGCTGATGTACGACATCTCGGACAAGGCAGACAAAGCCGCGAAAGACAAGGACATCGCGGATCGCAAAATGCGGTTCGAGGGCGCGCTCGAGAACATGAAGAAGATGGCCGAGGGGCAGTAGCTCGCCGCTGCGAGGCGCAGTCCGCCGTTCGGACGTATCGCGCCCGGTCCGAACTCAGGGCGCGCGCTGCGGCCGGCGTCATCGCCGATCGCGAGGTCCGTCCGTGACGTCGTTCTCGCGCGCATTGCGCTCGAACTGATGCTGACGCCCGCCGCGGCAATCGCGCCACCGAAGCGCGCTTCGAGGGCGTACGTAGAAGATGCGACACCGCACGCCTTGCGTAGGACCCGGTCCACGACCGTACCCCCGGCAGTCATCGTCGCAGTCGCTCGCTTAGATTCTCGCTCGCCGTTCCTCGACGTCGAACGCAGTCGCGCGTCGGTGCGTCGCTGTGAGCTTCGACCAGCTCGGGCCGCGCACGCTCGGTCACTTGAAGGTCCCGGGGAGATCAGTGGCCGGCAATCTGCGGCTCCTCGGCTCTGCTCGACCGTCGCATGCGACCTCCGAGTGCCACGCGATTGCCGGCATCCTGCCGGCCCGGTCTGACATGTGTGTCTGACCCCGACGCCAGATCGCCGAGCAGTTGCGCGATCGCCTCCGACGGCTTCCCAGTTGATCAACGGCATCTTGAGAGTGTTCCGGAGCCCTCAGCCAGCCGGCGGCGGCGACTCGATGAGCACGACGAACAGGTTGTTCGGGTCGCGCACGATCGCGACCTTGAGCTTGTTGTTGCCGGCAGGCAGATCAATCGGCTTGCCACCGGTCGAGATCACTTCACCGCCGAAGCGCTTGAACACGGCGATTGCGGCGTCGATGTCGCGCACGCGCAGTTGCATCCGCGTTGAACCTGGGTCCTGGACTTTGCCCTGCACCGTTTTCTTGTCCACGCCGGAGAACTCGATGAATCGTAGTTCGAAGCCCGAAGTAGGTACTTGTAGCAAACCGACCCGGTACTTGCCGCCGTCCACGCCGAGAGCTCCGAGCACCGCAGCGTCGCCGCTCGACTCGCCGGGCGCACGAGTCACCTTCAGTCCGAGCGCATCGCCGTAGAGGCTCATCGCTTTGGCGACGTCGCTCACCGTGACGCGAACGGCCATCGCAACGACGTTCTGAGTTGGCGGCGCCTGCGTCTCCGGCAGTTGCGCGGGTTGCGCGATCTCGACGAAGTGCCCGTCCGGGTCTTTCACGACGGCGATCCGCAAGGCGTTCTGGCCGATCGTCACCGGCTTGCCGTCGCGCGTTACGACCGGCGCGCCGAGGCGTTCGACTCGCGCGAGCGTCGCGTCGAGGTCGCGCACGGTCGCTACGAGCGTGACGGCGCCCGGATCCTGATTGCGCCGCTCGACGGGCTTGCCGTTCGCGGCGGAGATCTCGACGATCTCGACGCCGCCCGCGACGGCGGGCGTGCGAGCAATCTGCTGACGCAGCTTCGCATCGGGCAGACCGAACATGGCCATCAATGGCGCATTGCTGGTCAAGTCGCTGGGCGCAACCTGCGCGTCTAGCCCGAGCCCGTCGCGATAGAACGCGACCGCCTTCTCGAGGTTTGCTGTGATCGGGCTGAAGTAGTTGCCCGAGCCCACGACGAGGCCGGTCGGCGTTGGACCGGTGGGCGCAGGCGCCGCCGGCGCTTGAGCGTGCAGATCGATGCAGCCGAATGCGAGCGCCAGCAGCGCAAACGTCGTCGTCGCGGTTCTGATCACGAGTCATCCCCCTCGGTGCGGAGGCGCTAAAGTACTGTCCTGCGAGACGCTCTGTCCATCCGCGGCCATGTGGCCTGTGGGCCCCGCCGCGACCCGGAACGTGATCGAGTAACCGGGTGTTCACCCAGGCTACGTGTAGCGGCGACGCTTCTGTGACTGGCGCGCCCTCAGTGCTCCACGGCCTAGCCCGGGCGCGACTCCCAGAGCTGTGTTCGACGGCGTGTCCGGGAGCGTGAAGGCGCCGCCGGCAAGCTCGCCGCGCTCCGACGAATCGCTAAAACGCTTGTTTGTATTTGTCTCTCGCGCCCGGCTCGCACGTATCCGTGTCCTGCGAGAACTCGAGATCGGGGCGGTGCTCCCATTGCTGCGTCAACATGGCCGGCGCCGTGAGATACATCGGGTCTTCTACGGTGATCTCGTAGCGCAGGCGCACCTTGTCCGGAGTCAGCACGAATCGCTCGACGGTGTGCTTGGCCGGGCCCGACGGCACGCTTGCACCGAGACCGGACCGGTCGGGCGTGAAGGCGACGGTGTCGACGACGAGCGTGTCGCCGTCCCACCTGCCGATGGAGTGGCCGTGCTGCGTAGGCTGCACGTTGTCCGGATGCGTGGCGGTCATGTGGACGATGCGCTCGAAGTGGTCGCCCGTGTTGTCGAACTTCATCACGACTTCGTTCTTGCCGACGTCGATCGTACGCAGCTCGTCGAGTATGGCGCCGAACGGGGCCGGCTCGACGTAGCAGAGACCGTTGCCAAGCTGCTTCGCCTGAACGGCCTTTGCGTCGGCGTTCAGCGGGAAAGCCGCCATCGCCCCGAACGCGGCACCGGTCGAGGCGCGGTTCGGCGCCCAGTGTCCCGCGATGCTCGCCGCTGGCGTCAACACTCGCGTGCGCGTGTTGGCCGCGTAGAACGGATGAATCTCGCCGTCTTGAGTCGTGACGTCGAGGATGCGCACCTGCTTGCCCCAGCCGCTGCGATTCGGATTGACGCGGACGACGACCGGAGTGCCGGGCTTCAGGTCCTCGCGCTTCAAACCGTCGACCAGCGCCTGCGTGATGCCGACGCCTTCGCCTTCGACGAGCGCAGGTTTGCCGTCCGGCCCCTTGGTTTCGATGGCCAGGTACATGTGCGGGTTCGTCCACTCGAGCTTCGCGACCTTGCCTTCGATCACCTCCACTTTCGACATGTCGAACATCGCCATGCTGTGGTGGGCGAATGCGGAGCCGCTGAGCAGCGCGGCGGCGACGAGAACCGCAGTAGTAGCAGTCAGACGGTGCATTGGACCCCCTCCAAACGGAAATCAAACCGAATGATAGTGAGAGCGCTGGGGATGGAACACAGTTACCGCCACCACCCGGCCCTAGGGACACCGCGGCGGCCAACTCCCGCAATGCCGGGTGCCGAAGTGGCGAAGCAGGCCGGTGCCCGGTGCGCTGGCCGCTACTTTTTCTCCTGCGCTCGCGCCCCGGTCAATATCGCGGCGAGACCGATGTTCCGTTCGTGACAGCCTGCTTCGTAGATCTCTTCGTCCGTACGCCACACGCTGTTCGCCAGCGTCCATGCCTGGCTAACGTCTGAGGGTCCGAAACAGTCGGCCGATAATCGATTGTGTTTTTGTCGACGCGCGTGACGCGTTCGACGGACGGACGCGGCGGCGGACGCCAACACGGCCAACGACTTTCCGGTGCTCGAGCAGCCGACACGATAGACGGTGGTTGACACTCGTGGACAAGAATCACGAGCACCGACGCGGGTTGACTGGACATCGGTGGACAGTCATCGGCAGGGATGTGGCGCGCCCGGAGAGACTCGAACTCCCGACCCTCAGGTTCGAAGCCTGATGCTCTATCCAACTGAGCTACGGGCGCGTCGCGGATCGACGGCCGCTATCGTAACTGATCGCGACGTTCGCGCGTGACGCGGCCGGAGCCGCGGCGCGACGCGCGCGTTAGTTCACCGGCCCGCCGCCGAACATCACCATCTCGGTGCCGTCCTTGAGCGTCGCGCGCAGGAACGTGCCGCCGGGCTCGCCGCTCTTGAGCGGCGCGTAGACGATCTTCACGTGGTCGCCGGGCTTCAGCGTGTTCTTGCTCCAGCCGCGCCGGCCCAGGAAGTTCGGGCTCATGCCCTCGAAGCCGTACTTCGTGACGTTGCCGTCGTCGCCCTTCACGTCGACCCAGGTCCACGTGTGCGGGTTCGTCCACTGGAAGTCGGCGACGGTGCCTTCGATCGTCTTCTGCGTGCTCATGTCGAACACCGCGAACGAGTGATGCGCGCTCGCGGCGCCGGCGACGGCGAGCGCGGCGCCGCCGAACGTGCCGAGCGCGGCGCGCCGCAGCCATGCCCAACCACTCGCCGATCCGATTCTCTTTGCTTCGCTCATCGCTCGATCCTCAATGCTTGAGATTGATGCCGGCCTTGCCGTCATCCGTCGTGAAATTGCGGTTGTTCTGCTGACACTGGTACTCCGCGAGCGTCCAGTCGCGATGCCGCCCGTAGACGCGCGTGCTCGTGAGCGGCTTCGCGAGCGCTTCCGGATCGGTGATCGTCGTCTCGATCTGCAGCTTGTCGCCGTCGACGAGGTGCATGCGCTCGACGATGTGCATCTTGTCGCTGTGCTTCACGCCGAAACCCGCGAGCGCCGTGTCGGTCGTGAAGCCGACCGTGTCGACGACGAGCGTGTCGCCTTCCCAGTGGCCGATCGAGTGGCCGTTGAACGTGAGATCGGGATCCTCGGGATGCTTGCGGCCGTCGGTGAAGATCTGCCGCCACTGGCTGTACGCCTCGATCATGATCGTGACCTTGCCCGGCGTGAACAGAATCTCCATCGGGTACGGCTGCGTCATGATCCCCGGCATGCCGTTCGGCACGCAGTTCGCGGCCGGCGTGTCCTGAATCTCGCCGCGCTTCTGCGCGTCCTGGTACTCCTTGAGCTTCGCCTCGTACGCCGGCGTGAGCGCGGGTGGCTCGGGCCGCGCGCCGCGCGGGCCGCCGCCGAAGGTCACTTCCCAGATGCCGCCCCAGTCGGGCAGCTTCGCTGATCGACGCCCACGTATCGCCTTGCGGCGACGACTGGGGCGACGGCTTCGAAGGCGCCTGTGCAAGCGCGACGTGCGCGCTTGCGAGCGCGGCGAGAGCGCCGCCGGCGAGCATCGATACCGAGAGCGAGATAGAGTCGCGCGAGCGAGTCATCGGCATTCCCCCTTCGAACGGCCGCGATTCTACCGCGCCGGCCGCGGCACGCCAGAATGACGACCGCCTCGTTCGTATACACTAGCTCGCGCCGCGCCTCACGCGCGGCCGCGCCTAGAGAAAAGTTGAGACCCCATGCTGCGTAGAGACGACACGGAGCTCGCCGAATCCTGGCTCGACGGCGCGCTCGCTCGCTTCGCGGCAGACAACGACGACCTCGTACTCCAGACGCGCTCGCTGCTCGCGCGCATCGTCGCCGACGCGCCGCGCCACGCGCGGCTCGCGAACACGCTCTCGATGCTCGAGCACCTCGGCAGCCACAAGATCATGACGACGCAGCACGGCGCCGAAATCGATCAACCGACGCTCAAGCACGTCCATGAGGAAGCGGGCCACGCGTATTTCATGAAGCGCCAAGCTGAAAAGACCGCGCAGCGGACGCTCGAGTACGTCGACGACGACTTGCTCGCGCCGGCCTCGGCGCGAATGTACTTCCAGCGCCTCGAGGCGGCGCTCAAGCGCAGGCTCGCGCAACAACGGAGCGCCCGCGCGGTCTATCTCTACATGTCGATGATCGTCGAGTTCCGCGCGCTCTGGTTCTACGGCCTGTACCAACAGACGCTGCAGCGCGCGCGGGATACGTTCTCGCTCAAGCGCGTGCTCGGCGAGGAACAGAGCCATCTCGGCGACGTCGCGCACCGGCTCGAGACGGCCGGCGAGCTCAGCGATGCGCGCACGGTCGAGTTCGTCGGTTACGAAAAAGCGCTGTTCGGCCGCCTTTTGGCCGCGATGCAGCGCGCGGTGGCCTGAGCGGCGCGAGAGCCACGGAGCCGCGCATGCCGCGTCGCCGCCAACGACGTGTCCGTCGGGCGCCTAGAAGGGCGTCGCCGCCCCCGCAGCAGGCCCTATGCCGCCGCTGATCTCACTGTACGCACCGGCCGCGATCGTAGCGGCGCTCGTGCTCTCGAGTCTCGTCATCTTCCTGTTCACGCGGCGCGCGTTGCTTTCGTTGGCGCTCGGCCTGATCGGCGCGCTCGGCGCATACGTCTATTGGACTTCGGACCTCCTCACGATGAACCTGCGCGCGAACCGCGAGTGCGGCGCGGACGAAGCGCAGATTCTCGCCCGCAGAACGGACGTATCGGCCGTGCTCTTGCCGGCCGATGTCTCGACGCTCGACCCGCGCGCGCTCGAGGGCTTCGTCGCGACTTACGACGTGGTCGTGACCGACGGCGTGCCGTCGGCCGGCATTCCTCGGCAGCGGTGGAGACCCGCCGCGCCATCCGAATTCGCGAACTACAGCAACGGCAAGACGCGATTCGTTTCCGTCGCCGTGAGCGAAGCGGACCTGCCTCGCTACCGCGTTATCGAGCAGTGGTCGGGGCCCTCGGAGCCCGCGCCAGGCTACAAGATCGAGTCGGGCGAAATGCGGATCGAGGATCGCGACGACGAACGAAGTGCTCGCGAAGGTCGGCATCCACCACGGCACGAGCCTCCGCGGCGACGAGCTTGCGCTCGAGCGCGCGCTGCTGCCGGTTCCCGGCGGCTCGGGATGCCGCGTCGGCGACCGAATCGATCTCGTGAAGCAAGTGCTCGTCCCGCGGCCCGTTAGCTTGTATGCCCAGGCGCGACGCGCAAAGATAGCGCGCGACGCACGGTCCGACGCCGGCGCATCCATCGACGAGGCATGAACCCGACGCGGATCCTGTTCGCGAGCCTGATCGGCACGACGATCGAGTTCTTCGACTTCTACATCTACGGCACGGCCGCCGTGCTCGTGTTCCCGCAGCTCTTCTTCCCGCCCGGCGATCCGACGACCGCGACGCTGCAGTCGCTCGCGACGTTCGGGCTCGCGTTCGTCGCGCGGCCGATCGGCTCGGCGATCTTCGGCCACTTCGGCGACCGCGTCGGCCGCAAGGCGACGCTCGTCGCCGCGCTGCTCACGATGGGACTGTCGACGGTCGCGATCGGCTTGCTGCCGACCTACGGCTCGATCGGCGTGCTCGCGCCCGCGCTGCTCGCGCTCTGCCGCTTCGGCCAGGGCATCGGGCTCGGCGGCGAATGGGGCGGCGCCGTGCTGCTCGCGACCGAGAACGCGCCGCCCGGCAAGCGCTCGTGGTACGGCATGTTTCCGCAGCTCGGCGCGCCGATCGGCTTCCTCTGCGCGACCGGCGTGTTCGTCGCGCTCACCGCATACTCGAGCGACGCGGAGTTCTTCGCGTGGGGCTGGCGCGTGCCGTTCATCGCGAGCGCGCTGCTCGTCGTCGTCGGGCCTCTGGGTGCGGCTGAAGATCACCGAGACGCCCGAGTTCGAGCGCGCGGTCGCGAACCGACGAGCGCGTACGCGCTACCGCTCGCGACCGTGCTGCGCGAGCACTTCGGCACGCGTCGCGCTCGCGACGGCCGGCGCGATCACGACGTTCGTCATCGTTCTACCTGATGACGGTGTTCACGCTGAGCTGGGGCACGAGCGAGCTCGGCTTCGCGCGCCAGGAGTTCCTGATCTATCAGATGATCGGCGTGCTGTTCTTCGCCGCGACGATCCCGCTCTCGGCCGCGCTCGCGGATCGCGTCGGCCGGATGCCGATGCTGATCGCCGCGACGCTCGCGATCCTCGCGTTCGGGCTCGTGCTCGGCCGTTTCTTCGGCGCGCGCGACGCGCCGTCGGTCGCCTCGGGGCTCTCGCTCGGGCTTCGCGTGCATGGGGCTCACGTATGGCCCGCTCGGCACCGCGCTCGCGGAGCTGTTTCCGACGGCCGTGCGCTACACGGGCGCGTCGATCGCGTTCAACATCGCGGGAATCTTGGGCGGCTCGCTCGCGCCGTACATCGCGACGTGGCTCGCGAAGAACTACGGCATCGCGGCCGTCGGCTATTACCTCTCCGTCGCGGCGGCGATCACGCTCGCGGCGCTCGTCGCGCTCCAGTCGCGCGAGCGCGCGCGCTCCGGTGCGGCCGCGCGCGAGACGTTGCCCGGCATGCTCTGACGCGCACACCGCCGCGATCAGTAGCCGAGCTTCACGACGCCGGTCTTCATCCCTTCGACCGTGCCGGCCGTGAGCCACTCGAGCGACGCGCGGAAGAGCACTAGATGATTGCGCTCCCACATCGCGTTGTGCGACGAGCAGCCGAGGTCGACGAGCACTTTCTGCTCCGAGCCCAAGTCTTCGTAGAGCTCGTGCACGCGCTCGGGCGCGACTTGCTTGTCGTGGATGCCGGTCACCATCAGCACCGGCACTTTGATCTTCTCGACCGTCGACTTGCCGAAGCCCCAGACCGTCGTGTTCGGCGCGCGGCGCACGCCCTGCCCCCACGTCGCGCCAACCGGGTCGGACGCGAGCATCGCGCCCCAGACCGCGTCGCTCGCGGCCTGCTCGTATTGATTCTCGCAGCCGACCTGCCGGTCCCAGCCGGCGACGAAGTCCAGATGCGACTGCGCGTTGAACGCGGGACCCTTCGCGGGATTCGGCATCGGCGGCTGCGCCGTGCCCGCTCGGTTGTACGCCGGCGCGAGCACGACGACCTTCTCTATCTTGTCCCCGTGCTGCGCCGTGTAGCCGCCCGTGCGCGGCCCGCCGAGCGACCAACCGATGAGATTCACGCGCGCGACGCCGCGCAATGTCCGCACGTAGTCGACGACCGCGTCGAGGTCGTTCCAGTCGGACGCGATCGTCGTGAGCTGCTCGCCGAGCGTCGCCTTGCACGCCTCGCGGCCGAGCGCCGTCTGCTGCTCGGCAGGCAGATTGCAGACCTCGTTCATCGCGCCCGGGCGCGTCGAACGGCCGTAGCCCGTCATGTCCATCGAGAACACGTCGAAGCCCGCGTTCGCGAGGTACGCCATCCAGCTGTAGTCGGAGTACGGCACGTCGAACGCGACTTCGGCCGGCGTGCCCGCACCGTGCACGAACAGCACGACGCGCGCGGCGCGCGGCGCGCCGCGCAGGATCGTCGCGGCCCGCGCGCGCTCGCGCACGTAAATCTCCGTGGTCTGCCCGGAGATCGACGGCACGGTCGAGCGCACCGCGACGTAGTGATCGATCGTGAGCAGCCCGTCCGCGTCGCCCGCCTGCGCGAGCGCGCTCGGAACGGCTGCCGCGAGCACGGCGCTTAGGCCTAAGGTAGCGGCGAGCGCCGTCGTTCTGGCTTCGAGCATGCGAACCCCCTAACCCCGTCGCACGTTGCGCCGGCCGTTATCGTGTCAGGTTTGCACGGTCGCGCCTAGCGCATCAGGAGAACGAGCGCTCTCCTGCAACGAGCTTCGCAAGGGCCGTGGACTCGTCCGTGCCGCCCGCCTCGAGCCGCGCTACGACTCGCGTGCGGTCCTCGGCGGAGCGGTTCTGGCTCAGCTTGAACTTGCCCTGGATCTCGCCGATCGCGATCTCGATGCCGACGATCCCCGCGAGGCGTCCGCGCGTCGTAATCGGGCACCCATGGTGCCGCGCTGCCGCGCTCGAAGCGCGCCGCGAGCTTCTCGACGTGCCGCCCGGTCGCCGCGGCGTCGTCGAGCACGCGCGCGCGGCCGTAGACGTGCACGGCGGTGTAGTTCCAGGTCGGCACGCCGGGCTCCGCGTACCACGTCGGCGACACGTAGCCGTGCGGACCTTGAAACATCACGAGCACGTCCGCGTTGGCCGCGATGTGTTGCCACTGCGGATTGCCGCGCGCGACATGCGCGTGCAGCGTGCGTCCCTCGCGGTCGTGGAGGAACGGCAGATGCGACGCGAACGGTAGAGCGCCCTCGACCGTCACGAGCGTGCCGAACGAGTAGGCGTCGATGAACTCGGCGAGCACGCGCTCGTCGGATTCGCGAAAGTGGCTCGGGATATACATGAGTTACTCCTAAGAAGCGCGGGGATTCTAACCGCGCGCAAACGACTGCACGGCGAAACGCTTGCCGCCGGTCGCGGTCACGTGCGCGTGTCGCCGCCGAGCACCGCGACGCGAGGACGGCGAGCGCGCGCGAAGCTCCGCCGCGAACAGATCCGCGAGCAGCTGCGCCTGGCCGACCTGCGGCAGCGCCATGTGCGCCTCGTAGTCGGCCAGTGGGATCGTGAGCCACGGATTGTCGGCGGACATCGCGGCGACATTATTGACCGCCACTGACCCATTCGCGATGATCTCTCGCGCTTCCCATCCCAAGCCCGCGCGAGCGGCGTCCGTCGAACGGCCACTTCGTCGATGCGCGCCCAAGGACGATGATGAAGAAAGTCGCGATCTTCGCGGTTGCAGCGGTCGCGCTCGTGCTCCTCGCGTTGCCGCCCGTGCTCGGCATGCTCACCGAGTCGCAAGTGAAGGGCGCGCATCGCGGCGCTCGACGCGAGCGGCGTGTTGAAAGCCTCGGTGCGCTCGTACGAGCGCGGCTGGTTCCGGAGCCGCGCGCGGATCTCGCTCGCGCTCGCGCCGCAAACGATCGCGCGGCTCGACGAGCTCGGCGCCGCGCTCGGCTTGCCACCGCTCTCGGCCGACCTCGACCGACACCTGCCGCTCGCGCTCGAAATCGCGCACGGGCCGCTCGCGCTGCTCGACGGCGCGTACTTCGGCTGGTCGAAGATCGTCGCTCGACCCGATTCGCTCGCACGCAACGTTGCCGCGCTCGAGAAGGGCCTCGGCGTGCCGTACCTGTTCGAATTCCGTGGCCGCACGAGCTTCACGGGCGGCGTCTCGTTCGATGCGAGCTTGCCGATGGTCGATCTTGCGGCCGACGGCGTGCACGTAGCGTTCTCGGGAGGCGGCATCGACGGCGCGCTCGTCGGCCAGCGCCTCGTGTCCGACTCGCGTGCTGGCGACTTCGTGCTCACGTCGCCGCCCGGCGCGGTCACGATTCGCAACGTGCGCGCAGCGACGGACATCGAGCTCGGCTCGTCGAACGTGCTGCCCGGCGACGCGAAGCTGTCGATCGAGCAGCTCTCGATCGTCGACGCCGAGCGCGGCGACAGCCCCGTGCTCGACGCCGCGAACGTCAAGATCGCAAGCAAAGTCGGGCTCGACCCGCACACTACGCTGCTCGACCTGCACGCGACGTACGACTCCGAGTCCGTGCTCCTCTATGGCACGCGCGTTGCGGACGCGAGCGTCGGCATCGCGCTCGACAAGATCGACGTTGCGGCGTTCGACACGTATTTACGTTTGCTGGAGAGGGTTTCGGTCGGCGCGGACTCCGCGGCCGAGGTCGGCAAAGCGCTCGCGCATACGCTCGCCGCGGGCCCGAGCTTCACGATCGACCCGCTTCGTTTTCGCATCGACGGCGAGCCGTTCACCGCGCACCTCGAGATCGCGGCGAATCCCGCGACGTTCGCAGCGACGGGTTCCGTCGATCTGGACAACTGGCTCGCGCTGCTGCCCGCGCTACGGAGTACGGTCACCGTCGACGTGTCGAAGAAGCTCGCACGCGAGATGGCCGCGCTCACGGCGGAGATGCGCTACGTGGACGACGGGATGCCGCCGGAGCAGCGTCGCCTGCTCGCCGATGCGCAAGCAGGGCTCATGCTCGTGACGCTGATCAGCCAAGGGATTCTCGTCGACGCGGGAGACACCTATCGCGCCGAGCTGCGCTTGGCGGATGGCGCGCTCACGTTGAACGGCGGCCCGCTGCCGTTCGATTTGCCGTGACAGCCCTCAGCGCGGCGCCGACTCGCTCGGCGCAGCTTGCTCGCCAGGCGTTGCCGGCTCGCTCGATGCGGCGGGCGGCGCTTCGCTCTTCGGCGGCAGCTCCGCGGGCTTCGTCTTCATCCCGCCGCGTGTCGAGTGCGGCGTGTCGTGCTCTTTGCGCAGGAGCTCGGCCTCTTCGTACGGGATCGGATAGAACGGCCCGAGGCGGCACGTGAAGCCGTCGCGCAAGCCCGCGCCGTATTGCTCGAGCACTGTGATCAGATCGATGCTGCAGAGCTGATTCATCGTCGTCTTGTAAGAGAAGCGGTCTTCGCGAGCGAGGTTGGGGCACGCATGCGGCAGCGCGGTGCGATAGGTGAGCTTGTTGCCACCGCGCATGTAGAACAGGATCGTCGAGTCGTCGATGACCACGGTCTGCCTGATGTTCGACGGCGTGACGCAATCCTTCGGCGTGCGATCGAAGTCGTCGGCCTTCGCGTCTGCGGGCGCGGCGTTCGCGGCCGGTGTGTCGCCCGCGGCGGCGGCCGAGTCGCCCGGCGCGCGCGATTCCGCGGCCGGAGCTGCAGGCGAGCTCTGCGCGGCCGCATTGCCTGCGGTGAGCGCGGCGGTCGAAAGGACGAGCGGACCGAGCCATCGAATCGAGTGGATCATCGTCGTGACTCCTCTGCGCCGACTGGAAGCGCTCCTTTTATAACGTAACGCGTCGCGGACCAGAACACGGGGCCGATGTGCGTCGGCGACGCGTCCGCCCGACCGCTGCCCCGCGGCAACTGTGAGGCCATTCACAGTGAGCCGGTACGCGTCTTGCCTACAGTGCCCTTGCCCTGTGAATGCAAGGACGCCCATGACTCCCCTGCCCCTTTCGACCGACGCTAGTCGCCGCAAGTTTCGCGCACCCGCGCGTTGCGTGAACGGAGCGCGGTAACGTCCATGGCCCAAGCACGCCCCTTGACGAAGCCCGTCGCGCCCGCGCCGCAGCATCGAAGCCCAACGCGGCGCTCGCCGAGCACATCCTGATCTCGTCGGACGAGGGTGCCGACCCGAACGCCGCGCAAACCGTCCGTGAGCGCTGGCGTCTCGGCAACCCGCTGCGGCGCCAGAGCACCGAGATCACGGTGTTCGAGGAGGGCTACGTCGAGATCAAGCAACGCGGGGCCCGTACCAGCGCTGCGCCATTCCGCCTCGACCTGCGCTATCTCGATCCGATTCCGTCGATCACTCAGGTGATCGCGACACGGGCTTGGTGGACAGCCGCCGGCTGCGCCGCCGCCGCGCTCGGCGCGTTCGCGCTGGCGTATTTCACGTCCCTCGGTGCGCTCGCCGTCTCGTTCGGTCTCGGTGCGGCGGCCGCGGCGTCGGTAGCAACCGCGATCGCGCTGCATCGCAGCCACGAGACGATCGAGTTCTTCACGCTCCATGGCCGCGCGCGCGTGCTCGTGCTCGTGGCGAACTTCGGGGCGATCAAGCCGTTCCGCGCATTCGTGCCCGAGCTCAGCCGCGCGATCGAGGAGGCGGCGGAGGAGATCGTCGGCGACACCTCCGCGTTCCTGCGTGCCGAGATGCGCGAGCACTATCGCCTCCGCGGCGGCGGCGTGCTGAGCGTCGGCAACTGCGCCGAGTCCACGGGCCGCATCCTCGCGCATTTCGACGTCCAGCTCTGAAGGCGCAGCGCCGCGGCGCGCCCGGCTATGATGTACGGCGATGACGCTCGCCGACTCGCCGCCCGACCCCGCCGTTCTCGACGCATTTTCGCTCGCGTCCGCGCCGCTCGAGCGCGCGACCTCGGGGCTGATCAACCCGACTTGGTTCGTGCGAGCGCGCGACGGCTCGGAGCTCGTGCTCCAGCGCCTGAATCCGATCTTCCCGGCGGAGGTGAACCTCGACATCGAAGCGGTGACGCGTCACCTCTTCGCGAAAGGCATCGCGACGCCGACGCTCGTCACGAGCCGCTACGGCAAGCTCTGGCTCGAGCACGACGGCGCCGTCTGGCGCGCGCTCACACGAATCGATGGCGTCACGCGCGACGCGCTCGAGTCGCCGGCGCAGGCGCGCGAAGCGGGCCGCGTGCTCGCCGAGTTTCACCGCGCGCTCAGCGATCTCGAGCACGACTTCCGGAGCCGCCGGCTCGGTGTGCACGACACCGCGCGTCACCTCGAGACCCTGCGCGACGCGCTCGACGAGCATCGCGGCCACCGCGACTTCGCGGCCGTTCGACCCCTCGCCGAGCAAGTGCTCGCGCTCGCGGCCGAGCTGCCCGCACTGCCGCCGATGCCCGACCGGATCGTGCACGGCGACCCGAAGATCTCGAACGTGATGTTCGCCGCACGCGGCGATCGCGCGCTGTGCCTCATCGACCTCGACACGCTCGCGCGGATGCCTGTCGCGCTCGAGCTCGGCGACGCGCTGCGCTCGTGGTGCAACCCGGCAACCGAAGATGCGCCCGAGGCGCGCTTCGTGCGCCCGTTCTATGCGGCCGCGATCGAGGGCTACGCGAGCGCCGCGCGCGGTCTGCTCGGACCGCAGGAGTGGAGCGCGATCGCGGACGGCACGCTCACGATCACGGTCGAGCTCGCGGCGCGTTTCTGCGCCGATGCGCTGCGCGAGCGTTACTTCCGCTGGGACGAAAGCCGCTACGCGAGCTCTAGCGCGCACAACCAGGCACGCACGCGCGCACAGCTCAAGATCGCCTCGACCTTGCGCGCGGAGCTGCCCGCGCTGCGCGAGCTCGCGGCGCGCACCTTCGGCTGACGCCGCAGCGCTGCATCGCGCCCCGGCTCGTCGGATTCGTCGCGTGCGCGCGTTCCGAGCTTCCACTTGAGAACCGCGTCTCGTTTTCGTCGCCTGCCCGCTTCGGACCATGCCGGAGACCGTCTCACGCCCGACGCCGTGACACTGCCGTGACAATGGCCCGCGGGCCGCGGCGCAGGCTTTGCTGTCGGTATCTCCACGGGTAACCGCGTGCTAGAGCACCTCGGTCTGATCGGCGTCTCCTGGCGTCAGGGCGGCAGTGAAGCGCTCGCCGAGTTCGCGCTCGACCAAGAGCGCGCGCCGGAGCAGCTCCGCGATTTCGCGCAGCGGCTCGGCCTCAAGGAGCTCGCCTACCTTTCGACCTGCAATCGCGTCGAGCTGATCTTCGCTCGCGGCGACCGCACGCCGGCGCAGGATCTGCGCGCGCCCGCGTTCGCGCTGCTGACCGGCCGCTCCGCGGTCAACGGCGAGGCGGAGCGGCGCCTGCGCGCATGGCACGGCGAGGGAGCGGCCGAGCATCTTTTTCTGACCGCGGCCGGCCTCGACTCCGCGTGCGTCGGCGAGACCGAGATCGTGGGACAAGTTCGCGCCGCGCAGGAGCGCGCGCTCGAGCTCGGCCTCTGCGGCCCGAGCTTGGGGTTGGTATTCGAGGAAGCGCTCAGGATCGCTGCGCGGGTGCGCGGCGAGACGAAGCTCGGCGAGGGCCGCGTATCGCTCGCGGAGATCGCCGTGCAGCTCTTGCGCGAACGGATCGCGACTACGCCGGGCCGCGTTGCGCTCGTCGGCGTCTCGCCGATGACCGAGCGCGCGGCGCTCTCGCTCGCGCAGGCCGGGCTCGACTTCACGGTCGTGAATCGCACGCCCGAGAAGGCCGCAGCGCTCGCAGCGCGTTTCGGCGCGGCTCATCTGACGCTCGATCAGTTCCGGCGCGAGCCGCCGCGAATCGAGGCGCTGCTGACCTCGACCGGCGCCGAGCACGCGATCCTCGACGAGTCCGCGCTCGAGCGGCTCGCGGCGCACACGAGATCCGGCCAGCCGCCGCTGATCGTCGACATGGCCGTGCCGCCCGACGTCGACCCGGCCGCGTGCGCGAAGCTCGCGATCCCGCGCGTCGGCATGGACGAGATCACGCGCCGCGCCGACCAGACCCGCGCTGCGCGTCTGATGGAGGCCGGACCCGCGCGCGAGCAGGTCGACGACGCGCTCGATCATCTCCAGGACCGATTCACCGAGCGCTACTACGGCCCGCTGTTCGGCGCGCTACAGCAGCGGTTCCGGCACACGGCGCAGGAAGGCGTGAAGCGGCTGCTGAAGAAGGAGCTCAAGGGCCTCGGCGAGGACGAGCGAACGGCGATCGAGGTCTGGAGCGAGGTGCTCGCACGCCGCTTCGCGCACATCCCGTGCTTGGGACTGCGCGGCCTGCTGCACGACGGCCCCGACGGCTCGATCGACGCGTTCCTGAACGGGCTCGAGCCCGAGTTCGCGGACGAGCTCCGCGCCGCGCTCAGCGGCGCCGCGCAACCGAGAGACTCGTGAGCTCGCGCGCGCCGCTCAAGCTCGGTACGCGCGGCTCCGACCTCGCGCGCACCCAATCGACGACGGTCGCTGACGCTCTGCGCGCCGCGGGCCACGACGTCGAGCTCACGATCATCAAGACCGCGGGCGACCGCGATCAGACTTCGCAGTTCGGCTCGATCGGCGCGCAAGGCATATTCGTGCGCGAGATCGAGCAGGCGCTCGTCGAGCGGCGGATCGAGCTCGCCGTACACTCGTTCAAGGATCTGCCGACGACATCGCCCGACGTGCTCGTGATCGGCGCGGTGCCGAAGCGCGTCGACCCGGCGGACCTGCTGCTCGTGCGCAGCGACGCGCTGTCGGGCAGCGCGACCGACTGGTTGCCGCTCAAGCCCGGCGCGCGCGTCGGCACGTCGTCCGCGCGCCGGCGCGTGTGGCTCGCGCACTTCCGTCCCGACCTCTCGATCGTGCCGCTGCGCGGCAACGTGCCGACACGGATCCGCCGCCTCCGCGAGGGCGACTTCGACGCGATCCTGCTCGCGGCCGCCGGCGTCGAGCGCCTGCGCGAAGGCCCTGCGCTCGAGGGCGCGCTCGACGGCGTCACCGTGATCCGCTTGGACCCGCAGCGCTTCGTGCCGGCGCCTGCGCAAGGCGCGCTCGCGGTCCAATGCCGGCGCGACGACGCGCGCGTGCTCGCGGCTCTCGCGGCGCTCGACCACGCGGCAAGCCACGCGGCCGTCGACGCCGAGCGCGACGCGCTGCGTCGCGCCGAGGGCGGCTGCGACGTCGCGTTCGGCGCGTTCTTCGTGCACGCGCACGGCGACGCGGGCCGCCGGCCCGGGGCACAGCACGAGCTGCTCGGCATGCACGAGCGCTCGGGCTTCGTGCGCGTCGCACGCGTTCGAGGCGCCGACGCGAGCACGCTCGGCGCGGCGCTCTGGGCTAAGCTCGACGGAGCGGCGCGATGACCGCGGCCGCGAAGCGGCTCGCGGGCGCACGCGTTCTGATCACGCGCAGCGAGGACGACAACGCCGAGTGGGCCGAAGAGCTCGAGCGCCGCGGCGCACGGCCCGTGCTGCTACCCTGCATCCGCTCGGAGCCGATCGACACGCCGGAGCTGCGCGCCGCGCTAAGCGAGGCGGTCGCCGGCGCGGATTGGCTCGTGCTCACGTCGCGGCGCGGCGTCGAGGCGTGCGCGCGGCTGCTCGCTACACCCGCGGAGCCGCGGCGCGGCGGCGCCTCGTCGGCTGCGCCACGCGCGGCCGCCCGCGTCACGCTGCCGGCCCGCACGCGGGTCGCGACGGTCGGCGCCGCGACGGCGGACGCGGCGCGCACGCTGCTCGGTCGCGCGGACCTCGTCGGCGGCGGCAACGCGGCCGCGCTCGGCGCCGCGCTCACGAGCGACGAGCGCATCGCGGCAGGCGCGCGCGTAGTGCTCGCGCTCGCGGCCAATGCGCGCGACGAGCTCGAGCAAAGGCTAGCCGCCGCCGGCGCGCGTTGCACGCGCTTCGACGTCTACCGCACGATCCCCGCGCCGCCGGCCGCGCCGAAACGCGCGCTGTCGTCGCTCGGCGCCGAGCGCGTCGTGCTCGCGAGCCCGTCGGCCGCGAGCGGCTTCGTGCATCAAGTGGATCTCGACGTGCCGGTCGCGATCTATACGATCGGGCCGTCGACGACGGCCGCGGCCCGGGCGCTCGGCCTCGACGTGACGGCCGAAGCACGCGAGCCGAGCTTGGAAGGAATCTTGGAGGCGATGCAATGAATACGAAAACGGCCGCGCGCAGGCGCGCCGCGAAGACGAAGGCAGCGAAAGTGGCTGAGACGAGCGTCGCGATTCCGGCGCCGAGCGCGCGGCTGCGCCGGCTGCGGCGCACGCGCCGGCTCCGCGACCTCGTCGCCGAGACGCACGTGACCGCGCAGCAACTGATCATGCCGCACTTCGTGCTGCCCGAGAAACGAGCGAACGAGCCGATCTCGTCGATGCCCGGGATCGCGCAGCAGGGCCTCGAGACCGTCGTGAAGACGATCGGCAAGGACCTCGAGCTCGGCATCCGCGCGGTGCTCCTGTTCGGCCATCCCGAGCACGGCGGCAAGACGCCCGACGGCCGCGCGGCCGCCGCGGCGAACGGCGCGGTGCAGAGGACCTGCGAGCGACTCAAGAAGGAGTTCGGCGACGAGCTCGTCGTGATCACCGACGTCTGCCTCTGCGCGTACACGGATCATGGCCATTGCGGCGTGCTCGACGCGCGCGGCCGCGTGCTCAACGACGAGTCGCTCAGGCCGCTCGTCGACATGGCGCTGTCGCACGCACGCGCGGGCGCGGACGTCGTCGCGCCGTCGGACATGATGGATGGGCGCGTGCTCGCGATCCGCGACCGCGCTCGACCGCTCGGGCTTCGAGGACACCGGTCTTTTGTCCTACGCGGTGAAGTTCGCGTCGGCCTATTACGGACCGTTCCGCGAAGCGGCCGACTCTCGGCCCGCGCAGGGCGATCGGCGCAGCTACCAGATGGACTCGCGCAACGGCCGCGAAGCGGTGCGCGAGGCGCTCGTCGACGTCGAGGAAGGCGCGGACTGGCTCATGGTCAAGCCCGCGCTGCCGTATCTCGACGTGATCCGCGCCGTGCGCGAAGCGAGCCTCCTGCCGCTGTCCGCCTACAACGTCTCGGGCGAGTACTCGGCCGTGAAGGCCGCGGCCGCGAACGGCTGGCTCGATGAGCCGACGATCGTGCGCGAGAATCTCACTCGCGATCGCGCGCGCCGGCGCGGATCAGATCATCACGTATCACGCGCGCGACGCACTCAAGGGGGCCTGGCTGTGAGATTGGGATCGAAGAACGCCGCGGTCGGCAGCGGGCACAGGCCGCACAACGACGCGTGGTTCGACCGCGCGAAGAAGGTCACCCCCGGCGGCGTGAACTCGCCCGTGCGCGCGTTCGGCAGCGTCGGCGGCACGCCGCTCGTGATTCGCTCGGCCGAGGGCGCGACGATCATCGACGTCGACGGCCGCGAGTACCTCGACTTCGTCGGCTCGTGGGGCCCTCTGATCTTGGGCCACGCGCATCCGAAGATCGTCGCGGCGGTCGAGGCGGCTTGCCGCCGCGGCATGTCGTACGGCGCGCCGTCCACGCCGGAGATCGAGCTCGCCGAGGAGGTCGTTGCAGCCTATCCCGGCATCGAGCAAGTGCGCTTCGTATCGTCGGGCACCGAGGCCGTGATGAGCGCGGTCCGGCTCGCGCGCGGCGCGACGGCCCGCGACCTCGTGGTGAAGTTCTCGGGCTGCTATCACGGCCACGTCGATTACCTGCTCGTCGCCGCGGGCTCTGGCCTCGCGACGTTGGGCCAGCCGACGTCGAAGGGCGTGCCGGCCGAGCTCGCCGCGCTCACGCGCGTGCTGCCGCTCGACGACACCGCCGCCGCGGAGCGCTTGTTCGCGGACGAAGGCGCGAAGATCGCGGCCGTGATCATCGAGCCCGTGCCCGCGAACAACGGACTGCTCCTGCAGCGCCCGGAATTCTTGCAAGCGCTGCGCGCGCTCTGCGATAGGCACGGCGCGCTGCTGATCTTCGACGAGGTGATCTCGGGATTTCGGCTCGGCGCCCGGCGGCGCGGCGGCGCACTACAAGATCAAGCCGGACCTCGCGACGTTCGGCAAAGTGATCGGCGGCGGGATGCCGGTCGGGCGCGTTCGCGGGCAAGCGCGAGATCATGAAGCAGCTGTCGCCGGAGGGCGGCGTCTATCAGGCCGGCACGCTGTCGGGTAATCCGGTCGCGATGACGGCCGGTCTCGCGACGTTGCGCACGCTGCAGAAAGAGGACGGCTGGCGACGGCTCGAAGCGCTCGGCGGGTATTTGGATCAGGTCGTCGGTGCGGCGCTCGTTGGAATCGCCGGTCCCCGTTCGGTTGTGCCGGCTCGGCTCGATGTTCTGGCTCGCGTGGCTCGCGGACGTCGCGCCGCGCTCGGCCGAGGCGCTCGAGCCGCGCGCGGCCGCCGTCTATGCGCGCGTGTTCCATTCGCTGCTCGACCAGGGAATCGCGCTCGCGCCGTCGGCGTTCGAGATCGCATTCCTGTCGCTCGCGCATTCCAAGCGCGACGTCGACCGTCTCGCCGAAGCCCTGCGCGTCGCGCTCCCGAGCGCCGCGACTCCGGCAGAATAGCGCGCGGGCGGCGGCGGAGACTTCGATGACCTTGAAACGCGATCCGAGCATGGCGCTGCAGCTCGGCTTTCTCGCGCTGCTGTTGATCTCCACCGTGCAGGTCGGCTGGTGGATGTATGACCACGTCTCGAAAGCACGCGACGTCGAGCGCCGGTTCGCAGCGGAGTACCAGCACGACGCGGACGCTCTCACGGCGTTGTTCTCCGGGTCGTCGCCGGAGCGAGTCGCGGAGCACCTTCCAGCCGTCGCGGTCGTCGGCCGCGAGGCCGCGGTGCGGCCCGAGGCGCTCGCGGCGCTCGCCGACGAGCGCTCGGCGCGGATCAATCGTTTCCTGTGGGAAGGCGGGTTCTTCCTCGCCGTGCTGCTCGGCGGCATGGCGGTGCTCACGCGCACGATCCGGCACGACGCAGAGCTGCGGCGGCGCCAGCAGAATTTTCTCGCGGCCGTGTCGCACGAGTTCAAGAGCCCGCTCGCGAGCATCCAGCTCGCCTCCGAGACGCTCGTGCTGCGCTCACGCGAGAGCGACACGCAGCGGCTCGGGCGGCGAATTCTCGAAGACTGCGAGCGCCTCTTGCGCATGGTCGACAACCTGCTCGACGCGACTCGACTCGAAGAAGGTCGCCAACAGCTCGCCCCGACCGAGCTCGCGCTGCGTGGCGCGGCGGAGACCGCCGTCGCCGAGATCGCCGAGCGCGCGCGCCTCTCCTCGGTGACGATCGCGCTCGAGGTGCCCGAGGATCTGAAGCTCACGATCGACCCGAGCGTGCTCGGCACCGTGCTGCGTAACCTGCTCGACAACGCTCTCAAGGCGTGCGTCGCGGGCGGCGGCCGTTCGATCGCGCTACGCGGCGCGCGCACCGCGCACGGCGTCGAGCTCGCGGTAGCGGACGACGGCATCGGCTTTCCGCCCGAGGACGCCGCGATGATCTTCGAGAAGTTCTATCGCGTCGGCGACGAGCTGCGCCGCTCG
This sequence comes from uncultured Gammaproteobacteria bacterium, assembly GCA_963841645.1. Classification (GTDB taxonomy): domain Bacteria; phylum Pseudomonadota; class Gammaproteobacteria; order Steroidobacterales; family Rariloculaceae; genus FEN-1219. Next base: position 650,514 of record CAWJDS010000008.1, on the reverse strand, counting down.
ATGCCGGGCACGGGGCTCGGCCTGTACATCGTGAAGCGCCTCGTCGAGCAGTCGGGCGGCACGATCGCGGCGCAGAGCGCTGGGCCGAAGCGCGGCGCGACCGTCACGATCCGCTGGCCGGAGCGCGCGCGATGACGAGCCCGGCCAAGATCCTGATCGTCGACGACGAGGCGCACCTCGCCGACGGCATCCGCGAGAACCTCGAGGCCGAAGGCTACGAGACCGAGGTCGCGCACGACGGCCGCGCGGGGCTCGAGCGCATCCGCGCGCAGAGCCTTCGACCTCGTGCTGCTCGACGTGATGATGCCGAACATGGACGGCCTCGAGCTCTGCGCGCAGATTCGCAGCGAGGGACTGCAGACGCCCGTGCTGTTCCTCACGGTGAAGGGCGACGTCGCGGACCGCGTGCGCGGCTTCGAGGCCGGCGGCGACGACTACCTCGCGAAACCGTTTCACTTGAAGGAGCTGCTGCTGCGAGTCGCGGCGATTCTGCGCCGCAGCAGCTGGTACCAGGGCAGCGGCGCCGCACTGCAGTTCGGCGGCAACACGATCGACTTCAAGACGTACGAGGCGCGCGCGTGGGACGGCGCCGAGCACGCGCTCACGCACAAGGAAGCGATGATCTTGAAGGCGCTGTCCGAGCGCGCGGGGCAGATCGTCACGCGCGAGGAAATCCTCGATCGCGTGTGGGGCTACGAAGTGTTCCCGTCGACGCGCACGATCGACAACTTCATCGTGCGTCTACGCAAGCGCTTCGAGCGCAACCCCGAGGCGCCGGAGCACTTTCATACGGTACGCGGCGTCGGCTACCGCTTCACCGCGGACCCGCAGCTTACGGAGGCGCACGGAGCGAATGAGCGGCGCACGCGACGGACTAGCTGATGAAGACGATCCGGCGCGAGCCCGTGCCGCGCCGGCCGCTCTGGATCATGCGCCAGGCCGGCCGATATCTCCCCGAGTACCGCGAGTTCCGCGAGAAGCACAGCTTCAAGGCGCTCGCGGGCGACCCCGCGCTCGCGGCCGAGGTCACGCTGATGCCGCTCAAGCGCTTCGCGCTCGACGCGGCGATCGTGTTCGCCGACATCATGAGCCCGCTGCCCGCCCTCGGCATCGAGTTCGACTTCGCTCCGGGCCCCGTGGTCGCGAAGCCGATTCGCGACGGCCACGCGCTCGAGCAGCTCCGCGATCCCGCGCCCGAGGAGATCGCACCGGAGGTGATCGACGCCCTGAAGCTCACGCGCGCCGCGCTGCCCGCGTCGACCGCGCTGCTCGGCTTCTGCGGCGCGCCGTGGACGCTCGCGGCGTATCTCGTCGAGGGTCAGCGGCACGAAGGATTTCCCGACGCTGCGCGCGTTCGCCGCCGCCGAGCCGCTGCTGCTCGATCGGCTGCTCGCGCGGCTCACCGACGCTTGCAGATCGACTACCTGCGCCGCCAAGCGGCCGCGGGCGCGGACGCGGTGCAGATCTTCGACTCGTGGGCCGGGCTCCTGTCGCGCGCGAGCTGGGAGAAGCTGATCCGCCCGCACTTGACGACGCTGCTCGAGGCCGCGGGCCGCTCGAAGATTCCGCGGATCCTGTTCGTGCAGAACGCGCCGCATCTCGTCGACGCGTACGCGAGCCTGCCCGCGGAGGTGCTCGCGGTCGACTGGCGCGTCGATCTCAAGGAGCTCGCAAGCAGCGCTACCCGGACCGCGCCGTGCAGGGCAATCTCGAGCCGGCGATCCTGATCGCGGGCGCCGACGCGACGCGCGCCGCCGCGCGCGAGTTGCTCGCCGCGACCGCGCCGCGCGGCCACATCGTGAACCTGGGCCATGGCATCTTGCCGCAGACGCCGATCGCGAGCGTCGAAGCGTTGATCGAATCGTGCACTCGGAGGATCTCTAGATGAGCGAAGACAAGGCAGCGGCGCGGCCGCCCGAGGAACACGCGCCGCTCGATCTCGCGGAGAAGGGCCGGCGCGCCGGCCAAGTGATCTCGCTCGACCGCCGGCTGTTCATGAAATTCACGGCGTTCGGCCGCTGCTCTCGACGCCGCACGCGGCCGTCGAAGGCGCTCGCGGAGGACGGCGTCCAAGGCGCGCTCTACGCTCGACGCGAACGACCCGCAGGGCATCGGCGTGATGGTCGCGTCCGAGAACCCGGAGTACTTCGTGTCGGATCTGCGCACGCTGTTCAGCCACCGGCCGTTCGACGAGCCTACGTGCACAAGCCCGAATTCGACATGCTCGGCCGGACGTACTCGATCGGCTACGAGCAGGACCTCGAGGAGACGCTGTTCAAGCGGCCGCTGTCGAAGATGCTCGACCCGAAGAACATCTGGGCGATCTGGTATCCGCTCCAGCGCGCGAAGAAGTTCTACACGCTGCCGCCGGAGCATCAGCGCAAGATCCTCGCGGAGCACGGCACGCTCGCGCACCGCTACGCGGGGCCATGCGAACGACGTCCGCCTCGCGTGCCACGGGCTCGACAAGAACGACAACGACTTCATCGTCGGGCTGGTCGGTGCGCAGCTGCATCCGCTCTCGGCGATCGTGCAGGAGATGCGCAAGACCGAGCAGACCTCGCAATACCTCGACAGCCTCGGTCCGTTCTTCGTCGGCAGGGCGATCTGGCAGAGCGCGGGATGAGCCGGCCGATCCCGACAAGCAGCTACGACGCGCTGCTCGTCGTGTCGTTCGGCGGCCCCGAAGGGCCGGACGACGTCGCGCCGTTCCTCGACAACGTGTTCCGCGGGCTGCGCGGCGTGACGCCCGAGACGCGCGCGCACGTCGCGAAACGCTACGAGCCGTTCGGCGGCGTGAGCCCGATCAACGCGCAGACGCGCGAGTTCATCAAGGCGCTACAGCACGAGCTCGACGCGCACGGGCCCGCGCTGCCGATCTACTGGGGCAACCGCAACTGGCATCCGTTCCTGAAAGACACGCTCGCGCAGATGGCGCAGCGCCGGTGTGCGCCGCGCGCTCGCGTACGTGACGAGCACGTTCAGCTCCTACAGCGGCTGCCGCAAGTACAGAGAGGACCTCTACGAGGCGGTGCAGGGTCTTGCCGTACGCGCCGGTGATCGACAAGCTCCGCGTCGGCTTCAACCATCCGGGCTTCGTGCGCGCGATGGCGGACCGCGTCGCCGTCGAGCTCGAGAAGTTGCCGGCCGGCGAGCGTTCCGCGACGCCGATCCTGTTCACGGCTCACAGCCTGCCCGAGTCGATGGCGCACGCTTCGCGCTACGAGGCGCAGCTACAGGCGAGCTGCAGGCTCGTCGGCGACGCGCTCGAGCACCAGCGCTGGCGGCTCGTGTTCCAGAGCAACAACGCATCGTACGGCCCCGAGTCATGGCTCGGTCCCGACATCGCGGTGGCGCTACGCGAGGCGAAGGCCGCGGGCGCGGCGTCGGTCGTCGTCGCACCGATCGGCTTCGTCTGCGAGCACATGGAAACGGTGCTCGACCTCGACGTGAAGCTCGCAGTCGTCGCACGCGAGGTCGGCATCAACATGCTGCGCGCCGCGACGGTGAACACGCATCCCGCTTACGTGAGCATGGTGCGCGAGCTCGTCGTAGAGCGGCTCACGCCGAACGCGCCGCGGCTCGCGCTCGGCACGCTCGGCCCGAGCCACGACCGCTGCGAGCCCGATTGCTGCCTGTCCGGCCGGCCCGGACCGACCAAGCCGTCGCTCTGCGGCACCGACGATCCGTACGTCGCGCCGCCTCGTTAAGGCGCGATGGCGGCGATCGACCGGGATGTGATCGTCATCGGCGCGGGGCTCGCGGGCCTCGCCGCGGCGACGAAGCTCGAAGCCGCAAGGCCTCGACGTGCTCGTGCTCGAGGCGCAGCAGCGCGTCGGCGGCCGGATCCATTCGATGCGCCAGCTCGGGTCGGGCGAGGCCGGCGGCACTTATATCGGCGCGGGCTACGAGCGCGTGATCGCGGCCGCAAGCCGGCACGGAGTTCCGCTCGTCGACGTGACGCCGGTCCTGCAGTTCTTTCGCGAGCAAGACCTCGTGCTTGGGACGCGGATCATTCGCCGGACCGACTGGCCGGCGGACCCGGCGAACCCGTTCCCGGAGCGCGGACAAGGCGCAGTTGCCGTGGAACTATCACCGCACGCTGACCGTGCGCGACAACCCGCTCGGCTCTCCGTCCGAGTGGCTCGACGCACGATTCGCGGATCTCGACGTCTCGGCGCGCACGTGGCTGCGCGGGCTCGGGCTGAGCGACGCGGCGATCGCGCTCGCTTACGGGATGAACGCGAGCTTCGGCCGCGACGCGGACGACGTCTCGGCGCTCCTGCTCCTGTTCCGCGGCGCGTTCTCGAAGGCGCAGCGCGCGCTCGCGCCGAAGGAGAGCGTCGGCTTCACGGCCCGCGACGGCGTGCAGCGGATCCCCGAAGCGCTCGCGGCGAGCTTGAGCGGCGGCGTCGATCTCGGACGCGCGGTTCGCGCGATCTCCGTCGAGCGCGAGCGCGTGACGGTGCGCTGCGCGGATTCGACGCACGCTGTGTGCGCGACACGTCGTGTGCGCGGTGCCGCTCGGCGTGCTGCGGAAGATCGCGATCGACCCGTCGCTGCCGGCGCCGCAAGCGGAGGCGTTCGCGCGCTTGCCGTCGCAACCGCTCACGCAGGTTTACCTCACGCCCAGACTCAAGTTCTGGGAGCGCGACGGCTACGCCCCGAGCCTCTTCACGGACTCGGGCGCCGGCATGATCGCCGCCGCGCGCAGCCGCTCGAACCCGAACGAGGTCACGAGCATCGCGTGTTGGATCACGGGCGACGCGGCGGCCTCGCTCGATCGGCTCCCGGCCGAAGCCGCGGGCCGCGCCGTGATCGCCGAGATCGAACGGATCCGGCCGGCCGCGGCCGGCGCGCTCGAGTTCGTCGCGCTCCATTCATGGGGCGCAGATCCTTATGCCGGCGGTGCATGGGCTTACTTCCGCCCCGGCGATGTCACACGTTATGCAGCCGAAGCTCGGCGCCGCGCATGGCCGGCTGCACTTCTGCGGCGAGCATCTCGCCGCCGAGAGCCGCGGCATGGAAGGCGCAATGGAATCGGGCGAGCGCGCCGCGAGCGAGATCCTGGGCGCCTGAGTCGAGACCTAGCCGCATTCTTATGCGCTTTCGCTATGCCGGCATGAGAAGTTAACCGTTCAAGTTTGCCGGGCCGGCTCTTAAGGTAGGCCTCTTCAATCAGAAGAATTGGCCAGGTCCGCCGGCGTGTCCCGGTGCACCGCGGTTCGGGAACGCACGATGAGCGCATTGCTGAACGCAGAGTTTCGGGCGGTTCCCGCCCAAACGCCCTCCGGCGCGGTCGACATGAAAGCCTACGACGAAGAGGCGAGCCGCAGCCTTGCGATCGAGCATTGCAACCGCAAGTTCGCGGCTCTCGACGCCGAGGCCCGCATACAATGGGCGCTCGAGAACCTGCCCGGCGAGCACGTGCTGACCTCGAGCTTCGGCGCGCAGGCCGCCGTCTCGCTGCATCTCGTCACGCGGATCAACCCCGATATTCCGGTCGTGTTGGTCGATACGGGTTACCTGTTCCCCGAGACCTACCGCTTCGTCGACGACTTGACCGCGCGGCTGAAGATCAACCTCAAGGTCTACCGGTCCGACCTGTCGCCGGCCTGGCAGGAAGCCCGTTACGGCCAGCGCTGGAACCAAGGACTCCAGGGTCTCGAGGCGTACAACCAAGAGAACAAGGTCGAGCCGATGCGCCGCGCGTTGCGCGAGCTCGACGTGAGCACGTGGTTCGCGGGCCTGCGCCGTAACCAGACCGAGAGCCGCGCGAAGATCGAGTACCTCGAGTGGGCCGGCGGCCGCTGGAAGGTGCATCCGATCGCCGACTGGACCGACCGCGACGTGCATCGCTATCTCACCAAGCACAACCTCCCGTATCACCCGCTCTGGGAGAAGGGCTACGTGTCGATCGGCGATCACCACAGCACGAAGCCGATTCATGAAGTCTCGACCGCGGAGCAGACGCGCTTCTTCGGTTTGAAGCGCGAGTGCGGTATTCACGAGATCAATCTCGCCGACCTCTGACGCGGCGAGACGGAGCTTCGCTCCGGCATTCCAACTGGGGATGAGCGCGCGGACCGCGCCCTCGAGCCGATCTACTTGCCGAGAACCTGTTCGCAGCCCGCCTTGAGCGGCAGCGGGATGTCGCGCACGAAGTTGTCCACCTCTTCCTGTGACTGCGCGCGCGCCGCGTCGCGAATGAGCCGCGGCGCATAGTGCGGCGCGAACAGATGAATGAAGTCGACCATATAGCCGCGCAAGACCATGTCGCGCGGGAAGCCGAGCCAAGTCGTGACGCGTGGAAACAGGTCTGTGCGCGTCGATCGCGACGAGATCCTCGCGGTCGACGCACTCGAACGCCATCGACGCAATCACGCCGACGCCCATCCCCATGCGCACGTAGGTCTTGATGATGTCGGCGTCGCGCGCGGTGAATACGACCCGAGGCTCGAGCCCTTGCTCGCGGAACGCGCGCTTGAACGACGATTCGCCGGTGCCGCTGAACACGTAGGTCACTAGCGGGTAGTCGGCGAGCGCCGGGAGGTCTAGCGGCTTCGTCTGCTGCGCGAGCGGGTGGTCCTTCGGCACGAGCACGATCCGATGCCAGTTGTAGATCGGCAGCAGCGTGAGATGCGGGAACAGCTCCTGCGAGCCGGTCGCGATCGCGAAATCGACCTTGTTCGTGCTCACGAGCTCGACGATCTGCTCCGACGTTCCCTGGTGCAGCTCGAGATCGACGCGCGGATAGCGCTCGCGGAACGCGCGGATGACCTCGGGCAGCACATAGCGCGCCTGGGTGTGAGTCGTGGCGATCGACAGCGTGCCGTCGAGCTCGGCGGTGAGGTCGCTCGCGAGGCTCGTGATGTTGCCGACCTCGCGGAGGATCTTGCGCGCGCGTGCGATCACCTCGCGGCCCGCGGGCGTGATGGCGGCGAGGCTCTTGCCCTTGCGCGTGAACAGTTGCACGCCGAGCTCCGCCTCGAGCTGCTTGAGCTGCTTGCTGATGCCGGGCTGGCTCGTATAGAGCCGCTCGGCGGCGGACGTGATGTTGAGCCCGCTGTCCGCGATGCCTACGAGATACTTGAGCTGCTTGAGCGTCACGCGGCCCCCCGCGCAGATGAAAAAGCCGCGTCCTCGGAGAGGGTAAGCGGCCTAGGGCGTCTATATAACCATCGGTTAGATCGGGGTGTCAACGGACGGCCGGGCAGACCTCTGTAGGCCGATTGGGCGCGCGGCGCGCGGCTTGAGGCGGTTATTTCAGAGCGCTATAAATCGCAGGAAAACAACTTATTATTCGCGCTTGCGGGGCGAGAGTATCGTTCCGCGACCACGGAAGCTTCGGACCCATGCAGCACTTACCGCTCTTCGCCGACCTCAAGGATAGGGATTGTCTCGTCGTCGGGGGCGGGGCCGTCGCCGAGCGGCGCACGCTGTTGCTGCTCGAAGCCGGCGCGCGGGTGCACGTCGTCGCGCCGACGCTCAAATCGGAGACCCTGTCGGAGCTCTCGGCCGACGCGCGAATCACGCACGAGGCGCGGGCGTATCGCGGCGAAGCCGCTCGACAAGTACTGGCTGATCATCGCGGCGACGGACGACCGCGCGACCAACGCGCGGGTCGCCGCGGACTCGCGGGCCGCCCGCCGGCTCTGCAACGTCGTCGACGACCCGGAGCTCTGCTCGTTCGTCATGCCTGCGATCGTCGACCGCGCGCCGGTGACGATCGCGATCGGCAGCAGCGGCCTGTCGCCGGTGCTCACGCGCTGGATCAAAGGTCTGCTCGAGACGCTGTTGCCCGAGCGGCTCGGCGCGGTCGCCGCGCTGGCCGGTCGCTGGCGCGAGCGCGTCCGCGCCGCGATTCCCGACGCCGACGAACGACGGCGCTTCTGGGAGCGCGTCGTGAACGGCGAAGTGGCGGCGCATGCGTTCGCGGGGCGCGACCGCGAGGCCGAGGACGCTCTGCGCGGCGGGCTCGAGAGCTGGGCACGCGACGACGCGCAAAAGCTAGGCGAAGCCTACCTCGTCGGTGCGGGGCCCGGCGGCGCCGACCTGATCACGATTCGCGGCCGGCAGCTGCTCGCGAGCGCGGACGTCGTCCTCTACGACCGACTCGTGAGCCCGAGCATCTTGAGCTACGCGCGCCGCGAGGCCGAGCTGATCTGCGTCGGCAAGACGCCGCGCCGGCCTTCGATCACACAGAAGCAGCTGAACCGGCTGCTCGTTCAGCTCGTCCAGTCCGGCAAGCGCGTCTGCCGCTTGAAGGGCGGCGATCCGATGATCTTCGGGCGCGGCGGCGAGGAGCTCGAGGCGCTCGCCGAGGCGGGCTTGAAATTCCAGGTCGTGCCCGGCGTGTCCGCAGCCGAGGGCTGCGCCGCGTACGCCGGCGTGCCGCTCACGCTGCGCGGCGTCGCGCAGGCCGTGCTGCTCACGACCGGCCACACGCAAGACCCCGAGGCGGCGGTCGCCGCGGCGGAGTTCGTTCCGGGGCAGACGCTCGCGCTGTACATGGGCGTTGCGCAGTACGCCGAGATCGCCGCGGCGCTGATCGCACGCGGCTACGACGCGAGCACGCCGGTGGCGGTCGTCGAAAACGGCACGACGGACCGACAGCGCGTGATCCGCACCGCGCTCGGCAGCCTCGGCCGCGCGCAGGCGACGCTCGAGATCGTGCCGCCCGCGCTCCTGATCGTCGGCGAGACCGCGCGCTTCGCGGAACGCTATAGCTGGTTCGAGCCGAGCAAGCTCGAAGTCTTCGAAACCGAGTCGGAGCACGACGGGCTCGTGTAAGCTACTGAAGCCACCTTCGCGGGAGCGGCACCATGATCTACGAAAGCATCCTCGACACGATAGGCAACACCCCCGTCGTCAAGCTGCATCGGATTCCGCCGAAGCACGTGACGATCTACGCAAAGGTCGAGGCGTTCAATCCGCTGCACTCGGTCAAGGACCGGCTCGCGCTCGCGATCATCGACGACGCCGAGCGCCGCGGCACGATCAAGCCGGGACAGACGGTGATCGAGGCGACGTCGGGCAACACCGGCATCGCGCTCGCGATGGTCTGCGCCGCGAAGGGCTATCCGTTCGTCGCAACGATGGTCGAGACGTTCTCCGTCGAGCGGCGCAAGATCATGCGCGCGCTCGGCGCGAAGGTGATCCTCACGCCCGCGGCGGAGCGCGGCACGGGCATGGTGCGGCTCGCCGAGACGCTCGCCGAGAAGCACGGCTGGTTCCTCGCACGTCAGTTTCAGAACCCCGCGAACCCCGCGTTCCACCGTCAGACCACGGGTCCCGAGATCCTCAAGGACTTCGCGGCGCGGCGGCTCGACTTCTGGGTCACGGGCTGGGGCACGGGCGGCACGCTCACGGGCGCGGGCGAGATGATCAAGCTCGCGCGGCCCGAGGTGAAGATCGTCGCGACGGAGCCGGCCGGCGCGTCGCTGCTCGGCGGCAAGGCTTGGGCGCCGCACAAGATCCAGGGCTGGACGCCGGACTTCCTGCCCGACGTGCTGAACCCGAAAGTGTTCGATCAGTTGCTGCCGGTCACGGACGAGGAAGGCAAGGCAATGGCGCGCCGGCTCGCACGCGAGGAAGGGATCTTCGTCGGCATCTCGGCCGGCGCGACGGTCGCGGCCGCGGTGAAGGCTGCCGAGCAGGCACCCGCCGGCTCGGTGCTGCTCGCGATGCTGCCCGATACCGGCGAGCGCTATCTCGGCACCTATCTCTTCGACGACCTCAACGCCGGCTCCGACGACGAGTGGCTCGCGAGCCTCGACAAGAGCTAGGCTCTCGAGACCGCGGTCCACCCGCGGCGGATCATCGTTAGACTGAGCGGGCGCTCGAGGGGCTTTGCGCGCTCCAACTGACGCCGCGGAAGCCATGCGCGCGTCTCGCATCGTCGACGCAACGGAGCAAAGGCTTGCGGTCACGGTCGTTCGGCTCGTGAAGACCCGCGGCTTACCCGCGGCAGATCAAGCGCTAGACAACCGCGGGCGCGCCGTTGGCGCGTCTCGCATTCGCCGCCGCAACTGGGGCAATGCTTGCGGTCACGGTCGATTGTCGCCCTCACGCTGGTTCTCGCGAGCATCGTGCTCGCGCTCTCCGGCGTCGTCGCCTACCGCGCGGCGTCACGCTCGCGGACGCGAGCGACCGCCTCGTGCACACCAAGGACGTCGAGCTCACGCTCGAGCGCACGCTGTCCGTGATGCGCGACGCCGAGACCGGCCAGCGCGGTTTTCTGCTCACGCGCCGCACGGAATACCTCAAGCCCTACGAGCTCGCCCTCGCCGAGCTCGACGCGCAGCTCATGCAGCTGCGTCCGCTGCTCTCCGACGACGCGGCCGCACAACGGCCCTCGACGAGCTCAACGACGCTCGTGCAAGTGAAGACGAACGAGCTCGCGCGCACCGTCGAGCTCGAACGCAACGGCCGACGGTCGAGGCTCTCGCTGTCGTCCTCACCGATTCCGGACGCGTCGCGATGGATCAGATTCGCGCGTTCGTCGAGCGGATGGAGCGCGATGCGGAGCGCGACCTCGCGGCGCAGCTCGCGGCCGCCAACGACGCGCGTTCCGCAGTGGCGCGCAGCATCGTTGTCGCGACGGCGCTCGCGATCGCGATCCTCGTCGTCCTCGTGCTCGTCACGCGCCGTGACTCCGCGCGCATTCGCGCGAGCGAGCAGCGGCTCGCCACGACGCTGCGCAGCATCGGCGACGCGGTCATGGCGACCGACGAGCGCGGACTCGTGTCGATCTCGAACCCGCTCGCGGAACGACTCACCGGGTGGCCGCTCGCGGAGGCGCGCGGCAAGCCGTGCGACGACGTCTTCCGCATCGTCAACGAAGACACGCGCGCGTCGGCCGAAAGCCCGGTCACGAAAGGCGCTCCGAGAGAGGCCAGGTCGTCGGCCTTGCCAACCACACGCTGCTGATCCGCCGCGACGGGACCGAGACGCCGATCGAGGATAGCGCGGCGCCGATCATCGACGACGCCGGCCGCGTGCTCGGCGTCGTGCTCGCGTTCCGTGACGCGACCGGAGCGGCGCGCGGCCGAGCTTGCGTTGCGCGACGCGGACCGGCGCAAGGACGAGTTCCTCGCCGTGCTCGCGCACGAGCTCCGCAACCCGCTCGCGCCGATACGCCAGGCGACGGAGATCGCGCGCTCGCCCACCGCGACGACCGACCAGATCCGCTGGAGCCACGACGTGATCGCGCGCCAGGTCGGCCACATGGCGCGGCTGCTCGACGATCTGCTCGACGTCTCGCGTATCACGCGCGGCACTCTCGAGGTGCGCAAGTCACGCGTCGACCTTCGCGCGATCGTCGCGCCGCGGTCGAGATGGCGCGCCCGCTGATCGAAGCGCGCGGCCACGCGCTCGAGGTGAACGTCGGCGACGAGGCCGCTGCCGCTCGACGCCGATCCGCTTCGGATCGCGCAAGTCATCGCGAACCTGCTCACGAACGCCGCGAAGTTCACGCGACCCGGCGGAAAGATCCGTCTCGACGCCGCGCGCGACGGCGGCAACGCGTCCGTCAGCATCACGGACGACGGGATCGGCATCGCGCAGGAGGCGCTCGCGCAACATCTTTCAGATGTTCGTGCAGATCGGGTCGCCGTTCGATCGCGCCGAGGGCGGCCTCGGCGTCGGCCTCGCATTGTCGAAGGGGCTCGTCGAGCTGCACGGCGGCGAGATCGAAGCGCAGAGCGCCGGCCTCGGGAACCGGCAGCACGTTCATCGTGCGGTTGCCGCTCGCCGAGCGCCACGGCGAGGTCGCCGCCCCGGCGCCACGAGCGGCCGAGACGCCGCGTTCCGCCGGATTGCACATCCTGGTGGCCGACGACAACCGCGACGCCGCCTCGACGCTCGCGATGCTGCTCGAGCTCGGCGGTCATCACGTCGACGTCGTGCACGACGGCGGTCAGGCGCTCGAGGCGATCTCGCGGTCCCGATTCGATCTCGCGCTGCTCGACATCGGCATGCCGAACGTCAACGGCTACGACGTCGCGCGCCGCGTGCGCGCGAACGGCCACCGCGATCACGCTCGTGGCGTTGACCGGATGGGGCAAGAGCAGCGACCGCGACGAGGCGCTAGCGGCAGGCTTCGATCAGCACTGGGTGAAGCCGATCGAGCCCGACAAGGCGCTCGACCTTTGCGCCGCGGCCGCCGCAGCACGCGTCCAGTGACCGCAGCTGGCCGGCGCCAGCGGCCGGAGCGGTTGCAGCACCCCGCTCTGACCATCCCTAAGCGTGGCGCAGCGTGCTAGTTATCCCGACCCTGCAAGCTCGAACTCGACCGAGAGGACAACTGCGCCCTGGTCGTGAACACTCGTACTTCAAATGGCTCTCGCCGCCGTGCCAGGGTACCTCGACGTAGCCGGGCCTTACTTCATGTCCGCTACGCTCTCGTAGAACGAGGTCCACACGCTCCTCGGTAGTGTTGCGCTCGAGCACCCTAGTCGGAGTGACGGAGACTATCGGCGCACTTGATGTCCATGTGCACTTCAGCGTCGTTTTCGAAGATGGCGCCGTATAGTCGAAAACAATGCCGAACCACATGCAGGAGGTTGGCCCAGAGTCGATAACGCACCGACCGTTCTCGACCACGTCGAAGCGCGAGCCCTCCTGGTACACCTCCCATCCGCCGTTCTCAATAGGCCGCATGAGGCCTTGTTTCAGATTGGTGATCTGAACGGGATTCACCGCAGATGCGCAGCTAACGAGGCCAACCGCTGCCGCAAGAGCAAACGTAGCTGTCGCACGCATGCCTGAGGCGCAACGCCCGAGTTCAGCGAGCACGCGCTGAGATATGTGTCATCGTCACTCTGAGCGTTCGTTCCAGTCCACGCAGGCTGCTACGACTCGCCCAGAAACGCCCTTCGGCCGTGAGACGACGTGCACCGACATCTGGGCGGACAACGACGCTTCGCTTAGAGTGTTGCCCGGTTGCGTGACACGGGCAAACTCTTGCAGCCATGCTCATTTGTCCTGTCGCGGGCAGCCGTCTCCGAGCTTCGATCGCGTCGCTGTTCATGACTAGGAAGCTCACATAGATTCGCGCGGTACGCTAGTGGACATAGCCCGGCCGTTTGTTAGCCCCGAGGTTGTTGGCCATCCCGCGCAAGTCGCGCCGTTGCTCAGGGATGGCGGAGAGGGAGGGATTCGAACCCTCGAAGGGCTTTTGGCCCTTACACCCTTAGCAGGGGTGCGCCTTCGACCACTCGGCCACCTCTCCGCACGCTCGACTTTCGTCGTAAACGGCCCGTGATTCTACTGGCGCGCCGCGCGAATGGCGACGTTCGAGCGGAAAGAGGTACCCGTCATGCCTGCGGCCGAGCCGCGGCATGCGACGAGGTTTGGGTCGATCGGACTACTGATGCACCGCGCCGACCACTTGCGGTGGCCGCTGCGGTTTCTCTTCGGCTTGCTCGCGCTTGATACGTTCGAAAATTTCTTCGCGATGCACTGCCACTTCACGCGGTGCGTTCACCCCGAGCCGCACCTGGTTCCCCTTCACACCTAGCACAGTGACGGTGACGTCGTTACCGATGACCACCGTTTCCCCCACTCGCCGGGTCAAGATCAGCATTGCCAGACTCCTTATGGGCGTCTTGGCCGTCCCCTGCTGCTGCAACATTCCCGTTGCAGGTTCTTATTCGTCGGGTTCGGCTGTTCGCCCTGCACCTCGAGCGAGCGCCGCTGCGGGCGTTTCGATCGAGGACTTCCGTGGCTACTCCGGCCGTATTGTTTTGCTCAGCGTATTGGCCGGTTCCCCCCAAAACTCGCGAATCGCGTTGTCGGCAATTCGCGACCGGTAGCTATCGTAATGCATTTCTCGGCGAAGTCAGCCCTTTTGCAGCGTCGCGAACGTTAGACCGACTCTAAGACGTGCCGGCTGCCGCGAGCTTCGCGACGATCTCGGGGACGAGCGCGAGGGCTTCGTCGACCTTGTCGGGCCGGGTCCCGCCTGCCTGCGCGAAGTCCGGCCGGCCGCCGCCGCGGCCGCCGACGAGCTCGGCCACGGGCTTGATCACGTCGCCGGCCTTCAAGCGCGCCGTGAGATCTTTGCTGATCGTCGCGACGAGATGGACCTTGTCGCTCTCGACCGCGCCGAGCACGACGACGCCCGTGCCGAGCCGGTCCTTGAGCTGATCGGCCGTGTCGCGGAGCGACTTCGCGTCGGCGCCGTCAACTTTCGCCGCGAGCACCTTGACGCCGCTCACGACCTGCGCCTCGTCGAGCAGGTCGCGGCTTCCGCCCGTCGCGAGCTTGCGGCGCAGGCCCTGCACCTCGCGCTCGAGCGAGCGGGCGCGATCGACGAGCTGCGTGACCTTGCCCGCGACGTCGTCGCGGCCCGCCTTCACGAGCGCCGCGACGTCGCGCAACTTGTCCTCGTTCGCGTTCACCCAATCGAGCGCGCCGCGGCCCGAGACCGCTTCGATCCGGCGGACGCCGGCCGCGATGCCGCTCTCGCCGACGATCTTGAACAAGCCGATGTCGCCCGCACGGCTCACGTGCGTGCCGCCGCAGAGCTCGGTCGAGAAATCGCCGAGCTTCAGCACCCGCACGCGGTCGCCGTACTTGTCGCCGAAGAACGCGAGCGCGCCGGCCGCGATCGCCTCGTCGTACGGCAACACGCGAATATCCGCGTCGGCGTTCTGACGGATCTGCTCGTTGACGAGCGACTCGATCTCGCGCAGCTGCTCCGCGCTCACGGGCTCGTAGTGCGAGAAGTCGAAACGTAAACGGTCCGGAGCGACGAGAGAGCCCTTCTGCTGCACGTGCTCGCCGAGCACTCTGCGCAGAGCGGCATGCAACAAATGCGTCGCCGAGTGGTTCGCGACGATCGCGGCGCGCCGCTGCGCGTCGACGCGCGCCTCGAGCTGCTCGCCGATCGAAATCGCGCCGGACTCGACCGTGCCGATGTGGCCGAACGCGAGCCCGAGCTTCTGCGTGTCCGTGACCGCGAAGCGCGCGCCGCCGCCTTCGAGCGTGCCGGTGTCGCCGATCTGGCCGCCGCTCTCGGCGTAGAACGGTGTGCGCTCGAGCACGACGGTGCCGGCCTGGCCTTGCTTCAGCGCATCCACCGCCTTGCCGTCCGCATCGAGCAACGCGACGACCGGCGCCGCGTCCGCGAGCGTCTCGTAGCCGCGGAACTCCGTCGCGCGGTCGAACGACGGCTTGCCGCCGGCGGCCATCGTGAACCGGCTCGCCTTGCGACCGCGCTCGCGTTGCGCGTCCATCTCGCGCTCGAAGCCCTCACGGTCGACTTGGTACCCGCGCTCGCGCCCGATGTCTGCGGTGAGGTCCTCCGGGAAACCGTACGTGTCGTAGAGCTTGAAGACGGTCTCGCCGGGCAGCGTGCCGCCCTGCCCAAGCTTGCCGATCGCGTCGTCGAGCAACCGCATGCCTTGCGACAACGTCTCCGCGAAGCGCTGCTCCTCTTGGCGCAGCACCTTCTCGACATGGCTGCGCTGCTTGCCGAGGATCGGGTACGCGCCGCCCATCTCCTTCTCGACGTCTTTCACGAGCTTGTAGAAGAACGGCTCCTCGACGCCGAGCTTGTAGCCATGGCGGATCGCGCGCCGGATGATGCGCCGCAGCACGTAGCCGCGACCCTCGTTGCCGGGCACGACGCCGTCGGCGATCAAGAACGAGCATGCGCGGATGTGATCCGCGATCACACGCAGCGACTTGTCGCTCAAGTCGGACGTGTGAGTCAGCGCCGCGGCGGCCTCGATCAAATGCACGAATAGGTCGATCTCGTAGTTCGAGTGCACGCCCTGCATCACGGCGGCGAGCCGCTCGAGGCCCATGCCGGTGTCGACGGAGGGCTTCGGCAGCTTCGTCATCGCGCCGTCGGCGCTGCGCTCGAATTGCATGAACACGAGATTCCAGATCTCGATGTAACGGTCGCCGCCGCTCGCCGGCGAGCCCGGCGGGCCGCCTTCGACGTCGGGGCCGTGGTCGTAGAAGATCTCGCTGCACGGTCCGCACGGGCCCGTGTCGCCCATCGCCCAAAAGTTGTCGCTCATGCCGAGGCGCGCGAAACGACTCTTCGGCACGCCGATCTCTTTGAGCCAAATGTCCGCGGCCTCGTCGTCGTCCTCGTAGACCGTGCACCAGAGCCGCTCGGGCGGCAGGCCGAGGTCCTTCGTGATGAGCTCCCACGCGAAGCGGATCGCGTCCCGCTTGAAGTAGTCGCCGAAGCTGAAGTTGCCGAGCATCTCGAAGAACGTGTGATGCCGCGCCGTGTAGCCGACGTTCTCGAGGTCGTTGTGCTTGCCGCCCGCGCGCACGCAACGCTGCGCGCTCGCGGCGCGCGGGATTGCGCGTTTCTCGCGTCCCAAGAACACGTCCTTGAACTGGACCATGCCGGCGTTCGTGAACAGCAGCGTCGGGTCGTTGCCCGGGATCAGCGACGAGCTCGGCACCACCTCATGACCGTTTTTCGCGAAGTAGTCGAGGAACGCCTGGCGGAGCTGGTTACTGGTGGAACTCATGCAATTCGAGGGGGTCAGACAAGTACCGGCAATAGGATAGCAGTCGACGCGTCGCGGCGACGGGTTTGCGTCCGCGCCGACTATGTCGATCGCGCTGCCGGATCCCCGCCCACCCGGCTGATACAATCCCCACCAAATCCACGGGAGCAAGTTCATGGCCGAAATTCGAGACCTTCAGACTACACGCATACCGGCCGCGACTGCCGACGAGCGAGTCACGAGCTTCCTCAGGTCCGTCTACGGATGGATGTTCGTCGGTCTCTTGGTCACCGCCGGCGTCGCAGTGTTCATCGCGAGCCAGGAGCAACTCGTTCGCGCGATCGTCACGACGCGCTTCTTGTTCCTCGCACTAGTGATCGGCCAGCTCGGACTCGTCTACTGGATCTCGGCACGCGTCGCCACGCTGACGTCCGTCGACGGCCGCTACGCTGTTCGTCGTCTATGCCGCGACGAACGGAATCACGTTCTCGGTCATTCTGCTCGTGTTCACCGGTGCGTCGATCGCGTCCGCATTCGTCACGACGGCGGGCATGTTCGGCGCGCTCGCGCTCTACGGCACGGTCACGAAACGCAGTCTCGTCGGGCTCGGCCAGTTCGCGTTCATGGGCCTGATCGGCATCGTGATCGCATCGGTCGTCGGGCTCGTTCTGGCAAAACGACACGCTGCAATTCCTGATCTCGGCCTGCGGTGTCATCGTGTTCACGGGGCTCACCGCGTACGACGCGCAGAAGCTCAAGACGATGGCGCTCGCGTCGGAGGGCCCGCAGATCGGGGTCGTACGCGATCAGCGGCGCGCTCGTCGCTGTACCTCGACTTCGTGAATCTGTTCCTGATGATCCTGCGGCTCTTCGGCGGCCGTCGCTGAGCCGACGTGCGGCCCTGAGCGGATCAGATCGCGCTACCGCTAGCGGCCGTCAGAGGTGCAGCTTGGCCTCGATTTCCGCGATGAGCGCCGCGCCGACCGCCGAGTGCGTGGCGCCCGTCGGGTGAACGTCGTCCCAGAACACGAAACCCGCGAAGCGCGGCGCACCGCCTGCTAGCGGCGCGCAATCCGGGTGGAAATTGCGCGCGGCGAGCGCCGAGTCGCGGTAGGCGTCGCTGTCGAAGCAGGCGTCCGTCGCGTTAGCGCCGCGCTGCTCCGCAGCCTGCTGCACGGCCGCGAGCGCCGCGCGCAAGTCGAAGCGCACGATCACGGGCGGCTGCGGCGAGTCCCACGCGCGCTTGGCCTCGATGACGTCGAGCCGCGCCGCGAGCTCTCGATCGAAGTCGTCGGACACGGCTGTCGCGGTTGCGAGCACGGTCTCCGGCGTCGCGCTCGACCGTGCCGTCTCGCGAACGGACGGCAATGCGGCGAGGTCGGGGACGTTGGCGACAACGAGCCGGCGCGCGCCGAAATCGAGCAGCCGCTCGAGACTGTCGCCGATCGCGGCGACGGCCGCCGTCACGATCGCCGCGCTCGATGCGCCCGCCGTCGGCCCGCCGGCGTTCGCGGCTTGCAACGCGTCGATCGCGTCGTTGCCGCCGATGATGACAACGAACACCGCGGCAGTGGCCAACGGAGCCCGGTCGAGCAGCAGCACGTCGACTTGCCGGCCGAGATCCTCGACGCCTCCTCCGCGGGCCTTCGCGCTCGCGACGGCGTAATCAGTGCCGATGCTCGGCCGACTCGGCACGACGTGGAAAGACGGCCCGAGGGTCGCGAGCCCGAGGCCCGTGGCTAGATACTCGACCGCGACGGGGCCGTCGCTCACACGGCTCTTACGATAGATCACGTCCTCGCAGCCGCGCGACAGCACGAGCACATCGAACGGATTGCAGAGGCCGACGGTCGGAGGCGCGATCGTTTTCCCGAGCACGTAATCCACCGCGCCTGCGGCGTTGCCGACGTCCGAGAGGCTGTCGCCGAGCACGAACAGCGCGGAGACGGGCGCGCCCTGCGTCGGCGCGCCGGGCTGCGGCGAAGGGGTCGTCGAGCCGGGCTGCGGCGAGCGTCGTCGCCGGCGATGGCGGCGTCGTGCTCGCCGAGCCGCTGTCGCCGCCCGACGAGCAAGCTGCGAGCGCGAGCGCGAGCGCCCCGACTATCGCGCGTCTTTCGAACATCACATCACTACCGGGACAGCGGACCGCCGGTGGCGGGGTCGAACTGCTGATTCTCGTTGCAAACGAATTCGATCAGCTCGGTGTCGAGCAGGAGCCGCTGATTCACGCGAACGGTCCACGGTTTCGTGTACGACTTCGGATCGTCGATCGTCACGTCGATCTCGAGTGCGCCGAACGTGGGACGACGAAAGCGTTCGGTGAGCTTGCCCTGCGCCGAGAGCGGCGCGCCGTTGACGTCGAGCCAAACTCCGTCGCGGAAGTTCGTCGTCTCGACGACCAGCGTGTCGCCTTCCCACCAGCCGCGCGAGTAGCCGAACCACCAGGGCTGCGGATCGTCGCTCGGAGCGGATCGCCCGTCGAGAAAGATCTGCCGCACGTTGGCGTTGGCCTCGTAGAGGATGACGATCAAATCCTTGGTTTGAATGATCTTGCGCGGCTGCGAGTGCGTGTGCAGCTGCATGGGCCCGAGCGGCAGACACGCGGCGTCGGGATTGTCCCTGCTGTCGTTGGCCATCCGCTCGCGCCTGAGCTCCGCGCCCCAGGGCGTGAACGGCAGCCCTTCCTTGAACCCGGCCTCGATGTTCCAGAACGTCGCTTGCACCGGTGTACCGGGAGGCGAAGGCGGCGGACCGCCGCGAAAACCTAGAACGCCGGCATAGTTCCAGACGCCCGAGAGATCCGGCTTACCCTCGGCCGTGCGAAGTGCGGCTGCGTTCAGGTCCGGCTTGCCGTCGGCGCCGCGCGGCGCGTTCTTCGTCGGATACGCCGGCCACTGCGCCATGACCGGCGGCGAGGCGAGCGCGAGCCCCAGGCACACGACGAGCGCGGTAACCACTGATTTCACTCGACAAGTCTAGCGGATCGCCCAAGGCTTGCGGTGCCGCGCTCGAGCGCAACGCGCCGCTCGCGCGAGCGCGACGGTGCGTCCGCGCACAAAAAAATCGACGAGCTTGTCGATTTCGCCCGGTATCGTTCGACGTACATATAGAAACCAAAACACCCGACAAGGAGGGTAGCCATGCGATTCATCAGTATCTTCACGCACGTGCCGACGAACCGAGCGCCGACCGAGGCCGAGATGACGCGGATGGGCAATCTGGTCGAAGAAGCCATGAAGGAAGGCTGGCTCATCGCGACCGAGGGCGTGCACTTCGGCCAGCAAGGCGTGCGCGTGCACAAGAGCACGGCCGGCAAGGTGACGGTGACTGACGGGCCGTTCGCCGAAGCCAAGGAAGTCATCGGCGGCTACGCGTTGCTCAAGGCCGAATCGAAAGAGAAGGTGGTCGAGCTTACGCGTCGCTTCCTCGAGGTCGCGGGGCAAGGCACGTGCGAGATTTATCCGCTGTTCGAGATGGCCGGCAGCTGAGTTGGCGTGCGGCGGGCTGGCGGCGGCGGCGCCCGGGCCGCTTCCGGCCGCCGCGCCCGGGTCAGCCCCGAGGCGCTCGAGCGCGGCGGTCTCTGCGGCTATGCCTCTAGAAGCGCGGTCTCCAGCAAAGACTGAATCAGCTTATCGATGTTCTCCCTCGCCGTGCCGAGCTCAGTCGCGAGCTGGTCGCGCGTGCGGGTGCCGTCAGCGAGCTGGATGAAACGTCGCTGCGTCGCATCGACGGGAACGCTCGCGTTCCGCTGATTGATCGGGGCCTGGTTTTGGGCGACGAGATAGCGCGCGACGGGGCTCGCGCGCGGTCTCGTCGCTCGACGCCTGCGCCAGCACGGCCGGCGGATCGATGTATAGCTCCAGCATTCCGCTCATCCAACAGTTGACCAGCTCGCGGAGCACCGCTCCGCGCTGGTGGCCGGCGGGGTCGATCAGTTCTTTCACGGAAATCGCCCGCGGGAAGCGCGCGTTGATCGTCACCAAAGCGTCGTGGAGCGGACCGGCGCCGGTCACGAGTCCGCCGCGCAGATGATCGAAACGCGACATGCCGCTCGCATCGATCGATTGCTGCAAGAACCCCGCGACTTGCATCGTCTCGGCCCGCGACACCAGCCGCGTCCGATCGAGCGCCAAGCTCCCGCGACAGACCAGCGCGCGCCGGAAGACGCGATTGCGCACGAAGTCGACGTATTGTTCGCGGCGAATCAGGTCATCCCGATTCGCCTGCATCCAACTCATGAACGCCGGCCAGCTCTCGGCGCCCATCATGCCGTTTTGCAACGCGTCGCCGAGATACTGAAGACCGTGCTTCGCGATGAGGCCGGCGAAATCCCGGAAGTAAATGGGTTCGTTAACGTCCTCGAGGTATTCGTGCAGGATGTAGCTCTCGGCCTTGCCCTGCAGATACTGCATCTCGCTCTTGAGCAAGCCCGAAGCAAGCGGAGATTGCGCCAGCGCCGCTATGAAATCCCGTCCCGCGCGGACCTTCTCGATTGGGTCTTCGAATTTTTCGGCATGGAAGAGCATGGCGTCGCGCGCCCACATGCGCCCGTGCCAGCCGGGATAGGTGTTGAAGCTGATGTAGGCCAAGCCGTTTTGCGTGAGCTGCTCGGCGCAGATCTGCAGCACCTTCTCCGCCACGTCGCGCGGAACCCACGAGAACACGCCGTGCGCGATGACGTAATCGAACTTCCCCCACTCCGGCGTGACATCGGTGATGCTGGCCGCCCGGAGATCGAGGTTCTTCACACCGCTCGCCGCCGCGAATTCTTTCGCGGTCTCGATCTGCGACGTCACGAGATCGATGCCGATGAGGCTCGCCCCGGGAAGCGAGTAAGCCATCGGCACGATGTTGCCGCCCACGGCGCAGCCGAGCTCCAGAACGCGGCACTCCGCTGGCGCAGGCGTCTCTAGCCCGAGCAGATGCGCCGCCGCCTGTAGCCGCCGCGGGTGGCTCTCGGGGAAGGAACTAAATGAATAAGGAACGTGGTCGTAGCTGGTGGCGGTGTCGGTCATCGGCGAATGGCTCTGAAGTGCGGGCTATGGGTCTTTTGGTTGTGGCCGCCAAGGGCTCGCAGGTCGGCATCGGCCTCAATCGAAGTCGTCCCCGGAGCCGAGCGCGCGGCCGATCTGACCGCGGTCGAAGCCCCGGTACTCGAGGAACCGCGCTTGGCGAGCGCGCTCTTTGAAGTCGCTCGGCCGGCCGGCGCCGAAGCGCTTGTCGCGGGCGGAGATCGCGATCGCGGCCCAATCGATCGCCGCGGCGCGGAAGTGTTCCGCTCGCCTGCTCGCGGTCGATGCCGCGCTCGGCGAGCTCGGCGCGGATGCGCGCGGGCCCTTGGCCCTTCGCCGCACGCGCACGGATGAAGCTGGCGGTAAAGCGTGCCGACGCGAGCTCGCCGGACTCCTCGAGCGCGTCGAGCGTCGGCGCAATCAGCTCATCTGTGAAGCCGCGCGCGCCGAGCTTGCGTTCGAGCTCGCGGCGGCTGTGCTCGCGGCGAGCGAGGAGATCGAGCGCGGCGCGCTCGCACGCGCCCGGGTCGGCGACGTCAGGCTTGGAGCGCCGCACCCTCCTCCTCGACGACCTGGACCGGGGCCTTGCCCGGCAGCACGCGCGCGCGGATCTGCTTCTCGATATCGGCCGCGATGTCCTTGTTGTTGAGCAAGAACTCGCGCGCGTTCTCCTTGCCCTGGCCGATCCGGTCGCCTTTGTAGCTGAACCAGGCGCCCGACTTCTCGATGATGTTCTGCTGCACGCCGAGGTCGACGATCTCGCCTTCGCGCGAGATGCCGACGCCGTAGAGGATCTCGAACTCGGCGCTCTTGAACGGCGGCGCGACCTTGTTCTTGACGACCTTCACGCGCGTCTCGCTGCCGATCACCTCTTCGCCCTTCTTGATCGCGCCGATGCGGCGGATGTCGAGCCGCACGGACGCGTAGAACTTCAGCGCGTTGCCGCCGGTCGTGGTCTCGGGGTTGCCGAACATCACGCCGATCTTCATGCGGATCTGGTTGATGAAGATCACCAGGGAGTTCGAGCGCTTGATGTTGCCCGTGAGCTTGCGCAGCGCCTGCGACATGAGCCGCGCCTGCAAGCCCATGTGCTGGTCACCCATCTCGCCCTCGATCTCGGCCTTCGGGGTGAGCGCCGCGACCGAGTCGACGACGATCAGGTCGACGGCGCCCGAGCGCACGAGCATGTCGGTGATCTCGAGCGCCTGCTCGCCCGTGTCGGGCTGCGAGATCAAGAGATCTTCGACCTTCACGCCGACCTTCTGCGCGTAGATCGGATCGAGCGCGTGCTCGGCGTCGACGAACGCCGCGGTGCCGCCGAGCTTTTGGATCTCGGCGACGACTTGCAGCGTGAGCGTGGTCTTGCCCGACGACTCGGGTCCGTAGATCTCGACGACGCGGCCGCGCGGCAAGCCGCCGATGCCGAGCGCGATGTCGAGGCCGAGCGAGCCCGTCGAGACGACCTCGATGTCGCGCATGGCGATCGCGTCGCCGAGGCGCATCACGGAGCCCTTGCCGAACTGTTTCTCGATCTGGCTCAGCGCTGCGGACAGCGCCTTCTTGCGGTTTTCGTCCATCGGTTGCCTATCAGCTGACGGTGGTGATTTCGAAGGAGCGCGGCGAAGCACGCGCGACGTGCCGGCATTATTCCACAGTTCTTGGGATGCGGCAGCGACGGATTTTCATGGCGTTCACGCGGAATCGCGCCCGGCTCGCGGCGTCGTCTCGGGCGCCGCGGCCTTGCCGAGAAACTTCGCCGGAATTCTCAGAGCGCCCAGCTCCGGAGCGGCTCGTAGTGCACGTTGCGCCCATCCGGCAGCGACTCGACGAGCGCGAGCTCGGCGACCGGCCACTCGATTGGGTCGACTCCCAGTCGACTGCCCGGGCACGGCGCGCGAGCGTCACGTGAGGCCGATAGATCCGCTCCTCGCGCATGAATCCGTTCGCGGCGAGCGCTTCCCAGAGTCGGCGCTCGAGCTCGACCAGCCCGGGCGGCACGGACCGCGCGCCAAGCCAAAGCGTTCGCGACGAGACGAACGCGCCGATCGTATCGAGAACCAGCGTGAAGGCACCCACGGGGATCGGCGGCACCGCGTTAGCGATCTCGAAACCCGCCGGCGTGAGGTTGCCGAGGAACACCACGGTGACGTGGAAGCGATCCTTCGCAATCGGCCGGCCGCCCGAGCGACGCACCGCGTCCTTCGTCGCGCGTGCGAGCCGGGCGCGCGTCTCGGCATCGGGCCAAAGCGCGAAGAACACGCGCCGGCTGTCGCGCGGGCGATCGTCGCGTGTTTCGTCTCCGTCTGCGTCCGGCTCCGGCCCGCCGCTCATCGCGCTTCGGCCAGCTCGAGCAGCCGGCGCAGCGCGAGCGCTACGGTCTGGCGGCGCACCGCCTCGCGGTCGCCGTTGAAGCGCTCGCGGACGGCGGACGTCTCGCGGCCGTTCGCCCACGCGAACCAGACGGTGCCGACGGGCTTGTCCGGTGTGCCGCCGTCCGGACCCGCGACGCCGCTCACGGCGACCGTGAGCGGCACGCCGAAGCGCGCGCGTGCACCCTCCGCCATCGCACGCACGACGGCCTCGGACACCGCTCCGTGCGCCGCGACGGTGCCGGCCGGCACGCCGAGCAGCGACGATTTGGCCGAATTCGAGTACGCGACGACGCCGCCCTCGACCCAGCGCGAGCTACCGGGGATGTCGGTGAGCGCCTTCGTGATCCAGCCGCCCGTGCACGACTCGGCGGTCGCGACGCGTAAATTACGCGCCTCGAGCGCGCGGCCCAGGCGCTGCGCGAGATCCGCGAGCTCCTCGTCGGTCGGCGTCATCGCTGCACGCGGCCGGCGCGCCGACGCTCGGCTTCGATCGCTGGGACTGGCATGCGCGGATCATACGTGCCCAGCCGCGCGGACGACTATCGGCTCGGGTCGGCGGCCCTGGTGCGAGCGCTCGAGCTCGGCCACGAACCGCGCGCACCACGCGTGCACGTCGTTGCGCTCGAGGATTCGGACCATGCGCTCGTGGCGCGCCCGGCGTTCCTCGCGCGACATGTCGAGCGCGGTGTTGATCGCGTCCGCGACGTCACGCCTGTCGTGCGGATTCACGAGCAGCGCGTCTTCGAGCTCCTGGGCCGCGCCCGCCAAGGTCGATAGCACGAGCACGCCGGGGTCCGCCGGGTCTTGCGCCGCGACGAATTCCTTGGCGACCAGGTTCATGCCATCGCGCACGGGCGTCACGACGCCGACCGCAGCGTTGCGCAGGAAGCCCATCAGCACCTCGTGCTCGAAGTCGCGGTTCAAATACCGGATCGGCGTCCAGTCGGTATCCGTCAACGCTGCGTTGATCCGGCCTGCGGTCTGCTCGAGCGATCTACGGATCGCGCGGTACGCCTGGACATCGGAGCGGGAGAGCGGCGCGATTTGCAGGAAGCTCACGCGCGCGAGGCGCTCCGGATGAAGCTGCATCAGCAGCTCGTAAGCCTCGAAACGCTCGACGAGCCCTTTGCTGTAGTCGAGCCGGTCGACGCCGATCACGCAGCGGCGCCCGCGCAGGCCCGCGCTCATGCGCTTCACGGTCCGCGACCCCTGCGACTCGCGCGCCTCGCGCCGGATGACGTCGACGTCGACGCCGATCGGAAACACGCCGATCCGCGTGCGGCCGTGCGGCCGCCGTACCTCGTCGTGGTACAGCGCGGACGAGCCGAGCACGTCCACGACCGCGGAACGGAAGCACGCGATATCGCGAGCCGTTTGGAAACCCACGACGTCGTATTCGAGCAAGGCGCGAATCAGCTCGCCGTAGCGCGGCAGCGCGCGCAGCGCTTCGACGTGCGGAAACGGAATGTGCAGGAAGAAGCCGAGCGGGCGCGTCACGCCGCGAGCGCGCAGCTCATGCGCGAGATACATGAGATGGTAGTCGTGAACCCAAACGAGGTCGTCGTCGCGCAAGAGCGGCGACAGCCGCTCGGCGAACAGCCGGTTCACGCGGACGTAGGCGTCGAATTGCGGCCGTGAATAGTGCAGCCCCGCGACGAAGTAGTGGCAGAGCGGCCAGAGAGTGCCGTTGCAGAAGCCGGCGTAGTAGAGATCGAAGTCGTGGCGAGGCAAGTCGAAGGTCGCGAGCTCGACGTTGTCCCGCAGCGTGACGTCGACGGCTGCCGTGTCGTCGGCCGCCAACTTGCCGCTCCAGCCGAGCCACATGCCGCCCTGGGATCTCATAGCGGCGTGTATTCCGACCGCCAGGCCGCCCGCGGCTCGCGACGACGCGGTGACCCTGTTCGACACCGCGACGAGGCGTGTCATGGATCCTCCTCCCAGGGGCGGCTCAGGCGAATCGCCGAGTTGATGATTCCGACGAGGCTGTAGGTCTGCGGGAAGTTGCCCCACCATTCGCCGGTTTTCGCGTCGATGTCTTCCGACAGCAGACCGAGGCTCGTGCGCTGCGCGAGCAGCCGCTCGAAGTGAGCGCGCGCTTCGTCGCGGCGCCCCATCATCGCGAGCGCATTCACGTACCAGAACGCGCATACGGTGAAAGACGTATGGGGCTTTCCGAAGTCATCGGGGTGCCGATAGCGAAACAGCCAGTCGCCGTCCTTGAGCGAGGCCTCGATCGCGCTGACCGTCGAGACGAAGCGAGGATCGCGCGCCGGGACGAGGCCGAGCTCGGGGAGCAGCAACGTCGTCGAATCGAGCGCGTCGCCGCCGAAGCTCGACGTGAACGCGTTGAGCGCGGGGCTCCAGGCGCGCTCGAGGAAGTCGGCGCGAACCTTTTCGGCACGCGTTCGCCAATACGCGGCGCGGCTGTCGAGCTGAAGCCGAGCCGCGATACGCGCGAGGCGATCGAGGCCTGCCCACGACATCGCGGCGGAGAACGTGTGGGCGCGCTCGAAGCCGCGGAATTCCCAAGGGCCCGCGTCCGCCATGCCGTACACGGCGACCGCGTGCTCGCCGAGCACCTCGAGCTGCGCGAACTGCGACGCGTCGCCGAGGTTCAGCAGCCGTTCGTCGAAGAACGAATGCGCCGCCGCGAGCACGATCGCGCCGTAGACGTCGTGCTGCCGTTGCCCATGCGCCGCGTTGCCCACGCGGACCGGACCCATGCCGCGATAGCCGCGCAGCGCGGGCTCGACGCGTTCGGGCAATTCGTCGCTGCCGGCAATCGAGAACAGCGGCGGAATCTCGCTGTCGCCGCGCGCCGCGACGACGCGATCGATGAAGCGCAGATAACCCTCCATCGTGCGCGTCGCGCCGAGCCGGTTCAGCGCTTGAATCGTGAAGTAGGCGTCGCGCAACCAGCAATAGCGGTAGTCCCAGTTGCGCCCGCTGTCGGGGCTCTCGGGAATCGAGGTGGTCAACGCCGCGAGCACGGCGCCCGTGTCTTCGTACGTGCAGAGCTTCAACGAGATCGCCGCGCGGATCACGGCGTCTTGCCAATCGAATGGAATCCAAAGACCGCGCACCCAGTCCTGCCAGTACTCGCGCGTGTCCTCGAGGAGCGAGAGAGCCAGCGTCTGCGGCGGCTCCTCGATCGTTTGATCGACGCCGAGAATGAACGCGACCGGCGAATCGACGACGAACGACGACTCGTCGGCGACGGCGCTCAACGACGCGTTCGTGGTCACGCGAAAGCTCGTGGTCCCGGCCTGGTAGCGCGAGTTGTGCGAGCCGCGAGTTACGCGCGGCGTCTCGGTGCCATGATTCGCGCACGGCCGCAGACGAACGCGCACGACCGGCCTGCCGGCGAGCGGCTCGACCAGACGCACGATCGTCATCGGCCGATAGGTGCGCCCGCGCGCCCGAAACCGCGGGCAGAAGTCGACGATGCGCAGGCGGTTGCCTTGCGCATCGGCAAGCAGCGTTTCGACGATCGGGGTGTTGCGCACGTAGCGCTGCCGCTTCTCGGCGCAGTCGAGCAAGTCGATTGCAAACACGCCGCGCTCGTCGGGACTCGGCCCGCCGTCGATGAGCGCGCAGAAGACGGGATCGCCGTCGAGCCGCGGCAGGCAGCAGTAAACGATCGTCGCATCCGCGTCGATCAGCGCCGCGACCTCGCAATTGCCGATGACGGCGAGGTCGAGATTTCGGCCGGCGCCCTCATTGTGTATAGCGAGTGTCTACCGCAAACAGACCGAGCAGCGCATGGACCTCTCGCGGCGACGCCGAGATGCAGCATCGCCGGCAGGTTGTCGCCGACCGCGACCGAGACGCCGCCGGCCTCTTCGACGCACGCGAAGCCGTCGATGTCGGTCACGTCGTCGCCGAAAAACACGGGGACGCGGCCGATGAACGGCGGCTCCTGCAGGAACGCTCGGATCGCATGGCCTTTGCTCGCGGCGACCGGCTTGATCTCGACGACGCACTTGCCGTCGAGCACGTGATACTCGGGCGCGAGCTGCGCGGCGCACTGGCGAACGATTCGGCGCAGCTTCCATTCGAACTCCGGCGCCGACCGGTAGTGCACCGCGAGCGCGAGCTCCTTGTCCTCGAGCACGGCGCCCGGCGTCTCGTCGACCAAGCGACGCAAGGCCGCGCGCACGGGCTCGAGCCGTGCCGTGTCGGCAGCACGAATGTGCACTTGCCCCGACGCGTCGCGCCGCTCGCCGCCATGCAGGCCCGCCGCGGGCCAGGTGTAGAGCGCAAACAGCTCGTCGACGGTCGCAAGCGACCGGCCGCTCACGAGCGCCACGGCGCCGCCGAGCGCGACTCGCACTCGCAGCAGCAGGTCGCGCAACCGGTCGTCGACATACACGCTCTGTGGCGAAGGCGCGATGTCGAGTAACGTGCCGTCGACGTCGAGGAACAAGCAAAGCTGGTCGCGGCTAGCGAGAGAAGCCAGCAGGAACGGATCGAACGGGCGGACTTCCGTGGTCGCAGACATTCGGGCTCTCCCTAAAAGTGTCGGCGACGCGTCGCGATCTTAGGCCAGACGACATCCGCGCCGGCGACTGGCTGCGGTTTGTTAGATTAGTCTAGGCGCGAAAACTCACCGCCGTGCAGCGAGAAAACAGCTGATTTTCGATGAGGGAATTTCACAAGTGCCTCGTTCCCTTCCGCCGCTGACTGCGCTCCGCGCGTTCGAGGTCGCCGCGCGGCTTTCGAGCTTCACGCGTGCTGCCAGAGAGTTGCACGTGACACCTGCTGCCGTGAGTCACCAGATCCGCGGGCTCGAGACCTATCTCGGCGTGACGTTGTTCAAACGCACGACGCGCCATCTCGAGCTCACCGACCAGGGCCGGCTCGCGGCTGAGCAGCTGCGCGAGGGCTTCGAGCTACTCGCCCACGGCGTCGATCAGCTCCGCGCGCGTCAGACGCGCGCGTCGCTCGTGGTCAGCGTGACGACCGCTTTCGCGACGCGCTGGCTGGTCCCGCGGCTCGGCGCGTTCGCGGCTCGCCACCCGGGCATCGACGTGAGGCTGCGCGCCGGCGGCGGCGCGACGGACTTCGACCTCGACGACATCGACATCGCTGTCCGAATCGGCAGGGGCGCGTTCGGCGGCGCGGTCGCCGTCCCGCTGATCGAGGAATCGGTCGTGCCCGTTGCGAGCCCCGCGCTCATACGCGAGCGCGGACTGCGTCGCGTCACGGATCTCGGCAAGGCTGCGCTGCTCCACGACGACTCGCTACGCCGCGTGGGCCGATCTACGGGATGGCCGCTGTGGATACGCGCCGCGAAAGCGCGGAATCTCGACGTTGCGAGCGGCATGCACTTCGACGACGGCCACCTCGTGCTCCAGGCCGCCGCCGCGGGTTACGGCGTCGCGCTCGGACGATTGACCTACCTGTTCGACGATCTCGGCGCGCGCCGCCTCAAGATCCCGTTCGGCCCGTTGCTCGAGACCGACGTGAAGTACTACTTGCTGCTGCCCGAAGCGCGCGCCGGCGAACCGTCGATCGACGCGTTCCGCGCCTGGATCGTCGACGAGGCGGCGCGTTTCAGAACGCGGCTGCGCGACGTCGCGCGCAGCGTGGGAACCGCCGTGCGCGCGGGTAACGGCGCTCTGACTGGCCGCGCGCGATGAGCACGAGCCCGCACACGCCCGTGATGCAGCAGTACCTTGCGATCAAATCGCAGTTTCCGGACACGCTGCTGTTCTACCGGATGGGCGATTTCTATGAGCTGTTCTACGACGACGCGCGCCGCACGGCCAAGCTCATCGACATCGCGCTCACGAAGCGCGGGCAATCCGCCGGCGAGCCGATTCCGATGGCCGGCGTGCCCGTGCATTCGGCGGAGACCTATCTCGCGCGGCTCGTGAAGCTCGGCGAGTCGGTCGCGATCTGCGAGCAGATCGGCGATCCGGCCACGAGCAAGGGTCCGGTCGCGCGCGAGGTCGTGCGCGTGATCACGCCCGGCACGGTGACCGATGCCGCGCTGCTCGAGGAGAAGGAGACGCGCCTGCTCGCGGCGCTGACGCTCACGCCGCGCATTGGGCTCGCCTGGCTCGACCTCGCGGGCGGCCGCTTCAGCGTCATGGAGCTCGACGACGTCGACGCGCTGCACGCGGAGCTCGATCGGCTGAAGCCGGCCGAGCTGCTGCTCGGCGAGGACGCCGATCCGCCCGCGTGGCTCGCCGCGTTCCCGGCGCTGCGCCGCCGGCCCACGTGGCACTTCGATCCGGGCTCGGCACAGCGCCAGCTTTGCACGCAATTCGGCACGCACGACTTGCGCGGCTTCGACGCCGACGATGCGCCCGCCGCGGTCGGCGCAGCGGGGTGCCTCCTTCAATACGCGAAGGACACGCAGCGCGGCGCCGTGCCGCACCTGCGCGCGCTGCACCGCGAGCGGCGCGAGCAAGCGGTGCTCATGGACGCGCAGACGCGCCGCAACCTCGAGATCGAGTCGAGCTTAGGATCGCGCGACGAGTACACGCTCGCGGGCCTGATGGACCGCTGCGCAACCGCGATGGGCAGCCGGCTTTTGCGCCGCTGGCTCGCGCGCCCGATCCGCGACCGCGGCGAGCTCCGCAGGCGGCAGCAGGCGGTCGAGCTGCTCGCGGAGCGCGGGCCGCTCGACGACACGCGGTTCGTGCTCAAGGAGATCGGCGACCTCGAGCGCGTGCTCACGCGGATCGCGCTCCGCTCGGCGCGGCCGCGCGACCTCGCCCAGCTGCGCGACGGCTTGAATCGGCTGCCCGAGCTCAAGCGCCACTTTGCGTCTTGCGCAGCCGAGCGCATCCAGACGCTCGCCGCGCAGTGCGGCGACCACGCGGCGGAGCGCGACCTCCTGCAGCGCGCACTCGTCGAGGCGCCGCCCGTGCTGCTGCGCGACGGCGGCGTGATCGCGCCGGGCTTCGACGCCGAGCTCGACGAGCTTCGCACCATCAGCACGAACGCCGACCAGTACCTCGAGCGGCTCGAGCAGCGCGAGCGCGAGCGCACCGGGCTCGCGGGACTCAAAGTCGGCTACAACCGCGTGCACGGCTTCTACATCGAGATGAGCAAGGCGCAGGCCGCGCGCGCGCCGGCGGACTACATCCGCCGCCAGACGTTGAAGGACGCCGAGCGCTACATCACGCCCGAGCTCAAAGAATTCGAGGACAAGGTGCTCTCCGCGCGCGAGCGCGCGCTGAGCCGCGAGAAGCAGCTCTACGACGGGCTGCTCGAGACGCTCGGCGCCGGGCTCGCAGCGCTCCAGCAGACGGCGGAGAGCGTCGCGGAGCTCGACACGCTCGCGAACTTATCGGAACGGGCCGGCGCACTGCGCTTGAGCAAACCGAGCTTGAGCGACGAGCTCGTGCTCGAATACCGCGCGGGCCGACATCTCGGCGTCGAAGGCTCGAGCTCGGCGCCGTTCGTGCCGAATGACTTGGTACTCGACGAGCGCACGCGGATGCTGATCGTCACGGGACCGAACATGGGCGGCAAGTCGACGTACATGCGCCAGACCGCGCTGATCGCGATCCTCGCGCACATCGGCAGCTTCGTGCCGGCCGAGTCCGCGACGATCGGGCCGGTCGACCGGATCTTCACGCGGATCGGCGCCGGCGACGACCTCACCGGTGGCCGTTCGACGTTCATGGTCGAGATGACGGAAACCGCGAACATCTTGAACAGCGCGACGCGCGCGAGCCTCGTGCTGATGGACGAGGTGGGCCGCGGCACGAGCACGTTCGACGGTCTGTCGCTCGCCTGGGCGGCGGCGCGTCATATCGCGCAGAAGATCGGCGCATTCACGCTGTTCGCGACGCACTACTTCGAGCTCACCGCGCTGCCCGAGGAGATCCCTTCGTGCGCGAACGTGCATCTCGACGCGACCGAGCACGGGCGCGAGCTGATCTTCCTGCACGCCGTGAAGCCGGGACCGGCGAGCCAGAGCTACGGGCTGCACGTCGCGGAGCTCGCGGGAGTGCCGCGCGACGTCGTCGAGCGCGCGCGCGACTACCTGCGCCGGCTCGAGAAGCATCAGCAGACGCTGTTGCCCGCGAGCCCGCAGTCCGAGCTCAAGTTCGACGCGCCCGCCGCGCCTGCGCGCCGCCGACGAGCAGCGCGCGGCGCTCGACAAGCTCGCCGCGCTCGACGTCGACTCGCTCACGCCGCGCGCCGCGCTCGAGCTGCTCTACGAGCTGCACAAGAGCGCGAAATAGCGATCCGGCTCGCTCAATCGAACGAGCCGGCTCGCGATACGGTCTGCTTCCGGGACGGCTCGGCCGCGCCGGCCTCGTCGGGGCGCCTCCGAGAACCGAAGGCGCCCCGAGAGAGCGGGCTAGAGCTTGTACGTGAAGTTCAGCAGATACCGCCGGCCGTAGACGTCGTACGAGTTGAATCCCTGGGGATTCGACTGCGCGCTGAAGCGCTGATCGAACACCGGGATGATCGGCGGATCCTCGTTCATCACGTTCGTGATCGCGAGCGCCAGCTGCCACGTCTTGCCGCCCTTCATGCCGTGGTCCCAGCTGAACGTGAGGTCCGTGTACCTCTTCGGATCCACCGTCGCGTCGTCGACCGTGAGCTGACCGGCTTTCGGTACGAGGCCGGGCGAGAACTGGATGTACGTGACGGGACCGGGCTGCACGTTGATTCCCGACGACCCGAGATAACGCTCCTGCAACGCCACGCCGAAAGCGCCGACCTGGTAGTGCACGCCGACGAGGCCCCGCCAGTTCGGCTCGGCGAACTGCCCGGCGAGGTCGGTCACGGCGCCGCTCGGCGTCGTCGTGCTGTCCTCGAGCAGATTCCCGGCCAGGAAGCGCAACGTCAACGACTCGGACTTGTTCGCGAAGAAATGCGTCTGCTTGTTCCACAGCAGCTCGTAGTCGTAACCGCGGACCTTCGCGCGTTGATGTTGAGATACGGGTTGTAGACGGTCGTGACGGCGTTCGTGACTGGGTCGCGGATCACGTTCGCGCACAGAGGGCTCGCGCCGCGCCGTCGCGATGCACTCGTTCAAGATCCCTTGGACGCCGAGCTGGCCGATCGCGCCGGCGAGATCGATGTCGTACCAGTCGATCGAGAACTGCAGGCCCGTGTCGCCCGGTTGCACGACGATGCCCGCGGTCACGGTGTCGGCCTTCTCCGGCACGAGGTCCGGATTGCCGACGTTCACGCTCGTGATCTGGAACGTCGTCAGCACGCCGCCCGGGTTCGGGATGTTGTTGATGGCCTTCTCCATGATGCTGCCGCCGCCGCCCTGCACGTCGAACCGCTCGGCGAACGTCGGCTCGCGAACGTCGCGCGAGACGGTCGTGCGGAACCGTAAGAAGTTCGTCGCCTGGAAATTGATGCCGGTCTTCCACGAGGTGATGCCGCCGCTCGTCGAGTAGTCCGAGTAGCGCGCCGCGACGTCCATCTCGAGTCGCCGCTTGCCGTCCTGGGCCGCCCAGAGCGGCATGTTGATCTCCGAGAACGCCTCCCAGACGTCGTAGCTGCCCTTGATCGTCGGCACCGTCGAGAACTCGTGCAGGTTCGGGCTGCCGGTCGTGAATCCGCCCTGGATGCCGCGGATGCCGAGGCTCGGCGCGTTCTTCGGCGGACCGTAAGCCATCAGCGGCTGCGGTTGGCCGCGCTGCCAGAACCATTGACTGCGCCAAGTCGCGCCGACGGCCATCGAGAACGCACCCGGTCCGTAGCCCTTCCAGATGTCGCCGGTGAACAGCGCCTCGGCGAATTCCTGCGTCACGACGCTGTCGCCCCATTTCGGCGACACGACATAGGCGGCCGCGGCCGAGCTCACGTTGCCTTGCCCGAAGATGTTTATCGGCACGCAGTTCGGGATCGCGTCCGGACCCACGGGGCTCGGGATCGGCACCGGGTAGAGCGGATCGCCGTTGCCGAGCGAGTCGTCGCCCTGCGCGGCCGGCACACGGACGTTCGCGACGGACGCCTGCAACTGCGCCTGCGTCGGGTTGTACCGTTGCACGTTGCAGACGACTTGTCCCGTGCCGCGATCGGCGTTGGCGACCAGGTCGACGATTCCGTCGCCGTTCACGTCGCGACGGTCCTTGTAGACCTCGACCGCGTCGACCGCGAGCATCTCGCGATCCACGCGAACCTCGTTCTCGACCTGCGTGAACCGGCGCGTCGCGCCGCGCTGGACGTGCGCCTGCATCTTCCAGTTGCTGCCGATGTCCTTGTCGAGGCCGAGCTGCAACGTCCAGCTGTCGTACTGGTTGTCGCGCTTCTCGTGATCGTCGTAATTACCCGGCTGGCCGAGCCACTGGCCTTGCTTCTCCATCACGAACGAGTCGACGCCTTGCGCGATCATCGCGTTGCGCACGTTCGCGGGCAGATACGCGTTGTCGACGAAGATCTGCGTCGTCCACGGGCTCGTCATGTGCGGGATGCCGCGCTCGTCGAGATCGTTCGACTGCGTGCGGCCGGCGAGCAAGTTCGAATAGACGCGCATCCGGTCGTTCACGTCGAACGTGAACCCGGCGAAATACGTTGTCGCGCGAGACGTCGGCGCCGTACGGGCCGCCGTTGAATGCGCGGTTGTCTCTCTCAGCCTCGGTCATCGGACCGAAGATCGAGTTGCCCGCGATCACGGCGGTGCCGCCGGACGCATTGCCGGTCGCCGCCCCGCCGATGATCGCGCCGGTCAGGTCGAACGGCCTCACGCCCGAGCCGTCATCCGTGAAGGTCTGCCCGCCGAGAGTGAACGGCACGGCGGTGCCCGCCGCGTTGCGCGTCGTACCGATCTTGCCGGTCGGCGTATGGATGGTCGAATACACGTTCGGCAACGCGAGCCGCATCGGATGGTTCGTAGTCGGCTGCACCAGTCGACTGCGGGATTCGCCACGAGGCCCCAGCGCTGGAACCAGCTGCTGTCGAGCGTCGTCGGGTCGTATTCGATCTCGTCGATCCTCTGGGCCTCGAGCGAGCCGATGAAGTGCCAGCGCTCGCCGATGTCGGTGCCGAACGCGGCCGACAAGATCCGGTCGTCGCCCTTGCCGTTCTCGAGCGCTCCGACGCTCGCCGACAGATCGACGCCGCGGTACTTTCTGTTCAGGCGAAAGTTCGTGACGCCCGCGAGCGCATCGGCGCCGTAGGCAGCCGACGCGCCGCCGGTCACGACCTCGACCTGCGAGAGCAACGCGGTCGGGATGTTGTCGATGTGCACGCTGCCGTCGCGATCGGCCGGCGCGAGTCGTCGAGCCGTCGAGCAGCACGAGCGTGCGCTGCGGTCCCATCGCACGTAAGTCGATCACGCTGCGGCCGGCGCCGCCGAACAACGCGCCGCCGCCGTTCTGCGCAGCTCTGCGTCTGGTAGAACTGCGGCAGCTGAGCGAGCTGGTCGACCATCGTCGCGCCGGGCTTGAACGACGCGAGATCCGCGGTCGTGACCGCGGTCACCGGTGTAGCCGTCGTGAATCCGGTTTCGCGCGCAATGCGCGAGCCCGTCACGGTGATCTCTTCGGTCGGTTCCTGTGCGCGAGCCGTGGCGAGAAACAGGAGTGCTGGTGAGACTGCGGACGCAAGGCTGACGGCAACGGCAAGCCTGTGCCGCCGCGGCAACGCGGTTTTGGTTTTCATGTCTGTCCCCCCGGAAAGACAAAAAAAGATAGGACCCTAGTTCAGGGTACTCTCGCTACCAGGTAGTCACAAGCGGCCGTAAGACTCATGGAGCCCGGCGTGCGCGCGCGCAACAACGCCGCCGAGCTGTGATCTGTCGCTCGCGCGCAACGCCGAGCTGGCGGCGCGCGCCTGGAATCGCATACCTTTCCCATCCGAGCTTCGTAGCAAGGAACTTCAATGAAGACATTGGCCGCTGCCGCGCTGCTGTGCGCGCTCGTCTGGGCTCCGGCCCAAGCGCAAATCAATGCGGGCGAGCAGAAGCCCGAAGCCAACCTGCCGTTCGCGCTGACTCAAGTTACGACCTTGAACCTGCCGTGGCGCATCGCGTTCCTGCCCGACGGGCGCATGCTGATCACGGAGAAGGTGGGCCCCGTCTGGCTCGTGACGCAGAAGGGCGAGAAGACCGAGGTCGCGAACGTCCCCGCGGTGCTGTACGGCGGACAAGGCGGAATGCTCGGCGTGTTCACTTCGCCGCGCTACGCGACCGACCACCACGTCTACCTCACCTATTCCGAGCCCGGCGACGGCGGCTCGAGCCTCGCGCTCGCGCGCGCGGACCTCTCGATCTCCGGCGACAAGGCGAGCCTCGATGGGCTCAAGGTGCTCTGGCGTCAGATGCCGAAGGGCAAGGGCGGACAGTTCGGCGCGCAGATCGCGTTCTCGCCCGACGGACAGTACTTGTTCCTCACCGTCGGCGAGCGCCAGCGCATGACGCCGGCGCAGGATCCCGATCAAGAGCTCGGCAAGATCCTGCGCCTCACGCTCGACGGCAAGCCCGCGCCCGGCAACCCGGGCGCCGGCAAGATCGGCGCTGCAAGCGTGACGCTGATCGATCCGCCGAGCGACACGGAAGCCGCGAAGACCGCGCGGATCGTGAGCCGCTATCAATTCCCGGAGCCGAACCTCGCGCCCGCGGAAATCTGGTCGAGCGGCCACCGAACGCCGTACGGCCTTGCGTTCGCGCCCGACGGGCGGCTCTGGGAGGTCGAGCACGGCCCGCGCGGCGGCGACGAGCTGAATCTCATCGAGCCCGGCAAGAATTACGGCTGGCCGCTCGTGTCCTACGGCGTGAACTACAACGGCGTGCCCGTGCCGAAGCCCGATTCGCGCTCGGACCTCGCGAAGCCAGTCGATCTACTGGGTGCCGGTGATCGCGCCGGGCAATCTCACGTTCTACAAAGGTGCGCTGTTCCCGCAATGGCAGGGCTCCGCGCTCGTCGGCGGACTGAACGCGCAGGACGCTCAACCGGATCACGTTCGACGGAAAGGGCGGCGCCACACCCGCCGAGCGCTGGGACGTCGGCAAGCGCATTCGGGACGTCGAGGTCGCGCCCGACGGCGCGATCTGGCTGCTCGAGGACGATCGGTCCGGCGGCGTCTTTCGCGTCACGCCGAAGTAAGCGAGCGCGCGGCTCGCGCCGACGCGGCGCCGCGCTCGCGCCGCGCCGCGTCCGAGCGCGCGGGTCTACGTCCTGTCGAACCTGCCGGTGCGCAGAAAGTGCTCGGTCTGGCGAGCGACGTCGCGCGACCAAAGCAGCGAGGTGTGCGCGACCGGCAGCACGATGTGATCCGCCGCGCCGTCGAGGCGCGTCTCGGCGACGGTGACCATGCCGTCGTTCGGCCCCGCGAACGACGCCGAACACTCGACCGATGCCTAGCGGCATGCGACCCGCGATGATCCCGATCTCGCGGCCCACGGGCGCCGTCTTGAAACCGCCGCGCGCGATCAGGTCGCGCATCGATCGGCCGAGCACGTACGACCCGCCGGGCAGACGCGCGACGCGCTCGCCCGTGACGCTGCCGCGAAACGGCGGCCCGAGACAGACGATGCGGCCTGGCCGATCGAGCGCGTGCCGCTCGAGCAGCGCGCGGATCACGACGCAGCCCAGGCTGTGCGCCGAGCAAATGCACCGTGTCGCCGGGCACGCGCGCGATGAACTCGGCGAGCGTCGCGGCGTTCGCGTCGAGGCCCTCGCGGATCGATGCGTAGCCGAACGTCGCGACTTTGAACCCGCGCGGCTCGATCAGCCGGCGCAGGACGCCCATCACGCTGCCGATCATCCAGAGACCGTGCACGGCGACGACCACGTCGCTAGCGCGGTCCGGCGCGCGCGCGCCGACGCTCTCGGCCGATGTCGGCGCGCGGATCAGCGCGCCGCCCAGTGCTCGAGGTTCTCGAGCGCTTCGCGATTGGTCCACGACGTGACGCGCGCGATCGCGGCATCGATCGGCAGCCACTCGAACGCGACGTGCTCGCTCTGCGCGAGCCGCACGGGCTCGATCGTCGGCCGTTCGAGATACCAGAGATGCTCGAGGTTGACCTCGACGCCGGGCGCGTAGCGGTGGCTGAAACCTAGGCTGATCGGGAACACGCGCTCGCGCCGCGCGTCGACCAACCCGTCGGTCGCGAGCCCGGTCTCCTCGCGCACCTCGCGCGCCGCGCATTCGGCCGCCGTCTCGCCCCAGCGCAGCGAGCCCGTGACCGACTGCCAAAACCCAGACGGCTGCGGTTCGCTCGAGCAGCAGGCACTCGCGAGAGCGCGTGTAGATCACGACGAGCACGGATTCCGGACGCTTGAAGCCGGCGGTCCGTCGTCATCGGACTTCAGCTCGGCGTCGGACCCTTCACGCGGACGCCGAGCTCCTTGAGCTGCGCGGCGTCGGCCGGGCTCGGCGCGCCGGTCATCAAGTCGCTCGCGGTCGCGGTCTTCGGGAACGCGATCACGTCGCGGATGCTGTCGGCGCCCGCCATCAGCATCACGAGCCGATCGACGCCGAACGCGATGCCGCCGTGCGGCGGCGCGCCGTAGCTCGAGCGCGGCGAGCAGGAAGCCGAACTTGAGCTCGGCGTCCTCCTTCGAGATGCCGAGCAAGTCGAACACGGCCGACTGCAGCTCGGGCGTATGGATACGGATCGAGCCGCCGCCGACCTCGTAGCCGTTCAGCACGACGTCGTACGCGCGGCCGCGCAGCTCGCCCGGCGACGCGCGAAGCTGCTCCGGCGTAGCCGACACGGGGCCGCCGTCCGGCACGCGCGGCGCGGTGAACGGATGGTGCACCGACGTCCAGCCGCCGCCCGGCGTCTCTTCGAACATCGGGAAGTCGACGACCCAGAGCGGCTTCCATTCGCCGACGTTGAGCTTGCGGTCACGGCCGAGCGCGAGCCGCAACACGTTCAGCGCCTCGTTCACGACGTGCGCCTTGTCCGCGCCGAAGAACACGAGGTCGCCGTCGACGGCGCCGGTACGCGATCGAGCACGCCGGCGATCGCCGCGTCCGGCAGGAACTTCAGAATCGGCGACTGCAAGCCGTCGCGCCCCTTCGCCTTCTCGTTCACCTTGATATACGCGAGACCCTTCGCGCCGTGGCGGCCGACGAGCGCGGTGTAGTCGTCGATCTCCTTGCGCGTGAGCTCGCCGCCCTTCGGCAGTCGCAGCGCCGCGATCCGGCTCTTCGGGTCCGACGCGGGGCCTGCGAATACCTTGAACTCGACGCCTTTGAAGAGATCGGCGACCTCGACGAGCTCGAGCGGGTTGCGCAAATCCGGCTTGTCGCTGCCGTAGCGGCGCATCGCGTCCGCGTACGACATCCGCGGGAACGGCATCGGCAGCTCGACGCCGAGCACCGACTTGAAGAGATCGCGCAGCAGCTCCTCCATCAACGCCATGATGTCCTCTTCGGACATGAACGACGTTTCGATATCGAGCTGCGTGAACTCGGGCTGGCGATCCGCGCGCAGGTCTTCGTCGCGGAAGCACTTGACGATCTGATAGTAGCGGTCGAGCCCCGCGATCATCAGCAGCTGCTTCATGAGCTGCGGCGACTGCGGCAGCGCGAAGAAGTTGCCGGGCTGCGTGCGGCTCGGCATCGAGATAGTCGCGCGCGCCCTCGGGCGTCGTCTTGCCGAGCATCGGCGTCTCGACGTCGATGAAGCCGTGCTCGTCCATGAACTTGCGCAGCGCGCGCGTGACGGCGTGGCGCAGCCGCAGGTTCTGCATCACCTCGGCGCGGCGCAGATCGAGATAGCGATAGCGCAGCCGCAGCTCTTCGCTGACCGGCTCGTCGTGGTGGAACGGCGGCGTCTTCGCCTTCGCGAGCACGTCGAGCTTCGTCGCGAGCAGCTCGACCTCGCCGCTCGGCAGGTTCGGATTGATCGTGCCCGCGGGCCGCTCGCGCACGCGGCCCTCGACCGCGAGCACGAACTCTCCGCGCAGCCGCTCGGCTTCGGCGAACATCGCGGCGCTATCGGGATCGAAGACGACTTGGAGCAGACCTTCGCGGTCGCGCAGGTCGATGAAGATCACGCCGCCATGATCGCGGCGGCGGTGCACCCAACCGGCAACGCGAATCTCGCGCCCGATCAGCGCGCGATTCACTTGCCCGCAGTAATGACTGCGCATCGCCAAGCCCTCTGAGCGTAACTTATTGAACGAAAAGGCAGACTTAGGTAAAAAGAGGCCGCGATGTTACGGTGAACGTTCGGTCGGCGCAAGCGAAGGCTGCGCGCTCGATTCGGCTGCCACTCGGGCACGACGACGCCGAGCGACACGATGAGCTTCAGCGCGTCCTCGACCGACATCGTGAGCTCTATCGTCTCCGCCCGCGGCACGAACACCGTGAAGCCCGACGCGATGTTCGCCGTGTTCGGAACGAACACGGTCACGAGGTCCTGATGCGTGACGCCTTGAATCTCGGCCACCGCTTCCGAAGTCTGCAAGCCCGATCCGGTAGACGCCTTTACGCGGATACTCGATCAGCAGCACTTTCTTGAACGAGTCGCCGCTCAACACGATCGCGGCGAAGCTCTTCACTGCGCCGTAAACGGTGCGCACGAGCGGGATGCGGCCGAGCGCCGCCTCGTACCAGACGACGAGCTGGCGGCCCGAGCAGATTCGCCGCGAGCACACCCGTCACGAACAGCACGATCAGCGCGAGGATCGGCGCCGAGCGCCCGGAATCCTGAAGCCGAGCAGCGTCTCGGGCCGGTAGGCGACGGGCACGAGGAACAGGAGCCCGTCCATGAGATCGAGCAAGACCTTGAAGACGAGGATCGTGGTGCCGACGGGCAGCCAGATCAGCAGCCCCGCCGCGAGGAAACGACGTAGCCGCACCTAGGTCCTCTTGGATCTAGCGGCGCGCGATTTGCTCGGCTTCTTGACCTCGCTCGCCGCGGGCTTGTCGGCCGGCTTCTTCGTTTCCTTCGTCGCGGCGTCCGTCTTCGCCGCGGTGTCGGCTCTTGGCTGAATCGGCGGATTTCGAGCTCTCGCTCGACTCGCCGCTTGACTCGCTACTGGACGTCTCGACGAGATTGCGCTTCTTGTCCTTGTCGCCCTTGAAGTCGGTCTCGTACCAGCCGCCGCCCTTGAGCCTAAACGACGGCGCGGAGATCAAGCGGCGCAGCGTGAGCTTGCCGCATTCCGGGCACTTGCGCAGCGGCGAGTCGCTGATCTTCTGCAGCGCGTCGAGCTCATGAGAGCAGCTCCCACAACGATATTCGTAGATCGGCATAGTGTCCTGGCTTCGAGTCCGCGCGAGGCGGCATCATGCGGAAATTCCGCGCCTTTTCAAGTGAACGGAACACAAGTGCATGAGCGTCGCCTCGAGCTAGCGGCGGCTCACGCCGCCGCGTGCTTCACCCCGCGCGCGAAGTCGAGCCCGGTCGAGCTCGCGCTCACGCGGATCGTGTCGCCGGGACCGAAGTCGCCGCGCAGGATCCGCTGCGCGAGCGGGTTCTCGATCTGCTGCTGGATCGCGCGCTTGAGCGGCCGAGCGCCGTACACCGGGTCGAACCCCGCCTGCGCGAGCCTGTCGCGCGCTTCCGGCGCGAGCACGAGCCCGATGTCGCGATCCGCGAGCCGCTTGTGCAGATACCCGAGCTGGATGTCGACGATCTTGCGAATGTGCTCCGTCTCGAGCGGATGGAACACGACGACGTCGTCGATCCGGTTGATGAACTCCGGGCGGAAGTGCTGCCCGACGATCTCCATCACCTCGGACTTCATCTGCTCGTAGTTGTCCTTGCCCGCGAGCTCCTGGATCCGCTGGCTGCCGAGGTTCGACGTCATCACGATCACGGTGTTGCGGAAGTCGACCGTGCGGCCCTGACCGTCCGTCAGCCGGCCGTCGTCGAGCACCTGGAGCAGCACGTTGAACACGTCGGGGTGCGCCTTCTCGACCTCGTCGAGCAGCACGACCGAGTACGGCTTGCGGCGCACGGCCTCGGTCAGATAACCGCCTTCCTCGTAACCGACGTAGCCCGGCGGCGCGCCGATCAGCCGCGCGACCGAGTGCTTCTCCATGAACTCGGACATGTCGATGCGGACCATGGCCTCTTCGGTGTCGAACAAGAACGCGGCGAGCGCCTTCGTGAGCTCGGTCTTGCCGACGCCGGTCGGCCCGAGGAACAGGAACGAGCCGTTCGGCCGATTCGGATCCGAGAGCCCCGCGCGCGCGCGCCGGATCGCGTTCGCCACGATCGTGAGCGCCTCGTCCTGGCCGACGACGCGCTTGCGCAGGAAGTCCTCCATGTGGAGCAGCTTGTCCTTCTCGCTCTCGAGCATCTTCGACACGGGGATGCCGGTCCACTTCGAGACGACCTCGGCGACCTCCTCGTCCGTG
Organism: uncultured Gammaproteobacteria bacterium; assembly: GCA_963841645.1. Taxonomy (GTDB): domain Bacteria; phylum Pseudomonadota; class Gammaproteobacteria; order Steroidobacterales; family Rariloculaceae; genus FEN-1219. The sequence continues at coordinate 608,397 of CAWJDS010000008.1, read as the reverse complement.
ACCTTGTTGCGCACGAGCTTGTTGGTCGACTCGCGGTCGCTGCGCTGCTGCCTCGGCCAAGCGCCGCTCGAGCTCGGGGATCTTGCCGTACTGAAGCTCCGCCATGCGGCCGAGATCGGACGCGCGGCGCGCCTTCTCGAGCTCGCCTCGCGCGCGCTCGAGCTCCGCCTTGATGTGCGTTTCGCCCTGCGCCGTCGCCTTCTCGGCCTTCCACATCTCCTCGAGGTCGGCGTACTCCTTGTCGAGCTTGTCGATCTGTCCTTCGAGGTCGGCGAGGCGGCGCTTCGACGCTTCGTCGCCCTCCTTCTTCAGGGCCTCGCGCTCGATCTTGAGCTGGATCAGGCGCCGCTCGAGGCGGTCCATCTCCTCCGGCTTCGAGTCCATCTCCATCCGGATCCGCGACGCGGCCTCGTCGATCAAGTCGATCGCCTTGTCGGGCAGCTGCCGGTCGCTGATGTAGCGATGCGAGAGCGTCGCGGCCGCGACGATCGCGGGATCCGTGATCTCGACCTTGTGATGGATCGCGTAGCGCTCTTTCAAGCCGCGCAGGATCGCGATCGTGTCCTCGACCGACGGCTCGTCGACGAGCACCTTCTGGAAGCGGCGCTCGAGCGCCGCGTCCTTCTCGATGTACTTGCGGTACTCGTCGAGCGTCGTCGCGCCGACGCAGTGCAGCTCGCCGCGCGCGAGCGCGGGCTTCAGCATGTTGCCCGGCGTCCATCGAGCCCTCGGCCTTGCCGGCGCCGACCATCGTGTGCAGCTCGTCGATGAACAGGATGACCTGGCCTTCCTGCTTCGCGAGGTCGTTCAGCACGGCCTTCAGGCGCTCCTCGAACTCGCCGCGGAACTTCGCGCCCGCGATCAGCGCGCCCATGTCGAGCGACAGCACGCGCTTGTCCTTCAGCCCCTCCGGAACTTGACCGTTCACGATCCGCTGCGCGAGGCCTTCGACGATCGCGGTCTTGCCGACGCCGGGCTCGCCGATCAGCACCGGATTGTTCTTCGTGCGCCGCTGGAGCACCTGGATCGTGCGGCGGATCTCGTCGTCGCGGCCGATCACCGGGTCGAGCTTCTCCTGCTCCGCGCGCTCCGTGAGGTCGATCGTGTATTTCTCGAGCGCCTGGCGCTTCTCCTCGGCGTTCTGGTCGTCGGCCTTGCCGCCGCCGACCTCCTCGATCGCCTTCGCGATCGCGCCCTTGACCGCGCCAGCCTTCTCGAGAATGCGGCCGAGATCCGTCTTCGATTGCACGGCTGCGAGCAGGAACAGATCGACGGGGACAAACGCGCTGCCGCGCTCCTGCGCGAGCTTGTCGGCGACGTTCAGCAGCTTGCCGAGATCGTTCGAGAGGTGGACCTCGCCGGGCGTGCCCTCGACGGTCGGCAGGCGATCGAGCGCCTCGCCGAGCTGCGAGCGCAGCAGGTTCATGTTCACGCCGGCCTTCGTGAGGATGCCCTTGGACTGAGCCGCCCTGCTGCTCGAGCAGCGCCGACATCAGATGCACGGGCTCGATGTACTGATTGTCGCGGCCGACCGCGAGCGACTGCGCGTCTTGCAGCGCTTGCTGGAACTGCGTCGTGAGCTTGTCCATTCGCATAGGCGTTCCGCCCCCAAGATTCGGCTGGGCACCGATGTGAGGTTAACGAGCCCCGATCTCAACGGCTATCGGCAGTATCCGAAGGCGCGAGCCAGACCAGCGTCGCGAACCGCCCGCACGGCGCCTCGCGCCGGTGCGAGAAGAAACGGTCCGCGTCGCGGTAGGTGCAGAACCCGCCGCCATGCACCGAGCCGACGCCGGCCTTCGCCAGGCTGGCGCGCGCGAGGGCATAGAGATCGGCCTGCCAGCGGCCGCGAGCGTTCGGCCTGAACGCCTCGTCGGCCCCCGCATCACGCTCGAGGTACGCGTCGCGCACCTCCGCGCCGACCTCGTAGCTCGCGGCGCTGATCGCCGGCCCGAGCCACGCGATGATATCGGCGGGCGGGGCGCGCAGCGCGCGGACCGCGGCGGGCAGGACGCCTTTCAGGAGCCCGCGCCACCCCGCATGAGCGACGCCGACGCGGCCGCCGTCCCGGCTCGCGAAGATCACGGGCAGGCAGTCTGCCGTCAGCACGGCGCAAACGACCCCGGCGCGCGTGGTGACCGCGCCGTCCGCGGCACCCGCGGCATCGCGGTCGAGGTCGAGGTCGAGGTCGAGCACGGTCGCGCCGTGCACCTGCTCGAGCCAGACGGGCTCGGCGGGCAATTGCGTGCCGGCGCGCAGCAACGAGCGATTCGCCGCGACGCGCTCCGGCGAGTCGCCGACATGGGTCGCGAGATTCAGTGTCGCGTACGAGCCGGTGCTCCTGCCGCCGCCGCGCTCCGTGACCCAGGCTCGCACGCGCGCCGGCGCCGGCCAATCGGGCGCGAAGCCCAGCGACGCGCTCATCGCGCGGCCTCGGCGTCGGCGCGCAGCAGGTCGAGCAGCACGCGGAGATCGGGCGCGAGCGCGCTCTCGAAGCGCAGCGCTTCGCCGCTCGCCGGATGCTCGAGCTCGAGGCGCACAGCGTGCAGCGCCTGACGCCTGAAGCCTTGCAGCGCGGAGCGCAGCTCGTCGCTCGGCCGAGGCGGCAGTCGCGGACGGCCGCCGTAGACAGGGTCGCCGACGAGCGGCGCGCGGATGTGCGCCATGTGCACGCGGATCTGGTGCGTGCGGCCGGTCTCGAGCTCGATCTCGCACAGCGTGTGCGCGCGAAACCGCTCGAGCACGCGATAGCGCGTGCGCGCCTCGCGGCCGCCGTCGACGACGCTCATCCGCGTGCGCTCGCGTGGATGGCGGCCGATCGGCGCATCGATGCTGCCGCCGCCGGTGAGCACGCCCTGGCAGATCGCTTGGTAGGTGCGCTTGATGTGCCGCCGCTCGAGCGCCGCCGTGAGCCTTTTCTGGCTTGCGAGCGTGCGCGCGACGAGCAGCAGTCCGCTCGTGTCCTTGTCGAGCCGGTGCACGAGCCCTGCTCGCGGCAACGTTACGAGCTCGGGATAACGGTGCAGCAGCGCATTCTGTAATGTGCCCGACCGGTTGCCGGCGCCCGGGTGAACGACGAGCCCGACCGGCTTGTCGATCACGAGCAGCGCGGCGTCTTCGTGGACGACGATAAGCGGAATCGGCTCGGGCGCGACCTCGATCGCGGCTTCGAGCTCGGTCACGAGCGCGAGCTCCTCGCCGCCCTTGAGCAGCGTCCGCGCGCGCACGCTCTGGCCCGCGAGCGTGAGCCGGCCCGCGTCGATCCAGGTCTTGAGACGGCTACGGGAGAACTCGGGCAGCAGCAGCGCGGCCGCCTGATCGAGCCGGCGTCCGGCCAGCTCCGGCGGCACGGTCAGCCGCCGCTCTATCCGTTCCACGCGCGTGTCGCCCGGGGGGCGGGAAACTTTCGGCTATACTTCATCGTCCAAGCTGCAGCTTCAGTCTCAGACATTATCGCCGCGAAGGCGCAAGACATGCCTGTGCTTCGTACGGTCCAACTCCTGCTGCTCGCCGCGCTCGCGGCCTCGATGCTGATCGGCTGCGGCCGGCGCGACAACCTCGTGCGCGACGGCGGCCCGACCAAGCTCTACGACCAGGGCAAGAAGCAGATGGACGCGACCGATTACCCGAGCGCGATCAAATCGTTCCAAGCGCTCCAGTCCCGCTATCCGTTCGCGCCCGAGACCCGGCAGGCGCAGCTCGACCTGATCTACTTGTACTACAAGGGCGGGCAACCCGAGCAAGCCGTCGACGCCGCCGACGCGTTCGAGCGTGAGAACCCGACGCATCCGCGCGTCGATTACTGCATGTACATGCGCGGCGTCGTCTACTTCGACCAGGAGGCGAACTTCCTCGAGAAGTTCTTCCGCGTCGACATGTCGAAGCGGCCGCCGAAGGACACGATGAAGTCGTTCTCGACGTTCGAGGACCTGGTCCGCCGCTTCCCGAACAGCGAGTACGTGCCGGACGCGCGGCAGCGGATGATTTACCTGCGCAACCGCCTCGCGCGGTTCGAAAACTACGTGGCGCAGTACTACATCACACGCGGCGCTTACGTCGCGGCGATCAACCGGTCCAAGTACGCGCTCGAGCACTACCCCGGCGCGCCGGAGCTCGAGAAGACGATGCAGATCATGATCACCGCGTACGAGAAGCTCGGCATGCAGGATCTCGCGACCGACGCGAAGCGCGTCTACGCGGCGACGTGGGGCGGACAGCAGCCCACGCAGCAAGCGGCGCAAGCGGCACCTGCGCCGCCCACGCAGCAAGCGGCACAAGCGGCACAAGCGCGCAGCGGGCATCGTCCGCCGAGACCGAACCGGACACGCGCGCGAGCGCGAACTAGTATCCCGACGTAATCGGATAGCGCCAGTCGCGACCGAACGCGCGATTGCTCACGCGCACGCCGGGCGGCGCCTGGCGGCGCTTGTACTCCGCACGCTTGACCATCTGCAGCACGCGCACGACCGTCGCGCGCTCGAAGCCGAGCGCCGCGATTTGCTCGACCGAGTAGTCCTTCTCGATGAACGCCTCGAGGATCGGATCGAGCACGTCGTACGGCGGCAGCGAGTCGCTGTCTTTTTGGTTCGCGCGCAGCTCAGCGGTTGGCGGGCGCGTGATCACGCGCTCGGGGATCACGGCCTCGATCGCGTTGCGATAGGCGGCGAGCTGGTAGACGAGCGTCTTCGTGCAGTCCTTGAGCGGCGCGAAGCCGCCGGCCATGTCGCCGTACAAGCGTCGCGTAGCCGACGGCCATCTCGCTCTTGTTGCCCGTCGTGAGCAGCATCTCGCCGAGCTTGTTCGAGATCGCCATCAGCAGGATGCCGCGGCAGCGCGCCTGGATGTTCTCCTCGGTCGCGTCGGCGGGCAGTCCCGCGAACACGCCGCCGAGCGTCGCGAGCGCCGTCTCGAACAGCGGCTCGATCGACAGCGTGTCGAAGCGCACGCCGAGGCGGCGCGCCTCCTCGGCCGCGTCCTCGGTGCTCATCTGCGACGTGAAGCGCGACGGCATCATCACCGCGTGGACGCGCTTTGGACTGAGCGCGTCGACCGCGATCGCGAGCGTGAGGGCCGAGTCGACGCCGCCCGAGAGCCCGAGCACGACGCCGCGGAAGCCGTTCTTCTCGACGTAGTCGCGCGTCCCGAGCACGAGCGCGCGATAGACGCGCTCCGCGAGCGGCGGCAGGGGCGCCGGAGCGGCGCCGCGCGGCACGAGCTTGCCGCCCACGCGGTCGAGATCGACGACGTAGAGCCCTTCCTCGAACAGCGGCGCGCGGAAGCGCACCTCACCCGCGGCGTCCACGACCACTGAGCCGCCGTCGAACACGAGCTCGTCCTGGCCTCCGACCATGTTGAGATAGATCAGCGGCAACGAGTTCTCGGTCGCGCGCGCGGCGAGGACCTGCTCGCGCTGCGCCTGCTGGGTCATGTGAAACGGTGAGCCGTTGATCACGAGGATCGCCTGCGCGCCGGCCTGCGGCCGGCGCACGGCACGGCCCGGGCAGCCAGACGTCCTCGCAAATGATCAGGCCGAGGCGGAGGCCATCGAGATCGACCACCGTCGCACCGTCGCCGGGCTGGAAGTAGCGCTTCTCGTCGAACACGGCGTAGTTCGGCAGCGCAATCTTGCGGTGATTGCCGAGGACCTGGCCGTCGCGGATCAGCGCCGCGCTGTTGTAGATCGCGTCGCCGACGTACTCCGGATAGCCGAGATAGACGGCGATGCCGCGCACGCTGTCGCGGACTTTCGCAAACCCGGCCTCGACTCGTGCACGCAAGCCCCGATGCAGCAGCAGATCCTCGGGCGGATAGCCGCAGAGCGTGAGCTCGGGGAACAGCACGAGGTCGCAGCCGTGCTCGTCGCGCGCACGCGTCGCGTACTCGATCACCTTGTTCGCGTTCGCGTCGATCGCGCCGACGCGCGTGTTCAGCTGCGCGAGACCGATCCTCACCCCAGCGCCTTGGCCATCGTCTCGCCGAGGTCGGCGAGGGAGCGCACCGTGCGCACTCCGGCCTTCTCGAGCGCCGCGAATTTCTCCGTCGCGGTGCCCTTGCCGCCCGAGATGATCGCGCCCGCGTGCCCCATGCGCTTGCCAGGCGGCGCCGCGACGCCGGCGATGTAGCCGACGACCGGCTTCGAGACGTGCTTCGCGGCGTACTCGGCCGCCGCTTCCTCGTCCGAGCCGCCGATCTCGCCGACCATGATGATCCCGCGCGTCGCGGGGTCCTTCTCGAAGAGCTCGAGGCAGTCGATGAAGTTCATGCCGCGGACCGGGTCGCCGCCGATGCCGACGCAGGTGCTCTGGCCGAGCCCGCGCAGCGTCGTCTGATTCACGGCTTCGTAGGTCAGCGTGCCCGACCGCGACACGATGCCGATCGAGCCCGGCTGTGTGGATCGCGCCCGGCATGATGCCGATCTTGCACTGGCCCGGCGTGATGATGCCGGGGCAGTTCGGGCCGATCAGCCGCGTGCGCCGTGCCGCGCAGCACCGCCTTGACCCTGACCATGTCGAGCACGGGCACGCCCTCGGTGATGCAGACGACGAGCTCGAGACCCGCGTCGGCCGCCTCGAGGATCGCGTCGGCGGCGAACGGCGCCGGCACGTAGATCATGCTCACGGTCGCGCCGGTCGCGCGCGCTGCGTCCGCGACCGTATCGAAGACCGGCAGGCCGAGGTGCTTCTCGCCGCCGCGCCCCGGCGTCACGCCCGCGACGACCTTGGTGCCGTAGTCGAGGCACTGCTGCGTGTGGAACGTACCCTGCTTGCCGGTGAGGCCCTGGCAGATCACCTTCGTGTTCTTGTCGATCAGGATGCTCATCGCCCGCCTCCTGCGAGCTTCACGACTTTCGAGGCCGCGTCGGTGAGGCCGGTAGCCGGCGTGATCTTGAGGCCGCTGCCCGCGAGCAGCTCGCGGCCCTTCTCGACGTTCGTGCCCTCGAGCCGAACGACGACCGGGACCTTGACCTCGACCTGCTTGACGGCCGTGATCACGCCCTCGGCGATCGTGTCGCAGCGCACGATGCCGCCGAAGATGTTCACGAGGATCGCGCGCACGTTCTTGTTCGTCAGGATGATCTTGAACGCCTCGGTCACGCGCTCGGCCGTCGCGCCGCCGCCGACGTCGAGAAAGTTCGCGGGCTCGCCGCCGTGCAGCTTGATCAGGTCCATCGTCGCCATCGCGAGACCCGCGCCGTTGACCATGCACGCGATGTTGCCGTCGAGCGAGACGTAATTGAGGTCGTGCTCGCGCGCACGCCGCTCGCGCTCGTCTTCCTGCGCTGCGTCGCGCATCGCGGCGAGCCGCTTCTGACGAAAAAGAGCGTTGTCTTCGATGTTTATCTTCGCGTCGAGCGCGACGATGTGGCCGTCCTTCGTCACGATCAGCGGGTTCACCTCGACCAAGCTCGCGTCGCACTCGCGGAACAGCTTCGCGAGCTTGCGCAGCAGGTCGCGCAGCTCGGCTTGCTGCTCGGCGTTGAGCCCGAGGCCGAAACCGAGCTTGCGGGCCTGGTAGTCCTCGACGCCCGCCGCCGGGTGCAGCGTGAGCGTGAAAATCTTCTCGGGCGTGTCGTGCGCGACCTGCTCGATGTCCATGCCGCCCGCCGCCGACGCCATGATCGCGATGCGCTCAGCGCTGCGGTCGACGACGAAGCTCAGGTACAGCTCGCGATCGATGCTCGAGCCCGATTCGACGTAGACCCAATCGATCGGCAGGCCGTCATGGCCGCTCTGGTGCGTCACGAGCCGCGTACCGAGCAGCGCTTTCGCGTGCTGCTCGACCTCGGCGGGCGACTTCGCAAGCTTCACGCCGCCCGCCTTGCCGCGGCCGCCGGCGTGGACCTGCGCCTTGACGACCCAGATATTGCCGCCGAGCTTCTCGGCGGCCGCCTTGGCCTCCGCCGCGGTCTTCACGGCGATGCCTTTTGGAACGGGAATGCCGTACTCGGCGAACAGTGCCTTCGATTGGTACTCGTGGAGATTCATAGCGAGATTATGTCGAGCGGATGAACGGAAGGGCGGCGTATTGTCCCCGAAAGGCGCGGCGCCCGCAAAGGAGCGACGGCGCGGGTCGGCGAACGCGCAAAGTGAGAGATGCGTCCCTTCGATGGGGAACCGATCGGACATAATTCGTCGCCGCCACGCTTGGTAAGATCTCGAACCATGTCCGCCGAAGCATTGGAAGTCAGGCGACAGAAGCCGGTACGCGGAGCGGCGGCCGCCGATGCGGGACTTCGCCTGGCGCGTCCTGATCCTGCTCAATCTGTTCCGGCTCACGATCAGCGACCGTGCTGCTCGGCGTGTTCTATCTCGTCGACGCGCCCAGAGTCGTCGGCGAGACGGATCCGGCGCTCGCTTGGATGGCCTTGCTCGCGATGCTCGGCGTCGGCTGCGCCGAGCTCGTGCTGCTGCGCCGGCGTCTGCTCGGTCCGGAAGCGCAGACGTATTTGCAATTCGCCGCCGATCTCACGGCGATCGCGCTCCTGATCCATGCGAGCGGCGGAATCTCGAGCAGCCTCGGCGGAATCTTGATCGTGTCGGTCGGCACGCTCGCGCTCGTTGCTCAAGAGCGAGCGCGCGTTCATGCTCGCCGCGCTCGCGACTCTGCGTTCTGCTGCCGAGCAGACGGTCGCGCAGCTGCAAGGCATGACGACGAGCGCGCAGTACGCGCCCGTCGGCATCCTAGGCGCCGCGATCTTCGTGATCACGGCCGTCGTGCAGCTGTTGCGACACGCGGATCGTCGAGACCGAAGCGCTCGCCGAGCAGCGCGGCCTCGACTTGCGCAACGTCGTCGAGCTCAACGAATACATCATTCAGCATCTGCGCGAGAGCATCGTCGTAGTCGACGGCGAGAATCGGATTCGGCTCATCAACGACTCGGCGGCCAAGCACCTCGGCTGCGGCACGCGAAGCACCGACGAGGCGCTGCACGGCGTCTCGGCGCCGCTCGCGGAACAGCTCGCGACCTGGCGCACGCAGCTCGGCGGCGAGCGCGCCGACGCGTTCAGCTCGGCCGACGGCTCGAGCAATATCCTGCCGCACTTCGCGCCGCTCGGTGAGCAATCGCAACGGCGGCGTCGTGATCTTCCTCGAGGACACGTCGTTGATCGCGGAACGCGTGCAGCAGGCGAAGCTCGCGGCGCTCGGCCGGCTCAGCGCGAGCATCGCGCACGAGATTCGCAACCCGATCGGCGCGATGAGCCATGCCGGCCAGCTGCTCGCCGAATCGCCGGCAATCGGCAGCGGACGGCCAGCGGCTCACCGACATCATCCGTGTGAATGCGCGGCGCGTGAGCCAGATCGTCGAGAGCGTGCTCGCGCTGTCGCGCCGCAAGCAGACGCAGCCCGGAGCGCCTCCAGCTCGTGCCTTGGCTCGAGGACTTCGCGCGCGAGTTCGTACAGACGCTCGAGCTCTACGAGGGCGCGGTCGCCGTGACGGACGCGTCGCTGGAGGTCGAGGCGCGAGATGGACCCGACGCATCTGCATCAAATCGCTCTGGAACCTCTGCGACAACGCGGTGAAGTACGCGAGCGCGACGGCCGGCGCGATCGCGGTCGAGCTCAGCTGCGGCTATCTCGAGACCTCCGGTCGACCCTTCATCGAGGTCGCCGACCGCGGCCCCGGCATCAACCCGAGCAACGTCGAGGAGATCTTCGAGCCGTTCTTCACGGGGCAGCCCGGCGGCACGGGTCTCGGGCCTCTACATCTCGAGCGAGCTCGCCGAGCGCAACGGCGCGACGCTGCGCTACCACGCGCGGCCGGGCGGCGGCAGCCTGTTCCGCGTAGTCGTTCGCCGACCCGGATCGCTGGAACCCCAACGAAGAGACGCTATGAACCCCGTCGCACTGGTCGTCGACGACGAGCCCCACATCCGCGAGCTGCTGTCGATCACGCTCGAGCGAATGGACATCTCGACGCGGACCTGCGACGACATCGCGAGCGCCAAGCAAGCGCTGGGCAAGGCTGCGTACGATCTGTGCCTCACCGACATGCGCCTGCCCGACGGCGACGGGCTCGAGCTCGTCGAATGGATCCAGCGCGAAGTGCCCGGAACGCCCGGTCGCCGTGATCACGGCGCACGGCAGCGTCGAGACGGCCGTGCGTGCGCTGAAGCTCGGCGCGTTCGACTTCGTCTCCAAGCCGCTCGACCTGAACGACCTGCGCAAGCTCGTGACCGTGGCGCTGCGGCTCAAGAGCGAGGGCTCCGGCGTCAAGGGCACGGCGACGGACGCGTTGGTCGGCCACTCGGCCGCCGATCGAGCGCGTCCGCGCGATGGTCGTCGAAGGTCGCGCGCAGCCAGGCGCCGGTGCACATCTCGGGCGAGTCGGGAACGGGCAAGGAGCTCGTCGCCCGGATGATTCACGAGACCGGACCGCGGCGCGAAGGGCCGTTCGTGCCGATCAACTGCGGCGCGATTCCGACCGAGCTCATGGAGAGCGAATTCTTCGGTCACAAGAAGGGCAGCTTCACGGGCGCGGTGACGGACAAAGTCGGGCTCGTGCAGAGCGCCGAAGGCGGCACGCTGTTCCTCGACGAGGTCGCCGACCTGCCGCTGCACATGCAGGTCAAGCTGCTGCGCGTCATCCAGGAGAAGACCATCCGGCCGGTGGGCCAGGCGACGGAGATTCCGGTCGACGTGCGAATCTTGAGCGCGACGCACAAAGACCTCGGCGAGCTCGTCGCGGAAGGCAGCTTCCGCGAGGACCTCTTCTACCGGATCAACGTGATCGGCCTCCAAGTGCCGCCGCTGCGCGACCGCGGCGACGACGTGCTGATGCTCGCGCATCACACGCTGAGCCGGCTCGCGAGCCGGCAGAGCGCGCCGACGCCGCACCTCACGCGAGAAGGCGCAGGCGGCGCTGCTCGAGTATCAGTTCCCGGGCAACGTGCGCGAGCTCGAGAACATCCTCGAGCGCGCGCTCGCGCTGTGCTCGGGCGAGCGAGATCGACGTCGAGGATCTTACAGCTGCCGACCGAGACCGGCGGCGTCGAGCGCCACGCCGTCGCGCAGCGGCGCGCCGCTCGGCACGCACCTCGAGGAAATCGAGCGCGACGCGATCGTCGAAGCGCTCGAGCAATCCCGCTACAACAAGACGGCCGCCGCGAAGAAGCTCGGCATCACGTTCCGCGCGCTGCGCTACCGCATCAAGAAGCTCGGCATCGAGTAGACCGGCCGGCTGTCGCCGCGCGCCGAATCCGGTGACAATTTTGGTCAGATTGTGCCGCATATCGGTCTGTGCGCCCGTGCGCTTCGCCGGGCGCAATATGTCGAACCCGCTCGAGAGGGTCCGATGCGAGACGTCTCGGCGCGCCCGCGCCAGCGTTGAGCGTTTTGACATAGCGGCGCGAGACGGCTGGCACAGCGCTTGCAAAACCCGCCGCAGACGCTTTGCGGCGTCCGTCCGCTAAACAACTTTTTGAAACCGTTAGAGGAGCTTCCGCAATGAAGAAAGTGCAACAGGGCTTCACGCTCATCGAGTTGATGATCGTGGTGGCCATCATCGGCATCCTGGCCGCGATCGCGATCCCGGCTTATCAGGACTACACGATCCGCGCTCAGGTGACCGAAGGCCTGAACCTCGCGGCCGCGGCGAAGGCCTGCGGTCTCGGAGTCGTTCCTGAACAAGGGCGTCGCGCCCGCCGACTCGCACGGCGGCCGGCATGTCGCCGAACGCCGGCGACACGCAGGGTAAGTACGTGACGGGTGTCGACGTCACGAACGGCGTGATCATGATCACCTACGGCGGCACCGAGGTCGAACGCGCAAGATCGCCGACCCAGACGCTCGAGCTCGTCGCCGTACGTGACGGCAGACAATTCGGTCGAGTGGCAGTGCGGCGGCGCGCCGCGCCCCGCAAGGCAACGTCGGCCTGATGCCGGGCGCTGCCCCGGTCCCGGCACGCTTGGCCGGTGCGAACCTCGTGAAGTACCTGCCGGCGGCCTGCCGTCCGTAACGGTGCGAAGAAGGGCCGGGCAACTTCTGCCTAGCCTTGAGTCGAACGCAAGGCCCCTCGGTTTCCGAGGGGCCTTTGCTTTTGCGGTGACCGACGCTGTTCTGCGCATGATCACCGTCAGCCCCGAGATCACGCGCGGCTTCTCGTTCGCCGAGCTCGCCATCGTGCTCGCCGTGACGGCGCTGCTATTCGGGCTCGGCGTGTCGGCCTACGAACTTACGTCGTCCGCGGGCAGATCACGCAGAGCCTCGGCCGTCGGCCGCGTCGCGCGCAAGCCCAAGTCGCCGAGTCGTTCCGACGCGACGGGAGCCTCCGGCCGACCGCGTGTCCGCGGGCCTGCCTCGCGACGGCACGGCGATCGCGGCGCCTACGTCGACTCGACTCGAGGTCGTCGACGGCCGAATCGATCTGCGCTTCGGCAGCGACGCCGATCCCGCGATCGCCGGCCGCACGTTGTCGTTGACGCCGTTCGAGACCGCCAACCGCGACGTCGTTCTGGCTCTGCGGCAACCGGATCGCCGGCCCCGGCCTGCACCCGCTCGGCTTCGCGAACGGCGCGACGGCAGGCCGTCCAGAGTCGTCGACGCAGATCGAGCCGCGCTACCTGCCGTCGAACTGCCGCTGAACGCGCGCTCGCTTGACGCGCCGGCGGACAGCGCGTCCGCGCGACACGCAAATCTCTGTCACAAAAGAAGAAGTCGCGCGGTTGACAGTTCCTGGCCGCCTGCGGTGAAAGTACAGCGCTTATTGTCAAAGCTTCGGACTTCCGGCATAAGCATCGATTTCATGGCGGTTACTGCAACACAAGGTCCTCTGACCGGCCTGCCGCGTAGGCTCGTGCAGGACGGCGTCGTCTCCGAGGCCGACCTCATGGCCGCGCTCGAGGCGATCGGCGGCAAGAGCTCGCAGCTCGTGCCGCATCTGGTCGCGAACCGCCTCGGCGACCCGCGCCAGATCGCGATCGCGGCCGCGCACGAGTTCGGCGTGCCGCTGCTCGACCTCGACGCCGTCGATCTCGACCTCGACGTCGTCAAGCTCGTCGACGAGAAGCTGCTCCTGAAGCATCGGATCCTGCCGATGCTGCAGCGCGGCAAGCGCCTGTACGTCGCCGTCTGCGACCCGACCAACCTCCAGGCGCTCGACGACGTCAAGTTCCAGACCACGCTGCGCATCGAGCCCGTCGTCGTCGAGCAGGACAAGCTCGACGCGCGCGTCGCGCGCGCGATCGAGGCGGTCGACACGACGATGTCGAGCTTCGACGACGAGGGCGACTTCGACCTCGAGAACCTCGAAGTCTCGGCCGGCGACGAGGAAGTCGGCGAGGCCGTATCGAGCCAGGACGTCGACGACGCGCCGATCGTCCGCTTCGTCAACAAGGTGATGCTCGACGCGATCAAGCGCGGCGCGTCGGACATCCACTTCGAGCCGTACGAGAAGCACTTCCGGATTCGTCTGCGCCAGGACGGCGTGCTGACCGAGATCGCGCGCCCGCCCGTCGCGTTGTCGATGAAGGTCGCGGCGCGGCTCAAGGTCATGGCGCGGCTCGACATCGCCGAGCGGCGGATCCCGCAAGACGGCCGCATCAAGATGAAGCTGTCGAAGAACCGCGCGATCGACTTCCGCGTGAACACGTGCCCGACGTTGTTCGGCGAGAAGGTCGTCTGCCGGTTGCTCGATCCGTCGAGCGCACAGCTCGGCATCGACGCGCTCGGCTACGAGGAGAACCAGAAGAAGCTCTACCTCGAGAACCTCGCGAAGCCGTACGGCATGATCCTCGTGACCGGCCCGACGGGCAGCGGCAAGACCGTGTCGCTGTACACCGGGCTCAACATCCTGAACACGGCCGACCGCAACATCTCGACGGCCGAAGACCCGGTCGAAATCAACATGGCCGGGCATCAACCAGGTCAACGTGAATCCGAAGGTCGGGCTCACGTTCGCCGCGGCGCTGCGCGCGTTCCTGCGCCAAGACCCCGACGTCATCATGGTCGGCGAGATCCGCGACCTCGAAACGGCGGAGATCGCGATCAAGGCGGCGCAAACCGGTCACCTCGTGCTGTCGACGCTGCACACGAACGACGCGCCGAAGACGCTCACGCGTCTCGTCGACATGGGCGTCAAGCCGTACGCGATCGCGAGCTCGGTCAGCCTGATCATCGCGCAGCGTCTCGCGCGCGAGCTCTGCACGCAACTGCAAGGAGCCGATCGACATCCCGCCGGAGGCGCTGCTGAAGGAAGGCTTCACGCAGCGCCGACATCGAGGCGGGCATGACGATCTTCGGCCCCGAAGGGCTGCACGCAATGCACGGCCGGCTACAAGGGGCGCGTCGGCATCTACCAGGTGATGCCGTGCACCGAGCAGATCGGCCGCATCATCATGGAAGGCGGCAACGCGATGCAGATCGCCGAAGAGGCGAAGAAGGAAGGCGTCGTCGACCTGCGCCTTCCGCGCTGAAGAAAGTCAAGGACGGCCTTACCAGTCTGGAAGAGATCAACGCGTTACAATTGAGTAGCGATCGGCGCGGAGCGCGCGTGGTCTTCTGCTCGAGCGTGCTCTGCTTGGAGACTCTGGGACACATGGCTCAAACCGCTGCTGCAATCAACCACATCCCCGTTCACGTGGGAAGGCACTGACCGGACCGGCAAGAAGGTCAAAGGCAAGGTCGTCGCCGCGAACGAGACCGCGGTTCGGCAAGAGCTGCGCCGCCAAGGCGTCGTACGCCGACGCGGGTCCGCAAGCAGAGCATGCTGTTCCGCAAGCAGGGCAGGGTCAAGCGGCGGACATCGCGCGTCTTCTCCCGTCAGCTCGCGACGATGATGACCGCCGGCATACCGCTCGTGCAGTCGTTCGACATCGTCGGCGCCGGCCACGAGAACCCGGCGATGCAGAAGCTGATCTTCGCGATCAAGGGCGACGTCGAGGGCGGCTACGTCGCTCGCCGACGCGCTCGCGAAGCATCCGCTCCACTTCGACGATCTGTTCGTGAGCCTCGTGGCCGCGGGCGAGCAGGCCGGCGCGCTCGAGACACTGCTCGACAAGATCGCGACTTACAAGGAAAAGACCGAGGCGATCAAGAAGAAGATCAAGAAGGCGCTGTTCTATCCGGCCGCCGTCGTCGTCGTCGCGATCGTCGTGACCGTGATCCTGATGGTCTTACGTCATTCCGGAGTTCGAGTCGCTGTTCAAGGGCTTCGGAGCAGACCTACCCGCGTTCACGCGCATGGTGATCGACATTTCGAAGTTCGTGCAGAGCACGGGCTGGTTGCTCTTGATCCTGATCGTGGGCGGCATCATCGGGTTCCTGCAGGCGAAGAAGCGCAACCGCGGCGTGCAGCACTTCGTCGACCGCGCGATGCTCAAGATCCCGATCATCGGCATGATCCTGAACAAGTCTTCGATCGCGCGCTACGCGCGCACGCTGTCGACGACATTCGCGGCCGGCGTGCCGCTCGTCGAGGCGCTCGATTCGGTCGCCGGCGCGTGCGGCAACATCGTTTACGAGACGGCCGTCCGGAGGATGCGCGACGAGGTCGCAACGGGCCAGCGCTTGCAGCGCGCGATGGAGAACACCGATCTGTTCCCGAACATGGTCAATCAGATGATCGCGGTCGGCGAGGAATCGGGCTCCCTCGACGCGATGTCGGCGAAGGTCGCCGACTTCTACGAGGAAGAGGTCGACAACGCCGTGGACAGCATGTCGAGCTTGCTCGAGCCGCTGATCATGGCGATCCTCGGCGTGCTCGTCGGCGGCCTCGTGATCGCGATGTATCTGCCGATCTTCAAGATGGGATCCGTCGTCTAATCGAGCCCGTCCCTCCGATCCGACCGTTGCCCCGCCCGCGTGTCCGGCGTGACTGGCGCCGGGTGCATGGCGCGGCGACAATGACCGCCCTCCGTAGAGGCTTCAGCTCGTGATCGTGGACATGTTCGAGGTCTGGCCCATCACGCTCTTACTGTTCGTCGTCCTCTTGGGTCTGATCGTCGGCAGCTTCCTGAACGTCGTCGCGTATCGGCTGCCGATCATGATGGAGCTCGCGTGGCGCGCCCAATGCGCCGAGCTCGACCCGAACGCCGTGCCGGTGCCGGCGCATGCCCGCAACGGGCGTTTCGATCTCGCCTGGCCCCCGTCGACGTGCCCGAGCTGCGGCCAGCGAATCGCGGCCATCCACAACGTGCCGGTGCTGAGCTATCTCGCGCTGCGTGGGCGCTGCGCGGGCTGCGGCTATCGGATCTCCCTTCGCTATCCGTTCGTCGAGGCGGCCGCCGCGATTCTCGGCGTCGCGGTCGCTTATGCATTCGGACCCACGTGGCAGACCGTCGCCGCCCTCGGCTTCAGCTGGTCCCTGCTCGCGCTCACGCTGATCGACCTCGATCACAAGCTGCTGCCGGACTCGATCACGCTGCCGCTGCTCTGGGCCGGTCTCGTGATCGCCGCGTTTCCGGTCGGCGGCAAGCCGCTGTTCACGGACCTGCACTCGAGCGTCGTCGGTGCCGTTGCGGGCTATCTCAGCCTCTGGACGGTCTATCAGCTGTTCAAGCTCATCACCGGTAAGGAAGGCATGGGCTACGGCGACTTCAAGCTGCTCGCCGCGATCGGCGCCTGGCTCGGTTGGCAGAAGCTGCCGCTCGTGATCCTGCTCTCGGCCGTAGTCGGCTCGGTGGTTGGCGTGGCGCTGATCGCGGGCGGACGCTCGCGACACGTGCCGATCCCGTTCGGTCCCTACCTCGCGGCCGCCGGTTGGGTCGCGCTCGTGTTCGGAGAGCCGCTGATTCGTCTCTACGGAGATATCTTCCTCAAGTGAACGACAACGGCGGAGGGGCACCCACCGTTCGCGCGCTGCGCGTCGGGCTCACGGGCGGCATCGCGAGCGGCAAATCGCTCGTAGCCAACATGTTCGTGAAGCTCGGGGCGGAGCTCGTCGACGCCGATCAGCTCGCGCGCGAAGTGGTCGCACCGGGCGAGCCCGCGCTGTCGGCGATTCGCGACACCTTCGGGCCCCAGCTACTGACTCCGCGCGGCGAGCTCGATCGGGCCGCGCTGCGCAAGCTCGTCTTCGCGGACGCTGCCAAGCGCGGCGCTCTCGATGCGCTGCTGCACCCGCTGATTCGTGCTCGGTTGCTCGCGAGGCTCGACGAGGTGCGCCGGCCGTACGCGATCATCGCGGTGCCGCTGCTCGTCGAGACCGACTTCGCGACGCTCGTCGACCGGGTCGCGGTGGTCGACTGTCCCGAGTCCCTGCAGCTCGAGCGCCTAATGCGTCGCGACGGAATCCCGCGCGCGGAGGCCGTCGCGATGATCGCGGCGCAGGCCGATCGCGCTACGCGACTGCGCGCTGCTCACGACGTGATCGACAACAGCGGCGCCGTCGAGGTCACGCGTCGCCAAGTCGCGCTGCTTCATCGATCGTTATCTCGAGCTCGCGAACCGCGCGACGCGTGCCACGACGACCTGACGTAGTCGTCGAGCGTCTCTCCGTCGCGACGTTTGCTTCAGCGTCTCTCGGTCGCGCAGAATAGCGGCATGAACACCGCCGCCGAGCTCCCCGTCGTTTCGCCCGAGCCCGGACTCATCAAATTCGAGCAGCCGCTCAGCGAGCGGATGAGGACATTCCTGCGGATCGAGTTCCTGCACGAGCAGACGCGGTTTCATGCCAACGAGCCGACCGACTTCGGCGCGCGCGGCGCAGTCGCGGGTCTGCTCGAGATCCTCACCATCCTCGGCCGCGGCGACGTGCGCAGCGACGTGCTCAAGGAGCTCGACCATCACGCCGCCTTGCTGGGCCGCTACCGCAGTCGGCCCAAAGTCGACCACTCGAGGCTCACGCGGCTGATCGAGGAGATCGACGCGCTCAAGGGGCGCATTGCCGACGCCGGCTCGCAGCTCATTAACCCATTGAAAGAATGTGAGTTTTTAAACACGATCCGGCATCGCAGCGGGATCCCGGGCGGCACTTGCTCGTTCGACGTGCCCGACTACGGCTACTGGCTACACCTGCCCGCGTCCGAACGCCGCCGGCAGCTGGAAACGTGGATCGGCAAGATAGAGCCGCTCTGCGACGCGGTTGCCGAGGTGCTCTGGCTCACGCGCGAGGCGACCGTGCCGACCGACGAGGTCGCCGTCGGCGGCTTCTTTCAGCACAACGTCGTCCGCAACGAGCAGATGAACCTCATCCGCGTGCTGCTGCCCGCGAGCGCCGGTTTCTATCCCGAGGTCAGCGCGGGGCAGCACCGGTTCACGCTGCGCTTCCTGCGCTGGCGCAGCGTCGACGAGCGGCCCGTTCAGGTCAACCAGGACGTCCGCTTCCTGCTCGCGATTTGCTGAGATCCGTATCGCCGCCGAGCAGCGCGGCGACGATCGGCAAGTCGGCAGGCAACAACGGCAACGCCGCGAGCCGCGCCGACCGCGACCCAATCGAGCGCCTGTCCTTCCCGCGCACTGACTTCGCCGCGATAGTCGAGCACCCGCCAGACGTCGAGCAGCACCTTCTTGTCGGGATAGTCGTGGACGAGCTCGAGCCAAGGCTCGGCCGCAAGCACGTCGATGCCGAGCTCCTCGTCGAGCTCGCGGCGCAACGCGGCGAACGGCGTTTCGTCCGTGTGGCGCTTGCCGCCCGGAAATTCCCAGAAGCCCGCGAGGTCAGTGCCGGGACGCCGCTGGTTCACGAGCCAGCGGCCGCGCGCGTCGCCGATCAGGCCGACGAGCACGTGTAGTGCCTCGCGACCGCTCACGGCGTCAGCTGAGCCGGCCGTGGCACTGCTTGAATTTCTTCCCCGAGCCGCAGGGGCACGGCGCGTTGCGGCCGACCTTCGGCTGCTCGCGCACGTACGGCGCGACGGGCTCCGCGGCTTCGGCCGGCTCCGGCAGACGCGCGCCGGCCATCGCGCGCGCGCCCGGCGGCGGCGCAACCGGCTCGGGCGGCGGAGGCGGCGCGACGAGCGACGGCGCAGCCGCGTGCTGGAACCGCAGCGTCCGTGGGTCGGGCGTCTCGGGCTCGATCGCCTGCACGTCCTCGGGCCGCCGGATCTGGATCTTCGACAAGATCGAGATCGTGTCGTGCTTCACGCGCTCGAGCATGGCGCTGAACATCTCGAACGCTTCGCGCTTGTACTCTTGCTTCGGATTGCGCTGCGCGTAGCCGCGCAGGTGGATGCCCTGGCGAAGATAGTCGAGCGCGCCGATGTGCTCCTTCCAGTGCAAATCGAGCTGGCGGAGCATGATCTCCTTCTCGATGTGATGCATGAGCTTCGGCCCGATCTCGGCGGTCTTCTTCTCGTACTCCTGCTCCGCTTCGGCGACGATCCGCGCGTGCAGCGATTTCTCGTCGAGCGTGTGGTCCTGCTCGAGCACCTTGGCCGCGTCGAAGCGGACGCCGAACTCGCGGTCGAGCGCCTTGCCGAGGCCGTCCTTGTCCCACATCTCCTCGGGGCTCTCCGCGGGCACGTACTCCGCTGACGACCTGAGTTCACGACTTCGGCGCGAATCGCGCGCACCGCGTCGCTGATGTCCTCGGCGTCCATGAGCTCCGCGCGTTGCTGGTAGACGACCTTGCGTTGATCGTTCGCGACGTCGTCGTACTCGAGCAACTGCTTGCGGATGTCGAAGTTATGCGCCTCGACCTTGCGCTGCGCCCGCTCGATCTGCCGCGACAACAGCTTGCTCTCGATCGCCTCCCCTGCCTTCATGCCGGCACGCGACAGCAACCGCTTGATGCGCTCGGGGTCGCCGAAGATCCGCATCAGGTTGTCTTCGAGCGATAGATAGAACCGGCTCGAGCCCGGATCGCCCTGCCGGCCCGAACGGCCGCGCAGCTGGTTGTCGATACGCCGCGACTCGTGCCGCTCGGTGCCGATGATGTGCAAGCCGCCCGTCTCGATGACCTTGTTGTGGCGCTCGGTCCAGTCCTGGTCGAGTGCCGCGATCATCTCCTCCGTCGGCGCCTCGAGCCGCATGCGCTCGGCCGAGAGGTTGCCGCCGAGCACGATGTCGGTGCCGCGGCCGGCCATGTTGGTCGCGATGGTCACGGCGCCCGGCCGACCTGCCTGCGCGACGATCTCCGCCTCGCGCTCGTGGAACTTCGCGTTCAGCACCTGGTGCGTGACCCTGTGCGTCTTCAAGAGACCCGACAGGAACTCCGACGTCTCGATCGACGTCGTGCCGACGAGCACGGGCTGGCCCCGCTCGTGGCAGTCCTTGATGTCCTCGATGATCGCGTTGAACTTGTCGTCCGCGGTGAGATAGACGAGATCCGGCGCGTCGTCGCGGATCATCGGCTTGTGCGTCGGGATCACGACGACCTCGAGACCGTAGATCTGCTGGAACTCGTACGCCTCGGTGTCCGCGGTGCCCGTCATGCCGGCGAGCTTCCCGTACATGCGGAAGTAGTTCTGGAACGTGATCGAGGCGACCGTCTGGTTCTCCTCTTTCACCTGCACGCCTTCCTTGGCCTCGACGGCCTGATGCAGGCCGTCGGACCAGCGCCGGCCGATCATCGTGCGGCCCGTGAACTCGTCGACGATGATCACCTCGCCGTCCTTCACGATGTAGTCGACGTCGCGCTTGAACAGCCCGTGCGCGCGCAGCGCGGCCGTGAGGTGATGCATGAGGCGAATGTTCGAGGAGTCGTAGAGGCTCTCGCCGTCGGCGAGTATCCCGGCGCGCGCGAACAGCTTCTCGACTTTCTCGTGGCCCTCCTCGGTGAGGTGCGCCTGCTTCTGCTTCTCGTCGATCGTGTAGTCGCCCGGCGTGAACAGCTGCGCGCGCGCAGGCTTGGTCGACGCGTCGACCTCGATCACGTGCAGGCCGCGTTCCTTCGCCTTGGCGAGCGCCTCCGCCGTCGACATCGTGCCGAGGGACTCGCCCTTGAGACCGATCAGCTCGACCTGGGTCGACTCGATCTCGTCGTTGGCCTTGCCGGGCGGCGGGCTATGGAGCTTGAGCTGCGGGAGCAAGTGATTGATCCGCACGTAGAGCTCCGTGCTTTCCTCCGAGCGGCCCGAGATGATCAGCGGCGTGCGCGCCTCGTCGATCAAGATCGAGTCGACCTCGTCGACGATCGCATAGACGAGCTTGCGCTGCGCGCGGTCCTCGGGACGGAACGCGAGGTTGTCGCGCAGATAGTCGAAGCCGAACTCGTTGTTCGTGCCGTAGGTGATGTCCGCAAGGTATGCGCGGTGCTTCTCGTCGGGCGGCTGGTTGCTCTTGATCACGCCGACTTCGAGCCCGAGGAACCGGTAGACCGGGCCCATCCAGTCCGCGTCGCGCTGGGCGAGGTACTCGTTCACGGTCACGATGTGGACGCCGTTGCCGGTCAGCGCGTTCAAGTAGGCCGCGAGCGTCGCAACGAGCGTCTTACCCTCGCCGGTCCGCATTTCCGCGATCTTGCCCTGGTGCAGCGCAATGCCACCGATCAGCTGAACGTCGAAGTGCCGCATCTTCAGCGTGCGTTGCGCGGCCTCGCGGACGAGCGCAAACGCCTCGGGCAGCAGCGCTTCGAGGTCCTTCTGCGCCGCGTAGCGCTCCTTGAGCTCGAACGTCTTGGCGCGCAATTGTTCGTCGCTCAAACCTTTGAGCTTCGACTCGAAGGCATTCGTGGCGGCCACGAGGGAGCCGTAGCGCTTGATCAACCGCTGGTTGCGGCTGCCAAAGACGCCGGTCATGAGATTGGAGACGGTGCTGAGCACGCGGGACCTACGCTTGAGCTTGCGGTAAAGCGCTCTATTCTAAGGACGCGGACCCGTTTTGGGCACCGGCCGCGCTAGGCGACGGATCGAGACTGGCGGGAAACTGGCGGACGACCGAGCGCGGCGGCGCCTCGGTCGACTATCTGCCGATGTAGCTCAGCGGGTCGACGACCTTGTCGTTCAACAGCACTTCGAAGTGCAGATTCGGGCCCGTCGCGCGGCCGCTGTCGCCCATGCGCGCAATGACTTGGCCACGGCGCACCGTGTCGCCGACCGCGACGAGGTTATCCGCGTTGTGCGCGTAGCGAGTCACGTAGCCGTTGCCGTGGTTGACCTCGACCATGTCGCCGTAGCCGAAGCGCGGCCCGGACCAGATCACGACGCCCGACGCGACCGCTACGACATCGGCGCCGGCGCGACCCGCGAAGTCGATGCCCTTGTGGAACGCGAGGCGCCCCGTGAAAGGGTCCGTGCGGCTGCCGAATTGAGACGACACGTAGCCGGCCGTGACGGGCCGGCCCTCGGGATGGACCTCATCGCGAAGCTTGCTCGACAGCAGCATCTCCTCGAGCACGCCGAGCTGGCGGCGGCGATCGGAGAGCTGTTGGTCGAGCACGTCGAGCGCCCCGACCACGCCGCTGATCTTCGAAGACTCGGTCGCGGCCAACGGCTCTTCCGGACCGCCGAGCGACGGCTGACTCGTGAAGTCGAACTCTCCGTCCTTGAGGCCCGCCATCTGCGTGAGCCGCGTGCCGAGCGCGTCGAGCCGCACGACGTGAGCGTTCATTTGGCCGAGACGCAGCGCGAGCGCGTCGAGATTCTGCTGAAGCGCGTCGCGCGTCCCGTCGAGAATCGACTGCTGGTTTGCAATCTCCGCGCGCCAGGTGTCGACCTGGCTCCCGGGATTGCTGATGCCGAATAGCTCCGCGGCCTTGAAGCCGCCGTAGAACACGCCGGCGCAGGTGATCAGCGCAACCGCGACGACGCCGAGCCATGCGCGGCCAGAGTCCAAGCGGACTTGGCCCAAATGTCCTCGCTCTTTCGATAGGAGGATTAGCTGCATGCGGTGCCTCGGCTCGTGGCTTCTAATTCTTCGAGCCAGCGCCACAGGGGACGCCGGCATGCGAGCCGAGTATAGCTTGTTTTGTAAAGTGTCAACTCGGCAACCCCGCTATCCTAGGAGAGACTCCGGTAGACCGGTGGCTTTGCGTCCCGCTCTTTCGAACGGTTTGCCCCAACGAGCACCCGCTAGCCTGCACGACGCACCCCGGAGGGCTCAAGTTTTTCGCCTCGAAACGTAGACGTTGTTCTCAGTGAAATGTCCAATCGTGAACCCCGTAGCCTCGCGGAATACTTAGCGAATGGACCGCTCGGCGCACTCGCGCGCGAAGCGGACCGTCGCCGTTTGGCGACAGAAGAGATACGCAAGCTACTACCCGCGGACGAGGCGACGCATCTCGTGAGCGCCGCGACCAATGCCGAGGGCGAGCTCGTGCTCGTGATGGATTCGCCGAGCTGGGCCGCGCGCGTGCGCTATTCGATCGAGGGGCTGCCGAGCGCGCGGGTGCGGATCAAGGTCGTGCCGCGCGGCGGCTGAGGGCTCGCGGCGCGTCAGTGTCCGGTCGCGAGCTGGTAGGAAACCGGCGAGCGCTGCTCGAGCGCCTCGTCGAACACGACTTCCTCGTAGGAGTCCGGCTGCTCGAGCAACCGCCGCACCAGCAGATTGTTGAGCCGGTGGCCGCACTTGAAGCCGCTGAACTCGGCGATCAGGCCCGCGCCGACCAGATAGAGATCGCCGAGCGCGTCGAGCACCTTGTGGCGCACGAACTCGTCGCGGAAGCGGAGACCGTCCTCGTTCAACACGCGGTAGTCGTCCATCACGATTGCGTTGTCGAGGCTGCCGCCGAGCGCACGGTCGAGCTTGCGGGAGGTCTCGAGGTCCTTCAGGAATCCGAACGTTCGAGCGCGGCTGATTTCCTTGAGGAACGTGCTCGTCGAGAAATCCATCGTCATCGACTGGCGGTGCTTGCGTAGCGCCGGGTGATCGAAATCGATCTCGACGTTGACTCTAAAGCCGTCGTGCGGGTCGAGCCGCACCCATTTGTCGCCCTCGCCGACCTCGACGCGCTTGCGCACTCGCACGAAGCGCTTCGGGGCGCCCTGCTCTTCGATGCCGGCGGATTCGCAGCAAGAACACGAACGGCGCCGCGCTGCCGTCCATGATCGGGACCTCGGCGGCCGTGAGATCGACGAACGCGTTGTCGATGCCGAGGCCCGCGAGCGCAGACATCAAGTGCTCGACCGTGCCGACCTTCGCATGATCGCGCTCGAGCGTGGTGCCGAGCATCGTTTCGGTGACGTTCAGCGCGCTGGCCGGCACGTCCACCGGTTCGGGCAAATCGAGCCGCCGGAACACGATGCCCGTATTCACGGGCGCCGGCCGCAAGGTCATGTAGACCTTGTCGCCGCTATGCAGTCCGATGCCGGTGGATTGAATCGACTCTTTTAGAGTGCGTTGACGCACGGGGTCCTCGTGTCCATTGAGCCCTACGCGAGCTCCATGCCCGCGTCCGCAGGCCGTCGCTGGCCTGCGGAAGGGCCGAGGACCCTAACATAGCCCCGTTTGCGGCGGCAAGGAACTAGCTTGCCGCCGCGGTCCGGGGAATCAATCCGCCTGCCGGCGTAAGAAGGCCGGGATATCGAGCAAGTCCTCGAGGCTCTCGGTGCCGGTGACGCCGTCGCCCACCGCCCGCTTGCGCGTATGCGCGGGCTTCTCGAGGTCGTTGTAGTTCGGCTCGCGCGGCGGCTGCTTTGCCGCAACCAACGGCGGCGGCACCTTGCGGACCACCTTGATCGGCTTCTCGCCGACCGCGACGGCCTGACCAAGGCCGGTCGCGACCACCGTCACGCGGATCTCGTCCTTCATCTCGGGATCGATGACCGTGCCGATGACGACCGTCGCGTCGTCGGACGCGAACTGCTTCACGGTATCGCCGACCTCCTGGAACTCGCCGATCGCGAGATCGACGCCGGCGGTCACGTTCACGAGGATGCCGTTGCGCGCCGGACAAATTGATGTCCTCGAGCAGCGGGCTCGAGATCGGCCGCCTCGGCCGCGATCCGCGCGCGGTCCGCGCCGCTTGCGACGCCGGAGCCCATCATCGCCATGCCCATCTCCGACATCACGGTGCGCACGTCGGCGAAGTCGACGTTGATCAGGCCGGGTCGCGTGATCAGCTCGGCGATGCCCTGCACCGCGCCCTGCAGCACCTCGTTCGCGGCCTTGAACGCGTCGAGCAGCGTCGTCTGAGGTCCGAGCACGGACAGCAGCTTCTCGTTCGGGATCGTGATCAGCGAGTCGACGAAGCGACCGAGCTCGGCGATGCCCTGCTCGGCGACTCGCATGCGCTTGCCGCCTTCCATGGCGAACGGCTTGGTCACGACCGCGACCGTGAGAATTCCCATCTCCTTCGCGAGCTGCGCGACGACCGGCGCCGCGCCCGTGCCGGTGCCGCCGCCGAGACCCGCCGTGATGAACAGCATGTCCGCGCCTTCGATGACCTCCTGGATCCGGTCGCGGTCCTCCATCGCGGCCTGCCGGCCGACTTCGGGGTTCGCGCCCGCGCCGAGACCCTTCGTGATGTTGCAGCCGATCTGCAAGCCCGTCTTCACCTTCGCGCTCTTCAGCGCCTGCGCGTCGGTGTTCGCGCAGATGAAGTCGACGCCCTCGATGCCGGCTCGCACCATGTGCGCGACGGCATTGCCGCCGCCTCCACCGATACCAACCACTTTGATGACAGCCGTTTCGCTGTATCCGTCCATCAATTCGAACATTCCCCGTCTCCTTTTATTCACATCAAACCTTTGGATCTACAAATTCCGTTGAAACCAGCCCTTCATCCTGTCGACCGCGCTGGAAAAACCGTTTCGCGATTGCGCGGCTTCTGCCTTCGCTCTGCATCGCTTGCCTGCTGTACAAGCAGCAACCCGACGCCGGTCGCGTGGATCGGATTGCGCACGACGTCCGAGAGACCATCGACGAACTGCGGAACGCCGAGCCGGACCGGCATGTGGAACACTTCTTCGGCGAGCTCGATCGCGCCCTCCATCTTGGCGCTGCCGCCCGTCAGCACGATGCCGGCCGCGATCAGCTCCTCGAAGCCGCTGCGCCGCAGCTCCTCGCGCACCAGCTGATAGAGCTCCTCGTAGCGCGGCTCGACGACCTCCGCGAGCGTTTGCCGCGCCAATCGCCGCGGCGGCCGGTCGCCGACGCTCGGCACCTCGATCGTCTCGTCGGGATTCGCGAGCTGCGACAGCGCGCACGCGTACTTGATCTTGATCTCCTCGGCGTACGGCAGCGGCGTGCGCAGCGACACGGCGATGTCGTTCGTCACCTGGTCGCCGGCGATCGGAATCACGGCCGTGTGCTGGATGGCGCCGCCGCAGAAGATCGCGATGTCGGTCGTGCCGCCGCCCATGTCGACGAGACAGACGCCGAGCTCCTTCTCGTCCTCGGTCAGCACCGCGTAGCTCGACGCGAGCTGCTCGAGCACCACGTCCTCGACCGTGAGCCCGCAGCGCTGCACGCACTTCACGACGTTCTGCGCGGCGCTCACGGCGCCGGTCACGAGATGGACCTTGCGCCTCGAGCCGCACGCCCGACATGCCGATCGGCTCGCGGATGCCTTCCTGCGAGTCGACGATGAATTCCTGCGGCAGCACGTGGATCACGCGTCTGGTCGGCCGGAATCGCGACCGCGCGCGCCGCGTCGATCACGCGCTCGACGTCGCCGCGCGCTGACTTCCTTGTCGCGGATCGCGACGATGCCGTGCGAGTTCAGGCGAGCGCACGTGGCTGCCCGCGATGCCCGTGAGCACCGTGTTGATCTCGCAGCCGGCCATGAGCTCGGCTTCCTCGATCGCGCGTTGGATCGACTGCACGGTCGACTCGATGTTCACGACCACGCCGCGCTTGAGTCCGCGCGATGGGTTCGAGCCGATCCCGATGACCTCGAGCTTGTCCTCCGGCGAGATCTCGCCGACGATCGCGCTGACCTTCGACGTGCCGATGTCGAGGCCCACGACCAGCTTGCGGTCGTCTCGCCTACCCATGTCTCGAATCCTCCCGATCACGCTCTCGCTCCTAGCCGCGGTCCGGCACCGACGCGGCCGCCGCGAGCGCGGCGTCCGCCGACGCGCGCCAGCCGACCGCGAAGCCGTTCGTGTAACGCAGGTCGACATAGCGCACTCGCGGCAGCTCCGGCGCGAGCGCGGGCGCGACCACGTCGAAGAAGCGCAACAGCCGCTCGTCGACGTCGCGGCGGCCGAGCCGAATCTCCTGACCGCCGCCGAGCAGGAGGCTCCATGCGCCGCGCTCGTCCTCGCTGAGCCGCTCGAGCTTGAGATCGGCCTCCGCGAGCCGGCCGCGAACCGCGAGATAGCGGCGCGCGACGTCCTGCTCGGTGCCGGGCGGGCCCGCGAGGCTCGGCAGCTCGGGGAACGCGTGCTGCGCGTGCTCGGTGAAGAGCTCACCGCGCACGTTGAGCAGACCGTTCTCGCCCCAGCGCGCCGCGGCCTGGTGCTCCGTGATCCGCACGATCACCTTGTCGGGCCACGCGCGGCCGACGCTCACGCGGTCGACCCAATCGAGGCTCTTCACGCGCGCGCGCAGGCTCGCGAGATCGAGCGATAGGAACCCGAGCTTCAGCTCGTCCGCGACAGCCGCCTGGACCTGCAGCGGCGTCACGCGCTGGAACGTGCCCTCGACCACGAGGTTGCGCACGGGTTGGTCGAGCACGACCTTCGCGCCGCGCAGCAGGCCGAATAGCGCGGCGGCCGCGAGCGGCAGCGCGAGACCGAGCTTCACGCGCCTGCGCCACGCGGGCGCGATCGTCGGCAACTTGAGCCACGGTGCGCGCGGCTCGGGACGGCGGCGGTTCTTCTTGCGGCCGATCATCGCGCCCCCTGAAGCTCGCCCACGACTCGTACCTCGAGCTCCAGCCGCACGCCGGAGCGCCTTTTCGACCTCGGTGCGCACGCGCTCGATCAGCTGCTCGACGTCTGCAGCCGTCGCGTCGCCGTCGTTGACGATGAAATTCGCGTGCTTCTCGGAGACGACCGCGCCGCCGATGCGCGAGCCCTTGAGCCCCGCGCTCTCGATGAGCCTTCCCGCGTGATCGCCGGGCGGATTGCGGAACACCGAGCCGCAGCTCGGCAGCCGCAACGGCTGCGTCGCGTTGCGGCGCGCGAGCATCGCCTTGAGCCCGCCCGAAGTCGTTGCGTCGGGTGCGAGCGCGAAGGTCGCGCTCAAGAACCACTCGGTCGGCGGGCCTTGCACGCTGCGATAGCCGACCGTGAACTCGCCGCGCTCGCGCTCGTGCAGCTTGCCGGCGCGGTCGATCGTCGCGACGCGCTCGACATGCGTCCCAGGTCTCGCCGCCGAACGCGCCCGCGTTCATCGCGAGCGCGCCGCCGACGCTGCCCGGGATTCCCGCGAAGAACGCCGCGGGACCGAGCTGCCAGCGCACGCATTGGCGAGCGAGCAGCGCGCACGGCAGGCCCGCGCCCGCGCGCACGCGGCCGCCGTCGAGCCGCTCGAGCTCGCGCGGCAACGCGCCGGTCGCGATCACCACACCGCGCACCCCGCCGTCGCGCACGAGCAAGTTCGACCCGAGGCCGAGCCAGAGCAGCGGGCACGCCGCGAGGCAGCGACGCGAGGATCTCTTGGAGCTCTGCGACGCTCGTCGGGCTCGTAGAAGAGATCCGCGGGGCCGCCGACGCGCCACGACGTGTGCCGGCGCATCGGCTCGTTGCGCAGCGGTTCGGCGTGCGTCGGCACTTCCTCCACCATTGCGCTCATTTCTGCACCCCGACCGGCGCGCGCACGGCGAGCGCCCGCGGCAGGGTTCGGCGCGATCGCGCCGATGCTGCCGGCGCCGAGCGTGAGCACGACGTCGTCGGCGCGCAGGATCTGGGCGAGCACGGCCGGCAGCTCGCCGAGCTCCTCGATGAAGATCGGCTCGACCGACCCACGCACGCGGACCGCGCGCGCGAGCGACTTGCCGTCCGCGCCCGCGAGCGGCGTCTCGCCGGCCGAGTAGACGTTGGTGAGAACGAGCGCGTCGACGACGCTAAGCACCTGCGCGAAATCGTCGAGCAACGCGTGCGTGCGCGTGTAGCGGTGCGGCTGGAACACGACGACGAGCCGCCGGCTCGGCCAGGCGCCGCGCGCGGCCGCAATCGTCGCCGCGAGCTCGGTCGGGTGGTGGCCGTAGTCGTCGACGAACGTCACGCGGCCGGCCGCCGTCGTGACCGTGCCGTTCACCTGTAACCGGCGCTCGACCCCGGAGAACTCCCCGAGCGCGCGCTTCAGCGCCGCGTCGGAGATCTCGAGCTCCGCGGCCACCGCGACGGCCGCGAGCGAGTTGAGCACGTTGTGGAGCCCCGCGAGATTGATCTCGACCGTGAGCGGCTCGCGCCGCTCCTTCGAGGCAACCTTGAAGCGCGAGCGGAGACCCAGCGCGCTCGACGTCGTACGCGCGAAGATCGGCGCGCTCGCCAAAGCCATAGCTCGCGACGCGCCGGCCGAGCTGCGGAATCAGCTCGCGCGTGTTGTCGTCGTCGCTGCAAAGAACGGCGAGCCCGTAGAACGGCAGGTTGTGCAAGAAATCGAGGAACCCCTGCTTGAGCCGGCCGAGGTCGCCCTCGTAGCTGCCGAGGTGATCCGCGTCGATGTTCGTGACGACCGCGATCATCGGCTGCAAATGCAGGAACGACGCGTCGCTCTCGTCCGCCTCGGCGACGAGATACTTGCCGAGCCCGAGCTTCGCGTTCGACTTCGCGCTCAGCAGCCGGCCGCCGATCACGAACGTCGGGTCGACGCCGCCCTCGGCGAGCACGCTCGCGATCAGGCTCGTGGTCGTCGTCTTGCCGTGCGTGCCCGCGATCGCGATGCCGTAGCGGAAGCGCATGAGCTCCGCGAGCATCTCGGCGCGGCGCACGACCGGGATCCGGCGCGCGTGCGCGGCGAGCACCTCGGGGTTATCCGCCGCGACCGCGCTCGACACGACGACGACGTCGGCCTCGCCGAGGTTCTCTGCCGCGTGGCCTTCGCTCACGCTGTGCGCCGAGCCCGCGCAGCCGCTCCGTCACGGACGTGAGCTTCAAGTCCGAGCCGCGAACCGAGTAGCCGAGGTTCAGCAGCACCTCGGCGATGCCGGCCATGCCCGCGCCGCCGATGCCGACGAAGTGGATCGTACGGATCTTGCCCATCCGATCGTTCATCGCCGCTCCTCCGCCGCCGTGACGCACGCGGCCGCGAGCTTCTCCGCCGCGTCGGCGTGCGCCTGCTTGCGAGCCGCCTCGGCGAACGCGACGAGCCGGTCGAGATCGCCGAGGCAGCTCGTGAGCGCCGTCGGCGAGCGCATTCGGCGTCAGCTCCTGCTCGGCGATCTTCAGGCCCGCGCCCGCACGCGTGAAGTGATCGGCGTTGCGCGTTTGGTGATCGTCGATCGCGGCTCGGAATGGCACGAGGATTGCGCCGACGCCGACTACGCCAAGCTCTGCGAGCGTGATACCGCCCGCGCGCGCGACGACGAGGTCCGCCCAGCGATAAGCGCCCGCGACGTCGTCGATGAACGCGTCGACGCGGGCTTCGACTTGGGCTTCGGCGTAGGCCTTGCGCGCATCGTCGATCCCGGTCCGGCCCGCCTGGTGCCAAACCTCGGGCCGTCGTTCGGCCGGGATCGCCGCGAGCGCGCGCGGCAGCGTCTGATTCAGGATTCGTGCGCCGAGGCTCCCGCCGACGACGAGCAGTCGTCGTCGCTCGGCGCGGCGCGCGACCAGTCGCTCGCGCGGCGAGTCGCTCGGCACGATCGTCGCGCGCACCGGATTGCCGATCACCTCGTCGTCGCGCCGCCCCGGGAAGCTGCCCGGGAACGCTGCGAAGATCCGTGTCGCGAGCGGCGCGAGGAGCCGATTCGTCGTGCCCGCGATCGCGTTCTGCTCGTGCAAAAGCAGCGGCCGGCGCGTGAGCCACGCCGCGAAGCCGCCGGGACCCGCGACGAAGCCGCCCATCCCGAGCACGGCCGCGGGTCTGCGCCGGCGCAGCGCGCCGAGCGCCTGAGCGAGCGCGCGCGCGATCCGAAACGGCGCCGCGACTAGCGCGAGAACGCCCTTGCCGCGGACGCCCGCGATCGAGATCCATTCGACATCGATGCCGGCCGGCGGCACGACGCGCGCCTCGAGCCCGCGGTGCGTGCCGAGCCAGACGACGGTGCGGTCGCGAGCGCGGCAGCGCGGCGGCGACCGCGAGCCCCGGGAACACGTGCCCGCCGGTGCCGCCCGCCATGATCATGATCGGCCCGCGGCTCATCGCACGTACCCCCGCTGCACGAGCCGCTTCTGGCCGCCGTGCACTTCGCGGTGAATACGGAACAGGAGCCCGAGCGCGATCATCGTGACGACCGTGCTCGAGCGCCCGTAGCTCAAGAGCGGCAGCGCCAGGCCCTTCGTCGGCAACAAACCGGAGTTCACGCCGATGTTCACGAATGCTTCGAAGCCGAGCATGAGCCCGATCGCCGGTCGCGACGTACGCCTGGAACGGCATGCCGCTGCGCAATCGCCTCGCGGCCGAGCGTCACCGCGCGATAGACGACGACTGCGAACAGCGCGATCACGAGCGACGCGCCGACGAAGCCGAGCTCCTCGACGAGCACCGCGAAAACGAAGTCCGTGTGCGCTTCGGGCAGATAGAAAAGCTTCTGCACGCTCTCGCCGAGCCCGACGCCGAGCCACTCGCCGCGGCCGATCGCGATCAACGACTGCGTGAGCTGGAAGCCGCCAGCGTAAGGGTCGGCCCATGGATCGAGGAATTTCGTGAGGCGCTCTAGGCGATAAGGCGAGGAGAACGCGAGCGCGCCGAGCGCGAGGCCGCCGACGAGCGTCGCGAGCAAGAAGTCGCGCAGCCGCGCGCCCGCGACGAACAGCACGCCGAACGTCGTCGCCGCGAGCACCACCGACGCGCCGAAGTCGGGCTCGAGCAAGAGCAGCAGCGCCGCGACGCCGATCACGAGCAGCGGCTTGAGCAATCCCTGCACCGTCGACGCGAGCTGGTCCGCACGGCGCACCGAGTAGCTCGCGATGTAGAGCAAGAAGAAACAGCCGCGCCGCCTCGGACGCTTGCACCGTGACGGGCCCGACGAGGATCCAGCGGCGGCTCCCGTTCACGGTGTGGCCGATCGACGGGAATCAGCACGACGACGAGCAACGCGAGCGCGGCGACGAGCAGCAGCCAGTTCAGGCGGTACCAGAGCTCCGTCGGCAGCAACATCGCGACGCGCCATTCCGACGCCGCCGAGCGCGAGCGCGCCGAGATGGCGATACAGATACGCGAGCGGCTCGGCGCCAAGCGTCTGCCTGTCGGCGATCGTGATCGACGCGGAGCCGACCATGATCGCGCCGAGCAGCGCGAGCACGACGACCGCGCAGGCGAGCGCAGGGATCGAACGTGAGCGTGCGTGCGGGCTCGGCGCGGCGCTCATTTCGGCAGCCTCTGCGCGGCGCGGGCGAACAAGTCGCCGCGCTCCTTGTAGTCCGGAACATGTCCTGGCTCGCGCAGGCCGGCGACAGCAGAACTGTGTCGCCGCGCAGTGCAAGCTCGGCCGCCTTGGCGACGGCTTCGTCCATGCTCTCCGCGCGCAGCGAGAGAACAGAGCGGCGCGAGGACCGCGGCGATCTCGCCGGCCGCCTCGCCGATCAGCACCGCGGCGCGCAGCTTGCCGCGCGCGCCGGACGCGAGCGGCGCCATGTCCTGGCCCTTGCCCAAGCCTCCCGCGATCAGCACGAGCGGCCCCGCGAAACCATTGAGAGCCGCGAGCGTCGCGCCGACGTTCGTGCCCTTCGAGTCGTCGATGTACGTGACGCCGCGCCGCTCGGCGACGAGCTGACAGCGGTGCGGCAAGCCCGCGAACCTGCGCAACACGGCGACGCGCCGCGGCGCGATCGACGTTGAGCTTCTCGGTCAGTGCGAGCGCCGCGAGCGCGTTCGACTCGTTGTGCGTGCCGCGCAGCACGAGTGCGGCGCGTTTCATCAACGGCTCGCCGTCGCGCGCAAGCCATCGCTCGCCGCCGCGCTCGACGATCGAATAGCCGCGCGACGAGCGAGCGCTCCACCGACACCGGCGTCGCATGCGGATGGCGCGCGCCGATCGCGGCGACGACGGAGTCGTCCGCGTTGTAAACCGCGTTGTCGGCCGCCGCGAGCAGCTTCGCCTTGAGCGCGGCGTAGCGCTCGAACGTTCCGTGCCGGTCGAGGTGATCGGACGACACGTTGAGCAGCGCCGCGGACAAAGGCCGGAGGCTGTCGGTCGTCTCCATCTGGAAGCTCGAGATCTCGAGCACGTAGGCGTCCGCGTCATCGCGCGAGCATGTCGAGCGCAGGCGGGCCGAAGTTGCCGCCGGCCGGCGCGACGAGCCCCTGCGCTCGCGAGCATCTCGGCCGCGAGCGTCGCGACCGTGCTCTTGCCGTTGCTGCCGGTCACCGCGATCACCGGCGCATTCGCGGCGCGGGCGAACAGCTCGACGTCGCCGATCACCTCTAGCCCGCGACGCCGAGCCTCGGCGACGAGCGGAATGTCGACGGACAGGCCCGGCGAGAGCAGCACGCGGCTCACGTCGTCGAGCCAGCGCGCGTCGAGCGTCGCGAGCTCGACCTCGGCAGTCGGGGCACGCGCTGTCGAGCGCGGCGAGCCCCGGCGGCGCCGCGCGGCTGTCGATCACGCGCACGCGCTCGCCGAGCGCGCCGAGGTAGCGCGCGACGGACACTCCAGTGGCTCCGAGCCCCACGATCAAACTCGGCGCGCCTGACGTTCCCTGCACCGATTTTTCCTCACGCCCGAGCGCGTTCTGCGCGCGCGGCCGCCGTGACAGTCGTTCTAAGATCTCGCGCGCGGCGAGCGCCGTTCCCTCCGCCATCAACGGATCTTCAAGCTCGCCAAGCCGATCAACACCAAAATCACGGTGATGATCCAAAAGCGCACGATCACCTTCGGCTCGGCCCAACCCTTGAGCTCGAAGTGATGGTGCAGCGGCGCCATGCGAAAAATGCGCCGGCCGGTCATCTTGTAGGAGGCAACCTGGATGATGACTGAGACGGTTTCGACGACGAACACCCCGCCCATGATGAAAAGCACCAGTTCTTGCCGCACCGCCACCGCAACAAGCCCAAGCGCGGCACCGAGTGCGAGAGCACCGATGTCGCCCATGAAGACTTGCGCGGGATAGGTGTTGAACCACAAGAAGCCCAAGCCGGCGCCAGCCAGGGCCGCACAGAAAACCAGTAGCTCTCCGGATCCGCGACGTATGGGATCCCGAGATAATTCGAATAGATCACGTTGCCGGCGGCGTACGCGAACACGCCGAGCGCGGCGCTCACGAGCACGGCCGGCATGATCGCGAGGCCGTCGAGACCGTCGGTGAGATTCACGCGCGTTCGAGAAGCCCGCGATCACGAACGTGACCACCGTGATGTACAGCACCGTGCCGAGCGGCAACTCACGCTCTTCAAATACGGAATCAGCAGCGCGTGCTCGATGTCCGGATTGTCGGCCGTGAAGTAGAACGCGAACGCGGCGCCGAGCGCGCCGACGATCTGCCAGAAGAGCTTGGCTCGACGCGCTGAGGCCGCGCGAGTTCTTCACGATCAGCTTCTTGTAGTCGTCGACGAAGCCGATCACGCCGAAGAACAGCGTCCCGATCAGCGCGATCCAGACGAAGCGGTTCGAGAGATTCGCCCAGAGCACCGTGCTGATCGCGATCGCGAGCAGGATCAGCGCACCGCCCATCGTCGGCGTGCCGGCCTTCGGCTGATGGCTCTCGGGTCCGACTTCGCGGATCTGCTGGCCGATTTTCTGAAGAGTGAGCTTCTGGATCAGCGACGGGCCGAACGCGAACGAAAGCACGAGCGCCGTGAGCGCGCTCATGATCGCGCGCGTCGTCAAGTAGCTGAACACGTTGAAGGCCGTGTAGTACTTGGTGAGGTGCTCTGCGACGGTGATCAGCATCAGAGTGCCTCCCCGTTGCTATGCACGAGCCCGTGCCCGTTGCCGTTTCCGTTGCCGTTCCCGTGCCCGTTCCGTACCGTGTCCGTTCCCGTGTCCGTTCCCGTCCGTTACCGTTCGCTTCGGCCGCGAGCGCCTTCACGAGCCGGTCGAGCCCCATGACGCGCGACGCCTTCACGAGCACGGTCGTGGTCGGCGCCAGCAACGGCTCGATCGTGGCGCGCGCGGTCTGACAGTCGGGAAATGCCTGCGCGCCGGCGCCGTAAGCCGCCGCCGCCTCGCGCGCGAGCTCGCCTATCGTGAAGAGCGCATCGCAGCGACCGCGCGCGTAGTCGCCGATTTCCCGATGCAGCGAGCGCGCCTCGGGTCCGAGCTCGGCCATGTCGCCGAGCACGAGAATCCGCGTGCCGCGGAGCACCGCGAGATAATCGAGAGCCGCGCGCACCGAGCCCGGGTTCGCGTTGTAGCTGTCGTCGACGAGCGTCGCGCCGCCGCGCCCCGCGAGCGACTTGAGCCGGCCGCGCACGGCCGTCGCGCGGCCCAAGCCGGTCACGATGTCGTCGCTGCTCACGCCGACGGCTTCCGCGGCCGCGGCCGCGGCGAGCGCGTTCGCGATGTTCTGCCGGCCGAGCAGCGGCAGCCGCACGTCGAGCTCCTCGCCGTCCGGCAGGCGCATTCGAAAGTCCGCACCGGACGTATCGAAGTCGGGCTCGCCGACCACGGTGCAGTCGGCGCGCTCGGAGAAGCCGAACGTCACCGTGAGCTCGCACGGGCTGCGCGCGATCCATTCGGCGCGGAAACGGTCGTCCGCGTTCAGCACGGCGGTGCCCGCCTTCGGCAGGTGGTCGAGCAACTCGCCCTTCGCGGCCGCGACGCCCTCGAGCGAGCCGAAGCCCTCGAGGTGCGCGGCACCCGCGTTCGTGATGATGCCGACGGTCGGCTGCACGAGGCTCGCGAGGTAGTCGATCTCGCCTGCGTGATTCGCGCCGAGCTCGGCGACCAGCGCATCGTTGTCCTCGCCGAGCCGCATCAGCGTGAGAGGCACGCCGATGTCGTTGTTCAAGTTGCCTTGCGTAACGCAGACCGACCGGCTCACGCCCAGGATCGACGCGACGAGCTCCTTCACAGTCGTCTTGCCGCTGCTGCCCGTGACTGCGACGACGGGTATCGCGAAGCTCGAGCGCCAGGCACGCGCGAGCGCGCCGAACGCGCGCCGCGTATCGCGCACCTCGACCTGCGGCAGCGGCAAGTCCGCGACCCTCGAGACGAGCGCGCCTGCGGCGCCTTTCTCGTGCGCGTCGCGCAGGAAGTCGTTGCCGTCGAACCTGTCGCCCGCGATCGCGACGAACAGCGAGCCCGCGGTCAGCGCGCGGCTGTCGGTCGTGACCGCGCCGAATCCGCCGTCGGCGCCGATCAACCGCCCGTGTGTTTCGCGAGCGACGGTGGCAAGCGTGCGCGCCATCACGCGCGCCCTCCGAGCAGCTCGGCGGCCACCGCGCGATCGTCGAACGGCCGCCGCTCCGCACCTTGGATTTGCTCCGTCTCGTGACCTTTGCCCGCGACCAGCACGACGTCGCCCGGCCGCCGCGCGCTCGAGCGCCGCGCGAATCGCGGTGCGGCGGTCATGGATCACGCTGACGTCGGGGTGATCGCCGACGCCGCCGCGGATGTCCCGCACGATGTCGGCGGGATCCTCGTTGCGCGGGTTGTCGTCGGTCAGCACGAGCGTGTCCGCGAGCTCCGCCGCCACGGCGCCCATCAGCGGCCGTTTGCCGCGGTCGCGGTCGCCGCCGCAGCCGAACACGCAGACGATTCGGCGCGGGCCGAGCGAGGTCAGCGTGCTGAGCACGCGGCGCAACGCGTCGGGCGTATGCGCGTAGTCGATCACGACCCACGGGAGTTGACCGGCGAGCGGCCGAGCACCTCCATCCGACCCGGCGCGGGCTTCGCTTCGCCGAGCGCCGAGCACGCGTCCGCCACGGTCATGCCCTGCGCGAGCAGCGCGCCGAGCGCGGCGAGCAGGTTCTCGGCATTGAAGTCGCCGATCAGCCGCGACACGAGCCGTGCCGGAGCCGAAGCGCCCCGAGACTTCGAGCGTTAGCCCGTCGAGGTCCGCGCGCTTCAGGCGCGCGCTCAAGTCGGCGCCGCGCACTCCGCGGATCGTCGTGCGGATCAGGTCGCAGCTCGCCGGCAGGTTTGCGCCGAGGCCGACGCCGAAGGTGTCGTCGACGTTGATGACCGCGTGCGCGAGACCCGGCAGCTGGAACAGGCGCGCCTTCGCGCGGCCGTAGCTCGCGAAGTCGCCGTGCTCGTCGAGGTGGTCACGTGTGAGATTCGTGAACACTGCGGTGTTGAAGGAAAGGCCCGCGATCCTGTCCTGCGCGAGCGCGTGCGAGGAAACCTCGAGCGCGACGCGCGGCGCACGCAGCCCCGAGATCTCGCGGTGCAGCGTGAAGCAATCGGGCGTCGTGAGCTGCGTGGCGCGCGAGCTTCGGCGGCAGGCCGTAGCCGAGCGTGCCGATGTACGCGCACCGCGCTCACCGAGCGCCTGCGCGGTGAGATACGCGACCGTCGTCTTGCCGTTGGTCCCGGTCACGCCGATCAGCGTCGGCTCGGGCAGCGTGTCGAAGAACGCATGGGCGAGCTCGCCGAGCCGCTCTGTGCAGATTCGGCACCGCGAGGCTCGGCATCGGCGGATCCGCGTAGACCTCGCTCGGCTCGTAAAGCACGATCGCCGCGCCGCGCGCGAGCGCGTCGGCCGCGTAGCGCAAGCCGTGCTCGCGCGCGCCTTGAAGCGCGACGAACGCGGCGCCCGGAATGACCTCGCGGCTGTCGAGCGTGAGATCCGTCAACGCGAGTCGCGCGTACGCGCCGGCGTCTGCGCCGAGGATCTCGCCGAGGATTCGATCGCGTGGCGCGAGCGCGGGCATCATGGCAACACCTGCGCCTGCGCGACGACCGTCAGCGGCGCCGCGGGCAGCGCATCGGGCGGCACCGCGAGCACTCGCAGCGCGCCGGTCACGATGTTCGAGAACACCGGCGCCGCGACGTCGGCGCCGTAGTAGGCGCCCTGCGGCTCGTCGATCACGACGACGACGACGAGTCGCGGGTGAGTCGCCGGCGCGAAGCCCGCGAAGAATGCGGTGTGCCGCGAGTCGCTGTGGCCGCCGACGACGGCCTTCTGCGCCGTGCCGGTCTTGCCGGCGACGCGGTAATTGCGCACGGCCGCGCGCTTGCCGGTGCCGGCCGGCGAGACGACGGCCTCCATCATCTGCGTGAGCGCACGCGCGGTCGACGACGAGATCACGCGGGTGCCCGCCGGCGGCTTGTCGAGCGCGAGCATCGACACGGGTCGCAGCATGCCGTCCGCTGCGATCGCGGAGTACGCGCGCGCGAGCTGGAGCGGAGTGACCGCCACGCCGTAGCCGTACGCGAGCGTTGCCTGGCCGATTTGTGCGCCAGTGCTGCGGGTCGTTGAGGCGGCCGGCCGATTCGCCGGGATAGCCGCTGTCGGTGAGCCGGCCGATGCCGAAGCCGGCGAGCACGCGCCAGATCTCCTGCGGCTCCATCGTGAGCGCAACGCGCGCGGCGCCGACGTCGCTCGAGCGCGCGAGCACCGTCATGAGCGGGATCTTGCCGAGGTTCGTTTCGTCCGTCGTGATGATCCGGCCGTTGACGGTCAAGAACCCGGGCGACGTGTCGACGATGGTCGTCGGCTTGAAGCCGCCGCTCTCGATCGCGGCCGCCATCACGAGCGGCTTGAAGCTCGAGCCCGGCTCGAAGATGTCGGTGATCGCGCGATTGCGGTACCGCTCCGCGACGTACTGCAACCGGTCGTTCGGGTTGTACGACGGCTGGTTCACCATCGCGAGCACTTCGCCCGTATTCGGGTCGAGCACGACGGCCGTGCCCGAGCGCGCGCGAGTGTCCGTGACCATGCGCCTTGAGCTCGCGGTAGGCGAGATATTGGAGGCGCAGGTCGATGCTCGCCTTGAGGTCGCGTCCGGGGCGGGCCTCGGCGATCAGCTCGACGTCGCCGATCACATGGCCGAGACGGTCCTGCAGCACGCGCTTGCTGCCGTTCTCGCCCCTGAGCCACTGATCGAACTCGGCCTCGAGGCCCTCTTGGCCGCGGTCGTCGATGTCGGTGAAGCCGAGCAAGTGGCCCGACGACTTCGCCCGTCGGGGTAGTAGCGATGGTATTCGCGCATCGTGCTGACGCCCGGCAGACCGAGCGCCATGACCTGCTCGGCCTTTCCCGGCGACAGGTGACGTTGGAGATAAACGAAGTCGCGGCCGAGATTGCTCGTGACCCGGCGCGCGAGCGAGTCCTCGTCTTGGCCCGTCGCGTCGGCGAGCTCGCCGATCCGGTCGAGCGCGTCCTTGAGCTCGCGCGGATTGCCGACGATCGTGTCGACCGGGGTGCTGACCGCGAGCGGCTCGCCGTCGCGGTCGGTCAGCGAGCCGCGATGCGCGGAGATCTCTACCGTGCGCAGATGGCGGTCGTTCGCCTGCGCCGCGAGGAACTCCTTGTTGACGAGCTGCAGGTAGAGGATTCGGCTCTCGAGCGCCGCGCGCGCCGAGCGCGAACAGCGCGAGCAGCACCGCTCCGCGCCAACGCATGCGCTCGACCTGCTGCGATGGCGACGCCTTCCTCATCGCCCGCTCACCTCGGTGACTCGACGACGACGAGTTGCGCGTCGGCCGGATTCGTCAGGTGGAGGCGCTCGCGCGCGAGCGATTCGATCCGCGGGTGCGTGGCCCAGGTGCTCTGCTCGATCTGCAGCCGGCCCCAGTCGATCTGGAGCTGGTCCTGCTCGCGGTTGAGCCGCTCGAGCTCGATGAACAGTTGCCGCGCGTGGTGCTTCGCGTCGGTGACCCAGACGCCCGACGCGGTGACGGCCGCCGCGAGCAGCAACACGGCTGCGAGCTCGGCAACCTGCTTGGCCATCGTCCTGACGGACGGCGTCGTTTCGGTCGCGTCGTTCATTGCGGTCGAACCGCTCGCGCTCCGCGACGCGCAGACGCGCGCTGCGCGCGCGCGGATTGCCCTCGACCTCTTCCTCGCCCGGGCGGACGAGCCGGCCGACCAGCTTCAGGCGCGGCCGCGCGTGGGCAGGGATGTTCGGCAGTCCAGCGTACACCTCGTCGCCGCGCGCTTCGCGAGCCATGAAGCGCTTGACGATCCGGTCCTCGAGCGAGTGGAAGCTGATCACGAGGAGCCGCCCGCCGGCGGCGAGCAGCTCGACGGCCTGCGGCAGCGCGCGCTCGAGCGCGGCGAGCTCGGCGTTGACGGCTATTCGGATCGCTTGGAACGTGCGCGTGGCCGGATGGATCCGGCCTTGCTGGCGTCCCGCGTGTGCAGCGACGAGATCGGCGAGAGCGCGCGTCGTCGTGATCGGCGCGGCTTCGCGCGCGCGGACGATCGCGGCCGCGATCTGCCGCGCGCGCTGCTCTTCGCCGTAGCGGAAGAGCACGTCGGAAAGCTCCGCCTGCGAAACGCCGGCGAGCCATTCGGCGGCGGTTGCGCCTGCGGCCGTGTTCATACGCATGTCCAAAGGTCCGTCGTGCGCGAAACTGAAACCGCGCGCGGGTTGATCCAACTGCGGCGAGGAGACGCCAAGGTCGAATAAGATTCCGGCGAGCCCGCGGCCAGCCAGCCAAGGTGCGGCG
The DNA here is from genome assembly GCA_963841645.1 of uncultured Gammaproteobacteria bacterium. Lineage (GTDB taxonomy): Bacteria > Pseudomonadota > Gammaproteobacteria > Steroidobacterales > Rariloculaceae > FEN-1219. Next base: position 568,028 of record CAWJDS010000008.1, on the reverse strand, counting down.
ACCGGACCGAGGTCTTCGAAGCCGGCGTGCCGAATCGTGAAACGTGCGTCCGCCGCGAATCGATCCGCGCCGTGAGCCACCGCTTCGGGATCTTTATCCAGGGCGAGTAGCCGTCCCTGAGGCTCCGAGCCGCGCCAATATTTCGGCGCTATGCCCGCCGCGTCCGTAGGTCGCATCGACGTACCACCCGTCATCCCGCAAGGCCAAACCTTCGAGCGCCTCTCTCAGCAGCACCGGCCGGTGTCCAGAGGCTCTGGTCACACCGAACGTGCTCTAGAGAGATAGCGTTTCGAGTTCTTGAGGTAAGCCCGCCTGTTCGCCCTTGTCGTCAGCCAGCCACTCGTCCCGGCGAGTACTCCATCGTTCTTCGCTCCACAGCTCGAACTTGTTGCCCTGCCCGATCAGCATCGCTTGCCGCCCGAGGCCGGCGAATTCGCGAAGCTCCTTCGACAACAAGATTCGGCCATGACCGTCCAGGTCGAGTTCGGTGGCGTACCCCACCATCAAGCGTTGTAGACGACGTGCCTGTTTATTCAGCGCAGGTAAACGGACCAGCTTGCGCTCGATCTCCTCCCAATCAGGCAGCGGGTAGATGAGAAGGCAGTAGTCACGATCGACCGTCGCGACCAAATGTCCATCGGCACGGGTCATCAGCCGCTCCCGGTATCGAGTCGGGATGGCCATACGACCCTTCGCATCGAGGGTGACTTTGGTAGCGCCGCGAAACATAGTCCGGCCGGACCACTAGGCCCATTCTCGCCCACTTTTTGCCACTCCGCGCCACTATAGGGACTGCTGCCGCCGACTGTCAACGGCGGCGAGCTAGAAATCTTTGTACCGACAGAGAGTTAGGGAGTGGTGACGAAATCTGACGAAAAACGAGCGCGACGAGGCGTCGCGACGCGTTGAATTTAAAGGGAAGGAGGGAGTCGGCCGGTAAGCCGGGTTCTGTCGAGAGCAGTCATTCCTCTGGGATGCGCGTCGCCGCGCACCTCGAGCGACCTACCCGGGAGCTCGTGTGGGCACACTCAGCGCTCCCCTATTTGGTCTTGCTCCGGGTGGGGTTTACCGTGCCGCAGAGTGTTGCCACCTGCGCGGTGCGCTCTTACCGCACCTTTTCACCCTTACCGCACATTGCTGTGAGGCGGTTTATTTTCTGTGGCACTTTCCGTAGGCTCGCGCCTCCCAGGCGTTACCTGGCACCCTGCCCTGTGGAGCCCGGACTTTCCTCCAAGGTGTGTAACCTCAGCGACTGCCTGGCCGACTCCCAGCGGCTAGTGTCTCACGGCCGTCACGTGCGAAGCAGCTTATACAGCTCGTTGCGCGAGATGCCCGTCAGTGTCGACGTGAGCTGCAGAGCCTTCGACGGATCGAGCTCGGCGGCGAGCGTCGCGTAAATTTCCTGCGCGCGGGCGGTGTCCGGCGAGTCGTCGGAGGCGCTCGCCGGCGACGACGAGAACGAACTCGCCCAGAAGCGGAACATCGGCGCCGAGCGAGGCGGCGAGCTCGCCGAGCGTGCCGGAGCGAATCTGCTCGTGGATCTTCGTGAGCTCGCGGGCGAGCACGGCCTCGCGTTCGACGCCGAAGTGCTCGATCAGCGCCGCCAACGTCTCGGGGAGTCGATGCACGGACTCGTAGAGAACGAGCGTGCGGCGCTCGGAGCGCAGCTCGCGCAGGCGTGTCGCTCGCGCGCCGTCGCGTGCGCGGCAGGAATCCTTCGAACACGAAACGATCGGTCGGGAGGCCGGCGGAGCAAAGCGCTGCGATGGCCGCGCTCGGGCCCGGCACGGGCACGACATCGATGCCTTGCTCGCGCGCGGACGCGCACGAGACGCCAACCGGGATCGCTGATCAGCGGCGTGCCCGCGTCGCTCACGAGCGCGACGGTCGCGCCGCTCTCGAGCCGCTCGAGAAGCTCAGCGACGCGCTCGCGCTCGTTGTGCTCGTGATACGCAATTAGTCGCGCTTCCACGCCAATACGCGATAGCAATCCCCGGGTGTGGCGCGTATCCTCGGCCGCAATCACATCGGCGGCTGCGAGCACCGCGCGTGCGCGCGGAGTCAAATCGTCGAGATTGCCGATCGGCGTCGCGACGACGAAGAGCTTGCCGCGCGCCGTTGCCGGCATGAATGCCGTCATTGAAGCCGAATGGACTCGTTCATGATCGACGCCCAGTCTACAAGCGCGCTGCGGATCGGAGCTACGAGGGCGCTCGTCGTGCTCCTGCTCGCGAGCCTCGCCGCGTGCATCTCTTCGCCGCCGCAGCAGGCGACGCGGCCCGCGTCCGCGAGCCAAATCCAGAGCCTCGAGGCGCGCGCGCGCGCCGCTGCCAAGATCGGAGACCCGACGGCGGCCGAGCTCTATGCGCAGCTCGCGGCGAGCACGACCGGAACGCAGCGCATCGATTACTTGATCGAGAGCGCGCGAGCGTCGATCGCGCGCGGCGACACGCAGCTCGCGCGCCGCCGGCTCAACGACGCGAAGACCGGCGCGAGCCGCGACCAGCAGCAAGCGATCACGGTGCAGAGCGCGCGCCTCGAGCTCGCCGATCGAAAGCCGCAAGCCGCGCTCGACATGCTCGCGACGTTGCAGCAGCCGATGACCGTGCCGGTGCAGAGCGACGCAGCCGCGGTGCGCGGGCAGGCGTTGTTCGAGCTCGGCCGGCCCACGGACGCGGTCCGCGCGCTCGTCGAGCGCGAAGTCTGGCTCGACGACTCCGCGTCGATCCTCGCGAATCAACGTCTGATCTGGGACGGGCTCCGTCAGCATCCGCCCGCGGCGCCGGTCGCACCGACCGGCGATCGAATCGTGGACGGGTGGCTCGCGCTCGCGCCGATCGCGACGAGCAATCCGGCGGACTTGCGTCGCTCGCTGCTGCGTTGGCGCGAGACGTATACGGATCATCCCGCGGCGGGCGTGCTGCTCGCCGATCTGCTCGCCGGGCAACGCGCGACCGGATTCCCGACGCAGATCGCGTTGCTGCTGCCGCTCACGTCGCCGCAGCGAGCCCAGGCTCTCGCGATACGCGACGGCTTCGTCGCGGCGCACCTGCGCAACGCGGGCAGCGACGCGGCGTCGATACGCGTCTACGACACGTCACAGGGCGGCAGCCAAGCCGCGTACCTGCGCGCGCAGCTCGACGGTGCCGACTTCATCGTCGGCCCGCTGCTCGGGGCGGACGTCGAGCAAGTGATCACGCAAGCCGGCTTCGTGCCGACGCTCGCGCTGAACTTCGCGCAAACCACGACGCCGTCGTTGCGCAGCTTCTATCAATTCTCGCTGTCGCCGGAGGACGAGGCGCGCATCATCGCCGACTCGATGGCGCTCGGCGGCGCGAAGACCGCGATCGCGTTCATCCCGAACAGCGACCGCGGCCGGCGCACGCTCGCGACGTTCCGTACGGAATTCGAGTCGCGCGGCGGGCGGCTGCTCGACTACGCCGGCTACGACCGCGGCTCGCAAGAGTTCGCGCAGCCGATCATGAGTCTCTTGAACATCACGCGCAGCAATCAGCGCGAGCGCAAGCTCGCGGCGAGCCTCGGCGTGCCGATCGAGTTCGAGCCGCGGCGACGCCAGGACATCGACGCGATCTTCGTCGCGGCAGACGACGCGCGCGCAGGTCGTCTGCTCGCGCCGCAGTTGCGCTTCCACTCGGCCGGCGACATTCCGACGTTCGCGACGTCCGATATCTACGATCCCGGCAACGCGGCCGGCGACAACGACTTGAACGGCCTGATCTTCGCCGACGCGCCGGTCCTGATCACGCCGAGCGCGAGCGCCGACGACTTGCGCCACGACTTGCAGTCGTATTGGCCGCAGCGCGCTGGGCTCGTGAAGCTCTACGGCATGGGTTTCGACGCGTATCACTTGATCAGCTCGCTCTACAACGACTCGCGCGCGTCGTGGCCCGTGCGCGGCATGTCGGGGACCTGTAGCCTCGACACGAACGGGCGCATTCACCGCGCACTACCGCTCGCGCAGTTCCGCAACGGCAAGCCCGCGGAGTACGAGCTGCCCACAGCGGGCTCGCGCGAGCTCGTCGGCACGCGCTGAGATGCAGCTCGCGCGCGGCCGCCACTGGGAGGCGGTCGCCGCCGAGTATCTCGAGGCCCGCGGGCTCGTCGTGCTCGCGCGCGGCTACCGCTGCCGCCTCGGCGAGATCGACCTCGTTTGCCGCGATCAACGCACGCTCGTGATCGTCGAGGTCCGCGCACGCAGCCTCGGCGCGCTCGCTCGCGCGGCGGAGAGCATCGGACCCGCCAAGCGCGCACGCATCATCCGGGCGACGAGGCACTTCTTGATGCGCCGCAGCGAGTGGCGCGACGCGCCGATTCGCTTCGACGTCGTCGCGTTCGACGCAATCGACACCGCGGAGGCGCAGGTCTCGTGGCTCCGGAACGCATTCGACGCCAGTTGAAGAGGCCACGGCTTAACGGCACAGTGGCGGCACCTTGGGCAGCGCGCGAAGCGAACCATGGAAGAGAGAGTCCGACGGCACTTTCAAGAGAGCATCGCCACGAAGCAGACTGCGATCGTCGTCGCGCCCGCCGTCTCGGCCGCGGCCGCGATGATGACTCAATGCCTGCTCGAGGACGGCAAGATCTTGAGCTGCGGCAACGGCGGCTCGGCGGCCGACTCACAGCACTTCTCGAGCGAGCTGCTGAACCGCTTCGAGCTCGAGCGCCCCGGCCTGCCGGCGCTCGCGCTCACGACCGATAGCTCGACTCTGACCTCGATCGCGCAACGACTACGCGTTTGCGGACATCTTCGCGAAGCAGGTGCGCGCGCTCGGCCAACCGGCCGACGTGCTGCTCGCGATCTCGACCTCGGGCAACTCGGAGAACGTCTTGCGTGCGGTTCATGCGGCACACGAGCGCGGGCTGCGCGTCGTGGCGCTCACTGGTCGCGACGGCGGCGCGATCGCCGGCGCGCTCGCCGCCCGGCGACATCGAGATCCGCGTGCCGGCGGAGCGCACGTGCAGGATCCAAGAAGTGCACCTGCTCGTGATCCACTGCCTCTGCGACCTGATCGACGCAGAGCTGCTCGAGCCGCGCTGACCACGCGTCGCCTCGCCGTCGCGCGCGTCGCAGGGTCGTTCTCGCGAGAGCAGCGCCGAGGCGCGGCCGCGTGAGGTCGTTCCCGAGACACGCCGGAAGACCATCCCTGGGGCTCGACGCCGCACATCCCTGTGCGGCGACGGTCTCGGGAACGACCTCACGCGTCCACGCCTCGGCGCTTTCTACGCGACACCGCATCGCGCACTCGTCGTCGCGCAACGAGCGCGCGCGGCGCGTGCGCGCGGCAGGTCGCGCGGGCGATGGTAGTGGTGCGCGGCCGAGCTCGTGCCGCGGGTGTTTCCCGGGGGCGTCGGCGCACAGGGATGTGCGCCGTCGAGCCCCAGGGATGGCGTCTTGGCGTCCCCCGGGAGACACCCGCGGCGCGAGCTCGGCCGCGCCGAAGTGATCGCTCGCGCGCGCGGACGCGGCGCTCGATGCCCGCGGGCATCGACGGAGTGTTCCCGCGCGCGATGGCGACGACGACGAGCGGGTTACTTGATGACCGTGAGCTTCGGCGCTTTGCGCGCCTGCCGGGCGTGGTCGCGCCGCCGGCGGGCGCGCCCGGCGGCGTGGCGACGGTGCGCCCGGGCCGCCCGGGGCCGGGTCGTCGTCGCCGAAGATCATTCCCTGACCGGTTTCGCGAGCATAGATACCGAGCACCGCGTCGACCGGAATCTGCGAGCTGCTGCGGCACTCCGCCGAAGCGCGTTTCGAAGGTGACCGTCTCATTGCCGAGCTTGAGCGCGCGGGTCGCCGAGTGCGACACGTTGAGCACGATCTTGCCGTCCTTCACGTGCTCCTTCGGAACGTCGACGCCGTCGCGGCGTGCGTCGACGACGAGATGCGGGGTGAAGCCGTTGTCGACCATCCATTCGTGCATCGCCCGGATCAGATACGGGCGCTGCTTGGTCTGCGTCGGCGAGCCAGCTACTGGCGTAGCTCCTGCTCGAACTCGGTCAGGCTCGCCTGGAATGAGGGTCGCGAGAACACCTCGTCCATGTAGCGCTGGATCGGCCGAGTGGTCGCGGGCAGCTTGATGTTGAACAACGGCAATCGCCAGAGGATCGGCGCGATCGTGCAGTCGACGAGCGAGAACTCGTCGCTCAAGAAGAACTTCTTCGCGGAGAAGATCTCCACGCTCGACAGGATGCTTTCCTCGAGCGCCTTCACTGCACGGCCCGGCGGCTTACGGTCGACGCCCGTGCCGATTTCCTCGGCGAGCGAGTACCAGTCCTTCTCGATCCGATACAGCGCGAGCCGGAACTGCGCGCGTGTGACGGGATCGACCGGCATCAACGGCGGATGCGGGAAGCGCTCGTCGAGATACTCCATGATCACACGCGAGTCGTAGAGCACGAGGTCGCGGTCGACGAGCGTAGGGACGCTGTTGTACGGATTCAGGTCGAGCAGATCTTCGGGCAGCAAGCCGTCGTCCACGTCGACGATATCGATGCTGATGCTCTTTTCGGCAAGCACGAGCCGTGTGCGATGACTCCACGGGTCGGCCGGCTTCGAAAACAGCGTCATCACCGAGCGACGGTTGGCAATGACGGTCATAAGAGATGTCTCCTTGGCGGCGAGCAAGCCCGTCGAACTGGAGGACTAGTGGACGTCCTTCCAGATTTCCTTCTTCAAGAGATAGGCGATCAGCAGGAACACGAGCAAGAAACCGATCACGCGGATGCCGAGCGCCTCGCGCTCACGCTTGATCGGTTCGCCGATGTAGTCGAGGAAGTTCACGATGTCGCGCACCATCTCGTCGAACTGCGCGGCAGGCATCTCGCCGGGACGGATCTGCTCGAACCCCTCGAACGTCTCTTTGCCGGAAGCGTCGGTGCCGAACTTCGCGCGCTGCGGACCCTGCAGCTCCCAGAGGACGGCCGGCATCGCCGAGCCGCGCAGCACGATGTTGTTCACGCCCGTGGGCCGCGACGGATCGGCGTAGAACCCGCGCAGATACGTGTAGAGGTAGTCCGTGCCGCGGCTGCGCGCGATCAGCGACAGATCCGGCGGCGCGACGCCGAACCAGCGCGTCGCATCCTCCGGCTTCATCGCGATTGCCATCGTGTCGTACGGGTGCTCGCCGGTGAACATCAGATTGTCGACGAGCTGCTTCTCGGTGATCCCGAGGTCCGCGGCAAGCCGGTTGTAGCGCACGTACTTCGCCGAATGGCAGCCGAGGCAGTAATTCACGTAGTACTTGGCGCCGCGCTGCAACGACGCGACGTTCTTGATGTTCGTGTTCGCGGATTCGAGCGTCGCTCCCTCTTCCTGCGCGAGTGCGGCGCCGCTCAGGCCTAAACCTACGAGCAACGCAACGGCGGCAAGTCTCACGGCGTCACCCTCGTCGGCACGGGCTTGGTCCTCTCGACTCGCGAGTAGAACGGCATCGAGAAGAAGAACGCGAAATACAGGATCGTGAAGATCCGGCAGAGCACCACGACGGGCCCCGTCGGCTGTTGCATGCCGAGGTAACCGAGCGACAGGAAGCTCACCACGAACACCGCGAGCGCAAGCTTGTAGATCCAGCCGCGATAACGGATCGACTTCACGCGGCAGCGGTCGAGCCACGGCAGGAAGAACGGCAGCAGCACCGCCGAGCCCATGAACACGACGCCGAGCAGCTTGTCGGGAACGGCGCGCAACATCGCGTAGAACGGCGTGAAGTACCAAACCGGCGCGATGTGCTCGGGCGTCTTCAGCGGATTCGGCCGGCTCGAAGTTCGCGTGCTCGAGGAAGTAGCCGCCCATGTCGGGCGCGAAGAACACCACGGCGGCAAACGCGATCAGGAAGATCACCACGATCACGAGGTCCTTGCTCGTGTGATACGGATGGAACGCGACGCCGTCGATCGGGTGGCCGTCGGGTCCCTTGTGCTCCTTGATCTCGATGCCGTCGGGATTGTTCGAGCCGACCGTGTGCAGCGCCATGATGTGCACGACGACGAGCACCGACGAGCGCGAGCGGCACCGCGATCACGTGGAACGCGAAGAAGCGGTTCAGCGTGATGTCGGAGATGTAGAAGTCGCCGCGGATCCACTCCGAGAGCCCGTTGCCGATCACGGGGATCGCGCCGAACAACGACACGATCACCTGCGCGCCCCAGTACGACATGTTGCCCCACGGGCAGCAGGTAGCCGAAGAACGCTTCGGCCATCAGGCACAGATAAATGAACATGCCGATGATCCAGACGAGCTCGCGCGGCTTCTTGTAGGAGCCGTACAGGAGCCCGCGGAACATGTGCAGGTAGACGACGATGAAGAACGCCGACGCGCCGGTCGAGTGCAGGTAGCGGATCAGCCAGCCCCAGTCGACGTCGCGCATGATGTACTCGACCGACGCGAACGCGCCTTCGGCCGAGGGCTTGTAGTTCATCGTGAGGAAGATGCCCGTGACGAGCTGCATCACGAGCACGACCGTCGCGATGACGCCGAAGCCGTACCAGATGTTGAAGTTCTTCGACGCGTAATACTCGGTGGCGTGCTCCTTGATGAGCTTCGTCATCGGGAAACGGGCGTCGATCCACGCGCCGAGCGCGCTCAAGCCGCGGCCCAGGCGATCGAAGTGGTCCGCCTCGTTGCTCGCCATCTATGCCTTCCCCGTGTCCGAGCCGATCAGGATCGTATTGTCGTTGATGTAGCGATACGGCGGCACGCCGAGGTTCGTCGGCGCGGGCACGCCCGCGAAGACGCGGCCCGCGAGGTCGAACTTCGAGCCGTGGCACGGGCACAGGAAGCCGCCCGGCCATTGCGGCCCCAAATCCGCGGGCGCCACCTCGAAGCGAGGCATCGGCGCGCAGCCCAAGTGCGTGCAGACACCTTCCAGCACGAGATAGGCTGGCTTGATGCTGCGATGCTCGTTCGTCGCGTAGGAGGGCTGCTCGGAATCCTTCGACATCGGATCGCGAAGCAGCGCCGTCGTCCTTGCCGAGCGACGCGATCATCTCGTCGGAGCGATGCAGAATGTAGATCGGGTGGCCGCGCCACTCGACCTTCAGCAGCGCTCCGACCTCGAGCTTGCTCACGTCGACCTCGATCGGTGCGCCAAGCGCTTGAGCTCGGGCGCTCGGCTTGAACGACGAGACGAAGGGGACGGCGGTCGCGATCACGCCGGCGCCGCCCGTGACGACGGTCGCGACGGTCAGGAAATGGCGGCGCGTAAAGCCGGTGCTCTCAGCCATCGAGCACGCCTCGACTCACGGGGCCAAGCATCAGGCAGCCTCCAAGAACATCAATGGATTAATGGGAATGTGCGCCGATGATTTGTTGCAGCGCGGCGCATTATACACAAACGGCCAGGCGCCGAGGCTTGGGTCCGAGCTGCTAAACTCCGCGCATGTCGCCTGTCTGGAAGGTCGCCGCCTTCTTCGCGCAATCGGCCGCAGTGGGGCTCGCGATCGCGTTTCTCGTCGTTCTCTTTCGCCCCGACCTCGTGAGCACGGCGTCAACCGGCCTCGAGCCGCGGCGTCGCGAGCTACGCGGACGCGGTGTCCGTCAGCGCGCCAGCGGTCGCGACGATCTATACGGCAGCGCACCTTCACGCCGTCGAACGCGCCGCCGGGCGTCGCGCTGCGCGGACGCGCGCTCGGCTCGGGGGTCGTGATCGACCGGCGCGGTTACGTCGTCACGAATTGGCACGTGATCCGCGATGCAGAGGAGATTCGTGTTCAGCTCGCGGATGGCCGGGTTGCCACGCCGCGGATCGTCGGCTCTGACCCGGAGAGCGAGCTCGCGCTGCTCAGGATCGACATGCCCGACCTGCCGTCGATCGCGCTCGGCCGCTCCGATGGCCTCCAAGTCGGGGAAGTCGTGCTCGCGATCGGCAACTCGCTCGGCTTGAGCCAGACGGTCACGATGGGAATCGTGAGCGCGACAGGCCGAGGGCAGCTCGGGATCACGGAATTCGAGGACTTCATCCAGACCGACGCCGCGATCAACGTCGGCAACTCGGGCGGCGCGCTCGTGAACTCGCGCGGCGAGCTCGTCGGCATCAACACGGCCACGATCAGCGCCGCGCCGCGCGACTCCACGATGCCCGAGGGCATCGGCTTCGCGATCCCGGTGAACCTCGTGCGCGGCGTGATGGAGCAGCTGATCGCGAACGGGCGCGTGATCCGCGGCTACCTCGGCGTCGACACGAACGACTTGCCGGAGGCGCAGGCGCGCCAGCTCGGCATCGACGGCTCGGCCGTGTTGCTTCGAGAGGTCAGCGGTCCGGCCGCTGCCGCGGGACTCAAACCCGGCGACGTGCTCACGCACATCAACGGCCAGCGCATGTTCACCGGGCAGCAGGCGATGAACATCGTCGCGAGCTCGCAGCCCGGCACGCACATCAAGATCCGCGTCGTGCGGCAAAACGGCGGCGTTCCAAACCGAAGCGGTGCTCGAAGAGCGCCCGGCCCAAGACGGGGGCTGAAGCGATCAGCGCGCGCGGCGCTCGATGCGCGCGCCGAGCCGCCCGAGCTTGTCCTCGATCCGCTCGTAGCCGCGATCGACGTGATAGATCCGATCGACGATCGTCGTGCCTTCAGCCTGCAAGCCGGCGAGAACGAGCGACGCCGATGCGCGTAGATCGGTCGCCATGACCTGCGCGCCCGTGAGCTTCGGCACGCCGCGGGTAATCACCGTATTGCCTTGGATCGACAGATTCGCGCCGAGCCGTTGCAGCTCGAGCGCGTGCTGGAAGCGGTTCTCGAAAATCGTCTCGGTGATCGACGCCGCGCCGTCGGCGACGGCGTTCAGCGCGCAGAACTGCGCCTGCATGTCGGTCGGGAAGCCGGGGTACGGCGCGGTCATGAGGTCCACGGCCTGCGGGCGCTCGCCGCGCATGTCGAGCTCGACCGAGTCCGCGCCGCGCGACGATCCGCGCGCCGGCCTCCTCGAGCTTCTGGAGCACCGCGTCGAAGTGCTCGGGCGTCGTATGCGTGAGCCGCACTCGCCCGCCCGTGATCGCGCCGGCGACGAGATAAGTGCCGCTCTCGATCCGGTCCGGCATCACGTCGTAGCTCGACACCGACGAGCCGCTCGACGCCCTGGATCCGGATCGTGTCGGAGCCGGCGCCCTCGATCTTCGCGCCCATCTTGTTCAGGAAGTTCGCGAGGTCGACGACCTCCGGCTCGCGCGCGGCGTTCTCGAGGACCGACTCGCCGCGCGCGCAGGCCGCGGCCATCATGAGGTTCTCGGTGCCCGTGACGGTCACGAGATCGAGCACGATCCGCGCGCCGTGCAGCGCCCGCGCGCGTGCTTTGATGTAGCCGCCCTCGATCGAGATCGTCGCGCCCATCGCGCGCAACCCCGACACGTGCAGGTTCACGGGCCGCGCGCCGATCGCGCAGCCGCCCGGCAGCGACACGTCGGCGGCACCAAACCGGCCGAGCAACGGGCCGAGCACGAGGATCGACGCACGCATCGTCTTCACGAGCTCGTACGGCGCGATGAACTCGCGGATCCCGGCCGTGTCGACCGCGACACGGGTATCGCGAGCGAGATCGACGGCGACGCCCATGCGCCGCAGCAGCTTCGCGGTGGTCGTGACGTCGTTCAGGTGCGGCACGTTGCCTAGCGACACCGCGCCGTCGGCGAGCAGCGTCGCGGCGAGGATCGGCAACGCGGCGTTCTTCGCGCCGGAGATCTGCACCTCGCCGTCGAGGCGCACGCCCCCGTGGATCGCGAGCTGGTCCAAAGCTAGCCGCCCGCCCCGAGCACGGCCGTCATTCGCCGCGCTCGGCCCATTCTTCGGGCGTAAAGGTCTTGAGTGCGAGAGCGTGGATCTCGTTGCCGACGCGGGACCCAAGCGTCGCGTACACGAGCTGATGGCGCTGCAAGCTCCGCTTGCCCGCGAACGCCGAGGAGATCACGGTCGCCTCGTAGTGGCCTTGGCCGTCGGTTTCGACCTGCGCGCTCGCGCCCGCGAGGTTCTTTTCGATCAAAGATGCGATGTCGCGCGGATCCATGCGTGCGGCGCCGTGCCGCCGATGAGGCGGGCACGCTCGAGTCTTGGAGGCGACTAGTCTAAGCCGACGCCCCGTCGCGGCCAAACTGCGGGCATTGCAGCGTCGGCGTGGTGCCGGCTTCGCGTACACTGCGGTGCACGGCAATCATGCCGCGCCTCGTGCTTCAAGCCGCGTGCGCAATTTGATCCTCATCGTCCTGCTCGGCGCCGCCGCAGTCGCGAGCTGGTGGTGGAGCCAGCCGGCGCCCGTCGAAGCCCCGCGCCCGCGCGCCGACTGGCGATCAAGAGCTCGGCTACTACCTGCGCGGCGCGCGGATGCTCGGCACCGACGAGAGCGGGCGCGTCGCGTACAAGATCCTCGCGGACCGGCTCGACGAGCGGCCGGGGAGGACCGGCTCCTGCTCGAGCGCGTGCAGATCGACTATCACCCGCCCGACCAGATGCCTTGGGTGATCACCGCGGGCAGCGGCAGCGCGACGCGGGACCACTCCGAGATCGAGCTCGCGGACGGCGTCGAGATCCAGAGCCAGCCGACCGACGGCCGAGCGCCCGTGCACGTGACGACCGCGAAACTGCGATTCCTGCCGATGACCTCGCTCGCCGAAACCGATCAGCATGTCGTGATGAGCGTCGGCAGCTGGCACGTCGAAGCAAAAGGGCTCCGCACGCTGTTGAAGGCCGACCGCATGGAGCTAGAATCCGACGTACATGGCCAATTCGCTCCGTAACCTGCTGATCTGTGTGCTCGGGGTGACCGCGAGTCAAGCGCTGGCGGCACAGGGCGCGAGCACAGACTGCCGCGATCCCATCGTCCTCGAGTCGGGCCCGTTCGTGCTCGATCACAAGACGAACCTCATCAACGTCCAGGCGCCGAAGATCACCCAATGCAAGACGGTGATCACGGCCGACGAAGCCACCGCTACGGGGCTCGACTTCGACACTCGTAGCGAATGGCGCTTCAAGGGCCACGTGCGCGTCGTCGTCGACACGGCCGAGCTCACCGCGGACACCGCGGTCTTCACGTTCGACGACAAGAAGCTCTCGCGCGGCCAGCTCCTCGGCACTGCGACGTTCGTGGACAAGACAGACGAAGGACAACGGGGCGGCCAACAGGCTCGTGTACGATGACAAGGCCAAGACGCTGCTCCTGTCTGACAACGCACAGGTGAACAAGGCTCAGTACGAGATCCAAGGCGGCTGCGATCTGCTCTACGACTTGAACGAGAAGCGCGTGACATCGGGCCCGACGGTCTGCAAAGAGCCCAACCGGATCAGAATGCTGCCGAACGAGAAGCCGCCGCGTCAGGACGGAGAGGCGCCCGCCGCAGCTCCTGCCCAATGAGCAGGCTCGAAGCGCTCGGAGTGACCAAGCGCTATCCGGCTGCGCGAGGTCGTCAAAGACCTCAGCGTGTCGATTGAAAGCGGCCAGGTCGTAGGTCTTCTAGGGCCGAACGGCGCCGGCAAGACGACTGCGTTCTACATGATCGTCGGGCTCGTGCGCTGCGACCGCGGTAGCATTCGCTTGAACGGCCGCGACATCACGCGCTTACCGGTGCACCGGCGCGCGCGGCTCGGCGTCGGCTACCTGCCGCAAGAAGCGTCGGTGTTTCGCAAGCTGAGCGTCGCGGACAACATTCGCGCTATTCTCGAAACTCGGCGCGACCTAGATCGCGTCTCGCGCCAGACCAAGCTGGAGGAGCTCATGGAGGAGCTGCATATCAGCCACGTTCGCGACACGCTCGGTGTGAGCCTGTCCGGCGGCGAGCGCAGACGCGTCGAGATCGCGCGCGCGCTCGCGGCGGAGCCGAAGTTCGTGCTGCTCGACGAGCCGTTCGCGGGCGTCGACCCGATCTCGGTGCTCGACATCCAACGGATCATCCGCCATCTCACGCAGCGCGACATCGGCGTGCTGATCACGGACCATAATGTGCGCGAAACACTTGGAATCTGCGGTCACGCTTATATCCTGAACAACGGTGCTCTGATGGCCGTCGGGCTCTCCCGAAGAGATTCTGTCCAATAAGAGCGTCCGCGAGGTCTATCTAGGAGAAGGATTCTCCCTGTAAAGAGTGCCGCCCCTTCAGTTCGTTAAACTAGCTCCATGCTCAAGCCTTCCCTACAGCTCAAGCTGACGCAACAGCTGACGATGACGCCGCAGCTGCAGCAGGCCATTCGCCTGCTGCAGCTGCCGATCATGGAGCTGCAGACTCCAGATCCAGCAGGCTCTCGACGAGAACGTGATGCTCGAGGTCGAGGAGCCGGAGACGCCGGCCGAGACGCAGGACAACGGCCCGGACGCGTCGACGAGCCCGACAACGGCGCCGACGGCCCGAGGAGTTCATCGAGCCGGAGCGCGAGAGCCGCGCAAGAATTCGCCGAGGTCGCCGTCGCGAGCGAGGCCGACTGGGAAGACATGCAGAAAACGGGGCCCGCCGAAGCGCCGAAGAGTGCCGAGCCGCCGACCACGTTCGAGTACGCGGACCGCTCCGAGGAGACGCTGCGCGACCACCTGCTGTGGCAGCTCGAGCTCGAGAATCTTGACTCGCGGACCACGGCGATCGGCCAGGCGATCATCGACGCGATCAACGACGACGGCTACCTCACGGACGATCTCGACACGATCCGCGCGACTCTCGCGCCCGACGTGCGTCGTCACGGTCGAGGAAGTCGAGAAGGTGCTCGTCGGGCTCGTGCAGCAGTTCGATCCCGCCGGCATCGGCGCGCGCAACGTCAGCGAGTGCGTGCTGCTCCAGCTCGCGCAGCTCGCGCCCGACACGGTCGGGCCTCGCGCTCGCGCGCACGATCGCGACCGAGCACTCTGCCGCTCGATCGCGGAGCGGCAGTATCGGTGCGCTCAAGCGGCTGCTGCAAAGTGTCCGACGAAGAGCTCGCAGTCCGCGATCGCGCTCGTCCGCTCGTGTCATCCGCGGCCGGGATCGGCGGTGTTCGCGCCGGCCGTCGGACTACATCGTGCCGGACGTGTTCGTGCGACGCAGCGACGGCCAGTGGATCGTCGAGCTGAACAACGCGGTCTCGCCGCAGCTACGGGTGAATCAAGTTTATGCGGGCTCGCTCGGCAGGGGCGAGGAGTATGATGTCCTCACGTACGCAGCTCCAAGAGGCGCGCTGGTTGATACGCAGCTTGGAGATCCGCAACGAGACCCTGCTCAAGGTCGCGCTCACGATCGTGCAACGCCAAAAGGAATTTCTCGAGCACGGCGAAGAGCACATGCGCCCGATGGTGCTGCGCGACGTCGCCGAGGCGATCGAGATGCACGAATCGACCGTCTCTCGCGTAACCACCAACAAATACATGCACACGCCGCGCGGCGTGTTCGAGTTTCGCTACTTTTTCTCGAGCCACGTCGCAGGCGAGGAAGGCGATCAGTCGTCGACCGCCGTGCGCGCGAAAATCCGGAAGCTCGTGAGCGGCGAGGACCCCGAGAAGCCGCTCAGCGACAGCCAGATCGCGCAGATGCTGTCGGAGCGAAGGTATCACCGTCGCGCGCCGCACGGTCGCCAAGTACCGCGAGGCGATGAAAATCCCCTCGTCGAGCGACCGCAAGAGGAGCAAGTTGGTCGGATGACGACGTCACAAGGAGTTAGATCATGCAGTTGACCGTTACGGGCCATCACATAGACGTCACGGAATCTCTTCGAAACTACGTAGACAAGAGGCTCGCCAGGCTCGAGCGGCACTTCGACCACATGACCGACGTTCATTGCGTCCTCACCGTCGAGAAGCTCAGGCACAAAGCCGAGGCCACGGTGCACGTCGGCGGCGGCACTATCCACGCCGACTCGATAGAGGAGAACATGTACGCCGCGATCGACATGCTCGTCGACAAGCTCGATCGTCAGGTCAAGAAGTTCAAAGAAAAGCTCACGGACCATCACGCAAAGGAAGTAGAGAAGGCGCGCGCACGCTGACCCCGGGGTCTGCGGGCGCAACGCCGGAGAGCAAAGCGAACAGCTCGTGCGCCTCGTGATCATCAGCGGCCTGTCCGGATCCGGTAAGAGCGTCGCGCTGCACGCTCTCGAAGATCTCGGCTTCTATTGCATCGACAACATCCCGGTACGACGCTGCTGCGCTCGTTCGTCGACGAGATCGTTGCTGCGCAAGGACCCCGCGTTCGAGAACGTCGGCGTCGGCCTCGACGCGCGCAATCGTCGCCGCAGCGACATCGCGGAGATCCCGACGCTCGTGAAGCAGCTGCGAGCGAACGGCGTCGCGTGCGAGGTCGTCTTCCTGGAGACCGACGACAAGGTGCTCCTGTCTCGCTTCAGCGAGACTCGCCGCAAGCATCCGTTGACCGACGAGAGCACGAGCCTCGGGGAAGCCATCGCGAAGGAGCGCGAGCTGCTCGGCCCCGTGATCGACACGGCCGAGCTCGTGATCGACACGACGGACATGAACGTCGTACGAGCTCCGCGAGCAGATCAGCGAGCGCGTCGCGCCGCGCACGCCCGGCACGCTGTCGATCATGATCGAGTCGTTCGGCTACAAGCACGGCCTGCCGCGCGAACGCCGACTTCGTCTTCGACGTGCGCTGCTTGCCGAATCCGTACTGGGAGCCGTAGCTGCGGCCGCTGACCGGCAACGACGAGCCGGTCAGAAACTTCCTCGATGCGCAGCCGCTCGTGCAGGAGATGATCGACGACGATCGTCGGGCTTCCTAGAGGAATGGATTCCACGCTACCAGGACTTTCAGCGCTCGTATCTCACGGTCGCGATCGGCTGCACGGGCGGGATGCATCGCTCGGTGTACGTCGCCGAGGCCATCGCGAAGCGGCTCGAAGAGAAGTACGGCCCGATCCGAACCCAGCACGACGAGCTGCGCTGAGCCGCGAGCGTCAACGCTCGAGCGCGAACTTCAGGTGGGCCGGCGCGTACAGCGTGTCCATCGGCTGATCGAACAGGAATGTGCGCAGCTCGTCTTCCATCGAGCATCGCGTCGCGATAGCCCATCTCGATCAGCTCGCGCGTGAAGCCCGACTCGAACAGCAGATAGCTCACGAGCTGCATGCCGCTCCGGTTCGTCGCGCCGAGCCCCTTCAGCAGCAGCCGCACGGCCCGCGGCAACTCGTGCGCGTGGCGCGCGGCGATCGCGCGCACGTCTTCCTTCGGCACGATCAACAGCGTGTGCAGCGGCCGCAGGCCCACGACCCGCTCCGTGCCGGCCTTCGCGATGATCTTATTCACGTTCGACACGCGCTCGAGATCGGTAAACAGGCCGTCCATGAACAGCGTGTCGAGCATGTAGCCGCCGAGATGCGCGAAAGTCGGCGGCGAGGGAACCGTGTTGGCTGGCGGCTCCGGATCCGGTCGCTCGTCGCGCACGCCGATCACGAGCATGCGGTCGGCGCCAAGATGAATCGCGGGCGATAGCGGCGCGCGGTGGCGCATCGAGCCGTCGCCGAAGTACTCGCCGCCGATCTTGCACGGGCGGAAACACGAACGGCACTGCCGCGCTCGCCATCAAGTGATCGATGTCGATTCGCTCGGCCCGGCCGACGCGGCGCACACGCGTCCACGGCTGCAGATTCGGGCGACCTTGGAACCACGTCACCGAGCGCGCCGAGCTGTAGCCCGACGCGGTGATCGCGAGCGCCTCGAGATGGCCGCGCTCGATCGCGCGGGCGATGCCGCCGAAGCGCACGTCGCGCTTCAGCAACGCGCGCAGCGGCGTGTTGTCGAGCAGAGAGAGCGGGTTGCGAACACCGAGGCCGCCGAACACGAGCGCCGCGAGCCAATGCAGGCTCGACTTCGCCATCGTCCAGTTGTCCGCGCGGTAGACCTGCCGCGCGTGGAAGTTCGCCCAGACGCGCTCCATGTCGCGGATCGCGCGCTCGAAGTTTCGCGGCACGGCCCGCGAGCACCGCGGCGTTGATTGCGCCGGCCGAGGTGCCCGTGATCACCGCGAACGGATTCGGCGCGTTTTTCGGCAGCAGCGACGCGACCGCTTTGAGAACACCGACCTGGTATGCGCCGCGGGCACCGGCGCCGGGCAGAACGAGCGCCTTGCGCGTCTTGTCAGGCACTCGGCGCGGCGGGCGCGCGGCGCGCCCGGCACAGTGAGGATCTGCATCGTATTGGTCCTCCCTGACACGCCTTGCTGATCGCCCTTCGTGAACAAGACGAGATCGCCCGGGCCGCGACCGCGCCGTCGTGCAGCAGCGTCGTCGAACACCTTGTCGACCGTCTGCGCCTCCGTGCCGGCGATGTCGAACGGCACGGCGTAGACGCCGCGGTACATGCTCACGCGCCGGCTCGTCGCCTCGTGGCGCGTGAACGCGAACACCGGGATGTCGGAGCGCACGCGCGACATCCAGAGCGGCGTGGAGCCCGACTCGGTGAGTGCGATGATCGCGCGCACGTTCAGATGGTTCGCGACGTACATCACTGCCATCGCGATGGCCTCGTCGACGTGCGTGAACACGTCCTCGAGCCGATAGTTCGCGGCGCGGCGGAACGTCTCGTGCTTCTCGGCGCCGACGCAGAGCTCGGCCATCGTGCTGCACCGCGCGCACCGGATAGTGGCCGACGGCGGTCTCGGCCGACAGCATCACGGCGTCCGTGCCGTCCATGACCGCGTTCGCGACGTCCGAGACTTCGGCGCGCGTCGGCGACGGCGAGTGGATCATCGACTCGAGCATCTGCGTGGCCGTGATCACGACCTTGTTACGCGCGCGCGCGAGCCGGATCAAGCCCTTTTGCAGGCCCGTCATCGACGCGTAGCCGACCTCGACCGCGAGGTCGCCGCGCGCCACCATGATGATGTCGCTCGCGTCGATGATCGAGCGAATGTGCTGCACGGCTTCGGCGCGCTCGATCTTCGCGACGATGTGCGCCTGGCCGCCCGCGGCGCGCAGCAGCGAACGTGCCTCTTCGATGTCATCCGCGTTGCGCGCGAACGAGACCGACATGAAGTCGAGCCCATAGCGCGCGGCCGACTCGATGTCGCGCCGATCCTTGTCCGTGAGCGCCGGCGCGGACAAGCCGCCACCCTGCTTGTTGAGGCCCTTGTGATCGCTGAGCTTGCCGCCCTGCTTCACGCGGCACGTGATCTTCGTGCCCTCGACACTGCTGCGACCTCGAGCGCGATCAGGCCGTCGTCGAGCAGCACGACGTCGCCGGGCGCCACGTCGTTGACGAGGTTGCGGTACGCGACGCCGACCGCGTGCTGATCGCCGCCGTTCGGGTCCATGCCGGTGTCGAGCAAGAACTCGCGCGCCCTCGACGAGCATGATCGGGCCGTTCTTGAACGACTCGATGCGGATCTTCGGGCCCTGGAGGTCGCCCATGATGCCGATGTGGCGGCCGACCTTGTCGGATACGCGGCGCACGGTCTCGACGCGCTCGGCCTGATCGGCCGCCGTGCCGTGCGAGAAGTTGATCCGGAACACGTCGGCGCCGGCGCGGATCAATTCCTCGACGACGGCAGGGTCGTCGGTCGCGGGGCCTAGCGTCGCGACGATCTTGGTGCGGCGGCGCACGTCTTCGCCTGGCGCGTTCGGGTACTCAGGGACGCAGAGTCTCTACGGTTTATGGTTGGCACAGGATCAATCTGAAATCGTTGACGTTGGTTCGCGTGGGGCCGGTCTTCACCAGATATCCGGCCGCATCAAAGTAACTGTAAGTGTCGTGGCGCGCCAGTAGCGTCGCGAGCGACAGTGCCCAGCACCGCGCCGAGTCGTAACGTTTCCGGAACGACGAACGCGCCCGCGTGGTCGCCGTGCCCGTCGATGCCGTCGGTGTCGGCCGCGAGCGCGAACACACCGGGACACGCCGTCGAGCTCGAGCGCGAGTGCAGGCGATGTATTCCGTGTTGCGGCCGCCGCGACCGCCGCCCTCGCCGTCACCACGACACGCGCGTCTCGCCGCCCGACAAGATAGCGACGCGCTTGCCCACGCGCGCGCTGCTCGCTTCGCGAGCTTCGCGTGCGCGCGGCCGAGCGCTTGCGCCTCGTCGGCGAGATCGTCGCCGAGATAGACCACCTCGTACCCTTCGGCGCGCAAGAACTTCGTCGTCGCGTCGAGCGCGGTCGAAGCTGTCGCGATCAGATGCACCGTGTCGCTCGCAAATCCGGGTCGCTCCGGGCTTCGGCGTCTCGGCGCTCCGATCGCGCAGCACGGGCATGAGCTCCGCGACCTTCGGATAGCGGTAGCGCTCGAGAACCGCGAGCGCGTCGGCTTGCGTCGTCGCGTCCGGTATCGTCGGGCCCGACGCGATATCGCCGACCTCGTCGCCAGGGATGTCCGAGATCACGAACGTGATCACGCGCGACGGATGCGCCGCAGCCGCGAGCCGGCCGCCCTTGAGCCTCGACAAATGCTTGCGCACGCAGTTGATCTCGCGGACGTCCGCGCCTGGCTCGGATCAAGTAAGTTCGCGGCCGCGCGCTTTTGCTCGAACGTGACCGGGGGCATCGGCGCCGCGGCGAGCGACGAGCCGCCGCCCGAGATCAGGCAGATCAGGTACTCGTCGTCGACGCGCGCTCGCCGCGAGCTCGAGCAGCCGCGCGCCGGCCGCGAGACTCGATGCGTCCGGCGACGGATGCCCCGCTTCGACGATCTCGACGCCGCCGCACGTCTCGCCCGCCTTGAGCCCGTGCCCGTAGCGAGTGACGACGAGGCCGCGCGTCGGCGCATCCCAGTGAGCGCAGAACGCGGCCGTCATCGATGCAGCCGCCTTGCCGGTGCCGAGCACGAGCGCGGGTTTGCGCGGATAGGCTTCGAGCGCAGGCGGCAGGCAAGCGGCCGGTGCGGCGGCTTGCAGCGCAGTGTCGAAGGCCTGCTTCAGCAACAGGACTTCGTTCGGCGTCGCGGACGGCACCTCAGCTCTTCGCGCTTCTCGCGCGTTGCTCGAGCGTCGCGACCGCGGGCAGCTTCTTGCCCTCGAGGAACTCGAGAAACGCGCCGCCGCCGGTCGAGACGTAGGAGATCTTGTCCCCGACGCCGAACTGCTCGATCGCGGCGAGCGTGTCGCCGCCGCCCGCGATCGAGAACGCCTTGCTCGCCGCCACGGCCTCGGCGACGCGTTTCGTGCCGGCCGCGAACTCGGGATTCTCGAATACTCCGACCGGGCCATTCCAGACGATCGTGCCCGCGCGCGCGAGGCGCTCGGCATAGCTCGCGGCGGTCTCCGGGCCGATGTCGAGGATCATCTCGTCGGCCGCGACGTCGCGCACGCGCTTCACGCGGCCTTTCGCGCCGGCCTCGAGGCTCGTGCCGACGACGACGTCCGTCGGCAGCGGAATCTCGGCTTTGCCGAACTCGCCCGCGAGCAGGCGCTTCGCGAACGGCACTTGATCCGGCTCGTAGAGCGACTTGCCGACGCTCACGCCGGTCGCCGCGAGAATCGTGTTCGCGATGCCGCCGCCCAGGATCAGCACGTCGACCTTCGTCGACAGCGACTGGAGCACCTCGATCTTGGTCGAGACTTTCGACCCGCCGATGATCGCGGCAACCGGCCGCTTCGGCTTGTCGAGCGCGGCCGCGAGCGCCTCGAGCTCCGCGACGAGCAACGGGCCCGCGCACGCGACCGGCGCGTGCCGCGCGACTCCGTTCGTGCTCGCCTGCGCGCGGTGCGCGGTGCCGAACGCGTCCATCACGAACACGTCGCAGAGCTTCGCCATCCGCTGCGCGAGCTTGTCGTCGTCGTCTTCCTCGCCGCTCTCGAAGCGCACGTTCTCGCAGAGCACGAGCTCGCCGGGCTTCACGTCGACGCCGTCGAGCCAGCTCGTCGCGAGCGGCACCTTACGGCCGAGCAGCTCGCCGAGCTTCGCGGCGACCGGCGCGAGCGAGCTCTTCGGATCCGGCTTGCCGGCCTTCGGCCTTCCCAAGTGCGACATCACGAGCACGCGCGCGCCCGCGTCGAGCGCGGCGCGCAGCGTCGGCAGCGCGGCGTCGATCCGCGCCGTGCTCGTGACCTTGCCGTCCTTCACCGGCACGTTGAGATCCTCGCGGATCAGCACGCGCTTGCCGCGCAGATCGAGGTCGGTCATCCGTTTCACGGCGAGCGGCATAGGCTTCCCTTCTTGTTCCCTGGACGAGCGACCGTGTCTCTCAGCGACCGGCCGCGGCGCTCTAGAGCGCCGCGAACGCGAGCGTCGTGTCGAGCATCCGGTTCGAGAAGCCCCACTCGTTGTCGTACCAGGAGCAGACCTTTACGAGCTTGCCGTCGATCACCTTCGTGAGCGTCGAGTCGTAGATCGACGACGCGGGGTTGTGATTGAAATCCACCGACACGAGCGGACCGTCGTTGAACACGAGAATGCCCTTGAGCGGCCCGGCCGCGGCCTTCTTCACGGCGTCGTCGATCTCCTTCACGCGTCGTCGCGCGCGCCGCCTCGAACGTGAGGTCGACCACCGACACGTTGATCGTCGGCACGCGGATCGCGAAGCCGTCGAGCTTGCCGTTGAGCTCCGGCAGCACGAGGCCGACGGCGGCGGCGGCGCCGGTCTTCGTCGGGATCATCGACATCGTGGCCGAGCGCGCGCGGCGCAGGTCCTTGTGGAACACGTCCGTGAGCACCTGGTCGTTCGTGTACGAGTGCACGGTCGTCATCAGGCCGCGCACGATGCCGATCGAGTCGTGCAGCACCTTCGCGATCGGCGCGAGGCAGTTCGTCGTGCACGACGCGTTCGAGATCACGGTGTGACTCGGCTTCGAGCGTCTTCTCGTTCACGCCGTAGACGACCGTCGCGTCGACGTCCTTCTCGCCGGGCGCCGAGATGATCACTTTCCTCGCGCCCGCCTTCACGTGCGCGCCGGCCTTCTCCTTCGACGTGAAGAGGCCCGTGCACTCGAGCACGATGTCGACGCCGAGGCGCCTTCCACGGCAGCTTCGCGGGATCACGCTCGGCGCAAACCTTGATGCTGGTCGCCGTCGACGACCAGCGAATCGCCCTCGACCTCGACCGGGTACTTGAACGGCCCGTGCGCGGTGTCGTAACGCGTCAAATGCGCGTTCGTTTTCGCGTCGCCGAGGTCGTTCACGGCGACGATCTGGATCTCGCCGCGGTGCTTGCCTTCGTAGAGCGCGCGAAGGATGTTGCGGCCGATTCGGCCGTAGCCATTGATTGCGACTTTGACGGGCATGGGGAGGACTCTCCGAATTACTGATATTCAATCACTGATCACTAAAGCGCGTCGCGCGTCGCGCGCATTACTTTACGTCGCGTGCGGCATTGGGGTTGTAGCGTTATAGCAGACGGCGGGCGTGCTCCGCGACGGCCGCGACGGTGAAGCCGAAGTGCTCGAACACGGCCTTGACGGGCGCGGACGCGCCGAAGGTATCGATCCCGTGCACGCCGCCGCGCTCCCCGACGTAGCGCCACCAGCCGCCGGTCGCGCCGGCCTCGATCGCGAGGCGCACGCCGCTCGGGCGGCAGCACGCTCGCGCGGTAGTCCTTCGCCTGCGCGTCGAACACCTCGCAGCACGGCATCGACACGACGCGCACCGCGACGCCCGACTGCCTCGAGCATCCTTCGCCGCGCCGAGCGCGAGCTGCACCTCGGAGCCGGTCGCGATCAGCGTGATCTTCGGCGCCGGGCCGCCTGCGGCAACCACGTAGCCGCCGCGCGCGATGCTCGCGATTTGCTCGGTCGTGCGCTGCACGTGCGGCAGATCCTGGCGCGTGAGCGCGAGTATCGTCGGCCCGTCCTTGCGCTCGAGAGCCGCGCGCCACGCGACCAGCGTCTCGACCGTATCGCACGGGCGCCAGAGCGTGCATGTGCGGAATCAGCCGCAGGCTCGGGACGTGCTCGATCGGCTGGTGCGTCGGCCCGTCCTCGCCGAGGCCGATCGAGTCGTGCGTACAGCACGTAGATCGTGCGCAAGCCGATCAGCGCGGACATCCTTATGCCGTTGCGCGCATAGTCCGAGAACACGAGGAACGTGCCGCCGTACGGAATGCAGCCGCCGTGCGCCGCGATCCCGTTCATGATCGCGGCCATGCCGAACTCGCGCACGCCGTAGTGGATGTAGTCACCGCCGGGGTTGTCGGCCGTTAGCGTCGTCGACAGCTTGAAGTTCGTGTTGTTCGAGGGTGTGAGATCGGCCGACCCGCCAATGAACTCGGGCAGCTTCGGACCGAACACCTCTAGCGCGGCCTGCGACGCCTTGCGCGTGGCCATGCTCTTCGCCGCGGCCGCCGCTTTCGCGATCGTGTCGTCGGCGAGCGCGGCCCAGTCCTTCGGCAAATCGCCGCTCATGCGGCGCGTGAACTCCGCCGCGAGATCGGGGTACGCGGCGCGCGTAGTCCGCAAACCGCGTCTGCCAATCGTCCGCGAGCTTCGCACCGCGCTCGCGAGCGTCCCACGCGCGCTTGATGTCGTCCGGAATCTCGAACGGCGGGTACTCCCAGCCGAGTGTCTTGCGGGCGGCCGCAACCTCGGCCGCGCCGAGCGCGGCGCCGTGCGTCGCCTCGGTGCCCTGCTTGTTCGGCGCGCCGAAGCCGATGATCGTCTTGCAGCAGATCAGCGACGGCCGGCCTTTCTCCGCCCTCGCCGCCTCGATCGCGGCGCGAATCGCCTCGCGGATCGTGGCCGTCGACGTGCGGCACGACGTGCCAGCCGTAGGCCTCGAAGCGCTTCGGCGTGTCGTCCGTGAACCAGCCCTCGACCTCGCCGTCGATCGAGATGCCGTTGTCGTCGTAGAAGCCGATCAGCTTGCCGAGCCTCTGCGTGCCCGCGAACGCGCACGCCTCGTGCGAGACGCCTTCCATCAGGCAACCGTCGCCGCAGAAGAAATAGGTG
The DNA here is from genome assembly GCA_963841645.1 of uncultured Gammaproteobacteria bacterium. GTDB lineage: Bacteria > Pseudomonadota > Gammaproteobacteria > Steroidobacterales > Rariloculaceae > FEN-1219. The sequence goes on along the minus strand of CAWJDS010000008.1, from coordinate 543,251 downwards.
TAGTGATCGACGACCGTCGCGTCGGCGCGATTGAAGTGCGTCGCGAGCGAGCGCTCCGCGAGCGCCATGCCGACCGCGTTCGCGATGCCTTGGCCGAGCGGCCCCGTGGTCGTCTCGATGCCGATGTCGATCTCGCGCTCGGGATGACCGGCGCAGCGCGACCCGAGCTTGCGGAAGCGCTTGATCTCGTCGATGTCCGAGCTCGTAGCCCGTCAGGTACGCGACCGCGTACAGCAGCATCGAGCCGTGGCCGTTCGACAGCACGAACCGGTCGCGGTCGTGCCAATGCGGCTCGGTCGGCGCGAAGCGCAGGTAGTCGTTCCAGAGCACCTCGGCGATGTCGGCCATGCCCATCGGCATGCCGGGGTGGCCCGAATTGGCGGCCTCGACGGCGTCCATCGCAAGCGCTCGGATCGCGTTCGCGAGCCGGCGGCGCGGCGGCCTCCCGCCAACGGGATCTTGATTCGTGCTCACTGCCATTGATGGTCGCTCGAGTCGGGCTCAGAACTTCGCCGGCGCGGACCTGTTGCTCGGCCCGTTTGCGCGGCGGCGTGGAGCGGAAACGGGGGGAAATTGTCGCGCACAGCCGACGCGCGGCGCAATAAGGCGTCCGGGGGGTCGCCCGACGTGCGAGGGACTCGAGGTTCTGGTGAGCCAGTGCCCGAGCGGCGGAACCAGGCGTTTGTGACGGAATACCGACCGCCTCGAGGGCGAAAATTAAGTATGATCGTCGAAACCCATTCGGACCCGCTCAAGGATGGCAGCTAGCTCCGAACACCCCACGCTCCGCGTCCTGCAGATCAGCGACACTCACCTGCATTCCGGCGCGGACAGCCGGATGCGCGGCGTGACGACGTACGCCACCTTCAAGCAGGTCCTGGAGCGCGCGCGGCGCGACCGGCGCTGGCCGCCGGACCTCGTGATCGCGACCGGCGACATCGTTCAGGACGAGAGCCGTGCCGGTTACGAGCTCTTCCACTCGACGCTCGAGCCGCTCGGCGTCCCGGTGATCTCGATTCCCGGGAACCACGACGACCCGAAGCTCATGGCCGAGATCCTGTCCGGCGGCTCGTTCCAGTTCGGCGGCGAGGCGCGACGCGGCCCTTGGTCGATCGTGTGCCTCAGCACGTTCCTCGCGGGCGAGGACGCGGGCGGGCTCGGGCCACGCGCGCTTGAACGGCCTGCGCAAGGCACTCGGCGCGCACACGGGCCAGCACGTGCTCGTCGCGATGCACCACCACCCGCTGCCGATGGGCAGCACGTGGCTCGACGGCGTCGCACTGCGCGACGCGGACGCCTTCTGGGACATCATCGACGAGCACAAGAACGTGCGCGCGGTCGTCTGCGGACACGTGCATCAGCAGAGCGAGCGGCTGCACAACGGCGTGCTGTTCTTGAGCACGCCGTCGACTTGCGCGCAGTTCCTGCCGAAGAGCGAGTTCTTCGCGCTCGACGAGCGCCCGCCCGCGGCTGCGCTGGCTCGAGCTGCATCCCGATGGGCGAATCGAGACGGAAGTGACTTGGGCGCCCGGCTCGCGCAGCTGACCGGCGCGCTCGCGGCGCTCGCCGCGTTGCTCGCGCAGCCGGCCGCGGCCGATCCCGCGGCGTGGCGAATCGCGGGCGAGCGCGGCGGCGAAGTCGCGCTGCTCGGCTCGATGCATGTGCTGCGCGCCCGCGACTATCCGCTCCCGCCGCTCGTCGACAACCTCTACGCCGCGCCGAGATCATCGTCATGGAGCTCGACCTCGACGATCTCGATCCGGCGACCGAGCAAACGCAGTGCTTGCTGTCGCGGCCTTGCCCGAAGGCCAAACGCTCTCGACCGTGCTCGACAAGAAGGTTTACGACCTCGCGCAACAGCGCGCGCGCGGGCTCGGCGTCGACCTCGCCGTCTTGGACCACGTGCAACCTTGGCTCGTCGCGATCACGCTGCTCGACATCGGCCTTCTGAAGCTCGGCTTACGACCCCGAGCACGGCCTCGAGCGCTACCTCGTCGACAAAGCGAAGAGCGACCGCAAGGAGATCGTCGGGCTCGAGACGCTCAAGCAGCAGCTCGGCATTTTCGAGGGGCTGCCGCCGCAAGAGTCAGCAGGCGCTTGCTCTCCCAGACGCTCGAGGAGCTCGACTCGGCGGACGCGACGATGAGCGAGCTCGAGACCGCGTGGCGCGACGGGCACGTCGAGACGATGACCGACAAGCTGCTAGGCGACTTCGACGACTTCCCCGAGCTCTACCCGGAGCTCGTGACGAACCGCAACGCGGCGTGGACCGACGCGCTCGAGAAGCTCCTGAAGGACGGACACCGCTACCTCGTCGTGGTCGGCGCGCTCCATCTCGTGGGGCGCGACAGCGTGATCGAGAGGCTTGGCGCGCGCGGCCATCGCGTAGAGCGGGTCGGCGCGCTGCACTGAGCGGCCCCGAATGACTGTGGAGTAGCGGGCGCTACACCTCGACCATCTCGAAGTCTTCTTTGCCCGAGCCGCAGTCCGGGCAGCGCCACGACAGCGGCACGTCTTCCCATTTCGTGCCCGGCGGGAGCCCCTCGTCCGGCCGGCCCGCGGCTTCGCTGTATATGAAGCCGCAGATGAGACACATATAAGTCTTCACTTCCCTCACCCATCTCGCGCGTCGTCCCGCGCGCGGGTGCGAAGCGTAGCACGGCGCGCGCGCCGTCAGGCGAGTAGACGGCTCCGCTCTCAGAGGCCGCCGCGATCTTGTCGAGCCGGGCGCGCGCATCGCGCGTCTCGAGCAACGACTGCTTGAGCAGCGAGCGTGAGCGGCAGTATCTCGGCCAGCCGCGCGCCGACCCAGACGGCGTCGTCATATGCGGTCGGAACGGCCGCGTAGCTCGGCAGCTGTGCGAGCAGCGTCTCGAGCAGGCTCTTGAGCTTCGAGTGCTCGGGCGGCAACGGCATCGTGGGCGGCTCGTCGAGCAACGCGACGCGACCGACGTAGAGCCCGTCGGGACGGCGGCTCGACTGCCTCGATCGTGAACACTGTCGCGACCGACAGCGGTGATCGCGAGCAGTCCGCCGGCGTCCTGTGCCAGTCGACGATCTCGGCCGTCGTGCCTACGTGAACGTCTCCGCCTCGCCGACCTCGGAGCCCGCGCGAATCGCGACGACGCCGAAGCGGTTGTCGCCGCGCAGCACGCTCGCGACCATGTCGAGATAGCGCGTCTCGAAGATTCGTAGGTTCAGCGGCCCGCCCGGAAACAACACGGTCTGGAGCGGAAAGAGCGGCAGCTCCTGCGTCACGCGCCGCCGTGTTGCGCACGCTGCTCCAGCGCGCGCTGCAGATTCAGCGGCAGACCCTGGAAGCCGCCGTTCGACATCAGCACGACATGGTCGCCGGCACGCAGCTCCGCGAGCAGAGCTGCGAGCAGCTCGTCGACGTTCGCCGCGACGACTGGCCTTCCCGCCGAGCGGCGCGAATGCCGCCGCGACGTCCCAGCGGCTGTCGTCCCCGCCGAGCACGAACAAGCGGTCCGCGCCGGCGAACGAGGCCGCGAGCGTGTCGCGGTGCACGCCCATGCGCATCGTGTTCGAGCGCGGCTCCATCACCGCGACGATCCGTTTCGCGGTGCCGCGGCTCCGCAAGCCCGCGAGCGTGGTTGCGATCGCGGTCGGGTGGTGAGCGAAGTCCTCGAAGAGCGCTATACCTGCGAACTCGCCGCGCTTCTCGAGCCTGCGCTTCACGCCGCTGAACTCGCCGAGCGCCGCGAGCGCGACGTCGGCCGGCACGCCGACGTGCAACGCAGCCGCGAGCGCCGCGAGCGCGTTCTCGAGGTTGTGATCGCCGAGCAGCCGCCAGAGCACGCTGCCGAGCCGGTCGCCGCGGCGCTTGACGCCGAAGCTCGACCGCTCGCCGATCGACTCGTACGCGGCCGTCAAGTCCGCTTCGCCGTGCGCGCTGAACGTTTGGACGCGGCGTCCAGACGCCGCGCGCGCGGAGCTTGTCGACGTTCGCGTCGCGGCCGTTCGCGACGATCAGGCCGTTGCCAGGCACCGTGCGCACGAGCTGATGGAACTGCCAGAGGATCGCGTCGACGTCCGGATAGATGTCGGCGTGGTCGTATTCGATGTTGTTGATCACGAGCGTACGCGGCCGGTAGTGAACGAACTTCGCGCGCTTGTCGAAGAACGCCGTGTCGTACTCGTCGGCCTCGACGACGAAATACTTCGAGCCGCCGAGTCGCGCCGAGATGTCGAAGTTGCGCGGGATGCCGCCGATCAGGAAGCCCGGATCGAGACCCGCGTATTCGAGGATCCACGCGAGCATGCTCGTCGTGGTCGTCTTGCCGTGCGTGCCCGAGACCGCGAGCACCCATTTGTCACGCAGCACGTTCTCGGCGAGCCACTGCGGTCCCGAGTAGTACGGGCAGCCCCGAATCGAGCAACGCTTCGACGACCGGTAGCCCTCGAGAAAGCGCGTTGCCGACCACTACGCAGTCGAGGTCTGGGTCGACGCGCCGCTGGTCGTAGCCCTGCTCGAGCGCGATGCCGAGCTGCTCGAGCTGCGTGCTCATCGGCGGGTAGACGTTTTGATCGGAGCCCGAGACTTCGTGGCCGGCGGCCTTCGCGATCGCCGCGACGCCGCCCATGAACGTGCCGCAGATGCCGAGGATGTGAACCCGCATTAGGTGGCCGGTGGAAACAGCGTGACGTGCGCGCTGCACGTCGAAGCAGCACGTAACCTAGCATGATCGCAACGGCCAAGACGTACGGCCGGTCGAGCGCGCGCGACAAGATGAACGCCGAGATGTCGACGGACCAAATCAGCGACGAGCACGAACAGAACGTACGGGCAGCGTCGTCTCCTCCGGCTTTGCATGCAGCGACGCGTGCCAGCTACAGCAGCGGCACGGTGACGAGATTCAGGAACGTGTCGGCGCCGAGCATCGCGCCGCCGTTTGACGGAAGCGCCGCTCGCGCTCGAAACGCGCGCAGCACGGCCCACATGAACGCGAAGTCCAAGCGACCGTATCGAACAGCACCATCGAGCTCCGGGTACTTGTCGATCTGCAAGGACCGCGTCGTCACGAGCCCGACGCCGACGTAGACGACGAGCACCGCGACGAAGAACACGCGCGACGCCGGAAGATCCGCCGGACTGCGGCGGTGGAACGCGACCTCGACGAACGCGAGGATCAGACGCAGCACGGGGCTGGCTCTGCGGGCATGGACCGCGATAATAGCGCACGCAGAACGCAGCAGAGGACGAATGGTGACGGGCTCGGTGACCGAATGGATCGACGGTGACGCGGCGCTCGCGTCGCTCTGCGCGGCGCTCGACGGCGCACCGCTCGTCGCGATCGATACGGAGTTCGTCCGGGAGAAGACCTACTACCCGCAGCTGTGCCTGATTCAAGTCGCGACGCGTGAGCATGCCGCGTGCATCGATTGTCTCGCACCGCTCGATCTCGCGCCGCTGTTCGAGCGGCTATTCCGCCCGGACTGCACCTGGGTGCTGCACAGCGCAAGGCAGGATCTCGAGGTGATCTGGCAACGCGCGGCGCGCCTACCCCCGCGGCTCATCGATACGCAGATCGGCGCGGCGCTCGTCGGCTGGCCGCCGCAGCTCGGCCTCGAGGCGCTGCTCGAGCGCACGGTGCACGTCACGCTCGGCGAGAGCTTCGCGCGCACGGACTGGAGCCGCCGGCCGCTGCCGGCCGCCGCGCTGAACTATGCGCTCGAGGACGTGCGGCACTTGTTGCCCGCGTGGGACAGTGCTCGAGAGGCCGCTCGCGGAGCTCGGCCGGCTCGACTGGCTGCACGAGGACTGCGCGCGCGCGCTCGCCGAGCCGCCGGTCCCCGAAGCGGCATCGGTGTGGGCGCGGCTCAAAGGCGTGCACGCGCTGTCGTTCGCGGCGCAGTGCGCGGCGCTCGAGCTCGTTCGCTGGCGCGAGCGCGCCGCGCAGCGAGCCGATCGCCCGCGCCGCTGGCTGCTCGAGGACGACAAGCTGCTCGCGCTCGCAGCCGCGCTGCCGGCTACGCCCGGCGCGATCGACCAACTGATGCCGCCGAAGTTCGTCGCGCGCAACGGCGAGGACATCGTCGCGGCCGTCGCGCGGCGCGACGAAGCAGACGTGCAAGCGATCGTGCGCGCGAGCGTCGCGCAGCAGGCGCCCGACAAGACCAAGGTGAAAGCGCTGCAGGAGGACGCACGCAAGCGCGCGGCGGAGCTCGGGCTCGAGCCCGAAATTCTCGCGACGAAGCGCGACCTCGTCGCGCTCGCGGCCGGCAGGCCGCCCGCGCATTTGCGCGACGGCTGGCGCGCCGTTGCGCTAGGCGCTCGATCGCCCCGACTTAGCGGCGGAGGCCGAGCTCCATCGTGAGCCGCTGGTAGACCGCGTCGACCTCGCCGGTCGCGGGAATCGTCTTCAGCAACCCTCGCTGCTCGTAGTGCTCGATCAGCGGCGCAGTCTGGCGCTGGTAGACCTGCAGGCGGTTGCGGATCGTCTCCTCCTTGTCGTCGTCGCGCTGCAGCAGCTCGCCGCCGGCCTTCTTGCACGCCTCGAGCTCCGCGGGCGGCGAGAAATAGATGTTCAGCACCGCGCCGGTCTTCGAGCACGTGCGCCGGCCCGTGAGCCGCTTCATCAAGATGTCGAAGCCGACGTCCATCAATACGGCCGCGTCGATCGTGAGCCCCCGTTTCTCGAGCACGGCCTGAAGGTCCTGCGCCTGCTTGCCGTTGCGCGGATAGCCGTCGAGGATGAAGCCGTGCGCCGCGTCGGGCTTCCCGATCCGCTCCTCGATCATGCCGAGCACGATGTCGTCGGAGACGAGCTCGCCCGCGTCCATCACGGCTTTCGCCTTGAGACCGAGCGGGGTCTTGTCCGCGACCGCTCGGCGCAAGAGATCGCCCGGTCGACACCTGCGGCAGGCCGAAGTCCTTTTGGAGCCGCTGTGCCTGCGTGCCCTTGCCCGAGCCCGGCGCGCCGAGCATCACGATCCTCATGGTTCTTGTTCTCCGAGCACGTTCGCGAAGGGCCTTACGCTAGCGTCGCGGCGCGGCCGGCGTCAAACGCGCTCGAGCCGCGCGCGCACGATCGCGAAGATCTCCCGGTAAGCACGGCCGCGGCGCGGAGCTTCGCCGGGCTGAGTCTCGCGCGCGTCCTTGCGGGCCTCGCGGATCAGCGCACGCAGCGCGCTGCGTCGCTACTCGCCGTCTCCGGTCCTCCGCGAGCCAGCGCTCGAGCGCCGTGTCGCTTCTGAAGCATCGCGTCACGTTCGCGCTCGGCCCGATGCAGCAGCGCAGTCTGCTGCGCCGACGGCGCGCTTGCCGCGCTGACCGCTGCGCGCGCCGCGTCGAGCGCGTCCGGATCGAGGCCGCGCATGAGCTTGCCGACGTACTGAAGGTGGCGCCGGCGGCCGCCGAAGCTCCCGATCCGCTTCGCACTCGTGAGCGCGTCCTTCAGAGGCTCGGGCAGCGGCAGCTTCGCGATCGTTTCCTCAGGCAGCTCGGCAACCTGCTCGCCGAGCGTCTGCAGCTCCTCGCTCGCGCGTTTGCGCGCGCTGCGCGACGGACCTTCCTCGGGCGGCGTGTCGGCGCCGCGCGGGACGGGGCCGAGATCTACGTTCGAACTAACTATCTCTCCGGGATCGGCGCGCCATGGCCGGCATTATGCAGCGCCGCATCCTGCGTGCGCCTCATCGCGGGCCGCAGCGACGCGATCGCAACCGCCGAGATCAGCGCCGGCACCGCGGCCGCGAGGAAGAGCTGCTCGGTGCTCCAGCGGGAGCGCATGATCTCGGCGAGCAGCGGGCCGAGCACCGATCCCGTCCGGCCGACGCCCGACGCGGCGCCGACGCCCGTCGCGCGGAGCGACGTGGGATAGAAGCTCGCGGCGAGCGCGTTCAACGCCGCCTGCCCGCCGAGCACGCCGAAGCCCGCGACGAACACGACGCCGAACAGCAGCGCGGCCGCCGGGGATTGCCCTATCGCCGCGATCGAGGCGGCAGCTGCGACGAAGGTCACCGCGAGCACGACGAAGAATCCGAACCGCCTGATCGGCGGACCGAGCACGAACGCGCCGATCGTGCCGCCGACTTGCAGCGTCGTGCCGACGAGCACGGCGGCCGACGTGCCGAAGCCCATTTCGCGCGCGATCGTCGGCAACCACGTCGCGAGGAAATAGATGTTGAGCAGGTTCATGAACATCACGATCCAGAGCAGCGCGGTCGCAGGCGCTCGGCCGCCATGGAAGAGCTGCACGATCGGCACGCCCCTGCCCGGTTCCTCGGCGACGACATAGTCGGCCTCCGCCGGGCGGGCGACGTTAGGCGCGATTCGCGCGAGCCAACGGCCGACGTCGTCGAGCCGTTTACGCTTCAGCGTCAAAAACTGCATCGACTCCGGCAGCGCGAGCCACATCGCGACGCCGACTACGAGCGGGATCGTGCCGCCGACATAGAACACGGCGCGCCAGCCGAAATGCGGAATCAGCCACGCCGCGACGAAACCCGCGACCGCGGCGCCGATCGTGAACGCGCTCGAAACGATCAGCATCGCGGTCACGCGCGAGCGCTTCGGGCTGTACTCGCTCACGAGCGCCATCGCGTTCGGCATCGTCGCACCGAGGCCGAAACCGGCGAGGAAGCGCACGACGAGCAGCTGCTCGAGCGAGTGCACCTGCGCCGTGAGCAGCGTGAGCACGCCGAAATAGAGCGTCGTGCCGATCAGCACCGGCCGTCGCCCAATCCGGTCGGCGAGCATGCTGAAGCAGATGAGCCCGAGCAGCAGCCCGAACAGCGCGGTGCTTCCGACGCGCCCCGCGGCGCTCGGGATCTGCCACTCGGCGAACACCGACGGCGCGACGTAGCCCCAGGACTGCACGTCGAAGCCGTCCATGATCAGCGCGGCGCCGCAGAGCACATAGACGCCGAGCTGGAAGCCGCCGATGCGGCTCTCGTCGACGACGCGAGAAATGTCGATGCGCGCGCGCGGCGCGGCCTGTGTCGTCACTCGTCGGTCCCCCAACCGCGACCCGTCGAGCGCGGGTTCGTCGCGGTGCAGGCGATACTGCGGGCAAAGGGGGTGGCGCGCAAACGTCCCCGCGCCCATTCGACGTAATGTGTGGCGCCGTGGCTCCGTTAGCTGGCTGGTCCGCGCCGCTGGCCGGTCCGGCCACCGCCTGTCGGCGAACCCCGACGCATCGATTCGCATACACGTTGCCGGCCATGGGATGACGCGTAAGGTGTGCGCCATTGGTTGGCGAAGGAGTGCCGAGCCGCGATCCGAACGGAGCAGGGCCGGGCAAAGACAAGAAAGATGGACCGACTTACACACTCGACCTACATGATGGGCGTGCTGCACGGGGACGGTGACGACGACACCGTCGAGGTGCGCATCCTGCGGCCCCACGAGGCCTACAGAAAGAGCCGCAACGCGGGCTCGCAAGACATCGCGGACGACAGCCCGACGGACGTACAGGAAGCCTTGAGGTAAGACCGCCGTCGCGTCCTCGCGGCGCGCGACGAATCCGCTCTCCCGCAATCCACATCGAAATAGGCGGTTTGCTATCCTCTAGCGCCGCGTCGATGCGGGAAGTCGGGAGAGCGCATGAAGAAGAAGAACGTCTTCTACGCCCAATCGGGCGGAGTCACCGCCGTCATCAATGCAAGCGCGTGCGGCGTGATCGAGACCGCGCGCAAGAACAAGAGCAAGCTCGGCAAGGTCTACGCGGGCGTGAACGGCATCCTCGGCGCGCTGACCGAGGACATGATCGACACGACGGCCGAGAGCGCGAAGACCATCGCCGCGATTGCGCTACACGCCGGGCGGCGCGTTCGGCTCGGCGCGCTACAAGCTCAAGGGCCTCGACCAGAACCGCGCCGAGTACGAGCGCTTGATCGAGGTCTTCAAAGCGCACGACATCGGCTACTTCTTCTACAACGGCGGCGGCGACTCGATGGACACCGCGCACAAGGTGTCGCAGATAGGCGAGCAGCTCGGCTATCCCGTCGTCTGCGTCGGCGTGCCCAAGACCGTCGACAACGATCTACCGGTCACCGACACGTGCCCCGGCTTCGGCTCGGTCGCGAAATACGTCGCGGTGTCGACGCGCGAAGCCGCGCTCGACGTCGCGTCGATGGCGCGCACGTCGACGCGCGTGTTCGTGCTCGAGGTCATGGGCCGGCACGCGGGCTGGATCGCGGCCGCCGGCGGGCTCGCAGGCGAGAAGGAAGGCGACGCGCCGCACGTGATCCTGTTCCCGGAGATCCCGTTCGACGAAGCCGCGTTCCTCGCGCGCGTGAAGGACAGCGTCGCGAAGCTACGAGTACTGCGTCGTCGTCGTGTCCGAGGGCGCGCACTACGCCGACGGCCGGTTCCTGTCCGAGGCCGGCGGCAAGGACGCGTTCGGCCACGCGCAGCTCGGCGGCGTCGCGGCAACGATCGCGCAGCTCGTGCGCGTCCAAGCTCGGCTTCAAGTACCACTACGCGATCGCGGACTATCTGCAGCGCGCGGCGCGACACATCGCCTCGAAAGTCGACGTCGCGCAGGCCTACGCGATGGGCAAGGCCGCGGTCGAGCTCGCGCTCAGCGGGCGAGAACGCGGTGATGCCGACGATCGTGCGCAAGTCCGACAAGCCGTACCGCTGGAAGGTCGGCAGCGTGCCGCTCGCGAACGTCGCGAACAAAGAGAAGATGATGCCGCGCAACTTCATCAGCACGACGGGTTCGCGATCACCGCCGCGTGCCGAAAGTACCTTGCGCCGCTCATCGCCGGGCGAGGACTACCCGCCTTACAAGAACGGGCTGCCGAGTTATGTCAGCCTACGTAATCAGCGGGTTACGCGACGGCTGAAGACCGACTTTGTGCTAAAGTAGCGCCGCTTTCGCCGGGGGGCGGCGAAGCTCAGAAGAACAAGGGTTGAACCCGTTCGCATCCGCCGGCACCCCGCCGGCGCGTTTCCAGACAGGGTTGATCCAGCCTCACGAGGCTGCGCCGATAGCGGCGCGCCCGGTCTCATTAGGCTGTGTTTGGAGATGAATAACGGTGAATCCGAATATCGCACTTTGGTTCGTCGCTCGGCGCCGCGGTGCTCGCGGTCCTCTACGGAGTCGTCACGGTGAGCTGGGTGCTCAAGCTCTCGCCCGGGCAACGCCCGGATGCAGGAGATCGCCGGCGCCATTCAGGAAGGCGCGAAGGCGTACATGAACCGCCAGTACACGACGATCGCGATCGCGGGCGTCGTGCTGTTCGTGATCCTCGGCTTCGCCCTGCAACTGGCAGACCGCGATCGGCTTTGCGTTCGGCGCGATCTTCTCGGGCCTCGCGGGCTACATCGGCATGTTCGTGTCGGTACGCGCGAACGTGCGCACCGCGGAAGCCGCGACCAAGGGCTTGAACCCCGCGCTCACGGTCGCGTTCCGCAGCGGCGCGGTCACCGGCCTTCTGGTCGTCGGCTTGGGCCTCCTCGGCGTCGCCGGGTACTACGCCGTGCTGCACGCGGCCGGGTACGCGCAAGCAGACATCCTGAAAGCGCTCGTCGGCCTCGCGTTCGGCGGCTCGCTGATCTCGATCTTCGCGCGTCTCGGCGGCGGCATCTTCACGAAGGGCGCCGACGTCGGCGCGGATCTCGTCGGCAAGGTCGAGGCCGGGATCCCCGAGGACGATCCGCGCAACCCGGCCGTGATCGCCGACAACGTCGGCGACAACGTCGGCGACTGCGCGGGCATGGCCGCGGACTTGTTCGAGACCTACGCGGTCACCTTGATCGCGACGATGTTGCTCGGCGGCTTGACCGCGTCCGCGCTCGGCGAGAACGCGGCGCTCTACCCGATCGTGCTCGGCGCGGTCTCGATCGTCGCGTCGATCGTCGGCACGTTCTTCGTCGGCACGAAGACCGGCAAGATCATGGCCGCGCTCTACAAGGGCGTAATCGTCTCGGGCGTTCTCGCAGCGATCGCGTTCTATCCGATCACGACGACGATGATGGGCGCGAACGCGATGAACCTCTACTTCGCGGCGCTGATCGGCCTCGCGCTCACGGCCGCGATGGTCGTGATCACCGAGTACTACACGGGCACGAACTTCAGCCCGGTGCAGAAGATCGCTGCCGCGTCGCAGACCGGCCACGCGACGAACATCATCGCGGGCCTCGGCGTGTCGATGAAGGCCACCGCGCTGCCCGTGATCGCGGTCTGCCTCGCGATCTGGGGCGCGTACGCGCTCGGCGGCCTCTACGGAATCGCGGTCGCGGCCACGAGCATGCTGTCGATGACCGGCATGATCGTCGCGCTCGATGCGTTCGGCCCGATCACCGACAACGCGGGCGGCATCGCCGAGATGTCGAAGCTGCCGAAGGAAGTTCGCCACGTGACCGACGCGCTCGACGCGGTCGGCAACACGACGAAGGCCGTGACGAAGGGCTACGCGATCGGCTCGGCCGGTCTCGCGGCGCTCGTGCTGTTCGCCGACTACACGCACAGCTTGAGCGAAGCGGGCCTCGGCGACCTCAAGTTCGATCTCTCCGACCACCGCGTGATCATCGGCCTCTTCATCGGCGGCCTGATTCCTTATCTCTTCGGCGCGATGGCGATGGAAGCGGTCGGCCGCGCAGCGGGCTCGGTCGTGAACGAGGTCCGCCGCCAGTTCCGCGACATCAAGGGCATCATGGAAGGCACGACGCGGCCCGACTACTCGACCGCGGTCGACTTGCTCACGCGCTCGGCGATCAAGGAGATGATCGTGCCGTCGCTGTTGCCGCTGCTCGTGCCGGTGATCATCGGCAAGCTGCTCGGCCCGGAGGCCCTCGGCGGCCTGCTCGTCGGCACGATCGTGACGGGGCTCTTCGTCGCGATCTCGATGACGACCGGCGGCGGCGCATGGGACAACGCGAAGAAGTACATCGAGGACGGCAAGTTCGGCGGCAAGGGCTCCGACGCGCACAAAGCCGCGGTCACGGGCGATACCGTCGGCGATCCGTACAAGGACACGGCCGGCCCCGCGATCAACCCGCTGATCAAGATCATCAACATCGTCGCGCTGCTCTGCGTGCCGCTGCTGTAGGGTCGCGGCGCCACCGGCTCCCGACCCGCCATTCCGCACCTCCGCCCGCGTGACGGCCGCGCACGACTCGGCGGAGCAAGTCATCGCCGCGACCGAGCGGTGGCTCGAAAAAGCGGTCATCGGGCTCGGCTTGTGCCCGTTCGCCGAGCGCGCTCATCGGCGCAAGCTGATCCGCTACCGCGTCAGCGCGCAAGATTCGACCGTCGGGCTCCTAGACGAGCTCGGCGAAGAGTTGCTCCATCTGCGCGCCACGGATCCGCGACTCTGTGAGACGAGCCTCTTGATCCACCCGTGCGTGCTCGGCGACTTCGACGACTATAATCAGTTCCTCGACGAAGCCGACGCCACCGTGCTCGCGCTCGGCATGAGCGGCGAGCTGCAGATCGCGAGCTTTCATCCCCACTACCGATTTGCGGGCGCGGCCCCGGACGACGTCGACAACTACACCAACCGCTCGCCTTATCCGATGCTTCATCTGCTCCGCGAAGCGAGCGTGACGCGCGCGGTGGCGGCGTTCCCCGACGCGACGGAGATTGGCGCGCGAAACGCGGCGACGCTGCGCGCACTCGGGCTCGCAGGCTGGCGCGCGCTATGGAGCGATGCCGAAATCGTCGACGGCCGCTGAGGTTCGATGCGGCCGCGGACGCGCGCACACGACTTGCGCGATCGCGCTACTTGCGGGCGAAGGCGATGCCGAGCGTCGGCAGATACTCGAAGCCGTTGCCGCGAGACCAGACGAGCAGCTCGTCGAGCCGCCAGTACTCTTGCTTATAGGGTAGCCCGGGCAACGCCGTGAGCCCGAGCCGCGCGGCGCGGTCACGGCAATCGCCGACGCTGCGCAGCCCGAGCTGCTCGGGCGTCACCACCACTTGCCTGCTTTGCCACTCGGGCGTGAGCCGAACGACTGTCGGTCATTGGGTGCGAGCTGCTTCGGCGACGGGACTGCGACTGTATTCCTAACTGAGCCTCCGCGCGTGTATTTCGCGCTAGAGCCCGCGGACCCTAGCGCGGGCGAGCCGCGCTAGCGACGCGCGCGCTCCCGCTCGACCAGCACCCGCCGCAGGATCTTGCCCGAGGCGGACTTCGGGATCGCGTCGACGAACTCGACGTGGCGAACTCGCTTGTAGTGCGCGACCTCCGAGTGCACGTACGCGATCACCTCGTCGGCCGTGAGCGGCTCGCGCGCGACGACGATCGCCTTCGGGACTTCGCCGGCTTCGTCGTCCGGCACTCCGATCACGGCCACGTCCGCGACGCGCGGATGCTTGAGCAGCAACGACTCGAGCTCGGCGGGCGCCACCTGGAAACCCTTCACCTTGATCAGCTCTTTGAGCCGATCGACGACGAGCAGAAAGCCGTCGTCGTCGACCACGCCGATGTCTCCCGTGTGCAGCCAGCCGTCCGCGTCGACGGTGCGTGCCGTCGCCTCGGGGTTGTTGAGATAGCCCTTCATGACTTGCGGGCCGCGAACCCAGACTTCGCCGGTGTCGTTCGCGCCGAGCTCCCGGCCCGTCTCGGTGCAGACGATTCGGCATTCCGTATTCGGTATCAGCGTGCCGGCCTTGCCGGAACGGCGCTCGTCCGGTCCCGTGTAATGCGAGGCGGGGCTCGCCTCGGTCATGCCGTAACCTTGCCGCATTCGCACGCCGAGGCGCGCCTCGATCGCGTTCGTGACCTCGCTGCCGAGCGGGGCGGCGGCAGAGATCAACCAACGCAAATGGCTCAGGTCGTAGTTGTCGACGACCGGATGCTTTGCGAGCGCGATCGCGACGGGCGGCACGATGTGCGCGAGCTCGATCCGCCAATCTTGTAGCACCTTCAAGAACGGCTCGAACTCGAACCTCGGCATCGTGACGATCGTGAGCCCGCGCATGAGGCCGAAGTTCAGGATCACGACCATGCCGTAGATGTGGAAGAACGGCAGCACCGCGACGAGCGTGCTCAAGTTCCGATGCTCGATCGCCGCGAGCTGCGTCAGGTTCGCGACGATGTTGCGATGCGTGAGCATCACGCCCTTCGGCAACCCGGTCGTGCCCGAGGAATACGGCAACACGACGACGTCCGTTGCGGGATCGATCTCCACCGCGGGCGGCTCCGCGTCGAGCGCGATGGATTCGAGCGAGCGCACGCCGTCGGCGGCGCCGTCGATCGTGACGAGCTCGATCGGCCGCGCTGTCTCTCGGATCGCGGCGCGCGCTTTGTCCGCGAGCGCGGCTGCCGCGACCAGGACCTTCGCGCCGGAGTCGTCGAGCTGGTGCGCGATCTCGTGGCTCGTGTTCGCGGGATTGGCCGGCGTCACGACCGCGCCGAGCCGCACGATCGCGTGGAAAGCGACCGCGAAGTCGGGCGAGTTCGGCGCGCTGAGAGCGACCACGTCGCCTTTGCGGACGCCGAGGGCGGCGAGCCCGGCGGCCGCGCGCTGCACTCGCTCGAGCAGTTGACCGTAGGTCAGTACGAGGCCGGTCGCGCTGTCGACGAGCGCCGGCTTAGCGGAATGCTCTTGAGCCGCTCCGAGGACGAAGTCCGTGAGCGAAGCATTCGGGATATCGACGTCGGCGTAGGCGCTTCGGAACACCATCGCCTCCCCCGAAGCCCGGTGCTCAGTGCGATTCAGAGTACACGTTATGCCGACTCGTCGCCCGCGTTTCGTCAGGCCGGCGGATTCTCGCCGACGTACTTCGCGCGCGGCCGGATGATCGCGTTCTGCTCGTACTGCTCGATCGCGTGACCGATCCAGCCGATCGTACGGCCGATCGCGAACAGCGTGAGCGCCGCGCCGTCCGGCAGGCCGAGCGCACGCGCGAGCGCGACGAGCGCGAAGTCGACGTTCGGCGCCTCGCCGAGCACGTCGTGTGCCGCCGCGACGAGATCGCGCGCGTACTTCGCGCTTTTGGTCTTCGGTAGGCGCGCGAGCAGCACCGCGGCGCGCGGATCGCCGCGCGGATACAGCGGATGGCCGAAGCCCTCGATCGCCTCGCCGCGCCGCAAGCGCTCGGCGAAGCCGCCGCGCAGGCGCGCGCTGCGCCGCAGCGCATCCCAAAACGCTTCCATCCGCACCGTCGTGCCGCCGTGCTTCGTGCCCTCGAGCGCCGCGAGACCCGCGAGCACGACGCCGTACGGCGACGAGCCGGCGGACGCGACGCAGCGCGCGGTGAACGCCGACACGTTGAGCTCGTGGTCGGCGCACAGGATCAACGCGGCGCGAATCAAGTCGACGTGACGAGACACGCGCCACGACGCCGCGAGCGCTGCGTCGATCGTCGGCTCGCTCGACGACCCGGCTGCGACGTGCGCGAGCAGGTGCAGGATCCGCCAGCCCGCGCGCGCGACCGAATGCGGACGCAAGTCGTACGCGAGCGGATCGGCCGGCGCCGCGAGCGCGAGCGCGGCCTGCGCACGCGCGACGAACGGCATGTCCGTTGCGGCCCTCGTGCCGGCGGGGACCGTGACTCGCGGCGCGCTCGCCGAGCAGCGCGCCGTCGGCCTTGCCGGTCCAGATCAGCGCGGCGACGTCCGCGAGCGAGCTCGTGCGCGCGAGCTCCGCCGCGTCGCGGCCGCGGTAGTAGATGCGACCGTCGCCGATCAACGTGATCGACGACTCGAGGATCGGCAGTCCCCAGTGCAGCGCCTGCTCGGCCGCGCGCTCGGGGTTGCGCCGCTCGCGCGTGCGCGCGCGCAGCCGCTCGACGTCATCGCGCGAGTAACGGCTGCGACGCACCGTACCCGGCGCCAACTCGGAGCGTATCCGGCCGCGGCTCACGTATGCATACAGCGTCGCGCGGCTCACGCCGAGCAACGCGGTGGCCTCTTTCGCATCGATCCAGGCGGCGCTTTTGTTTCCCATGTTGATTATCCAATCAATATTGACGATGTACGCTAGACAACTTACCTTGCCGCGCCATGGAAACGCAAACGGCAATTCGAGCGAACGGCGGGCTCGAGGGCGTCGATCGCCGCCGAGACGCGGCTCAGCATGGTGGACGGCGAGCGCGGCGAGCTGATCGTCGCCGGCCACCGTCTCGAGCAGCTCGCGGGCCGTCCGTTCGAGGACGTCGTCGCGCTGCTCTGGGACGCGGCGGGCCATTCGGGCGCGCGCGTGCGCGCGGCTGCGCTGCCGGCGGCGACGCTCGCGCTCCTGCGCGACGCGGCCGGGCGCGGCGTCGCGCCGATGGACGCGCTGCGGATGGCGGCCGGCACTCTGACGCGCGGCGGACGACGCCGCAGCCGCGCACCTGCTCGTCGGCGCTTTTCCGACGATCGTCGCGGCGTACGCGCGGCTGCTCCGCGGCGAGGAGCCGCTCGCGCCGCGCGAATCGCTCGGGCTGGCGGCGAACTACCTTTACATGTCGCGGGGCTCGGAGCCGCACCCCGAGCTCGTGCGCGGGCTCGAGACCTATCTCGCGACCGTCGCCGATCACGGCTTCAACGCGTCGACGTTCACCGCGCGCGTGATCGTGTCCACGGGCTCCGATTTCGTCTCGGCCGTGACCGGCGCGATCGGCGCGCTCAAGGGGCCGCTGCACGGCGGCGCGCCGGGTCCCGCGCTCGACATGGTGTTCGAGATCGGCGACGCGTCGCGCGCCGAGTCCGTGCTGCGCCGCAAGCTCGAGAGCGGCGAGCGGCTCATGGGCTTCGGGCATCGCGATCTACAAGGTTCGCGATCCGCGCGCCGACGTGCTCGCGGCCGCCGCGGCGCGGATGTTCTCGCGCGCGGGCGACGTGCGGCTCTACGAGCTCGCGCGCGCGGTCGAGACGAAGGCGCTCGAGCTCCTCGAGGAGTACAAGCCGGGCCGGCGGATCAAGACGAACGTCGAGTTCTACACGGCGCTGCTCCTCTGCGGCCTCGAGCTCGACACCGCGTTCTTCGCGCCGACGTTCGCGATCGGCCGCGTCGCGGGCTGGACGGCGCACTGCTTCGAGCAGCGCGCGCTCGGCCGGCTGATCCGCCCGCAGAGCGCCTACGTGGGTCGCATCCCGGTGTAGAGGCGAGCACTCAATGCTCTGGATCTTCGCAACGCTCGTCGCGGCGGCCGGACAAACGGCGCGTAACGCGATGCAGAGCAGCCTCACCGCCTCGCTCGGCACGCTCGGCGCGACGCAAGTGCGGTTCATCTACGGCTTTCCGTTCGCGCTCCTGTTCCTCGCGCTCGTCGCCGCGGTGGCGCGCACCGGCAGTTCCGGGCCCGACGGCCGCGTTCGTCGGCTACACGTCGGCCGGTGCTCTCGCGCAGATCTTCGCCACCGCGCTGCTGCTGGCAGCGATGCGCGCCCGCGCGTTCTCGGTCGCGACCGCGTTCACGAAGACCGAGGCCGTGCAGGTCGCGGTGTTCGGGTTCGTGTTCCTCGGCGACGCGCTGACGAGCGCGCGCGTCGCCGCGATCGCGATCGCGACCGCCGGCGTGATCATCGTGGCCGCGAAGCCCGGCACGGACTGGAGCGCGCGCAGCGCTAGACCTACGCTGTTCGGAGTCGCGTCGGGCGGACTTTTCGCGCTCGCGGCGGTCGGCTTTCGCGGCGGCATCCTCGCGCTCGGCGACGGACCGTACTTCCTGCGCGCGACGACGACGCTCGTCTGGTCGCTCGGCATTCAGGCGTTCCTGCTCGGCGCGTGGCTCTTGGCGTTCGACCGCGCCGCGCTCGCGGCGCAGCCTCGCCGTCTGGCGGCAGTCGTTGTTCGCCGGCTTCATGGGCGCGTTCGCATCGCAATTCTGGTTCCTCGGCTTCTCGCTCACCGCGGCCGCCAACGTGCGAACGCTCGGGCTCGTCGAGGTGCTGTTCGCTCAGGCCGTGTCGCGGCGCGTGTTCGGTCAGCGCGTATCGGCGCGCGAAGCGGCCGGAATGGCGCTCGTGATCGCGGGCGTCGCGCTGCTGCTCGTCGCGCCCTGACCTCGAGCCGTCGCGACGAAGCCAGCGTGCGCCCGCGCGCTGCTATCTCGCCTTCAGGTTCTTCAGCACTGAATCGAAGTCGAAGTTGATGTCCGCGTCGGTGACCTTGGACTCGTGATACGGACGCAGGAACAGCGCGTGGCACGCGTCGCAGCTCGCGCGCAGCGCGATCCCCTCCGCCCGCAGCTGCTGCTTCCCGGCGGGCGTGTCGGCCATCGTTTCCGCAGCTTTCGACGCGGCACCGGCGAGGCGGTAAAACGTATCGAAGTCCTTCCAGATCGCCGGCAGCGCGAGCGTCGCGGGCGTGTCGGCCTTCGGGTCGTAGAGATTGGTCGTCGGCGGGAAGAGATGCGGAAGAGCGAGCAGCATCACGTGCACCGTGTTCGCCGCGAGCCGTAGGCCGTTGAGGTCGTCCGTATCCACGACCTGGAACGTATCGATCGGCTCCATCAGATGCTCGATCTCCTCCATGAGCTCGCCGCGAGCCGCGATCACGTCCTTCGGATTGCTGACGCCGGTCCAACCGGGACCGTCGCCGGATCCCGCTGCCGCCGAGAATGCGACGCCCGCAACGGCAATCGCGGCGATCGCCGCTCGACGCGGAGAGAGCCCGTATCGCACCTGTACCTCATGGACAGCCATCACTACGCCCAGCGTAGACACGCTCGGCGACGGGCTGGATAAGGAGTTCTACCTAGTTCGACGCGGGGCGTACGTACTAGTGCACGGACTGAAGCGGGCGCGGCCTCTCGATGACGTAGCCTTGGACGAAGTCGACGCCGAGACCGCGCAGCGCCTCGAACGACGCCTGGTCCTCGACCTGCTCCGCCACGACGCGGAAGTCGAGCGTGCGCGAGAGCTTCACCATCGCGGACACCATCTCGCGGTTCACGCTGTCGTTCTCGACGTCGTGCGTGTAGACGCCGTCGATCTTGAGGTAGTCGAGCGACAGGTTCTTCAAGTTCGCGAACGAGCCGATTCCGCTACCGAAATTGTCGAGCGCGAAGCGGCAGCCGATGCCGTGCAGCACGTTGATGAAGCGCTGCGCCTGATCGAGCTGGCTCACGACTGCGGACTCGCGGATCTCGAAGCAGATCTTCTGCGGGTCAACGCCCGTGTGGTCGAGCACGTCGACGACGAACTCGAGGAAGTCGTCGTCGCCGAGCGTCTGCGCCGAGAGATTGATACCGCAGCTGCGTCCGTTCGGCAGATGCGGCGCGCCGCCCGC
Source organism: uncultured Gammaproteobacteria bacterium (assembly GCA_963841645.1). Lineage (GTDB taxonomy): Bacteria > Pseudomonadota > Gammaproteobacteria > Steroidobacterales > Rariloculaceae > FEN-1219. The sequence continues at coordinate 523,117 of CAWJDS010000008.1, read as the reverse complement.
GATCGCTGTCAGGGCCGTCTGCACGACCCAGCGATCGATGTGCGACATCAGCTGATAGCGCTCGGCCGAGCCGAGAAAGTGCGACGGCAAGATGCTCGCGCCCGATTCGTCGCGCATCCGGAGCAGGATCTCGGCCGCCGGCCCGACGCTCCGTGCGCCCCGCGAGCGCGACGATCGGCTGCACGTAGAGCTCGAACTCGTTCTCCTTGAGCGCGCGCTGGAGTCTCTGGAGCCACTGGATCTCGCCGCGCTCGCGCGCGAGCACCTCGTCGCGCGTCGAGTAGACGTGGATCCGGCCGCGGCCCTGCTGCTTCGCGACGTAGCACGCGGAGTCTGCGGCGGACAGCACGCCTTCGGCCGAGCCGCTGTCCTTGCCCACCTCGACGAGGCCGACGCTGACGCCGATGTCGAACACGCGGTCCTGCCACGCGAACTTGTGATCGGCGACGGCCTGACAGATGTCGTCGGCGATCTGCCGCGCTTTGTCGAGCGGACAGCCCGCGAGCAGCATCGCGAACTCGTCGCCGCCGACTCGCGCGACGGTGTCCGAATCGCGCACGCCGCTGCTTCAACAGCGACGGAGATCTCGCGCAGCAGGTTGTCGCCCGCGATGTGGCCGCTCGTGTCGTTCACGAGCTTGAAGCGGTCGAGGTCGAGATAGCTCACGACGTGGCTCACACCCTCGCCGCGCGCCGAATCGAGAGCGGCGCCGAGCCGGCGCTCGAACTCGGCGCGATTCACGAGACCGGTGAGCGCGTCGTGGCTCGCCTGGTACGACATCTCGCGCGCGAGCCCGCGCACCTCGCTCACGTCGTGGAAGATCACGACGCAGCCCGCGATCTCGCCGTCGGGCCCGCGAATCGGCGACGCGGTGAGCTCCGTCGAGAACTCGCGCTCGGCTTGCTTGCTGAGCAGCAGCGCGCGGCGCCCGAGGTTGATCCGCTTGCGCTCGCTCAAGCATTTCGCGACGGGATCGCCGAGGGAGCTCCGATCGACCTCGTCGACGAGCGTCAGGAGATCGAGCAGGCGCTTGCCGAGCCCCGCGCTGCGCGTGCCGCCGAGCAGCTGCTCGGCCGCCTCGTTCATGTAGTCGATCGTGCCGTTCAGGTCCGTCGTGATCACGCCTTCGCCGATCGACTCGAGCGTGATCCGCGCCTGGAGCTTGCCGCGGCCGAGCGAGGCCTCGAGGCTCTTCCGATGCGTGATGTCGTGCGCGACGGTGAGGAAGGCGTTCTGGCCCTTGAACACGAGCCGCTTGCTGTAGAGCTCGACCCAGAGGCCGCGATCGTCGCCGCTGATCAGTTGCACTTCGACCGGCTGCAGGGGCTCGCTGGCCGCGAGATGATCGGCGATGTGCTTGCGCATCAGCGCGCGGTACGCGGGCCGCAACAGATCCGCGATCGGCTTTCCGGCGAGCGTCGCGGCATCGACACCGAACAACTCGCCGGCTGCCGGGTTCGCGAACAGAATCGTGTCCGTGTGGATTAGCGCGACCTCGGGCAGCGTGTCCGCGAGCGCGATGAACAGGCCCGCGTAAGGATCGGGCGGCGCCTCGGGCACGGCCGCGCGTCGCACGCTCGTCGTCGTAGTCGAGCAGCCGGTTGACGCTCGCTGCAATGTCGACGAACGGGCTCAACCGCCCGTTGACCGCCATCCGAACGCCACGTCCTGCCTGCGTGCGACGAGGTTGTGCAGGTCTTCCCTGAGCCGCTCGATCTCACGGACATACGGCTGTCTCGAGCCGGCCCACGCGAGCGCAATCAGCACGAGCACGAACAGCAGCAGCCCGACGACGAAGACGGGATTCGCGAGCACGTCGGTCATCGCGCACGCTCGTCGGCGAAGCGAAATCGGGCGGACGCTCGCAACCGAGCATCAGCTTCCGAGCACCGGAAAAACTCCGACAGCGAGATCCCTGCTGGCACTTGAGAGGGCGGCCTTTGTTCGTCGGCGGTAGCCCTCGCCGACTCTTGTTGTTGTCGCACCCGCCGGGGCGCAAATTCCTGTTTTGGCGGTGATTTAAGATACAGCAACGTCAACCGAGGATCGTCCGGTTTTGACCATAATTCTTCAGGGACCGCCTTGTGGGACCTGCCTAAACTCCGTACTCTACCGCGTTCGCACTTCCGCACCGGCTTAGCCACTCAACACGAATGAACGTCGAAGCCGCACGGGCGCAAATGCTCGGCCAGCAGATCAGGGCGTGGGAAGTCCTGGACGATCGCGTGCTCGAGGCGCTCGAGCACACGCCGCGCGAGCGCTTCGTCCCCGAGGACTATCGCGACCTCGCGTTCGCCGACACCGAGATCCCGCTCGCCCACGGCCAAGCGATGCTCGCGCCGAAGATCGAAGGCCGGTTGCTGCAGGCGCTACAGGTCGAGCCGACGGATGAGGTGCTCGAGGTCGGCACCGGCACCGGCTTCCTGACCGCGTGTCTCGCGCAGCTCGCTCAGCAGGTGTACAGCGTCGACATCTTCCCGGAGTTCGTGGACTCGGCCCGCGCGAAGCTCGCGGCGGTCGGCCTCGGCAACGTCGAGCTCGAGACCGCGGACGCGCTGCAGCTCGACCTCCCGGGCCGTTTCGACGCGATCGCCGTGACCGGCGTCGATGCCCGCGCTCGAGGATCGGTTCGTACGAATGCTGAGGCCGGGGGGCCGCTTGTTCGTAGTCGTCGGCCGCGCGCCCGTGATGGAAGCCAGGTTGATCACGTTGCTGCCAACCGGCGGCACGACCTCGCAGAGCCTGTTCGAGACGGTGCTCTCACCTTTGATCAACGCGGAGCGACCGGAGCCGTTCGTCCTCTGACCGAGGACGCGGCAGCACTCATGCCCGGTGTCCCGGAGCTCACGCCCACGGAGTTCTGCGCGCGCTGGTCCGCGGCCGAGCGCGGCAAGAGCGTAGTGCTGCTCGACGTCCGCGAGCATGACGAGCTCGAGGCTGCCGCGGTAACCGAAGCGCTCCACATCCCGATGCGCGAGATCCCGGCGCGGCTCGCCGAGCTCGATCGCACGGTGCCGCTCGTCGTGATGTGCCATTCGGGCGGCCGCAGCAAGCGGGTCGCGGAGTTCTTGCTCGGCAACGGTTTTTCGCAACGTATTTAATCTCAGAGGCGGAATCGACGCTTGGTCAACGGAGATAGATCCGCAAGTTCCTCGGTATTAATGAACTAGGCAAGGTAACCAAGATGACGAACATGAAACGGATGTTGACCACCGCGATCGCCGGCTTGATCACCGCGGCCGCGAACGCCCAAGTGCCTTCTCCGGCGCCCGGCCAAGCACCGCCGCCGGCCCCCGCGCAACCCGCGGCGCCAGCGCCGCCGGGCGCGAGCCTGATCGATGTCTACAAGCTCGCGCTCGACCGAGACCCCGCGTTCAAGGAGGCCGAGGCGCAGTACCTCGCGACGAGCCAGGTGAAGCCTTTGGCGCGCTCGTTCCTGTTGCCGAATCTCGGCCTCACGGGCGTCGTGAGCCACCAGTATCAGGACGTACCGGGCGGCGCGCTGTCGACGACCGGCATACCGGCCGGCAACCGCTCCGTGCTCGACCGGAACGTCCATGGCTGGGGCCTGAGCCTGAGCCAGACGGTATTCGATTGGGGCCAGTTCAAGACGCTCGATCAGGCCGGCAAGCGCGTCGCGCAAGCCGAGACGACGTACGAGGCCGCGAAGCAAGACCTCACGACGCGCGTCGCGACGCGCTACTTCGCGGTCCTCCAGTCCGAGGACAACCTCGCGTCCGCGCGGTCCGCGCGCGAGGCGATCTCGCGGCAGCTCGAGCAGGCGCAGCGGCGCTTCGAGGTCGGCCTCATCGCGATCACCGACGTGCAGCAATCCCAGGCCGGCTACGACACCGCGGTGGCCACTGAAATCCAGGCACAGCAGACGCTCGCGACCGCGCACGAGTTCCTACGCGAGATCATCGGCGAGGACATCGCGAAGCTCGCGGGACCGAAGGAGGAGTTCCCGCTGCGAACCCCGGATCCTACGAGTCCAGACGAGTGGGTGCGCCGCGCACTATCCGACAATCTCACGCTGAACGCGCAGCGGATCGCGCTCGAAGTCGCGAACGAGCAGATCAATATCGACCGGGGCAGCCGTTATCCGAAGCTCACCTTGTCGGCCGGCTACACCGATCAGACACAGGACACGACTCAGTCGCTGTACTTCCCGCCGGGCAGCCGCTATCCCGTCGCCGACGACGACCAACTCGTCGCAGTTCCCGACCGGCAACAACTGGTCGCTGAACCTCACGTTCCCGCTCTACACGGGCGGATCGAACAGCGCGAAGATCCAGACGTCGGTTTACAACGCGCGTCTCGCGCAGCAGACCCTCGAGCAGATCACGCGCCAGACGGAGCGGCAGACGCGCGACGCGTATCTACAGGTGGTGTCAGACATCTCGCGCGTGCGCGCGCTGAAGCAATCGGTCGAGTCGAATCGCACCGCGCTGCGCGCGACCGAGGCGGGCTTCGAGGTCGGCACGCAGACCACGGTCGACGTGCTCGTGGCCCAGAACGCGCTGCGCCTCGCCGAGACGGACTACGCGCAGAGCCGCTACAACTATCTGCTCGCCGCAATGGCGCTCAAGCTGGCCTCGGGCAGCTTGACCGAGCAGGACGTGATGGAGGTCGACAACTTCCTGGAGTAACGTGATGCGCGCGCCGAATCGGCCGCCGCGCGTGTGCGTCTAGCGCGCGCCGGCGGCGTCGATCCTCGGCGCCGCCGCCCTCTCCTGCCTCTCGATCGGCTCGGCCGCTGCCGATGGCCGCGACCCGCGCTTCGAGCTCACGCCGTACTTGGGATACCGGATCGGCGGCGAGTTCGAGCAGCAAAACGGCTCGACGAAATACGAGCTCGACGAGGGCAATTCCGCGGGCCTGATCTTCAACATCGTCGCGCGCGATGTGAACACTCAATGGCAGCTGCTCTACGGCCAACAGAGCACGAACCTCAAGACGCCGCTCACCTTCGATCCATCGGCCCGGCTCGGCATGGACGTCGAGTACTTCCAATTCGGCGGCACGTACCTTTTCGACGGCGACGACATGCGGCCGTTCGTCGCGTTGACCGCCGGCGTCACGCATTTCGGGCCGACGCTCCCGGGCGTCGACTCCGAGAGCTTCTTCTCCGGCTCGATCGGCGGCGGCGTGCAGCTGCTGCAAACGCATCGAGTCGGCGTACGGCTCGAGGCGCGCGTGTTCGCGACCTTCGTGAATACGGACGGCGCGATCTTCTGCCACAGCGGACCGCAAGCCGGCGGCTGCGCGATCTCGATCCACGGCACGGCGCTGTACCAATTCGAGGCGAGCGCCGGAGTCGTGTTCCGCTTCTGAGCCGACGCTACGGCGAAGCGCGGCAGTCGACGAGTCGCCCGTCGCGGCGCCCGGTAGCGTTTCGCGCACGGTGGCGCGAATCACACCGAAGAACGGGTTGCTCCGCACTCGGGCGAACTGCCCGAGCGGCACGACCAACGCGCCGTTCTCGCCGCGCGCCGGGAACGTGCCCAAGTTGTACTTCGTCGGGCCGCCCTCGGGCGGGCCCTCGAGGCCGTAGAGCGGATCGTCGACCGGGAACGGCAGCGCGACGTGGCCGAGCGACAGAATCCCGCGCGGCCATTCGTAAGGCAGATCGCGCTCGGATACTTCCTGCTTGCCTTCTTCGCGCACGAACGCGCCGACCGCGCGCGTCGACGCGTCGCGGTTCGCGATCACCGTGATCTTGAACGGCAGGTTCGGCGCCGCGCGCAGCCGCTCGAGCGATTCGAGCGGCCCCGACGCGACGAGCGCCTCGAGCTGCTCGTAGCGGTTCACGTCGAACACGACGAGCTCGTGGCCGTGCGGCGGCAGATAGTTGAGCAGCCCGCGCACGACCTCGCCCGCCGTCACGGTCGAATCGACGACCGACTGAAACATCACGACGCGCGGCATCGTGTCGAGCCGGCCACGCGCGTGAGCGTCGTCGAGCTCCGCGCGCAGCGTGCGCGTCACGATGTAGATCTGAGTCGCGGCGTTGACCGGAAACGAGTTGTACTTGTAGGGATCGTATTCCGGCAGCACGTCGATCCAGCGAGACTTCTCGAGACCGGGGACGAATGCGAGATCCGCGAGCACGTGCGTGAGCACCGCGAACGGCGAGATGCCGATCGCGGCCGAGACGAGATAGAGACCTTGCGGCTTCGGCAGAGTCGCATCGTCGAGCGCGCGCACGGAGTAGAGCGTGACGAGCGCGGCGCCCGTCGAATGCCCGCCCGCGATGAACGGCTTGCCGGGCGCCTGCGCCGCCGCGTAACGCGCCGCGAGCACGACGGCCGCGTACCAATCGCGCCAACTCACGTCGAGCAAACCCGCCGGCAACGTGCCGTGGCCCGGCAGCCGCAGCGCGAGCACGTAATAGCCTTGTTGCGTACAACGTCTCGGCGAGCGCGCGCATGCTGTACGGCGAGTCCGAGAGCCCATGCACGAGCAGCGCCGCACCCTTGATTTCCGCGGGCACGAGCTCGAACGAACGGTTGTATGGCGTGTCCAGCGCGAGCCGCGCCGGGATCGAGCCCGGCGTGTACCGGCCGAGCAGCTGAGTATCGGCCATCGCCGGGTCGTCGATCACCTTGCGGCGCAACTCTGCGAACAGTCGGTCTTCGAGCGCGCGATACTCGGCGAACGACGTCGGCGCGCCTGCTTGGCCAACATGAAACTCCGCCGCGAGCACGGCCTTGTGCCAAGGCCGCAGGTCGGCCAAGCGTAGTCGCGCTTGCATCGCGAACACGAGGACGATCGTCACGAGCACCGTGACGCAGAGCCCGGCTGCGTAGAGAAGCCAGATGATTGGGCGCCGCAACCTCATCGACCTCAGCCCCCGAACTCGTCCAACCGCCTCGAACCGCTTTGCGCGATCACGTACCGAAGTCGATACGTGCGAGTTGCACTGGCGCGACTGCGCTACCATCGCACCCGGCGGTACGATACCGCGAAATGCTCAGCGCGGCCGCTGCGATGAGGACTCGAAATGCCCAACGATCCCATGCTTCCCGAGTCGGCCGACGAGACACTCCCCGAGAGCGTTCGCAAGCGCCGCGCTCCCACCCAACAGATCCAACAAGCGTGCTCTCGAGCCCGCCGAGCGGATCGCCGAGGTGCTGTTCGGCCTCATCATGGTGCTGACCTTCACGGGCTCGCTGAGCGTCGCCGAGGCCGGGGCGGAGGACGTGCATGCGATGCTGATCGGCGCGCTCGGCTGCAACCTCGCGTGGGGCGTGATCGACGGGCTGTTCTATCTGATGGGTTGCCTCGCCGAGAAGGGCCGCAACCTCGCGACTTACAAGGCGGTGCTCGACGCGCCGACGCACGCCGAGGCCGCGCGCGCTGATCGCCGACGCGCTGCCGCCGGTCGTCGCGGCCCTGCTGACGGCAAAGGAGCTCGACTCGCTGCGCGAGCGAGCGCTCAAGCTGCCTGCGCCGCCGGAACGTGCACGGCTCGATTGGATGGACTGGCTCGGCGCGATGGGGCGTGTTCCTGCTCGTGTTTCTCGCGACGTTCCCGGTCGCGCTGCCGTTCATGTTCTTCCACGGCGCATCGTTTGCGATGCGCGCGTCGAACGCGGTTGCGATCCTGATGCTGCTGCTCGCGGGCGTCGCCTATGGCCGGGTGATCCACCGCTCGCCTCTCGCGATCGGCATCTCGATGGTGTTCATCGGCCTCGTGATCGTGACGTTCACGATCGCGCTCGGCGGTTGAGCCGAGCGACGCACAGCGGTGCGGAGGTCGACAAGCTGCGAATGCATGCGGCGACGAAGACAGAGTTCCAGCGCAGCGACACTATCCCGAGGCTTGCGTAGCGAGGTACTTCGCCACGGCCTGATCTAGATTGAAGAACATCCGCTCCTGCCCGACGGCCTCGCCGAACGGCGAGCGCCGCATCGTCGCGAGCACGCCCGGCGTCAGCCCCACGATCCATACGGAAATGCCGCGCGCTTTCATGCGCTGCTCGCCCTCGGCCAGCATCTTGAGCACCGTGTACTCCACGTCGAACACGGCGCTCAGATCCAGCGCCACGACCCGCGGTTGAGCCTCCTCGACCAGCAGCTGCATCTTCTCGGCCACGCGCTGGCCGTTGACGAAGAACAGCCGGCCCACGGGGCGCAGCATCAGTAGTCCCGTGAACGTCTCGTCGTCGGGATTCTCCGCCGACAGCGGCCGGAACACGCCGGTTCCCCGCTTGCGCCCGAGCCGGTACACCGGCGGGTCGGCCACCTGCTGCGCGAGTGACACCAGGGAAATGACGATGGCCACGATGATGCCCTCGAGCGTGCCGAGCAGCATGACGCCGGCAAACGCGGCGACGGCCCAGATGAACTCCGTGCGCCGAACCGCGAGGATCGCGCGAAATTCCGGCAGCTGAATCAGGCCGACCGAGTAGACGATCACCACGGCCGCGAGCGTCGCCTGCGGCATGAGGCTGATCAGCGGCGCGAGGAGCAGCAGCGTGAGGAGCGTAGCGCCGCCCGTGACGAGGCCGGCCAGTTGGCTGCGCGCGCCGGCGAGCCGGTTCACAGCGGTCTGCGACGTGCCTCCGCCCGCCGACATGCCGCCGAGCAGCGCGCCTCCGGCGGTGGCGAAGCCCGTCGCAAGGAGCTCCTGGTTCGGGCGCAGCGGCGGCTCGCCGCTCTGCGCGAACGCCCGCCCCGCGGCGACCGTTTCCGTGAAGCTCATGAGCGCGATGCCGAGCGCACTCGCCCACAGCTGCTCGGCGATCGCGAAGTCCGGCAGCGTGAGCGCGGGTAGGCCGCGCGGAATCTGCCCGACGGTCTCGACGCCGTACGCACCGAGCCCGAGCAGGGCCATCGCGGCGATGCCCGCGGCCACGGTCACTAGCGGCGCCGGGACGCGCGGCGCGAAGCGCTTGAGGCCCACGAGCAACGCGATCATCGCGACACCGACCGCGAGCGTGACCATGGACGTGTGCGACAGGCTGCGGAGCAGCGCGAGCTGATTCTGCAGGAACGTGCCCTTCGGGAAATGCACGCCGAGCAGCTTCGGCACCTGGTCGAGCACGATGACGACGCCGATCCCCGCTTTGAATCCCGCCAGCACGGGCTCCGAGATGAACGTCGCGACGAAGCCGAGGCGCAGCACGCCCGCGAGCGCGAGCAGACAGCCGACCATGAGCGCCAACGTCGCCGACGCGCGCAGCAGCGCGGCGGGGTCGCCATCGGGGACCACCAACGCGAGGGTCGCTCCCGTCAGAATCGCGAGAGTCGTCGTCGTGCTCACGCTGAGCACGCGCGAGCTGCCGAGCAAGGCGTAGATCACGAGCGGGACGAAAGCGGTATAGAGGCCTGCTTGGGCCGGAAGACCGGCAACGGTCGCGTAGGCCATGGCCTTCGGAATGACGACGGCCGCCGTCACGAGGCCCGCCATGACGTCCGGCCGCAGCCATTCTTTCCGGTAACCGACGAGCCAGTCGAGGATCTTCACGTCGGCAAGCTCCCGAGCGGCCGCGACTAGGTCACGGCTCTGTACGCGCGACGGCATCGGACGACGCGTCGAACCCGCCGCCGAGCGCAAGGTAGAGATTCACGCGTTGCACGAGCCGGTCGGTCTGCACGTGCACGAGCGCCGAGCGCGAGCTGTGCACGGCCACCTGCTGCTGCTCGACTCCGCGTAGATCGCCGGAGCCGACGTTGTAGCGAACTTGCGCGAGCTCGAACGCCTGCTGATTCGCGGCGGTCGCGCGGATCAGCACCGCTTCGCGCTGACCGGCGTTGAGCTCGGCGGCTAGCGCGTTCTCGACCTCGCCGAACGCGCGCGCGCCGATGCGGCCGTAGTCCGCTATAGCCTGGCGCTGCTCGGCGGTGCGGATCTGCACTTGCGACTTCAAAGCGCCAGCCGAGAATAGCGGCACGAGCAGGCTCGCGCCCGCGCTCCAGACGGGATTTTCGCGATCCTGGAGCACGAACAGATCGCTCGAAATGCTGTTGACCGACCCCGTCAGCGAGAGCGTCGGCAGACGCGCGGCTTTCGCTTCCTTGGTCCGGTAGAAAGCCGCAGCCACCCGCCGGTCGGCCGCGACGACGTCCGGCCGGCGCTCGAGTAGCTCCGACGGTAGCCCGGCAGGCACGGGGCCGGGCACCTTCGCGAGCTCCGGCGCGATGTCGACGCTCGCCGCCGGGTAACGCCCGAGCAAAGCTTCGAGCGCGCGCAACGCCTGCTCCCGCGCGAGCGACAGCTGCAGCACCGTGTCGCGAAACGTCTCGGCGTTCGCGCGGCTCGTCGCCGCATCGAAAGCGTCCCCGCGGCCGATCCTCTGACGTTGGTCGGCGAGCATCACGAGCTGATCGGACGACGCGACCATCTCTTCCGCGAGCGTCTGCTGCAACCGCGCCTCGACAGCCAGGAAGTAGGACTTCGCGACGAGCGCGGCGATCGATTGCCGGGCGTATTCGGTGTCGGCGACGGTCGACTCGTAGTTGGCGACATTCGCCTTTTTCGCGGCGCGCACCCGGCCCCAGAGATCGACTTCCCAAACCGCGGAGACTCCGGCTCCCGATAGCCCCGACGAATCGCCGCTCATCTCCCCGCCGCCGCGGGCGAGGAAGTTGACTTGCGGATATAGCTTCGAATTCGCGACCTGCACGTATTGCGACGCCACCTCGACGCGCGCCGCGGCGACCAGCAGATCCGGGTTGTGCGCCACGGCCTCGGCGATCAGCACGTCGAGCTTTGGATCGCCGAACCCCGCGGCCCAGCCCCCCTCGACCGATCCCTGCGTGTCGCCGGCGGCGCCGAAGCGGTCGGGCAGAACGACGCCGGGCAACGCCTGGGGCAAATAGTCGGAGGACTTCGGCGGCGACTCCAGCGCGCAACCCGACAGCGTTCCGAGCACCGTCAGCGCGACGAACTTGCTCCGCATACGCATCGCTCAGTGCAGCTTCAGGATCAGGTAATTCGTGTACGCGCCGACGCGCAGAATCACTTTGCGAAGAATTTGGATCGCCTCGAAGTGCTGCGTATAGATCGCCCCGCCTCCGGCCGCGCCCGCAGCGAGGAAGAGGTCGCGATCTCGTGGCTCCACGTCGAACTTCACCGCGAAGCGATTCGCCGGTTGCGCGAGCACGCCCGTCATCGGCAGCGTACCGCTAGCGGGCAGCTGGCCGACGCCCTGCGCCCAGACGATGGAATCGACCTTGGCTTTGATGATGCGCCCGGGATAAGTGTCGAGCGTGAACTCCGCCTCGTCGCCGGGCATCACTTGATGCAGCTCGTTTTGGTAGAACAACGCAACGACCTGGCCTTCCGATTCCACGAGCGTCATCACGGGAGCAACCGGGAGAGCAGCCACGAAAGCGCCGGGGCGCAGCTGCAAATTGATGACGAAGCAATCGCAGGGCGAAACCACTGTCGTCTGGTCGAGATCCCACTGCGCGTTCGCGAGATCCGCCTTGATCTTCGCGACCGACGCGATGTCGCCGTCGACGATGGCCGCCAATTGCGCTTGAACTTGCGCTTCGTTGGCGATCGCGGTGGCGCGCTGAGCCTCGAGGTTGCGCAGATCCGCCTCCGCTTGCTCGAGATCGAAGCGGTTGCCGGCGCCGGTATTTGCCAGCTCTCGAGTTTGCTGCACACGCATGCGTGTGAGATCGATCCGCGCGCGCAGCGCCGCCGTGTTGCCGGCCGCCGACTTCAGTTGCTCGCGCAACTGTTCCGTACCGCCTTCCGCCCCCGCGAGCTGCGCCTGCAGGCTGTTGACCGTGAGCTGATAAGGAGTGGGGTCGACTTTGAACAGCACGTCGCCCTTGTGGACGAGGCGGTTACCTTCTTCGATCGGCACTTCGATCACGCGGCCGCGCACTTGCGAGACGATCGGCACCGTGTACTTGAACACGCGCACGTCGTGCGATGACGGCGCGAAAATGTTGAGCAGCAGAATCATCGCCGTAAGGCCGACGATCGGGATCACGACCACCGTAACCTGGCTGACGCTGTTCCAGGGCAGCCATTTGAGCTTGATGAAGATCAGCCAGACGAAAAAGCTGTAGATGCCGAGCAGCAGGATTTCCATCAGTGGGTCTCCGCCGCCGGCGTAGCGCCAGACGCCTGCGCCGCGATGCGCGGCTCGAGCGCTGCGAGCTGATCGCGGAGTGCCCTCAGCTCTTCCTGCGTTCCGCCGCTCGCCATCATCTGCTCGACGCTACCGCGCAACCGCGCGACGTCGGCCCGCAGGTCGCCCGGTGCGCCGGCCCCGGCAGCCTCCTCGCGCGTAGTAGTCGTCGTGTTTGTCCGTGCCGTAAGCGAGCTTGTGCAGCACGGGTTTCGAATACGCCCACAGCCACGCGAGAGGCCAGAGCAGGCCGCCGAACGCCAACGACAACAGGCACAGGACCTGGATCGCGTCGCGTTGCGGATGATGACGTTTGTGCGCGACTTTCTCCGGCAGCACGTGCACCATCCAAAACGCTGCGATCCCGACGATCGGCACGATGCAGATCACGACCAGCGCGATGACGTTCGCCGCCGAGTCGAGCGCGTCGCCCGAGAGAAAGGACGCGTGTGCCGGCAGCGATGCGAGACAGGCCGCGGCGAATAGCCCGGCACGCGGTGCGGTTGGCCGATCGTGTCGGCCGGTACGGTGAGTCTTCACGGGTTCCCTCTGGATCGGGACGCTGAGACCTGCGCCCGGCCGCCAACTATGATTGCGCGCCTGCGGCCGTGCAATAGGATCGACCGCCGCGCCCAGAGCGAGACGCATGAGGTCACCGTCCATAAAAGCACCGGCCACAGTCCGAAGCGTCGTTCGTCCGCGATCAATACTTGTGGTTGCCCGAGCAGCGAGTCATTCGCCAAGGGAAGAACCCTTTTAGGTCGCGATGCGATTCTTCTTATAGGCGCCCGCCCCCATCGTACGCCGCGCTGGGGACCGGCGGCATTAACTATTTGCGTCGCCGTAGAGTGGCGCAAGCGCACCCGCCCGGTACCTCGTAAAGTTTCGAGGACGGCGGACGGAATCTACTAGGGCAACGTCCGCGAGCATCCCTAGTTCCGCTATAGTCGCGTGGCGCGAAACGCGAGACCTCAAGAAAAAGGGAGATTCCCGATGACAGCCAAAGCCGAAGCCGCGGACGCCGAACGGGCGAAACCGCAGAAGAAGCACAAGAAGGACAAGAAAGACAACGACAAAGTCAGCGGCAAGGGCTACGACAAAGAGCTCAAGAAGCTGCACGGCGAGCTCGTCGCTTTGCAGCAATGGGTCGTGCACGAAGGCGCGAAGGTCTGCGTGATATTCGAAGGCCGCGACGGCGCCGGCAAGGGCGGCACCATCAAGGCGATCACCGAACGCGTGAGCCCGCGTGTGTTTCGCGTCATCGCGCTACCCGCGCCGACCGAGCGCGAGAAGAGCCAGATGTACGTCCAACGTTATCTGCCGTATCTGCCCGCCGCGGGCGAGATCGTGATTCTCGACCGCAGCTGGTACAACCGCGCAGGCGTCGAGCGCGTGATGGAATTCACCACCGAGGAGAACGTCAAGAAGTTTCTCGGTGCCGTGCCGCTCGTCGAGAGAGCGATCGTCGAGTCCGGCGTCAAGCTCATCAAGTACTGGCTCGAGGTGAGCCCCGAGGAGCAGACGCGCCGGCTCACGGAGCGGATCGACGACCCGCGCAAGATCTGGAAGCTGTCGCCGATGGACTTGAAGTCCTATAGCCGCTGGTACGACTACTCGCGCGCTCGCGACGAGATGTTCGCAGCAACCGACACCGGCTTTGCGCCGTGGTTCGTCGTGCCATCCGACGACAAGAAGCGCGCGCGGCTCAACATCATCCGGCACCTGCTTGCGCAGATACCGTACAAACACGTCAAGCGCGAGAAGATCGAGCTGCCCGAGCGCCAGAAACGGCACGGCTACCGCGAGCCGGACTACCCGTACAAGTACATCGAACAGCACTACTGACGCGAGCACGCACTCTCGCGCGCCGGGGCCCGCTAACGGCTTCGCTAGGACAACGACTACCCTCGATGGCGCTCGCGGTGCTCTGCGTGATCAGTATTTGTACGCCGCGTAGACCATGCCGTAGAAAAACGAATCGGTGCGGCCCGACGATTGCTGGACGGCCGCGCCCGGATCGGCGTACGCCAACACGAAACTCACGGTGAAGTTGTCGTTGAAGCTCCAGTCCATGTACCAGTCGAGCTCTTTCGCGACGGCATTCGAGGTAACGCCGGCCGACGCGGGCTTGTCGAGCACGAAGTCGTACAAGATGAAGCCCATCCCGACGGACTCCTTCGGCTTCGAGTGCACGCGCAGCTGATGCGAGATGAGGTTCGAGTTCGAGACGAAGTACTCGCCGGCGATCTCACCCTGCCACCAGGTGCCCCAGTCGTAGAAACCGGTCAGGAGCCCGTCGAAGGCTTCGTTTTTAGGGGTCGCGGGATTGTCGCCTTCGAAGATCGCATACCGGTAAGAGATCTTCGGTTTCCAGCCACCTTCCATTTGATAGCCGGCTAGAAAGTTCCAGGCCGTCGAATCGAGCGCGTTGCCGTTGTCCTCGAGCGCGTACTCGGCCTCGAACGACAGGCCCTTCATCCTCGAGAACGGCGCGGTGAACGCGCGCACGTCGTACACGCTGAGCCCGTCGCGCTGTGGCGCCCTGTTGGGATCGGCCGAGAACTTCAGATAGCTCGCGCCGAGCGTCGTGTCCTCGCCGATCGCGTACTGGTAGTTCGCGCCCCAGAGCTTGGTCGACGAGTTCGCCTCGGGCAGGTCGTCCTTGTCGAGATAGAACCCCTCGACCAGGTGGTTACCGGCCTTGAGGCGCCCGATCGCGGCCCACTCGAACGCCTTGCGCGCATTGCTCCAGTAGCCGCCGCGCGAGCCGCCTTCCGCGGCGCCATCCCCGAGCAGCATCTGGTGGCCGATCGCGTACGGCGCGCGGCCGATCGTGAAGTCGAGCGCGTCCTTGCCGAGGCCGAGGCTGTCGCCCGAGCGCCAGCCGACGTACATGTCTTCCAAGCCGAACGACGACTCGTCGCCGCCGACGAGGCTCGGCGCGGCGCCATACGTGCGCTCGCCGACGGCGCTCAACTTCCCGTAGAACTGCGACGTGCGCGAGGTCGTGTAAACCCCGGTCAGCGCGGGCTTGAGCGATCCTTCGAACCAGTTGTCGGAAAGGTCCCCCGAGGGCTCCTCGGGCTTCGGGTTCGTGTACAGCGAGTTCGCAAAGCCGAACCCACCGAGGGCCGCGTCGAAGTTGAACTTCCAGTCGAGCCCCTTGGGCAACGGCAGGCCCGGCGGCGGCGCGTTCGCGGGCGCCGCGTCCTGGCCGAACGCGGCCAACGGGCCGACCGTGAGCGACACGAGCGCGGCCAGCGCGCACGGCGCCGCGGCTTTGCGCCCTCTTTGTCGCGGGAGGTGGATCGTATTCGTGGCGAGCGTTTGCATACCTAAGCTCCTTCTTCGGTCTGGTCGGGCTTTCATTCCGGGACGGCTGCGGTCGTCGCACCGGACGAGTCGAGCGCTTCACGCTCCGCAGAGTGGCGTTTCGCGGCCGCCTCCATCGAGCGGATGAAAAACGGATACAGAGGCACGCTGACGAGCAGTGCGACGAGAGCGCGCACGACGGTCGCCGGATCGCCGCCGATCACCGCCCAGAGGCAATAGACCACGGCAACGAGCGCGAGCCACTTGTAGGTCTGGAACGTTGCTGCCGGCAGTTGCCGGTCGGCGATGACCTTGACGACCGACACCGCCGCGTAGACGTAAGGAACGATCACGAGGATGACCGCGAGATCGACGAGATGGTTGAACTGCCCTGCGAGCGTCGGCGAT
The DNA here is from genome assembly GCA_963841645.1 of uncultured Gammaproteobacteria bacterium. Classification (GTDB taxonomy): domain Bacteria; phylum Pseudomonadota; class Gammaproteobacteria; order Steroidobacterales; family Rariloculaceae; genus FEN-1219. The sequence continues at coordinate 507,302 of CAWJDS010000008.1, read as the reverse complement.
CGCGTCGCGAACAGCACGATCGTCATGAGCCCGGCGATGATCAGCAGCCCGACGCCGGGCACCCCGTGGCGGTTCAAGCGCGCGAAGACGCGCGGAAACATGCCGTCGTCTGCCGCGGCCTTGGCCGATTGGCCGACGAGCAGCATCCAGCCGCCGAGCGATCCGAGCGACTTGAGCACCGCGCACACGCTAATGGCGATCGCTCCGGCGGCGCCGAACGCGATCCGCGCCGCGTCGGCGAACGGAGCGTGCGACGTCTGCAGCTGCTCGTTCGGCAGCATTCCCATGATCACGGTAGAGCTCAACATGTACACGACCGCCGCGAGACAGAGCCCGATCAGCGTGGCGAGCGGCACGTTGCGCGACGGGTTTTCGATCACGCCCGCCGAGACCGCCGCGCTCTCGATGCCCATGTAGGCCCACAGCGCCATCGACGCGGCGCGCGACACCGCGTGCAGGTCGGAGCCGCCGCTCACGTTCCAACCCGCGAGGAAGGTCGCGGAGTCGAACCAGAACCAACCCAGCAGCGCGATGCCGAGTATCGGGATCGAGCGCGAGCGACATGGTCCAGACCTCGAGCGCGCCGACCACGCGCGGCCCGAGGATGTTCGCGACCGTGAGCAGCCAGATCACGATGGCCGTAACGAGAACGCCGGCCAACGGCCCGCCGATCGAAGGGAGCAACTCGGAGAGATACCCCACGGCCGCCACCGCGATGGCGATGTTACCGATCCAGTTGCCGAACCAGTACACGTAGTTGGTCTGAAAGCCCGCGTACGGGCCGAGGAAGTCGCGCGCGTAGGCGTACGGGCCGCCCGGCTGCGGATTCAGCTCGCCGAGCTTCGCGAACACGAGACCGAGCGCGGCGACGCCGAGCGTGGCGATCACCCAGCCGAAGATCGCGATGCCGCCGACCTGCGCGAGATTGACGGGCAGCAGGAAGACCCCGGTGCCGATCATGTTGCCGGCGACGAGCATCGTGGCCTGCGGCAGCGACATCTTGCGCCCGCGACGCGGTCACGAACGCTTCGGCTTGCGCCCCGCGCCCGCTTTCAGGCACTGAACGAAGTACCGCGCCGTCGCGGTTCTCGACGCCGTGCGTGTCGTGGCCGAACCCCGGGAAGCGCTTGTCCCAAGCCCACAGCGCGCGCAGGTAGCCGAGATACGGTCCGTCGTCCGGCGCCGGTCGACTCGCCCGGCATCAGCATCGGGATGCCGGGCGGGTACGGCACCACGCTCGTGGCGAGCACGCGGTCGGCGAGCTCCTCGAGCGGCACGTGCTCGATCTCGTCGCGCACCAGGTGCTGATAGGCGGCGCTCGGCGTCATGATCGGCGTCGGCAGCGTCGAGAACGCCTCGGCGAGCCAGTGCGTCTGCCGCGACTCGCTTGCAGCTGGTCGAACATCTGGTCCGCGAGGTCGCGAAGCCCGAGCCGCCGTAGATGCGGGATAGCCGCGACGAGCCCGGCAGCGCCTCGAGCGAGCGACGCGTTGCCGTCGTAGTCGCGCTTGAAGTCGAGCAGCGCGTTGAGCAGCGTGCCCCACTTCCCCTTCGTGATGCCGATCGAGAACAGGAACAGGATCGTGAAGTCGGTGGTCTTCTCGACCTCGACGCCGCGATAGTGCAGATACGACGGTCACGAGGCGTGGCCGGAATCCCGCGCTTGTCGAGGCCGCCCTTGTCGGCCACGCCCGGCGTGACGATCGACACCTTGATCGGGTCGAGCATGCAGTAGTCGTCTTCGAGGTCGCGCGAAGCCGTGCCACGTCTCGCCCGGGTGCAGCACCCAGCACTCGGGATCGGTGGCGAGCCGCTCGGGCGATGCGTCCTCGAAGCGGATCTTCTTGCCGCCGTCTTCGCGGTCCTTGACGGTCTCGGCGTTCCAGGTCTTGAAGAACCAGTCGCCCTTCTGCTGCGAACTGCGCGGTGCACGCGGCCCATGGTCTGGCGGAACGCCACGGCCTCCTGGATCGACTCGGTCGGTGAGCGCTACGCCGCCGGGCCCGTCCATCATCGCGGCCGTGATGTCGTTCGACACGATGATCGGATACAGCGGCGACGTCGACGCGTGCATCATGAACGACTCGTTGAAGCGCGAGTGCGGGATCGGGCTGCGGCCGTCGCGGATGTGCAGGAACGAAGCCTGCGAGAGCGCCGCCAGCAGCTTGTGCGTCGAGTGCGTCGCGAAGACGTCGGCCCCTTGTGATCCTTCGGATCGCCGTGCATCGCGTGGCGGTCGCGATAGAGCGGATTGAAGCGCGCGTAGGCGTACCACGCCTCGTCGAAGTGGATCCGGTCGACGCTCGGGTCGAGCAGCTCCTCGCACGCGCCGCGCGTTGTAGCAGAGCCCGTCGTAGGTCGAGTTCGTGACGACCGAGTAGACGGCGCGCGTGTCGATGCCCTTCGTGACGAGCGGGTTGGCCTTGATCGCCGCCTTGATCGCCTCCTTGCGCGAGCCGCTCCGGCGGGATCGGGCCGATGATGCCGTAGCGGTTGCGCAGCGGCACGAGGTACGTCGGGATGCCGCCGGTCATCACCAGGCTGTGCTCGATCGACTTGTGGCAGTTGCGATCGCACAGCGCGATCTGGTCGCGGCGCCACGGCGGCCATGAAGATCACGCGGTTCGACATCGACGTGCCGTTGGTGACGCAGTAGGTGCGGTGCGCGCCGAACACGCGCGCCGCATACTTCTCGTGCTCGCCGATCGGCCCCGTGTGATCGAGCAGCGAGCCGAGGCTGCCGACGCTGATCGACAGATCGGAGCGCAGCAGGTTCTCGCCGAAGTAGTCGAAGAAGATCCGCCCGACCGGCGACTTCAGGAACGCCGTGCCGCCCGCGTGGCCCGGCGTGTGCCAGGAGTACTCGTACTCCTGGGTGAACTTCATGAGCGCCGCGGCCAGCGGCGGCAGCATCGCCTCGAGTAGCGGCGGATCGCCGCGACGACGCGGCCGCCGACGAACGCCGCCGTGTCCTCGAGCGTCCAGATGAACTCGTCGACCATCTCCATCACGTCGATGGGGATCGAGGACGCCTCGCCGCGCTCGGCCATCAGGAAGATCGGGATCTTGTCGTTGCGCGAGCGCACGAACTCGATCAGCGCTCGTGAGCGCGTCGCTTGTGATCGTGGTCGTCGCCGAGCGTCCAGTCGATCAGCACCGCGTGGATCGCGGAGTCCGACACGATCACCGAGGTGCCGTCCTCGGCCGACGTCGCCTCGACGACCTCGATCGCGCGGCCTTGCAGCTCCTGCACGAGCGCCCGCACCGCGCGCCCTTCGGCGGTCGGCGTCGCCGAGCTCGTCGTCCACGACGAGCGCCCGCAGCTGCAGGCGCTTGATGCTTCGCTGGATCATGTCGCTCTTGCTCCTGAGGTCCGATCATCGTCGCGGCAGCGTGTTCCACTCGGAAGAACGTGCGCGCGTTCTCGTCGGACGCGCCGAACCACTTCGCGTACGAGCTCGCGGAAAGCTCCGGCGACGCGTAGATGTCGGCTCAGTGCGCGATCGACGAGCAGCGCGGAAGTCGTCGTCGCCCTTGCGCGAGCGCCAGCGCCAGCGGCTCGCTGCGTGAACTGGCGATCGAGGACCGCGAGGTTCTTGCGCGCCGCATGCGTCCATTGCCGCCGAGCATGAGCGACCGCTCGCCGAAGAACACGTCGACCTTGCCGTCCTGCAGCGTCTGCATGCCCGGTGCGATAGTCCGGAACCGGCTCGACGTCGCGGCGTCGACCTGCAGGACTCCTGCGCCGGCCCTCGAGCCACGTCTCCGTCGTCGTGCCCGTGACCACCGCGAACGTCGTGCTTCTCGAGCACCTTGGCCGCCGGCGAGCCGCGCCAGACGGGAGTGCGCGGCTCGCGCCTGTCGGCAGCGACGTCGCGCAGCGCCTGCGGCGCGTCCGCGCGCACGCACCGCGCGGATGCCACCGGCGAAGACCGGGATCGAGAACGACGACCTCCTTGCCGCCGCGCCAGCGTCACGCTGCGTCGGCGTGCAGAGCAGGTCGACGTCGCCCTGCTGCACGTCGCGCAACCGGTTGTCGACCGTCACGGGCACCCACTGCACCGTGAGCTGCGGCGACGCCCAGTTCGCGTCTTGATGCGCGTCGACGACCTGCTGGCACAGCGTCGACCGTGTAGCCGGCGGGCTTGCCCGCCGCGTCCGCGAACGGGAACGGACGCGCGTCGGCGAGGTAGCCGAGCTTGATGTGTCCAGCCGCCTTCGACGCGGTCGAGCGTCTGCGCCGTTGCCGGCATCGCCGCGAGCGCGAGGCAAGCAACGGCAGGGCCGTGATCGCGCGAACGCGAGGCACGCGTGTGCGGCTTCGATTCGTTGAGCTTGCATGGTTGTTCTCCTTGCGGCGATTGCGCGCGGCACGGTCAGGCCGCCTTCGCGGCGGCTGTGCCGACTGGTCTGCGACCCGTGAAGCGGGGCGCGATGAATCCCCAGATGATGTAGGCGATGCCGAGCACCAGCATGCCGCCCATCACCGCGTCCTTGCCCGAGGCGTAGATCGCGTAGACGCTGTAGAGCATCGCGACCACCGTGATCACCACGTTGCGGCGTGTAGATCGCCGTCGGCCACCTTCGCGGCCTTCATCATCACGAACAGGGCCGACAGCGCGACGATGTAGGGGATCACGTTGGTGACGACCGCGAGGTTCACCAGCACGCTGAACTGCTCGCTGAGCGTGGGCGAGATCGTCGACAGCGCCAGCAGCGACTGCACGACGCCCAGCACGATCATTCCGGTGATCGGCGCGCCCATGCTGTTCACCTTCGCGAAGAACGCCGGGAACATGCCGGTCCTCGGCCGCCGACTTGCCGGTCTGCGCGATCGTGAACTGCCAGCCGAGCAGCGAGCCGAGGCAGGCGAGCACCGCCAGCGCCATGATGATCGAGCCGATCGTCGGGTTGAACATCTGCGCGTAGGCGAGCGCCGAACGGACCGGTCGACTCCGCGAGCTCCGCGTTCGGCACGATGCCCTGGATCACCGTGGTCGAGAGGACGTAGATCACCGCGGCGCCGAGCGTGCCGAACATGCAGGCGAGCGGCACGTCGCGCTTCGGATTCTCGACGGCGTCGGAGTTCTGCGCCGCCGACTCCATGCCGAGGAACGCCCACAGCGTGAGCGAGATGCTCGAGCCCATGCCCTGCGCCGAGGCTCAAGCCCTGCGGGTTCCAGGCCGCCGCGAACGTGTCCTTGCTGAACCAGAACCAGCCGATGATCGAGAGCAGCCCACCGGGAGGATGACGCCCCACACCGTGATGGAGCCGATCTTGCCGGTCACGCTCGGGCCGCCGAAGTTCGCGACCGTCGTCAGCCAGAGCAGCGCGATCACGCCGATGCAGGTCGCGATCGGCGTCGCGGACAGCCAGGGGAAGAAGCGCCGCGAGGTAGCCGACCGCCGAGATCGCGATCGCGACGTTGCCGATCGCGAGCGACAGGAAGTACAGGAAGAACACCTGGAAGTAGCCGGACTTGCCGTAGGCGTCCTCGGCGTAGGCCGCCATGCCGCCGGTCGCGCTGGTTGAAGATGCCGGCCTGCGCGAAGCCGTAGGCGATGGCCATCGAGCCGACGCGCCGTCACGATCCACGACAGCAGCGAGATCGCGCCGACCTTCGCCATGTTGGTCGGCAGCATGATGATGCCGGAGCCCATCATGTTCACCGCGACGATGAACGTGAGCTGCATCAGGTTCATCTTCTTTTTTGTCTGGCATACCGTCTCCTCCTTGCCGCTCCGCGGGTCATTCGCGAACCACGTAGGTGTGGAACTTGATCCGACCGTCCACCTGCTCCTGGTACACGCCCTGCACTTCGTAGTTGAAGCCGGGGAAGCGGTTGAACGATTCCTGGAACGTCGAGAAATAGTCGAGCATCGGCTGCGCCCGATCGTCCCAGCGCTCGCCGGGAACGACGACGCCGATGCCGGGCGGATAGATCAGCGCGAGCGTCGCGGCGATGCGGCCCTTGATGCTCGCTCGAGCGGCACGTAGTCCACCTCGTTCGCGACCAGCGCCTCGTAGGCGTCCTTCGGACGACATCGCGAGCTCGGGGAAGCTCTCGGCGCGGAAGCACAGCCGCTGCAGCTCCTTGACGTTCGCCTCGCGATAGAAGTCGTGCATCTCCTTGCAGACCTGGCGCAGCGTGTAGCCCGCGTAGCGCGTCGCGGTTCTGCGCGTGCAGAGCGTCGGCAGCACCTCGCCGAGCGGCGCGTCGCGATCCCAGAGATTCTTGAACTTCACCAGCTTCGCGATCAGCGTGTTGAGCTTGCTCTCGTCCTCGGCCGGCGTCATCAGGAACAGGATGCTGTTGAGATCGCACTTCTCCGGCACGATGCGCTGCTCGCGCAGGTAGTTGGCGACCACCGTGGCCGGCACGCCGAAGTCCAGGTACTCGCCGGTCTTGCGATCGATGCCCGGCGTCAGCAGCGTGAGCTTGTTCGGGTCGACCATCGCGTAGCCGTCGGAGTAGCCGGCGTAGCCGTGCCACGTGGCCTTCGGGTCGAAGGTCCAGCACTGCTGCTCGCGCTTGAGCACCTCGGTCGGCAGGTCTTCCCAGGCGACGTCGGTGGCGTCCTCGGTGAACTTCGAGCCGCGGATCGTCACGACGTCGGGCACGAACGGATCGAAGAACCATTGCTCCTCGGCGCCGCGCCCGGTGCTGCGCGTAGTAGCGGCCGAACTCGCGGAACTTCTTGCGCGCCTCGATGCCGAGCTCGATGCAGCGGTCCCACAGCATCTCGCCGGCCTTGCCCTCGTGGATCTTGGCGTTGACGTCGAGCGACGCGAACAGCGGATAGAACGGCGACGTCGAGGCGTACATCAGGAACGACTCGTTGAAGCGCTTGTGCTCGATGAAGCGGCGCTGGCCGCGGATGTGCTCGTCGCGCTTGTGGATCTGCGACGCCTGCGAGAAGCCGGCGCCCTGCTTGTGCACCGACTGCGTCGAGAACAGTCCCGGCATCTCGGGCCCGAGATCCTCGAGGCGCATCGGGCTGTGATCCGTCGAACAGCGGGTGGAAGGCGTTGTAGCCGATCCACGCCTCGTCCCAGAGCACGTAGTCGCAGAGATGGCCGATCTTCTCCAGCACCTTGCGGACGTTGTAGACCGTGCCGTCGTAGGTCGCGAGCTGGATGCACGCCAGCCGGAACGGGCGCTCCGCCTTGTGCCGCTCGGGTCCTTCACAGCGGATTGGTCGCGGATCTGCTCGCGCAGAGTACTTCTCGTCCCACGCGTCCCAGTCGACCGCGCCGATCATGCCGAACGGATTGCGCGCGGTCGGCAGGAAGATCGGGATCGCGCCGGCCTGCACGAGCGCGCCCTGGTGCAGCGACTTGTGGTTGTTGCGATCGAACAGCACGAGGTCGCCGCGCCGCAGCACCGCGTTGCGTCACCACCTTGTTGGACGTGCGCGTGCCGTTCAGCACGAAGTACGTCTGGTCCGCGCCGAACACCTGCGCGGCGTGACGCTGCGCCTCGGCGGCCGCGCCGTCGTGAATCAGCAGATCGCCGAGGTCGACGTCGGCGTTGCACAGGTCGTTGCGGAAGATCTGCTCGCCGAAGTGCTTGAAGAAGAGCTGGCCGGCCGGCGACTTGCGGTAGAACTGCGCCGCCCTGGTGTCCCGGACAGGCGAAGGCGATCGTTGGCCTCGGCGTCGTAGGCCATGAGCCCGCCGAAGAACGGCGGCAGCAGGCTCATGCCGTATCGACCGATGCTCGCGACGACCTGCTTGGCGTAGAACGCCGGGCGTCTGCTGGCCGAGATAGATGTAGCCGTCGACCTCGCCGGTCATGCCCAGCACCGCGATGTCGGCGATCCGGTGCGAATCCGCGAGCGCCCAGAGCGGCGTCTTGAAGCCGAATGCGCGGACTGCGCTGTGCCCAGCGTGCGCGCCTGCTCGCGCCGGTCGCCGTCGACCGACGCGATGTAGGCGCCGACGTCGGCGTCCTCGGAAACGTCGCGATCGATAGCGGTCGCTGACCTCGACCTCGAAGTTCTCGGCCGCGACAGGCGCTCGAGCAGCGCGCGCGACCTGCGGGTTCGTCGCCGTCGACGAGCGCGACCACCTTGAGCAGCTTGTGGAACGGGATCGGAATCGTCGGCGTCTTGGCCGCGAACTCGCATGCATTGCTGCAGTCGTCCGGCTGCTGGCGCTAGTCCTTCACGCAGTAGACGTGGAAGACGCCGTCGCGCTCTTCGGTGCCCTCCACTTCCTTGGCGAAGCCCGGGAAGTGATGGCCCGTACTCCTGCAGCGTGCGCAGATAGGTGAGCCACGGGCCGTCGGTCGGCCCGATGCTCTCGCCCGGCATCACGATCGGAATGCCGGGTGGATAGGGAATCACGCCGACCGCGACGACGCGATCGGCCATCTCGTCGAGCGGCACCTTCTCGGCGTCGCCGGCCATCAGCTTCTGGAACGCGCGGCGCGGCGTCATCTTCGGGCGTGGGCAGCGTGGCGTAGGCCTGCGCCTGCCAGTGACCCTGCTTGCTCTTGCGCAAGTGCGCCCACATCTCGTCGCCGAGATCCTTGAGGCCCTTGCCGGCGTAGCGATGCGGCGCGCTGCCGCGACGACGCCGGGCAGCACTTCGGCGAGCGGCGCGTTGCGGTCGTAGTCGACCTTGAAGTCGAGCAGCGTGTTGAGCAGCGTGCCCCACTTGCCCTTGGTGACGCCGATCGAGAACAGGAACAGCACCATGTGATCGGTGGTGCGCGACGGCACGATGCCGTGGCGGCCGAGATAGGCGGTGACGATGTCGGCCGGAATGCCCTTCTCGTCGAGCTCGCCGTCGTCCTTCATGCCCGGGCAGACGATGCCGAACTTGATCGGGTCGAGCATGCACCAGCCGTCCGGGCATGTCCTCGAAGCCGTGCCAGCTCTCGCCGGGATGCAGCACCCAGCAGTTCGGATCGGTCGCGAGCAGCTCGGCCGGTGCCTCGTGGAACGGGATGCGCTTGCCGGTCTTGGCGTCGGTGACCTCCTCGGCATTCCACGGCGCGAAGAACCAGTCCTTCTTCGCCAGGAACTCCTGCGCGTGCGCGCGCCACGGCCAGCCGGCAGGCGACCGCCTCGTCGATGCGTCTCCTGCGTCAGCGCCTGGCCGGCCGGTCCGTCCATCATCGCGGCCGCGACGTCGTTCGACGCGATCAGCGCATAGAGCGGCGACGTGCTCGCCTGCGACGCAGTACGCCTCGTTGAAGCGGCCGTGATCGATGGCGCCCCGGCCGTCGCGGATGTGGATGCACGACGTCTGCGACAGCGCCGCGAGCAGCTTGTGGGTCGAGTGCGTGGCGAAGACGGTCGGGCCGTCCTTCGGGATGCGTCGGCGGGTCGCCGCGCATCGCGTAGCGATCGCGGTACATCGGGTTGAAGCGCGCGTAGCCGTACCACGCCTCGTCGAAGTGGATGCGGTCCACGCTCTTGGCGAGCCGCGCCTCGCGCGTCGGCGGCGTTGTAGCACATGCCGTCGTAGGTGCAGTTCGTCACCACGGAGTAGACCGGCGCGCTTGCTGGCCGCGGCCTTGGCCAGCGGATTGGCGGCGATGATCTTCGCGATCGCCGTCGGGCTCGAGTCGCTCCGGCGGAATCGGGCCGATGATGCCGTAGCGATTGCGCGTCGGGCTCAGGAACACCGGGATGCCGCCGGTGATCGCCAGCCCCTGCTCGATCGACTTGTGGCAGTTGCGATCGCACAGCGCGATCTCGTCGTCGCCGACGCAGGCCGACATGATGGCGCGATTGGACGCCGAGGTGCCGTTCAGCACCGAGTAGCGAGCGATCGCGCGCCGAAGACGCGCGCGGCATAGCGCTCGCTCTCGCCGACCGGACCGCTGTGGCCGAGCAGCGAGCCGAGCGCGCCGCGCTCGATGCCCATGTCGGTGCGGAACAGGTTCTCGCCGTAGAAGTCGAAGAACACGCGACCGACCGGCGACTTGAGGAACGCGACGCCGCCCTGGTGACCGGGCGCGGCCCAGGAGTACTCGCTGTTCGCGGTCGTAGCGCGCCAGCGCGGCCGTGTAACGGCGGCAGCAGCGTCTGCGACGTAGCGCTCGATCGCGCGCCTGCACGCGGCCGCCGATGAAGGTCGCGGTGTCGTCGAGCATCCAGATGAACTCGTCGGCCAGCGTCGCCACTTCGACGCTGACCGTGCCCGCGAGCTCGCGGCTCGCCATCAGGAAGATCGGAACCTTGGCGTTGCGCTTGCGCACGGCGCGCAACAGCTCGGTCGCCTGCTCGTGCGAGCCGGCGTCGTTGTCGCCCTGCGTCCAGTTGAGCAGGATGCAGTGAATGCCGGAGTCGGAGACGGCGACCGCGAGCCCGTCCTCGTACGAGAAGGCCTCGACGACCTCGATGTTGCGGGCTCGCAGCTCCGCCGCCAGGCGCACGCACGCTGCGCGCCGCGGCGCTCGTCGTCTCGGCGAGCCCTTCGTCCACGACGAGGGCTTGACGGACCACCGCACCCGTTTCGGTACCTTGCATCATTGCGCCATGACTCCGCGCTGCGTTCGTGGTCGAAGCCGCGGCAGTCTGGCCCCGGGCCGCCGCCGGTCACTACGTAAAATCGGCAATATGGGCTTTGCGGGACCTTCCTTTGCCATAAAGGCTGCAAGTGCAAAATAGAGCGAGTACTCTTGCCGGCTCGTAGCTTTTGCCGAAATTACGTAGTCCCCGCTCAAACTGGGGCCGGCTGCGCGCTTGAAAAGAATAATCAGCAACGATTTCGAGCAGTTCGTCGAAGCCCTGCCGAAGCTCGAGGGCCGGTACATTCTGCGCACGCGCCAATCCCACGATTGGCGTCTGCGCCTACTCGACCTGAACGGCGTCACGCTCATGACCGGACGCGAAGGAGCCGGCCGGATCTACACGGGCTCCGCGCGCGACAGTTTTCATGCTTTCTCGTTACTGAGCGGTGACGAGTCGATAACGTACGACGGCGCCCGACTCGATCGTCACGAGATCCTTTGGTGCCCGCCGGGCAGGCTTTTTCATGCTGTTACCGAGCGACCGATTCGGTGGCTGAGCTTGGCCGTGTCGGTCGATCTCGTATCGGAATGGGCGCGCGTGCACGAGGACGAATTCGATCGTGCGCTGCTCGGCGAGTGTTTCAGCGCGCGTGCCTCGCGATCCGCGGCGCCCCTGATCGGGCTCGCGCATCGGCTATTCCAGATCGACGCGCAGTCGCCGGAGCTATTGCGCACGCCGGCGGCCGAGCGCGCGGCCCGCGACGAAGTCCTCGATCGTCTGTTTCGCGTGCTGCGGTCGAGCGACGCGAGCGAGCGTCCGGCGCGGCGGACATGCGCGAATAGGCTCCGCGTGCTCGACAAGGCGATCGATTTGGTCGCATCGCTCCAAGACGACGTGCTCCACATCGACGACTTCTCCGCCGCGGCCGGCGCCTCCGAACGAACCCTACGCAACGTCTTCCAGGAATGCCTCGGAATGAGCCCGCACCACTACGTGATGGCGCACCGGCTGCACGCGATCCGATCCGCGATACGTGGGTCGGGACCGCAGGACACGATCACGAGCATCTGCTCGCGGTTCGGCGTCTGGGACTTCGGCCGATTGGCGAAGCAATACAAGGCGCAATTCGGCGAGCTGCCGTCCCAATCACTCCTGGCGTGCCGGCGACTACCGGCGCTCAGAGCACCGATCGTTCCGCACGTTGCGCGGCCCGACGCGCGAGCGTCGCGCTAGGATATTCGCCGAACAACGTGCGGTACTCCGCGGCCATCCGACCGGCGTCGGAATATCCGAAGCGTCGCGCGATTCCACTGACCGTTTGGCTCCGCGGATCGGCGGCCGCCAGAGTCGCGCGAACCACCTCCAGCCTGCGCGTGCGAAAGATAGCGGTTCGGGGCTACGCCGAAAGTTGCCGTGAATAGGGAGCGCAGCGTTCGCTCACTCACGCCCGCCGCCGCGCAGAGCGCGCCCATACTCGGCACGCGACCGCCGTGACGATCGACGAACCGCAGTGCGCGTGCAATCACATCGGCGCGAGAGGTGCGACGACCCCGTCGCGTCGTCGGCCCACGGTGAGCACCCTCCGAAAGTTGGCTCTGTCGCTCACTGAACCCCGATCCACCGGGGTGCCGTCCGTCACCTTCGATGCGACTGTGCCAGGCATCGGGGGCGAGCGCTATGGAAAATCGGCAAGGCACTGCGTGAGAAACGATGCGCACCGACACGGAAACTTACTCCCCTTTGCGCTGTCGATCATGCCGACGGACCCGGCGGGCTGTCTGTGGCCGGCTCGTTGCCGATTTTGCTTAGCGATCCGGCGGGCTTCGCGACGCCCCCCCGGAGGTAGCATGGATATCGATCTAAAGGTGCGCATCGAGCGCCAGCCGGATTACACGACCTGCGGACCGACCGCGCTGCATGCGCTCTACTGACTACTACGGCGACAAGATCACGCTCGACGAGTGATCAGAGACACGCCGAAGCTGCCGGGCGGCGGCACACTCGGCGTCCACCTCGCGGTGCATGCGCTGCAACGCGGCTACGAAGCGGCCATGTGGCTCTGTAGCGTGCGCCATTTCGACCCCACGTGGTTTCAGAAGCCGACGGATCTGCTCGCGAAGCTCAAGGCGCGCGGCGTAGCGAAGAACTTCGCGAACGATCCGCGTTACGGACCGGCTCTCGAGAGCGCGGAGCAGTACCTGACGCTCGGCGGCCAGTACGTCTGGGGCGACCTCACTCCGGAGCTCATCGCGAAGACGCTCGGCGACGGATTCCCGATTCTCACGGGCACGAACGGCACGTATCTCTATCAGTGCTCGCGCGAGACCGAGGCCGGGGCCGACGACGTGGGCGGCGAATCGTTCGGGCATTTCATCGTGCTGAGCGGGTATCGGGATACGGACCAGTCCGTCGCGATCGCGGATCCGCTGCTCGACAACCCGGCGTACGGCACGAAGTACTATCGCGTGAACGTGTTCCGTCTAATCGGCGCGATCTTTCTCGGCGTCGGCTCCGACGACGGCAACTTGCTGTGATACGGCCGAAGGGCGCGAAGAAAACGGTTGCGGAGAAAAAAGCATGAGCACCCGATCGGCGCGCGACGAGCTGCTGCTCACCTGCGAGCACGCGGGCAACCGGATACCGAGCGGCTATGCCAAGCTCTTTCGCGGCCCCGATGCCGAGCAGCTGCTCGCCTCGCATCGGGGCTGGGACCCCGGCGCGCTAACGCTCGCGCGGCGCTTCGAACGCGAGCTCGGACGGCCGCTGCACGCAGTGACTTGGAGCCGGCTGTTCGTCGAAGCGAATCGCTCCCCGACGAATCGGCGCATCTGGTCGAAATTCACCGAATCGCTGCCTAAAGACGAGCGCGAGCGGATTCTCGCGCGCTGGTGGCGTCCGCATCGCAAGACCGTCGAGGACGCAGTCGCGGCCGGAATCGCGCGCGGCCGGCGCGTCGTCCACGTCGCCGTGCACAGCTTCACGCCGGAGCTCGACGGCGTCGTGCGCAACGCCGACATCGGCCTGCTGTACGACAGCCGCCGCAAGCACGAGGCGGAGCTCTGCCGCCGTTGGACCGCGGCGCTGCGCAACCTCGATCCAACGCTGCGCGTGCGCTTCAACTATCCCTACAGCGGCGCTTCCGACGGACTGAGCACGTGGCTCCGCAAGCGCCATCCGCAAACGCGCTATCTAGGCGTCGAGCTCGAGATCAATCAAGCGCTGGTCGGCGCGAAGGGTTGGCGCCGGTTTCAGGACAACGTCGCGAAGAGCCTCCGCGAGCTCGTGCCCGGAGCGTGAGCTCGACGAACCGCTCGCCCCGTCGCAAAGAACGTCGGTATTATCCGCAGCCGCCGTAACGTGCAACCTCGTAGCGTACCTGCGAAACACCTACGGGACTGTGCACCGACAAGAACAAGAAAGCGAAGCCATGCAGAGCGACGACGCCGACGGCAAGTCCAAAGACAAGAAAAAGCAGAAGGGCAAGCACGACAGACGTAGCGGTAAGAGCCGATACGCGTCGGTGTTGATTTTCGGCGCGTGCCTGTCGGCCGCCGCGAGCGCCGAAGTGCGGGAGCCAGCGGCAGAACGCGGCAGCGTGATGCTCGCTGCGTTCAACACGGGACGAACGACGGACGCGCGCCTCGACTCCGACTCCCGCAACGGTACCGACATCGACATAGAGGACGACCTCGGCCTGGAGCGGTACATGACGGTCGCCCGCCTCTCGGGCTACGTCTGGATTACGGCGCGGCATCGCATCGACGTTTCGCTGTTCGATCTCTCGCGCGAGGCGAGCAAAAAGATCGAGAAGGACATCGCGATCGGCAACAAGAGCTTCTCGATCGACACGGACGTGAGCACCCGCAACGAGCTCGAGATCTACAAGCTCGATTACACGTTCGCTCCGTTGAGCCGGGACCGAGGTTTCCTCGGCATTGTCGCGGGCCTCTACGTCGCTCGTACGGGCGTCGCGGTCAGCGACGCGACTCGCGGGACGGCCGAGTCTCGGCAACTGACCGCACCACTTCCGGTGTTCGGTCTGCGCGGTGAATACGCGTTCGGCGAACGGTTCACTCTGCGTGGCGCGGCCGAGCTGTTCGCGATCGAGACGGACGGCATCGACGGAAGGTTCCACGACGCATATGTCGGCGTCGACTATTCGTTCGCCAAAAGATTCGCGCTCGGCGTCGCGTACAACGACGTCTCGATGAACGTCTCGGCGGAGGAGGCCGGATTCCACGGCCGCCTCGACGCGGGCTACCGGGGAGCGCTGCTCTACTTCAAGGTCGACTTTGGCGCCACTCGCTGACGTCGCCTAGCTCGCCTCAACGTCGCCGGCCGCCGCCTCCGCCCGCCCGCCCACCTCCGCCATACGACGGTCGCGACTGCATCGACGACGCGCCCGACTGCCGCGCGCGCGAATCCGTGCCGAGGTTCGACGGCGTGGTCCGCGACGGCGAGGACCAGTTGCCCTGGTCTCGCGATTCCCACCCCTGCGACGTCTGGCGATGAACGTTGCCGCCCTTGTCCGCGTAGACGTTGTTCGCGCCGGACGCGGGTCGGTCCATCGTCGAGACGCCGGGATTCCGTGATCCTGACGAGGACCCGGGCACGACGCGGTCTTTCGCCGACGCGCCGTTGTACAGGTTGTTGCGCCCACCCGCCGGCAACTGACTCGCGCCGTTGCCCGCGCCGCCGACGCCCCCTGCACCGCCCGCCGGCAACTGACTTGCGCCATTGCCCGCGCCGACGCCGCCTCCTGCGCCGCCCGCCGGCAACTGACTCGCGCCATTGCCCGCGCCGCCGACGCCGCCCGGACCGCCAACGCCTCCCGCGCCCCCCGACACCGCCAACGCCTCCGGCACCGCCGGGACCGGCCGGAAGCTGGCTCGCACCGTTACCGGGGCCGCCGACGCCGCCGACGCCGCCCACGCCGCCGACGCCGCCACCCGCCGACACCGCCGACACCACCGACGCCACCAACACCGCCGACCCCACCGACACCGCCGACGCCACCCCCCGACGCCGCCGATTCCACCGACGCCGCCGGCCGGTAACCGCCCGGCGGGTAATACGGCGGCCGGTAGTACGCCGGCGGATAGCCAGCCCGGTATAGCCGCCGTAGATGGCGCCGTCCAGAACGCCATGACTCATCGTCATGAAGCCCGAACGCGTCAGGCGAAGCCCGATAGCCCCAGCCGTAGTACGGGTTGTAGGCGAGCTGCCAGGCCCGTAGGTCAACGGCTGCGGGTAGTAGCACGCAAGGTCCCCAATACGGCGGGTAGTACCAGCCCGTGCCGTAGACCGGCACGCCGTACCACGGGTACGAGCAGATGTAGCCCGGCGTGTAGCCGACGTAGACGACCTCGGGCGTCGACTCGTAGACCGTTGACGTACGTCGTGTTGTAGACGGGCTCCGAAGGCGGGATCTTCTTGATCTCGTCCATCGGCACGCTGTCGGCCACCTTCCATGGGCCCTGCGGCCTTGTCGGAGACGAACCACACCGCCTTGTCGCACGCGTAGTACTTGCCGTTGATCCTGAAGCACCTGCGTCGCGGTGTTCGTGGCGTACTCGACGCTCGTGCCCTCGATCTGCTTGAACTTCGGGTCGCCGTCGTACTTCACCTCGAGCTTCGCCTTGTCGCGCTCGATCGCCGCCGTCTGCGGCACGAGCGCGTCGAGCATCGCGTCCTCGGCCTCGGGCGTACCGGCGACCGACGCGCGCGTCGAGCCGAGCGTCGAGGCGGGCGGGATGTCCTTGAAAGCCGTCGGCAGCTGGTCCGGCCGCACGACGGTCCACGGGCCCGTCGGTGGTTGCCGCGCGGTACCAGCGCCCCGCGAGCAGCACGAACACCTTGCCGTTCGTCGCCGCGTCGCGCACCACGGGCGTCTCGGTGTTCGCGATGTAGAGCAGCTCGCCGTTCGCGATCGTCTGCCAGTTCGGCGGCCCGTCCGTCGAGATCAGCTCGGTCGGCTCGGTCGCGACGACGATCGTCGGCGGTACTTTGAGCTTCGGCGATTCGGACGCAGCCTGCGGCGGGATCAGCTTCGCGATCGCGTCGGGCGGCTTTTCGATCGACTGCCACGGACCCTTCGGGTCTTCGGCGCTGTACCAGATACTGTCCTCCGGCGAGGTAGTACGTCCCGGTCTTCTTGTCCTTGACGACGGCGAGCGCGCTGTTCGCGACCTGCTCGAAATCGGTGTTCGGGATCGGCAGCGTGCGCGGCTCGCCGTCGTAGAGCAGCAGCACCGCGATCTCTTCTTTGAAGATGATCTTCGGCGGATCGTGGCGCAGGTCGTCCATGCTCTTCTTCTGATTCTCGATCGTCACGAGGCTCGCTTTGAGCTGCTCGAGACTGATCGGAATGCTCTGCTTCGGCATCAGCGTCGTGAGGAACGCCCGGACGTCTTCCTCCTCGATCGGTTTGCTGTCGGGCCAGCGAACCTGCGTGACGACGATGTCGCGGAGCACGGCGGTGCCCGCGTCGCGATCGGTATCGACGTGCGCCGTGAACCAGATCACGCCGAACGTCGGCTCCTTCGCCGTCTTCGATTTGATCGACGCGGCCGCGCGGCCCTCGAGCATGTTGTCGTCGAGCTTCTCGGGCTGCGGCTGATAGATCGTCAGTGTGCCGCGGTCGGTGTCGATCTTGCGCGGCCACGTGGCCTGGGCCGCGTTCGCAGTCGCCGCCGCGCACAACGCGATGGCTCCGACTACCGCCGCGACCGCAACCGCGACGATCGCACGGCTCGTGCGCACGTCCTTCGCTGTCCTATTGCTGCGTATGCTCATTGCTCGCTCCATCTGCTCTTCCTAGCTTCGCGGCAAAGTCCCTCACCGCGTTCTTAGTCACAAAATCGGCTCGCAGTCCGCGGCGCACGGGCTCGTTGTCACGGCGGCCACTCAGCGCGCCGGCGGGGAACTGCCGTCGCGCACCCACGCGACGAGCAGCGTGTACGTGACTGCGAGGAGCACGGGGCCTATGAACAGGCCCACGACGCCGAAGCCGATCAAGCCGCCGATAACGCCCGCGATCAGGAGCAGCAGCGGCAAGTCGACGCCGCGCCTGATCAGGATCGGCTTCATCACGTTGTCGATCACGGCGACGATCACGGTGCACACGGCGAGCGCGATACCCCAAGCCACGCTGCCGGACCAGAACAGCCAAACGACCGCCGGGACGAGCACCGGCAGCGGTCCGAGCTGCGCGACGCAGAGCACGAACGTGATCGCGAGCAGCACCCCCGCGCGCGGCACGCCGCTGATCCAGAGCGCGACCCCGGCGAGCAATGACTGCACGAGCGCGGTCACGACGACGCCGAGCGCGACGCCGCGTGCGGCGCTCGCTGCGAGGCGCACGGTCTGCTCCGCTCGGTCGCCGCCGATGCGGCGCGCGAACCCGATGACGCCATCCGCCGCAACCTCGCCCTGCGCGTACAGGATCGCAGACAGGATCACCGTCAACAGGAAGTGCACGGCGACGACGCCGACGCCGCCGGTCACCGTCACGGTCCAGCTCGCGGCCGAACGCGCGTACGGACGCAACAGCTCGGCGACTCCCTCGGGGCCGTGCGCGGCGAAGTCCTGGTACCCCGAATTGAGTGCCTGCCCGAGCCACGGGATCGAGACGAGCCAATGCGGAAGCGGCGGCAGACCGCGATCGAGCGCGGTGCGCACGAGCTCGACGCCCTGCACCGCGAGATCGAGCAGCACGGCCACCGCCATCCCGAACGGCACGACGAACACGGCCGAGATCACGAGAGTCATCACCACGACCGCCAACGCTCGCGAGCCGCCCATCCATTTTTGCACGTGCACCAACAGCGGCCAGGTCGCGACGACGATCGTCGTCGCCCAGATCAGCGCGCTCAAGAAAGGCGACAGCGTCCAGAGGCTCGCCGCGATCAGCCCGGAGAGGATGAGGATGAACAGGAACGTGCGCGTGAGATCGGGGGTCGGGGGATGGGTTGGCTCGGCCACTTTCTTACCCGTTGTTCGCGCGCCGTCGCGCGCGTCGATTCTAGGCCCTTTTGGCGTCAATGCGCGGAAGTGTTCTTCGCTTGCCTCGGCGACTCTTCGTGTGCGCCGCGTCGACCGCGCGCAGTTGCCCGCGACCTACCGCGCGCACGGATGACGCGCTCGATCACAGCTTCGCGCCGAAGCTGTACTTCAGCGAGAACTGTATGCGGCTGTCGTTGCCCGAGTTGCCGTTGAAGTCTTCGCGTTTGCCCCAGAGCAGCTCCGCGCCGATCAAGATGTTGTCCGCGGGTGCATGCAGGATGTTCGCCGAGAAGTAGTCGCCCTTCTTGAACGCGCTGCCGTTTTGGCCGTTCAAGTTGTCGACCTCGTCGTAGCTGTAGCCGATCGAGCTGCTCCACTTCGAGTTCCAATAGTGGTCGAAGTACGCGCTCACGCCCGTGAGGTCCACCGCGTTCGCGTCGGCCGTCGCCTGGATCGGCGTCGTCGGCGCCATGTCGACGCCGCCGTCGTTCATGAACGTCGCGATGCCGGCGCCGGTCACGAAGCCGAGGAGTACCTTGTCCCGCTCGCCGACCTTGATGCTCGCGGTCACGTCGACGCCCCAGCCCGTGTCGTCGCGCTTCACGATGTTGGCCGGATTGATCGTATTCTCGAGACCGAGCTTGCGAAGGATGCCGGCGATCTGCAGATGACCCCAGTCCTGCACCTTCCGGTACTGCGCCGTAATGTCGGGGATCTCGTTGTTAGGCTGGAAGTTAGCGAGCCCCTGGTCCTCGAAGCGCGAGAACTGACCCACGTCGATGTCGTTGCCCGGCTTCTCGATCGCGACCGCAAAAGTGTTATCGCCGTTGTGGATCGGAGTCCAGCGAATCTGCGGCGTGCGCACGAACACCATGCCATTCGGGCCCCAGTAGTCGATCACGTTCGGGAAAATGTCGCATGTCCATGAACAGCGTGTTCGTCTGGCCCGCGAGCCAGTTGCCCCAGGAACCGTACACGTGCCGCACGCGCATCGTCGTCTGGCCGGCGTCCACGCCGGTGCCGTAGAGGTCGAATTCGAACTTGAACTCGAACGTGTCATTGCCGACGGGGTTACTCCCGCGCACTCCGAACCGGCTCTGCTTGATGCTCAAGATCGCCTGGCCGTCGCTTCCGTAGAGGCCGTCGGTGGTCGGAATCTTCGACGGCCGTAGCGTGTCTTGCCATGCCGGATCAACTCGCTTGAAGTCTTGGATGTAGTCGGCCTGCGCGAAGCCATAGATTTCGAATGATTTCGCGTCTTGCGCACGAGCCGAGCCCGCGAGACTGATGAACGCCACGACCGCGGCGGTGGCTGCGCTGATAGGTCGCATGACTCGAGCACTCCTGATGGATGGATATCACTAAGGACGCCGAAGAGCGCCCGGCAAGGCGGTCAGCCTGGGCGTGCCTCGTAGTAGCGCTTGAACTCGGCGGCCGGCAGCGCGGTGGCGAACAAATGGCCCTGCGCGAGTTGCACACCCGCGGCGCGTAGCGTCGCGGCCTGATATTCGGTTTCGACACCTTCGGCAACGACTTCGAGCGGCGTCGCCCGTAATAACGCCGCGAGCCCGTCGAGCCACGCCGGTGCGGGCGCATCGACCGCGAGCTGCGCGATGAGGTTCCGATCGATCTTGACGAGATCGAAGTGGCAACGCGTGAGCAGCGCGAGATTCGCGCCCGACAAGGTCATGTCATCGAGCGCCACGCGCGCGCCTGTCTCCGGTATGCGGTTGAGGGCGTCGAGGCCGAGCTCGTCCGGTATGCCGCGCTCCGTGATCTCCAGTATTAGCTGCTTCGCGTACTGGCGAAGCCCCGACTTGACGGCCGCGTACTCGATCCCGCCACGACCTAGGATCTCGGGCGGGATGTTGATCGCCATTCGCGCCGCCCTGATGCTCACCGAGCCAATCGCCGAGCTCGCTCGCGATGGTGTCGATCACCCAGTAGGTGATGCACGCCCGAGAGCGGAGTGCGGTCGGTCAACGATAGGAACTCCGCGGCCTCGATCACAGCGTTGCCGCGCTGCCAGCGGATCAGTGATTCGGCACCGACGCATGCGCCGTCGCCGAGCGCGACGATCGGCTGATAGACGAGGAAAAACTCGCGGGCCGCGAACGCGGCCCGCAGGGCTTCGAGGTCTACCGCGATCAGTCACACGGGCAGCTCGCGATGGCTGGCGCCGGCCGACCGAGTCTCGCTACTTTTTCTTCGCAGGCTCGACGGTCAGCGCGAATGACTCTTGGTAGACTGCGCCGACCTGGTCGCCGACCTTGACCTTCGTGAGATCAATGTCCTTCGAGACCGGCAGCGAGACCGTTTGCTTCGGCCCCTTCAATGTCACCGTGCGCGTCGCCGCGTCGATGGCAGTGACCGTGGCGGTCACCGCGACGGTTTGTTGAATCGAGCCGCCCGGCTTCTCGCCTGGCGCCGTCCGTGTCGCCTGCGTGTCGTCGACTCGAATCGGCTCCTTACCGGGCGGACCGAGCGCGACGACGAGACCGACATTGTAGGTCGCGGTGACGACGTCGCCCTTGGCGACCTGCGCCAGATTGCGCGCCTCCGGGCTCACGACGAGAGTGACGAGCTCGCCATCGCTCTTGCGCAGCGTGACCTCGCGCGTCTGCATGTTCACCGCCTCGACGGTCGCCTGCACGGTCGTGGAGGCGCTGGCTCCGACGGCCGGATGGTCGCGGGCCGGCTGCTGCGCGAGCACCGGAGCCGCGGCAAGCGCGAAGGCCGCAGCAGCCAGATACGTTGTGATTCTTCTCATGTGATAGCTCCCGAAAAAGTTATTCGATCTAGAACTTCCAAACGATCTCGGCGCGCCACGTCGTGAGGTTCACATCCTTGGTCGCGTGGCTCGTGTCCATGTCGAGCTCGCCGTAGCTCGCGCGCAGCGCGATCGAATCGCTCAGGTCCCAACGAACGCCGGCCGAATACGTGTAGGCCGTGCGCGTGTCGGAATAGGTGTCATAGAACGTCGAGCAAACGTAGCCCCACCACGGATCCCACCAGCAGCCCGTGCTCGGCGTGCCGCTGACCACGTTCGAGTCGACGTGAATCCAGCCCGCGCCGACCTGGACGTACGGCGTGATCGGACCGTCGAGGAAGTGGAACGTGCCGTTGATGATGAACGTGCTGACGTCGAGGTTCGCGTTGACGGTCGGCCACGGGCTGCCGCTGTCCGGTACCAGCTTGAGCCGGTAGTCCGGGTTCGCCCACGTCATTTCGCCGCCGAGCTGGAACTTGTTGGTGAAGTTGTAGCCGCCGACCAGACCCCAGGCGACATCGCTGTCGACGTCCAACGAGGCGCCGTGCGTGCCGGTGGCATGAGCGCTCCCGAAATCCATGATCTGCAGGCCGAATTCCGCGGTTCCTGCGCGGCTGTCGGCACCACGCCTCTGAGCGAACGCCGGCGTCGCAAGCCCGATGGCCAATGCGGTCACGAGCGTAACGCCGAAGAGACCGAGTCGATGGGGATGATTCGCTGACATGATTTTTCGCCTTCTTTCCTTGTCGCTGACGATTGCGCGGTCGCCAAGTTGAGCACGGCGACCCGCGCGCCGATATCAGGGCAGACCCTACCACGGTAGGTAGTTGTACGAATAGAGCTGTACCTTTCGCGCAACAATGCGGTACGCAGAAGGACTAGGCGGTTCGGCGTTGCGTTGTTCGTATCGCGCGCGCCGTTCAGGTATCGCGCGCGTTTCAGTTTTCGTGCCGGATCATGTCGATCAGGGCCGTCGTCGAACGGCCGGGTTTCAAGCCGAGCGCGCGGACCTCGCCGCCGTTGCGCAGCACCACGTCGCTGCCGACGATGTCCTCGACGCGATAGTCGCCGCCCTTCACGAGCACGTTCGGCACGATCTTCGCGATCAGCTCCGCCGGCGTGTCTTCGCGAGAACGGTACGACCCAGTCGACCGCCGCGAGACCCGCGAGCACGGCCATTCGATCGGCGAGCGGGTTGATCGGACGCGACGGTCCTTTCAACCGGCTCACCGATGCGTCGTCGTTGACGGCGACGATCAGCCGGTCGCCGCACGCTTTGGCCTCTTCGAGGTAGCTCACGTGGCCCGCGTGCAAGATATCGAAGCAACCGTTCGTCATCACGACGCGCTCGCCGCGCGCCTTCGCTTCGGCGACGAGCGCCGAGCAGCTCGGGCAGCTCGACGAGCCCGCGCCCACCGCTGCCCTGCATGTGCAGCGCGTGCTGCAGCTCCGAGCGGCTCGCCGTCGCGACACCGATCTTGCCCACGACGATGCCGGCGCCGAGATTTGCGAGCCCGGCCGCGTCGCGTGGATCGAGGCCGGCCGCGAAGCCGGCGGCGAGCAGGGCGATCACCGTATCGCCTGCACCCGTGACGTCGAACACCTCGCGCGCGTGAGTCGGCAGCGTGTACGGCTCGCCTTCGGTGAACAGCGTCATGCCCTGCTCGCCGCGCGTCACGAGCAGCGCGTCGAGCTCGAGATCGGTGCGTAGCTTGTTGCCTTTGCTCAGGAGCTCGGCCTCCGTCGCGCAAGGACCTACGACGGCCTCGAACTCGCCGCGGTTCGGCGTGAGCGCGAAAGCGCCGCGGTAGCGCTCGAAGTGCGTACCCTTCGGGTCGACGAGCACCGGGACGTGCGCGGCTCGACACAGCGCGATGAGCTCCGCCGCACGGCTCAACGTGCCTTTCGCGTAGTCCGACAGCACGACGACGTCCGCGCCACTGACGAGCTTCGCGAAACGCGCTGCCGAGCTCGGGCGCCGCGGGCTCGAGCGATTGCTCGGCGTCGAGGCGAATCAGCTGCTGGTTGCGAGCGAGCACGCGAAGCTTGTGCACGGTTGGGAGCGACTGCGAGCGCACGAGCTCGCAGCGCACGCCGCGCTGCACGAGCAGCTTCTCGAGCGATTTGCCGCGGTCGTCCTCACCGACGATGCCGGCGAGGACCGTCTGCGCGCCGAGTGCGGCGATGTTCAACGCGACGTTCGCCGCGCCGCCCGCGCGCTGCTCGGCGGAGCGCGTCCGCACGACGGGCACCGGCGCCTCGGGCGAGATCCGCGCCGTGTCGCCGAACCAGTACTCGTCGAGCATCACGTCGCCCGCGACGAGCACGCGAACGCGCGAGAAATCGGGAACCGTGAGAGTCACGACAGGCAGTCGCTCCGGGCCGCGCTTACCGTCCATTCTACTCAGTTGCGGTCGGTTCGGCGTCGCGCCGTCAAGGAAAAAAGGGCCCGCCCCGTTTCGTTCGGGGCGGACCAACGGCGGACCAATGACGCCTAGCGTCGGCGCGTGCTACACCGCTGCCGGCGCGCTGCTAGCCGCACTTTGAATAACCGCAATTCAGGCACGTCATGCAGCCGTCGAGCATCACCGCTGCCGCGGTGTTGCACTTGCCGCACATTTGCGCGCCTTCCGGAAAGCTGTTGTTCGCGAACGCGTCCTTCTGGCTCGCGCGCTGCTCGAACTCCGCGCGCTTGCTCGCGATCATCTTGCGCTGATCGACGCTGAGATCGGGGTGCTTCAGCAAACCGATCTCGATCAGATGCTTCTCGACGATGTGGCCGAGCTCCGCGATGATCGACGGCATGAATTTGCCGCCGGGTTGCCAATAGCCGCCGCGCGGATCGAACACGGCCTTCAGCTCGTCGACGAGAAACGTCACGTCGCCGCCCTTACGAAACACCGCGGACATGATCCGCGTGAGTGCGACGATCCACTGATAGTGATCCAGATTCTTCGAGTTGATGAAGATCTCGAACGGCCTGCGCTGCTCGTGCTTCGTGCCCTCGTTCAACACGATGTCGTTGATCGTGACGTACATCGCGTGGTCCGACACGGGCGTCTTCACTTTGTACGTCGAGCCGATCAGGACCTCCGGCCGCTCGAGCTTCTCGTGCAGCTGGATGACTTTCTGCTCTTCGCGCTCCGGCTGCGCAGGGTCCGGCTTCTTCTCGGCCTCGTCCTTCGCGACCGCGTACTTCACGATTTTCTTGTCGATGGTGATCTTTGCCATGTCCGCCTCTTTCGCACGCTCAGTGCGTGCTTTCAGAGCTTGCCGTAGTAGCCTTCCTTGAGCGCGTCGAACAAATTCGCCGCGGTGTGCACCTCGCCGTCGTACACGATCTCGTCGTCGCCTTTCGCCTCGACCGTGCTGCCGTCCGCGAGCGTGAAGCGATACGTCGTGCTCTTGAGATCCTTCTCCTTCACGAGCACGCCCTGGAACGCCTCGGGATTGAAGCGGAACGTGGTGCAGCCTTTCAGCCCCTTCTCGTGGGCGTAGAGATAGATGTCCTTGAACTTCTCGTACGGATAATCGGTCGGCACGTTCGCCGTCTTCGAGATCGACGAATCGATCCATTTCTGAGCGGCCGCTTGGATGTCGACGTGCTCGCGCGGCGAGATGTCTTCGGAGCTCACGAAGTAATCGGGCAGCTTCTCGCCAGGTTTCGTCGAGCCCGGCATCGCGCGCGGATTCACGAGCGCGCGATACGCCAGCAGCTCGAACGAGAACACGTCGACCTTCTCCTTAGTCTTCCTGCCCTGCCGGATCACGTTGCGGAAATAGTGGTGCGCGAAAGACGGCTCGATGCCGTTGCTCGCATTGTTCGCGAGCGACAACGAGATCGTGCCGGTCGGCGCGATCGAGCTGTGATGAGTGAACCGAGCGCCATGCTTCTCGATCTGGTCGATCAGCTCCGGCGCGACCTCGCGGACCCGTTGCATGTAACGGCTATAGCGCGCGAGCAGGACCCGGCCCGGAATCTTCTGACCGACCTGCCAGCCGTCGGCGCGCATCTCGGGCCGGCGGCGCAACATCGACTCGGTGACCTCGACCTCCTCGAGCAGCACGGGCGCGGCGCCCTTCTCCTTGGCGAGGTCGAGCCCCGTCTGCCAACCGGCGAGAGCGAGCTCTCGCGACACGTCCTCGGTGAATTGGATCGACTCGGGCGAGCCGTAGCGAAGCCCTAGCAGAGCGATCGCGGAGCCGAGGCCGAGAAAGCCCATTCCATGACGGCGCTTGCGCAAGATCTCGTCACGCTGCTCGGGAAGCGGCAGGCCGTTGACCTCGACGACGTTGTCGAGCATGCGCGTGAAGACTTTGACGACCTCGCGGAATTCGTCCCAATCGAAGTACGCGTGATCGCTGAACGGCGCGACGACGAACTTCGTCAGATTGATCGAGCCGAGCAGGCACGCGCCGTACGGCGGCAGCGGTTGCTCGCCGCACGGGTTCGTGGCGCGAATGTCCTCGCACCACCAGTTGTTGTTCATCTCGTTGACGCGATCGATCAGCACGAAGCCGGGCTCCGCGAAGTCGTACGTCGACGACATGATCACGTCCCACATGCGGCGCGCCGGCAGCGTGCGATAGATTCGGCACGCGACGAGCCCGCCCGTGTCGACCACGTAGTTGCCCTTGCTCGGCCATTCGCGCCAGACGACCCGCTCGGGGTCGGTCAAGTCGATCTTGTCCTCCGTGGCCTCCTGCTGCGAGATCGGGAACGCGAGCTGCCACGGCTTGTCGTTTCTCACCGCCTCCATGAACTCGTCGGTGATCAACAGCGACAGGTTGAACTGGCGCAGCCGGCCGTCCTCGCGTTTCGCTCGAACGAAGTCCATCGCGTCGGGATGGCCGACGTCGAAGGTGCCCATCTGCGCGCCGCGCCGACCGCCGGCCGACGACACCGTGAAGCACATCTTGTCGTAGATATCCATGAACGAGAGCGGGCCGGACGTATAGGCACCCGCGCCGCTCACGTACGCGCCGCGCGGCCGCAGCGTCGAGAACTCGTAGCCGATGCCGCAACCGGCCTTGAGCGTGAGGCCGGCCTCGTGGACCTTGTTCAGGATGTCGTTCATCGAATCGTGAATCGTCCCCGAAACGGTGCAGTTGATCGTCGAAGTCGCGGGCTTATGAAACTCCGCGCCGGCGTTCGAGGTGATCCGACCCGCGGGAATCGCGCCGCGGTGCAAGCGCCCAGACGAAGCGCTCGAACCATTCCGCGCGCCTCGACGGCTCCTCGACGGCCGCGAGGGCCTTCGCGACGCGTTGATAGGTCCCATCGATGTCGCGATCGACCGGCTCGCCCGACTTCGTCTTGAGCCGGTACTTGGTATCCCAGATGTTGAGCGACGCTTCCTGGAGCGCGATGTCCGCGAGTCTCGACGCTTTGAGCTCGAACGCCATGTTCATAACCGCTCTACCCCTTTCTCCTTTTGTACAAGCCGCCCCGTCGGCTCGTCGGACTGTCTCGACGTTCCATCGCGACCCGAAAAATCAAGCGCGAAAGACTCCCCGTGACTGCCAAAACGCAGCCGTCGATCCGTCCCTGAGCTTTAAATTTGACGACACAAGATGTTGTGTCGTTCGATCGTAGAGTAGGCGCGCGGTCCGACGCTGTCAAGGGTTTATGACAAACAGAAGGCAACGATCTTTTTCAATAAAAACATACAGTTATCGGAGTGATCTAAAATCATCTCGAATTCTCCGCCGCGCGGGCCTCGCCGGAGCTTCGAACACAAGATGTTGTGTCCAGGTAATCCACCTGCAGCGCACAAGAATTGCACAGGTTGTGCAGGCGACGAAGGCGGCTCTAGGCCGTAGGGCCGGTTGCAGCAGCCTGCGGCACTGCCAGACAATTGCGCTTTGGCGCGTGTCGGAGCGCGTCAATTCAGCGGCCAACTCGCCACAAGGTGTCACATGATCGATTTCCCCGCTCGAGAAGCCCGGCGGCGTTCGCTCGCGCTGCTCGCCACGCTAAGCCTTTGCGCGTCGATCGCCTCGGCCCAGCTGCCG
This sequence comes from uncultured Gammaproteobacteria bacterium, assembly GCA_963841645.1. Lineage (GTDB taxonomy): Bacteria > Pseudomonadota > Gammaproteobacteria > Steroidobacterales > Rariloculaceae > FEN-1219. The sequence goes on along the minus strand of CAWJDS010000008.1, from coordinate 480,043 downwards.
AGCGACGTGCCAAGCCTGGCGCCGATGATCGAGAAGGTATCGCCCGCCGTCGTCAACATCGCGGTCAGCGGCAGCGTCAAGGTGGACAACCCGCTCGCGCAGGACGAGTTCTTGCGCCGCTTCTTCGACTTCGAGGGCCCGAGCGGCCAGAACGGCAAACGCGAGATCGAGGCCGCCGGCTCCGGCGTGATCGTCGACGCGAAGAAGGGTTATATCCTCACCAACCACCACGTGGTCGAGAACGCGGACAAGATCACCGTCACGCTCGCCGACAACCGCAGCTTGAGCGCGAAGGTCGTCGGCTCGGACGAAGGCTCCGACCTCGCCGTGCTGCAGGTGAAAGACGAAACGCTCGTCCAAATGCCGTTCGGCGATTCGAGCAAGCTGCGCGTCGGCGACTACGTCGTCGCGATCGGCAATCCGTTCGGCTTCTCGAACACCGTCACGTCGGGAATCGTGAGCGCGCTCGGCCGTAGCGGAATCAATCGCGACGCGTACGAGGACTTCATTCAGACCGACGCGTCGATCAATCCCGGCAACTCCGGCGGCGCGCTCGTGAACTTGAGGGGCGAGCTCGTCGGGATCAACTCGGCGATCATCTCCCGCACCGGCGGCAACATCGGCATCGGCTTCGCGATCCCCGTGAACATGGCGCGCTCGATCATGGATCAGCTCGTCACGCTACGGCTCGGTGAGCCGCGGGCTGCTCGGCGTGAACATCCGAGACGTCACGCCCGATCTCGCCGCGACGTACAACCTGCACGACAACTCCGGTGCGCTGGTCGAAAATATCGGCCCGAGCTCTGGCGCGGAACGTGCCGGTATCCAGGTTGGCGACGTGATCGTCAGCGTCAACGAGCACAGCGTTCGCGATTCGGGCTCGCTCAAAGCGGCGATCGGGCTGCTCCGGCCCGGCGAGAAGGTCGTGGTCGGGGTGATTCGCGATGGCCATCCGCTCAAGGTCAACGCCGTGCTCGGCGAGGCGCCGGCCGCGGCCGCTCACGCCGCGCCTTCCGAGCGACCAGCCCGGCACCGCGCCGCTCGATCCGGCCTTCGAAGGCGCCGAGCTCGTCCGACAACGACGCCGGCAAGCTGCCCGGCTTGCTCGTCGCGCGAGTCGAGCCCGGGCAGCCCGGCCGCAGAGCGCGGCCTACGCCCGGGCGACGTGATCACCAAGGTGAACCGCGTCCGCGTGCACAACCTCGGCGAGGCGAAGCGCGCCATCGCGGTGCGCGATCGATCATCGCTCGAGGTCCAGCGCGCGGCCGAAGTCAGCTCATCTCTGATGCGCTGACGCACCGCGGTCTTCCAGCCTTCGAGTCGCGCGGCTCGCTCCGGCGCCTTGAGCTTCGCGAGCTCCGCCGTGTCGGCGTAGAACTCGGCGAGCCCGACTGCATCGATGCCGCGCGCGCAGCGCGGGCACCCACCGCCGATAGGTCGCGACCGATGCGAGCGCCGCGTTGTTCAGCGGCTGCTGGAACCACGCGTCGTATTCGCCGCTGCCGCCCCAGCGCTGCTTCACGGCCGCGTAGTCGGCGCGCATCACGTCGAACGCGCGCGCCTTGTCCGCGCGCTTCTGTTCCACGGGCTCGTTCGCCGCGAACACGGCTCGCAACCTTTCCTGCTGCGCTGAGATCAGCGCGGCGAAGTCGGCGCGATGCACGAGACGGCGCTGGTACGCCGCGAGCGCCGCGTCATTGCCGCGCGCAGCGAGCCAACGTTCCGTGCCGTACTCCTCGATCGCGGTCGCGAATGCTTCGCTGAATTCGCTGTCGTTCTTCACGTAGAGCTTCTGGTGCGCGAGCTCGTGGAACAACGTGCTCGCGACGTACAGCTCGCCGCCGCCGAGCATCGTGCTGAGCACGGGGTCGGCAAAGTACCCGAGCGTCGAGTACGCGCTCGAGCCGCCGCTCGAAGTGTCGTAGCCCTCGCTGACGAGCTCCTTCTCAAAGCGCTCGGCATCGGCACGGTCGAAGAAGCCGCGGTACGAGACGCAGCCCGCGACCGGAAAGCACCAGCGCTTCGGCTGCACCGAAAACTGCTCGGCGGCGACCACGTTCCAGACGACGTACGGCCGATCGAGCGCGACGTACGTCGTGTAGCTCTTGTTGTCCGGCAAGAGCAGATCCGTGACCGCGAACTTGCGTATCTCGGCGACCGCCGTGAGCTCGGTCTTCGTCTTCGGATCGACGGCCGGATCCGCGAGTAGCTTTTCGATCGGCGTGCGTTTGCGCAGCAGATCGAACTCCCCGTCCGATCGCTTGCCAATAGAACGCGCAGCCCGCGAGCGAGACGAGCGCGGCGCAGACGACGGCCGCTCGCGCGAGCGCGCGGAAAACGTTCGACGGGCGGTGAATCTTGAGCTTCATGACGCTACGGTATGATGCGGGCCATGAAAGTCTACGAGGTCGGCGGGGCAGTACGCGACGCCCTGCTCGGCCTGCCGGTCAAGGAGCGCGACTGGGTCGTCGTCGGCGCTTCGGCCGACGAGCTGCTCGCGCAAGGCTACCGGCGCGTCGGCAAGGACTTCCCCGTCTTCCTGCATCCGAGCACCGGCGACGAATACGCGCTTGCGCGCACCGAGCGCAAGGTCGGCCGCGGCTACACCGGCTTCCAGTTCGATACCGCCGCGAGCGTGACGCTCGAGCAGGATCTCGAGCGCCGCGATCTCACGATCAACGCGATCGCGCGCGCGGCGGATGGCTCGCTGATCGATCCATGGGGAGGCCGGCGCGATCTCGAGGCGCGCGTGCTGCGCCACGTCTCGCCCGCGTTTCGCCGAGGATCCGCTTCGCGTGCTGCGCGTCGCGCGCTTCGCGGCCCGGTTCGCGAAGCTCGGTTTCACGGTCGCGCCCGAGACGCAGAAGTTGATGGCAGAGATCGTGGCGAGCGGCGAGATCGAGGCCCTGAAGCCCGAGCGCGTCTGGCAGGAAACCGCCAAGGCGCTCGGCGAGGACGATCCCGCGGCGTACATCGAAGTGCTGCGAGACTGCGGCGCTCTCGCGCGCGTGTTCCCCGAGGTCGACGCGCTCTTCGGCGTACCGCAACCCGAGCGCTGGCATCCCGAGATCGACACCGGCGTGCACGTGCTGCTCGCGCTCGAGGTCGCGGCGCGACTCACGCCCGCCCCGACGGTGCGCTTCGCGGTGCTCACGCACGACCTCGGCAAGGCCGCGACACCGCAGCCGATGCTGCCCGCGCATCACGGCCACGAGCAGCGCTCCGAGGAGCTGCTCGCCGGGCTCTGCGAGCGGCTACCCGTGCCGAATCGTTTCCGCGAGCTCGCGCTGCACGTCGCGCGCCATCACGGCACCGTGCATCGCGCGGCCGAGCTCAAGCCGAGAACCGTGCTCGAGGTGATCACGGGCGTCGACGGCCTGCGCCAGCCCGAGCGTTTCGAGGAGTTCTTGCTCGCGTGCGAAGCCGACATGCGCGGCCGCAAGGGGCTCGAGAACCGCCCGTACGTGCAGGGAGACATCTTCCGCACCGCGCTGCGCGCCGCGCGCTCGGTCGATGCGGCGCGCGTTCGCGCCGAACGCAACGTCGAAGGCGAAGCGCTCGGCAAGGCGCTGCACGATGCGCGGCTCGACGCGGTGAAGGCCGCGCTGCGCTGACGACGGCGCGCCGAGCGACTCAGAGCCAGCCGCGGTGGTCGCGTCCCGGCAATGCCCCGCTCGACGCCGCGCCCTTGCGCAGCAGCAGCACTTTGAACCGCTCTCCCATCTCCCCGGGCAGCAGCAGCGTCTTCAGCGCGCTGCGCTCGCGCAGCGCTGCGGCATCCGTGCCGGTCGTCGGCGGCTCGGCCGCGAGCGTCGCGAGCAGAAACTGCGCTTGCGTCGTGAAGCCCGCGACGTCGAGTCCCGCCGCCCGCGCCGCATCGGCGCAGGCGCTGAAGTCGACCCACGCGCTCACGTCCTGAAGGCCGGGATATAGAAAAGGATCGTCGTGCGCGCGATGGCGATAGTGACAAATCAACGTGCCCGACGAGCGCTGTGGGTGGTAGTACTCGCGCCGCACGAGCCCGTAGTCGACGAGCAGCATGCAGCCGCGGTCGATCACGGCCGCGACGCTCGCGAGCCACGCGGACAGCTGCAGCGCAATCTCGCTCTCGAAGCCGTCCGTGAGCGGCGCGCCGAGCGCACGCTCGACGCGCGTCGACCGCGGCCGAGAGATCGCCACGCTCGGGCCCGTCTGCCCACGCGAATCCGTCGCCGTGCTCGACGACGCCGCGAGGAACGACGCAGGCTCCGCGCTTCGCGAAGCGCGTCACCGGCAACGCGTCGAGCACCTCGTTCGCGACGACCGCGTGTACGCTTCGCTCGGCGGGCAAGCGATCGAGCCACGTGACGCGACCAGCAAAGCGAGCGAGCGCGCGAACCTGCCTCTCGCGTAGGTCTGCGCTCGGCTCGAGGATCAGATAGCTGAGCTTGAGGTCGGCGAGCGCGTCGAGGATTTGTGCCGCGAGCGCGCCGGAGCCTGCGCCGAGCTCGAGAATCACCGGCGCCTCGATCCCCGCACAATCGGCGCGCAACATGCGCGCGAGCGCGCGGCCGAGCAGACCGCTGAGCTCGGGCGCGGTCACGAAATCGCCGCTCGGCCCGAGCTTCGTGCTACCGGCGCTGTAGTAGCCGAGCCCCGGCGCATAGAGCGCGAGGTCCATGTAGCGCGCGAAATCGATCCAACCGCCCGCCGCGCGGATCTCTGCGCGGATCAGTCGCGCGAGCTCGACGCTGACCTCGAGCGCAGCGGAGCTCGGCGGCGGAAGGTGAGCGGGAACAGCAGCTGGAACAGCCATGGGTCGGCCAGGGTCCTGGTGGCGATAGTGTAACCTTACGTTTCATCCGCACGACTTTGGAGCAGCGTGGCCCGCGTTGAACGCCCACTGAATCTCGACGGCCGCTGGGCGCTCGTCACGGGCGCCGCAAAGCGGATCGGCGCCGTGATCGCGCGCACTCTGCACGCAGCGGGCGCGAACGTCGCGATTCATTATCACAGCTCCGCCGACGCAGCCCGCGAGCTAGTCGCTGAGCTCGAGCGCGAGCGTCGCGGCTCCGCGTTCAGCGTCGGCGCCGACGTGCGCGACGTGGGCGCGCTCGAGCGGATGGCGCGCGACGTGGTCGAGCGCGCGGGCCGTCTCGACGTGCTGATCAACAACGCTTCGAATTTCTATCCGACGCCGCTCGGTACCGTCACCGAGGAGCAGTGGAACGACCTCGTGGGCAGCAATCTCAAGGCGCCGCTGTTTCTCACGCAGGCATTGCTGCCCGACCTGCGCGCCGCGCACGGCGTCGTCGTCAATATCGTCGACGTGCACGCGCAGAGGCCGTTACGCGATCACCCCGTGTACGGCGCCGCGAAGGCAGGCCTCGCGATGCTGACGCGCTCGCTCGCCAAAGATATCGGGCCCGACGTGCGCGTGAACGGCGTGTCACCGGGCGCGATCCTGTGGCCCGAGGGCGACGGGATGTCGGACAAGCTGCGCGCCGGGATCATCAAGCAGACCGCGCTCAAGCGCGCGGGCGAGCCCGAAGACATCGCTGCCGCCGTGCTGTTCCTGGTCCGCGACGCGCCGTACGTGACGGGGCAGATCATTGCGGTCGACGGCGGCCGCAGCGTGGGCTGGTAAACCCTTTCAGCGATAGTCCGCGGGCTGCCGCTCGATCACGACGCCGACGGCGCGCGCGCGCGGGATGGCGCCGGGCTTCGCAACCGACACCTTGACCCAAGGCGCGCCGAACTCCCTCACGGCAATGTCCGCGATGGCCTCGGCGAGCGTCTCGACGAGCTTGAACTCCGACCCGCCGACGAACTCGAGCACGCGCTGCGAGAGGCGCTCGTAATTCAACGCACCCTCGACGGAATCGACCCGCGCCGCGGCGCGCGAGTCGGTCGCGACTTCGAGGTCGATGCTCACGATCTGCTTGACCCGGCGCTCCCACTCCCAGAAGCCGATGATCGCTTCGACCCTAAGCTCGTGCAGAAACAGTTTGTCCACGTTCATCCTTTCTTACTGCTTCGTTGGCTCGACCGGCCCGAGCTCGGCGAGCGGCCAGCGGGGCCGCGCGATGATCCGCGGCGGCCAGTCGCTCGCGGCCTGAGTATGCCGACACCAGCCTGCGTACGCGATCATCGCGCCGTTGTCCGTGCAGAGCGCGGGCCGCGGATAGTACACGCGGACGCCGATTTGCTTTCCTAGCGTCGAGAGGCTCGCGCGCAGCAGCTTGTTCGCTCCGACGCCGCCGGCAATCACGAGCCGCTCGAGGCCGGTCGCCTCGAGCGCCCGACGGCACTTGCCCGCGAGCGTGTCGACCGCAGCGGCCTGAAACGACGCCGCGATGTCGGCACGAGTCGTCGGATCGAGCTCGGCCCGCGGCCCGCGCGCGGCGGCGATCGCGAGCCGGGCCGCGGTCTTGAGCCCGCTGAAGCTGAAGTCGAGCCCCTGGTTCTTCAGCGGGCGCGGCAGTGCGAAGCGTTCGGGATCGCCCGTTTCGGCGAGGCGCGCGAGCTCCGGTCCGCCCGGATACGGCAGCCCGAGCAGCCGTGCGACCTTGTCGAAGGCCTCACCCGCCGCGTCGTCGAGCGTCTCGCCGATGATCGTGTAGCGACCGAGGCCCGCGACCTCGATGAGCTGGGTGTGGCCGCCCGATACGAGCAGCGCGAGGAACGGGAACTCGGGCGGCTCCGCCTCGAGCATGCTCGCGAGCAAGTGGCCCTCGAGATGATGGACCGGGACGGCCGGGATCTTTAGGCCGTACGCGAGCGACGATGCGAGCGAGCCCCCGACCAGCAGCGCGCCGATCAGCCCCGGGCCGGCCGTGTACGCGATCGCGTCGAGGTCGGACAGCTCGAGGCTCGCCGCCGCGACCACCTCCTCGACCATCGGCAGCAGCTTGGCGATGTGGTCCCTCGAGGCGAGCTCGGGCACGACGCCGCCGAACGCCGCGTGGATCGCGACCTGGCTCGCGAGCCGCTCGGCGAGCACGCCGCGGCCCTCCTCGAAGACTGCGACGCCGGTCTCGTCGCAGCTCGTTTCGATCCCGAGCACCCGCATCGCGCTTTACAGCCCGCGCCGGGCGCGGCTAATATGCCGCTCTTGCGCCGGCCTAGCCGGCCGATTTTTCTGTGGTCGGCGAGTCATAAGCAGTCCCCAAAAGTAGTCACGCGAGCGAGTTCCGATGCCTGGCGTCCGTATAAGAGAAAGCGAACACTTCGACGCGGCCCTGCGCCGTTTCAAGAGAGCGTGCGAAAAGGCCGGCGTGCTGACCGAGCTCAGACGACGCGAGTTCTACGAGAAACCGACCCAAGAACGCAAGCGCAAGAAGGCCGCGGCCGTAAAGCGGCACTTGAAGCGCAACCTCCGGGCCCCGACCACAAGGCGCCGCAGACTCTACTGATCCGCTGGCTTCGGTCATGCCGCTCAAAGACCGTCTCACGGAAGACATGCAGGCCGCGATGAAGGCCGGCGACAAGCCTCGCCTGAGCGTGCTGCGCATGGCCCTCGCGGGCGTGAAGCAACGCGAGGTCGACACGCGCCGGCCGCTGGACGACGCGGGCGTGACATCGGTGCTCGAGCGGATGATCAAGCAGGGCCGCGACTCGACCCAGCAGTACCGCGACGGCAAACGCGAGGATCTCGCTTCGAAAGAGGAGTACGAGATCAAGGTGCTGCAAGGCTATCTGCCGCAGCCGCTCAGCGATTCCGAGCTCGACGCGCTGATCGCCGAGGCGATCGACGCGGCCAAAGCGCAAAGCGTCAAGGACCTCGGCAAGGTCATGGGCGTCATCAAGACGCGCGCCGCGGGGCGCGTGGACATGAGCACAGTCGGCCCGCGCGTCCGCGCGATGCTCACGCCCGAGTAGCCGCCCAAGTCGCCGAAGCAGCCGACGTTTCTCGAACGATAAAAAAACCGGGCTTGTGGCCGATGCCCGGGCTCGCATAATGCGGGACCATGAGCGGCCTGATCCCACAGTCCTTCATCGACGAGCTGCTCGCACGCGCGGACATCGCCGAGATCGTCGGCGCGCGCGTCGCGCTCAAGAGGGCCGGCAGCAATCTCAAGGGCCTGTGCCCGTTTCACGCGCGAGAAGACGCCGTCGTTCACGGTGAGCCCGACGAAGGGCTTCTATCACTGTTTCGGTTGCGGCCAGCACGGCAGCGCGATCGGGTTTCTGATGGCCTACGACAACCTGGCCTTCCCCGAGGCCGTCGAGGCGCTCGCCGAGATGCTCGGCATGGAAGTACCGCGCGACGCGGTGCACACGGACGAACGTCGCGGCGAGCACGACGAGCTCTACGCGCTGCTTCGCGAGGCGGATCAGATCTATCGGGCCGCGCTGCGCGATAGCCCGCAGGCGATCGCGTATCTGAAGAAGCGCGGAATCGACGGGCCGACGGCGGGCCGTTTCTCGATGGGCTACGCGCCGGGCGGGTGGGACACGATCTTGCAAGGCGCTCGGGACTTCCGACGCGCGGCTCGCACAGCTGAAAGTCGCCGGACTCCTTAGCGAGAACGACGGCGGCCGCCGCTACGACAAGTTCCGCGATCGGATCATGTTCCCGATCCGCAACGCACGCGGGCAGATCATCGGCTTCGGCGGCCGCGTGCTCGACTCGGGCGAGCCGAAATACCTGAACTCGCCCGAGACCCCGATCTTCCGCAAAGGCCAAGAGCTCTACGGGTTGTTCGAGGCGAAGAGGAACCCGGGCAAGCCGAAAGAGATCATCGTCGTCGAGGGTTACCTCGACGTTGCGAGCCTCGTGCAGTTCGGCGTCGAGAACGTCGTCGCGACGCTCGGCACCGCGATGACGAACGACAACATAAAAAGACTCACTCGCCTCACGGATCGAGTCGTGTTCTGCTTCGACGGCGATCGCGCGGGCCGCGCGGCCGCGTGGCGCGCGATGGAGGCCGCGCTGCCCTACGGCGGCGGCAACGTCGAGCTCAAGTTCCTGCTGCTGCCCGAGAAGGACGATCCCGACACGTTCGTGCGCAGCCGAGGCGCCGACGCGTTCCGCACGCTCGCCGCGACCGCCGTGTCGTTGCCCGAGTTCTTGGTGAAGGAACTGGACGCGCGAGTCGACTTCGGGAACGCAGGTGGCCGTGCACGCTTCGATGCGGTTGCGAAGCCGCTGCTGCGGCGATTGCCCGAGGGCAGCTACCGCGAGACGACCCTCGAGATGCTGCGCGGCGCGATGGGCCTCTCGCGAGAGGTCTTCGAGCATCTGCTAGGCGACGCCGCGCCGCCGGTCGTCGCGAAGCCGATGCCGTCCGGCGGCGTGAAGCGCAGAACCGCGGTGCAGAAAGTGATCAACCTCGCTCTGCACTACCCGCACGCCGCGGCCCAGCTCGCCGCGCCCGAGCAGCTCGCGACTCTGAATCAACCGGGCAGCGACGTTCTGCGCCGCGTGTTCGCGACGGCCGCGGCGCTCGGTGACGCGAATGTGGCCCGCCTACTGGAAAATCTGCGTGACGACCCCGACTTCCTGCATCTCGAGCGCATCGGCGCCGAGCCTCCGCTCGGCATCGAGGACGAAGGCGCGGCGTTCAAAGAGCTCGAGGAATCGCTTCAGCATCTGCGCCGTGACGCCGATAAGGACGCCAACGTCCAGCGGATTCGGGCCCATCGGCCCGGCGCGGGACCGGAGTAGGTCTCAAGCCTTTGAAAGACTGAGCGTTAACGCACGGAACTATGCCCTAGCCCAGCTGATCTGAGTTCGGGTATAGTGCGCCGTTTGAGTTGCGCCCCCTCACCCCCCGAGGAACTTAAACCTAATGGATACGCCAGCTCAGCCCCAGGAAGATGAACGCCAATCGCAGCTCAAGCTGCTGATTGCGAAAGGCAAGGAACAGGGCTACCTCACGTATAGCGAGGTCAACGATCACCTGCCGAGCGACATCGTCGATCCGGAGCAGATCGAAGACATCGTCAACATGATTAACGACATGGGCATCACGGTGTACGAGAAGGCACCGGACGCCGAGTCGTTGCTGCTCTCAGACAACGCGGTCTCGAACGACGACGACGCAGCCGACGAGGCTGCCGCGGCGCTCGCGACCGTCGACGCCGAGTTCGGCCGCACGACGGACCCGGTTCGCATGTACATGCGCGAGATGGGCACGGTCGAGCTGCTCACGCGCGAGGGCGAGATCCGGATCGCGAAGCGCATCGAGGAAGGCCTCGATCAGGTTCGCGGCGCGCTCGTTCAGTTCCCGCAGACGTGCGAGCTGATCTTCAACACGCACGACCAGATCCTGCGCGGCGAGTCCCGCTTGCAAGACCTGATCACGGGCTTCATCGACCCGAACGAACAGATCGCCGATCCGAGCGCGCGCGCGGCCGAGCAGGTGGCCGTGGAAAGCGACCCGGAGTCCGAGGACGAGGAAGCCGCGGTCGACACGGGCCCGGATCCCGAGGAAGTCGCGGCGCGCCTGAAGAAGCTCCGGCGCCTGCACAAGAAATACTTCGAGACGCTGATGGCCGAGGGCGTGAAGCAACCGCCGACGAAGAAGGCGCTCAAGGGGCTGCTCGAACGAGTTCATGGAGCTCAAGCTCGCGCCGAAGGTGTTCGACGCGCTCGTAGCACAGCTGCGCGACGTCGTCGCGCAGATCCGCGGCCTCGAGCGGCAAGTGATGGCGCTGTGCGTCCGCGACGCGGGCATGCCGCGCAAGGACTTCATCGCGACCTTCCCGAAGAACGAGACGAACCTGCACTGGATCGACAAGCACATTCGCTCCAAGCGCAAGCACTCGTCCGCGCTCGCGAAGCTGAAGGAAGACGTGCAGCGCCACCAGAAGCGCCTGCAGAAGATCGAGCAGGCTGCCTCGCTCACGATCGCCGATATCAAGGAGATCAACCGCGAGATTTCGCTCGGCGAGGCGCAAGCCCGCCGCGCGAAGAAAGAGATGGTCGAGGCTAACCTGCGTCTCGTGATCTCGATCGCGAAGAAGTACACGAACCGCGGCCTGCAGTTCCTCGATCTGATCCAGGAAGGCAACATCGGCCTGATGAAGGCCGTCGACAAGTTCGAATACCGGCGCGGCTACAAGTTCTCGACCTACGCCACGTGGTGGATCCGCCAGGCGATCACGCGCTCGATCGCGGATCAGGCGCGCACGATCCGCATCCCGGTGCACATGATCGAGACGATCAACAAGCTGAACCGGATCTCGCGCCAGATGCTCCAGGAGATGGGCCGCGAGCCGACTCCGGACGAGCTCGCGCAGCGGATGGAGATGCCCGAGGACAAGGTCCGCAAGGTGCTCAAGATCGCGAAGGAGCCGATCTCGATGGAGACCCCGATCGGCGACGACGAGGACTCGCATCTCGGCGACTTCATCGAGGACACCGCGGTGTCCTCGCCGATCGACTCCGCGACCGACGAAGGCCTGAAGGAGACGACGCACGCGGTGCTCGCGGGCCTCACGCCGCGCGAGGCGAAGGTGCTGCGGATGCGCTTCGGCATCGACATGAACACCGACCACACGCTCGAGGAAGTCGGCAAGCAGTTCGACGTCACGCGCGAGCGGATTCGGCAGATCGAGGCGAAGGCGCTGCGCAAGCTGCGCCACCCGTCGCGGTCGGATCAGCTCCGCAGCTTCCTGATCGACGACTAGCGCACCGATCCCGCGCGACTCTCGCGAAACGAAGGGCCCGCTCGATGCGGGCCCTTTCCTTTTTGCGCCCGGTTGCTCGGCCGCGCCCGATCGGCCCTTCAGCGCTTGACGGGGCCAATGCCGAGCACGGTCTTGCCGAAGAGCTCGTTCAAGACCTGCGCGAGACCGGTGTAGATCGCGGCGGCGCCGCAGACGATGCCTTCGAAGCCGGTGAAGTGCCTGAACGCCGGACCGGCGGCCGTGTAGTCGCCGATCGCGAGCAGCAAGAAGAGCACGACGAGCGTTGCAAACACGACCTGCAGCGCTCGATTGATTTTGAGCGTCCCGACGAACAGGCCGGCGGTGAACAAACCCCACATCGCTAGATACGCGGCCATCGCGGTCGTCGTCGGGCGCCTTGGAAGCGCCGGTCGCCGGCAACAACAACAGCGCCACCAGCGAGAGCCAAAAGAATCCGTAGGAAATGAAGGCCGTCGTGGCGAACGTATTGCCCTTCTTCCACTCCATGATGCCCGCGACGACTTGAGCGAGGCCGCCGTAACACAGCCCCATCGCGAGAATCATGCTGTTGAGCTCGAAGAAGCCCGCGTTGTGCAAGTTCAGCAAGACCGTGGTCATGCCGAACGCAAGCAGCCCGAGCGGAGCGGGATTGCCGGTCGTGTCTTTGATCAGCAGCGAAGTTGCATCGGCCATTTGTGTTTTTCTTTTGCGGCACCGTGCAGCACGGCGCCGCCATCATTGGGGCGCACGATTCGTCCAGTCAAGAACCACGAGGTTGGAGGCTCGCTGCCGCGCCGACGTTCGCCGAATTCTGGGCGAAACTGACCCGCGCGTTGGCCCGGGAAGCGCAGCGTCTATTCTTCTGCGGTCCGCGATACCGGGACCAATCTCATCGCGTGCGCATCATCACAACGACACCAAGAGATTCACCATGAACCCAAGACTACGCTCCGTGCTCATCGTGCCTTCTCTGGCCCTACTCGCCCCAGTTGTCGGCCACGCGCAGACGGCCCCGGCGGCCAATCCGCTGGACGCCGTACCGGACAAGATGCCGTTCGATATTCCCTATGGTGCACCGGTGACATTGGACCGCGCCGATGCCGTGCTCGCAGCTTCGTTGGCCGACGCCAACAAGCGGGGCTGGAAGCTGGTCTGCGCGATCGTCGATTCGGGTGGCAACCTCGTTTCGCTGAAGCGCATGGACGGTGCGCAGTTGGCCTCCATCGACATTGCCATGCACAAGGCCCGCACCGCCGTTAAGTTCCGGCGTGAAACGAAGGTCTTCGAAACCAACGTGCAGAGCGGCAACGTTTACCAGCTCACGCTCGACGACGTGGTCGCCTCGCGGGGCGGCATTCCGCTGATCAGTGAGGGCAAGCTCGTCGGCGCCATCGGTTGCTCGGGCGGCACTGGCTCGCAGGACGAGGTGGTGGCCAAGGCGGGCGTGGCTGCGTTCAAGTAAGCGAGTACCATACGCCGCGTTGGGCCTGTAGCTCAGTTGGTTAGAGCAGGGGACTCATCGAAACGGTGCCTCCGCGCGCGACGAGCCGCGGAGTGGACGGGATGAATTCAGGGAAACCGCACCGCTCGCACGACGCTCGACGATGAGCGCCGCGTGCGGGCGCCGGCAATCCTGAGCCAAGCCGGCGGTGCACCGCCGGACGGTGCAGAGACTACCTGAGAGCTTCGAGCGCTCTTAATGACAGGCACGAGCGTCCCGCACCCTACCCCGCAAGTCGGACGGGTGAAGAGATAGTCCACTTCCGCCGGAAACGGCGGGCAGAGTGAATCCCTTGGTCGTAGGTTCAAGTCCTACCGGGCCCACCAATTTCGAAGTAGCCTCGTAGGCGCGATGCACAACCCGTCATCACCAGCGGCCGCTCCGCATGGCTTGAGCGACGCCGAGGCGCTCGCGCGTCTGGGTAGCGAGGGCTACAACGAGCTGCCGCGCGCGGCTCGGCGCACACCGCTCAAAATCGTCGGCGAGGTCATGCGCGAGCCGATGCTCGCGCTGCTCGTCGGCGCCGGCGGCGTCTACCTCGCGCTCGGTGACCTGCGCGAAGCGCTGATCCTGCTCGCGTTCGCGACGGTGTCGGTCGCGATCACCGTCGTGCAGGAAACGCGTACCGAGCGCGTGCTCCAGGCGCTGCGCGACCTCACGAGCCCGCGCGCGCTCGTGATCCGCGACGGGCGACGGCGCCGAATCGCGGGCCGCGAGGTCGTGCGCGGCGACCTCGTCGTTCTCTCCGAGGGTGATCGCGTGCCGGCCGACGCGGTGCTGCGCGAGGGCCAGGATCTGCAGGCCGACGAGTCTCTGCTCACGGGCGAGTCCGTCCCGGTCCGCAAGGTGCCGCGCGCGCCCGCCGCGCCGGAAGGTCCGGCCCGTCCCGGCGGCGATGACTTGCCGCACACGTTCTCCGGGTCGCTGATCGTGCGCGGCAGCGGCATCGCGGAGGTGACGGCCACCGGGGCGCGCAGCGAGATCGGCAAGATCGGCCAATCGCTCGGCACGCTCGCGACCGAGCCGCCGCGACTCCAAGCGCAAACGCGGCGCATCGTGCGCGTGTTCGGGCTCGTCGGCGGCGCGATCAGTGTGCTAGCGGTCGTGCTCTACGGCACCTTGCGAGGCGGCTGGCTCGACGCGTTGCTCGCCGGTATCGCGCTCGGCATGTCGATGCTGCCCGAGGAATTCCCGGTCGTGCTCACCGTGTTCATGGCGATGGGCGCGTGGCGGATCTCGCGCGAGCGCGTGCTCACGCGCCGCGCCGCGGCGATCGAGACGCTCGGCTCCGCGACCGTGCTCTGCACCGACAAGACCGGAACGTTGACCGAGAACCGGATGTCGATCGCCGAGTTGTGGCTCGTGGATGGCGCGGCGGTGCGCGTTGCCGAGCGCGGCGAACCGCTTCCAGAGCCGTTTCGCGAGCTCGTCCGCTACGGAGTTCTCGCGAGCGCGCGAGATCCGTTCGACCCGATGGAGAAAGCGTTCCATGAGCTCGACGCGCGGGCTGCGGCGCGGCACGAGCCCGAGCACGGAGCCCTCGAGCGCGTGCATGGCCTGCGCCCCGACCTGCTCGCGGTGACCCAGGCCTGGCGGGGCCGCGACGGCCGCGGGTTCATCGTCGCTGCGAAAGGCGCGCCCGAAGCGATCGGCGGGCTGTGTCGCCTCCCGCACGACGAGCTCGAGCGGATGAGGAGCGCGTTCGAGGACATGGCTGTGCGGGGCCTCCGCGTGCTCGGCGTCGCGCGCGCCAAGTTCGTCGGCGATCGCTTGCCCGAGACTCCGCGCGGCTACGAGCTCGAGCTCTTGGGGCTAGTCGGCCTCGCCGACCCGCTGCGCGCCGGAGTGCGCGCCGCGATCGACGAGTGCCGCGGCGCGGGCATTCGCGTCGTGATGATCACCGGCGACTATCCCGCGACCGCCGCGGCGATCGCGCGCGAGGCCGGCCTCGACACGTCCGACGTCCTCACGGGCGACGACCTACTACGCCTCACGGACGTCGAGCTCGCGCGCAAAGTCGCGGCGGTCACGGTGTTTGCGCGGATCATGCCCGAGCAGAAGCTCCGCATCGTCAACGCGCTCAAGGCGCGCGGAGACATCGTCGCGATGACGGGCGACGGTGTGAACGACGCGCCCTCGCTCAAAGCCGCGCACATCGGCGTCGCGATGGGCGGCCGCGGGACGGACGTGGCGCGCGAAGCGTCGTCGATCGTCCTGCTCGACGACGACTTCGGCTCGATCGTGAAGGCTGTGCGTCTCGGCCGGCGAATCTACGACAACCTGCGCAAAGCGATGGGCTTCATCCTCGCCGTGCACGTCCCGATCGCGGGGCTCGCGCTGTTGCCGCTGATGACTGGGCTGCCGATCGTGCTCGGCCCGATCCACATCGCATTCCTCGAGATGGTAATCGATCCGGTCTGCACTCTCGTATTCGAAGCGGAGGAAGAAGAGGACGACGTCATGCGCCGACCGCCGCGGCCGACCGAAGAGCCGCTCCTGTCCGGCCGACTGATCATCTGGGGCGTGCTCCAGGGACTGCTCGCGTTCGCGCTCGTCGCATCGATCTACGTGCTCGGGAACTTGCGCGGGATGCCCGAAGACGAAGCGCGCGCGCTCGCGTTCTTCTCGCTCGTGACTGCGATCGTCGCGCTGGTCTTCGCGAACCGAAGCTTCAGCGCGTCGATACCGACCGCGCTGCGCCGGCCGAACCAGGCGCTCAAGCTCGTGCTCGCGGTCGTGATCGCAACGCTCGCGCTGACGCTCGTCTGGCCCTTCGCGAGCACGCTGTTCCGGTTCGGGCCGCTGCACGCGGACGATCTCTCGCTAACGGTCGGTGCCGGAGTCGTGATACTGATCGCGCTGGAGCTCTTGAAGCCGTTGCTGCGAGAACGTGTTCGCCGATGAACGCCAGCCCCCGAGACAACGCAGCGCGCAATGCGCTCGACGCGTTCCTCAGCGTCGAGACGGTCGGCGGCATCGTGCTGTTCGCCGCGACCGCGCTCGCGCTCGGCTGGGAAAACTCGCCCTGGCACGCGACCTACGAGCATCTCTGGGAGATCCAGCTCGTTCACGTCGGCGTGCTCGTCGACATCGACGTGTCGCTGCACTTCTTCGTCAACGAAGTGCTGATGACATTGTTCTTCTTCGTCGTCGGCCTCGAGATCCGCCGTGAGGCTCACGACGGCGCGCTCGCGAGCTTGAAGCTCGCGGCGCTGCCAGTCGCCGCCGCGGTCGGCGGCGTCCTCGCGCCCGCGCTGATCTATCTCGGCATCAGCGGCGACACGGCAGCACGCGGGCGGCTGGGCCGTCCCCACCGCGACCGACATCGCGTTCGCGGTCGGCGTGCTCGCGCTGCTCGGCAAGCGCGTGCCTCCGCCGCTGCGCGCGTTGCTGCTCGCGCTCGCGATCGCCGACGACGTGGCCGCGATCGTGATCATCGCGGTCGTGTTCGCGGGCGGCGTGTCGCTCATAGGCCTCGCGATCGCCGCGGCCGGCATCGCGCTCGCGCTCGTCATGCGCAAGCTCGGCGTCGGAGCCGAGATCGCCTACGCGCTGCCGGGCGCGGTGCTCTGGATCGGCCTGCTCGACGCGGGCATCCATCCGGTGCTCGCGGGCGTGATCCTCGGGCTCCTGACGCCGATGCACTCTCGGCGCACGAACGAGGCACCACCCGCCGTGCGCGTCGAGCGGCTGCTGCATCCGTGGATCGCGTTTGTCGTGATGCCGCTGTTCGCGCTCGCGAACGCGGGGATCAGGCTCGACGGCATCGACCTCGCGGAGCCCGCGCTGCGCACGCTCGTGAGCGCGGTCGCCGTCGGGCTCGCCGTCGGCAAGCCGCTCGGCATCGTCGCGACGGCGTGGCTCGCCGTGCGGCTCGGTTGGTGCGCACTGCCGCCCGGCGTGCGCTTGGAGCGGCATCGCTCGTGATCGGCTGTCTCGGCGGGATCGGCTTCACGATGGCGATCTTCATCGCGACGCTCGCGTTCCCGAGCGCAGACGCGCTCGCCGCCGCTAAGCTCGCGGTGCTCGTCGGCTCGGCCGGGGCGGCCGTGCTCGGCCTCGCGCTCGGCTCTCGGCTACTCAGGAGACCGTCATGAACGCTTCGACCGAAGCTCGGCTGCTGCTCTGCATCGCGGGCCTGATGCTGCTCGAGGCGACGATCGGCGGGGCGGTCGCGAGCCACGTGCTCACGAACCTCGACGAGCGATCGTTGCGCTCGTTCGATACGGCCGTCGACTTCGAGTTCTTCCACGCGCTCGGCTTGATCGGCATCGTGCTCGTCGCCGACCGGATCGGCGCGACGCTGTGGCTGCGCGCGGCCGCGTGGCTCATCGTCGCCGGCGTCGTGCTGTTCTGCGGCAGCATCGCGTTCGTCACGTTCGGCGCGCCGCGTGCGGTGCTCTCGGTCGCGCCTTACGGCGGCGTCGCGTTGATGGCCGCGTGGCTCGCGTTCGCGATCGGCGTCTGGCGCCGACCGGCCTGACCACGCTCAGCGCTTACGCTTCGGGCGTCGCGAGAGCGAGCTCGCGCAAATCCGCTCGACGAGCTCCGGGAACGAGATCCCGACCGCGGCCCCCGCGCGCGGGAGCAGGCTCGCTGACGTGAGGCCCGGCAGCGTGTTCACCTCGAGGCACCAGATCTCGCCGTCCGCGTCCATTCGGAAGTCGACGCGGCTGTAGACGTCGAGCTTCAGCGCGCGATGCACGCGCAGCGCGAGATCCTGCGCACGCGCCGTCTGCTCCACGGTGATGTCGGCGGGGAAGATCTCCTCCGCGCCGCCCGCCTGGTATTTTGCGGCGTAGTCGAAGATCGGCCCGGTCTTCGGGATGATCTCTCCGACCGCGAGCGCGCGATCGTCGAGCACGCCGACCGTGAGCTCGCGGCCCGCGATGTAGCGCTCGATCATCACGTCGGCATCGTAGGTCGCCGCAAGCTTGAGCGCCGCGTCGAGCTCCTTGCGGTTCTGGACGAGCGTGAGGCCCACGGTCGAGCCCTGCCCGTTCGGCTTCACGATCAACGGGAAACCGATCCGCTGCTCGACGACGTCGAGCGGCTGCGGCGCCATGAGCCAATCCGGAGTCGGCACGCCGGCCGCGAGGAACAACCGCTTCGCGACGTCCTTGTCCCAGCCGAGCGCGCTGCCGAGCCGGCCGCTGCCGGTGTAGGGGATCCCGGCGAGATCGAGCAGCGCCTGCACCGTGCCGTCCTCGCCCCTGCCGCCGTGCAGCGCGAGGAATACGAGATCGACCTCGGCGAGATCGGGCGCCGAAACGACGGTCGGCAAGCCCGAGACGTGGGCTTTGTCGGGCGGCCGCTTGTCGATCTTGCCGGCGAACAAGCGCTGCTCGTCGTCGCGGCCGAGCCGCCCGCGCCCCGAGTCGTACGCGATCACCTCGTGACCGCGGCTGCGCAACGCGCCGACGACCTGCGCCGCGCTCGCGATCGACACGTCGCGCTCCATGCTGTCGCCGCCGAACAAAACCGCGATCTTCAACTGAGTCCCTCGGGATGAACGCCGCGCATTGTAAACGTTTCGCCGCGATTCGCCGCGCGAGCTGCGTCACGCGGCGGTCTATACTCTCAAATCGCGCGAACCGGCCGATGCGAGCCAATGCGCACGCAACGACGCGTCAGCGGACGACGGACGCGCACACGACGACAAGGACGCGATGAGCACTCGGGACAGCGCATCGTATCGATCGGGGCCTGTCGGTTGGACGACCCCACTCACGATCGGGCTCGGCGCCGCAGTCTGCACGCTCGAGGCCGCGCAGGCGCAGAGCCGGAGCTCGGAAGCGGCCGACGAGATGATCGTGCTCGGCACCTACATCAAGCGGCCGTCGCAGTTCGACGCGCCGTCGCCCGTCGTGATCCTGTCGGCGGACGACCTCGCGGCGAGCGGCGCCAACAAGATCAGCGACGTGATCGATCGGCTCACGATCAACACGGGCTCGCAGAACAACCCCGACGCGTTCACGCAGAACCAGACCACCGGCACGAGCAACGTGAACCTGCGCGGGCTCGGCGTGAGCTCGACGCTCGTGCTCGTGAACGGCCGCCGCGAGGTGCAGAGCGCGGCCGCAACGGACCGCGGCGAGAACTTCGTCGACACTTCGGCGTTGCCGCCGATGATCGCGTTCCAGCAGGTCGAGGTGCTCAAGGACGGCGCGACGGCGCTCTACGGCTCCGAGGCCGTCGCGGGCGTGGTGAACTTCGTCACGCGCGACAGGTTCGACGGTTTTCAGCTCGAGGCGACCGCTCAGGGCGTCGACGGCACGCCGCAGCGCGACCTCGAGATCAGCGGCCTATTCGGCGGCGGCGACTACCGCACGCGCGCGCTGATCGCGTTCAGTCACCTCTCGCGCGACATGCTCACGACCGCCGACCGTCGGCTGTCGACGACCAGCGACGACCTGAGCCAGGCCGGCAACCCGGGCACGTTCCTCGTGCCGACTCGACCCGCGAACCCCGTCTACGGCGCGGTCTGGGCCTCCGCCTACGACACGAACCACAACGGGATCGCGGACTTCGTCGAGCCGCAGCTCGGCCGCCCGCCGGTGCCGGGCGCGAAGCCGCCGCTGTTCGCGGACCAGAGCTGCACCGCGATCGCGGCGCAGGACAAGACGGTGATTCCCGCGATCGCGGCCGCGGTCCCGACGCCGATCGGCACGGTGCCGCTCGGGCTCTGCGAGTTCGACTTCGGCTCGTTCTACTCGCTCGTGCCGAAGGAGACGCGCGACAACGTGTTCGCCGAGCTCACGCGCGACATGGAGCACGACCTGCAAGGGCGGATAGAGGTGCACTTCGCGCGCAACGACGCGGAGCGCGACAACTCGCCGTCGTTCCCGTTCGCCGCGTTCCCGGTCGTACCCGCGACGCACCCGGACAATCCGTACGGCACCGACGTGCAGTTCATCGGCCGGCTCGTGGGCGCGGGCGGCAGCGCGTCGAAGTCGTTCCACGAGTCCGACACTTGGCGTCTCGCGGCCACGCTCGCGGGCTCGATCGGCAAGACCTGGAGCTTCGACCTCGGCACGACGTTCAGCGGCAACTCGTTCTACGTGCAGGCGAACGACGTGCTGAAGGACCGCTTCAACGCCGCGCTCCGAGGCCTCGCCGGCTTCCAGTGCAACCCGGCCACGGGCACGCCCGGCGTCGCGCCGTGCGCCTACTACAACCCGTTCGGCACGGCGCTCACGGGCACCGGCACGCCCAACTCGCCCGACCTGATCGCGTTCCTGACAGGCCAAGAGAGCTTCGACGCGCGCAGCGATCTCTACATCGTCGAGGGCAACGTAACTCGCGATCTCGGCGCGCTGCGCGGCGTGCCGATCCGCCTCGCGGCCGGCGCGGAGATCCGGCGCGAGAAGCTCTCGTACGACTACGACGCGAACGCGAACCGGGACAACTTCATGTTCCTGGTCGGCAACCCGGACTTCAGCAACGACCGCGGCGTCGAGGCGGCGTTCGTCGAGCTGTCGCTGCCGGTCGCGGAAGACCTGAACGTGCAGGTCGCGGCGCGCTACGAGAACTACGGCGACGGCGTCGACTCCGCCGACCCGAAGATCTCGCTCCTGTGGCGGCCGACGCTGAACTTCTCGCTGCGCGCGTCGGCCGGCACGTCGTTTCGCGCGCCGTCGCTGTTCCAGGCGTTCGGCACGCAGACGTCGCTCGCGCAGCTGATCGACCCGCGCGTCGGCACGCCGCAGTTCTTCCCGGTCCGCACGCAGCCTAATCCGAACGGCGCGCCGCTCGAGCCCGAGTCCGCCGACGTGCTGAACATCGGCGTGAGCTACTCGCCTACACCCAAGCTGGATCTCTCGCTCGACTACTGGTCGTTCGACTATTCGCACGTGATCGTCGAGCAGAACAGCCAAGCGCTGCTGAATGCGGCCGCGCTCGGCGACAGCGCAAGCGAGCGCGCAGGTGATCCGCGATCCCGCGACGGGGCTGCTCGTGCGCGTCGACTCCTATTATCAAAACGCGTCGGCGCTGAACACGGACGGCTTCGATCTATCGGCCGCATACACGTTCGATCTCGCCGCGAAAGGCACGCTGCGCGTCGGCGCCGAAGGCACCTACATCTCGAAGTACGACCTCGACGATCCCCAAGCCGGTCACGTCGTCGGCGCGGGCAAGCGCAACTTCGCGAACTTCGGCACGTCGACGCCGCGCTGGCGCGCGGACGCGTTCGTGAATTGGCACCATCAGCGGCACGCCGTCAACGCGTACGTCCGCTACATCGACTCCTACGTCGACGACGAGGTCCAGCTCGGTCAAGGGCCGGAGTCGTATCGGCCGATCGCGAGCGACCTCACGGTCGACGTGCAGTACGCGTACACCGTCGGCCGCCGGTACTCGCCCACGCTCTCGTTCGGCGCGATCAACGTGTTCGATCAGGATCCGCCGCACGTCGCGACGAACGGCGGCTACGATTCGAAAGTCGCGGACCCGCGCGGCCGCGTGCTGTACGCTAAGGCGACGTTCAAGTTCTAGCCGCGCCACGAGCGCGAAAACAATAAAAATAGACTCTGGGGGAACCTAACAATGAAGAAGCCATTGATTTCCACGCTTGGGCACGCGGCCTCGCATCGGACTGCCATCGCGCGGCTCACGGCGACGTTGCGCGTAACAGCTCGTCTCGCGGCGTTGCTCGCGCTCGCGCTCGGCGCGCGCGCGGCAGTCGCGCAAGCGCCCGCCGCCGCGCCAGCCGCAGGCGGACCGCCGCCCGAGGTCACGGTCAAGACGACGCTGCTCGGCGGCAGCGTCTACGGCATCGACGGCCGCGGCGGCCGCATGGCCGCGCTCGTCGGGCCCGACGGCGTGCTGCTCGTCGACGCGCAGTTTCCCGACGTGACGGACAAGATCGTCGCCGCGATCAAGCAGATCTCGCCGTCGCAGCTCCGGTTTCTCGTGAACACGCACGTGCACGGGGATCACACCGGCGGCAACGAGAATTTCGCAAAGCTCGGCGTCACGATCCTCGGCCGGCCCGAGCTGCGCGCGCAGCTGCTGATGCCGCGTCCCGGGCCCGGCAACGGCCAGACGCCGCCGGTCGCACCGTCCGGCGCGCTGCCGATCGTGCTCTACGACAACCCAACGACGATCAATCTCGACGGCGAGGAGGTGCAGCTGATCCCGCTGCCGCCCGCGCACACGGACGGGGACACGGCCGTGCTGTTCAAGAAGGCGAACGTGCTGATGACGGGCGACGTATTTCGCTCCGAAGGGATGCCGGCGGCCGCGATCACGAACGGCGGCAGCGTGCTCGGCATCTTGAAGTGCATCGACCTGTTCCTGCAGCTCTCCGACGCGAACACGAAGGTCGTGCCGGGGCATGGCCCGGTCGCGAACCGCGAGGCGCTCGTGTTCCATCGTCAAGTGCTCGTCACGGTGCGCGACCGCGTCGCGAAGGCGAAGGCCGAGGGTAAGACGCTCGAGGAAGTGCAAGCGATGAAACCGACCGCGGAGTTCGACCAGAAGGTCGGCGGGCCTCCGGCGTTCATACCGCAGTTCGTCGCGACGCTCTACAACGAGCTGCCCGCACGCTAAGCGCGCGACACCGCACACCGGGGGGCGTAAATCGCGCCCCTCGCTGCGTTCGGCGAGGTCGTCGTTCGCCGCTCAGTTCACCTTGCCGAGGTACGTGTCGTAGCCAGCCGAGCACTTCCTTCGTGAGATCGTCGCCGCGCAAGCGGCACGTCGTGCGGCGTGTCGAACACGACGTGGCGTTTGTCGGCGCGGCTGGAGTGCCGAGCATCGTCGAACATCGGCTGCTGCGAGCTCACGAGCGGGAACGTCCAGTCGTAGCGGCCGTTGACCATCAACACGGGCCTCTTGAGGCGCGGCGCGAAGTCGACCTGATCCATGCCCGGCGACGGGGTGGTCGTCCTGAAAAAAGCCGCCATCGAGCAACACGACGGCCTTGATTCGATCCTCGAGCGCGGCGAGGACGACGCCGTCGGCGGCTCCCTGGCTCACGCCGAGGTAGCCGACCCGCGCGCATGTCGATGTCGTCGCGAGTCGCGAGATAGTCGAGCGAGCGGCCTAGATCCTTCGACCACTCGATCGAGCGTCTCTCGCTGCGAGCGTCGGACCCGGGTCCGGCGGCACGCCGCGTTGCCGCTCGTACAGGTACTGATAGACGGGGTAGATCACCGCGCGCCCGCTGTCGACGACGTAGTCCATGAACGCTGAAATCGCCGAGCTCGCTCGCTGCTCGGCAATCGGTTCACGCGCGCGCTCGGAAAGAACACGACGACTTGGTACGGCGGTTTCACGCGCTTCGGCAGGAACAGGTACGCGGTCATTCGCTCGTTGTCGTAAGCGGTCTTGAACGTGATCTTCTGCCGTGTCCAATGCTCGGAATCGTCGGACAGCCGCTTCGACTTTCGCGTCGAGCGGCGTCTTGTCGTAGGCGTACATGGCGCGGTAGGCCGCGAACACGTCGTCGCTCGCGGGCACCGCCTTCGAGAAGTCGCGCTGCAGCAGCTTGACGCGGCGCGCGCGTTTCCTCGGGCAGCGTCGCCGTCGTTCGACGACGCAACGCAAGCCGTTCAGTGCCGAGCGGTCGAATGGCGACAACGCCTCCGGAGCGTACGAGCCCGTGAGCCGGCCCAGCAAGAAGCGCAGGCCGTCGCCGGTCGCGTTCCAATACCACTCGCGCGCGTTGCCGACTAGATCGTACGTGCCGTACGGCCCGAGACCGTCGAACTTGCCGACCGGCGCGAGGCTCCTGCGAGTCGTTGCTGAGCGGCTGAATGAACTTGTCGGTGATGTTCGGCGTCGTCTTCCAGAATTGCGCGATGACCGGCAGGCTCTTGCCGCGAAACTCCGCGTATGCCGCGGCCTCGAACCAGCTCACGCCCGAGACCGGATAGTCGCCCTTGCCCTCGGGATAGTGACCGCCAGACCAAGTCGAGGGTCCGGCGCGTCCGGTCGAATCGCGGAAGAGCGCCATCGCGTCGCTGCCGCGCGAGCTCCTGCCCGTCGCGCACGAACGGCTGCTTCCAGTAGGCCGACGTTCTCGTAGCCGCCTTTGTCGACGAACTCCTGGTAGTCGCGGTTCGTGACCTCGAACCGGTCGATGAAGAACGGCGGCAGGTTGTAGGTCAACCTGCCGACGAAACGCGACGTAGTCGCCCCAAGGGCCGCCGGGGACCAGCACCATTCCCTTCGGGGCTTTGGCACTGCGCTTCCAGATCGAAGCTCACGGCGTCGGACGCGATTGGCGCAGCGATGAGCTCTCCGTGGCTCGCGTCCGACACTTGACAGCGCAAGTAGCCGTTCGGTATCCGGACTGTTCTCGAGCGGCGTCGTTGCCGAGCTTCAGCCAGTCTTCGGCCGGCGAGTTGTAGTCCTTCACCTCGACGACCGCGCCTTCTGGCGTCGAGTGAATCGACGTGACCCGGCTCGCGGCCGAGACGACGCGCTCGAGCTCGGGATCGCCGGCGAGGTACTTCTCGGCCTCGATCGACGAGCGGAAACGCGGCCGCCCATTTCTCCTGCGCTACGAGCTTCGCGATCTCGCGGTATAGCCTCCTCGCGGACCCAGCGGCGTGCTCCTCCGCACCGCGATACGCGAACAGCGCGACGGCGGCCGCCGCGACGAGCGCCGCCGCGGCCACGGCGACGAGCGAGCGCCGGCCGCGCCATCCGCGCGAGCCGTCCAGCTCGCGTGCGAGCGACTGCAGATCGGCTCGCGAGGTCCGCGGCCGATCCGTAACGGTCCGCGGGCTTCTTCTGCATGAGCTTCAGAAGAATCGCGCGCACGTGCTTCGGCAGCGTCACGACCGCGGGCTCGGCCGGCGCGGGCGCCTTCCCGATCGACGTCAGCGTGTCGAGCACGCCGGGGCGCGCGTACGGATTCGTGCCGGTCAGAGCCTCGCAGAGCGTCACGCCGAGCGAGAAGAGATCGCTGCGCGCGTCGACACGCGCAGACTCGACCTGCTCGGGCGACATGTACGCCGGCGTGCCGGCAACGACGAGCGTCTCGTTGCCGCGCGTCGCGGCCGCGAGCAGCGTCTGACCGGGCTTGGGTTGCGGCCGCAGCACCGCGATGCCGAAGTCGAGCACCTTCACGTAGCCGTCGTCGCGGATCATCAAGTTCTCGGGCTTGATGTCGCGGTGGATGATCCCCTTCTCGTGCGCCGCCGCGAGCGCGCGCGCGACTTGAATGCCGACGTCGAGCGCGTCGCGCACCGCGAGCGGGCCCAAGCGCAGACGCGTGCCGAGCGTCTGGCCCTCGACGAGCTCCATCGCGATGAACGGCGTGTCGCCGATCGTTCCGACCTCGTGGATCGTGACGATGCTCGGGTGGTTCAGCGCGGACAGCGTCCGCGCCTCGGCGCGGAACTGCTCGAGCCGCGCGGGATCGGTCTGCGTCTCCGCCGACGAGAACCTTCAGCGCGACGCGGCGGCCGAGCTGCTCGTCGATCGCCTCGTAGACCACGCCCATGCCGCCGCGGTCGATCACGCGCTCGACGCGGTAGCGTGAAGCGACGAGTTGCCCGGCAGTGAGCTCGCGCGGCTCGTTCATGTTCTTAGCCACTCAGTGAATCGTGGGGAAATCGCCGGCCAGCGAACACCGTTAAGACAGCGGACCGAATAGTCGCGGAACAGGATAGCAAAACAATGGCCGCCGGCCCCGCGGCGCCGCGGCAGAATTCGTCAGAATCTCGCCCGCCGGCCGGCACATTGCGTACCGAGAATGGCGCCCGTTCCTCGCGATCGGAGGCGCCATGGATCTCGCGGCACGTCGACTGGCACGCCGTGCGGATCGGCTCGCGCAAGGAGCACGGAGCGCGGCCCCGATGCCGCCGCGGAAATCTGACGAAGCTAGCGGCGCAGAATGTCGACGCCAGGGGACCGTCGGCGGCGCGCGCGCCGCGAGATCTCGCGGCGCAGATTCGGCCGCGACCACCGCACCGTTGCGGAACACGAGCTTGCGAGCCGGCGCGAACGTGCGCGCGGAGTCGCCGACGACGCTCGTGAGGTTCAGCGGATCGGCTGTGGATAGCTCGAGCCATTCGTCCGCGCCCTGCGTGCGCCGCACGCGCCGCAGCTCCTCGACAGCCTCGATGAGCGCGAACTGCTCGCCGCCGAGCGGCTCCACGAAGCGGCCGCCGCGGATCTCGCCACGCGCCTCGGCCCTGCGATAGATCGGCAACAGCTCGCGCCACGACGGCGCGAGCGCCTCGCGCGCGAGCAGCGCGCGCGCGATGACACCGTAGCGTCGCGAGCAGCGCCATCGCGGCGTGCTCGACAGCCTCGACGCGTCCAGCACCCGGCGTCGCTTGGCCGACCGAGCAGCGCCCACCGGCCCGCGGCGTCGAACGCGGCCGTGCCGCGTAGCCGGCCGCGCCCGCGGAAACCGCGGCGTCGGCTCTGCGGCGTGAGAACGGCACGCAGCCCGTGGAACGAGTCCGCAGTCACCAGCCCGCGCGCGACGAGCTCGCCGAGCGCGTCCTCGACCTGCACGCGCAGCAGACCGCTCGCCTGCACGATCTCGACGAAGAACGACGCGCCGCGCGCCTCGAGCGCGGCCGCGACGCGCTCGGCCGCGCCGGTCAGGCCCTCGCGCGCCGCATCCGCCGCGCCGAGCGCTCGCCAGTGTGCAAGCGTCGTGCGCGGCACGAGCGCAATCGGCGAGGTCGCGACCGTGGTCGCGCGGCCCGGCGGCGGCGCGCCATTCGGCCGCGGCCGCCACCAGACGACCTCGCCGGCCGCGCAGAGCTGATCGAGCAGCGCGGGGCCATAGTCGACGATCCGCGCGGGTAACACCTCGCGCTCCCAGAGCGCGGCCGGCAACGCGAAGCCTTGGAGCTCGCCGATCACGCCCGCGAGCGCCTCGCGGCCTTCGCGCGCTTCGTCTCCTAGACCTTGCCAGCGGAACAGGAACCGTTGGAAATCGGCGAGCGTCACGGGCTCGATCTCGCTGCGCAGGCGTTTCAGCGTGTAGCGATGAATTCGCGCGAGCAGGCGCCGCTCGCACCACTCTTCCGCGCCCGCGGCCGCGGGCGTGAACGTGCCGCGCATCGCGGCGCCTTGCTGCTCGAGTGCCGCGAGCGCGGGCAGCACGTCGAGCGCGCGTAGGCCGAGCGCCTCGCGCGAGCGTCTCCACCGTGACGGGCCCGAGCGCTTCGAGCCGGCTGCGCACGAGCTCGCGCAGCGCCGCGTCGGGATCCGTGGGCGCTTCGCCAAGCACCGCAAGATGCTTCTCCGGGACGGCGCCCGGCAGCGCGAGCAGCACTTCCGCGAGCCGCTCCGCGCTAACCCAGACCGGCCCGCGCGGCGCGCAACTCGACAGTCGTCGCGCGTCCGTCGGCGCGCAACGCGTCGAATGCCGAGCGCCAGCTCGCGGGCGCTTCGCTTTCCGCGACCAGTCCAACCGTCACGAGCGCGTCGTGCAGCTCGTCCGCGCTCGCGGCCTGCGGCCAGGCCTCGCTGCGCACGCGCGCGATCGCGTCTGGATCGAGCTTGCCGAGCTCGGCCGCCTGCTCGGGGTTCATGAAGCGGCGCGTCTGCACGGCGAGCGTCCTGCGCTCCTCCGCGGGCGCATCGTCGAGGAACGCGTACGGCTTGGCGCCGAGAATCTCTTGCGCGAGCGGCGACGGGCTCGTGAGCTCGCGGCACAGCACCTCGACTTCGCCGGACTCGATCCGCGCGAGCAACCGCGCCGCGCCATCCACGTCCATCGCACCGGTGAGGCAGTCGTCGAGCGTCTGGGCCACGAGCGGGTGATCGGGGATCTCCCGGTCGCCGCCGGGCAGGTTCTCCGCGCACGCGAGCTGGTCCGGAAACACGGTCGACAGTAGATCCTCGGCGTCCATACGCTGGAATTGCGCGGGCGCTTTCTTGCCGTTGCGAAAACGCCGGACCGCGAGCGCGACGGTGGAGTTCCAGCGCCAATACGTACCGAATACCGGCGCGTCGAGCACAGCCTGCGTCAGCACGTCGCGGATCGTGTTGCTCGTGAGGTATCGCGCGACCTCGTCGAGCGCGAAGCTGTGCACCGCGCCGAGCGAGATCACGATCGAGTCTTCGAGCGCCGCGGCCTGGAGCTCGAAGTTGAATCGACGGCAGAAGCGCTTGCGCAGCGCGAGTCCCCACGCGCGGTTCACTCGCGAGCCGAACGGCGAGTGGATCACGAGGTGCGTGTCGCCGGTCTCGTCGAAGAACCGCTCGAATATCACGCGTTTCGTGCGTCGGCAGCGCGCCGAGCGCCGCCTTCGCCGCCGCGAGATACTCGACGACCTGCTCGGCCGCCGATTCGGCAAGCGCGAGCGTCTCGCGCAACCACGCGACCGCGGCGCGCGCGCCCGTGTCGTCGAGCAGCTCGGCGAGCGTGTCGTTCAAGCGGCCGACCGAATTCGACAGCTCGTCGGTGCGGCCGAGCCCCTCGCCGAGCCAGAACGGGATCGTCGGCGGCGCGCCGTGCGCATCGGTGACGTAGACCTTGCCCGACTCGGTCTTCTCGATGCGGTACGACGCGAGCCCGAGCTGGAAGATGTCGCCCGCCATGCTCTCGAACGCGAAGTCCTCGTTCAGCGTGCCGACCTTCTGTTCGTTCGGCAGCAGCACGACGTCGTAGTCGAACTGATCCGGGATCGCGCCACCGTTCGTGATCGCCGTGAGCCGCGCGCCGCGCCGGCCGCGTAAGATCCCGTTCACGCGGTCGAAGTGCAGATGCGCGCTCCGGCGCCCGCGGTGCGTCGTGAAGCCGTCCGCGAGCATCCGCGCGACAGCGACGAAGCGCTCCTTGGGCAGATCGCGATAGCTCGCCGCACGCGTGAAGCGCGCGTGCAGATCCTCGACCCGCCACTCACGCATCCCGACTTCGGCGACGATCTGCTGCGCGAGCACGTCGAGCGGCGCGCTGCGCGGCCTGATCGCGTCGAGCTCGGCGCGCCGGATCGCGTCGAGCAGCGCCGCGCACTCGACGAGGTCGTCGCGCGACAGCGGGAAGAGCCGGCCCTTCGGCAACCGGCCGAGCCCGTGGCCCGAGCGGCCGACGCGCTGGAGAAAAGCCGCGATCGCGCGCGGCGAGCCGAGCTGGCAAACGAGGTCGACGTCGCCGATGTCGATGCCCAATTCGAGCGACGAGGTCGCAACGAGCGCCTTGAGCTCGCCGGCCTTGAGCCGCTCCTCCGCCTTGAGCCGATGCTCCTTCGCGAGGCTGCCGTGGTGCGACGTCACCGCGTCCTCGCCGAGCCGCTCCGCGAGATGGCGCGCCGCGCGCTCGGCGAGCCGGCGCGTATTCACGAACACGAGCGTCGTGCGGTGCTGACGAATCAGCTCGGCGAGCCGGTCGTACTCCTCTGTCCAGACCTCGTTCGGCATGATCGCCTCGAGCGGCGAGGACGGCAGCTCGAGCGTGAGGTCGCGCCGGCGGACATGGCCCTCGTCGATCACCGTGCACTCCGAGCGCTCGGTGCCCGTGAGGAACGCGGTCAAGAGATCGATCGGCTTCGTCGTGGCTGAAATTCCGACGCGCGTCGGCGGCAACGCGCCGCTCGCCTGGCAGAGGGCCGCGAGCCGTTCGAGCGAGAGCGCCAGGTGCGCGCCGCGCTTGTTGCCCGCGAGCGCGTGGATTTCGTCGACGATCACCGTGCGCACCGACTTCAGCATCTCGCGGCCCGACTCCGCCGTCAGCAGGATGTAGAGCGACTCCGGCGTCGTGACGAGGATGTGCGGCGGCGAGCGGCGCATCCGCGCGCGCTCCGTCTGCGGCGTGTCGCCCGTGCGCACGGCCGCGCGGATCGGCGAGTCGCCGCCGAGCAGCTGCGCGGCGAGCTCGCGGCCGATGCCGTCGAGCGGCGCGCGTAGGTTCTTCTCGATGTCGTTCGAGAGCGCCTTGAGCGGCGAGACGTAGAGCACTTGCGTCTCGTTGCGCAGACGCCCAAGCGCGGCTTGCTTCGCGAGCTCGTCGATCATCGCGAGGAACGCCGCGAGCGTCTTGCCCGAGCCCGTCGGCGCGCTGATCAGCGTATTCGTGCCGGCGCCGATCGCGGCCCAGGCCTTGAGCTGCACGCTCGTCGGCGCGGGGAAAGCGCTGCGGAACCAGGCGGCGACGGCCGGGTGGAAGTTCGGGGGGAGCATGCTACTAAGCATACGGAAGGGTGTGTTTATGTCCAGTACCCGGCGGTTATGTCGGCTCCAGCTCAAGTTTCGCGCGCAGCGGCCGTCTGCACGGCCATGGAGAAGATCTCTGGCGTCCTTCAAACCGCGCTCGGCGGCGTCCAATCGAGCCTGAAGCGGCTCGACACGGCCGCGCAGAAGATCGCGACCGCTGCGGTGCGCCGAGACGAGCCGACCGAGCTCGTGGACCCATTGGTCGAGGCCCTCGTCGCCCAGCGCTCGCTCGAGGCGTCGGCCGCCGTGATCCGCCGTGCCGACGACGCGCTCGGCACGCTGCTCGACGCGCTCGCCTAACCGCATTCGCGACACGCTTTTCGCGATCCACGTCATCCAGCGCGGGCGCGCACCGAAAGCCCGCTCAGTGCTGCTGCGCGATCGACACGCAGCCGTATAATCGCGCCCTACTTTCCGGCGGTGCTTGCCCATGCGAATGACGCGCTCCGACTTTCTGCGCTGGCCGCACAAAGCGATCACGCTTCTCGGCATGTCCGGCGTCGGCAAGACGACGCTCGCGTACAAGCTGCCGCCGAACCAGTGGTTCCACTATTCGGGCGACTATCGAATCGGCACGAAGTACCTCGCCGAGCCGATCCTCGACAACATCAAGCGCCAGGCCATGCAGGTCGGCTTCCTGCGCGACCTGCTACGCAGCGACTCGATCTACATCGCGAGCAACGTCACGGTCCACAACCTCGCACCGATCGCGACGTTCCTCGGCAAGATCGGCCGGCCGGACCTCGGCGGGCTGCCGGTGACCGAGTTCAAGCGCCGCCAGCGCCTGCACCGCGAGGCCGAGATCGGCGCAATGTGCGACGTGGCCGAGTTCATCGTGAAGGCGCAGGAGATCTACGGCTACGATCACTTCATCAACGACGCGGGCGGCAGCATCGTGGAGCTCGAGGACGAGCGCACCGAGAAGACGCTCGCCGACAACACGCTGATCCTTTATCTCAAGCCCGACGCGCAGCTCGAGCGCGACCTCGTGCAGCGCGCGATCGACAACCCGAAGCCGCTCTATTATCAAGAGCAGTTCCTCGATCGGAAGCTGGGTGAGTACCTCGCCGAGGCCGAGCTCGAGGATGTGGAGCGAATCGTTCCGGATGAGTTCGTGCGTTGGATCTTCCCCGCGCTCGTCGCGCACCGCCGGCCGCGCTACGAAGCGCTCGCCGCAAAGCACGGCTACACGCTGAACGCGCGGCTCACCGAAGCGATCACCAGCGAGCAAGACTTCCTCGACCTCATCGCGAGCGTGCTCGACTAGCGCCTGCCACCGCCGCGGCGGCGATCAGACCTAACGGCAGTGGGGCTTCAGCTCGCCGTTGATGTCATCCACGAGCGGCTTCGACGCGAGCGGGCTCAACGGAAACGTTGCCACATAGTTGTTGCACCAGAGGTCGCGAGCCATCGGGTTGTCCAAGAACTGCAGCCATCGCTCCGTCGAGTCGGTCGGGCGCACGCAGTTGTCGAGCTTTCCGTAAGGCCCCCAGAGCTGCATCTGCCCATCCGGCATGAGCAAGAGGTCGCTATGAATAAATCGCGGCGGCGGGAACGACCTTTCCGCGTTCGGCTTCGGAACGAACCCGCAGGCCTCGATCACGTCGCCGGCTTTCAGGAAGTCCCTCGCGAGGTGGTACCGCTCGAGGCGCCCTGGAAAAGGCCCTTCCACGGTCCACCGCTGCTCCTCTCCGTCTGCTCCCCGAACGTCGAGCTGGATCATCGCGTGAGGACTGCCCGGCACGTACTCGACGACCGTGCCCTTGACCCACACCGGCGTCGTGATGTCGATCGTGCTGATGGAGTGATGCGCGTGAAGCCGGCCGGCGCACGCGAGCGCCGCGGTCGCGGCCACACAGGTTGCGATTGCGATTCGCTTCATCGGAACCTCCGCCTCTGTCCGTCAAGTCGACGGCCTAGGCCGGACTTTACGCCCCGAGTCGCGCTGAACTCGCGTTAATCACGGTTCGTTAGCGGCGCATTAACGCCGACAGCTCGAACGTTCAACCGGCCGCCATCAATGCCCAGGCCCAGGCGCCCGCGACCAACGACAGCGCCGCGGCGGCACAGAGGCGCTGTGTCGTTCGCGAGCGCAGTCGGCGCAGCGTGAGCCAGCGCGCGAGCCCGAGCCCGGTTCCGAAGCCGGAGACGAAGCCGGCGAGATGCGCGAACAGGTCCGTGTTCTCGCCGCCCGTGCCGGTGAACGCGAGCAGCCCGAGGCCCGCGACGATCGGAGCGATCCGCCAGCGCCACGGCGTCTCGCGCAAGTAACCGCGCCGCCAGGTGTACGCGGTCAGGATCCCGAGCGCCGCAAACACGGCCGTCGACGCGCCGAGCGACGTGTGCGTGGGCTCGAGCAACAGCGCGGCGAGCACGTTCGCGAGCGTTGCGGCCGCGAGCACTGCGAGCCAGCCGATTCCGCGGCCGAGGTAGCGGCCGATGAAGAACCCGAAGAAAGCGCCGAACACGAGGTTGCCGCCGAGGTGATCGAGGTCCCAATGCAGCGTGAGGGCCGTGACTGTGCGCCACCATTCGCCCGCCAGGACGCGGCCCGCGACCAGCCGCCCCGCGCCGAACCAATCGAACGAGAGCACGCTCGCGTGCACGCAGAAGAACACGGCAATCAGGATCGCGAGGTACGCGATCGTGCCGGGGAGCCCGTCGCCGATCTCCTCGACACGGCGCTGACCGATCGGGCGCTTGTTCTCGAACACGTACTGCGCGATCTCCGCGCGCGCTTCCGGGGCGCGCGCGGCCGGCACGTAGACGTCCCAGCCGACGAGCCCGGCCTCACGGCTGTTCTCGATGCCGCGCGCCGTGAGCACGAGGCCGAGCTCGGCGGCCCGCGGCTCGTTCGGCGCACTCGCTATCGCTACCCACAGCTCTGGATCAACCATCTCTGCTAGCATCCCGACCGTGGCCGCGAGCCTACACTGCTACCGCTGCGGAGCGTCACTCGAAGCGCTCTCGCTGCCGCTCGCGCGGCTCGACGAGTGCCCGAAGTGCCGCGTGCAGCTGCACGTGTGCCGCATGTGCACGCGGTTCACGACACGGCTACCCAAGGGCTGCACCGAGGAAGACGCGCCCGACGTGCGCGACAAGAAAAGCGCGAACTTCTGCGACTATTTCAAGCCGAATGCCGCCGCCTTCGACCCGGCCGAGCAGAACGCGGAAGCTACGGCGCGCACGGTACTCGACTCGCTGTTCAAGAAGTAGGCTGGCGCGCGAAACGTCGGACGGGGGTATGCTTCGTCCAAGTCGAAAGCGATTTCGCGGAGGTGGACCGATGCTGAACGTGAACACCGAAACCGTGCGCTTCATCATCGATAAGGCGCACGAGTTCCAGATGCTGGACGTCGAGCCGGAAGACGACTCGGTCGAGACGCGCGACCCAGCCTATGCGGAGCTCAAAGCCACGATCGACGACCTCGAGCCCGATCAGCAGGTCGATCTCATCACGCTCATGTGGGTCGGACGAGGAGACTATCGCGCCGAAGAGTGGCAGCACGCGCTCGCGGAAGCGCGCGATCGTTGGAACGAGCGGACCGCCGAATATCTGATCGAGACGCCGCTGCTCTCCGACTATCTCAGCGAAGGCCTCGATCGTCTCGGCGTCGGCGCTTGAGCGTTCTGCTGCTCGCTCAGTCGAGAGCGGGCAGCAAACGAAGCCTACGGCCGCGTGAGCACTCGCGCCCGTCCTTCGGCGTCGACGGTCTCGATCGCGATCGGCCGGCGCCACACCTTGTGGATGTAGTCGAGCACGCGCTCGGCGCGGTCGACGTCGAGCCCGCGGCCGTCCGTCTCGTTCTCATGATGCAGCTCTAGCGAGCCGTCGTGGCCGACGTGCTTGGCGAGCACCGCGGGCGCCCCGAAATTGTATTTTGGCGCGAGGATCGTCTCGCGCAGCGCATGGATGTCGTGCTCGAGCACTCGCACGCCGCCGTCCGCGCTCTGCTCGAAGCGGAACAGCTTGAGCTCGTCGGCGAGCTCTTGCGAAAGGTGATTGCGGATGAAACCGAAATCGTCGTCCTGCGCGCGAATTTGGAACGCGCGCTCGAGCCCGTGCTCCTCGACGATGGACTCCCAGATCGAGAAGCCGAGATGGTACGGATTCACGATGAGCGACGCCTGCTGCTCGGCCGCGTGCGGCCGGACGACGTCCGAGTGCGTCTTGATCGCGTCGAGGTACTCGTTCTGCGGCAGGAAGTCCGCCTCGCGGAGCAGCCGCGCGTGCCAATACGACGCCCAGCCTTCGTTCATGATTTGGCACGCGAACACCGGGTAGAAATAGAACGACTCCTCGCGTACCGCGCGGAAGATGTCGCGCTCCCACTCCTCGAGCTCGGGTGCGTACTCCGAGATGAGCCAGAGTAGGTCGCGCTCGGGTTGCGGCGGAATCTCGGCGCGCACGCGCTCGAGCGGCGCGTCGACGGCCTCGGGTCCGCCCGGCAAATGGTCGAACCGCTTTTGGAATGCGTCCGCCTGCGTGTGGCGCGCCGTCGCGACGTACTCTGGGTAACGCTCGCGGCGCAGCGGCTGAAATGCGTCGATGTGCGCCTCGAGCGCTAGCGCCGCGTCGAGAACCTGCTCGACGCGTGTCTGGCCGTGGTGCTCGACGGCTTGACCGATCTGCCGCGCGTGCGCGGCCGCCTGCTCGACGATCTTGTAGCCGACCTGCTCCTGACTGCGTTTGAACAGCGAATTGTTCTTCGCGAAGTCCGCGTGGCCGAGCACGTGCGCGGTGACGAGCGTGTTCTCCTGCAGCGAGTTGTTGCCCGCGAGATAGGCTCGGCCCGGGTTGCCGGGGAACACGACCTCGAAGAGACGCGAGTGTCCCATCCGATGCTGCACGAGCTGATGGATGTAACGCACGCCGAACGACCAGTGCGGCATGCGCACTGGCAAGCCGTAGACGGCGATTTCCATCATGAAGCTCGACGGCACTTCCTCGAAGTGCACGGGGTAGTAGTCGAGCCCGTGGTCGTGGGCGAGCTCCTCGAGCCGGCGCGCGTAGCTGCCTAGGCTCTCGGCCACGCTAGACCTCGACCTGCGACTGCTGGCTGAAGAACGCGCGGATCGCGTCCCAGACCGACTCCGGCGTCGACAGGCCGTAGCGGCCCGCGACGCCGATCTCGGCCTCGAGCTGCTCGAACAGCATCGACGTCTCGGACGACAGCGCCTGCTGCGCGGCAGAGGCGGTCTCGACGTAGCCGATGTAGTTCACGATCTCGCCGAGCTCGGCGAGCGTTGCCTGCGCGGCCTCGCGGTCGTGCCGGAAGTTCGCGCCGTCGGACGCGTAGAACACATAGATGTTGAAGCGGCCCGGATCGTAGCGCTGCGCGGCGATCTCGGTGATCTTCTTGAACGCGGACGATGCGACGGTGCCGCCCGAGCCGCTGACCTGGAAGAACTCGGCTTCCGCGAACTCCCACGCTTCGATCGTGTGCGCGACGAACACGGGCTCGATGTGCGTGTACTGGCGGCGCAGGCCCTGCACGACCCAGAAGAAGAACGTCTTCGCGAGCCGGCGGTCGCGCTCCGTCATGCTCGAGGAGACGTCCATCGCGAAGAATACGACGGCTTCCGTCGCCGGGCGCTGGCGCATCGCGAGCTGCCGATAGCGCAGATCGTCGTCCGTGAACGCCGGCGCACCCTCGTGGATCGCGCGCCGTTTGATCGCCTCTTTCAACGAGCGCCGCCGGTCGAGCCGCGAGCGCACGCCACGCCGGCTCCAGCCTTCTCGCGTGTAGTCGTCTTGGCGCATTGCGCCGCTCTTGACCTTGAGGTTCGGCAACTTCAGCTCTTCCCAGAGCCAATCGACGATGTCGTCGATCTTGAGCTCGAGCACGAACTGGTAACCGCCCTCGTCGTTGCCGCCCTCGCCTTTGCCCGGGTCGCGGTCCGCGGGATTTGCGAGCACGTCGCCGGGCTTGCCGTCGCCTTGGCCGACGCCCGCGCCCTCGCCCGTGTCGCGCAAGCGGAAGCGCGAATGCTCGAGGAAACGGACAGGGACTTGGACGGTGCTGTCGGCGCGTGGCAGCACGTCGCTGTTCGCGATCAGCTCGGGCAGCTTCTCTCTAACAGCGGAACGAACCTTGTCGTTATGGCGCAGCCAATCGCGCGCGCCGCGCGAGAAAAGATCGTACCAGTGGCGATCTGCTCCCGGGCGCTCGATGAAGTCGGAGGACTTGGTGTCCACCTCCCTTTACTCCCCGCTATTCCTGCGACAGCAACGTCGTGACGTAGTTGAGAGCCTCTTTCGCGCTGTGGGCGTCGTAACCGTACTCTTGGATCAGCCGTTCCTGCACCGCGGAGATCTTCTGCTCGGCGTCCTCGTCGGGCCGCGCTCGCGAGGTCACGAGCCGCAGCACGTCGCGGCGCTCCTCGAACAGGTACTGCTCGATGGCCTCGTGCAGCCGTGAGTGGTTGTCGAGCGTGAACTTCTCGCCGGCCTTGAACGCGACCATCGCCTTGCGGACGACTTCCTGACGGAACGACATCTTGCCCGACTCCGAGATCTTGATCTTCTCCTCGACCGAGCGCAGGAAGCGTTCGTCGGGCGGGCGCGAGTCGCCCGTGATCGGATCCTCGATCTCGCGCTTGTCGAGCGACGCTTCGACCTCGTCGAGATACTTTTCGAGCAGCTCTTGCGCCTCGGTCTGGAACGACGCAAATAGCGCGCGATGCACGTCCTCCTTGACCCAGCGGTTGTAGAAATCCTTGCGCGCGAGCACGAGGAACTCGATCCACTGCTTCTTGCGGCCCGCGTCCATTCGCGCGTCCGTCTCGATCGCGTCCTTGAGCGCGAGCAGCATGTCCATGCTCGTGAGGCTCGCGACGTTGTTGCGCGTGATCGCGTTGCTGATCGCGTTGATCACGAAGCGCGGGCTGACTCCGGTCAGGCCCTCGTCCGACGACTCGGCGCGAATCCGCGGCACATCGGCCGCGGTGAAGCCCTCGACGTCCTCGTCCGCATAGAGCTTCAGCTTCTTCGTGAGGTCGAGCCCCTCGCGCGACGGCTTCTGGAGCCGGGTGAGGATCGAGAACACCGCCGCGAGGTCGACCAGATGCGGGTCGAAGTGCACCTTGCGGAACGCAGGCGCGCTCGCTACGAGCTTGCGGTATATCCGCGCCTCGTCTCGGAACGAGAGCGTGTACGGCACCTTCACGATCACCATGCGATCGAGCAGCGCCTCGTTCTCCTTCTCCTGGAGGAACTTGTTGAACTCGGCGAGGTTCGTGTGCGCGAGGATCGTCTCGTCGAGATGGATCAGCGGGAAGCGCGACACCTTGACGTTCTTCTCCTGCGTCAGGGTGAGCAGGAGATACAGGAACTCGCGCTTGACCTTGAGGATCTCGATCATCTCGAGCACGCCGCGGCTCGCGGCGTAGACGGCGCCCGACCACGACCAGGCGCGCGGGTCGCCTTCGTCGCCGATGTCCGCAACCTTCGACAAGTCCACCGAGCCGACGAGGTCCGCGATGTCCGCGGTGGTCGGGTCGTGCGGCGCATAAGTGCCGACGCCGACGCGTGCGGCCTCGGACAGGAACATGCGCTCGACCGGGAAGCGCATGAAGTCGCCCTGGAACTCGTCGTCGAGCCGCGCGCGTGCGTGCGGCGACAACTCGCCCGTGATGTCGACGCCGTAGGTCGATCTAAAGCGCGGCCTCAGGCTCGCGGGAATCGAGATTCAACGGCGACTCGTGGAGCGGCGAACCCTGCAACGCGTAGAGCGCGCCGTCCTCCGTGTGGCTGTACTCCTCGAGCCCGCGCTTGAGCAGGATCACGAGCGTCGACTTGCCGCCCGACGGCGGCCCGAGCAGGAGCAGCAGTCGGCGGCCCACGTCGGAGCCCGCGGCCGCCGCCTTGAAGTAATCAATCACGCGATCGAGCGCGGCGTCGATGCCGAACAGCTCGCCCGAGAACAATGCCTTCTCCGACACGATGGGCTCGCGATCGGCCGGCGCGATTGCCGTCGGGATGCGAGCGTCGCGATACCAGCACAACATGTCGTAGATGTACTGGTGCGAGGAGCGGGTGAATTTCGCGGCATCCTTCGGAAGGATGTCGTGGAGGAAGTCTGCGAACGTGCCGCGCCAATGTTGCGCGTGATGCTCGGTAGCGAAGGCCGTGAGGTCGTCGATAAATGAGTGGCGGGAAGTGTCCTTGAGCAAGCTCATTTCCCGGTGAGCAGCAAGAGAGTCCGATAGTGTCATCTTTATCCTCTTACGCTGTTGTTCGCGGTCCCACACAGGCGTGCGGCTCTTTTTTCGTTGTTGCTTTTTTGGGTTGTCGAAACGCCCTCCGTTGTTTACTGTCGTTGCTATTTAGATGAACGCGCGTCAAGCAACGTTCCGTTAAATAGCCTCGGTGCCAGGCTCGTTTTTTCGGGCTCGAGTGTCTGTGAGAGCAGTCACAATAATGGCGAATCGTTCAACATAATTGCTTCCGACGCAACATGACTTTTTGCAACCATGAATTCACCAAGTTGCAATCGCCGGCCGCCGTTGCAGCCGCAACTCAGCGTACCCAAGCGCTCGTGGCGACAACGTGCAAGACGCGCGCCGTCGCCGCCGTGACCGCGGTTTCGGGCGCTCAGCGCGTTCAGGTTGGGCTGAATCGATGTCGGCGCGCGGGCTCGGCGCCTTTGGTGAGTCGCGAGCGAGCTACTTTTCGCCGCCGCCCTGTGCTGTGCGGCGCGCCTCGAGCAGCGAATGCCGCATGTCGATCGCAATCGTGGCATTCGGGCTTCGCCCCGGCCGTTTTCTCGAGCTGCTCGATCGCGCGGACGTCGGTGTCCGACAGCTCCGGCAAGCTCACCGAAGTCTCGGCCGTCGAGCTGTTGCCCTTCGCCGACTGATACTTGCGTTTCCACGCCTCGGCGCTGCGCTTGAGCTCGATGATCGTGCTCGAGTGCCTATTGAGCGTCGCCTCGAGCTGGCGAATGATCTCGCGCTTCTCGTCGAGCCCCGCCTCGAGCGCCGCGGCGCGGTCCTGATCGGCCCGCAGGCTCTTGATCATCGCCTTGCGGGCGTCGAGCTCTGCGCGCAGCCCTTCGAGCTCGGTGGACTCGTGCTTCGCCTTGCCCTTGGCCTCGCGCAGGGCGGCAAGCTCCTTCGCCTGCTCCTCGATTCGCCGCTCGGCCTTTTGCATCTCGGTTCTGAGCTCTTCGACCGAGCGATCCTTGAGCTTCGCATCGGCCTTGAGACGGTCGACGACCTCTGCGTCCCGGCGCAGCGCGCGCACGAGCTCCTTCTTGCTGTCGAGCTCCGAGCTCACGCGCTCGAACTCGAGATCCTTCTCGCGGACTTCCTTGCGCAGCTTCGACGCATCCTCGGCCTCGGCCTTCAGCGCCTCGATCAGTTGCTGTTGACCGTCGACCCGCCTCTTGAAGTCTGCCGCCTGCTGATCGTGGCCCTGTTGCAGCCTCTCGAGCTCGGCCACACGTGCGCGCTTCTCGTCGAGCTCACGAAGCACGAGCGAAAGCTCGGCGCCCCAGTCTGCGAGCAGCCCGGTCAGACGATCGCGGAGGTCCTGAATCGACGCTGGTCGGTCGGCCATGACGGAATGTCCGAAGAAACAGCGCCTTAACGTGCCGGTTCCGCCGCCCGATTACGGTGAATCACGTCACAACTGCGAGACACGACCCAGGGGTTTGGCCGATGCTGCGCAATGCGGCGGCGGGCTGCCGCGGGGCGGCGCGATTAGCGGAAGCGCTTCTGCAGCGCCGCGAGCGCGTCGGCGCCGGGGCACAACGCGTCGTAGGGCACCTGGTTCAGCGGCGTCGCGGTAGTGCCGTTGACCTCGTGCAGGTCGGGCTCACCCTCGTTGACGTAAAGCAGCCCAGTCACGATCTCGCCGTCGCGCTGATGCGTGCTCAAGTACTCGATCGTGTCGGCGCGATTGCCGACTTTGAAATCCTTGTCGACCTTGCGCAGCAGCACCCGGCTGCCGTCGTGCAGCACGACCGGCAGCACGTCGCCTTCGTCGTATGCCGCCTTGATCTCCTGCGCCGGCATGCACGAAGTCCGCGTCGATCACGGGATGATTGAACTCGCGCGCATGCGCGTAGCTCTTCGTCGAGTCCTCGTGGTCGTTGAAGGTCACGCACGGCGACAGCACGTCGATCAGCGCAAAGCCCCGATGCCGCACGCCGGCCTTGATCAGCGGCACGAGCTGGTCCTTGTCGCCGGAGAAGCTGCGCGCGACGAACGTGCCGCCGAGCGCGAGCGCGACCTGCACCGGGATCGATCGGCGGCTGCTTGTTGACCTCGCCGCGTTTCGCTTTCGAGCCGACGTCCGCGGACGCGGAGAACTGGCCCTTCGTGAGCCCGTACACGCCGTTGTTCTCGATGATGTAGACCATGTCGAGATTGCGGCGCAGCGCGTGCATGAACTGGCCGATGCCGATCGACAGCGAGTCGCCGTCGCCGGACACGCCGAGCAGATAGAGCCCTCGATTCGCGGCGTTCGCGCCGGTCGCGATGGACGGCATTCGGCCGTGCACGGCGTTGAAGCCGTGCGACGCGCTCAAGAAATAGGCGGGCGTCTTCGACGAGCAGCCGATGCCGCTCATCTTCGCGACGCGCATGCGGCGCAATGTCGAGCTCGAAGAACGCCTGCACGATCGCCGCGGTAATCGAGTCGTGGCCGCAGCCCGCGCAGAGCGTCGACATGCTGCCTTCGTAGTCGCGCACCGTGAGCCCGAGCGCGTTGCGCTTGAGGCCCGGGTGAACGATCTTCGGCTTCGCGATCGAGGTCATGCGGCTTCCCCTCGCGCTGCCGCCTGCTCGAGCGTCTCGACGACGCAGCGGCAGTCGATCGGCAACCCGCCGTATTGCAGGATCGAATGCAAACGCGCGGGATGGCAACCGAGCTCGATCGTGAGCAGGCTCTTGAGCTGCGCGTCGCGGTTCTGCTCGACCACGAAGATCCGCTCGTGCTGCTCGACGAACTCGGCCACCTCGTCTCCGAACGGGTAAGCGCGTATCCGGCAGTAGTCGACGTGGATGCCGCTCGGCGCGAGCCGGTCCAGCGCCTCGCGGATCGCACCGTCCGAGCTGCCCACGCCGATGAGCCCCCACTTCGCAGGCTTGGCCGCGCGTCGGACGATGGGCTTCGGGACGAGCTGCGCCGCGGTGCGCCACTTCTTCGTGAGCCGATCGACGACTTGCTGGTATTCGGCCGAGTCTTCCGTATAGAGCCCGAGCTGGTTGTGACCCGAGCCGCGCACGAAATACGCGCCCTTCGGATGCACGCCGGGCAGCGTGCGGTACGGGATTCCGTCGCCGTCGACGTCGACATAGCGATGGAACGCGTCGATCCCTTCGAGCTGCTCGGCGCTCAGCACCTTGCCGCGATCCGGCCGATAGGCGGGATCCCACTCGAGCTCTTTGCACATCCAGTCGTTCATGCCGATGTCGAGATCGGACAACACGATCACGGGCGTCTGGAGCCGCTCGGCGAGGTCGAACGCCTGGATCGCGACCTCGAAGCACTCGCGCGGGTCGCTCGGAAACAGCAAGACGTGCTTCGTGTCGCCGTGCGACGCGAACGCGGCGGACAGGATATCGGCCTGTTGCGTGCGCGTCGGCATGCCGGTCGACGGACCGACTCGCTGGACGTCGAACACGACTGCGGGCAGCTCCGCGAAGTACGCGAAGCCCAGGAACTCGTTCATCAGCGACAGGCCCGGGCCGCTCGTCGGCGTGAACGCACGCGCGCCGTTCCATGACGCGCCGAGCACGATGCCGATCGCCGCGAGCTCGTCCTCGGCCTGGACGATGCAATAGAGCTTCTCGCCGGTCTTCGGGTCCTTTCGAAAGCGCTCGCAGAAACCCTTGAACGCGTCCATCAGCGAGGTCGACGGCGTGATCGGGTACCACGCACCGACCGTCGCGCCGGCATACACGCAACCGAGCGCGGCCGCCGTGTTGCCGTCGATCATGATGTGGCCCCGGGTCTTGTCGAGCGGCTCGACGCGCGTCGGCAAAGGACACTCGAAGTGCTCGGTGGCGTATTTGAACCCGAGCTCGATCGCCTCGAGGTTCGACTCGATCAGAGCCGGCTTGCTCTTGAACGTCTCCGCGACGAGCTGCTCGATGACCGTGCGGTCGAGCGCGAGCAACGCCGCGAGCGCGCCGACGTAGGCCATGTTCTTCATCAGGATCCGCGTGCGCGCGTTCTTGAAGTGCTCGTTGCACATGCGCGCGAGCGGCACGCCGAGAATCTCGATGTCCCGGCGCGCGAGCTGGCGATCGCGCGGCCACGTCGAGTCGTAGATCAGCACGCCGCCGGGGCTCACTTCCGCGAGATCTCGCGCGTACGTCGCCGAGTTCATCGCGACCATCACGTCGACAGCGCCCGAGCGGCCCACGTAGCCGTCGCCGTTCACGCGGATCTCGTACCAGGTCGGCAGCCCCTGGATGTTCGACGGGAAGAAATTCTTGCCGCTGACCGGAACGCCCATCCGGAAGACGGTCTTCATGAGCAGCGAATTGGCACTGGCCGAGCCAGTGCCGTTCACGTTCGCGACCTTCAGAACGAAGTCGTTTACCCGGCTTTTCTTGAGATCTGCCACTGATTCAGAGTCTGCGGGCCTTCGTCCCGCGCGTACGGTATCGAGAGCGTCGACTTCTGCATGTCCCAAGCGCCGGTCGGGCAGCGCTCGGCGCATAGCCCGCAGTGCACACAGAGATTCTCGTCCTTGAGCATCACGCGCCCGGTCTGCTCGAGCGGCGCGGACACGAAAAACGGCTGATCGGGCCGCAGCCTCGGCGCCTTGAGCCGCTCCTCGAGCTGCGCTTGCGTGCCGTTCGGCGTGATCGCGAGGCAATCGACGGGACAGATGTCGAGGCACGCGTCGCACTCGATGCAGAGCTTCGGCGTGAACACGGTCTGCAGGTCGCAGTTGAGACAGCGCTCGACCTCGGTCGCGATCTGCTCGGCCGTGAATCCGAGCTCGACTTCGATGTTGAGCTTCTTGAAGCGCTTCGTGAGATCGACGTGCGGCATGATCCTGCGCGCCGCGGGATCGTAGCCGTTGCTGTAGCTCCACTCGTGGATGCCCATCTTCGCAGTCGCGAGATTCACGCCGCGCGGCATTCGCTGCTTCAAGTCCAAACCCTGGCAGCGCTTGTGAATCGAGATCGCGGCCTGATGCCCGTGCTCGACGGCCCAGATGATGTTCTTCGGTCCGAACGCCGAATCGCCGCCGAAGAACACGCCGGGACGCGTGGACTCGAACGTGACCGCGTCGATGACCGGCACGTCGTGCTTGTCGAAGCTAAGCCCAAGGTCGCGCTCGATCCACGGGAACGCATTCTCTTGGCCGATCGCGAGCACGACGTCGTCGCACGGCAAGAACACCTCGCGCAACGTCCGCTGAGCGACGATCTCGCCGTCGGCGTCGAGCTCGTACTCGATCTCGTCGAACTTCATTCCCGCGAGCTTGCCGGCCTCGATCACGAATTCCTTCGGCGAGTGATTGACGACGATCTCGACTCGCTCCTCTTCGGCGTCCTCGAGCTCCCAATCCGACGCCTTGAAGAAGTTGCGCGGCTTGCGCGCGATGACCTTGACGTCCTTCGCGCCGAGCCGAAGCGAGCTGCGGCAGCAGTCCATCGCCGTGTTGCCGACGCCGATGATCAGCACGCGCTCGCCGATCGACTCGGTATGGCCGAACGCGATCGAGCCGAGCCAATCGATACCGATGTGGATCCGGTCGCTCGCGTCGCGGCCCGGCAGCCTCAGGTCCTTGCCCTTAGGCGCGCCGCTGCCGACGAAAATCGCGTCGAACCGCTCCGCGAGCAGCGCGCCGAGGCTCGCTACCGGGCTCGACAAACGCAGCTCGACCCCGATGTCGATGATGTTCGCGATCTCCTCGTCCAGAACTTCGCCCGGCAGGCGAAACGCCGGGATGTTCGAGCGCATCAGCCCGCCCGGCTTGTCGAGCGCCTCGAAGATCACGCACTCGTAGCCGAGCGGCGCGAGATCGTTCGCGACCGTGAGCGACGCGCAGCCCGCGCCGATCAGCGCGACTCGTTTACCGTTCTTCACGTGGGGCGCCTTTGGCAGACGCGCGCTCACGTCGCCGCGATTGTCCGCCGCGACGCGCTTCAAGCGGCAGATCGCGACGGGCTTCTCCTCGACCCGGCCACGA
Source organism: uncultured Gammaproteobacteria bacterium (assembly GCA_963841645.1). GTDB lineage: Bacteria > Pseudomonadota > Gammaproteobacteria > Steroidobacterales > Rariloculaceae > FEN-1219. The sequence goes on along the minus strand of CAWJDS010000008.1, from coordinate 435,631 downwards.
CGGCACGCGGGCTCGCACGGGCGATCGCAAACACGGCCGAGGATCCCTGGGAAAACGTTCGACTCGCGATTCAGCAGGTAGGCGTCGTCAAACCGGCCGAGCGCGATCAGCCGGATGTACTCGGGCACGTCGGTGTGCGCCGGGCACGCCCACTGGCAGTCGACGACACGGTGGAAGAATTCGCCTGCGGTATTCGTCGGATCCATCAGTAGGAACGCGTGGCCGGGAACCGGTCCTCAGTGCAATGTGACCAAGGGCTTCAGGCAACGTTCAACGGAATGAGCCGTCGCTGCCCAGCGACGCGAGGAGAGGGCCCCGGCAATGAGGCACGGACGGAAATTTCAGTGTGGGCGAAGAGTCGAAGCGAAACCTGACGATGAACACTCGCCGAGCAAGTCCTACACCCCCCAAAGGTGGCACACCATTATAGTCGCAACGAGCCGCGCGCACATCCGCTCGATACCGTTGAACGTCGCGTGTCGCGGCAAGGACACAACGTAACGCCGCGCGAGCGCTGCCGGCGGGACGAGCCGCGCTCGGCGCGTTCGGACGCTCGCTGCGGCTCGATGATCGATTGGGGATAGAATGCCGACAATGGCGATTTTTCGCTCAGCCAATCGCGACTCACGCCGCGACATCGCACGCCGGCTCATGATCGCGGGCGCGATATTTTGTCTGCTCACGATGAGCGCGCACGCGCAGACCGCGGGCGCGGCGCCGACGCCGGCCGATCCCGCGGCGCCGGCGCCGGCCGGCGATACGGCTAACAGCGCGTCCGAGCAGAGCTCGGCGCCCGGCGCGACGAACGAAGCCGGGCCGACGAGCGCCGCCACGGCGCCCGCCCTCGAGACGCAGGACCCGAAGCAAGTCGTCGAGTCGCAGCAGCAGCTCGTGACTCGAACGGAGCAGCAATTCGGCAAGCGAAGCCGTCAGACCGCGGAAGCCTATTTCGATCTCGCCGAGGCGCAGCGCCGCGCGGGCGACCACGCGGCCGCCGAGAAGAGCTACCTCGCCGCGATCGCGCTCTACCACTCGCTCGACGGGATGTTCACTCCGCTCGCGATCGAGCCGCTCACCGCGCTCGGCGACAACTATCGCGACAACAACGACTACGTCAGCGCGATGACGGCTTACAACGAGGCGCGCACGATCAATCGCCACGAATACGGATTGCTGAACGAGGATCAGATTCCGCTCATCGACCGTCTCACGGACGTCTTGCTCGAGCTCAACAAGCCCGCCGAGGCGGAGGAGCAGCAGCTCGAAGCGCTGCGCATCGTCGAGCGCAGCTATCCGCCCGAGTCCGACGAAGCTCTCGCGGCGCTGTACAAGTACGCGGGCTGGCTCCGCGAGCAGGGACGTTTTCAGGAGGAGCGCGACCAGTACATGCGCGCGCTGCGAACCGTGCACGACCGCTACGGCAAGGACGACGTGCACGAGGTGCCGGCGCTGCTAGGGATCGGCGAAAGCTTCCGCGCGCAAAGAATCCCGGAGCCGCAAGGCGCCGGCGCGCTGCACGACGCGTTGCAGATCCTCACGATGCGCGGCAGCACCGACAAGCTCGCGCTCGCGGAGACGCTGCGCGACATCGGCGATTGGGATGTCGCGTTCTCGAAAGTCGACTACGACGGCGCCGAATACCGTCGTTCTTGGGCTGCCCTCGGCGAGGTGCCGGACGGCGACAAGTACCGCAAGCAATGGTTCTCGGGACCGAACTACGTGCTGCGTGAGCCCGTGAGCCTCGCAGGTTTGAGCCAGGAACCAAACTCTCCCGCGGGACACGTGATCGTAAGATTCGACCTCGACAAGACGGGGCATGCGAGCAACGTCTCGATCGTCGAGTCGGATCCGGCGGGATTCAAGGACGAGGCCGTCGTTCGCCATATCCGGCGCTCGCGCTTCCGGCCGCAGATGATCGATGGAGAGCCGGTCGCGCGTGAGTCGCTGGCCCTTCAGTTCAACTATCGGTACTTGCGAAATGCAATCTCATCGGAAAAAGAAAAGGGCAAGGCCGCGAAGGAGTAGCCACGGATCGATCGCGCTCGCGAGCGCTCGCGGCGCTCGCGGCGCTCGGGCTCGCGCGGGGGCTCGCGGCTCAGTCGACCGGGACAGCCGAGCCGGCCGGCCGCCGCTGCCGCGGATGTGCCGACAGGCGAGCTCGCGAAATTGCCCGCGGCGAGGCGTTATCGCGACGCGATGATCGACAGCCGCGACTTCAGCGCGGCTCTGAAGCCCGCGACGGAGGCCGTCGCGATGCAGGCGAAGACACGCGACGCGGACTACCCGACCGACCTCACGACGCTCGCGAGAATCCAGGCCGAGCTGGGCCAAATCGACAAGGCGGAGGCGAACTATCTCGCCGCGATCTCCGCCGTCGAGGCGGCCGAAGGAGAATTCTCGCTGGAGCTACTGAGCCCCTACCGCGGGCTCGGCCGCGCTTACATCCGCGCCGGCCGTTACCCGGAAGCGATCACGACCCTCCAGACGGCGCGCGAGCGTGAGCCAGCGCAACCTCGGCCTGTTCAACGTCGAGCAGTCGCCGCTGCTCGACGACATCACGACGGCGTACCTCGGGCTCGGCGACACGCGCGAAGCGCAGCGTTTTCAGATCGAGCGGCTCGACAACGCGATCAAGCGCTTCGGCGCGACCGACCAGCGCGTGATCCCGTTCCGTTATCACCTCGCCGACTACTACGAGCGCTCGCGGCTGCCCGACCAGCGCGCGCGACCAATACACCGAGGTGCTCAAGACGCAGGAGTCGCTGCTCGGCTCGAGCTCATCCGTCGCTGCTGGCGCCGCTTGCGTCGAGCTCGTGCACATCGACCTGCTCACCGACCAGACCGCAGCACGGCGAAGCGCGCACGCGCCTCGCGTCGGTGCTCGAGCAGAACCCGAGCACGGATCCGGTCGAGCGCGGCTTGGCGCTCGCAACCCTCGGCGACTGGGCGGTCGTCGCGGGCGATACGGACGCGGCGCGCGCCTACTACCAACAGGCCTGGACGGCGTTGAGCCAGAAGGCGGATTTCGACGTCGCCGGGGCGTTCGCGAAGCCGGAGATGATCGACTTCGTCGCGCCTTTGAGCTCCGTCGATCGCGGCGAGCGATCGAAGCCCTATGCGTGGGCCGAAATCGAATTCAAGCTCGACGTCGGCGCGGACGGCAGCCCAAGCAACGTGCACGTCGTTCATCACGAGGGCGCACAGCGCTGGCCGAAGGAAGCCGACTACAGCCGCCGCGTGCGCGAGACGCACTTCCGTCCGAGGATCGTCGCGGGCGAGCCGGTCGCGACGGACAACGTGGAGTTCACGCACTACTTCCGCGTCTACGTCGACGACAAGAAAAAGAAGAGCGCCGACGTGCCGAACAAGGAAGGCTGACGGCGCGAGTCGGCACGCGTGGAAATCAAAGGCAGAGGAGCGCTGTCGAACAAGGACGGCCGGTTCGCGCGTCGCGAACGTGAGCCGGACGGCGATGCGCTCGACGCGGCGCTACGCGACGACGACGCTCCGCCGGCGCCGCGCACCGAGCTGCACGTCGACGCCGCGCGCACGATCATCGCGCGCAACCAATCGCCCGACATCGGCTTCAGTCAGTCGATCAATCCGTATCGCGGTTGCGAGCACGGCTGCATCTATTGCTACGCGCGGCCGTCACACTCCTATCTCGACCTGTCGCCGGGCCGGGACTTCGAGACGCAGATCTTCTACAAGCCGAACGCGGTCGAGCTGTTGCGCGACGAGCTCGCGGCGCCGAATTACGTCGTGAGCCCGATCGCGCTCGGCACGAACACGGACCCGTATCAGCCCGTCGAGAAGCAGTTGCGGATCACGCGTGGGATCCTCGAGCTGCTGCTCGAGCATCGCCACCCGCTCACGATCGTGACGAAGGGCGGCCTCATCCTGCGCGACCTCGATCTGCTCGAGCGTCTCGCGGCCGACGGCCTCGCCGCCGTGATGGTGAGCGTCACGACGCTCGACGACGAGCTCAAGCGCAAGCTCGAGCCGCGCACGGCGGGCCCGAAGCTGCGGCTCAAGATGATTCGCGAGCTCGCGCAGCACGGAGTTCCGACGGGCGTGATGGCCGCGCCGATGATTCCGGGGCTGAACGACCACGAGCTCGAAAAGATCCTCGAGCAGGCAGCGGACGCGGGCGCACGCTCCGCGGGCTACGTATTGCTGCGCTTGCCGCACGAGCTCAAGGCGCTATTCGAGGAATGGCTCGCGCGAGCACTATCCCGGACGCGCGGCTCATGTCTTGAGCCTTCTTAAGCAGATGCACGGCGGGTCCGTCTACGACTCGACATTCCATGCGCGGCAGCGTGGTGCCGGCCCGTTCGCCGCTCTGCTCCAGGCTCGCTTCGATCGTGCGCGGCGCGCGCTCGGGCTGGACCGGCCGCCGACGCTCGACAGCGGCTCGTTCGTGCGGCCGCACGCCTCGCAGCGGCCAGCTCGACCTCTGGTCCCGCTAGCGAGACTAACGCGAGTGTCTCAATATTTGTTAGGGTCCGCACGCCTCGGCCGCAGCCGTTTGCGGTCTACAATTTCGCCCGATTCGAGAGAGCCACGCCGTGGCAGAGCACCGCCTACTGATCATCGACGACGACGCGCGTCTCGCGGAGATGCTCGTCGAGTACTTGGCCCCCGAGGGGATCGAGCTCACGGTCGTGCCGACCGGGATCCAGGGGCTGCGCAACGCGCAGCGCGAGAACTACGACCTGATCATCCTCGACGTGATGTTGCCCGGCCTCTCGGGCTTCGATCTGCTCAAGCAGTTGCGCGAGTCGGGCTCGAAGACGCCGGTGCTGATGCTCACGGCACGCGGCGACGACGTCGATCGGATCGTCGGCCTCGATCTCGGCGCCGACGACTATCTGCCGAAGCCGTTCAACCCGCGCGAGCTGCTCGCGCGCGTGAAGGCGATCCTGCGGCGCACCACCGATTCCGAGGCGGGACGAGCCCGTCGAGATCACGGTCGGCAAGCTGCGCGTGAACCTGCGCCGCCGCGACGCGTGGCTCGGCGATCAGTCGCTGAAGCTCACGAACGCCGAGTTCGTGATCCTCGTGACGCTGATGCGCGCGCCCGGCGAAGTCGTGTCGCGCGAAGCGCTCACGCGCACCGCGCTCGGCCGACAGTTATTGCCCGACGATCGCAGCCTCGACACCCACATCAGCAATCTGCGCCGTAAGCTCGGCAGCGATGCCGACGCCGATTCCGAGGTCGTGATCCGGAGCATCCGCGGCAGCGGCTACGTGCTCGTGCCTCCCGGGGAGTGAGCCGTGAGCCTGTTCTGGAAAATCCTCGTGGCCTTCATGATCGCGATGACCGTGACGCTCGTCGGCTCGGTCTATGTGAGCTTCCAGCTCGCAGGCGGGGCGTTCGATCAAGTCAACGTCGAGGGCCGCGAGAGGATCATCGAGGAGGCCGCCGCCGCGCTCGCGCACGGCGGCGAGCGCGAGCTGAAAGCGTGGCTCTACAAGAATCCGCGGCCCGCGCCGGGCACCGTCCTGCTCGTGACCAACGAGCGCGGCGACGAGCTGCTCGGCCGCGCGATGCCGCGCGAGGTCGTGCGTCTGCTCATGACGCGCCCATACCGCCGCCCGAACTCGCCGCCGGCGAATCTGAAGCCGATGCAGCTCACGCGCAAACCTCATCGGTCCGGACAACGAAGAGTACCGGCTGCTGTTCGTGCGCGCGCCCGTATCGTTCCTTGGACTCTTGATGTGGCCCGGGACGCAAGCCGCCGTCATTAGCATCGCGTTGATCGCGGTCGCGGCGACGTCGCTGCTGCTAGCGCGCTATCTCTCCTCGCCAATAGTGCGGCTGCAGAAGGCGAGCCGCTCACTCGCCGCTGGCGCGCTCGACACGCGTGTCGGCCGGCCGTTCACACGCCGGAAGGACGAAGTCGGCACGCTCGCGCGCGACTTCGACGCGATGGCGGAGCGGATCCAGGCGCTCGTGACCGACAAGGAGACGCTGCTGCGCGACGTCTCGCATGAGCTGCGCTCGCCGCTCGCGCGGATCCGAATGGCGCTCGCGCTCGCGCAACGGCGGGCTGAGCTGGCCGCACAGCCCGATCTTGCGCGGATCGAGCGCGAGGCCGAAAAGCTCGACGAGCTCGTGGGCCACGTGATGACTCTGTCGCGGCTCCGAACCGCCACGGCGCCGCGGCGCGACGTCGATCCGGCTCGATTCGCTCGTCGCCGAAGTCGTCGAGGACGCGCGCTTCGAACGTCCCGAAGCCAAGCGTCGAATACACGGCGAGCGGCGAAGTGCAGATACGCGGCGATCCCGACGGGCTCAAGAGCGCGGTCGAGAACGTGGTGCGCAACGCCCTGGTCTACGGCGATCCGGCGCAGCCGATCGAGGTCCGACTCGAGGCCGGCGCCGATGCCGCCGTGGTTCGTGTGCTCGATCGCGGGCCCGGGGTTCCGCCCGAAGAGCTCGCGAAGATCTTCGAGCCGTTCTTCCGCGCCGATAAGAGCCGCGACCACGCGCACGGCGGCCAGGGGATAGGGCTCGCGATCACGGCGCGCGTGATGGAGCTACACGCGGGCAGCGTCGAGGCCCGTAACCGTGAAGGCGGCGGCCTCGAGGTAACTCTCAAGCTCCCGCTTCGCGAGAGACCCGAGCCACTCGAAAGACCGCAACCTGCCTCACGCGGCGCAGTGGTGCCACGCGCGGTCTAGCTCGCGGCGGCGGCGCCGGGTCTCGCGCTTCGCGTTCCCGACACGATGCAGCAGAGCGCAAAACACTGCATTAGCACCGACAGCACGTTGCGGCTGCGGACGAGGCCTCCATAGAACAAGGCGAGGCCCGGCAGAGTCATGAGCAGCACGAGCGCAGTCGAGGTCAGGAGCCATGCGGTCGCTCCCGAGTCCGGAGACGATTGAGCCTGCGCGGGCAAGGGACACAGCCACACGCCAAGCAGCACGATCGGCCAAAGAGCCGCGAGTCTCTTCACCGCAATCCCCCCTTGTTTTTCTTACGGACGGCGCGCGCGCTAGATCGCCGCGTCGCCGGTTTCGCCCGTGCGAATTCGGTAAACCTGCTCGAGGTTCACGACGAAGATCTTGCCATCGCCGACCTTGCCGGTCTTCGCAGCGGCGATGATCGCCTCGATGACGCGCTCCGCGAGCTCGTCGCTAACGGCAACCTCTACCTTCACCTTCGGAAGGAAATCGACCACGTACTCCGCACCACGGTACAGCTCCGTGTGGCCGCGCTGGCGACCAAATCCCTTCACTTCGGTGACCGTCATTCCCTGGATACCCACGTCCGCGAGCGCGTTGCGGACGTCGTCCAAGCGAAACGGCTTGACGACTGCGGTTATCAGCTTCATTAGTCCCCACCTCGTTATTGCGTGCCCGCCAAGCGAGCAAGAGCCGGTCGAGTCGGTTTGTCAATCGCGAGCACGAGGGTATTCTAGCCAAGTCCCGCGCGGGGACGCAGTTTTGGCGCGCGCCGTTGCGGACGCGGCGCAAAACTTTCGCGTCCTGTCGCGGTCCATTCGAGAAGCTTTGGACCAATCGGTGACCAAGATGAGCAGTAGGTTCGACGCCGGAATCAAGCCTTCGGAGATCACACCGGAATCGGTGTTCATGAGCCGCCGCACCGTGCTGGCCGCCGCCGTCGCGTGCGGCCTCGTGCCGAGCGCAATGACGGCCGCCGCGACGATTCCCGCGGACGGCGCGTTCCCCGACTTGAAGAAGTGGCCCGACTCGACCACCGAGAAGCAGGCCTCGTTCAAGGACATCACGACCTACAACAACTTCTACGAGTTCGGCACCGACAAGGGCGACCCTGCGGTCAACGCGCACACGCTGAAGACGTCGCCTTGGTCCGTGGAAGTGACCGGCCAGTGCGGCAAGCCGGGCACGCTGACTCTCGAAGACGTCCTAAAGCCTCACGCGCTCGAGGAGCGCGTCTACCGGCATCGCTGCGTCGAGGCTTGGTCGATGGTGATTCCGTGGGTCGGCTTCCCGCTCGCCGACTTGATCAAGCGCTTCGAGCCGAGCTCGAGCGCGAAGTACGTGCAGTTCTTCTCGCTCGCGGACAAGCAGCAGATGCCCGGCGTCCGCTATCCGGTGCTCCAGTGGCCGTACCGCGAGGGGCTCACGATCGCGGAGGCGATGCATCCGCTCACGCTCGCGACGGTCGGGCTGTATGGCAAGGTGCTGCCGAATCAGAGCGGCGCCCCCTTAAGGATCGTGATTCCGTGGAAGTACGGATTCAAAGGTGCGAAATCGGTCGTCCGAATTCACTTCACCGACCGCCAGCCGCAGACGAGCTGGAACATGGCGGCTCCGCCAGCGAGTACGGCTTCTACTCGAACGTGAACCCGAACCGACCCCATCCGCGCTGGAGCCAAGCGAAGGAGCGCCGGCTGGGTGGCGGTCTGTTCTCGGGGACGATCGACACGAAGATCTTCAACGGCTACGGCGACCAAGTCGCGCAGCTGTACCAGGGGCTCGACCTCATCCAGAACTACTGAGCCGTTCGCGGGCTCGTTCGAATGACACGCAGCCTGCTCGTCATCAAGACGGTCGTCTTCTGCGCGTGCCTCGCGCCGTTCGTGCTGCTCGTCTTGCGCACGCTCGAGATCGGAGGGCTAGATCTTGGCGCCGATCCGAAAGCCGAGGTGCTGAAGACCTGCGGGATGACGGGCCTGAATCTGCTGATGCTCACGCTCTGCGTCACGCCGATCCGCCGCTCGACCGGCATCAACCGCCTCGTCACGCTGCGCCGGATGCTCGGTCTGTTCTCGTTCTTCTATCTGTGCCTGCACTTCCTGACCTACATCTGGCCTCTACATACAGTTCGACTGGAGCACGCTGCTCGAGGACATCGGCAAGCGCCCGTACATCACGGTCGGGTTCACGGCACTCATGCTGATGGTGCCGCTCGCGGTGACCTCGACGAACGGCTTTCAGCGCCGGCTCGGCCGTCGCTGGGTGAAGCTCCACCGATTGGTCTACGTGATCGCGATTCTCGCGGTCGTGCACTACTGGTGGCAGGTGAAGCTCAACGTCAGCGATCCGTTGCTCTACGCCGTGCTGCTCGCGGGCTTGTTCTCCGCGCGCATCGCGCACTGGCGCGCCACCGCGCGCAAGCGCAGCGCTTCAGTAGACGCGAAAGCCGCTATGGCGCCGACGTACCAGCGAGTCGAGCCACCATAGGCCGCCCGCGAATCCGCCGACGAGCGAGACGATCAGCGCGGCGCCGACCCAAGGCAACGGCAGGCTGCCGCGATACCTCTCGAGGCGCGCGACGTAGGCCGCGTTCTCGCGCTGTAGCTGGCCGACCGACTCGTGCATCGCCTCGGCTGAGTCTTTGTGCGCCGCAACGCTCTTCGCGAGCTGGTCCGCCGATTCGTCAGCGCTCGCGCGCGCGCCGCGATACTCGGCGTTTTCGCTGCGCAGCCCCGCAAGCTCGGCCTCGAGCTCCGCGACACGGGTTCGCGCGGGCTTCTCGGGGACCAGGTAAGTGGCCTTCACCCACCCCTCCTCGCCGGCCGCCGTGCGGACGCGCGCGAGCGAGGCGCTGCGGTCGAGCACCTGGACCGGTGCGCCGCTCGTGAGGTTTGCGAGCGGGCCTGTCGCTCATGTCTTCGGACGCGTAGAGGGCGAGGCGGAGACTATCGGTCACGTAGAGGGTTTCCGCAGACGCGGTCGCGGTGCACGCGCAAAGCGTTGCGATCAAGGCGAGACGTCTCAGCATTTCGTCCGCGGTCTCATCGGTTCGACGACGGACCGACATTATAGGTAGCGGCGCGCCGTCCGAATGTGAACCGTGCCCGCTCCGCCGTCACATCGCCGAGGTGCGCGCCATGGTCACGAACGCGGGCGCCGCGGCGGCTCGGCCGAAGGGCTGCGGGCGGCCGAGGTGGAAGCCCTGCCCGTACTCGACCTCGAGCGCGAGCAGCCGTTCGGCGATCTGCAGGCTCTCGACGTGCTCCGCGATAGCGGCCACCCCGAGCGTGCGGGCGGCCTTCGCGATCCCGGACACGATCGACTCGGCGACGCGATCGTCCAGCACTCTGCGCACGAACCGACCGTCGATCTTCAGATAGTCGACCGGCAAGCGCTTGAGGTGGGCGAGCGAGCTCAACCCCCAGCCGAAGTGGTCGAGCGCGAGCTTGCAACCTGCCCGCGACAGCTCACGGATCAGCTGCTCGGCGCCGGCCAGCTGATTCATTGCGGCCGCTTCCTTGATCTCGAAGCAGAAGGACTCCGCAGGTAAGCCGGCCTGGGCGATCTGCTCCAATGCGAAGGCCGCGTACTTGCCGCTCGCGAGCGATTGCGCGGATACGTTGACCGTGAAGCACAGGGTCCCGTCGCCGACGCCGTGAGTTCGCAGCGTGTCGATTGCCGAGCAGATGACCCAGCGATCGAGCGCGGGCAAGAACTGGTAGCGATCGGCGGCGTCGAGAAACTTGTCCGGCGCGAGCAGCTCGCCTTCCGGGCTGCGCATCCTGACCAGCAGCTCGTAGCCGACGGTCTCGCTCGGGCGCGTGCGCAAGCCGACGATCGGTTGCGCCTCGAGGCGAAAGTCGTTGTTCTTGAGCGCGTCGTGCAGACTCGTCGCGGCAACGAGCTGGCGCGAGCGCAGCAACGTGAGGTTGCCCTCGAGCGACTCCGACTCGATCCGGTTGCGTCCCTGCTGCTTCGCGCGCTTGCACGCGAGCTCTGCCGACGCGAGCAAGTGCGCCACGCGCTCGCGCTCGGCGGCGGCCACGCCGACACTGACCGACACCGGCAGCGACTCGGTGCCGTCGACATAGCCGATCTGCCCGGCGGCCGCGAGGATCTTCCTACCGACGTCGAGCCCGTCCGTGATCGTGCGCTTGGGCAACAGCACCGCGAAGCGGTCGCCGCCGATTCGGCTCGCGAGCCCGTCCGCTCCCGTCGCGCGACGGACGACTTCGGCGACACGTTGTATCACCTCGTCGCCCGCATGGAAGCCGAACGCTTCGTTGATGGTCTGTAGCCGATCGATGTCGATATAGAGCAGCGCATGCGCGGCGGCCGCCTCGTCGAGATGCCGCTGCGCGCGGCGCTCGAAGATCAGGCGATTCACGAGACCGGTCAGCGGATCGTACTGGCTGTTCAGGATTCCGACGGCCTTGCGGCTCACGAACTCGAGAATCCGCACGTCGCGCAGCTCGAAATCCTCCGAGTCCGTCGACCGAAACAAGGCGACGAGCCCCGTGACGCGATTGTTTGGATCGCGGATTGGGCACGACAGGATCTTGTAGGGCGCGGCGTCCGACGAGCCGGCCACTCGATTCACGACCATCGGTCGATTGTTGAGCTGCACCCACGCGAGCAGATGCCGCTGCGTGCGATCGAGCAGTTGTGAGCCGCCGAGCGCGGGATCGACCGCGCAAGAGATCGACACGTTCTTGTCGGGCACCAGCAGCGCGCCGAGCGCGCAACCGAGGTGCTGTACGCAATGGCGCATGAGCTGCTCGAGGGCGCTTGCGTCCTCGCGCTCGTTCTCGTCGACGGACAACAGCAGGTCGAGACCGCGATCGTCGCTCTGCACAGGCGCGAGCACCGTCCTCTCGAGATTCATCCGGTTCTCGAGGCAGTCGAGCACCGGCCGCAGGAGGCCCGCGAGCAGCGAGCCGCTGTAGCGGCCGCTCTGGTTGTTGTTCGGGTTGAGCTCGACCACGAGCGCGCCGAGCGGGGCTCCGTCCGCGCTTCGCAGACCGGCCACGAATGCCGGCACGCCGTCGACGGTGTTCTCGACACGGCCGCGTCCCGCGACGGTATCGGATGCACGCAAATCGTCGAGCAGCTTGCGCAGCTCTGGCCGCTCGTAGCCGTCGGAGCACCAGACGACCTCGCCGGCCGGGTCGTAGAGAGCGATGCTGCCGGCGCTCGGCATCAGCATCTTCACGAGCTGACCGTAGGGCGCGTAACCGCCCTTGTCGGACACGGCGGACGTGTCTTCCTGGGGCGGAATAGCGGACGACTCTGGCATTGACGGGCGACGGCGAAGAGGGCGTCGGCCAATCATGCGCGAAAGACTCCGGCGGAACCTTGATGGAGGTCGCAAACGGCGCGCCCGTGCGCGCCAAATCCGTGCCCGATTATGGGCGCAAATTATGTGCGATTGGCGAGCAGCCGGGCCGTCTTGCGGGGAGAGATCACGACCTTGAGGGGCTCGGCGCGTTCGAGCTGTCCGACCAGGGCCGCGTACAGCTCGACGATCGTGCCTGCATAGTCCCCGGCTTCGGCGGCGGACATCTTGTGGACGCTAGCCTGGACGCGGCTCTCGGTGCCGACCGGCGCGCGGCAGCTCAGCGCCGTTTGCAGCTCCGAGAAGCCCGGGCGCAGCGCGGGCGGAAGGTCCGCGCCATCGAGATCGCCCAGATGGTCGCCGAAAGCGCGAATCAGGCGCTGCTTGACCGGACCGTCGCCGACCAAGGTCTGGACGGCCTCCGCGAAACGCTCGGTGAGGTGCGACACGTTTTGTGCCTTCTTATTGTTCGTCGGCGCTCGTTAGGTGAAGCGGCCGACCCCCGAAAACCCAAGAGTCTAGTTACTGTGCGCAGATCTATACCAGAGTTCACCAAGATGACGCAAGTCCTTGAGCATTGGACGAATACCCCTGGCATGGCAACTTCTCACGCGCGGCGCCGAGGCTTCGCGATCTTGAACTTCTTCATTCGGTCCGCGAGCGTCGTCGGTTTCACGCCGAGCAGCTTTGCCGCCCCGTTCGGACCCGAGACACGCCAAGCAGCAAGCGTCAACGCGCGCTCGATGTTCTGCCGCTCGAGCTCGCGCAATGCGGCCTCGGTCAAGAGCTGCGCCGAGTCCGTCCCCGTCGCGTCATCGTGCGCAGTCGGCGCATTCAGAATGTCGCTCATCGCGAGATCGAGTCGCAGCACCTTGCCGCGCGACAAGATCACCGCTCGCTCGATCACGTTCTTGAGCTCGCGGATGTTGCCGGGCCAGTCGTAGTGCTTGAGCAGCGCCGCCTGCTGCTTCGACAACGTGAGCGGGGGGTGACCGAACTCCTGACACGTCCTCTCGAGGAAGTGGCTCGCGATCTGCACGACGTCGTCGCCGCGCTCGCGCAGCGGTGGCACGTCGATCGGGAACACGCTCAGGCGGTAATAGAGATCTTCACGGAAGCGCCCATCCGCGACGGCGCGCTCGAGATCGCGGTTCGTCGCCGCGACCACTCGAACGTCGACCGCGTGCGTGCGGTCGTCGCCGACGCGCTCGTATTCGCTCTCCTGCAAGACGCGCAGCAGCTTGCTCTGCAAGTCGAGGGGAATCTCGCCGACTTCGTCGAGAAAGATCGTGCCGCCGTCCGCTAGCTCGAATCGCCCGACGCGGTCGCGGTGCGCGCCGGTGAACGCGCCTTTCACGTGGCCGAAGAATTCGCTCTCGAAGAGCTCATGCGGAATCGACGCGCAGTTCACTTTGACGAGCGGACCCTCGCTACGTGGGCTGCGCGCGTGGATCACGTGTGCGACGAGCTCCTTGCCGACGCCCGACTCGCCCTGAATCAGCACGCTCGCCGACGTCTGCGCCACCGCCTCGATGCGCGCGAGCATCTTCTGCAGCGCCGGGCTCTCGCCGATGATGCGCCCGAAGTTCATCGACACGCGCACTTCCTCGCGCAGATAGTCGCGCTCGCGCTCGAGCTCGGCGCGCAGCCGCGCGTTCTCTTCGAACGCTGCGCGCAATTGGCGCTCCTGGCGGTTGCGCTCGGTCACGTCCTTCGATGCAACCAGCAGCGCGACGACCGCGCCGCTGTTGTCGCGCTCCGCGGTCGCGGACAGCTCCACCTCGATCAGCTCGCCCGTCTTCGTGACGTAGCTGCGCGGCTCGTTCTCGAGCTCGCCCTGCGCGATCACGTCCTGCAGCCTGCCGCCGCCGAGCGTGGTCTGGAACTCGGTGCCCATGAAGTCGGTGATGAGCCGCCCGAGCACCTCGTCGAGCCGATAGCCGAGCTTCTTGAGCCACCGGTCGCTCACGTGAATGATTCGCCCGGCGGCATCGACGGTGTGCAGCATCGCGGGCGTCGCGCGGTAGAGCTCGCGGTAGCGCTGCTCGATCCGAGCCTGTTGGCCGACCTCGGTATACACCGCGACCGTGCGGAGGTAGTCGCCGTCGGGCCCTCGCTCGACGATCGCGCTCGCGAGACAGTCGACGCGCTCGCCCTTCTTGGTCTTGAGATCCACCGGCACGCCGTTCAGCCGGCCGGTCCGACGCAGCACCGGCATGAATTCCTCGGAAATCCGTTTCGCGGATTCGGGGCTTCCCAAATCCTGCGGACGAACGTTCGTTATTTCATCGCGCGAATAGTCGAACCGCCGAAGCCACGCGTCGCTCGCGTCAAGGAAGAATCCGTCCTCGTTGAGTATCGCGATCAGCGCCGGACTCTTTCGGAATAGCCATTGATAGCTGTCTTCGAACGACATGCGGGCACTTTACGGAATTCCGTTGGCATCGGCAACGATTTTCCGTTAATTACGGAAAGCCGTAACTACTTGAAATCGCGAAGTGATTGTTTCAATTGAAAATTTCGCTTGGCACGTCACGTGCAATAGGGACGCGCAGAGATAGCAAGTAAGTCGAACTCCACAAGGTTCGAGAAGGAAGTAAGTCATGAGTAAGGTTACACGCAATCGGCTGGCGGGCCTGATCGCCGGGTTGTCCGTGGGCCTGCTCGCTCAGCAGGCCTCGGCGACCGAGGAGATCGTGGTTTACGGTTCGGCGTCTTCAGTATTCAAGATCGAGCCCGCGATGTTTCGCGCGGAAATCGACAATTACGTCCGCGCGCTGAACAGTCAGCTTCGGACTACGCTCGATCGGAACCAGAAGCCCACGCCGGCACCGAAAGTCGAGCTCGCGAACAACACGACGCCTGTGCGCGGCTGAGCAACAGAACAAGCGGCCACCACTCCTCCCCCCGTGGTGTCCGCTGGCCGAGTCGGACGGCCGTTCTCGGGGGGCCGGGTTTCCGGCAGCGAACATGGACCAGTCTTCGTCCTGAAGAATATGGATGTTCTTGCACCCGGCCCTCTTTTTTTCCTTTCTTTTCACGCCCCGGCGGGCCACCGCTCAGCGCGGCTTCGACTTGAGATTGTCGGCTAGGAACGCGAGCGTCTTCTGCCACGATTCCGTCGCAGCTTGCTCGTCATAGGCTCCGCCGTCGGGATTCGCGAATCCCTGCTGCGCCTTCGGGTAAATGATGATCTCGGCGGGCTTGCCGAGCTTCAATAGCGTCGAGCGGAAGAGCTGCACGTCGCGGACCGGGATGCTCTCGTCGAGCCCCGCGAAGAACCCTAGCACTGGCATCTGAAGCGTCGAGAGCTCGCTCTGGCTGCCCGAGATCGGCCCGTAGTACATGACCATCGCGCGCAGGTGATCGGGAAGCAGCAACGCGGTCTGCAACGACCAACCGCCACCGAGCGACCAGCCGACGCTACCGATTTTCGGCGCGAGCGCGTACTTGTCGAGATAGTCGTACGCCTGCTTGAGATTCGCGCGCGCCGCATCCTGATCGCCGACGACGGCGGCCATCAGCGGTCGCGCCTTCTCCGGCGTGTCGGCCTTCGCTCCGCCGTAGAGATCGACCGCGAGCGCGACGTAGCCTTCGCTCGCGAGCTTGCGCGTCATCGCCTTGATGTTGTCGTTGAGGCCCCACCACTCGTGAATCACGATGATCCCGGGCAGCGGCTCGGCCGCGTCGCCCGGCATGGCGAGAAAGCCGACGAGGTTGCGCTTCTGCGCCTCGCCGTAGGCGACCTCCTGCTCGAGCAGCGGCGCCTTGGGCGCAGCCACGACCGCAGGGGACGCGGTCTTCGCTTCCTGCGCCTGCTCGGCCGGCTTCGGCTGCGCGGCGGGTGCCGCGCTCGCGGGCGGCGGCGTGGAATTGCTGCATGCCGCGACGAGCAGCACCGCGGCCACGCAGAGTGGCGAGCCGGGTCGCGAATCGTGTCCGCTTCAACATCGGCCGAACTGAAGCACAAGCCGCGCTTCGTTGGCAAGGAACGGCGTCTAGCGTGCGCGGAACTCGAGCGCACGCGCCGCGCGGGCGCCGGTAGGCTGCCCATCGCGATACACCGGCACGCCGTTCACGACCGTCAGCAGCACGCGCGAGTGGAACCGCGTGCCTTCGAGCGGCGACCATCCGCACTTGTAGCGAATCTCGGCCGCGTCAACGAGCGTCGAGCCGTCGAGATCCACCGCGACGAGATCTGCGAAATACCCTTCGCGGACGAACCCGCGCTTCTCGATCCCGAACAGCACGGCGGGATTGTGAGCGGCCTTCTCCACGATCTTCTCGAGCGAGTAAAGAGCCTTCGCGGTGCTGCTCGAGCAACATCAGCAACGAGTGCTGCACGAGAGGCAACCCGGCCGGCGCCTCGAAGTAGCCGCGCGCCTTCTCGGCGAGCGTGTGAGGCGCGTGGTCCGTCGCGATCACGTCGATCACGTCGGCCACCACTGCGCGCCGCAACGCGTCGCGATCGGCCGCCGTCTTGATCGCGGGATTGCACTTGATCCGCGCGCCGAGATCGGCGTAGCTGGAATCGTCGTACCAGAGGTGGTGCACGCAAGCTTCCGCCGTGATTCGTTTGCCCGCGATCGGCCCGGTGTCGAACAGCGAGAGCTCGCGAGCCGTGGTCAAGTGCAGCACGTGCAGCCGCGTCCCGTGGCGGCGAGCGAGCCCGACCGCGAGCGACGACGACTTGTAGCACGCCTCGGCCGAGCGGATCTTCGGATGCTCCGACATCGGCACCGCCTCGCCGTAATCTCTCGCGCGCGAGCCTCTCGGCCTCGCGGATCATCGGCGTGTCCTCGCAGTGCGTTGCGACGGGCAGTCGCGCCTCGCGGAAGATCGACTCGAGTGTCGCGGGGTCGTCGACGAGCATGTTGCCGGTCGAGGCGCCCATGAACACTTTGATTCCGCACGCGTCGCCGGGACCGACGCGCCGTATCTCGTCGAGGTTCGTGTTGGTTGCGCCTAGATAGAACCCGTAGTTGGTATGACATGTGGCGGCCGCGATCGCCTTCTTCGCCGCGAGAGCCGCGCGATCGGTCGTCGGCGGCGTCGTGTTAGGCATCTCGAGGAAGCTCGTGACGCCGCCGCAGACCGCGGCGAGCGACTCGCTCGCGATCGTCGCTTTGTGCGTGAGCCCCGGCTCGCGGCAGTGGACCTGGCCGTCGATCAGCCCGGGCAACAGGTGCTTGCCCGCAAGGTCGACGACTTCCGCGCCGGCCGGCACCGCGCCCGCCCCGATCCGCTCGATCCTGTCGCCGCGAACCAGCACGTCGGTCGCGACCGTCCGGCCGTCGTTGACGAGCTTCGCGTTGACGATCGCCAGCACGCTCACGGTCTCGCTCCGAGACCTCAAGAAACGGTCCGTCGCGGCGACGAGCTCGGAGGTGATCCCGGGCTCGTACGCCGTGTGCCCGGCCTCGAGCACGACTCGGTAGTCGGCTTCGGGCCAGCGCTCATGGAGCTCCCACGCCGTCTCGATCGGACACACGACGTCGTAGCGGCCTTGCACGATCACGGCCGGAATGTCGCGAATTCGATCCACGCCGCGCAACAGTTGATCCTCGTCGGTGAAAAATCCGCGGTTCACGAAGTAGTGTGCCTCGATCCGCGCTAGCGCCAGCGCAAACTCCGGCTGCGCGAATTGCGTCTTACGCTCGGGGTTCGGCCACAGCGAGCTCGTCGCGCCCTCCCAAATGGACCACGCGCGCGCGGCCGCAAGCTGCTCGGCCGGGGCGGCCTGCGTGAGCCGGCGATGATACGCGCCGAGCAGATCGCCGCGCTCTTCCGGCGGGATCGGCGCGAGGAAGGCGCGCCACTCCTCCGGGAACAGCATGCTCGCGCCCCATTGATAGAACCAGTCGATCTCTTTGCGGCGCAGCAGGAAGATGCCGCGCAGCACGAGCTCGCTGACGGGACGCGGATGCGTCTCGGCGTACGCGAGCGCGAGCGTGCTTCCCCAGGAGCCACCGAACACGAGCCAGCGCTCGATCCCGAGCCGGCCGCGGAGCGCCTCGATGTCGGCCACGAGATCCCAAGTCGTGTTTGCCTCGAGCGAAGCGTGAGGGCGACTGCGCCCCGACCCGCGCTGATCGAAGATCACGATCCGATAGCCGTCGGGATCGAAGAAGCGCCGCGCGTTCACATCGCCGCCGCCGCCGGGCCCGCCGTGCACGAACAACGCGGGCTTGCCGCGCGGATTGCCGGATTGCTCGTAGTAGATCTCGTGTCCCGAGCCGACCTGCAGAAAGCCCGTGTCGAACGGCTCGATCGGATCGTATAGCTCGCGTCTCTTCACTTGGCTCGCATCCTCGCGTCGTTCGTCGGCCGCCGACCGTCCTCGTATACTCGGCCACGCTCGAAGAATGCCACCCCGAGCCGCGCGCGCGCCACAGTCGGCGGCCGCCGCAGGCCTGCGCGCGGACGCGGAACTCGCCTCGCTCGCCGCAGTCTCTAACCGCGCCGACGGAAGGACGGAAGAATGAAAAGATTTCTCGCGCTCGCAGCCCTCGCGTGCGCGGCACCGCGCCCGGCGCTCGCGAAGGATCCCGACATCCCGTTCGCCGAGTTTCGCTTGGACAACGGCCTGCGCGTGATCGTGCACGAGGACCACAAGGCGCCGATCGTCGCGGTCACGATCTGGTACCACGTCGGCTCGAAGAACGAGACGCAGGGCAGAACCGGATTCGCGCACCTGTTCGAGCACCTGATGTTCAACGGCAGCGAGCACTACAACGACGAGTACTTCCGGCCGTTCGAGGAAGTCGGCGCCACGAGCATGAACGGCACGACGAACTCGGATCGCACGAACTACTTCGAGACCGTGCCGACGAGCGCCCTCGACCTCGCGTTGTGGATGGAATCGGACCGCATGGGACATCTGCTCGGCGCGATCGACCAGAAGAAGCTCGACGAGCAGCGCGGCGTCGTGCAGAACGAGAAGCGCGAGGACGACAACCAGCCGTACGGCAAGGTCTACGCGCAGATCGTCGCCAATCTATTCCCGCCGGGACATCCGTACTCCTGGGAAACGATCGGCTCGATGGAGGACCTGAACGCCGCCACGCTCGACGACGTCAAGCGTTGGTTCCAGACCTACTACGGCCCGAACAACGCGACACTCGTGCTCGCCGGCGACATCGACCTCGCGACAGCCAAGATCAAGGTTCAGCACTACTTCGGCGACATCCCGCCGGGCCCGCCGCTCGTCGTGCGCGAGCGCTGGATTCCGGATGCGGTGCCGGCGAGCCGCATCGTGATGCAGGACCGCGTGCCGCAAGCGCGCATCTACAAGGTCTGGCGCGGCCCCGAATGGCGCAGCGACGATACGCCGCTGCTCGAGCTCGCCGACGCCGTGCTCACGTCCGGCAAGTCCTCGCGGCTGTATCACAGGCTCGTATACGACGACCAGATTGCGACCGACGTCGGGGCGTACCCGATCGACGGCGAGATCGCGGGAGGCTACGTCGTATACGCGACGGCGGCCGAGGGCCAAGACCTCGCGGCAGTCGAGCGCGCCGTCGACGAGGAGATGGCGCGGTTCCTGCGCGACGGCCCGACACGCACCGAGCTCGAGCGCGTGCGCGCCGAGCTCAAGGGCTCTTTCGTCCGCGGGATCGAGCAGGTCGGCGGGTTCCGCGGCAAGTCGAACATCCTCGCCGAGAACGCGGTGTTCGGCGGCCGCCCCGATTTCTACAAGCACTCGCTCGACGTGATGAACGCCGCGACGCCCGAGCAGGTGCGCGCGACCGCGCGCCGCTGGCTCACGGGCAATGCGCTCGCGCTCGAAGTCCAACCGTTCCCGACCACGCTCGCCGCCGACAAGGACGGTGCGGATCGGACTGAGATCCCCAAGCCTAAGAGCTTCCCCGACGCGCCGTTCCCGGCGCTCGCGCAAGCGACGCTCGCGAACGGACTCCGCCTCATCGTCGCCGAGCGCCACGCGGTGCCCGTCGTGCAGCTGAGCCTGCAGGTCGACTCGGGCTTCGCGGCGGATCAGTTCGCAGCGCCGGGCGTCGCAAACCTCGCGATGGACATGCTCGACGAGGGCACGACGACGCTCAGCGCGCTACAGATCAACGACCGGATCGCGAGCCTCGGCGCGGAGCTCGCTACCGGCGCGAACCTCGACTTCGCGGTCGTGAGCCTGTCCGCGCTCAAGGACAACCTCGACGCGTCGCTCGGCGTCTACGCCGACGTGATCCTGAACCCGGCGTTCCGGCCCGAGGAGCTCGAGCGCGCGAAGCGGCTTCTGCTCGCGGAGATCCAGGAGGAAAAGAACACGCCCGAGCAGATGGCGCTCAGAATCCTGCCGCGTCTCTTGTACGGCGAGGGTCATGCGTACTCGATCCCGATGACGGGCTCGGGCACCGAGCAATCGGTGACCGCCATCACGCGCGACGACCTCGCGAAATTCCACTCGACGTGGTTCAAGCCGAACAACGCGACGCTGGTCGTCGTCGGCGACACGACGCTCGCCGAAATCCGCCCGAAGCTCGAGGCGCTATTCGCGCGCTGGCAGCGCGGCGACGTGCCGAAGAAGGCGCTGCCGAACGTCACGCTGCCGGCGAAGCCGCGCGTGTTCCTGATCGACCGGCCCGGCGCGCGAGCAGTCCACGATCATCGCGGGGCACCTCGTGCCCGCGAAGACGCCCGACGGCGAAATCGCGATCGATGCGATGAACGACATCCTCGGCGGCGCGTTCACGTCCCGGATCAACATGAACCTGCGCGAGGACAAGACCTGGGCGTACGGCGCCGACACGGAGATCGTCGATACTCAGGCGCAGCGCCCATTCCTAGCGCTCGCGCCGGTGCAGGCGGACAAGACCGCCGAGGCGATGGTCGAGATCAAGCGCGAGCTCGACGACTTCGTCGGCGCGCGGCCGCCGACCGCGCAGGAGGTGGCGACGAGCAAGAACGGCAGCACACTGACTCTGCCGGGGCGCTGGGAGACGTCGCGATCGGTCGCGAGGGACATCGCAGCGCTCGTGCGTTTTCATCTGCCGGACGATTACTGGAGCCGGTATGCGGAACTCGTCGCGCGCTTGACTGTCGGTGAAGTCGACGCGGCGGCGAAGCGACTGCTCGCTCCGAATCGGCTCACGTGGGTCGTGGTCGGCGATCGCGGCGTCGTGGAGAGCAAAGTGCGAGCGCTCGGCTTCGGCGACATCGCGGTCATCGATGTGAACGGCAAACCGGTCGGGACACCTTGACCGACGCGGGCTCCGGCTTGAAAGAGGTATGACGTGTATGCAGAATTGTCCGCCGCCTCGTGCTGCCATCCGCCGCGTTACTCGCCGCCGAACTGCAAACTAGACATCCGATGATCGACTGCCAGGGCCTCACCAAACTGTACGGCCAGCTCCGAGCCGTGGACGACCTCTCGTTCCGCGTGCAGCCGGGCGAGGTGCTCGGCTTCCTCGGTCCGAACGGCGCCGGCAAGACGACGACGATGCGGATCGTCGCCGGCTTCTTGCCCGCGACCGACGGCCGCGTGACCGTCTGCGGCTTCGACGTGGACGCGCAGGCCATCGAAGCGAAGCGCCGGATCGGCTACTTGCCCGAAGGCGCGCCGTGCTATCCCGAGATGACGCCGCGCACGTTCCTCGAGTTCATCGCGTCCGCGCGCGAGGTCGCGCCGCAGAAGCGCAAGGCGCGGCTCGACGAAGTGTTCCAGCTGCTGCACCTCGAGAAGGTGCTGGATCAGACGATCGACACGCTGTCGAAGGGCTATAAGCGCCGCGTCGGCCTCGCCCAGGCGATCGTGCACGACCCCGAGGTGCTGATCCTCGACGAGCCGACCGACGGCCTCGATCCGAACCAGAAGCACGAGGTCCGCGAGCTGATCGGCCGGATGGCGAAGAGCAAGATCATCGTGATCTCGACGCACCTGCTCGAGGAAGTCGAGGCCGTGTGCAATCGCGCGATCATCATCGCGCACGGCAAGATCCTCGCCGACGACACGCCGCAGGGCCTCGCGGCGCGGGTGCCGTCCCGCCGGCTCGACGAGGTCTTCCGGTCGATCACGGGCGGAGCCGCCGCATGAACGGCGTGATCACCGTCATGAAGCGCGAGCTCGCGAGCTACTTCGCGACGCCGATCGCGTACGTGTTCATCGTGATCTTCCTGATCCTCGCGGGCGCGTTCACGTTCTACATCGGCAACTTCTACGAGCGCGGCCAGGCCGACCTCACGGCGTTCTTCACGTTCCACCCGTGGCTGTTCTTGTTCCTCGTGCCCGCGCTCAGCATGCGGCTCTGGGCCGAGGAGCGTAAGTCGGGCAGCATCGAGCTCCTGATGACGCTGCCGATCGAGCCGTGGCAGGCCGGTCCTCGGCAAGTTCCTCGCGGCCTGGCTCTTCACCGGGATCGCGATCGCGCTCACGTTCCCGATCTGGATCACGGTCAATTACTTGGGCCAGCCCGACAACGGCGTGATCTTCGCGGCCTACATCGGCAGCTTCCTGATGGCCGGCGGGTTCCTCGCCGTCGGCTCGTGCATCTCGGCCACGACGAAGAACCAGGTGATCGCGTTCATCCTCTCGGTCGTCACCTGCTTCCTGCTGCTGCTCGCGGGCTTCGACCTCGTGCTGAACTTCTTCTCGGGCTGGACGCCGCAGGCGCTGCTCGACGCGATCGCGAGCTTGAGCTTCCTCACGCATTTCACGAACATCAGCAAGGGCGTGATCGACCTGCGCGACCTCGTCTACTTCGCGCTGCTGATCGGCGTCTGCCTCTACGCCAACACGATCGTCCTGCACCTGAAGAAGGCGGATTGACGCGATGAGCACACGCGTTCGACAACGTATCGGCTACTCGACGCTCGTGCTGATGCTGCTCGCGTTCATCGTCGCGGTGATGGCGACCAACGTGTTGCTGCGCGGCTGGCGGATCGACCTCACGAAGAACCAGCTCTACACGCTGTCGCCCGGCACTCGCAAGGTGCTGCAAAAGATCGACGAGCCGATCAACCTTTATCTCTTCTTCTCGAACCAGGAGACGCAGGGCCTGCCCGCGCTGCGCGCCTACGCGAGCCGCGTCACGGAGACGCTCCAGGAGTTCGCGGCACACGCGCCCGAGGGCAAGCTCGTGCTGCACGTCGTCGACCCTCTGCCGTTCTCCGAGGACGAGGACCGCGCGGAGCAGTTCGGGCTCCAGGCCGCGAACGTCGGCGACAAGAACGTCTACTTCGGCCTCGCGGGCTCGAACAGCGTCGGCACGACCGACACGATCCCGTTCTTCGATCCCGAGCCGTCGAAAGAGGCGTTCCTCGAGTACGACTTGGCGAGGCTCGTCTATAACCTCGCAAACCCGAAGAAGACGGTCGTGGGGCTGCTCTCGGGCGCGCCGATCGGCGGCAGCTTCGACCCGCAGACCCAGCAGCCGACGCAGCCGTGGGTGATCGTCGAGCAGGCGCGGCAGGTCTTCGAGCTACGGATGCTGCCGGAGTCGACGCTCAAGATCGACGACGACATCAACGTGCTCTGGATCGTGCATCCCGCGATGCTCGACGACGGGACGCAGTACGCGATCGACCAGTTCGTGATGCGCGGCGGCCGTGCGCTGATTTTCGTCGACCCGATGGCCGAGATCCTCGCGGCGGCGACAGGAGCCGACCGGGCTCGCGGCGCCGCCGAGCTCGAACCTCGACAAGCTGTTCGAAGCCTGGGGCGTCGAGTTCTCGACAAGCGACGTCGTCGCCGACAACCGCTACGCGCTCGGCATCCGGCAGGGCCAACGTCCGGTGCGCCACGTCGGCCTGCTCGGGCTCGACATGGACGCGATGAGCAAGGACGACGTGATCACGCTCGGGGCTCGGCACGGTGAACGTCGGCCTCGCGGGCTACTTCAAGTCCGCCGAGGGCGCGACGAGCAAGCTCACGCCGCTGCTCCAGTCGAGCACCGAGGCCGAGACGCTGCCGGTCGCGCGTTTCCAGTTCCTGCCCGACCCCGGCGAGCTCTTGAACGGCTTCAAGGCGACCGGCACGCAATACACGATCGCCGCGCGGCTCGAAGGGCCCGCTCAAGAGCGCGTTCCCGGACGGGCCGCCGAAGCCGCCCGAAGGCCGCGACGCGCCGGTCGACGACAAGCTCAAGGTCGAGCACAAAGCCTCGACCGACAGCGCGAACCTCGTGCTCGTCGGCGACGTCGACATGCTCAGCGACCGGCTCTGGGCCCAGGTGCAGAACTTCCTCGGCCAGCGCCTCGTCAACGCGTTCGCGAACAACGGCGACTTCGTGATCAACGCGCTCGACAATCTCTCGGGCAGCGCGGACCTGATCGGCCTGCGTAGCCGCGCGACGTACTCGCGGCCGTTCACGACGGTCGACAAGCTGCGCCGCGACGCCGACGCGAAGTTCCGCGAGACCGAGAAGGAGCTCCAAGCCCAACTATCGGATACCGAGCGCAAGCTCGGCGAGCTCCAGGCCGGCCGCAACGACAAGAGCTCGGCGTTGATGAACTCCGCGCAGCAGGACGAGATACAGCGCTTCCTCGGCGAGCAGGTGAAAATCCGCCAGCAGCTGCGCGCCGTGCGCCACGAGCTCGATCAGGACATCACCAACCTCGGCACGACGCTCAAGGTGATCAACATCCTCGTGATGCCGGTCGTTGCTGATCGGTTTGTTGCTGCTCGTCGCGGCGGCGCGCCGGCGCAAGGCGGCGCGATGAGCCGCAAGGGTCTGATCGCGCTCGCCGTGGCGCTCGTCGTGCTCGGCGTGCTCGCGTTCTTGGGGCAGCGCGGCCGGTCGACCGCGTCGACCGCGGGCGGACCGATCCTGCCCGGGCTCCAAGCCGCGCTCAACGACGTGGACAAGATCAAGATCACGAAGGCGGGCGGCGAGACCGTCGCGACGATCGAAAAGCACGCCGACGGCTGGGCAGTTGCGGAGAAGGCCGATTACGCAGCCGACGTCACGAAGCTGCGCCAAAACCTGCGCGCGCTCGCGGAAGCGAAGATCCTCGAGACGAAAACCGCGAACGCGTCGTTCTACGACAAGCTCGGCGTGCAAGACATCGCGAGCGACAAGGCGACCGGCCTCGGCGTCGCGATCTCGTCGTCGGGCAAGGACTTCGGCACGCTGATCTTGGGGGACGCGAAGGGCTCGAAGCAGCGCTATGCGCGGCGCGCGAACGAGGCGCAGAGCTACCTGATCGACCGCGATCCGAGCTTCCCGAAGACCGCGGCGCAATGGCTCGACCCCGTGATCCTCGACGTGCGCGGCAACCGCGTTCGCGAGGTCACGATCAAGCACCCGGACGGCGAGGTCGTCACGATCAGCAAGCTGAACGCGGACGAGATGAATTTCGACGTGGCCCTCGTGCCAAGGGGCCGCGAGCTGCTGTACCCGGGCGTCGCGAACGTGATCGGCAATTCGCTGCGCGAGCTGAACCTCGAGGACGTCGAGAAGGCCGACGGTACGACGCCCGACAAGGCCGTCCAGGTCGAGTTCCGGACGTTCGACGGCCTGATCGTGCGCGCGGTCGGCGCGAAGCGCGGCGACGACGCGTGGGTCTCGTTCACCGCGAGCGTCGACGCGGACCTAGTCGCGCAGAACCAAGCGGCGGCGAAAGCCGCTCAAACGCCCGCGCCGGGCGGGGCCGACGCGACGAAGTCCGACTCCGGCAAGCCCGGCGAGAGCGCGGCGCCGGCCGACGGCGGACCCGCGAAGCCCGCGGAGGCGGCGGCGGCCGATCCGACTGCCGAAGCGCAGCGGATCAATGCGCGCGTGATGGCTTGGCGCTATAAGCTCGCGAGCTTCCAGTACGATCAGATGACGCGGCGGATGGCCGATCTGCTGAAGCCGGCCGGCTAACGAGCGCCGCGGGTCGCCGCCATGAGCCCCGCGCCCACTACACGCCCGATCGCCGCGAGCTACGTGTCGCGGATCGCGAGCGCGCGCGTCTACGACGTCGCGATCGAGTCGCCGCTCGACTACGCGCGCCGGCTTTCCGACGCGCCTCGACAACTCCGTGCTGCTCAAGCGCGAAGATCTGCAGCCCGTGTTCTCGTTCAAGCTTCGCGGCGCGTACAACAAGATCGCGCAGGCGCCGCGCGCGATGATCGAGCGCGGCGTGATTTGCAGCTCTGCGGGCAACCATGCGCAGGGCGTGGCGCTCGCGGCGCGCAAGCACGGTGTCGACGCGACGATCGTGATGCCGACGACCGCGGCGCCGATCAAGGTCGAGGCCGTCGCCGCGCTCGGCGGCGAGGTCGTGCTCGAAGGGCTCACGTACGACGACGCGAACCGTTTCGCTCTCGATCTCGCGCGAGAAGACCGGGCGCGCGTTCGTGCACCCGTTCGACGATCCCGACGTGATCGCGGGCCAAGGCACGATCGCGCTCGAGCTAGAGCGGCAGTGGGGCGACGCTGCCGGACGCGATCTTCGTGCCGGTCGGCGGCGGCGGCCTAATCGGCGGCATCGGCGCGTACGTGAAAGAGCGCTATCCCGAGGTGCGGATCGTCGGCGTCGAGCCGTTCGAGTCCGCGAGCATGGCGAAGTCGCTGTACGCGGGCGAACCCGTCACGCTCGACCACGTCGGCACGTTCGCGGACGGAGTCGCGGTGCGTCGCGTCGGCGACGAGGCGTTCCGACTCGCGCGCGAGGTCGTCGACGAGGTCGTGCTCGTGAGCACGGACGAGATCTGCGCCGCGATCAAGGACATCTTCGAGGACAGTCGCGTCGTGGTCGAACCGGCGGGCGCGCTCGGCGTCGCCGGCTTGAAGCGCTGGCTCGAGCAGAACCCCGTGCGCGGCAAGACGCTGATCGCGATCAACAGCGGCGCCAACTTGAGCTTCGGCCGACTGCGCCACGTGACCGAGCGTGCCGAGATCGGCGAGCACCGCGAAGCGCTGATCGCGGCCGAGATTCCCGAGCGTCGCGGCGCGTTCCTCGCGTTCTGCGAGGCGCTTGGGCTTAGGAACGTGACCGAGTTCAACTACCGCTACGCGGCGGGCGCAACCGCGCGAATCTTCGTCGGCGTGTCGCTCGCACGAGGCGAGGACGAAGCGCGCGAGCTGCGTCGCTACGCTCGCACGGCACGGCTACCCGGTGCTCGACTTGAGCGGCAACGAGGTCGCGAAGCTGCACGTGCGCCACATGGTCGGCGGCCGGGTGCCTGGCCTCGCGGACGAGCATCTCTATCGCTTCGAGTTCCCGGAGCGACCGGGCGCGCTGCTCGCGTTCCTGAAGGCGATCGGTCAGCGCTGGAACATCAGCTTGTTCCACTACCGCAATCACGGCTCCGACTACGGCCGCGTGCTCGCGGGCGTGCAGGTACCGCCGGCCGAGCGCGCCGACTTCGCGAGCCACCTCGCGGCACTCGGCTACGAGTACTGGGAAGAGACCGACAACCCCGCGTACCGCCTGTTCCTCGGCGCCGCCGCGAGCGTGCGCACGCGGCGGTTGCGCACCGCGGCCGCACGTGCGCGCGATTCAGTCCGCGTCGATGTGCTCGATCTTCGACGCTCTGCGATAGCCGGTAGAAGCGGCGCAGCTCTGTGCGTGTGGCCTCATCGGGCGCGCCACTCGCGATGGCCGGCGCGAGCCGACGGCAATACTTCCCGGCCCAGCGGTTCGCGCGGCGGTAACGATCGAGCTCGTCGCCGTCGAGCCGCTCGTCGAGCCGCGGCATCTCGAACAGCCAATGATGCAGCCCGCGCGGCCTTCTGCCCCTGACGCAGCAGCAACAGCGCCGTCGCGACGTATTTGTCGACTTCCGCTTGCAGCTCCATCTCGAGCATCGTGACGCGCTTCTCGCGTTGCGCATTCCACGCGTAGTACGTGAAGTGGCTCACACCCTCGAACGCAGTCCAGAAGTCCTCGAGGTTGTCCGCGTCGAGCCGTTCGAGCGGATCGTTGAGCGCGAGACGCTCGAGCACGCCGGGATCGAGGTAGAGCGACACGTCGGCCTCGCCGTCCGTCTCCGCGATCAGCAGCTTCTCGTCGAGCTCCCGTCCGCCCGCGTCGAGGGCGCGCGCGAGATCTGTGTCCGTGGTGACGAAGTCGTCGACCTCGTACGCGAGGTCTAGCGCGTAGAGACCGCTGAGCAGATCTTGAAAGCCGTGCAGGCGCATGGTCGTCGGCGGCGCGTCAATGGCGCGTCGTCGCGTCGAGCGACGCGCTCGGCTCGATGCCGAGGGATCGAAGCACGCGCGCGGCGCGCAAGCTGCCGGTCTTCAGCCAAACCTCGTAGAGGCGCAGGATGTCGTAATCATCTGCTGCGCGCGCCGAGTCGCGGATCTCGGCGAGCACGTCGACGAACCCGCGGAATTTCTCGGCGAGCTCGGCGAACACTCCGCGGAACGCTCGGCCGCGGATCGTGCCGCGCACGCTCTCCGACAGCGACCCGTATGCGGCTCCGCCGACGTCGATGTAGTAGTCGACGTCGACGAGCTTGCGCGCGAAAGCCTCCTGGAAGAAGCCCGCGACGAACAGCGCCGTATCGCCGACACGCTGGAGCACGACGTTGCGCGCTTGGAGGTCGGGCGTGGCCGCGGCCTCCGCTAGCAGCAGCGCGAGCGGCGGCGGACCGGGGCCGTCCGTGCGGCGGTCATAGAGCTTCTCGGCGCGCGCGAACAGCGTGAGCAGATTGACGACGTAATAGGCGGTGTGGTCGTCGGCCGCGACGCCCTGCTTCTCCATGGCATCGGCCACCGAGTCCTTGAAGAACTCTTGCAGATTCGCAACCGGGCGAATCCTTTCGGGCTGCTTCGCGCGCAATCCTTACCCGCTCGTGGCGACGCGCTGCCTGCGACGGCAGAGCAATGCCGTTGCAACCGAGTATAGCAACCGATCGAGCGGAGACTGAGTCCGCCATCACGTTTCGGGCGGAGTCGTGAGACCGGCTACTCAGTTTCGGCGCGCGCTTGAGCGCGGGATGAACCACTGCTCATGTATCGGCGTTGCGGCGCGCACCGGCGGCGCTACGCTGAGCGCGCGCTGCGCGGCCGCGATCTGGGGCCGCAGAGCGCCGAGCATCCGCGTGCAGTGGCCGTGGATCTGCTCGTCCCAATGCCTGCGTCTCAGCGACGCGGCGCCGTTCAACGTGTACTTTGCTTCGAGCAGCACGCACGAGCTCGTCTCGAGCGGCTCGAGCCGCCACTTGAGCCTCAGCTTCACGCGGCACGGCCGGTCGAGCAGCGTCTCCTCGAGCGTGAGCGTCACGGGCCGCAAGCATTCGAGCACCTTGCCTCGGCGCAGCACCCTGCGTCTTTGCTGCGCGTATTCGCAGCCCGGGCGCGGTTGCGGAGCGTCGAGCACGATGTGCGCCGCGCCCCAGCGGCCGCGCGCGACGACGTCGATCAGCGCGGCGAACACGCTCGTGATCGGCGCGTCGAGCCGCGTCTCGTGACGTTGCCTCGGCATCGGAGCCCTCCGTTGGCATGCCATGCAACGCTACGCGCCCGTGTTGCGGGCGCGCGATGCGCGAATGTCGCGCAAGCGGCGGGAAAAGCGTTAGGGCAGCAGAACCGTGGAGCCCGTCGTGCGCCGCGCCTCGAGATCGCGGTGCGCGGACGCCGCGTCCGCGAGCGCGTAAGTCTGATTGACCTCGATCTTGATCACGCCGCGCTCGACGAGCCCGAACAGCTCCGCGCAGCCGGCCTCGAGATCGGCTCGCTCGCGGATGAAGTCGCCGAGCGTGGGTCGCGTGACGTAGAGAGACCCGCGCTTCGTGAGCTCGAGGAGCGAGAACGGCGCGACCGGGCCGGACGCGTTGCCGAAGCTCACGAGAAGCCCATGCGTCCGCAAACAGTCGAGCGATTGAACGAACGTGTCGCGGCCGACCGAGTCGTACACGACCGGCACGCCGCGACCGTCCGTGAGCGCACGCACGCGCGCGCGGATGTCATCGCTCGCGAGCAGGACGTGCTCGCAGCCGTGCTCGATCGCGAGCGCGCGCTTTTCCTCGGTGCTCACGATCCCGATCACGTGCGCGCCGAGGTGCCGCGCCCACTGCGCCGCGATCAGGCCGACGCCGCCGGCCGCGGCGTAGAGCAGAATCGAATCGCCGCGCTGGACCTGGTAGCTGCGATTGAGCAGGTACCACGCCGTGAGCCCCTTGAGCATCATCGCCGCGCCTGCGCGATCGTCGATCGCTCGCGGCAGCTTCACGAGCCAGCGCGCGTCGACGAGCCGCTCCTCGGAGTAGGAGCCGAGCGACCCGGCCGCGTTGTACGCAACGCGGTCCCCGGGCTTCACGTGCGTGACGCCGGCGCCGGTCGCGACGACGACGCCCGCGGCTTCACTGCCGAGACCGCTCGGCAGCGCCAGCGGATAGAGGCCCGTCCGGTGATAGACGTCGATGAAGTTCACGCCGACCGCGGTGTGCTTCACGCGGGCCTGTCCGGCGCCCGGCTCGGCGACGTCGGACCTCGCGATACTCGAGCACCTCGGGCCCGCCGAACCGATCGAATTGGATCGCCCGCACCATCGCGCCCGCCCTCGCCCGTCGCCGCTCGATCGACTGATAAACTTCGCGTTCTCTTCGCATACTAGCATCCGATGACAGAGCACTTGGTTGTAGTCGGCGCCGGTCAAGCGGCCACGCAGGTCGCGCAGACGCTGCGCCAACAAAACTACGCGGGCGCAATCACGTTGCTCGGCGAGGAGCCGTACGCGCCGTATCAGCGACCGCCGCTGTCGAAGAAGTACTTCTCGGGCGAGACGCCGCGCGAACGGCTGCTACTGCGGCCGCAGGCGTTCTACGCGGAGAAAAGCATCGCGTTAGAAGTCGGCACGCGAGTCGAAGAAGTCGATCGAGCAGCGCATGCGCTACGCCTGCACGACGGTCGCACTCTGCGCTACGACAAGCTGCTGTTCGCGACCGGCAGTCGCCCGCGGACGCTCGCCGTACCGGGGGCCGACCTCGCGGGCGTGCACCACGTGCGCACGATCTCGGACATCGACGCGCTCAACGCGGGCTTGCAGCCCGGCGCGCGCGTCGTCGTGATCGGCGGCGGCTACATCGGCCTCGAGATGGCGTCGGTCGCGCGCCACCGCGGCTTCGCGGTCACGGTGCTCGAGGCCGCCGACCGCGTGCTCGGGCGGGTCGTCTGCGAGGAGGTATCGCGCATTCTTCACCGATCTGCACCGCGCGGCTGGAGTCGATGTCGTGATCGGCGCCGCGGTCCGCGCGCTGCACGGACGCGCACGCGTCGACGCGGTCGAGACGGCGGACGGCCGGCGCTTTCCGTGCGACGCGGTGATCGTCGGCATCGGCGTCGTGCCGAACGTCGAGCTCGCGTCGGCCGCCGGCCTCGAATGCGCAAACGGTATCGTCGTCGACGAGCACGCGCGGACTTCAGATCCCGGCGTGCTCGCATGCGGCGACTGCACGAATCATCCGCTCAAGCTCTACGCGCGTTCGGTGCGCCTCGAGTCGGTGCCGAACGCGGTCCATCAGGCAAAGGTCGCGGCCGCGACGCTGCTTGGGAACCCGGTCGCGTACGCCGAGATCCCGTGGTTCTGGTCGGACCAGTACGACGTGAAGATGCAGATCGTGGGGCTGTTGCACGGCTACGACACGGCCGTGCTCCGCGGCGACCCCGCGCAGAAAAGCTTCGCGGTGTACTACCTCGCGAACCGGCGCCTGATCGCGGTCGACGCCGTGAACAGCCCGCGCGAGTTCGCGCACGCGAAGAAGCTGATCGGCGCCGCGTTCACGATCGACGCGGACGTGCTCCGCGATCCGCGCACGGATCCGTTGATGCTGGGTTGATTTGCGAGCGTCGCTTTGGCGCCGCGCGAGCAAGCGCGCGCGCAACGCGACGCTATTCGCTCTTCGCGACTTGGGATGCGCTGAGCCTCAGGTCGAGCTCGCCGGTGGCGGCCGCGCTGCGTGCCGCGGGATCGAGATCCGTGAGCCGATACTTCTCGATCGCGCTGCCCTCGAGGCCCACGAAGCGGCCCGTCGCGCCGATCACGACGGCGGCGCCTAGCTCGCCCGGCCCGGCCGTCGGGCTGTACTCGGACGGGCCCTTCCACGGCCGACCGAGATACCACACGGGCAGCGTCTCTTTCAGGAACGGCCAGACGTTCGTGTCCGCGCGCAAGAACAAAGTGCCCTCGCCCGGGATCGTGAGCAGCCAATAGTCGTTCACGCGCACGCCCGACAACACGAAGTCGGTGCGCGGCGAGACCGCGAGCAAGCGGCTCGCGATCGCGGTCGGGTTGTCGTGCGCGTCGTCGAGCACGAGGCTCAGCATCGCGGTGCGGTCGATCGTCTCTTCCCAGAGCGAGTCGTCGCGCTTCGGAGTGCCGGGCGGCACGACCTCGTCGCCGAGCGCGAAGCCGAGCACCTCGCTCGGCAGCGAGTAGTGCAGCGCGCGATCGGCGACGTCGAGCTGCGCGGCCGTTCGTCATGGTGAACGGGTTGTAGTAGATCGCGGCGCCGGCGGCAGCCGCGCCGATCAATAGTCCGAGCGCTGCGACGAGGAGGTATTTCATGTGCCGTGCCGAGTCACGGTACCGATCTCGATCGTGCCGTGCAGCTCGCCGCCGTCAGTGACGCCGGTGATCGTCCAAGTCTCGCTGTAATTGCCGGCGAGACCCGAGAACTCGTCGCTGCCGGCTGCCACGATCGCGTTGTCGGCGCTTTCGGGCGCGAACGCGACACGGACGTCGCCGGTCCAGGCGGTGCCGGCGTTGTAGCCGGCGCTGCGCAGCGCCGTGTCGAGCGCCGCACGCTGCTCGCCGGGCGCGGTCAAGAGCAGCGCGCCGCGGCTCGGGATCATCAACGACCAGGCGGTGCCCGACGTGTGCGCGTCCCCGCTCCAGTGCCGCGCCGCGAGACCGATCACGTTGCCGGCCGCGTCGCGAATCTTGAAATGCTCGACGAGCAGCGGCTCGGCCGTGAGCTGCGGCGGCAGCGTGCTCGCGCCCGGCGGTGCCGCGGCGCGGAGTCCGGCCGCCTTGGCTCCCGCGGCGTCGATCCGATCGGCCGGCAGACGAATCAGGAACTGTTCCGTGCGGCCGCCGTTGGCGATCGACGTGCGTCTGCGACGGCAGCCGCACGTGAGCGCCCCACGGCACGAAATGCCCGGCGGCAAGCACGCCGACGAAGCCGAGGAACAGCGCGAGGAAGAACGTCGCCTTCATTCACGATGTCGGGCGGGTCAGGGGCCGTCAGTATCGCGGCCCCGGCCGGGCCCGGGCGGTTAACGGAATCACAGATTCGGAGCGCCGACTCATTAGACATCCGCGAAATAACCGCGCAGATAGGCCTCGAAAGGCGGGGCCGGCGCTCGCTCCAGGGCCTCGGCCTCGGCCAGCGACTCGACCGCGAGGTCCGCGAGCCGACGCCCTTGCTCGGCGCCGAGCTCGAGCCCGAGGAAGTACTCGCGGTGGCTGCGGGCGAGCTTCAGCGCGTACTCGAAGAAACTAGCACCGCTCGGTCTTCAAGTCCCGCAGCACGGCCGCCGAGGGCGTCCGTTCGGGATCGCGCAGCGCCGCGCGAGCGTGCTCGACCGCGGCCACGTAGCCTTCGCCGTCCGCGTCGAGCAGCTCCGCGAGCTCGGCCACCGAGTCGACGACCTCGAGTCCCCAATCCGTGAGAGGACGCGCTGCGCCCGCCACCGGCAGCTCGATGACCCGGCCGGCGGCCCTCTCGCGCGACGATGAGGTCGCGCCGATCGATCTCGGTCTGCTCCGCCGCGTCGATCGGCGGGCTATCCGCGAACAGGCAGTAGAGCAGCAGCGCCTCGACGAAGCGCAGCTGGCCCTGATTGATGCCGACCGGATCGGTGAGACTCAGATCGAGCGTACGAACCTCGACGTATTCGACGCCTGACAAACGCAGCGCGCCGAGCGGCCGGTGATGCGACGCCTTGCTCGGCTTCGGACGGATCGAGCTGTAGTACTCGTTCTCGATCTGCAGAATGTTCGCGTTCAGCTGGCGCCACTCGCCGTCGACGACGACGCCGATCTCCTCGTAGCGAGGCTCGACCGTCGTGACGGCGGCCGCGAGCGCCGCGATGTATTCGCCGACCGAGTTCGCCGAGATCGCGAGGCGTCCCTGCGTCTTGTTGCGATAGCCCAAGTCGCTCATCCGCAGCGACGTCGCGAACTGCGCGTGCCACGTGCCGCGATCGAGCTCGGTCAAGAGCTCGTGCCCGTCGGGCTTGAACGACTTGCACAGCGCCGGCGACGCGCCGAACAGGTAGCTCACGAGCCACGCGTGGCGCCGGTAGTTGCGCACGAGCCCCATGAGCTCGGCGGACCGAAACTCCTCGACCGGCTCGCGCCGTCCTTCGTGCGCTCGGTAGGCCGGCCAGAGTCCGACCGGCGGGGAATAGTTGAAGTGCACGCCCGCGATCGCCTGCATCGCACGGCCGTACCGGTAGCCGAGACCGCGTCGGTAGATCGTCTTCAGCAGGCCCGGATTCGAGGTGCCGTAGTAGGCGATCGGGATCTCGTGGTCCGCGTCGAGCACGCACGGCATGCTGCCGGGCCACAGCAGCTCGCCGTCGAGCCGTTGGTGCGCGAACACATGCAGGTCGCAAAGGAGCTGCAACGTCTCCCAGTTGCTGTGCCTCGGGCGAGGTGACGAACTCGGGCAGCGATTCAGAGTAG
This sequence comes from uncultured Gammaproteobacteria bacterium, assembly GCA_963841645.1. GTDB lineage: Bacteria > Pseudomonadota > Gammaproteobacteria > Steroidobacterales > Rariloculaceae > FEN-1219. The sequence goes on along the minus strand of CAWJDS010000008.1, from coordinate 401,031 downwards.
TCGGTCGTGAGATACGGGTGCGTCAGCGCCGCACCGAGCGCGCGTGGATGCGGGCGATGTGACAATCGGCCGTTCGCGTCGACTCGCAAGCTTTCCTTCTCGACGCCGCGTAGGCCGCGGCGCACGAGCGCCGCGTTGCCGGGCTCGTGCAACCAACGTAGTCGCGACGCGAGCGTGCCGCGCGGCGGATGCCGTCCGGATTGCGAGCGGGTTCGGGCCAAGGGGGCGACCGATCTGCCATTGCCAGGCGGCATTATAGGGCCGGGTTTGCCGGCGGCACGGATTCGGCGTACGGTCGGCCGATGTTCCGCCCGGCAGCCAGCAAGACGGCGGTCAGAAGGTCCTCGATGCCGCGGAGCGGCTATCCCAGCGTCATGGTGCTTGCGCTACTCGCGGCAGCGCCCGCCCATGCGATGCATTGCGGCTCCGCCGTGATTGGGAACGGCGACACCGTCGACAAGTTGCTCGAGTTCTGTGGCCAGCCCGAGAGCGTGAAGACGTATCCGATCGTCCGCACGCCGGTCGATCCGAATGGCCGCGTCTACCGCGGGCTTCCGCGAAGAGCTCCGCGTCGAGGAATGGACCTACAACTTCGGTCCGAATCAGTTGATGACCAAGGTGCGGATCGAATACGGCTACGTGACCGACGTCCGCTATCTAGGCTACGGCCACTGACTCACCCGGCCGCGCGCAGCAGCGGCACGAGCTCCATCTCGTAACCGATGACCTCGCGCGTAGCGGGATCGCGGATCGGCTTGCCGCGACGGAAGCAGCCGGTCGAGCGTGCGATGCGCTCGAATTCCTCTTCCGACGACACCGGCTCGAGTCCGACCGTCCCGTCCGAGTGACGGACGAGCCGCTGCGCGCCCCTGCCGAGCTGCCCCGCGTGCCAACGCTCCTGCGACTCGCTCAACACGACCGCGATCACTTCGTTGCCGGCGTCCATCGGCGCTCCTCGTTCATCGCACGATTTTTTGGAACCGGCTCGGACAAGGCAAGTCGCGTGCCACGAGCGTGGGTGTGACGAACCAACGACTTACGCGCGTTCGTGACGCTCGTCACAGTGACATAACAGGTTCAAAACTGCCGCGCGTCGGCAACCCGGTCGCCGCGTCGAGCGTGAACCGCGTGCTCGCGCCGCGGCCGCGGCTCGGCTAATTTGGCTTAGGCCTCGAGGAGATCAGCACGATGATTTTCAAGCGCCGCATCCAAGACGTGCCGAACGGTCCCACTACCTTCATCGCGCCGTCGACGACGATCGTCGGCACGATCACGGGCCAGGGTCCGTATGTGTTCTGCGGCACGGTCGAAGGCGACTGCGACATCAACGGGCCGCTCACGCTCGCGGAGGGCGGCCGGTGGAAGGGCACGCTGAAGGCGACCGACGTGGTCGTCGCCGGGACCGTCGAGGGCGACGTGGTTGCACGCCAGCGCGTCGAGATCTCGGGCACCGCGCGCGTCACCGGCAGCCTGTCGGGAAACTCGATCGCGGTCGCCGAGGGCGCGGTGATCGAAGGCGAGATCAAGGTCACGAGCGGCGCGCAGCCCGTGACGTTCCAAGAGAAACGAGAGACCTGAGCACGCTGCCCGGCAGCGACAACTCCGAGCTGAGACCGCCGCTCTAGCCGTCCACCTCGGCGAGCACCGCGCCGTCGACCCAGCTCGCTAGTCCGTAGCTCTCGAGGAACGCGCAGTGGCCGCCGTGCGCGAGCACGTCGATCTCGAGCGCGCGCGGCGTTGCGAGATCGCGTAGGTCCGCGACCGGAATCACCGGATCGTCGGCCGAGGCGATCAGCCGCGTCGGCACACGCAGATTCGAGAGCACGTCGCCGGTCACCGCATAGCCGCTCAAATAAGCATCGAGGTCCGGGAAGCTCGTGTAGCGCTTCACGAAGAACTCGGTGGTAGCGGTAAGCGTCGCGAAGCGGCGCAGGTCGCCGAAGTCGTACAGCTCGGGGAAGCAAGCCGCCTTCGCGAGCAGCGAGCGCCGCCAACGGCGCAAGAAGTATTCGCGGTAAATCCAGAGCCCTGTCTCGAGTGCGTGCATCGTGCTCTGGGGCTTAAGCACCGGACAGATCGCGACGACCTTCGCGAGCTCGATGCCCTGCGTCGGCGCGCGCGCCGCGACGCGTAGCGCGAAGTTTCCCCCGAGCGAATGGCCGATCACGAACGTGCGCGGCGCCGGATGTGCGGCAATCGTGGCGCGCACCGCCGCGACGACCTCGTCGATTCGGCACGAATGGAACAGCTCGCGATTCAGCGCTTGAGTCTCGCCGTGGTCGCGAAAATTCAGGCGAAACACGTCGAAGCCGGCGGCGTGCAGAGTGGCGCCGACGGACAGGACATAAGTCGCCTCGGCGCTACCTTCCCAGCCGTGCAGCAGGATCGCGAGGCCGCGACTTTCGCCCGGCGACGGGGTGTGCAGGCCGAGCAGCCGTACGCCGTCGCCGCAGTCGACGATCTCGCGGCGCGCTCCCGCGAGCAGCCCGCGCGCGCGGCGCCGCAAGAGCCCTCGCCGCAGCGCCCATGCGGCGAGCAACGACTGGACGTGCCGGTGGCGCAGGCCTAGTGGCGCGCGGAACGCGCGCCGTGGTGGGTGCGAGACGCTTTGCATCGGAATAGACTTTGGCGGCAATCCTTCGCGGAGGCATGCTCGGTGAAGTTGCGTCGTATTTTGTTGCATAACGGCTGGGCAAGACAGCCGCGTTGTGGTGTGCTCGAAATGGGACGAGCGTCGCGAACCACAATAATAACGAACGCCTCGCAATGATCTCAGGACTGTTTTCGCCCGGACTCAAACGCCGCTACGCGGCGGCCACGGCCGGCGTCTCGGCCGGCGCGCTGCTGATCGCCGCCGCGCTCTTGTACGCCCATTCGACGGGCGTGCTGACGGCCCGCGGGTTGACGATCGCCGTGCTCGCCACCCTCGCGGTCGCGGGCGTGACCGCCGTCGCCCTGATCGTCGCGCTCGCCAATAGCTTCGTGCAGCCATTGCGGGCCGTGGTCGCGTCGTTGCAGAGATCCGCGAGCGGCGGCCACGAAACCGCGACCGACCTCGGCCCGTCGGGCGAGCTGCGCGAGCTCGCGGACGCGGTGAACGCGATTCGGATCAGCCTGCGCTCGAGCTCCGTGTCGCGTGACTATCTCGATCGCCTGTTGGCAGGCGTCGGCGAGGCGCTGCTGATCACCGACGCCGAGGACCGGATCGAGCGCGCGAACGCGGCGGCCGGCGAGCTTTTCGGCCGTCCCGAAGCGGAGCTCGTCGGTAAGCTCGCCGACGAGCTGATCGTCTCGAGCGACCGGCGTCGCGCGGACGGCGTCGCGTCGCGGCCGCGCGAAGGCGCGGTGCTGCGGCCCGACGGCACGTCGGTCAGCATCTCGTACACGGTCGCCAAGGTGCACAGCGACCGCGGCGACGAGAGCAAGATCTACGCCGCGCACAACATCGACGAGCGCAAGCGCGTCGAGCAGCGGATTCGTTATCTCGCGCGGACCGACCCGCTCACGAAGATCGCGAACCGGATGCAGTTCCAGCACCTGCTCCAGCAGGGCATCGCGCGCGCGCGCCGCACGCCAGCAGTACGTCGCGATCCTCTATCTCGACGTCGACCGCTTCAAGGACATCAACGACACGTTCGGGCATGCGGCCGGCGACACGAGCCTCGAGATCTTCGCGCGGCGCGTGCTCGCCGAGCTGCCCGAGAACGCGCACGCAGGGCGCCTCGCGGGCGACGAGTTCGCGGTCCTGCTCACGGGTTACGACCGGCTCGAGTCGATCTTGAAGCACCTCAACGAGCTCGCGCCGCGGTTGCTCCAGGTCGCGGGCAAACCGTTCCAAGTGCATGGGGAGGAGATCTTCCTCACCGCGAGCATGGGCATCGGGGTCTATCCGCGCGACGGCGACAACGTGATCGACCTGATCCGCAACGCCGACGCCGCGCTCTACGCGGCGAAGAAAGCGGGCGGGAACTGCTTCGAGTACTACTCCACCGACATGAACACCGCGGCAGTCGAGCGGCTGATGCTCAAGAGCAAGCTGCGCCGCGCGTTCGAGCGCGACGAGCTCCGCGTGTATTACCAGCCGAAATACTCGCTGAAGACGGGCCGGCTCGAGGGTGCCGAGGCGCTGCTCCGTTGGGATCTACCCGAGCGCGGCCTCGTGCTGCCATCCGACTTCGTCCCGCTCGCGGAGGAAACCAATCTGATCCTCCAGCTCGGCGACTGGGTATTGAACCGCGTCTGCGCGGACTATCGGACGTGGCAGCGGCTCGTGCCTTCGCCATCGCGCATCTCGGTGAACTTGTCGCTGCGGCAACTCCAGCAACGGCGCTTTCTCGACCAGGTACGCGAGACGTTTCGCACCCATGGCGTGTCGCCGACGTCGCTCGAGCTCGAGATCACGGAAACGACGCTGATGGAAGATCCCGAGCGGACGATCCGGATTCTCGACGCGTTGTACGGCATGGGTCTGCACCTCGCGATCGACGACTTCGGCACGGGCTACTCGTCTCTTTCGGCGCTCCAGCAGTTCCCGATCAGCACGCTGAAGATCGACCGCTCGCTCGTCCGCGACGTCGCGATCGACCGTGACGACGCGGCGATCGTCGATGCGATCATCCAGATGGCGCACAGCCTCCAGCTCGAGGTCGTCGCGGAAGGCGTCGAGGACGAGCAGCAGCTCGACTTCCTGCGCAAGCACGGCTGCGACTACGCGCAGGGGCACCTGTTCAGCGACCCGATCGACGCGGAGCGGTTCGGCGAGGTTCTGCTCGCCGAAGCCGACGGCACCGGCAAGAACCGCGCGCTGTTCGCGTGAGCCGGCATAGGCCGACCGGGCGTGCTGACGGAGGCGCGGGCGCTGCGTTATAGTCGCCCGCCACACCCTTACTGTACGGACCGAGGTAGTCCAAATGAGGTCGTTAACCCTATCTGGCGCGGCGCTCGTCGCAGCTTTCGCTTTCATCTCTCTGGCCTCTGCTTGCGAGACCCCCGCGGTCGTCGCGATGCCGGACGGCAAGACGTCGACCAAGGAGCAAATGCTCGCGGCGCGAGACCAGGTGAAGGCCTACATGAAGGGCATGGAAGACTTCATGGCCTGCGTCGACCAGGAGGCGGCCGCGAAGGGCGACGGCGCCACGCCGGAATACAAGGACCAGATGGCTGCGCGCCACAACGGCGCGGTGTCGGAGATGGAAGCCGTGGCCGCCGCGTTCAACGACCAGCTGCACGCATACAACGCCGCGCATCCTGCGCCGCCGAAGTAGAGAATCGTGGGCTGCGCCGCCTAGCGCGCGAGATCCTTGAACTGTTGCTTCAGCTCGAAGCGTTCGTCCGTGACGATCCGCTCGAGCACTTGCACGCGCTCTTCGAGCTGCTGGAGTCGCTGCACCAGACCCGCGTTCGCGGATTCGTCACTGCTGCGGGATTGCTCGCGGCTGCGCATCCAAGCCGCTAATGAGCTTGTAGCCGAAGACATCAGCGCGATGATCGTCGATGACGAATTCGAACGGGTTCATACAGGCGACCTCCCCGGGCGCCCTGGCAATCGCCGCTAATCTTTGAGGCGCCGGAACTCGCTGTCGAGATCGAACCGGCTCGACGTCACGTATTTCTCGAGCCGCTGCAAGCGCGAGTCGAGGTCCCGGAACCGGTAGCGCACGCTCGATAGCATGTCGTGCGGGTCGGAACGCACTTGTTTCTGCACCGGGTCGTAGACGTCCGACTCGGGCTTACGCGGCAGCATGATCCCGAGCACGACGTACGAGGCGCAGACGAGCGGGAACGCGAACATCGCCCCGATCACCGTCAATATGCGCGTGACCCTGAGATCGAACGCGAAGTAGTCGGCGAGCCCGGCGCAGACGCCGAAGATCATCCCGCGCCGCTTGTCGCGGTAGAGCCGATGCACGCGGCGAGGGTCTGCAAAATATTGATCCGTATTCATCGTTCGGCTCCGACGGCGGCGTGCTGCCTATGGCGCGACGCCGCGGTCACAGCTTCTTTTTCCAGTCGGGGACCTCGGCGTCGAGGATCGTCTCGAGCGCGTTCAGTCGGCTCTGCATCGTCTGACTGTCTTTCCACAGATCCTCGAGCAGCCGCTGCTCGTCCCCGGACAACCCTTTCGTCGCCTTCCACTTCGTGACGTAGTGCATCACGATCAAAGATCGGCAGCACCACCGTCATGAAGACGATGGCGAGGACGAAAAACACTGGCGGCTGACCAGGCATCGAAGTCAGCCCGCCTTGCTACCGCCGGTCTTCTGCGCCGCGCGCTTCGACTTCAGGTCGCGCAGCTCCTTGGCGACCGCGTCCTCGTTCTCGAGGTCGGTGAATTCGTCCTTGAGGTCCTTCTTGACGCCGAGATCGTAGGACTCCGCGTGCGCCTCGAGGTCGTCGATGCGCTTCTCGAACTGGTCGAACTTGATGAACGCGTCGTCGATCCGGTAGCTATGCAGGCGCTTGCGAGCCTCTAGGTGCCGGGCTCGCCGTACTGTGGCGCGCGGAGATCGCCTGCTGGCGCGTCTTCGCGTCGACGAGCTTCTCCTCGAGCCGCACGATGTCGTCATTGAGCTTTTCGAGCCCTTCTCCGATGATTTTCTGTTGCTTGCGCAGCGAATCGGCGGCGGCCACGACGCGGGCCTTCTCCGCGAGCGCGGCCTTCGCGAGATCCTCACGCTCTTTGTCGAGCGCGAGCTCGGCTTTTGCCTGCCAATCGCGCGCCTCTTGCTCGAGCGAGGTCAGCGAGCGCGAGATCTCCTTGCGGTCGGCGATCGCGCGCGCGGCCGTCGAGCGAACCTCGACGAGCGTGTCCTCCATCTCTTGGATCATGAGGCGCACGAGCTTTTCGGGATCCTCGGCCTTGTCGAGGATCGCGTTGATGTTCGAGTTCACGATGTCGCTGAAGCGCGAGAAGATACCCATGGCCGGTGTCCTTGTTTGGTGATGGGACGCTTTTAGCAGCTTCCGTGCCAGACCGGCCGGTGCGGCCCAAGTCCCTGGATTCATTGGGCTCTGCGCGAAAAACCGCGATCGTGGTGGTAGGCGCGGCTTTACGAATCGACTAAGATTTCGCGCAAATAGTTAGTTCTTGGCGTCTTTGGCAACCGCACCGGCAACCGCGATCGCTCCCCCGCCTACCGCGCTGATCGGCGAGGCGCCTTCGTTCCTGGCGATGCTCGAGCACGTCTCCCGAGCCGCGAAGCTCGCGAAGCCCGTGCTCGTGATCGGCGAGCGGGGCACGGGCAAGGAGCTGATCGCGTCGCGCCTTCACTATCTGTCGCCGCGCTGGGAGCAGCCGATCGTCAAGGTCAACTGCGCGGCGCTCACCGAGACGCTGCTCGAGACCGAGCTCTTCGGCCACCAGGCCGGCGCGTTCACCGGAGCGACGCGTACGCACATCGGCCGCTTCGAGCAGGCGGACGGCGGCACGCTCGTGCTCGACGAGCTCGGCACGATTCCGCTCCGCATGCAGGAAAAGATCCTGCGCGTGATCGAGTACGGCGAGTTCCAGCGCGTCGGCGGAACGGAGACGATCACGACCGACGTGCGGATCGTCGGCGCGACCAACGAGCACCTGCCGCGGCTCGCGGAGGTCGGGCGCTTCCGCTCGGACCTCCTCGACCGACTCGCGTTCGACGTGATCTACGTTCCGCCGCTGCGCGCACGCCCCGAGGACATCGACACGCTCGCGTATCACTTCGCGATCAACGTGACGAGCGAGCTCAAGCGTTCTTTCTTCCCCGGGTTCACGCCCGACGCGAAAGCCGCGCTGCTCGGCTATCGTTGGCCCGGCAACGTCCGCGAGCTCAAGAACGCGGTCGAGCGCAGCGTCTATCGCGCAGCGGAGCCCGACAAGCCGATCGGCCAGATCTTGTTCGATCCGTTCGCGTCGCCGTTCAGCCTTGCGACGATACAGCCCGAGCCGGCCGCGGGGTCGGCCGCGCAGCCTCATGGGCAGCCGCAACCCGTCGTCACGCCGCTACGCGATCACGAGCTGCCGGACGACTTCCGCCAAGCCGTCGCCGAGTTCGAGCAGCAGTTGCTCAAGCGCGCGCTCGAGCGCGCGCAGTTCAAGCAGACTACGGCCGCGAAGCTGTTGGGGCTGAGCTATCACCAGCTGCGCAGCCTGCTGCGCAAGCACGCGCTCACCAAGAGCTCGGACAACGAAACGGACTCGGACGCGCCCGACGACGACGCCGAGTGACGCTGCCTGCTAAGATGCGGCTCCGCTAAGCCAGTCAATACTTCCGTCCAGTCAGGGATCCTCGAGTCATGAAGCAGAACAGCAAGGCGCCGGTTCGCGTCGCCATTACCGGCGCGGCAGGACAAATCGGTTATCAGCTCGCGTTTCGGATCGCATCCGGCCAGCTCTTCGGGCCCGACCAGCCCGTGGTTCTGCAGCTGCTCGAGATCACGCCCGCGCTCGGCGCGCTGAACGGCGTCGCGATGGAGCTCGACGACTGCGCCTTCGAGACGCTCGACGGCGTCGTCGTGACGGACAAGGCCGAGGTCGCGTTCAAGGACATCCACTACGGCCTGCTCGTGGGCGCGCGGCCGCGTGGCCCCGGCATGGAGCGCAAGGACCTGCTGCTCGCGAACGCGCAGATCTTCTCGGCGCAAGGCAAGGCGCTCGCCGAGGTCGCGAGCCGCAACGTCAAGATCCTCGTCGTCGGCAATCCGGCGAACACGAACGCGCTGATCGCGCGAGAAAACGCGAAGGGCCTCGACCCGCGCAACTTCACCGCGATGATGCGGCTCGACCACAATCGCGCGCGCGCGCAGCTCGCGGCCAAGGCCGGCGTGAAGCTCGTGGACGTGCACGGCGTGACGATCTGGGGCAACCACTCCGCGACGCAGTTCCCCGATCTCGCGCACGCGACCGTCGCCGGCGCGCCCGCGCTCTCGCGCGTGCCGCAGGCGTGGTACCGCGAGGAGTTCATCCCGACCGTGCAGCAGCGCGGCGCGGCGATCATCAAGGCGCGCGGCGCGTCGTCGGCCGCCTCGGCCGCGTCGGCCGCGATCGATCACGTGCGTGACTGGGCGCTCGGCACGAACGGCGACGACTGGGTCAGCATGGCCGTCGCGTCCGACGGCAGCTACGGGATACCGGAAGGCGTCGTCTATGGTTACCCGGTCCGCTGCGCCCGCGGCGAGTACCGCATCGTGCAGGGGCTCGCGATCGACGACTTCGCACGCGGCAAGCTCGCCGCGACCGACAAGGAGCTCCGCGAGGAGCGAGCGGGCGTCGCCGACTTGATCTGATCCCAAGCCGGCCGCGCCTTCAGCGCCTCTGGGCGCATCAAGGACTAGCGATGGAAACGATCGTCTGGCTCGTGCTCTTCCTGGCCGTGCCGATCGGCCTCGCCTATCGCCGCACCGATCTGCTGACGTCGACGCTCGTTCTCGGCGCGTTGCTGCTGATCTACTCCGTCGTCGGCGGCGGCGGCGTGGCCTTTAAGGCGCTGCTCTGGATCGTGTTCTTGGGCGTTGCGTCGCTGAACTCGCAGATCTGGCGCCGCGAGCAGGTCACGCGCCGCTTCATCGACGTCTATCGGCGCATGCTGCCGTCGCATGTCGCGCACCGAGCAGGACGCGCTCGAGGCCGGCGGCATCTGGTGGGATGGCGAGCTTTTCTCCGGCATGCCCGACTGGCGCAAGCTGCTGCGCCTTCCCCCGCCGCAGCTCACGCCCGAAGAGCAGGCGTTTCTCGACGGCCCGGTCGAGGAGCTCTGCCGGATGCTCGACGACTGGCAGATCACGCACGAGCTGCTCGACATGCCGCCCGAGGTCTGGCAGTTCCTCAAAGAGCAGAAGTTCTTCGCGATGATCATCCCGCAGAGCTACGGCGGGCTCGGGTTCTCGGCGCTCGCGTGCTCGATGGTGCTCACGAAGGTGTCGTCGCGCAACGCGACCGCCTCGTCGACGATCGGCGTGCCGAACTCGCTCGGCCCCGCGGAGCTGCTCCTGCACTACGGCACCGACGAGCAGAAGCAGTATTGGCTGCCGCGGCTCGCGTCCGGCGACGAGGTGCCGTGCTTCGCGCTGACCTCGCCGCGCGTCGGCTCCGACGCGACCGCGATCGTCGATCACGGAGTCGTCGCGAAGGGCGTCTACGAGGGCCGCGAGGTCATCGGGATCAGGCTCAACTGGGACAAGCGCTACATCACGCTCGCACCGATCGCGACGGTGCTCGGCCTCGCGTTCAAGCTCTACGATCCGGACCACCTGATCGGCGACGTCGACGACTACGGAATCACGGCCGCGCTGATCCCCGTGACGCTGCCCGGAGTCGAGATCGGCCGCCGTCACTTCCCGATCAACATCCCGTTCCAGAACGGCCCGACGCGCGGCCGCGACGTGTTCGTGCCGATCGACGCGATCATCGGCGGCGCGAAGATGGCGGGCCAGGGCTGGCGGATGCTCGTGCAGCAGCTCGCCGTCGGCCGCAGCATCGTGCTGCCGAGCAACGCGCTCGGCGCGGCGATGGCCGCCGTGTATGCGTCCGGCGCCTACGCGCGCTTGCGCCGCCAGTTCGGCCTGCCGATCGGTAAGTTCCACGGCGTCGGTGAGGCGCTCGCGCGAATGGCCGGCAACGTCTACACGATGACCGCGGCTTCGCGCGTCACCGTGACCGCGATCGCGAACGGCGAGAAACCCGCGGTGCCGTCGGCGATCCTGAAGTACCACAACACCGAGCTCGGCCGGCTGATCGCGAACGACGCGATGGACGTGCACGGCGGCAAAGCGATCATGCTGGGGCCGAAGAACTACATGGCCCGCAACTACGAGTCCGTGCCGATCGCGATCACGGTCGAGGGCGCGAACATTCTCACGCGCAACTTGATCATCTTCGGCCAGGGCGCGATCCGCTGCCATCCGTTCGTGCGCGCCGAGATGGACGCCGCGAAGGATCCCGATCGCGAGCAAGGGCTCGTCGCGTTCGATCGGCTGCTCTTCAAGCACGTCGGCTATGCGCTCTCGAACGCCGCACGCTCGTTCGTGCAGGCGCTCACGCTCGCGCGCTTCACGGACGTGCCAGTCGACGGCGCGACGCGCCGCTACTACCAGCACATCAACCGCTACAGCGCGTCTTTCGCGTTGATCACGGACGCCGCGATGCTGACGCTCGGCGGCGCGCTCAAGCGCCGCGAGCTGATCTCGGCGCGCCTCGGCGACGTGCTGAGCTATCTCTATCTCGCGTCGATGGTGCTCAAGCACTACCAGGATCAGGGCTCGCCGGCCGAGGATCTGCCGCTCGTCGAGTGGGCCTGCCGCAACCTGCTCTACAAGACGCAGGAGCAGCTGCACGGCCTGATGCGCAACTTTCCGAACCGCTGGGTCGCGGCCCTGCTTGAGGATCGCGATCTTCCCGCGCGGCCGCACGTATTCCGCGCCGTCCGACGAGCTCGGCCAGGAGATCGTCGAGCTCTTGATCAACCCGACGCCGACGCGCGAGCGGCTCGCGGCCGGCGCCTACACGACGGCCGAGCCCGGCAATCCGCTCGGCCTGCTCCAGCAGGCACTCGTGCTCGCCGAAGAGGTCAAACCGATCGAGCGTCGCGTGTTCGACGCTCGGCGGGCGGGGGAAATCAGGCACGACGATACTCCGGGCCAGATCGACGAGGCCGAGGCCAAGGGGATCGTGACCGCAGAGGAAGCGGACACGTTGCGGGCGTTCGACCGCAAGGTGCTCGAGCTCACCGGCGTCGACGACTTCGCGGTCAGCGACCTCGTGCGCCATCCGGCGGCCTGACGCCCGGCACCGCGAGTGCCGTGTGCTAGAGTTCAGCCGCGCGAGAACCCACGCGCGAGCGGGGCTCGAGGGACAACGAGCGACAGAGAGTCGGCAGCGTGTATACCGAGTTCTTCGGACTCAACGAGAAACCCTTCGCGATAACGCCGGACCCGCGTTATCTCTACATGAGCGTTCGGCACGCCGACGCGCTCGCGCACCTGATCTACGGCATCTCGGAGAGCGGCGGGTTCATTCAGCTCACGGGCGAGGTCGGCACCGGCAAAACGACGCTGATCCGCAGCCTGCTCGAGCAGCTGCCCGCGAAAGCCGAGATCGCGCTGATCTTGAATCCGCAGCTTTCGACGCTCGAGTTCCTGCAAGTCATCTGCCAAGAGCTCCGGATACCGGCCGCCGCCGATGACTCGGTGCGCGCTCGCGTCGACGCGTTGAACGGATACTTGCTGCGCGCCTACGCCGAGGCGCGGCGTATCGTTCTGATCGTCGACGAGGCCCAGGCGCTCACGCCCGAGCTGCTCGAGCAGATCCGGCTGCTCACGAATCTCGAGACGCCGAAGAAGAAGCTGCTGCAAATCATCCTGATCGGCCAGCCCGAGCTGCGCGATCTCTTGGATCGGCCGGAGATGCGCCAAGTCGCGCAGCGGATCACGGGGCGCTATCACCTCGAACCCCTCGGCAAAGAAGACACGGCGCTTTACGTCAGCCACCGAATGAAGGTCGCGGGCGCACAGCGCGACGTATTCACGCCGGCGGCGATACGTTTGCTGTACCGGCGCTCGCGCGGCATCCCGCGGCTCATCAACGTCGTTGCGGACCGCGCGCTGCTCGCCGCCTACACGCGCGATGAGCGCGTCGTCGACCGAGGGCTCATCGTGAGCGCGGCGGCCGAGGTGTTCGGGGCGCAACAGAATGAGCTGGCGCTGGTGGCCGGCGGCCGCAGTTGCGGCTGGGCTCACCGCGTTCGTGCTCGCGACGACCAACCTTTGGCAAACGCCCGGGCAGCAACTCGCGGCGCCCGGCGCGAACGCGCTCTCCGCGCCGGTCGCGGCGGCCGCCGGCGCTCCGTCGTCGCAGCGGTCGGACGCGCCGATCGAGATCACGGTCGCGGAAGCCTCGGCGCCCGCACCGTCGCCCGACTCGGAGCCTGCGACGCTCGCGTCCTTGAGCGCCGAGCCGGGCTTCGTGATGGATCGTGACCAGGCCGTCGCGGAGCTGTTGGCGCTCTGGGGCGGCACCTACGAGCGGGACCGAGGCGACGCGTGCGACCAAGCCGCACGCGAAGGCCTGCAATGCCTCGTCCAGCAGAACGGCTCGCTCGGCGAGCTTCGCCGGCTCAACTGGCCCGCCATCGTGACGTTGATCGACGAGAGCGGAGCGGCGCACTTCGTCGTGATCGCGTCGCTCGATCAGGGCGCGGCGCACGTGCTCGCGAACGGCAAGTCGTTCGATCTGCCGCTCCCGGAGCTGACCTATCACTGGTTCGGCGAGCACCTGCTGCTCTGGCGTCCCGGCATCCCGCAGCCGAAGGATCTCATTCCCGGCATGCGCGACGCGGGGGTGCTCTGGCTCCGCGAGACACTCGCGCGGCTCGCGGGCGAAAACCCGCCGGCCAATCCGTCGCCGCTCTACGACTCGCCACTCGAAGGCCGGGTGCGCGAGTTTCAGCGCGCGCACCTGCTGACGGTCGACGGAATCGTCGGCGCTCGAACCCAGGTTGCAATGATCGCGGACCTCAACGTTCCAGGGACGCCGCTGCTCGCGGCGGGGCACTGAGATGTCGTTCATCCTCGACGCGTTGCGCAAGTCCGAGCACGAGCGGCAGCGCACCGCGACGCCGGGAATCGCGAACGTGCCGTTCGGTGCGCCGCGCAAGGTGCTTCCGGTTTGGGCGATCGCGCTGATCGTCGTGCTCGCGATCGCGGTGCTCGGGCTCGGCGGCGCATACCTCCGCAGCGAGTGGTCGGCCGGCGCGCGCCAGGCGCGCGTCACGACTCCCGCCGAGACCCTGGTTGCGCCGTCCGGGAGCACGCCGCGCGCCGGCCTGGCGGCGGAGCGCCCCGCCCCCGCCCCGCGGTCCGAGCACCCCGGGCAGCTCACGGAACGCTCGCTCGCTCGCGAGAACGGCCGCTCCATTCCGCCGCCGTCGCAGAGCTCACTGCGCGGCGCGCCGACGAGCTCGCCCTCGACGCTCGCGGCACCCGCACCCGCACCCGCACCCGCACCGCGAACGCACGGACGAGCCGCGGTTCGCGCGCGCCGAGCGGGCGGCCGAGCCTGTGGGCAAGAGCGGTCCCGTCCTGCCGAGCGCGGCCTCTCTCGAGGCCGAAGGCATCGCTGTACCGAAGCTCGTGCTCCAGCTCGTCGCGTTCTACGACTCGCCGGCCGAGCGCTACGTGTTCATCAACAACGCGAGATACAAGGAAGGCGCGACGCTCGCGGAAGGCCCCAGAGTCCTCTCGATCACGACGAACGGCGCGGTGCTGTCCTATCTCGGCCGCGAGTTCATGCTCACGCAGTAGCCGCGGCGCCAACTCGACGTCAGAGGAACGCAGTCTTCGGCGCGATCACGCGCTCGTCGTCGTTGCGCGGATCGTTCACGGCGGTGCCGACCGGCCACGTCTCGAGCTCGGGACCGCGCGCGGCGAGCTCGGTGATCGTAGCGACGTCGCTGCGCGCATCGAGCCACACGTCTTGCGCGGCGCGCGTGAGCACGACGGGCATGCGATCGTGGATCGGGGCGAGCGTCGCGTTGGCCTCCGTCGTCACGATCACGCAGGTCTCGAGCGGTTCGCCGCTCGGCGCGCGCCAGCGCTCCCAGAGGCCAGCGATCGCGAGCAACGGCTCGCCGCGCGGCCTAACGAAGAACGGCTGCTTCTTGCCCGCGGCGTCGACGCCCCATTCGTAGAATCCGCTCGCGGGGATCAGGCAGCGGCGGCGCGTGAGCGCCTCGCGGAACGCGGGCTTGTCCGCGAGGCTGTCGAGCCGCGCGTTGATCAGGCGTCGGCCGATCGCGGCGTCCTTCGCCCAGAACGGCACGAGCCCCCAGCGCAGCGCGCTCAAGCGGAGCACGCCGTCGCGGTCGACGCGCACGGCTGCGATGTCCTGGCCCGGCGTGAGGTTGTAGTGCGGCGCGAGCGACGGCGGCTCGGCGAGCGCGAAGTACTCCGCGACCAGCTCGGGCGACGCGAACAGCGCGAAGCGCCCGCACACTTCTTAAGCCCTGACCCCGCTGCCTCGATGCAACATCACGAGCACGGCGGCGAAAAGCGCGACAGCGAACACGATCATCAGCGCGTAGGCGGAGCCGATCGGGATGTCCGACGAGCCGAGCATGCCGTAACGGAATGCATTGATCATGTAGAGGATCGGGTTCGCGAGCGCGACCTTCTGCCAGAACGGCGGCAGCAGCGAGATCGAGAAGAACACGCCGCCGAGATACGTGAGCGGCGTGAGGACGAACGTCGGGATGATCGAGATGTCGTCGAAGCTCTTCGCGAAGATCGCGTTCAGAAGCCCAGCCGTCGAGAACACGACCGCGGTGAGCAGGACCGTCGTGAACGTGATGAACGGATGCGCGACGTGCAAATCGGTGAAGAACAGCGCGACGACGGTGACGAGGGCCGCAACCAGCACGCCGCGCACGACGCCGCCGACCACGAAGCCGAGAACGATCGTCGAGTACGCGAGCGGCGCAACGAGCATCTCCTCGAGATGCAGCATCAGCTTGCTCGAGAAGAACGACGACACGACGTTCGCGAACGAGTTCGTGATCACCGACATCATGATCAAGCCCGGCGCGATGAACGACATGTACGACACGCCGTCCATCTGTCCGATCCGATTGCCGACGAGCCGGCCGAAGATGATGAAGTAGAGCGTCATCGTGATCGCGGGCGGGACGATCGTCTGCAACCAGATCCGCACGACGCGGCGCGACTCTTTGCGCACGATCGTCGCCAGCCCGATCGCGTTGACCCTGAGCAGGTTCGGCCGACCCCAAGTCTCGGTACCGAACCGCTCGGCGCGCGCCGCTTCGTTCATCGCCCTACTCCCGCTTGCTGATCCTTGTCCTCGACGAGCCGAATGAACAGCTCCTCGAGCCGGTTCGTCTTGGTCCGCATGCTCGACACGTGCAGCGACTGCGCCGACAACGCCTCGAACACGCGGTTCAGGCCTTGGCCCTTCGCGACATCGACCTCGATCTCGTGCTCGTTGCGCAGCCGCACCGCATAGCCGTCGAGCAGCGGCGGCTGCTGGATCGGCTCCTGAAGGCTCAACACGAACGACTCGAGCTGCAGCTTGCCGATCACGTTCTTCATGCTGTCGTTCTCGATGATCCTGCCCTCGTCGATGATCGCGATGTTGCGGCAGAGGCTCTCCGCCTCCTCGAGATAGTGCGTGGTCAGGATGATCGTGACGCCCGACGCGTTGATCTCGCGCATGAAGTCCCACATCGAGCGACGGATCTCGATGTCGACGCCGGCCGTCGGCTCGTCGAGGATCAGGAGCCGAGGCTCGTGGACGAGCGCACGCGCGATCATCAGCCGTCGCTTCATGCCGCCCGACAGCGTTCGAGCGACGTCGAACCGCCGGTCCCAGAGATGCAGGGCCCGGAGGTATTTCTCAGCGCGTTCTTTCGCGACGAGAGCCGGCACGCCGTAGTAGCCGGCCTGGTTGACGAGCGTGTTGTCGTTACGCTCGAACATGTTGAGATTGATCTCTTGCGGAACGACGCCGATGCAGGATTTCGCCGCCTCGCGATCGCGCTCGATGTCGTAGCCGAACACGCTCGCGGAGCCGCCCGACTTGCGGATCAGCGACGTGATGATGCCGATCGCCGTCGTCTTGCCGGCGCCGTTCGGCCCGAGCAGCGCGAAGAAATCGCCCTCGCGCACGACGAGATCGATGCCCTTCAGAGCCTCGACGCCGTTCTTGTAGACCTTGCGGAGATTCTTGAGAACCAGTGCGTCCATGACCGTTCACCCGCCGGCCGATATCCGGCGGCGGGCTATTGTAAGGGCACGGCAGCCGCCGCGCGCGACTCGAGCGGACTAAAGCCGCTAGACGCGCGAGGCGCGGCGCGCGGGCCAGTCGCGCGGTAGACCCGGCTGCAGCGCGATCAGCGCGAGCTGCTGGCGCATCTCGGGGCGCGGGTCGGTCAGCAGCTCGCTCCAGAGCCAGTCGCGGCCGGCGAACGCGCAGTGCACGAGCTCGCGCCCGTTCGCGATCTGTTGCAGGTCGCTGAGCTGCATCACGCGCAGGCGCTGAATCGTTCGCGGCTCGAGCGCGAGGAGCAGTCGCGCCTGGTAGACGCTCTGCCGGCTCAAAGTCCATGCGCAGAGCAAGATCGTGAGACACAACGCATGCCGCGCGGCGTCGTCGCGGCTGCGCAGCGGATCGCGCACCTGCTGCGCAGCTCGCTCGTCGAGCTTCAAGTCGAACAGCGCGCGCGGGAACTCCGCGACCGCGGCGAGCAAATCGCCGCTCGCGCGGCGCAAGATCGGCTTCGCGAGGTCGGGCAAGCCGAGGCATTCGGCGTCGGCCCGGACGCGCGTTTGGAGGTACGCGAGGAAGAGCCGATTGAGCTCGTGGACTTGCTGGAGCTGGTCGAGGCTGGGGGGCGTCGGCGGCATTGTGAGGGCCCTTTTTGGGGTGTTTTTGCCATATATGGTCCTAAAATACCACTAATGGTAAACGTACGATAAGCTCATAAATGTTGCCGATCTGGGAGGAAAGGCAGCGATGAGGGCAACCGACGACCGCTATCGGGGTGAGCAGGCGCGGTTCGAGCTCGCTTTGCGGATGATCAAACACGAGGCTCGAACCGGGACGATCCGTTTCTGGACGGGCGTCAATGACGATCGCATTCGCAAGCTCTACTCGACGTACTTCAAGTTCGGCGAGATCCCGGTCCGCCGGCGACGCGGCCGCTCGCCGACCCGCATCGGGCCGCTCGTGCGGACGCCGACGCGCGCGCTCGAGTCAGGATTGTTCGCGAATCTGCTGCTCGCGAACGGACTGTTCTCGGTCGATGCGCCGCCGGGCCCGAGCCTGAAAGGCAACATCGACCTCGGCCATCGCTTCTGCGAGTGCTTCGAGACGTACGACATGCTGGTGCCGCGCGGCGTTTTGTCTTTCGAGTGGGGTTGGAATCTCTTGATGAGCATCCGGCGCGGCGACGAGCTCGGCATCGCGCGTTGCGACGACTGCTCGGTGTGCTACCTGTTCGACCTGCTGTCGCTGCCGCGATCCGCCTGCCCCGCGTGCCGAGTAGTCGAAGATCGCGCCGAGGTCGCGCTCTCGCTAGCCGCCGCGCAAGCGTAAGCTCGAGCGATGTGTCTCGTCGTCGCCGCGCTCGGCGTGTCCGCGCGCCATGAGTTGCTGTTCGCTGCCAATCGCGACGAGCGCCACGCGCGCCCGAGCGAGGCGGCGCATTGGTGGCCCGACGCGCCGGACGTGCTCGGCGGCCGAGACCTCCTCGCGCACGGCACCTGGCTCGCGGTCGATCGCTCGGGCCGGCTCGCCGCGGTCACGAACTTTCGCGACGGCACGCGCGGCCGCGCCGCTGTCGCGCGGCGCGCTCGTCGCGGACTACCTGCGCGGCGCCCAACCGCTCGACGAGTTCGCGGCAGCGCTCGGCGCGCGACGCAACGACTACGGCCCTTTCAGCCTGCTGCTGCGAGAGCGCGGCGCTCTGCGGATCGTGAGCAACCGCGCGCCGCCGGCCGAGCTCGGCGCCGGCGTGCAAGCGATCAGCAACGCGGCATACGGCGTCGAATGGCCGAAGGTGCGCAGCGCGCGCGAAGGCATGCGGCGTGCGCTCGAGGCGCCCGACCCAGTCGCCGAGCTGTTCGCACTGCTCGCGGAGCGCTCGGGCGGCGCAACCCCCGAGGAGCGATACATGACCTCGCACTTCGTCGAGGGCCCGGTCTACGGCACTCGCTCCTCGACCGTCATCGCGATCGGCCGGGACGGGCAATTGACGTTCGCGGAGCGCTCGTTCGATGCGAGCGCACGGATCACGAACGAGGTCCGGACCTCGTTCGCGCTCGGGCCGCTTGCGAGCCGCTCAACGGCCGAGCCCGTCTAGCCACGCCCCGATCGCGGCGATCTCGGGCGCGCAGACCGCGTGCTGCATTGGATAGACCTGCCAAGCGACGGCGTAGCCCTCTCCCTCGAGGACCCGGCGCGATGCCTCGGCCTGCGCGAGCGGGATCACCGGATCGTACTCGCCATGCGCCATGAAAATCGGCAGCGCGGCATTCGCCGCGGACTTCTCGCGCGCGAGCGTCGCCGCGAGCGGCAGATAGGTCGATAACGCGAGCACGCCCGCGAGCCGTCGTGACTCGCGCAACGCGAGGTACAGCGCGATCGCGCCGCCCTGCGAGAAGCCCGCGAGCACGATCCGCTCGGCCGCGACGCCGCGCTCGACCTCGCGGTCGACGAGCCGCGCGACCGCGACCGCGCTCGCGCGAATCCCCGCCTCGTCTTCGGCGCGGAAGTCGAAGCCGACGATGTCGTACCACGCGCGCATCTCGAGGCCGTTGTTGATCGTCACGGCCCGGATCGGAGCGTGCGGAAACACGAAGCGCGTGGCACGCCGGAGCCGGAGCTCCGGCACGATCGGCTCGAAATCGTGGCCGTCGGCACCGAGCCCGTGCAGCCAGATCACGGCCAGCTCGGGCGAGCCGCTCGAGGCCATTTCGACGGTCTCGAGTAAACCGCCGTTCATCGCACGACCCCAAGAAACAAACGGGGCCCTTGCGGATTTGCGCATATGCCGTACTATATGCGCAATTTTATTCATCGTCCCTTTTCCCATGCCTAGCGCAACTCTCGATCAACACGAGCGGCGTCAAGCTATTACGCGCCTGCTCGAGGCCCACGCGATCCAGCGCCAAGCCGAGCTCGTGGACCTGCTGCGCCAGGAAGGATTTCCGGCGACGCAGTCGAGCGTAAGCAGGGATCTCAGGGATCTCGGCGCGGCCAAGATGAAGAACGGCTACAGCTTGCCGAAACCGACCGAGGTTGACAACGCGCAGGCGCTGCAAGTCGTCGCCGAGTTCGTGCGTGAGATTCGCACGGCGGGACCGAACCTGCTCGTAATCATGACGCAGGTCGGCGCCGCGCAGCGCGTTGCGGTCACGCTCGACCGCATCGCGTGGCCCGAGATCGTCGGCACGCTGTCGGGCGACGACACAATTTTCGTCGCGACCGTGAGCTCTACTCAGCAGCGCCGGCTTCGCGGCCGGCTCAGACAACACTTGAAGAAGGCAACGCCATGACTTCCGCATCCGCGTCGTCGCAGAAACCCATCGTGCTCGCGTTCTCGGGCGGCCTCGACACGTCGTTCTGCATCCCGTGGCTCAAGGAGACGTACAAGCGCCCCGTCGTCACCGTCACCGTGAACTGCGGCGGGATCGACGCGGCCGCGGCGCGGCAGCTCGACGAGCGCGCGCGCGCGCTCGGCGCCGTCGACCACCGGCTCATCGAGGCGCGGCCCGAGTTCTTCGACAAGGTGCTCAAGTTTCTGATCATGGGCAACGTGAAGCGCGGCAACATGTACCCGCTTTGCGTCGGCGCCGAGCGCGGCCTGCAGGCGAAGTATCTCGCGCAGCTCGCGAAGGAGCTCGGCTCCGACACCGTCGCGCACGGCTGCACGGCCGCGGGCAACGACCAGGTTCGCTTCGAGATCGTGCTCAAGGCCGTCGCGCCCGAGCTGAACATCTTGGCCCCCGTGCGCGACCACGCGTGGCAACGGCCCGCGCAGGTGAAGTTCCTCGAGGACCGCAAGCTGCCGGTGCCGACTCGCGGCTCCGCGTACTCGACGAATCGCGGCCTCTGGGGCGTCACGATCGGCGGCACCGAGACGCTCGATTCGAAGGGCAGCATTCCGGAGTCCGCGTGGGTGCTCTCGGCCGGCGCGCTCGAGGACCCGCAGCCGGCGAGCGAGATCGAGATCGAGTTCGCGCGCGGCGTGCCGGCTGGGCTCGACGGCCACAAGCTCGACCCTGTCGCGCTGATCGAGAAGCTCGAAGGCGTCGGCGCGAAGTACGGCATCGGCCGCGGCATCCACCTCGGCGACACGATCATCGGCACGAAGGGCCGCGTCGCGTTCGAGGCGCCGGCCGCCGAGATCTTGATCGCGTCGCACCGCGAGCTCGAGAAGCTCACGCTCACGCTCACGCAGTCGCGCGTGAAGGAGATGGTGAGCCAGGACTACGGCCAGCTGATCCACGAGGGCAAGCAGCTCGATCCCGCGTGCCGCGACATCGAGGCGCTGCTGACCTCTTCCCAGGCGCGAGCTACCGGCAAGGTCCGCGTGCAGCTCCGACCCGGCAGCCTGTTCGTGCTCGGAGTGACGTCGCCGCATTCGCTGATGGCCGTGAGCCGCGGCAAGTACGGCGAGGCGGCCGGCGAGTGGACGGCCGCGGACGCGCTCGGCTTCTCGAAGATCATGGCTTTGCCCGGGATGTTCCACACCCGGGCCGGAGGGCAGTGAGATGCGCTCGGTCGTCGTAGACAAAATCGCGTCGGTCGCGCTCGCGGCGGATCTCGGCCAAGAGATTCGCGTGAGCGACGAGATCCCGTGCGAGGAAGGCGTGCTGATCGCGATCGAGGTGCTGAACAACAAATCGCGCTACAACACGATCGAGCTCACGAGCGGCCGCATGGCCGAGGTCAAGAAGGGCGACGTCGTGGTCGGCGCGCTCGGCCATCGTAAAGCGCTGTTCGGCTACTCGGGCCACCTGCCCACGGCGCTCAAGCCGGGCGACACCGTCCAGCTGCTCAACCTCGGCGGCGTGATCGGCATCTGCGACTCGATCAATCCGTCGCACGGCGAGCCGTTCAACTGCAGGGTGCTCGGGTGCGTGCTCGATTTCCCGTACTTGGGGCAGCGCGTCGGCGTGCCCGCGCGCGTGTCGACCGAGCCGTTGAATCTCGACGTGCCGCTCGAGACTCACGACGTGCCGGTCGTCGCGATCGCCGGCACCTGCATGAACTCCGGCAAGACCGCGGCCGCGTGCGCGATCGTGAGCCGTTTCCGGCACAACGGCGTCGTCGTCGACGCGTTCAAGTCCACCGGCGTCGCGCTGCGCCGCGACATCCTCGCGATGGAAGACTCGGGCGCGCGCCACGTCGCGATGTTCTCGGACTTCGGCATCTGCGCGACGACCTCGAAGAACGCGCCGGCGCTCACGCGCAGCCTGCTCAACGAGCTCGCGGACGAGAAGCCCGACGCGATCGTGTTCGAGCTCGGCGACGGCCTGCTCGGCGCGTACGGCGTCGAGGCGATCCTGCGCGACAAGGACATCGTGGGCGCGATCACGTCACTCGTGCTGTGCGCGAACGACCCGGTCGGCGCCTGGGGCGGCGCGAAGCTGCTGCGTGAGGAGTTCGGCATCGAGCCGACCGTGATCTCCGGCCCCGCGACCGACAACCAGGTCGGCATCGACATCATCAGAGACCGCTCGAACGTCGCCGCGATCAACGCGATGACTCATTCGGCCGAGCTCGGCGACTTGCTCCAGGCGAGCATCGGCCTCGGTAGCCGGCTCGCGAAGGCGGCGGGATGAGCAGCACGGAGCCGACTTACCCCGCGATCGTGCTCGGCGGGTCCGGCTACGTTGCCGGCGAATTCCTGCGCCTGCTCGACGCGCATCCTCGCCTTACGCTCGGTGCGCGTCGTCTCGTCGAGCCAGGCCGGGGAGCCGGTCGCAAAGACGTTCGCGCATTTGGCGCCCGCGTACCCCGACGAGCTCTTCGTGTCGATCGACGCCGCGATCGAGCGGTTGCGCTCGGCGCCGCACTGGCTCGTGCTCTCGGGCGCGCCGCACGGCGCGTCGGCGCAGCTCGTCGAGAAGCTGCTCGGCGCGGCCGCCGCCGCGGGCGTCGCGATGACGGTCGTCGACGCGTCGGCCGACTTCCGGTTCACCGACGCGGGGCACTGGGCCAAGGTCTACGGTCACGAGCATGCGACGCCGGCGCTGATCGACGCAGTTCACGTGCGCCGTGCCGGAGCAGCTCGCGCGGATCGACACGCCGCACGCGGCGCATCCAGGCTGCTTCGCGACCACGATGCTGCTCGGAATCGTGCCGCTCGCGGCGGCTGGGCTCGCGGACGAGTTCCAAGTCAGCGCCGTGACCGGCAGCACCGGCGCGGGCCGCACACCGCGCGAGACGACTCATCATCCCGTGCGCCAAAGCAATATGTTCGCGTATCAGGCGCTCAAGCACCGGCACGCTCCCGAGGTCCGCGCGCTCGCGAAAGCCGCCGCAGGCCGGGACATCGATCTCAAGTTCGTGCCGCATTCGGGGCCGTTCGCGCGCGGCATCCACGCGACGATCTTCGCGCGCGCGAAGGAGCGCGTGACGAGCGCGCAGGTGACCGAGGCGCTCGCCGAGTACTACCGAGGCTCGCGCTTCGTGCGCGTCGAGGCCGAGCCGCCGCGAGTGAAGGACATCGCGACGACGAACTACTCGGCCCTGCACGGGCTCGCCGACGGCGATACGATCGTCGTCTGCTCGGTGCTCGACAATCTGCTCAAGGGTGCGGCGGGCGGCAGCATCCAGTGGGCCAATCGCTTGCTCGGGCTGCCCGAAGACATGGGATTGACCGCTCCGGCGGCAGGATGGCTCTGATGAACGTCGCGACGAACGAGATGGCCGCGGTGCACGCGCATCTCAACGAGGTCTACACGATGCTGCCGTTCACGCCGGCGAAGGGCGCCGGCGTGTGGCTCGAGGACGCGACGGGCCGGCGAGTGCTCGACCTCTACGGCGGGCACGCGGTCGCCGCGCTCGGCTACGGCCATCCGCGTCTATCCGACGCGATCGCGCGCGCGGCGCGCGATCTCGTGTTCCAGACCAACGCATTGCCGCTCAAGATTCGCGACGAGGCGGCCGACGCGCTCGCGGAATTCGCGCCGCCCGGCGTCGGGCGTGTGTTCTTCGTCAACAGCGGCGCCGAGGCGAACGAGAACGCGCTGCGCGTCGCGCTCAAGGTCACGGGCCGCTCGAAAATCGTCGCGATCGAGCAAAGCTTCCATGGCCGCACCGCGGCGGCGGCCGCCGTGACCTGGGGCGCCGATCAATCCTGGTACGGATTCCCGCGCACGCCGTTCGACGTGCAGTTCGTGCCGCGCGAGGACATCGCGGCGCTGCAAGCTGCCGTGGACTCGTCGACCGCGGCCGTGATCGTCGAGCCCGTGCAGGGACTCGCGGGCGCGTTCGACTTCACGACAGAGTTCCTGCGCGCGGCGCGCGACGCGTGCGACCGGTCGCGCGCGCTTCTGATCCTCGACGAGGTGCAGACCGGGATCGGGCGGCTCGGTGAGCCGTTCGGTGCGCAGCTGCACCGCGTGCGGCCCGATCTCCTGACGACGGCGAAGGGTCTCGGCGGCGGCTTCCCGTGCGGCGCGCTGCTGCTGCCGCACGAGATCGCGCGCGATCTCAAACCCGGCGCGCTCGGCACGACGTTCGGCGGCGGCCCGGTCGCGTGCGCCGCGATCAAGACCGTGCTCGAGGTGATCCGCGACGAGAAACTACTCGCGAACGTGCGCGAGGTGAGCGCCGCGATCCGCGCGACCTGCATCGTCGGGCCCGTCGTCGGCGTCCAGGGCCGAGGCTTCCTGCTCGGTTTGAAGACCAAGCCGAAGGCCGCCGCGGTCCGCGACGCGCTGCTCGCGCGCGACATCTTGACCGGCACGAGCGCGGACCCGCACGTGCTGCGACTGCTGCCGCCGTTGATCCTGAACGCCGAGCACGTGCAGCGCCTGGCCGCCGTCCTGGAGGACCTGAACGATGCGACGCTTTAACGACCTCGCCGACTTCTCGCGCGAGGAGATCCAAGACCTGATCGCGCTCGCGGCCCGGCTCGACCGAGAACCCCGAGCCGCGCGCGCTCGCAGGCAAGGTGCTGTCGCTCCTGTTCCTGAGCCCTTCGCTGCGGACGCTATCTTCATTTCAGGCCGCGATGATCCGGCTCGGCGGCGGCGCGTTCGTGATCTCGCCCGAGATGTCGATCCACGGGCTCGAGTCGCGCCAGGGCGTCGTGATGGACGGCGAGGCGGCCGAGCACGTGCGCGAAGCGATCCCGGTGATCGCGTCGTACGGCGACGCGATGGGCGTGCGCGCGTTCGCCGGCCGGCACGACCTCGCGCGCGACATCGCGGACACCGACTTCAAGGCGCTGACGGATTTGATCGACAAGCCGTGGATCAACATGGAGTCCGCGATCGACCACCCGTGCCAGAGCCTCGCGGACTGGAAGACGATGGACGAGCTCGGCATCCCCGCGAACGGCGGCAAGTTCGTGCTCACGTGGGCGTATCACCCGAAGGCGCTGCCTCTCGCGGTGCCTTCCGCGACGCTGCACATGGCCGCGATGCGCGGCATGAACGTCGTGCACCTGCGGCCGCCGGGCTTCGAGCTGCCGCCCGCGATTCTCGACCGGGCGCGCCGGGCCGCGGAAGGGTCCGGCGGCAGCGTGACGGAGACGACCGACCGCCGCGAGGCGATGCGCGGCGCGCACGTCGATCTACGCGAAGTCGTATTCCTCGACGCGTTTCTACGGCGACAAGCTCGGCGACCAGGCGCTGCGCGAGGAGCTCGTCGGCACCTGGTGCGTCGACGAGCCGTGGTTCGCGAACGCGCGCCCGGACTGCCGATTCATGCATTGCCTGCCGGTGCGCCGCGGCGTGGTCGTCGCGGACCGGATTCTCGACGGCCCGCGCAGCGTCGTGATTCAGGAGGCGCGCAACCGGATGGTCGCGCAGATGGCCATCGTCTATCGAATGATGAAGGGCTAGAAGGATGACCGCGATGACCCGACTCACGACCAACGAGCGTGCAATCGTCGTCACGGCGCTGCGCCACGCGGTGCCTTATCTGCGCGTATACAAGCGCAAGGTGTTCGTGCTGAAAGCCGGCGGCGACGCGTTCGTCTCGGACGAGACGACGCGCGCGCTGATGGAGCAGATCGGCATCCTGCATCAGGTCGGCATCCGCGTCGTGCTCGTGCACGGCGGCGGCCCGCAATCGACCGCGCTCTCGAAGCGGCTCGGGCTCGAGACGCAGGATGGTCGAGGGCCGGCGCGTGACCGACGCGCAGACGCTCGAGGTCTCGACGATGGTGCTGAACGGCGAGATCAACACACGCATCGTCGCGGTGTGCCGCGCCTTGGGCGTGCCCGCGATCGGCGTGAGCGGCGTCGACGGCGGGCTGATCAAGGCGACGCAAGCGGCCACCCGTGCAAGCAGTCGTCCGGCGAGACCGTCGACTACGGGTTCGTCGGCGACATTCACGGGCATCGACGCGAGCATCATCGTGAAGCAGCTCGAGAACGACCTCGTGCCGATCGTGAGCCCGCTGTCTTCGGACGATCGCGGCGTGCTGCTCAACATCAACGCGGACACGGTCGCGGCCGCGATCGCGACCGAGCTCAAGGCCGAGAAGTTCATCCTCGCGACCGGCGCGCCGGGCATCCTCGAGTCGATCGAGGACCCGCGCTCGCTGATCTCGTACATCGACCGTCAGGGCCTAAGGCGCCTGCGCGACGAGGGCAAGATCTCGGGCGGCATGCTGCCGAAGGTCGCCGCGATCGAGCGCGCGCTCGCGGGCGGCGTGCCGCGAGTTCACGTGATCTCGTTCTCGCAGCCGGACAGCCTGCTTGCTCGAGGTGTTCACGAACGAGGGCACGGGCACGCTCGTCGTCAACGACACCGAAGCGACCTGCGGCCCGAGGAAAAGACGAGCTAGCGCGATGCCGCGACTCTGGGACAAGGGCCTGCCGCTCGACGAGCGGATCCTCCGCTTCACGGCGGGCGAGGACCACGTGCTCGACGAGCGCCTCGTCGCGTACGACGTGCGCGCGTCGATCGCGCACGCGCGGATGCTCGCGGCGCAGGGCCTGCTCGCGGCCGACGATTGCAACGCGATCTGCGCCGGGCTCGAAGCGCTCGGCGCCGCGCACGCGGCCGGCGAGTGGTCGATCGAGCTCGCCGACGAGGACGCGCACGGCGCGCTCGAGCGCCGGCTGATCGAGCGGATCGGTGCGACCGGAGGCCGCGTGCATCTCGGCCGCTCGCGAAACGACCAGGTGCTCGTCGCGCTGCGGCTCTATCTGCTCGACGCGATCGCCGAGCTCGCGGCCGGCACGCACGACGTCGTCGCGGCGCTCGAGCGGCTCGCGGCCGAGCAGGGCTCGATCGCGCTGCCCGGCTACACGCACATGCAGCCCGCGATGCCGAGCACCGTCGCGCTCTGGGCGCGCGGCTTCGCGGCCGAGCTCGCCGACGACCGCGCAGGCCTCGAGCGCGTGCGCGCGCGGGCGGATCAAAATCCGCTCGGCTCGGCCGCCGGTTACGGCGTGCCGAATCTGCCCGTCGACCGCGAGCGCGACGACCGCAGCGCTCGGCTTCGCGCGAACGCACGAGCCCGTGACCGCGGTGCAGCTGTCGCGCGGCAAGGCCGAGGCATCGCTGATCTTCGAGATCGCGCTTACGCTCGGGGACCTCGGCCGGCTCGCGTCGGACCTGCTCCTCTTCTATACGAGCGAGTTCGCATACGTGTCGCTGCCGGACGAGATGACGACCGGCTCCTCGATCATGCCGCAGAAGCGCAACCCCGACGTGTTCGAGCTCGTGCGCGGATCCCAAGCGACGGCGCTCGGCGCGCTGCAGGAGACGCTCGCGCTGACCGCGAAGCTCACGTCGGGCTATCACCGTGACCTGCAGCGGCTCAAGAGCCCGCTGTTCCGCAGCATCGACCTCGCGAGCGCCGTGCTCGCGATCATGGCGCACGCGCTGCCTGGCGTACGCTTCCGCGCCGACCGGATCGTTCTCGGAGCCGAGCTCTGACGCCGCCGCGCGGGCGAACGAGCTCGTCGTCAAGGAAGGCGTGCCGTTCCGCGAAGCGTATCGGCGCGTCGCGGCCGAGCTCTCAGCGGCGAAAAAGAAATGAGCCGCCGTGTGCGCACCTTGTTCGGCGTCGCGGCCGCGCTTGCGGCGTTCGCGTTGCTCGCGGGCTGCGGCCAGCGCGGGCCGCTGACGCTTTCGGAATCCCAGCGCCCGATCCAGCGCCTCGACAAGGGCGCCGCTACCGCTCCGGAGTCCCCGCCGCCGACGGGAGCGCCCGGAGCCGGCGCGCCAACGGAACCGCCGCCCGGCGGCGCGCCGGGCGCGACGCCGCGCCCGGAGGACGACGGGCCCCAAAGATGAGCCCCAAGAGATGATTAAAAAGAAATGAGCGCCAAACCGCTCGTTCTCGTCGACGGCTCCTCTTATCTCTATCGCGCGTTCCACGCGATACCGCCGCTCTCGACCGCGGCGGGCCAACCGACGAATGCCGTGCTCGGCGTCGTGAACATGCTCTACAAGCTGCTCGACGACTATGCGCCGAGCGAGATGGCGATCGTGTTCGACGCGCCGGGCAAGACGTTCCGCAGCGACCTCTACGCCGAGTACAAGGCGCACCGCCCGCCGATGCCGGACGAGCTGCGCGCCCAGGTGCCGCCGCTGCTCGAGTCGATCGAGGCGATGGGCCTACCGCTGCTCCGCATCGAGGGCGTCGAGGCCGACGACGTGATCGGCACGCTCGCGCGCGCCGCGTCGCGCGCGGGCCGCAACACCGTGATCTCGACCGGCGACAAGGACCTCGCGCAGCTCGTCGACGAGCACGTGACGCTCGTGAACACGATGGACAACACGAAGCTCGATCGTGCGGGCGTCGTCGCGAAGTTCGGTGTGACGCCGGAGCAGATCGCGGACTACCTCGCGCTGATCGGCGATCCGATCGACAACATCCCGGGCATCGAGGGCGTGGGTCCGAAGACCGCGGCGAAGTGGCTCCAGCAGTATCCCGACGTCGCGACGCTCAAGGCCAACGCCGCGCAGGTGACGGGCAAGATCGGCGATCGGTTGCGGGGCGCGCTCGACACGCTCGATCTGTCGAAGGAGCTCGCGACGATACGTTGCGACGTCGAGCTGCCTCTCACGCTCGATGAGCTGCATCTGCGCGCGCCCGACGTTGCGCGGCTCACGAGCGTCTTCGAGCGCCTCGAGTTCGGGCGCTTACTGCGTCGCGTCAGAGGCGACGGCAGCGCGCCGGCGCCGCAGAGCGCCCGCCCCGCGACGGCGGAGCCGGCTGCGGCCGCCCCGACCGGCGAGGCGGTCTCGGGCCACTACGTGACCGTGACCACCGTCGTCGAGCTCGATCATTGGATCGCGAAGCTCGAGTCCGCGCCGCTCGCGTCGCTCGTCGTCGAGACCACGGGCGACGGCTACGTGCGCGCCGAGCTCTGCGGCCTCGCGCTCGGCGTCGCGTCGGGCGAAGCGGCGTACGTGCCACTCGCGCACCGTTATCCGGGCGCGCCGGAGCAGCTCGGCCGCGATGCGACGCTCGCACGATTGCGGGCTTGGCTCTCGGGCGGCGCGCCGAAAGTCGGGCACGATCTGAAATACGCCGCGCACGTGCTCGCGAACCACGGCGTCACTCTCGGCGGCATCGCGCACGACACGATGCTCGAGTCGTACGTTCTGAACTCGACCGCGACCAATCACGAGCTCGGCGCGTGCGCGGCGCACTACGTCGCACTGGCGGCGCCGAAGTACGAGGACATCGCGGGCAAGGGCGCGAAGCAGCTCGCGTTCGATCAGATCGACATCGCGACGGCGACGACGTTCGCCGGCGCGAAAGCCGACCTCGTGCTGCGTCTTCACCGCGAGCTCGCGGAGCGGCTCGGCGCGCTGCCCGACCTCGCGCGCGTCTACACCGACATCGAGATTGCCGCTGCTGCTCGTGCTCGAGCGCATGGAGCGCGCGGGCGTGATGGTCGACGCACAGCGGCTGCGTCAGCAGAGCCAAGAGCTCGCGACGAGCATCGCCTCGACCGAGCGCGCCGCTTACGACGCGGCGGGCAGGTCCGTTCAACCTCGGCTCGCCGAAACAGCTGCAAGAGATCCTGTACGACCGTTTGCATCTGCCGGTGCTCGGCAAGACTCCGAAAGGCCAGCCGTCGACGGCCGAGAGCGTGCTCGAGCAGCTTGCGGAGTCCTTCGACCTGCCGCGGCTCGTGCTCGAGTATCGCGCGCTCACGAAACTGAAGTCGACCTACACCGACAAGTTGCCGGCCGAGATCGACAGCCGCACCGGCCGCATCCACACGTCGTATCGGCAAGCCGTTGCCGCGACCGGCCGCTTGTCGTCTTCGGATCCGAATCTGCAGAACATTCCGATCCGCACGCCCGAAGGGCGGCGAATTCGGCAAGCGTTCGTCGCGGCTCCCGGCACGAAGCTCATCGCGGCCGACTATTCGCAGATCGAGCTGCGGATCATGGCCCACTTGTCGGGCGACACGGGCTTGCTCGCGGCTTTCGCGACCGAGACGGACATCCATCGCGCGACGGCCGCCGAGGTCTTCGCGATGCCGCTCGAATCTGTCTCGACCGATCAGCGTCGCTCGGCGAAGGCGATCAACTTCGGCCTGATCTACGGCATGTCGGCGTTCGGGCTCGCGAAGCAGCTCGGGATCGAGCGCGGCCAAGCGCAGACCTATGTCGACCTCTACTTCGAGCGCTACCCAGGCGTGAAGCGCTACATGGACGCGACGCGACAGAGCGCGCGCGAGCTCGGCTACGTGAGCACGGTGTTCGGCCGCCGTCTGTATTTGCCGGACATCAATGCGCGCAACGCAGCGCTACGACAGTACGCGGAGCGCAGCGCGATCAACGCGCCGATGCAGGGCACCGCGGCAGACATCATCAAGCGCGCAATGCTCGCGCTCGACGCGTGGCTCACACGCGAGGGGAGCGGCGCTCGCTTGTTGCTCCAAGTGCACGACGAGCTCGTCGTCGAAGCGCCGCTCGCGAGCATCGACGAGATACGCGCGGGAATCATAAGAATTATGGAGTCCGCCGCGGAGCTCGCGGTGCCGTTGCGTGTCGACAGCGGCGTCGGCGCGAATTGGGACGAAGCACACTAGGGAACTTATCCGCAACGCCGCGCGGACTAATGTCTCGACACTCAGGAAGAGTGTTCCCGCTATCCTCCCTAAGCGGGTCTCTCATCCCGGCCCACCCCGCCGGGATTCCCACCCCGGGTGTGTCCCCTGAATCCCGCACCCGGGGTGTTTTATTTCTGGAGCACGCGAACCGGTCGCCTATGGCTCGGCGTTCGTCGCATCGCGTTGCATCCAACCATCGATCCAACCGCGCCCTATGTCGACTCCCGTGCGGTTCAAAGCCGAGAAGCGAGTGAGCTCGACGCCGCGTCCGACACGCTCGGCGATCTCTCGTTCACGCGCGACTCCCGCACCATGTGCGAGCTTGTCGGCCTTCGTGAGCAGCAGGCCCACGCGTAAGCCGAGCGGCTCGAGCCAGTGCAACAGCGCGTCGTCGAGGTCCGTGATCCCACGCCGAATGTCGATCGTCACGATCACCCCGACGAGCGAGCGACGCATCGTGAGATACGCCTCGATCAGCACTCGCCAGCGCTCCTTCGTTCCGGGCGGCACGCGCGCAAATCCGTAGCCCGGCAAGTCGACGAGGCGCCGCTGATCGCCGATCGCAAAGAAGTTCACGAGCTGCGTGCGTCCCGGCGTCTTGCTCACGCGTGCGAGCTTGCGCACGCCGGCGAGCAAATTCAGAGCGGTGGACTTGCCGGAGTTCGAGCGGCCGACGAACGCGACCTCGCACCCGTCATCCGACGGAAAATCCGCGGGCGCCGCGGCACTCTTGATGAAGATCGGTGTGGACACGTCGGGAGCTCGACTCGCGTTCGGAGCCGGGTCTTAGTGTACAATCGGCCGCCGGTTTTCGAGCTGAAATCAATAGGAATCGTCCAGCGTGAACGGGCATCCGACGAGACGCGAGATCTGCCTTTCGAGTGTTCGCTACCGCACTCGTGACGACGGCTTTCGGGGCCGCGTACGGTTCGATCGCGTGCGCCCAAGACGCGGCGCCCGCGCGTGAAGCGCAAGCCGCTGCGAAACCGGCTGCGCAAGGCTCGGTCGACGCGGGCCGCGCGAAGTCGGCCACGTGTGCCGCGTGCCATGGCGTCGACGGCAACAGCGTGACGCCCGACTGGCCGAGCCTCGCCGGCCAGCATCCCGAGTACATCGCGAAACAGCTCAAAGCGTTCAAGAGCGGCGACCGCAAGAACGTCACGATGCTGCCGTTCGCGCAGATGCTTTCCGACGAGGACGCGCTCGATGTCGCGGCCTACTTCTCGGCGCAGAAGCCGACGCCGAAGGGCGCGGACCCCGCGCTCGTTAACCTCGGCCAGCAGATCTATCGCGGCGGGGTTCCGAGCCGCGGCATACCTGCGTGCATCGCGTGTCACGGCCCCACCGGGCACGGCAACCCGTTCGCGGCCTTTCCCGCGCATCGGCTGGCAGCACGCGGCGTACGTCACGAAGACGCTGCAAGAATACAAATCGGGCGAGCGCGCCTCCGACGGCGCGAACCAGATGATGCGCAACGTCGCGTCACTGCTGAAGGACGACGAGATCCGCGCGCTCGCGAGCTACGTCCAAGGGCTCGACTAGGCTCGATCGCGGCGAGGACCACGCGATGGGCCTGCGCAGCTTCTTGATCTTGACGGCGCTCGCGCTCGCGAGCTGCGGCGGCGGCAATCCACCCGCGGCGAAGTCCGAGCCGCCCGCGCCCGAGGACATCGCGGCCGGCAACACGGTTCCCGACGAAGTCGAGCCGCCGTCCGCCGAACCGGCCGCGGCTCCGGCCCCGGCGCCGGCCGCCTCCAACGAGGTCATCGCGGCCGCCGACCTCGGCGCGCTTCCAGCTCGGTAAGCACTACAACCGCTTGTCGCCGACGCAGCCGACGAGCTCGTCGCCCGACAAGGTCGAGGTCGCCGAGATCTTCTGGTACGGCTGCCCGCACTGCTACGCGCTCGACCCGGCCGTGAAGAGCTGGGTCGCGAGCAAGCCCGAGTACGTGAGCTTCGTGCGCGTGCCGGTCGTTTGGAGCGACGTCGCGAAAACGCACGCGCGCGCGTTCTACACGGCGGAAGCGCTCGGCAAGATCGGCGCGATGCACGACGCGATCTTCCGCGAGATCCACGAAAAGCGCGACTTGCTCGATACCGAGGACAAGCTGCGCGCGTTCTTCGGCACGTTCGGCGTCGACGCCCCGACGTTCGAGAACGCGTATAACTCGGCCGGCGTGCGCACGAAGCTGCAGCGCGCCGACGAGCTCGACCGCCGCTACCGCGTCGCGAGCGTCCCGACGATCATCGTCAACGGCAAGTACTCGACGGATGTCGACATGGCGGGCGGAACCGAGCAGCTGTTCGCGCTGATCGGCGAGCTCGCGGCTTCGGAGCACTCCGGCAAATAGCGCGCTCGCGCTTCGCTCTCGCTCGTCAGCCCGCTTGCCCGCGCGTCACAGAGCGCGCAGCCGCCGCGCCGCCTCGTCGAGCGTCGCGTTCTCCTTGGCAAAGCAGAAGCGCACGAGCTTCGCAGCCGGTGGCTCGCGATAGAACACCGAGATCGGAATCGTCGCGACGCCGTGCTCGATCGTGAGCCAGCGAGCGAAATCGACGTCGGCCAGGTCGGAGATCTCGCTGTAGTCCGCGAGCTGGAAATACGTGCCCGCGGCCGGCGCGCAGCGTAAGCTTCGTGTCGGCCAGCAAGCGGTTGAAGTAGTCGCGCCGCTCCTCGTAGAACGCGGGCAGCCCGAGATGGTGCTCGGGGTGCTCGCGCATGTAGTCCGCGAGCGCGAGCTGCAGCGGCGACGTCGACGCGAACTGCACGTACTGATGCACGCGCCGCAGCTCGGCCGTGAGCTCGGGCGGCGCGACGCAATAGCCGAGCTTCCAGCCCGTCGCGTGATACGTCTTGCCGAACGAGAACACCGCGAAGCAGCGCGGGCGGAGCTCGGGCTGCGCGAGCGCGGTCGCGTGCCGGCGGCCGTCGAACACGACGTGCTCGTAGACCTCGTCGCTCAAGAGATAGCAATCGTACGGGCGCATCAGCTCGGCGAGGCGATCGAGGTCGGCGCGCGAGATCACCGTGCCGGCCGGATTGTGCGGCGTGTTCACGATCACGAGCCGCGTGCGCTTCGAGAACGCGGCCGCAAGGCGCTCCCAGTCGATCGCGAACGTCGGCGGCGGCAACGAGACGTGGATGAGCGCGCCCGCCCGCGAGCGTGACCGACGGCTCGTACGAGTCGTAGCACGGATCGAGCACGATCACCTCGTCGTCGCGGCGCACGACGGCCTGGATCGCGCAGAAGATCGCCTCGGTCGCGCCGCTCGTGACCGTGATCTCGGTGTCCGGATTCGCCGTCACGCCGTAGAGCTCTTCGAGCTTCGCGGCGATCGCGGCGCGCAGCGGTGACGGACCCCGGCATCGGCGCGTACTGGTGACAGCGCGTGCCGAGATAGTGCTCGACGCGCTCGATGAGCCCGGTCGGCGGCTCGAAGTTCGGAAAGCCTTGCGAGAGATTCACGGCGCCGTGCTCGTTCGCGAGCTGCGTCATCACGGTGAAGATCGTCGTACCGACGGCCGGCAGCTTGCTCTCGAGCCGCTTCATGGGTCGTCTTGCACCGGTCCGCGCGAGCGTGCGGCCCGATACAGCAGCGCGGCGATCCCGGCGAGCATCGCGAGGCCGAGCCATTGCCCGGACGTACCGGGCTGCATGCGCTCCGGGAGCGCGAGCACGTCTGCGCGCCCTGACGCTACGATCGGGATCGCGATCACGATGCCCATCAGCGCCTCGCCGGTGATCAGGCCCGCCGCGAACAGCACGCCGCGACGGTGCAGGCGCTCGAGCGCGTCGGGGTCGCGGCCGACGTCACCCTTTCGCTCGACGAAATACGCGATGAGGCCGCCGAGGAAAATCGGCACGGTGAACTCGAGCGGCAGGTAAATGCCGAACGACGCGGCGAGCACGGGCGTGCGAAAGCGCGCGCCGCGCGCCTTGAGGGTCTCGTCGAGAATGATGATCGCGGCCCCGATCCCCACGCCGGTCCAGACCATGCCCCACGGCAGCGCGCCGCCGAACATGCCCTTCGAAACCGATGCCATGAGAGTCGCCTGCGGGGCGAGCAGCGGGTTCGGATGCGCCGCCGTACGGCACGCCGATCCCGTAAGCCTTCTCGAGCAGGTTGAGCACCGGCGCCATCACGAACGCGCACGAGACGGCGCCGATCGCGAGCATCACCTGTTGCCGCCACGGCGTCGCGCCGACGATCCGTCCGGCCTTGAGATCCTGGAGATTGTCGCCCGCGACCGCGGCCGCGCAGCAGACGACGGCGCCGATCATGATCGCCGCGATCGGGCCGAGCGGCGCGCCGCGGCCCATGAGCGCGATCAGCACGAGCGACGCGAAAATGATCGTGGCGATCGTGATGCCGGACACCGGGTTGTTCGACGAGCCGATCAGGCCCGCCATGTACGCCGACACGGAGCAGAACAAGAAGCCCGCGACGATCATGATGACGGTCATCGGCACGCTGACCGTGAAGTCCGCGACGATCGCCTGGTAGAGCACGAGCAGCGGCAACGCGAAGATCACGACGGCGATCAGCACCGGCTTCATCGGCAAGTCCTGCTCGGTGTGCGCGACGACGCGCGCCGCGCCGGCGCGCGTCGCGGCGAGACCGCTGCGGATCCCCGACAGTATCGACTTGCGCAGCGAGACGAGCGTCCACAAGCCGCCGATCAGCATCGCGCCGACGCCGAGGTAGCGAATCTGCGTCGACCAGATCGCGCTGGCGGCCGCGTCCGCGCTCGCGCCCGCGATCCGGGCGGCGAGCTCCGCGTTGCCGTCGAGCAGGAACGTCGAATACACGGGTATCGCAACGTTCCACGACAGGATGCCGCCGGCCACCACGACGATGCCGACGTTGAGCCCGACGATGTAGCCGACGCCGAGCAGCGCCGGCGAGAGGTTGGTCGCGACGTAGGCGATGCCCTTGCCGAGAAAGCCCGAAGCGGCGGCCGTGTCCGGAACCAATCTCGCACCGCTACCCGCGAGCAGCTTCATGAGCCCGCCGAGGACGGCTGAGCTCGCGAGCAGCTTCACGCCGTGGGCCGGATTCTCGCCCGTCTTGAGCACCTCGGCGGCACATCGCCCTTCGGGGAACGGCGAGGTTCTGCTCGATGATCAGAGAGCGGCGCAACGGCACCGAGAACAGCACTCCGAGGATGCCGCCGAGCCCCGCGATCGCGAGCACCCACGAATAGCGGAAGTCAGTCCAGTAGCCGAGGATCACGAGGGCCGGGATCGTGAAGATCACTCCCGCGGAGATCGACGCCGCCGCAGACGCGCCCGTTTGCACGATGTTGTTCTCGAGGATGTGTCCGCCGCCGAGAAGCCTCAGCACGGCCATCGAGACCACGGCCGCGGGAATGGACGACGAGATGGTCTGGCCGGCGAACAAACCGAGGTACGTGTTCGCCGCCGCGAGAACCACCGCGAGCACGATCGAGAGCACGATCGCGCGCGGTGTGAGCTGCGGAGGCGGTGCGATGGCGCTCATTGCACACCCGCCATGAGCCGCTTGATGAACGGCGTCAGCGCCAGCATGACGGCGCCGCCGATCACGCCCCACCACAAGAGATAGAGGAACTGGCTCGGCAAGGTAGCGACGTTGTTCGGATCGATCTCGCCGGAGAACTGACCCGCGAGATTGACCCCGATTGCGGTCGCCAGGAACCAAACACCGAGAATCTGGCCGACGAAGCGCGGCGGTGCGAGCTTGCTCATCGAGCTCAGGCCGACGGGGCTGAGACAGAGCTCTCCGAACGTATGCAAGAGATAGGTCAGCACGAGCCAGGTCGGCAATACCTTCTCGCCTTGGACGACGTACTGCGCCGCCGCATACATGACGAGGAACCCCGCGCCCAGGAACAGCAAACCAAGCCCGAACTTGGCCGGTGCCGAGGGCTCGAGCATGCGCCGGCCGAGATTCACCCAAAGCGCCGCGAACACTGGCGCGAACGCAATGATGAAAACAGGGTTTACGGCCTGCAGCGTGCCCGCCGGAATCGACCATCCGAGCACGTCGAGATTCGTGTAGCGTTCGGCGAACAGATTGAACGACGCGCCGGCTTGCTCGTAGCCCGCCCAGAACATCACGCACGCGGCGGCAAGCGCGACCATCGCCCACACCCGGCTTCGCTCGGTGCGATCGAGGCCCGCGAACAGCAGCAGATACAAGAAGTAACCCGCAAGCAGCGCGATCATGGCCCAGTTAGCGCCGACTGAGATGGCGACCGGATCGAGTGTGAGAACGTCTGCGAGCGCGAGCACGACGACCAGCACGACGATCGCCAGAAACAACGCAACGGGCCACCAGCTCGCCCGCTGCCCCGGCGCGGTCGCTCCGGCCGCGCCGAGATAGTGACGGGTCCAGCGAACCACACGAGCCCAAGCGCCATGCCGCCTGCAGGTAACGCGAACCCGGTCGCCCAACCGTACGCGGCGGCGACAGACGGCACGAGCCACGAGCCGACCGACGCGCCGAGATTGATACCCATGTAGAAGATGGAGAAGCCCGCGTCGCGTCGCGCGCCGCCTTCCGGGTATAGCTGGGCCACGATCGCGCTCACGTTCGGCTTCAGTAACCCGACGCCAAGCACGATCACTATGAGGCCGACAAAGAACACGGTGGGCCGGCCCACGGCGAGCAGCGAATTGCCGAGCACGATCAGCACCCCGCCCGCGAACACCGCGCGCTGCTGGCCGATCAATCGATCCGCGATCCATCCGCCGAATAGCGACAACAGGTATGTGGCCCCGCCGTAGAGCCCATAGACCGCGTTGGCCGTGCGGTCGTCGAGCCCGAGGCCTCCCTTCGAGATGGCGTCGACCATGAACAGGATCAGGACCGCGCGCATCCCGTAGTACGTGAAGCGCTCGCCGACCTCGGTCAGAAACAGCGTTGCGAGGCCGCGCGGATGGCCGAAGAGCTGGGGTTGGTCGACGGTCGGGGGCGGCCGCTTCGCTCATCGACAGGCGACCGCCGGGCTGCAAAGCGATCGGCGGCGTCAGGTTCCGGCTTGTTTTTCGATGACACGGGTCTTCTCGGGCAGCATGAATCGCGCGAGCAGCAACCCGCTTTCGTACAGCAGGTACATCGGCACCGCAAGCAGCGTCTGCGAGAAAACGTCGGGCGCGAGCAGCAGACCGACGACGAACGCGACGAGCAGCATGTACGGCCGCGCCTTCGTGAGCGCTTGCAGCGACACGAGCCCGCTCCAGACGAGCATCAGCGTCGCGATCGGCACCTCGAACACGAGCCCGAACGCGAGGAACATCTCGAGCACGAAGTCGAGATACGCGTCGATGTCGGGCGTCATCGCGACACCCTCCGGCGTGACCCGCGCGAAGAACGTGAACATGACCTGGAAGACGACGAAGTACGCGAACGCAATGCCGATGTAGAACAGCAAGATGCTCGAGATCAGCAGCGGCATCGCGAAGCGCTTCTCGCGCCGATAGAGACCCGGCGCGACGAACTGCCACACCTGGAACAGCAGGTACGGCATCGCGATGAACAGCGCGACGAAGAACGTCGTCTTGAACGGCGTGAGGAACGGCGACGCGACCTTCGTGACGATCAGCTTGCCGCCCGGGACGACGCGGCGCAGCGGCTCGGAGACGTACTCGAACACGCGCTGGCTGAACGGCGTGAGCCCGATCAGCACGATGACGATCGCGAACACCGCCTTCATGAGCCGCGAGCGCAGCTCGAGGAGGTGCGACATGAGCGTGCCTTCCGCGAGCTGTTCTTCCTCGGGCTCGTGGTTGTCGGACGACGAGCTCATTACGAGGCCGGCGGCTTGTCGGTCGACTCTTGCGGCTGCGGCGCCGGGCTAGCGGCAGGCTCGGGCGAAGTCGAATGCGCGGAGATCGCGTCGGAAACTTCACGCGGCGTCGCGGGCGCTGCCGGGCTCGGCTCGCTCGCGGCGGTATCAACGCCGGGCGCGGGGCTCGGCTCCGCATCCGCCGCGGGCGGCGCGGCTTGGGTCAGAGGCGGGTTCAAGGGCGGCGCAGCCTTTTGTTGCTCCTCGAGATCCGCGAGCTCGATCTCGCGCTCGAGCTGCCGGCGCAGCTGAGTCGCGGTGCGCCGCGCGCGCCCGACCCATTTGCCGATTTCCGCGGCGACCTTCGGCAAGCGCTGCGGACCGAGCACGAGCAGCCCGATCATGAAGACGAGGACGAGCTCACCGAAGCCAAATTCGAACATGTAGCCCGTTCCGCGCCTAGGCGCGGCCGCCCCGTTTCTGCTCGGGAAACTCGGCATCCGGCTCGGCGTTATCGAGCTTGGCTTGACGCGGAGCCGGTACGTCCGCCGGACGCCTCGCGGAAGCTCTTCGCCGCTCCGCCGAGACCGCCGACGAGCGCCTTGATGCGCTTCGTGCCGAAGATCAGCACGAAGATCAGCACCACGATGATGAGTTTTAAGAGGCTGACTCCGCCGAGGCCCATGCCCGCGCTCCATCAGAACGGCCGTTTTTTAGAGCCGTTTATGATACGCCATTCGCCTCGGGCCTAAGCTTCGTGCGGCTTTGCTTCTAGCCAGAATGTGACGGGGCCGTCATTCGTCAACGTTACCTGCATGTCTGCGCCGAATCGTCCGCACGCCGACGGTACGCCGCTGGCACGAACTTGGGCGACCAAATGCGCGAACAGTGAAGCGCCGAGCCCCGGCGGCGCGGCGGTCGAGAAGCTGGGCCTCAAGCCCCCGCTCGTGTCGGCAGCGAGCGTGAACTGGGGCACGAGCAGCACCGAGCCCTTGATCTCGCGAACCGACAAGTTCATTCGACCGTCGTCGTCCGCGAAGACGCGATAGCGAAGCACTCGCTCGGCGAGCCTTTCGGCCTCGCGCTCGGTGTCGCCACGCGCGACGCCGACGAGCACGAGTAGGCCGCGGCCGATCTCGGCGATCACTTCGCCCGCGACCACGACGTTCGCTTGGCTAACCCGCTGAATCAACGTAATCAATTACTTTCCACCCACTTTTCATGTCAATTCGCCATACTTCTGTATTTCCATACCACTCCAATAGAATTTCGACGACACATCGGCTGTACTGATGCAATCTAGTCGGGCATTCGATTAGATCAACCTCTCGCGGAGGAATTTAGAGGAAAGTGGCGCTTGACTTCTTCATAAGAACCGTTCTCGAGGCGATAGTGGGAACACATCTAAGTCTATGCCTCCCAAATTCGGGTCACTTCGTTCCTCACCAGCGCGCGACGCCGGAGCGGAGCCGCCAACCTTTCAGAGCGCTCGCGGGGATTCCCTTACTCGCATTTGCGGAGCCACTCCCACACTACGCGTCTGTACAAACGGCGAGCATCAAGATCTAGCGGACTCGCGTCGAAGATTCGGTCGCCTCTTCCGCCACAGCTCGACTTTCTATGGCCGTCGCGGCGATGCCGCAAACCGCGACCTTCTGCTACCATCCCGATCGTTCTTAGCACGCCTCGCTCAGGAGTCAAAAGCAACATGGGACGAAGTTTCTTTGTCGTCGCACTGGTCAGCCTGCTGCTCACCGGCCGTGCGTGGAGTCAAGAGTGTTCGCAGACCATCGAAGGGAACGACCAGATCCAATTCAACAAGAAGGAAATCAAGGTCGCGAAGAGCTGTAAGGAATTCACGTTGACGCTCAAGCACGTCGGCATGCTGGCGGCGAACGTGATGGGTCATAACTGGGCGCTGTCCAAGACGTCGGACTACCAAGCGCTCGCACAGGCAGGCCAAGGCGCCGGACCGCCGAACTACCTGCCGGCGGGCGATGCGAGAGTGATCGCGTCGACGGGTGTCATCGGCGGCGGCCAGCAGGCCTCCGTAAAAATCGACATGTCGAAGCTCATGGCGGGCGGCGATTACACTTTCTTCTGCTCGTTCCCAGGGCATTTCGTATTGATGAACGGGAAGTTCGTCGTCGAATAAAATCGAACGAGCTAGAACGAGATCTAATTAGAGACCTGGCGTAGGGAGATCTGTCGCACCGCTTTGCTTGCTCTTTGACACGGACGTCTAGCGCCAACGGTCTCTTACCAAATCTTCGGGGGTAGATGCGGTCATGGTGGCCTTAGCTGTCGTCATAGTCTTGCTTGTTGTCGGCTCGCTGATCTTTCACGTCGCGAGCCCCTGGTACTTCACTCCGATCGCTTCGAACTGGAGCACGATCGACTTCACCGTCGACGTCACGTTCTGGGTTTGCGGCATCGTGTTCGTCGCCGTGAACCTGTTCACCGCGTACTGCGTCTGGCGTTTCCGCGCGCGCAAGGACAAGCCGGGCCAAGCCCACTACGAGCCGGAGAGCAAGAAGCTCGAGATCGCGCTGACCGTTTTCACGGCAATCGGCGTCGCGGCAATGCTGACGCCCGGCCTATTCGTCTGGGCCAAGTTCGTCACGGTTCCGGGCGAGGCGAAAGACTTCGAAGCCGTCGGCAAGCAATGGCACTGGAGCTATCGCCTGCCGGGTAAAGACAACAAGCTCGGCCACAGTGAAGTCCGCTTCATGACCGTCGACAATCCGCTCGGCGTCGATCCCGACGATCCGACGGGCAAGGACGACATCATCGTCGCGGATCCGACGTTTCACTTGCTCCTGAATCAGCCCGTGCAGGTGCTGCTGCGCTCGACCGACGTGCTGCATGACTTCGCCGTGCCGCAGTTCCGCGTGAAGATGGACCTCGTGCCGGGCCTCGTGACGTACCAGTGGTTCACGCCGACGAAGGTCGGCACGTACGAGATGCTCTGCGAGGAGCTCTGTGGCGTCGGCCACTTCGCGATGCGGGGTCGCATGGTCGTCGACAACCAGGCCGACTACGACAAGTGGCTCGCGTCGCAGCCGACGTTCGCCGACACGCAGGCGCGGCCGGTCGGCAACGCGACGGCCGGGGCCGCGAACTACGCGGTCTGCTCGGCATGTCACGGTCAGCGCGGCGAGGGCAACCAGCAGCTCAACGCGCCGAAGCTCTCGGGACTCAACGACTGGTACGCGCGCCGCCAGCTGCTCAACTTCCAGCACGGCGTCCGCGGCGCCGAGA
Organism: uncultured Gammaproteobacteria bacterium; assembly: GCA_963841645.1. Classification (GTDB taxonomy): domain Bacteria; phylum Pseudomonadota; class Gammaproteobacteria; order Steroidobacterales; family Rariloculaceae; genus FEN-1219. Next base: position 359,246 of record CAWJDS010000008.1, on the reverse strand, counting down.
AGGGCGACACGTTTGGCCCGCAGATGGCGCCGATGTCGCAGACGGTCGCGGACCCGGCTACGCGCGAGAACGTGCTCGCGCACATCAAGACCCTGCCGGACACCCCGGCCGCAGCCAACGATCACGGGCGACGTCGAGCACGGCCGCCGGCTGTTCGAGACCTGTCAGCTGTGCCACGGCGACAAGGGCGAAGGGCGCTGGGGCACCAACGCGCCGAAGCTCGCGGGCATGAGCGACTGGTACCTCGATCCGTCAGCTCGAGTACTTCAAGGCTCGCGTGCCCCGCGGCGGCCACGAGGGCGACATCTACGGCGACCAGATGAACATGATCGCGAATTCGCTCGTGGGGCCCGAAGCCATCAACGACGTGGTGGCGTACATTAATACGCTCCGCTGACGTAAGGTCATCGGGGAGACGGTCTACAAGTTAATCAATCGGGCAGGCGCAATCGGCGCCGCCGAACGCAGTCGAGGGGAAGGTCGGACATGGCATACGTAGCAATTGCGGATCGCGATGCACATCTGCATGACCCGCAGACGTTCATCGAGAAATACATCTGGAGCCAAGACCACAAGGTCATTGCTATCCAGTACGGCAGCGTCGCGATCTTCGTCGGCTTGATCGCGCTCGTGCTGTCGCTCTTGATGCGGCTCGAGATCGGGTTCCCGGATACGTTCCGATTCATCACGCCGTACAACTACTACCAGTTCGTGACCATGCACGGGATGATCATGGTCATCTACCTGCTCACCGCGCTCTTCCTCGGCGGCTTCGGCAACTACCTCATTCCGCTCATGTGCGGGGCACGCGACATGGTGTTCCCCTACATGAACATGCTGAGCTTCTGGGTCTACTTGCTGTCCGTGATCGTGCTGCTCACGAGCTTCTTCGTGCCGGGCGGCCCGACGGGCGCCGGCTGGACGCTCTATCCGCCGCAGACCGTGCTCGAGGGAACACCCGGCGCGGACTGGGGCATCGTGCTGATGCTCGGCTCACTCGCGATCTTCATCGTCGCGTTCACGATGGGCGGCCTGAACTACGTCACCACCGTGCTCCAGGCGCGTTGCCGCGGCATGACGATGATGCGGATGCCGCTATCGGTTTGGGGCATTTTCGTCGCGACGATCCTCGGCTTGCTCGCGTTCCCGGCGCTGCTCGTCGCCGCGATCATGATGCTGCTCGATCGGCTGATCGGCACGAGCTTCTTCATGCCGGCGCTGCTGTCGCTCGGTGAGACCTCCACCCACAACGGCGGCAGCCCGATCTTGTTCCAGCACCTGTTCTGGTTCTTCGGCCACCCGGAGGTGTACATCGTCGCGCTGCCCGCGTTCGGCATCGTCTCCGACCTCCTTTCGACGCACGCGCGCAAGAATATCTTCGGCTACCGGATGATGGTCTGGGCGATCGTCGCGATCGGCGCGCTGTCGTTCGTGGTGTGGGCGCACCACATGTACGTGAGCGGCATGAACCCGTACTTCGGGTTCTTCTTCGCGACGACCACGCTGATCATCGCGGTGCCGACCGCGATCAAGGTCTACAACTGGGTGCTCACGCTGTGGCGCGCCAACATCCAGATCAACACCCCGAACCTGTTCGCGATCGGCTTCATCTTCACGTTCGTGCACGGCGGTTTGACCGGCCTCTTCCTCGGCAACGTGACGGTCGATCTGCCGCTATCCGACACGTACTTCGTGATCGGGCACTTCCACATGGTGATGGGCGTTTCGCCCGTGATGGTGCTATTCGGCGCGATCTACCACTGGTTCCCGAAGATCACGGGCAAGATGCCGAACGAGTTCCTGGGCCGCATCCACTTCTGGATGACGTTCCTCGGCACCTACGCGATCTACCTGCCGATGCACTACCTCGGGATCCTCGGCATGCCGCGGCGCTACTACGCCTACGGCAACACGGCGTTCATCCCGGACTCCGCGCATGCCGTGAACGAGGCGATCACGATCGCCGCGATCGTCGTCGCGACGGCGCAGGTGATCTTCTTGATCAACGTCTTCTACAGCCTGCGCAAGGGTAAGCCGGCGCGGGCCGAACCCGTGGAACGCGACGACGCTCGAGTGGCAGACGCCGCAGACGCCGCCCGTGCACGGCAACTGGGGACCGAAGCTGCCGGTCGTCTACCGCTGGGCGTACGACTACAGCGTGCCGGGCGAGGCGAAGGACTTCGTCCCGCAGAACGAGCCGCCGAAAGGCCATCAAACGTCGCTCGGTTAGCTCGAGAGCCGACGAAGCGAGACGCGTTCGATGTTCCCGGCGATGGTCATTGCGATCCTCACGGCGATCACCGCCTGGTGGTTGCTCGTGCAGCGCCTCCGGGAAAAGCCGTGGATGAAGCAGGGCGTCGTGCCGACGAGCCAGGAGACCGTGTTCTCGTCGGCGCCGAAGATCGGGCTCTGGGTGTTCCTCGCCGTCGTCTCGAGCCTGTTCGGCTTGTTTTCGAGCGCGTACGTGATGCGGCTGCACGACGCGCACGGCGAGATCACGACGTGGGCGCCGATCGTGAAGCCGAGCCTGCTGTGGCTCAACACGACGGTGCTCGTGCTCGCGAGCGGCGCGATGCAGATCGCACGCAACCGGGTCGACCGCGACGACTTCGGCGGCGTGCGCGTCTACTTCAGCGTCGCGGGCGTCTTGACGGTGCTGTTCCTCGCCGGCCAAGTGCTCGCGTGGCGGCAAGTCGCCGCGGCCGGCGACTACGGCCGCGGCAATCCGGCCTTTGCGTTCTTCATCCTGATCACCGCCGTGCACGGCCTACACCTGATCGGCGGCATGTTCGTTCTCGCGCGCACGATCGCGCGCGTTTGGCGCGGCGCCGACAAGCTCGCGGTCGTCACGCGCAGCAAACTTCGCATGAGCGTGCAGCTTTGCACGACGTATTGGCACTGGCTGCTGCTGATCTGGCTCGGCCTGTTCGCCTTGTTATTGTCGACCTAGGGGGAAAGACGGGGAGCTATGGCGCAAGAAGCAGTGAGCGCGGGGGACGCGCAGCAAGCCGGCTGGGAAACCATCGTCACCGATTGGTCCTCGGACAAGCAAACGTTCCGAGTGCCATGGGGCAAGGCGATGATGTGGATCTTCCTGCTCAGCGACACGTTCATCTTCACGTGTTTCCTGACGGGCTACATGAACGTGCGTATGTCGACCACGGTCCCGTGGCCGAACCCGAGCGAAGTGTTCGGCCTCGACGTATTCGGCGTCAGCGTGCCGCTGCTCCTGATCGGCATCATGACGTTCGACCTGATCACGAGCTCGCGGCACGATGGCGCTCGCCGTCAACTTCGGCTATCGGCGCGACCGCGGACGCGCGGCGGCGCTGATGTTTCTCACGGCCGCGTTCGGCGCGATCTTCGTCGGCATGCAGGCGTTCGAGTGGACGAAGCTGATCACGCAGGAGGGCATACGGCCCTGGGGCAACCCGCTCGGCGCTTCGCAGTTCGGCGCGACGTTCTTCATGATCACGGGGTTCCACGGCCTGCACGTGTCGGCGGGCGTCGTGTATCTGTCGATCGTCGCGATGAAGGTTCTGCGTGGCGACTACGAGAAGAAGGGCTACGAGATCGTCGAGATCGCCGGTCTCTACTGGCACTTCGTCGACTTGGTCTGGGTCTTCATCTTCGCGTTCTTCTATCTCTGGTAGGGAGCTTTCATGGCAGCCGAAGGTCAACAGCATCCGCTCAAGATCTACTTCTACATCTGGGCGCTGCTGTTCGTATTCAGCGCGGCATCGTATGGCACGGACTTCTTGCCGCACAACGCGTTCCGGCAGGGCTTGATCCTGCTCTTCATGGTCCTGAAGGCCGGCTTCATCGTCGCGATCTTCATGCACATGGCGTGGGAGCGGAAGGCGCTGATCTGCGCGATCTTGGGGCCGCCGGTCGTGCTGCTCGTGCTGATCGGCTTGATGGCCGTCGAAGGCGACTACACGGAGCTCAGTCGGCTCAATTTCTTCTCGCCGTCACTCGCGCCCGCGGGGCACGAAGCCGGACACGGAGCCGAGGCGGCACATTGATCGGCCGGAGTTTCCGGCTAACGGACGGACGCTATGTTGATCTGGTTGCTCGGCGTCGCGGTATTCGTCGTCATCTGGAGCGGCCTCTGGAAGACGCAGCCGAAGGCCGCGTTCGGAGTGTTGCTCGGTCTCTTGGTCGCATGGATTCTCTCTAGGCTCATTAACACCTTACGTACTCGGCATGACACCAATACCTCTCTGGCTTCCGCCGCTTCCTCTCGCGATCATTGCGCTGACCTTGTTCGTGTTCGGCATCGTCACGTGGCTGCGCGCCGACCGTCTGCCGCCGCCGCGCGTTAGCGACGACGATCACGAGCATGGTCACGGACATGCGCACGGCCATGATCACGCGCAAGGCGATCATGGTCACGGCCACTCGCACGGCGGCGCTCACCATCACCACTGAGATCGCCGCGCCCGCGACGGCGCGGACCTAGCTCGCCGCGCCTTGGTCGGGCGGCGGGCCGCCCGCGCGCTTCTCGACGCGGCGCAGGAATACCTGCATCTCCTTCGCGGCCTGGCGGTCGCCGCGCGCGTCGGCGACGTCGATCCCGCGCCGAAAAGCCTCGGCCGCACCGCGCTCGTCGCCGCTCGCGGCGCGAGCCTGCCCGAGCAGCTTCCAACCGGCCGAGTACGTGGCGTCTAGCGCGACCGCTGCTTCCGCGTGTCGCACGGCGGCCGGCGCGTCGCCGGCCCCGAGGTAGCGCGTCGCGAGCGCGAATCGCAGGCTCGGCGCATCGTTCCCCTTCGCGAGTAGCGCTTCGAGATTCGCGATCAGATCCTGCGGCACGGACGCGAGCCCACGCGTGTCGTTTGCGGAGCGCTCAGCCGCGTGCCGCTTTCGGCTGCGCCGTGAGCTCGACGTAGCGCGGCTGCGCGGCGACGCGCGCGAGCCACGCGCGCACGCTCGGGTACGGAGCGAGGTCGTGCCCACCCTCGTGCGCGACGTGCGTGTACGCGTAGAGCGCGATGTCGGCGATCGTGTAGCGCTCGGCGACGAAGAAGGATCGCTTCGCGAGATGCGTCTCCATCACCGCGAACGCGGCGCGGCCCTTGCACGAGCCGATCCGGCAGCTCCGCATAGCGCGCGTGCCCCGGCGGCAAGTGCCTCACGATGAAGCGCGGCGTCGCTACGAACGGCTCGTGACTGTATTGCTCGAAGAACATCCATTGGAGCACTTGTGCGCGGCCGAGCCGATCGATCGGCAGCAACGGTGTCCCCTCGGCGAGGTAGTACAAGATCGCGTTCGACTCCGCGAGATGGGTCCCGTCGTCGAGCTCGAGCGTCGGGATGCGGCCGTTCGGATTGCGCTTCAGAAACTCGGGCGTGCGCGTCGCGCCCGCGTCGAGGTCGAGATTCGTCCATTCGTACGGCCGACCGAGCTGCGCGAGCAGCAGGCGGACCTTGTAACCGTTGCCGGAATCCAGATTGTCGAACAGGTGCATCGCGCGCATCTCCGCGGAGAACCGGCGGATAGTATCGGCGGTCACGAGGCGCTTCGCGACGTTTGACCGTCTCGCGAGCGCGGGTGTAGCCTCGTCGCGAGCCAACGGCGCCCGCCGTGATCGCAACACCCCAAACGAGCATGAACGTACGGCCCGCGATCGTTTTCCGAGCGGCCGCGCTCAGCGCGTTAGCGCTCGTTGCGGCTTGCGGCAAAGCGCCGGGGTGGTCGGCCGAAGAGCGACAAAACGCTCGCGAGCTCTGCCTCACGCAAGTCGGCGAGAGCTTCGAGCTCAGCAAGGCGCAGGCCTACTGCGGCTGTCTGGTCGCGAAGACGATCCAGGAGTTTCCGACCTACGCGGAGGCGGACAAGCTCGGGACGGGGAAAGATGGCGACCGGCTCGGCGACGAGTGCGTCGAGGAGCTCCATCTGACCGAGCGCGATGCGCCGAGCAGCAGCGCTTCCGCGGACCCCGGGTCGCTCCGCCCTCAGTCCTCGGTCGCGACCGAGCCGAGGACCTATGGCGACTGGCACGTCATCTTCGCCGCGGCCGACCCGAGCAACGACGAGGTCGACACCTGGCAGGCCGTGACGTCCGACGAGACGAGCGGGGCGCTGCTCGCATACGTCTGCGAGCCCGGCGGCTGCGGATTGCTGCTGGAACCCGAGACGCCCTGCGACAACGGGCAGACCGCGCGGTTTTCCCTGCTGTTCACGCAAGACAATTCGCCGAGCGAGCTCGCCGCCGACGCCCATTGCCTGCCGAACGGCGCTTGGGCTTTCGAGTCGGTCGATCCGATCCTGGACCAGCTCCGTGGGCTGCCCGACACCTTGCGTGTGTCTCTACGCGGCGCAAGTCTCGATTTCAGCTTGGATGGCGCGACCGGCGCGCTGGCTTACGCCGAAAAGGCCGCGAGCGAGCATGGCGATCCGGCCGATGCGGCGCCGGCGGAACCGGGCGCCGCGCCCGCGCGTTAGCGCGTGCTCAGAACGACGCGCCGACCTCGAACAGCCGCTCGACCTCGTCGATCTGCCGGCGGTCCGCGATGAACAGGATCACGTGGTCGTCGGCCTTGATCTGCGTGTCGTGATGCGCCATCAGCACCTCGTCGCCGCGCACGATCGCGCTGATCGTGGCTCCGCGCGGTAGCTGGATCTCGTCGATCAGCCTGCCGACGACGCGCGACTCGCGCGCGTTGCCGTGCGCGACGGCCTCGATCGCCTCGGCCGCGCCGCGCCGAAGGCTATGGACCTTCACGACGTCGCCGCGGCGCACGTGCGCGAGCAGCGTGCCGAGCGTGATCTGCTGCGGCGAGATCGCGATGTCGATCGAGCCGGACTCGACGAGCTCGGCGTAAGCGATCTTGTTGATCAGCGCCATCACCTTGCGCGCGCCGAGCCGCTTCGCGAGCATCGCGGAAAGAATGTTCGCTTCCTCGGCGTTCGTGACCGCGACGAACACGTCCGCGCTGTCGATGTTCTCCTCGAGCAAGAGCTCCTCGTCCGCGGAGTCGCCATGCAGCACGACCGCGCGGCTCAGTTGCTCGGAAATCTGGCGCGCGCGCTGCCAGTCGCGCTCGATCACCTTGACCTGGTTCGTCGCCTCGAGCGCGCGCGCGAGGTCGAGGCCGATGTTGCCGCCGCCCGCGATCACGACCTTGCGGACCGGGTCGTCGAGCTTGCGCATCTCGCGGAGCACGGTGCGGATGTCCTTGCGCGCCGCGATGAAGAACACCTCGTCGTCTTCCTCGACCACCGTGTCGCCGTCGGGGATGATCCCGCGGCCGCCGCGGAAGATCGCAACGACTCGGCTCTCGACGTTCGGGATGTGCTCCGACAGCTCGCGCAGCGGATGGCCGACGAGCGCGCCGCCGCCGCCCGCACGCGTCGCGACGAGCCGCACGCGGCCGTCGGCGAAATCGAGCACCTGGAGCGCGCCGGGGAAGCGGATCAGCTGCTCGATGTAATTCGTCACGAGCGACGATGGGCTGATCGCGACGTCGACCGGGATTCCGTCCGGGCCGAACAGCTGCTCGCGGCTCATGAGCTCGCGAGCGCGGATCCGCGCGATCCGAGTCGGCGTGCGGAACAGCGTGAACGCGATCTGGCACGCGACCATGTTGATCGCGTCGCTGTTCGTGAGCGCGATGATGATGTCGGCGTCGCGGCCGCCGGCGCGCTCGAGAACGTCGGGATACGACGCGTTGCCGACGACCGTGCGCACGTCGAGCCGGTCTTGGAGCTCGCGCAGCACGTCGGGATTCTTGTCGACGATCGTGACTTCGTTGGCTTCTTCGCGCGCGAGGCTGAACGCAGCCGTGCTGCCGACCTGTCCAGCCCCGAGAATCAAGATCTTCATCGGCGAAGCAGTCTACCGGAGTCGCGTCACATCAGCTCGAGGTTGGCGTAGGCAACGACCAGCCACTTCGTGCCCTCGTGCTCGAAGTTCACCTGCACGCGCGCATGCGCGCCGCTGCCCTCGCTGTTGAGCACGATTCCCTCGCCGAACCTGCCGTGCCGCACGCGCTGCCCGAGCCGCACGCCGCCGACTGGCGGTCAGGCTGTCCGCGCGGCGGTAGATCGGCCGCGACACGACCATCGCTGGCCGGACTTCCTCGATGCAGCTCGGCCGGGATCTCGCGCAGGAACCGCGACGGGATCGAGAACCGCTGCTCGCCGTGCAGCCGGCGCTGCTCGGCGTGCGTGAGGTAGAGCTCCTCGCGGGCACGCGTGATGCCGACGTAGCAGAGCCGGCGCTCCTCCTCGAGCCCGACCGGATCGTTGAGCGAGCGCTGGTGCGGGAACAACCCGTCCTCGAGGCCGCAGAGGAACAGCAGCGAGAACTCGAGCCCTTTGGCCGAATGCAGCGTCATGAGCTGCACGGCGTCCTGGTAGTTCTCCGCCTGGCCGGCGCCCGACTCGAGCACCGCGAACGAGAGGAACTCGGCGAGCGGCGGCATCTCCGACGACTCGTCGGTGAACACCTCGCGCGCGGCGGTCACGAGCTCCTCGAGGTTCTCGACGCGCGCCTCGCCGCCCGCCTCCGCATTCTTGCCGTGATGCGCCATCAGCCCGCTCTGGTCGATCACGCGCGCGACTTGCTCATGCAGCGCGGACGCTCTTCGTCTCGGCGTCGAGCCGCTCGATCAGCTGGAGGAACGCCCAGAGCGACTCGTTCGCGCGCTTCGGGAGCAGACCTTCCGAGATCACGCTCGCGGCGGCGCGCCAGAGGCTCGTGCCGGACGCGCGCGCCTCGTCGCGCACGAGCTCGATCGTGCGCGCGCCGATGCCGCGCGTCGGCGTGTTCACGACGCGCTCGAACGACGGGTCGTCGTCGCGGTTCGCGATCAGCCGCAGGTATGCGAGCGCGTCCTTGATCTCGGCGCGCTCGAAGAACCGCAGGCCGCCATAGACGCGGTACGGAATTCCGGCCGCGAGCAACCCTTCCTCGAAGACGCGCGACTGAGCGTTCGAACGGTACAGGATCGCGGCCTCGCTGCGCCGATTGCCGTGCGCGATGAAGTCCTGGATCCGGTTGATCACGAACTCGGCCTCGTCGCGCTCGTTGAACGCCGAGTAGAGCTTGATCGGCGCGCCCTCGGCCCCCTCGGTCCAGAGCGTCTTGCCGAGCCGTGTCGCGTTGTGCGCGATCACCGCGTTCGCGGCGTCCAGGATGTTCGCCGTGGAGCGGTAGTTCTGCTCGAGTCGCACGAGCTGCGTGCCCGGAAAGTCCTGCTGGAAGCGCTGCAAATTCTCGACGCGGGCTCCGCGCCAGCGATAGATCGACTGATCGTCGTCGCCGACCACGAACGGCACGCCGGTCGGCCCCGCGAGCAGCTTGAGCCAGCGGTACTGGATCGCGTTCGTGTCTTGGAACTCGTCGACGAGCACGTGCTTGAAGCGCTCGCGGTATTGGCGCAGGAGCTCCGGCGTTGTCGCGCAAGAGCTCGAGCGAGCGGAGCAGCAGCTCACCGAAGTCGACGACCGACGCGTCCGCGCATTGCTTCTCGTAGCGCGCGTAGAGATCGATCATCTGCCGCCGGCCCGCGTTGCCCTCGTCTTTGAGGTCCTTCGGCCTTAAGCCCTCGTCTTTCTGCGCGTTGATGAACCACTGGATCTCTTTCGGCACCCACTCGTTCTCGTCGAGCTCGAGCGCGCGCAGCATCCGGCGGATCATCCTGAGCTGATCGTCGGAATCCATGATCTGGAAACCTTCGGCGAGACCCGCATCGGCCGAATGGATCCGCAGCAGCCGGTGCGCGAGGCCGTGGAACGTGCCGATCCAGAGGCTCCGCGTCGGGAAGCCGAGCAGCCGCTCGATCCGGTCGCGCATCTCGGCCGCAGCCTTGTTCGTGAACGTGACCGCGAGCACGTGCTGCGCGGCAACGCCGTTCACGCGGATGACCCACGCGATCCGGTGCACGAGCACGCGCGTCTTGCCGCTGCCCGCGCCGGCGAGCACGAGCGTCGGCCGGTCGGGCGCGGTCACGGCCGCGCGCTGCGCGTCGTTCAAAGGATCGATGATGTCGGTGACGTCCATCGCCGGTGACGCCGGAGGAAGAGTTGGCCGGCGTGGTTCCTATTATTCGGGCCAGAAGGCCGGAATGTAATGGTCGACGAGCAAGAAGGTGAACAGCGCGATCAGATACGTGATCGAGTAGCCGAAGGTCGGCATCGCGAGCTCCGTGCCCGGGCGCCGCTTGAGCGCGATCGCGTAGTAGAGGAAGCCGGCCCCGAGCAACAGCGCGCCGAACAGATACAGCAGGCCGCTCATGCCCGTGAGGTACGGCAGCACGGTCACGACGAGCAGCAGGATCGTGTAGCAGACGACGAACGACTTCGTGACCTCCTCGCCGTGAGTGACCGGCAGCATCGGGATCCCGGCGCGCTCGTAGTCCGCCTTGCGTGCGATCGCGAGCGCCCAGAAGTGCGGCGGTGTCCATGTGAAAATGATCAGGAGCAACAGCAACGCGTCTCCCGTGACGGTTCCGTTCAGCGCGGCCCAGCCGAGCATCGGCGGCGCGGCTCCTGCGGCGCCGCCGATTACGATGTTCTGCGGCGTCGCGCGCTTGAGGAACACGGTGTAGATCACGGCATAGCCGATCAGCGAGACGAACGTGAGCCCGGCCGTCAGCGGGTTCACGAGCAGCGCGAGGACCGCTATCCCTAGGAGCCCGAGGGCCAGCGCGAACGCGAGCGCGTCGCGCTCGGTGACGCGGCCGGTCGGCAGCGGCCTGTCTTTCGTCCGCGCCATCTGCGCGTCGATGCGCTGATCCAAGATGTGGTTGACCACGGCGCCCGAAGCGGCCGCGAGCCCGATCCCGAGGCTGCCGAAGATCAGCACGTCCCAGGGCACCATGCCCGGCGGCGACGTGCCGAGGAACATCCCGACGATCGCGGTGAACACGAGCAGCTGCACGACGCCCGGCTTCGTGAGGGCGTAGTAGTCGCGCCAGCGCGTCGGCGGCGCGTCAGCTTTGCCTAATTCTCTGGTTAGCATTCAGCACCGCGAGCAACAGGAGCGCGGCGACGCCGTTGTGCGCGACAGCCACGGGCAGAGGGACATGGAACACGACGATACTGATACCGAGCGAGAGCTGCACCGCGAGCACCGCGAGCACCGCGAAGCCGTCCGCGCGCGTGCTACGCACGGCGAACAGGCTCGCGCCGAGTGCCGCGATCAGGAGCGCAGCGACGACCGCACCGAGCCGATGCGTGAAGTGCACCGCGACGCGCGCCGGATGATCGAGCACGCCGCCCTCGTAGTCGATGCCGAGCCCGCGCCAGAGCACGAAGCCGTCTTTGAAGTCTGCGATCGCGGGCCACCACTGAGTCTGGCAGGTCGGAAAGTCGGGGCACGCGACGGCCGCGTAGTTCGAGCTCGTCCAGCCGCCGAGGAAGATCTGGAGCACGAGCGCCGCGGCAGCGGCAAGTCCGAGCGCGCGCAGTGCGGGCGTCGGCGCGCTCACGCGCGTGTGCCGCCAACGCCCAAGCGATGCGAGCAGCGCAAGCGTCGCGAGCCCGCCGAAGAGATGTGCGACCACGATCAGCGGCTTCAGCAACAACGTCACGGTCCACATGCCGAGCAGCGCCTGAAACACGATGAGCCCGAGCAGCGCGAGCGGGCGTCGCCACGGCTGCTTTGGATCCGCGCGGTTGAGCCACGCGAGCGCGCCGAGCGCGACGCAGACGAGCACGAGCGTGCCCGCGAGATAGCGATGGATCATCTCGCGCCAAGCCTTCGCGGCGACGAGCGGCCGCGCGGCGAAGCCGGGATCCTGCGCGGCGGTCGCACTGTCGGGCACGACGAGCTTGCCGTAGCAACCCGGCCAGTCCGGGCAGCCGAGCCCCGCGTCGTGCAGACGCACCCAGGCGCCGAGCATCACGACGGCGAGCGCGAGCACGCAGCCGAACCGCGCGAGTCGCACGAATAGCACGTTCATTCCGGCGTTCATCAATTCGATCCGGATGCCGAGAGCAAGCGCTTCAAGTCGCGCAATAGTTCTTTCTGTTCGACGTCGGCGGGGTAGCTGACGACGAGATTGCCTCGCGGGTCGGCGACGTAGATGCGCCCTCCCTCGAGCCGGTCGAGCCCAAGCGCACGCACCGTGCTCTCGCCCGACGCGCCGTCCAGGTTCCGCAGCTCGAGGTCGCGATCCGCGGCCATATCCGGCGCCGCGCCGGTGTACCAAAAGACCCGCTGCACTCGGTCGGCGTCGCCCGCGAGTGCCGCGTGCACTTGCCCGAGCCGCTCGAGGGTTGCGGCGCAAGGCCGATCGCAACGCGACATTTTTGCATAGATCAAGAACCACGGGTATCGACGTGGCCCGGCTCCTGGCGCCAGCTCGAGCCAGCCCGGCGGCGCCGCGAGCGGCGGCTCCAAAAGCTCTCGCGAGCCCGGCAGCTGCGGCAGCCAATCGAGATTGGCCGGCAGGTAGTAGAGGAGCAATGCCGCGGCGAACGGCCCGAACACCGCGAGCGCGACGAGCCACGGCACGAGCGCGGCGCGCTTCACGGCGCCGGCCCCTCCGGCGTGCGGCTCGCGCGCGCCGAGCGGGCGACCGCGACCGCCGCCGCGATCGAGCCGAGCCCGAACACGAGCCACTGACCCGCATACGCGAGATGGCGCTCGGGGCTCATCACGGGCGCCTGCCAATCGCGGACGTACCCGTCGTTCGCGTCGGCATCGAGCAAGAGCTCGTAGTCCGAGCAGCTGCGAGTGGAGCCAGCGGCCGATGTCGGCCGCGGTCGGATAGACCGCGACGATCACGGGAGCGTCCGCCGGCGCGGTCCCACGAGACGAGCCGAGCTTGAGCCCCGGGCGCGGCAGCCGCTCGAGCCGCCCGCTCACCTCGCGCTCATCGCCGTCGACGCTCACGTCGGGCAGCACGCGGCGGTCCGCATCGGCGCGGATCCAGCCGCGGTTCACGAGCACGTTGCGCCCATCCGCGAGCTCGAGCGCCGTGAGCACCTCGTAGCCCGCGGCGCCGTCGTGGATGCGGTCGTCGAGTAGAACCTGGGTTGCGGCCACGTAGCGTCCCTTGAGCGCGACGCGCTGGAAGCGCTGGTCGTCGGTCAGTCGCTCGGGTGCCGCGTCGAGCGCCGCCGCGTCGCCGCCAGCCGCGAAGCGGGCCGAGAGCTCGCGGCTCTCGGCCGCGCGCTGTAGCTGCCATGCGCAGAGCCACCCGCACGCGCCCGCGAGGGCGAGCAAGCCGGCGACCGCTAGACCCGAGCGGACGAGCCGCGCGCGCGTGCTCACGATAGAATTTTCACCCGAGGCTCAATCACTGGGGTCCGATGATAGCGATCGTGTTCTTCGCCGCCATGCTTGCGGCCTTGCTCGCCGCGGTGCTCGCGTTCCGGCGCGGCCGCTCGGACTCCGTGCTGCGCGCGCTCACGATGCGCGTAGGCTGTCTCGGTGCTGTTTTTCGCGCTGCTGATGCTCGCCTGGTGGGTCGGGCTGGATTCAGCCGCACGGTCTCGGCGGTTGAGCGGCCGCCCGCACGAGCGGCGACCGGCGCCTACACCCAGTAGACGAAGAAGAACAGGCCGAGCCACACCACGTCGACGAAGTGCCAATACCAGGCCACCGCCTCGAACGCGAAGTGCCGGTCCGGCGTGAAATGCCCGCGCAGCACGCGCAGCCAGATGACCACGAGCATGATCGCGCCGAGCGTCACGTGCAGGCCGTGGAAGCCCGTCAGCATGAAGAACGTCGCGCCGTAGATGCCGGTGTCGAGCCTGCAGTCCGAGCTCCGTGTAGGCGTGGATGTACTCGTGCGCCTGTAGGAACAGGAACACGAAGCCGAGCACGAACGTCGCGGCGAGCCAGAACGATCGAGCGCGCCGCGCTTGCCGTGCCGCAGCACGTGGTGCGCGATCGTGATCGTGACGCCGCTCGAGAGCAGCAGCGCGGTGTTGATCGTCGGGATGCCCCACGCGGCCATCCGCTCGACATGCGGGCCCATCGGACCCGCCGACGGCCACGCGTTCTCGAAGTCGGGCCAGATCAACGGTTCGTGAAGAAGTTATCGCCTTCGCCCGCGAGCCACGGCACCACGAGCTCGCGCGTGTAGAACAGCGTGCCGAAGAACACGGCGAAGAACATCACCTCGGAGAAGATGAACCAGCTCATGCCCCAACGGAACGACGAGTCGACCTGCTTGTTGTAGAGGCCGCCCTCGCTCTCGCCGATCACGTTGCCGAACCACGCGAACAGCATGAAGACCACGAATCCGAAGCCGACGAGCATGAGCCACGGCCCGGCCTTGAAGTCGTTGAGCCACAGCGCAGTGCCGGTCATCAGCGTGAACAGCCCGATCGAGCCGAAGATCGGCCAGCGCGTGCCGTGCGGCACGTAGTAGTGGGAGTGATCGTGCGGGTGCGCGTGAGCGGTCGTGGCCGGGCTAGTCACAACGTCGGTCCTTCTATTGCGAGACGGTGAAAAACGTATACGCGAGCGACAGCGTCTCGATCTCCGCGGGCAAATCGGGCGTGACCATGAACGCGACCTTGAGCTCGCGGCTCTTCGTGCGGCTCGAACGCCTGCTGCGTGAAGCAGAAGCACTCGGTCTTGCGGAAGTGGCGAGCCGCGGTGCCCGGCGCGATGCTCGGCACGGCCTGCGCGACGAGCGCGCGGCTCGGTCAGGTTCGTGTGCGTGAAAGTGCGTGTCGTAGAGCTCGCCCGGGTGCACGTCGAGATGCGTCTCGTTCGGCGCGAACTCCCACGGCGCGCCGCGCGGCAACGAGCGCGACGAGCTCGACGCGCACGGTGCGGCTCTTGTCGGGCTTCACATCGAGCTGGGCGGCCGACGCGATGCCCGCCGTCTTGCCGCCAAATCCCGTGAGCGAGCAGAACGCGTCGTAGAGCGGCACGAGCGCGAAGCCGAACGCGAACATCGCCACCGACGATGGCGACGAGCTTCAACGCGAGGCTAGCGATCGACGGCGCGTGCGCATGCCCTTAGCCGTCCGCCGCTGCGCAGGAAGTAGTAGGCGATGTAAGCCGACGTAGAACAGGATCGCGAACGACGCGAGCAGCCACGCGCTGCGCTTGATCCGCGCGTCGAGCGCGCCGCCGCGCCCGTCCGCGCGTTGCGCCTGGCCGGGCTGCGAGTTGGGCCGCGCGGTCGTCACTTGATCTCCGGCGGCTCTTCGAACGTGTGATGCGGCGCCGGCGACGGCACCGTCCACTCGAGGCCGTGAGCGCCTTCCCAGACCTGCGCCGTCGCCTTCGGGCCGCCACGCGCGCACTTGATGATCACGTAGACGAAGATCAGCTGCGACGAGCCCGAGCCCGAACGCGCCGATGCTCGAGATGAAGTTGAAGTCGGCGAACTGCGGCGAGTAGTCCGGGATGCGGCGCGGCATGCCCGCGAGACCGAGGAAGTGCTGCGGGAAGAACGTGACGTTGACGAAGATCACGGTGAGCCAGAAATGCAGCTTGCCGAGCTTCTCGTCGTACATGTGGCCGGTCCACTTCGGCAGCCAGTAGTACGTGCCCGCGAACACGCCGAACAGCGCGCCCGGCACGAGCACGTAGTGGAAGTGCGCGACGACGAAATAGGTGTCGTGATACTGGATGTCGGCCGGCACGATCGCGAGCATCAGCCCCGAGAAGCCGCCGAGCGTGAACAGGAACAGGAACGCGAGCGCGAACAGCATCGGCGTCTCGAACGTGAGCGAGCCTTTCCACAGCGTCGCGGTCCAGTTGAACACCTTCACGCCGGTCGGCACCGCGATGATCATCGTGCGTCAGCATGAAGAACAGCTGCCCCGCGAGCGGCATGCCGACCGTGAACATGTGGTGCGCCCAGACGACGAGCGACAGGAACGCGATGCTCGCCGTGGCATACACCATCGCCGAGTAGCCGAACAGCGGCTTGCGTGCGAACGTCGGGATCACCTCGGAGATGATGCCGAACGCCGGCAGGATGATGACGTAGACCTCGGGGTGGCCGAAGAACCAGAAGATGTGCTGGAACAGCACCGGGTCGCCGCCGCCGGCCGCCGAGAAGAAGCTCGTGCCGAAGAAGCGGTCGGTGAGCAGCATCGTGACGCCGCCCGCGAGCACCGGCATCGCGAGCAGCAGCAAGTACGCCGTGATGAGCCAGGTCCAGACGAACATCGGCATCTTGAGCAACGTCATGCCCGGCGCGCGCATGTTCATGATCGTCACGATGATGTTGATCGCGGCGAGGATCGACGACACGCCGAGCAAGTGCACCGCGAAGATCAGCGAACGGGAACGCGTCGCCGGTCTGCAGCACGAGCGGCGGATACATCGTCCAGCCGCCGGCCGGTGCGCCGCCGGGCAGGAACAGCGTGAGCGAGCAGCAGCGTGCTCGCAAACGGCAGCAGCCAGAACGACCAGTTGTTCAGGCGCGGCAGCGCCATGTCCGGCGCGCCGATCTGCAGCGGGATCATCCAGTTCGCGAAGCCCGCGAACGCCGGCATGATCATGCCGAACACCATGATCAGCGCGTGCACGGTCGTCATCGGTTGAAGAAGCACCGGGTTCACGAACTGCAGGCCCGGGCTGGAACAGCTCGGCGCGAATCACCATCGCCATGCGCGCCGCCGACGAACAGCATCAGCAGGCTGAAGCAGCAGTACAGCGTGCCGATGTCCTTGTGATTCGTGGTCGTGATCCAACGCAGGATCCACGCGACCGCGCCGTGTCGAGCGTGCTCGCCGTGATGGCCGTGGCCGTGGGTGTCGAATGCGGTGCTGCTCATTGCTGGTCTTCCTTGCTTGCGTGCGCGCTCCGTTGCGCCGTTAGCGTCGCTCATTACCGTGTTCTGCGACGTCTGCGCCGCCGCCTTCTGCGAGGCGAGCCACGTGTCGTACTCGGTCGCGGCTCGAGCACGCGCACGACGATCGGCATGAAGCCGTGGTCCATGCCGCAGAGCTCCGCGCACTGGCCGCGATACGTGCCTTCGGTCGTCGGCCGTGAACCAGACCTCGTTGATGTAGCCCGGGATCGCGTCCTGCTTGACGCCGAACGCCGGCACCCACCACGAGTGGATCACGTCGGCGGCCGTCACGAGCAGCCGGACCTTCGTGTTGACCGGCACGACGAGCGGATTGTCGACCTCGAGCAGATAGTTCTCGACCGTCTTCGGATCGATGCCCGAGCGCAGCTGACGCGCGGCGTTGCTCTTGCGATCGAGCACGCTGAAGAACTTCACGCCGTCGTCGAGGTAGTCGTACTGCCAACGCCACTGGTAGCCCGTGACCTTGATCGTGAGCTGCGCGTTGCGCGTGTCGTTCATCCGGATCAGCGTCTCGGCGGCCGGAATCGCCAGCGCGACGAGGATCACGGCCGGGATCACGGTCCAGACGACCTCGACCGTCGTAGTTGTGCGAGAACTTCGCGGGCTTCGCGCCCGTCGACTTCCGGAACTTGACGATCGCGTAGACCATCGCGCCATAGACGCCGATCGCGATCAGCGATGCAGACCCAGAGCACAGCATGTGCAGATCGTAGATCTCGCGGCTCATCGTCGTGACGCCGTCCGGCATGTTGAGCTGAGTCGGCCCAGGCGGGGGCCGCGGCGAGGGAGGTAGCCAGCGCCAATAGCCTCGAGGCGCGGCCACGTAAGCGCGGTCAGCGCGAATACCGATAATCGTCATGCGTCCTGCAAGTAGTTGATCGGGCGGAGCACGCGCCGAGCGCGTGCGGCGCGAATTCTAGCAGAATCGGCTTGGACGCCGGGTTGTGGAACCTACCTATCGGCTCGCGTCCGCGGCCGCCGCAGCTCGCCATCGGCACCGCGATCTCCGCGCCGGCCGCCTCGCCCCGGCGAGTCTGCCGCGGCCCGCGCCCCCACGCCTGGCCGAGGACGAGCTCGAGCGTGACTGCGAAACGGGCGCCATGGCCACCGGCCGCGAGCGCACGCTCGAACGCGTGCCACCGGCGTGGGCTCGTCAACCCGCGCCGCCGCCCGCCGGCGACGTTGACGCGCGCGCGCACGAGCGCAAGTCGTGCACGAGGCTGCGCGACGCTCGAGTAGGTGACCGTCGAGGCGATCGACGTCGATCACGGGCTCGGCGAGCCCTGCCGCGAGCGCGACGTCGCCGAGGTCGTGCATGTCGAACGCCGCGTGCACGTGCAGCGCCGAGTCGACGCGACCCCAGGCGCGCGCGGAGCTCCTGCAAGGGAGTCCGGCCCGAGCGTCGCAAACAGCAGCAGACCGCCGTCCACGAGCACGCGCGCGGCCTCGGCGAACAGCGTCGGGGTCGACACCACGGCAGCACGAGGTTCGCGAGAACGAGCTGGACGGCTCTGCGAGCGCAGCGGCAGCCGCTCCGCGTCGCCGCCGAGCGCCGCGACCGACGGCGCGCCTCTGCAGCGCTCGCGGCGCCGCGCGCAGCATGCCGGCGCTCGAGTCGACCGCGAGCACGCGGCGCCGGCGGGATAGCGGGCCGCGAGCGCGAGCGCGCCGCGACCGGTCGCGCAACCGAGGTCGACGGCGCACGCGGCGCGAGATCGAAGAGATCGAGGCGCTCGAGCAACCTCCGCCGCGTCTCGTCGTGAACGAAGCTCGCGTCGTCGAAGCCGCGTCGCCCGATCGAACGAGCGGCGGGTCGCGCGCCGCTCCGGGAGCGCGCTGTCGAGGCTAACGCTCATAGCGGGTCTCGCTCGCGCGGCGTGAAGCCCGCTCGCGCGAGCCCATGCTCAGCTGGACCGCGGCTCGGGTGCGATGCCGAGACGTGCGAACAGCCGCTGATCCGCCTCGGTATCGGGGTTGCCGGTCGTGAGCAGCTTCTCGCCATAGAAGATGGAGTTTGCGCCCGCGAGGAAGCAGAGCGCCTGGAGCTCGTCGCTGAAGCTCGCCCGGCCGGCGGAGAGGCGCACGTGCGAACGCGGCATCAGGATTCGCGCGACCGCGATCGTGCGCACGAACTCGAACGGGTCGAGCGGCTCGGACCCCGCGAGCGGCGTGCCCGGCACGGGCACGAGGTCGTTGATCGGCACGCTCTCGGGCTGCGGATCGAGCGTCGCGAGCGTCTGGAGCAGCGCCGCGCGATCGCGCCGCGTCTCGCCCATGCCGAGAATGCCGCCGCAGCACACCTTGATGCCGGCCGCGCGCACTCGCGCGAGCGTCTCGAGCCGGTCGCGGTAGGTCCGCGTGCTGATGATCTTCGCAGTAGAACTGCTCGGAGGAGTCGAGGTTGTGGTTGTAGTAGTCGAGCCCCGCGTCCGCAAGCCGTTCGGCCTGTCCCGGCTTCAGCAGCCCGAGCGTCGCGCAGGTCTCGAGCCCGAGCGCCTTGACGGCCGCGATCATCTCGGCGATCGGCTCGAGCTGCGAGTCCTTCGGGCCGCGGTACGACGCGCCCATGCAGAAGCGCGTCGCGCCCGAGTCTTTCGCGCGCTGGGCGGCCGCGCGGACCTCGTCGAGCGACAGCAGCGGATGCGTGTCGACGTCGGTCTCGAAGCGAATGCTCTGCGGGCAGTAGGCGCAGTCCTCGGGGCAGGCGCCGGTCTTGATCGACAGCAGCGTGGAGACCTGCACCGTGTTCGGGTCGAAGTGCTGGCGATGCACCCACTGCGCGCGTGTAGCAGCAGATCGTTGAACGGCAGCGCGTACAGCGCCTCGACCTGCGCCACCGTCCAGTCGTGCCCGAGGCTCCGCGGTCACGCGCGAGCCAGCCCAATTTCCCGCTCGAGTGCAGACATTTCGTGCTCGCGCTGACCGCCGACGCGCGCCAGTATCGTGGGCGCGCCCGGAGCCTGTCAACCTCGCGCACGCGCTCGTAGTTGACGATGGGCGGTTGACGACCGAATGCTCGAGCAACTGTTCTTCGAGGTCTGCCCCGGCTGCGCCGAGGCGTCTCGCGCCGGCCTCTGCGCCGTTTGCGCCGCCGCCCTGCTGCGTGTCGCCGACGCTTGCGAGCGCTGCGGGCTCGGCCGGCCCGTCGCGCGCTGCCCGCGGCGCGGACGGCCTTGGCACGTCGAGCGTGTGCGTCGCGCCGTTCGAGTACTCGGCGCCGCTGGACGGTTACGTGCAGCGCTGAAGTACCGCGGCGCGCGCCGCCTCGGCCGCACGCTCGCGCTCGCGCTCGTCGACGACCTGCGCGACGCGGCCCGCGGCGTCGACGCGCTCGTGCCGGTGCCGCTGCACCCACGGCGGCTTCGCGAGCGCGGCTTCAACCAGGCGACCGAGATCGCGCGCACGCTCGGCCGCGCGCTCGACGTGCCGATGTTGCTGCGCCGGGATTCGCCGTCGCGGCGCGCAAGTGGCACAAGCCGGGCGCGGCGCCGCGGAGCGGCGCGAGAACGTCGCGAGCGCCTTCGTGGTCGAGCGCGACCTCGCCGGCGCGCGGCTCGCGATCGTCGACGACGTCGTGACGACAGGCGCGACGGTGAACGCGCTCGCGGCGGCGCTGCGCGGCGCGGGCGCGGCGCGCTGCGACGTCTGGGCCGTCGCGCGAACGCCCGAGCGGTCGGGCTGAGATAGCCCGTCAGCCTCGGAAGCGCTTCGGCTTCGAAACCCCTCAGCCTTTGAACCCCTTAGGCCTTAGACCCCTGGGGCTTGAACCCTTTAGGCTTTAAACAGATAGTCGAGGACGATTCCGCAGAACACGGTCGCGCCGAGCCACGCGTTGTTCGGCGAACGCGCGGAAGCAGAACCCGCGGCTCGCGGTCCTTCATCAGGTACTGCTGATAGAGGCCGAAAGCCGAGGCCGCGACGAGCCCGCCGCAGTACCACGCGCCGAGCTGCGCGTCGCGGCCGACGAGCACGAGCGCTCACGAGCAGCAGCAGCTGCAGCGCGGCGACGACGATGCGATCGAGGTCGCCGAACAGGATCGCGGTCGAGCGCACGCCGACTTCGAACGTCGTCGTCGCGATCGGTCATCGCGTACTGCGTGTCGTAGACGATCACCCAGATCACGGCCGCGAGGAACAGCAGCCAGCCGAGCCGCGGCACCATCGCCGAGCTCGGCCGCGAACGCCATCGGCACGCCCCACGCGAACGCGATGCCGAGCACGAACTGCGGCGTCGAGAAGAATCGCTTCGTGAACGGATACAGCACCGTGACGCGCCGCGCCCACGAGCGCCAGCAGCACCGTGAGCCGGTTCAGCGTGAGCACGAGCCGAGCGCGATCAGCATCAGCGCGGCGAACAGAAGCAGCGCCTCGATCGGCGCGACCTCGCCCGTCGCGAGCGGCCGATCGGCCGTGCGCTCGACGTGGCGGTCGATCTTGCCGATCCGCGAAGTCGTTGATCACGCAACCCGCGGAGCGCACGACGATCGTGCCGATCACGAGAATCAGGAACACGTGCTGATGCGGCTGGCCCGCGGCCGCGATCCACACCGCCCACAACGTAGGCCACAGCAGCAGCCAGATGCCGATCGGGCGGTGCAGCCGCATGAGGCGCCCGTAACGCGAGTAATGGCTCGCGAGGATCCGCGCGAGCTCCCAGGAGCATTCGCTGCGGCGCGCGCGGAGCCGCGATGCGCACGGTCCTCGTGAACGCCGCGTCGCCCGCCGGTGTTTCGCTCTCGGGCCCCTCGTTCAACGCCGTCCGCGACTCCGTAGTCTCGATGATCAGTCGATTCTAGGGGCGCGATTCTAGGGGCGCGCGCGCGTGGGCGGCAATTCGCAGCATGCGCTAGACGGCACTTGCTACACCTTGGCGAACTCGGTCGCGCCGCGGCTCCAGCGCCGGATCAGCGGCGCGACGCGCTCGGGGTGGCGCTGCGAGCAGCTCGTCGGAGAGCTCGATCACGCGCGGCAGCAGATCCGCGTCGCGCACGAGGTCGGCGACGCGCAGCTGCAGCGACTGCCGGTCTGGCGCGTGCCGAGCACCTCGCCGGGCCCGCGCAGCTCGAGATCCTTCTGCGCAACGTCGAAGCCGTCGTTCGTCATCGCGCAGCACGCCGAGCCGCTCGCGAGCGAGCGCGCTCAAGGGCGGCTTGTAGAGCAGCACGCAGTGCGAGGCCGCGGTGCCGCGGCCGACTCGGCCGCGCAGCTGGTGCAGCTGCGCGAGACCCATGCGCTCGGCGTTCTCGACGACCATCAGCGTGGCGTTCGGCACGTCGACGCCGACCTCGATCACCGTGGTCGCGACGAGCAGGTCGAGCTCGGCCGCTTTGAACGCGCGCATCGTCGCCTCCTTCTCCGCCGCCGTCATGCGGCCGTGGACGAGGCCGACGCGCAGCTTCGGCAGCGCGGCGCGCAGCTCTTCGACGAGCGCGCTCGCGGCGCTCGAGTCGACGGCCTCGGACTCCTCGATCAACGGGCACACCCAGTACGCCTGTCTGGCCGGTCGCGCAATGCGCCGCCACGCGCTCGACGAGCTCGACGCGCCGGCTCTCGGGCAGCACCGACGGTCAGCACCGGCTGGCGGCCCGGCGGCAGCTCGTCGATCACCGAGCAATCGAGATCGGCGTACGCCGTCATCGCGAGCGTCCGTGGGATCGGCGTCGCGGTCATGATCAGCTGATGCGGCGTGCGCGCCTCGCGCTCGCCCTTTTGCTTGAGCTTCAGGCGCTGCTGCACGCCGAACCGATGCTGCTCGTCGACGATCACGAGCGCGAGTCGATCGAACGCGACGCCCTTCCTGGAACAGCGCGTGCGTGCCGATCGCGACGGCCGCGGCGCCGTCGGCGATCGCCTCGAGCGCACCGCTCGCGCGCGCGCGGTCTGCGAGCCGAGCAGCGTCGCGACGCGCGACGCCGAGCGGGCCGAGCCAGCGCGTCGAAGTTCGCGACGTGCTGCTCCGCGAGCAGCTCGGTCGGCGCCATCACCG
This sequence comes from uncultured Gammaproteobacteria bacterium, assembly GCA_963841645.1. GTDB lineage: Bacteria > Pseudomonadota > Gammaproteobacteria > Steroidobacterales > Rariloculaceae > FEN-1219. The sequence continues at coordinate 336,514 of CAWJDS010000008.1, read as the reverse complement.
CGGTCTGGCTAGCCGGCGGCCGCCGCGACGACGCGCCGCGAGCGCGGCGACGACGGTCTTGCCCGAGCCGACGTCGCCCTGGCAGCAGCCGGTTCATCGGCGCGTCTCGGCCGAGATCCGCGAGGATCTCCGCGAACGCGCTCTGCTGCGCGGGCGTGAGCGTGAACGGCAGCGCGGCGCGAAAACGCGCGAGCTCCTCGCGCGGCTCGGGCAACGGCCACGAGCGCTCGCTCCGGATCGCGTCGGCGGAAGCCCGCAGCGACAAGCGCTGCGCGATCAGCTCCTCGAGCGCGATTCGGCGCTGCGCGGGATGGTGGCCCGTCGCGAGCAGCGCGGTGGCCGCGTCGCGCGGCGGCCGATGCAAGTAGCTCGAGCGCCACCGACAGGCGATCGCGTCGTTCGCGTCACTCGGCTCCGCCGCCGCGCCTGCGCGTTGCTTCGGGCTGCGCCGCTCGGCGAGCAGATCGGCGAGGTAATCGACGAGCGGTTCGCGCTCGAGCACGGCGAGCGCCCTGCCGACGAGCCGGCGCAGCAACTGCCTGATGCAGTCCGTCGGTGCTCGGGTAGATCGGCGTGAGCGTCGTTTCGGGCGCGGTGCTCGGACGGGCGTCAGCGCACGCGTCTCGGGGTGGACCATCTCGAGACCCGTCGGGCCCGCACGAACTTCGCCGTAGCAACGCAGCGCGCGTGCCGCGCGACGAACGTCTCTTGCTGCGAGCGCGTGAAGTGGAAGAAGCGCAACGTGAGCGCGCCGGTGCCGTCGGCGAGGCGGCAGAGCAGCGAGCGGCGGCGCCGGATACGCGACCTCGCGAGCTCGATCGTCGCCCTCGATCAGCGCTTTCTCGCCCGGCACGAGAGCTGCCGATCGGCGCGATCGCGGTGCGGTCCTCGTAGCGCTGCGGCAGCAGGCAGAGCAGGTCGCCGATCGTGCGCACGCCGAGCTTCGCGAGGCGCTCGGCCACCTTCGGCCCGACGCCCGCGAGGCTGTCGACCGGGCGCTCGAACGCGGATTCCGGCTGTCGCGCGATAACCGCTCTACCCGGCGGCCTAGAGGACGAGGACGGCGTCGACTTCGACGGCGGCGCCGCGCGGCAGCGCCGCGACGCCGATCGCGGCGCGCGCGGGATACGGCTCGTTGAAGTACTGCGCCATGACGTCGTTGACGAGCGCGAAGTTCTTCAGGTCCGTGAGGTACACGGTCACTCGCACGGCATCCGCGAGCGAGCCGCCCGCAGCTTCGGCGACCGCCGCGAGATTGTCGAACACCTGCTTGATCTCTGCGCGCGTGTCACCCGTCACGAGCTGCATCGTCGTCGGATCGAGCGGAATCTGGCCCGACAGATACACCGTGTCGCCGGCGCGGATCGCCTGGCTATAGGTGCCGATCGCGGCCGGCGCATCGTTCGTGTGAATCGCTTGCTTCTCGGTCTGCTGTTCTCGATGTTGTCACTCTAGCCGGTGCTGCGCGACACGCGCACGACGCCCGGTATCGTGCGAATGCTTCGAACCACCTGCGCGAGCTGACGGCGGTCGCGGACTTTCACGCGGAACGTGAGCGCCGACGCGTCGCCTTCGGTGTCGACGCGCACGTGCTCGATGTTCGTGTGCGTGGCGGAGATCCGGCCCGCGACCTCGGCGAGCAGGCCGACGCGGTCGAGCGTGCGCACCTGGATCTCCGAGTCGAACTCGCCCTTGACGGCCTTCGTCCAGTTGACCGGAATCCACTTCGACGGGCTGCTTGCGGTACTCGGCGAGATTCCGGCAGTTGTCGCGGTGGATCACGATGCCGCGACCGCTCGACATGAAGCCGATGATCTCGTCGCCCGGGATCGGATAGCAGCAGCGCGCGTAGTTCACGACCATGCCTTCCGTGCCCGCGATCTCGAGCGGCTTGCGCGTGCGCCGCCTGCGATTCCGTCTCCTCCGTCTGCTGCGCGAGCATGCCCGCGACGACCGGCGCGAGCCGCTCGCCCAAACCGACCTGCTCGAACAGCGCCTCGTCGTCCTTGAGCTGCCGAGCTCGGCGCGCAGCGCCTCGAGCCGTGCTCCTCGGCAGCTTCCGCAAGCTCAGCGAGTACGGCATGAGCTCCTGGTTCAGCAGGCGGCGGCCGAGCTCCTGCGCCTCGTCGCGCTTCAAGTTCTTGAGGTAGCCGCGAATCGCATTGCGCGCCTTCGCCGTCGAGACGAAGTTCACCCAGTTCGGGTTCGGCCGCGCGCCGCGCGCCGTGACGATCTCGACGGTCTCGCCGTTGTGCAGCATCGTCTTCAGCGGCACGAGCCGGCGGTCGATCTTGGCCGCGACGCAGCGGTTGCCGACGTCCGTGTGCACCGCGTACGCGAAGTCCACGGCGGTCGAGCCGCGCGGCAGCCGCATGATGGCGCCCTTCGGCGTGAACACGTACACCTTGTCGGGGAAGAGATCGGCCTTGACGGTCTCGAGAAACTCCTCGGAGTTCGCCGCGCGCTCCATCTCCATGAGCCCGGCGAGCCACTCGCGCGCGCGCTCCTCGGTGCTGTACGTGTGCTTGTCGATCGCCTTGTAGGACCAATGCGCTGCGACTCCGCGCTCGGCGACCTTGTCCATCTCCTCGGTGCGGATCTGCACTTCGAGCGGCATGCCGTTCGGCCCGAACAGCGTCGTGTGCAGCGACTGGTAGCCGTTCACGCGCGGGATCGAGATGAAGTCCTTGAAACGGCCCGGCATCGGCTTGAACAGCTGATGCGTGATGCCGAGCGCGCGGTAGCAGCTGTCGACGTCCGGCACGATGACACGCACGCCGTACACGTCGACGATGTCCGACAAGTGCGCCTGCTTGCGGTGCATCTTCAGATAGATGCTGTACAGGTGCTTCTCGCGCGCGTGCACGCGCGCCGCAAGCTTCGCCTCGGCGCAGGCCCTTCGTGAGCTTGCTCTCGATCTTGCGCAGCAGCTGCCGCTGATTGCCCTTCGCGCGGCGCAAGCGAGCGTTGCAGCACGCGGTAGCGGAACGGGTAGAACGTCTTGAAGCCGAGATCCTCGAGCTCGATCTTCAGCGTGTACACGCCGAGCCGGTTCGCGATCGGCGCGTAGACGTCGAGCGTCTCGCGCGCGATGCGCCGCTGCTTCTCGAGCGGCAGCGACTGGATCGTGCGCATGTTGTGCGTGCGGTCGGCGAGCTTCACGAGGATCACGCGCAGGTCCTTCGCCATCGCGAGCAGCATCTTGCGGAAGCTCTCGGCCTGCGCCTCGGCCGCGCTGTCGAAGCGCAGGTGATCGATCTTGCTGACGCCGTCGACGAGCAGCGCGACGTCGTCGCCGAAGCGGCGTCTCGATGTCCGCGAGCGTGCTCGAGGTGTCCTCGAGCACGTCGTGCAGCAGCGCGGCTTTGATCGAGCCCGAGTCGAGATGCAGCCCCGCGAGGATTTCCGCGACGGCTACCGGATGAGTGATGTACGGATCGCCGCTGCGCCGCTGCTGGCCCTCGTGGGCCTTCGCGCTGTACTCGTACGCGGCCTGGATGCCGGGCATGTCCGCGCTCGGCAGGTACGTCTCGAGCTGCGCCGAGCAGGCGGCCGAAATCGTCGGTGCGCCACACCGACGACAACGTTCGTTCGCGGATGGCGGCACCATAGTCCATGGCGGCTAGTCTACTGACCGGCGTTCGGCCGGCGCCTCGTGCGGATGGCGGTCAGTCGCCGATCGAGATCGGCCTCGAGCCCGAGCAAGTCGTCGCCGGGCATCGCCGGCGGCGACCGCGCTCAGGTCGCGAGCAAGTCGTCGACCGGCTGGTCGCGTTGCGTGAGGATCTCTTCGTTGACGTAGCCGTCGGCGATCTCGCGGAGCGCGACGACCGTCGGTTTGTCGTTCTCCCAGTCGACCATCGGATGGGCGCCGTTCGCGAGCTGGCGCGCGCGCTTCGCCGCGACGAGCACGAGCTGGAACATGTTCGGGATCTTCTCCAGGCAATCTTCGACGGTGATTCGGGCCATCCGGAGCTGCCCTCCTTGGGCGCAGGACCTTGTAAGTGTACTGCAACACCCGCCTGCGCGCGCAAGCTCTCAAGCTGTCGGCGCCGCTGCGCAGAATCGCCGTGGCCGCGGCCTGCACGGCGGTGGACGCCGTCCGGTGGCGCCGACTGCGCCGGCGATCACGGCCGCGAGCCGGCCCAGCGCGGCGTCGAAGTCCTCGTTCACGATCAGATGATCGAACTCGTCCCAGTGCGTCATGTCGCCGAGCGAGTCGCGGAGCCGGCGCTGGATCGTCGGCCTCCGAGTCCGTGCCGCGCGCGCGCAAGCGGCGCTCGAGCTCGGCGGCGTTCGGCGGCAGGATGAAGATCGTCTGCGCGTCCGGCGCGCGCTTTCGCGCACCTGCTGCGCGCCCTGCCAGTCGATCTCGAGCAGAACCGTGTGGCCCCTGTCGCGCACCTTGTCGACGTGCTTGCGGCTCGTGCCGTACCAGTTGTCGAACACTTGCGCGTGCTCGAGGAACGCATTCGCGCTCCACGAGCTTCTGGAACTCGGCTTCTTCACGAAGAAGTAGTCGCGACCGTCCTTCTCGGACTTGCGCGGTTCGCGGGTCGTGTACGAGATCGAAAATCGCAGACTCGGGTCGCGCTCGAGCAACTTGCGGACGAGCGACGTCTTACCGGCGCCCGACGGCGCGGCGATCACCCAAAGCCGGCCGCGGCGTCGGCGGCTGCGCTTCGGTCCCGCGCGGGCTTGGCCTGCGACGCGCTCATTCGAGGTTCTGCACCTGCTCGCGCATCTGCTCGATCAGCACCTTGAGCTCGACCGCCGTGCGCGTGAGCGTCTCGTCCTGGACCTTCGACGCGAACGTGTTGGCCTCGCGGTTCAGCTCCTGGATCAGGAAATCGAGGCGCCGGCCGATCGGCTCGCGCGCGCGCGAGCGTCGCGCGGATTTCCGCGACGTGGCCTGTCGAGCCGATCGACTTCCTCGGCAACGTCGATGCGTTGAGCGATCAGCGCGAGCTCCTGCTCGAGCCGCTCCGGGCTCGGCCTGCACGTCGAGCCGGTCGAGCGCGCTCGCGAAGCTTGTCGCGGTAGCGCGTTCTGCGCGCCGTCGAGCAGCGGCTCGCATGACTGTCGAGCAACGCGGTGATTCCCGCAGTTGCGCTTCTCGAGTAGCTCAGCGATCCGCTCGCCCTCGCGCTGCCGCGCGCGCCTCGAACGCCGCGAGCGCGGCGGCGAGGCAGCGAAGCATCGCGGCCGCGCCGAGCTCGTCGACGTTTTGCTCGGGGCTCCTCGAGCACGCCGGGCCAGCGCAGGATCTCCCCGAGGTCAGCGGCGGCGCGTCGGGAAAAGCCGCTCAGCACTTCGACTTCGAGCGCCTCGAGACCGCGTGCAGCGCGTCGGCGACGAGCGCGCCGCGCTGCGGCGTTCGCGTCGGCGGCCACGATCTTGAGCGTGCAGTCCACCTTGCCGCGTTTCACGGACGTCGCCGATCAGGTCCCGGCATTCCGGCTCGATCGAGCGCAGCTCGTCCGGCATCCGGAACGACAAGCTCGAGGAAACGATGGTTGACGCTGCGGATCTCCCAAACGAGGCGAAACGGCGGAACACGTCTCCTTCGGCCGTCGCAAATCCCGTCATGCTGTGAGGCATTCGATTGAGTCCGTCCAGACGTTTGAGCCAATCTGTGCGCCGCGTTGCGGCAAGCGAGTGTACAACAGCCGGGTGTCGGGCCATCCGCGTACCGCCGCAGCGTCCGGCGTTGAGGGTCGGCGAGGGCGATCGGAGAGCGGTCGGCGAGTTCGTGCGCGTCGATTATGCAAATTGAGCCTGGCCGGCAATCGGCCGGAGAACCAAGACCGAGTCGACGTCATCGCGCACGACGACGCCGCTGTTGATGGTCGTCGTCGACGGAATGGGCGGGCCACGCGCACGGCGCGCGCGCGGCCGAGGTCACGGTCGCGACGCTGAAGGAATGCTTCGCGGAGTCGCCCACGCCGGTATTCGATCCGCAGGGCTTCCTGACGCTCTCGCTCGCTCGCGCCCACGACCGAGTCGTGAAGCTCGGCGAGGACGTCGCGCTCGACCACAAACCGCGCGCGACGTGCGCCGTGTGCCTCGTCCAAGACGGCGGGATCCTACTGGGCGCACGTCGGCGACAGCCGCGTGTACCAGCTGCGAGAGCGGCACGATTCGCGAGCGCACGCGCGACCACAGCCACGTCGAGCTCCTTCTGCGCGAAGGGCTGATCCACGAGCACGAGATGCGCGGTCATCCGATGCGCAACTTCGTCGAGTGCTGCCTCGGCGGCGACGCGCCGCTTCCCGACATGAGCGTGACCGGCCGAAAGAAGCTCTCGCCGGGTGACGTGCTGCTCGTCTGCACCGACGGCGCGTGGTCCGGCGTCGACGACGCGGACATCGCGTCATCTCGAGCGCACACGACGACGAATCGCTCGAGCGTTCAGTGCGCTCGCTCGCCGAGCGCGCCGTGGCGCGCAACTCGCCGTACAGCGACAACACGAGCGTCGCCGCCGTACGCTGGATCGGCGACTAGCGAAGCGCCAACGCTGCGGGCGGCGTTCGAGCTGCTAAGCTGCCCGACCTCGAACAGCCGACGGAGTTGCCCGATGCGCCCGAGCGGACGCCGCCCCGACGAGCTGCGCGCGCGTGCGCTTCACGCCGCGCTACACGCGACACGCCGAAGGCTCGGTGCTCGCCGAGTTCGGCGACACGCGAGTGCTGTGCACCGCGTCGATCGAGCCGAAGGTGCCGCCGTTCCTGAAGGGCAAGCAGCAGGGCTGGGTCACCGCCGAGTACGGAATGCTGCCGCGCGCGACGCACACGCGCACTCAGCGCGAGGCCAGCAAGGGCAAGCAGGCCGGCCGAACGCTCGAGATTCAACGGCTGATCGGCCGGAGCCTGCGCTCGGTAGTCGATCGCGAGCGCGCTCGGCGAGAACACCATCACGGTCGACTGCGACGTGCTCCAAGCCGACGGCGGCACGCGAACCGCGGCGATCTCGGGCGGCTACATCGCGCTCGCGCTCGCCGCGGACCACCTCGTGAAGGCGCGCAAGATTCCCCGCGATCCGATCCACGGTCAGGTCGCGGCGATCTCCGTCGGCGTCTACCAGGGCGTTCCGATCCTCGATCTCGATTACCTAGAAGACTCCGAAGCGGAAACCGACATGAACGTCGTGATGAACGACGCCGGCGGCTACGTCGAGATCCAGGGCACGGCCGAGGGTCACGCGTTGCAGCGCAGCGGAGCTCGACGCACTGCTCGCGCTCGCGGCGCGCGGCATCGAGCACTTGATCGCGGCACAGGCCGAGATCCTCGCGAAGTGAGCGCCGGACGGCGCTGGGTGCTCGCGACCGGCAACCGCGGGAAGCTCGCAGAGCTTCGCTCGCTGCTCGCGAGATGCGGGGCTCGACCTCGAGCTCGTTCCCCAAACCGAGCTCGGCATCGCCCCGGCCGCTGAAGACGGCGTCACGTTCGTCGAGAACGCGCTCGCGAAAGCGCGGCACGCTGCTCGGGCGAGCGGTCTGCCCGCGATCGCCGACGACTCGGGCCTCATTGTCGACGCGCTCGGCGGCGAGCCCGGAGTGCGCTCCGCGCGGTATGCGGGCGAAGCGGCCGACGATCGCAAGAACGTCGCGAAGCTGCTCGACGCGCTGCGCTCGGTGCCCGACGGCGAGCGCAGGCGCCCGCTTTTACTGCGTGCTGGTTGCGCTCGACTCGGCCGACGACCCGGCGCCCGTGATCGCCAGCGGTGAATGGCAAGGCCGCATCGCGGCGCAGCCGCGCGGGTCGGGCGGGTTCGGTTATGACCCCATATTCGTCGATCCCACGACGGGGCAGACGGCGGCCGAGCTCGGCCCGGCGGCCAAGAATCGCGTGAGCCACCGGGGTCGGGCGCTCGCGGCGCTCGTCACGGCGTTGCGGGCCCGGTGGCCAGCGAGCGGCTCCAAGTCGCTCGGCTGAGCGCTTTATGCACACCGTCTTGACGGATCTCTAGAAACAAGCGCTTTGCGGCGCTTTCCTGTCCGCCGAGTTTTGATTGGATACCTAAGTCTTTGAAAAGACTAGATGTCGATGTTCTTGATCGTTTTTTGATCAAACGCGGCAAAACTGTTTCGGGACGGCGTGCCCCGCGCTGCGCACAAGCCGATCTGCACAGAGTTACTCACAGATTTTGTGGATAAAGCCCAGGGCGGTCCGAGCCGGCGCGCGGCCTTGTTTTCGGGGGTCTCGGGCCTTATTCTTGCGCGCCCGCTCGGAGCACCGTCATGAAACCCGAGATCCATCCGAACTACGCCGAGATCAAAGTCGTCTGCAGCTGCGGCAACGAGTTCACGACTCGTTCGACGCTGGGCCAGGACCTGCACGTCGAGGTTTGCTCCTCGTGCCATCCGTTCTATACGGGCAAGCAGAAGATCGTCGACAGCGGCGGACGTGTCGACAAGTTCCGCAAGCGCTACGCCAAGGCCGCGAGCTGACTGCATTCCCGGTCGTTTGAACCGCTGCTCGGGGCTGCTATAGACTCCGGCGGCTCGGCTCGCTTCGCGTTCTCGCTTGTCAGGGATGTTGCATGGCCAACAAGAGCTACACGCTGATTGCCCCGGATGGCACCAAAACCGAGTTGCCGGTGCTGAGTCCGACGCTCGGACCGCCGGTCCTCAAGATCGCGCACCTCTATGGCGAGCGCGGCGTGTTCACGTTCGACCCGAGTTTCGCGGCGACCGCGGCTTGCGAAAGCTCGGTGACCTATATCGACGGTGAGAAGGGCGTCCTGCTCTATCGCGGCTATCCGATCGAGCAGCTCGCCGAGGTCTCGAGCTTCATCGAGGTCGCGTATCTCTTGCTGCACGGCGAGCTGCCGACGCAGCAGCAGTTGAGCGCGTTCGACCGTTCGATACGTACGCACACGATGATCAACGAGTCGTTGCTGCGTTTCTTCAACGGTTTCCATCACAACGCGCACCCGATGGCGATGGTCAGCGGCGTGGTCGCGTCGATGTCGGCGTTCTATCACGACAGCACGGACATCCGGAATCCGGGGGATCGCGATACGTTCGCGCACCGGATCATCGCGAAGCTGCCGACGATCGCCGCGGCGGCTTACAAGCACTCGCTCGGCCAGCCGTTCGTCTATCCGCAGAACCGCCTCGACTACTGCAGCAACCTGCTGCACATGTTCTTCGCCGTGCCGTCCGACGAGTACACGATCAATCCGGTCGCGGCCGAGGCGCTCGATCTCCTGTTCATCTTGCACGCAGACCACGAGCAGAACTGCAGCACCTCGACCGTGCGCCTAGCCGGCAGCTCGGGCACGAACCCCTACTCGGCGATCGCGGCCGGGATGTCCGCGCTCTGGGGCCCGGCGCACGGCGGCGCGAACGAGGCCGTGATCAACATGCTCGAGCAGATCGGCAGCGTCGAGCAGATCGGCAAGTACATCGCGAAAGCGAAGGACAAGAACGACTCGTTCCGCCTCATGGGCTTTGGCCACCGCGTCTATAAGAGCTACGACCCGCGCGCCGCGATCATCCGCAAGATGTGTCATCGTGTGCTCGAGAAGCTTGGCCAGCGCAACGACCAGCCGCTGTTCGAGCTCGCGCTGAAGCTCGAGGAGATCGCTCTCAAGGACGAGTACTTCGTCGAGAAGAACCTGTACCCCAACGTCGACTTCTATTCGGGAATCATCTACCGCGCGCTCGGCATTCCGAAGTCGATGTTCACGGTGATGTTCGCGATCGCGCGCACCGTCGGCTGGGTCACGCATTGGCGAGAGATGGTGTCCGACCCCGAGACGCGAATCGGCCGGCCGCGCCAGCTGTACGTCGGCCGCGGCAAGCGGGACTACGTCCCGGTCAGCAAGCGCTAGGGTCGAGCAACGCGAGCACCGCGCCGCGCGCCTGCGCGGCGCATCGGCTTCTGGTCGACCGGGCTCAGCGGCGCGTGGTGCGCGCTGCGCTCCGGGAACACGAACACCTCGACTTGCTCCCCGTCGCGCTCGAAGCAGAAGCCCGGCCTCTGGACCGTCGTCGCAGCGTCGAGCCGGTAGCGGCGTTGGCAATCGCGGACTGCCGTACCGTTGCGCTCGAGCTCCGCCGCGACGAGCTCCGGCGCGTCGGCGAACACGTGCAGCTCGACAGCCGACGTGAGAGTCACCACACCTACGAGCACCGCGCCGACGAGTCGCGGCGCGAAGGGCTCGAGCTCGAGCATCACGTCGGCCGCGACGCGCCGCAGATTGTCGAGCCGGCTTTGGGTGTCGTCGGACTCGAAGATCCGCAGACGCTCCGCCAAGCAAGCCTGGATTTCGGCGTTCGTCGGAAGCGCTCCGGCGCCACGGACGCCGAGCCGCTCGGCCGCCTTACGCTTCGCGAGGCCGAAATCTTCGATGCCGCTCTCGGCCATCACGCGCGCCGCCTCGTGCGCGAGTCGCTCGCGGGTTCCGTTGGGCGTAGCGCGGGCTGCGCGATCTGCGGCCGCTCATCTCTCGGGCCTCCCCCGGCCAGCGTTGCCCATGGTCGTCAATCGAACAGCGGATCGCCCGCGCGCGCGGGCGTAGTCGACGGTGTCGTCGAGTCCGGCGAGACGAAGCCCTGGTCCGGCTCGCGCGCCGGCACGTTGTCGATGTCGAACTTCTCGAACACGGTGTCTCGCGTGGCGTCGTTCGCGATCAGTCCGCTGGTCGGATTGATTCGGTACTCGACGATGCCGACCGGCCGCGGCCAGCGTATGCTCGGGCTCGTTCGCGAGCGCCTCGCGCATGTAATCGATCCACATCGGAATCGCGGTCACGCCGCCCTGCTCTCGGCCGCCGAGCGAACGGTCCTGATCGAAGCCGACCCAGGCGGCCGCGACGACGTCCGAGTTGAAGCCGACGAACCACGTGTCGTGGCCCTCGTTCGTCGTGCCGGTCTTGCCGGCGAGATCCTTACGCTCCGGGAACGCCCTGTTCGCCCTCGCGGCCGTACCGCCGCGCACCACGTCCTTGAGGAGGTCCGTCATCAAATACGCGTTCTGCGGCGTAATGATCTGCGGCGCGACGGCGTTCAGGTTGGTGAGGTCGACGTCGGGCGAGGCGGCTTCCGGCTTCGCGCTCGGCGGCGGCGCGGGCGGCCTCGCGCAACTGTCGGGCGCTGCGGCGGGCGGCGGCTGTCCGCAATCCGCGCACACGAACGCCGGCTTCGTCTCGTAGACCACTTCGCCGGCCGCGTTCGCGATTCGTTGGATGAAGTAGTGGTCGACGCGATAGCCGCCGTTCGCGAACGTCGCGTAGCCCGTCACGAGGTCGAGCGGCGCGATGCCGCCCGCGCCGAGCGCGATCGACAAATTGTTCGGAATCGCGGTGTCGTCGAAGCCGAACTTGCGCGCGTAGCGCGCGACGGTCGGCACGCCCATCGCCTTCGTGATCCGGATCGACACGGCGTTCAGCGACTCCTGGAGCGCGAAGCGCAAGCTCACGAAGCCGAAGTACTTGTTATCGAAGTTCTCGGGCCGCCAGACGCGCTCGAGCTCCGTCTGATATTCGCCCTCCGGCGGCGAGTCGTTGACGATCGTCGCGGGCGTGAACCCATTTTGCAGCGCGGCGGAATAGACGAACGGCTTGAACGACGAGCCGGGCTGACGTTTCGCCTGCGTCGCTCGATTGTAGTTGCTCAGGAAGAAGTCGAAGCCGCCGGTGAGCGCGACAGACCGCCGTCGAGCGGATCGACCGACGCGAACGCGCCCTCGACCTCCGGAATCTGCGCGAGCCGCCAATGGCCGGCCGAATCCTGACGGAAGCGCACGACATCGCCGACCTTGAGCACCTCGGTGACGGACGTCGGCTTCGTGCCGACCGCGTCGTCGTTCACGAACGGCGCGGCCCACGACATCGCGTCGAAGCCGATCGTTTGCTCGCCCCGGTCCGCGAAGAACACGCGCGCGCTCTGCGGCTCCACGGCGAGCACGACCGCGGTCTCGTAGTCGACGACGCTCGGGTGGTCGTCGAGCAACGCGCGTAGCTCGGCCGCGACCGACGAGCCGTGCTCGCGGTCGTCGCCGGAGCGCGCGGCAGCATCGACGTGCGCGAGCGGACCGCGATAGCCGTGCCGCTCGTCGTAGGCGAGCAGCGTGTTGTGCATCGCGCGGTTCGCCGCCTTCTGCAGCCGGCTATCGAGCGTCGTCGTGACTTTGAAGCCCGCGGTGTAGGCCTCCGCGCCGAAGCGCCGAACCATTTCCGCGCGCACCATCTCGCCGACGTACGGCGCATCGACCTGAGTCTCGGTGCCGTAGCGCTTACCGATGACCGGCTCGGCGAGCGCGGCTTGGTACTGGGCGTCGGTGATCGCGCCGGTCTCGTTCATCCGGCGCAGCACGTAGCCGCGGCGCGCCGTCGCGCGCTCGGGGCTCGCGATCGGATTCAAGTCGGCCGGTCGCTGCGGGATACCCGCGAGGATCGCGACCTCGGAGACCGTGAGCTCGCCCGAGGTCCTTGCCGAAGTAGGTGCGGGCCGCCGGTCGACGACGCCGTAGGAGCGTTGACCGAAGAAATAGGTGTTGAGATAGAGCTCGAGGATCTCCTGCTTCGTGAACTCGCGCTCGATCCGAAACGCGAGGATCCACTCCTTGAACTTCTGCACGAAGCGTTGGACACCCGAGCTCAGGCCCGAGCGCGTGAAGCACGTTCAGGGTCCGGGTGACCTGCTGCGTGATCGTGCTGCCGCCGACCGTTGCGGCCGATTCGGGCTGATCTCGTTGAGGATGCCGCGCAGGATCACGCCGCGATAGTCGACCCCCGGGTGCTCGAAGAAGTGCTCGTCCTCGGCCGCGAGAACGGCCTTGACCAGAGTGGCGGAATATCCGCGTAGGCGACGGGCGTTCGTCTTGACCTCGCCGAACTCCGTCGATCAGACGGCCGTCGCGGCTATAGACCTGCAGCGGCACCTGGATCTTGACGTGCCGCAGGTCCTCGGCCTGCGGAAGGCTCGGCGCGACGTAGTAATAGCCGCCGACGACACGACCGCTCCGACGCCCACCGCAAGCATGCCGGCGAGCGCCAAAATCGTCAGCAGAATCTTGAGGTAAGCGTTCATTTGCTGAACTTGGATTCTACGCCCTTGCCAGGAAAGGGCCTTTGTGCATAGTCCGCCGGCGTTAGGCAAACCCATTGAAAGGTGGGGACGCAAAGCCTCCGGTCTACGGGCGCGCCGCGAGCAGCGTCGCATCTAGGATAGCGGGGCTGCCGAAGCAGTTGAACTCGGCCCATCCGTGGAGCCAGTCGCCGCTTCGCCAGCTACTCCTTCCTGCTCGCCATGCTAGACCGCGAAGCCCGTCCCGCCCGGAATTCGAGTGTTTGCCGGGGATTTTCTAGACGAGCGGCGCAGTTCGAGGCGGGACTAACCTCGATCGCAGATCGAGAGCCGGATCACACCGGTGTGAATCTCGCCGTGAGTTATAGTTAAATTGAGCGTTTAGAGGCACGTGTAGGATTCTAACCCAACGTCCCGTGTTGGAAAGGAAAAGTTGTGTTTGCGAGCCGTCGGAAAGGATCCCTGGTCGGCCTCGACATTACGACCTCGTCGGTCAAGCTCATCGAGCTCACGGAAAGCGGCAGAGGCTACCGGGTCGAGTCCTACGCGGCCGAGCCCACGCCGCCGAACGCGATCAACGAAAAAGCGATCGTCGACGCCGACGCGGTCGGCGAGGCGATTCGCCGCGCCCACAAGCGAGCGGGCACGCAAGACGCGCGAGGCCGCGATTGCGATCAGCGGCGACGCCGCGATCACGAAAGTCATCCAGATGCCGAAGTCCTTGAGCCCGACCGACCTCGAGGGTCAAGTCGAGCTACAGGCCGATCAGTACATCCCGTTCCCGATGGAAGAAGTCAGCTTCGACTTCGAGGTGATCGGCGATAGCGACCGCGATCCCGACATGGTCGACGTGCTGCTCGTCGCGACGCGCACGGAGAACGTCGAGCAACGCCAAGTCGCCGTCGAGGCCGCCGGCCTCACGGCACGCGTCGTCGACGTCGAGGCATTCGCCGTCGAGAACGCCTGCCAGTTGCTGACTCATCAGATGCCCGACGCGGGCGCCGACAAGTTCGTCGCGATCGTCGACTTCGGCGCGAGCACGACGACGTTCAGCGTGCTGAAGGATCTGAAGGTCATCTACACGCGCGACTTCGCCTTCGGCGGTCAGCAGCTGACCGAAGAGATCATGCGCACCTACGGCCTCAGCATGGAGGACGCGGGTCGCGCGAAGAAGGAAGGCGGCCTGCCGAGCAACTATCAACCCGAAGTGCTCGACGCGTTCATCGACGACATGTCGCAGCAGGTGAGCCGCTCGCTCCAATTCTTCCTCGCCTCCGGCAGCGGTCGCGAGCAACCGGATCAGATCCTCGTCTGCGGCGGCTGCGCGAACATCCCGGGCGTCGCCGACGTGATCGGCAGCCGTGTCGGCATTCGACCGCAGATCGGCGATCCGCTCGGACAGATGAAGATTTCGTCGCGCGCCAAGTCGCAAGGCGTGGATCGCGACGCCACGGCGTTGTTGACCGCTTGCGGTCTCGCGTTGAGGAGCTTCGACTGACATGCCACGAATAAATCTACTGCCCTGGCGCGCAGAGCTAGCGTCAGAAGCGTAAGAAAGCAGTTCTTCATGGCTCCTCGGCGCCGCCGCGGTCGTCGGCATCGGCATCGTCTACTTGTCGAAGCTCACGGTGGAGGGCTGGATCACGAATCAGCAGGAGCCGCAACGACCATTCTGACGACCGAGATCGCCGACCTCGACAAGCAAATCGAGGAGATCAAGGGCCTCGAGAACCAGCGCGAACGGCTGCTCGCGCGCATGAGAGTGATCGAGAGCTCCAGCGCTCGCGTCCCGAGGTCGTGCATCTGTTCGACGAGATCGTCAAAGCCGTTCCCGAAGGCGTCGCACCTCACCGAGGTGAAGCAAACCGGCAACCGCATCGAGCTGCAAGGCATGGCGCAGTCGAGCACGCGCGTCTCGACGCTGATGCGCAACATCGACGCGTCCGATTGGCTGAGCCGATCCGGGTCTCGACGTCGTCGAGACCGTCGCGGGCGGCACGGAGCATCAGTCGCAATTCAAGCTGTTCGCACAGCAGGTCGCGACTACGAACGACGATCGACGCGAAGAGCAACGCCAAGCCGAGCAACGCGAAGCCGGGCGACCCGAACAGGCTAACGCGAAGCCGAAAGGCCGCGAAATGAGCATCGTCGACGATCTTCGCGCACTCGACACGAACGACCCCGGTCGTTGGCCGCTTGCCGTTCAGAGTCGCCGCGGTCGGCGATCGCATTCGTCGCCGTGATCGCGCTCGGCATCTACTATGTTCGTCTGACTCCGACGACAAGCCGCTCTCGATCGCGAGAAACGAGAAGAAACCGAGCTGAGGGCCGCGTTCGAGGATCGCCAGCGCAAGGCCGCGAACTTCGATTCGTATCGCACGCAGCTCGCCGAAATCGAGCGCGACTTCGGCGCGATGTTGCGCCAGCTTCCGGGCAAGACCGAGGTGCCGAGCCTGCTCGTCGACATCTCGCAGACGGCGGCTCGGCGCGGGCCTCGACGAGATGCTGTTTCAGCCGACCGGCGAGGTGCAAAAGGACTTCTACGCGGAGCTGCCGATCAAGCTTCGCTACACCGGCAGCTATCACGAACTCGGCAAATTTGTGAGCGGCATCGCTGCGCTGCCGCGCATCGTGACTTTACATGACATCGACATCAAGCCGACCGAGAAAGATTCGACGACCAGCTCACGCTCGACGTGACGGCGAAGACGTATCGCTATCTCGACGAGAGGCGGGAGACGGAGACGGAAGTGATGCTCGAGCGCAAAGCTGTTTTGACGCGCACGCTCGCGTTGACCGCCGTTGTGCTGTCGTTGAGCGCTTGCGGCAGGAGCAACTCGGATCTGCGCACCTACATCGATGAGGTCAAGGCGCGTCCGGGTGGACGCATCGATGCGTTGCCGCACGGTGCATCCGGCGCCCACTTTCGCGTACGAGGCCGGCGGCCGGCGCTCGCCGTTCGTCGCCGATGCGCCGCAGCGCCGACGTGAGCACGGACCCAAACGCCGTCGACGGGCCCGGATCCGAACCGGCCGCGCGAATTCCTCGAGCAGTTTCCGCTCGACACCTGCACATGGTCGGGACGCTGGCGGACAAGCGCGCGAGCTTCGGGCTCGTGCAGACGGCAGACGGTCTCGTGCACCGCATCACGGTCGGCAATCACATCGGCCAGAACTACGGCCGCGTCACCTCGATTACCGATTCGGAGATTCGCCTGGTGGAAATCATTTCCGACGGTCTCGGCGGGTATTTGGAAAGACCCGCGAAGATCGCTCTGGCCGCCGGCAAGTAAGCGCAGGGGAGTTTAGGGAGTGAATCGTATGCTCAAGTCAGCGCCCGTTCGAAGCGGGAAGATCTCATCGTGGCTCGGCCAGGTCGTGGCGGCCGCGGCGTGGGCTCTCGCGCTCGCCCTGTTGACGTCCGATGGCGCGCGCGCAAGACCTGAAGCTCGAGGCGATCGACGTGCAGCCTCTGCCGGGCCAGCAGCTCGCAGCTGCGCCTGCGCACGAACGGCACGGCGCCTGAGCCGATGGCCTTCACGATCGAGAACCCAGCGCGCATCTCGATCGACCTGCCGAACACCGCGCTCGGTCTGCCAATCGCCGCCGCGACGTGAACGCGGGGCCACTCACCTCGATTCTTGCGGCCGAGGCCAACGGCCGCACGCGCATCGTCTTCAACCTGAGCAGCATGGTGCCGTACCAGACGCGCGTCGAAGGCGACAGCGTCTACGTGACGCTCGGCCAAGCTCCGGGCGGCGCGCCGCAGCCGTCGTTCGCGGCACAGCCCGCGCCGAGCGCGGCGCCCGCAGGCGCGCGCCGCTGGCGGCGCAAGCGGCCCAGCGCTCGATTCGCAACATCGACTTCCGCCGCGGAACCGACGGCGCCGGTCAAGTCGTCGTCGAGCTCAACGACCCGCACACGACCGTGGACGTGCGCGAGGAAGGCGGCCGCGTCGTCGTCGACTTCCAAGACACCGCGATTCCGAACGACCTCATGAAGCGGCTCGACGTCACCGACTTCGCGACGCCGGTGCTGACCGTCGACGCGCTGCGCGCGAATCGCAACGCTCGGCTCGTGGTGAGCGCCGCCGACCGAGTACGACCAAGTCGCATACCAGACAGACAACCTGTTCACTCTCGAGCTCAAGCCGCCGGCGCCGAAGGCCGCCGCGGCGACCTCGGGCGTTTACAACCAGAGCCGTGAGTACACGGGCGACCGGCTCACGCTCAACTTCCAGGACCTCGAGACGCGCGCGGTGCTCCAGCTCATCGCCGACTTCAGCGGCCTCAACATCGTGGTCAGCGACACGGTCATGGGCAGCGTCACGTTGCGCTTGCAGAACGTGCCTTGGGACCAGGCGCTCGACATCGTGATGACGACCAAGGGCCTCGACATGCGCCGCAACGGCAACGTGATCATCGTCGCGCCGGCCGAGGAGATCACGGCGCGCGAGCAGGCCGACCTCCAGGCGCAGAAGGCGCTGCAGACGCTCGAGCCGATCCGCTCCGAGTTCATCCAGGTGAACTACGCGAAGGCTTCCGACCTCGCGACGCTGATTCGCGGCGGCAGCGCGACCGGCGGCAGCGGCGCAGGCGGCGCCGGTGCGGCTGCGGCAGCTGCGTCGACCTCGAAGGCCGCCCTGCTCTCCGAGCGCGGCAGCGTCGCGATCGACGTCCGCACCAACACGCTGCTCGTGACCGACACGTCGCGTAACCTCGAGAACATCCGCCGGCTCGTGCAGACGCTCGACATTCCGGTGCGTCAGGTGTCGATCGAGACGCGCGTCGTGATCGTGAACGACGACTACGAGCGCGACCTCGGCGTGCGATTTGGCGCGACGGTCGTCAAGAGCAATACCGCGAACGGCCTGCTGTCGATGACGGGCACGGGCAGCGGCTCGGACCAGATCGTCACTTCGGGCATCAACAACATCAACACCAGCGGCACGCCGTTCCCGGTTTCGATACCGCCGATCGGTCAGCGCTACAACGTGAACCTGCCGGTCGCGAATCCGGCCGGATCGTTCGCGCTCGCGATCCTCGACTCCGACTACCTCGTCGATCTCGAGCTGACGGCGTTGCAGGCGGAAGGCAACGGCAAGATCGTGTCGACGCCGCGCGTGATAGCGACCAACCAGCACGAGGCTCGCATTCGCCAGGGTGTCGAGATTCCGTACCAGGAATCGTCCTCGAGCGGCGCGACGACCACGCAGTTCAAGGAGGCCGTGCTGAGCCTCACGGTGACGCCGCAAATCACGCCGGACGACCGGATCATCATGGATCTGCTCGTCACGAAGGACTCCGTCGGCACAGGTGGTCCAGAGCGCGACGGGCGGCCAGGTGCCGAGCATCGACACCCGCTCGGTCACGACCTCCGTGGTCGTGAACGACGGCCAGACCGTCGTGCTCGGCGGTATCTACGAGACCGAGCTCCGCGAGACCATCAACAAGGTCCCGGTGCTCGGCGACATTCCGGGTTTGGGGTATCTGTTCCGCAGCCGCAGCAACATCAACAACAATGCAGAACTGCTGATCTTCGTCACGCCGAAGATCCTGCGCGACGGTGCGCGGATCGAGTGACGCGCAGGGAATACGGACGTCTCTAGCTTAAAGGATCAGGGACTATGCAAACGTTGAAGCATTGGCTGTTGGCGGCCGCGACGCTCGCGCTGTGCGCGTGCAGCGGCAGCGACAATTCGATAACCAACCCCGGTGGAACCACCGGCGCCGGCGGCGGCTCGGCCGCGAGCCTCACGCTGCTGACCTCGAGCCCGCAGATTCCGTCGGACGGCTCCGCGAACGCGACGATCACCGCGCTCGTACGCGACGCCACCAACAACGTGGTCCCGGGTCAAGCGGTGCAATTCACCGCGACCTCGGGCGCGCTCGTCGCCGCGCAACCGTCTACGACGGACAAGAACGGCGTAGTGACCGCCACCCTGAGCACCGCGGGCGACCAGACGAATCGCACGATCACGGTCACGGGCATGAGCGGCAGCGCGCAGAGCACCGTCAGCGTCGGCGTCACGGGCACTGCGCTCTCGCTCAACGGGCCGACCGCGTTGCCGACCGGCAGCACCGGCAAGTACAACGTGGTGCTCACGACCGGCGCCGGCGCGGGCATCGCGAACAAGTCCGTCACGATCACCTCGTCCAAGGCCAACGGCATCTCGCAGACGCCGGTCTTCACGGATGGCACGGGCAGCGCGTCGTTCAACTTGACCGCGAACAACAACGGCGTGGACACGCTGACGGCGAGCGCGCTCGGCATACAGGCGACGATCAGCGTCAACGTGTCGGCGGACGCGTTCGTGTTCATCTGCGCCGGCGGCGAACACGGAGGTCGCGCTCGGCACTCCGGTAGCGGTCACCGTCAATTGGAAGAAGAACAACGCGGCCGTCGCGAACTCGCCGATCACGTTCTCGACGACGCGCGGCACTTTGAATGTGGGGAGCGCGAACACCAACGCGTCGGGCGACGCGACCGTGACGGTCACGGCGACCAACGCGGGCCCCGGGGTCGTCACCGCGACGAACACGGATGGCACGAGCGTTCAGCTGAACATCGAGTTCGTCGCGATCACGCCCGCTTCGCTCGACTTGCAGGCGTCTCCGTTCACGATCGCGGCCAACGCTCAGAGCGCGTTGACGGCGACGGTTCGCGATGCGGCCGGCAACTTCGTGAAGAACCAGACCGTGAACTTCGTGCTGACGGACGTGACCGGCGGATCGCTGTCCGTCGCGCAAGCCGTCACGAACAGCCAGGGCCAAGCGAAGACGTTCTACAACGCGAGCAACGCGACGAGCGCCGCGAACGGCGTGCGCGTGGACGCGACCGTGCAGGGCACGGCCGTGACCGACTTCGTGCAGCTCACGGTCGCGCAGCGCCAGGTGTTCATCAGCTTCGGCACGGGCAACCAGATCGAAGAGCCGAACCAGGCTCAGTACAAGACGCAATGGGTCATTCAGGTCACCGACTCGCAGGGCAACGGCGTGGTCGGTGCCGACGTTTCGCTGAGCGTGTTGTCGAGGCACTACTGGGAAGGCACGCGCGTGTTCTCCTCCGGACCGCCGACGTTCTGGGCTACGCCGCACGTCCCAGCGGTTGGCTGCCCTGACGAGGACGTGAACCACAACGGCGTGCTCGACGCGGGCGAGGACCTGAACGGTAACAACAAGATCGAGGCCGGCAACATCTTGACCGTCGTGCCGGAAACCGGAACCGCCAACACGGCGACGACAGACAAGAACGGCTTCGCGCTGTTCGACGTGTTCTACCCGCAGGCGTATGCCTATTGGCTCGAGGTCGCGTTGACCGCGAAGCTCACGGTTCAGGGCACGGAGTTCTCCGAAACGACGCGTGTTCGTGCCGGACGGCTCGGCGGCGGACTTCACGAGCCAAACCAACGCTCCGCCGGGCGTGGTCAGTCCGTTCGGCAGCGACCAAAATTGCGCGACGCCGCCGCCTCCGGACGGCCCGTAACGACCGCGCGCACTGAAGCGCATCGACGAAGGCCGGCCTTGTGCCGGCCTTCTCTTTTTTCGGCCGGCTGCGGCCGCGCGAGCGCAACCGCTAGACTGTCGCCCGTGGCGACCCAGCGCACGAACGTCTACCTGATCGGCCCGATGGGCTCGGGCAAGACCGCAGTCGGCAAGCGGCTCGCGGCGCTGCTCGACAAGCAGTTCCTCGACAGCGACGCCGAGATCGAGCGCCGCTGCGGCGTCGACATCCCTACATCTTCGAGAAGGAAGGCGAGCCGCGCTTTCGCGAGCGCGAGCGCGACGTGATCGCGGCGCTCACCGCGCTCGACGGCGTCGTCGTCGCGACCGGCGGCGGCGCGGTGCTCGATCCCGAGAACCGCGAGCGGCTCGCGGCGACCGGCACAGTCGTCTATCTCGAGGCGACGCGTCGACGCGCAGCTGAAGCGCACACAGCCGTCGCGCAATCGCGCCGCTGCTCGAAGAGCGGCGACCCGCGCGCGATTCTCGAGCGCCTGATGTCGATCCGCCGGCCGCTCTACGAATCGATCGCCGACATCCGCATCGACACGACGGGCAGGCAGGTCGGGCGCCGTCGCGTCGGATGTGCGGAGCCGCGCTCGACGCAAGCGGCTAACGCCATCAAGAAAACGGGCGTTGCAAAAACCGGGACCGCCTGCGAACCTTCGCGCCGTGGACAGCCTTACCGTCGCGCTTGGCGCGCGCAGCTATCCGATTCACATCGGTCCCGGCCTGATCGCCGACTCGGCGCTCTACACGACCGCCGCGAAGCAGATCCTGATCGTCAGCAACGAGGTCGTCGCGCCGCTCTACTTGGACGCGGTACGCGCGGCGCTCGCGCGAGCGCGACGTGCAGACCGTCGTGCTGCCGGACGGCGAGCGGCACAAGACGCTCGCGACGTTCGGATCGATCGTCGACCGGCTCGTCGACTCGCGGTTTCACCGCGACAGCTGCCTCGTCGCGCTCGGCGGCGGCGTGGTCGGCGACGTCACGGGCTACGCGGCCGCGAGCTTCCAACGCGGCGTCGACTTCATGCAGGTGCCGACGACGCTGCTCGCGCAGGTCGACTCGTCGGTCGGCGGCAAGACGGCCGTCAACCATCCGCGCGCGAAGAACATGATCGGCGCGTTCCACCAGCCGATCGCGGTGCTCGCCGACACGGACACGCTCAAGACGCTGCCGCCGCGCGAGCTGCGCGGCCGGCCTCGCCGAGGTGATCAAGTACGGCGTGATCGTCGACGCGGAGTTCTTCGCGTGGCTCGAGAACGCCATGACGCAAGCTCCGCGCGCTCGACGCCGCGGCGCTCGCTTACGCGATCCGCCGCAGCTGCGAGATCAAAGCCGCGATCGTCGCCGAGGACGAGCGCGAGCACGGGCGGCGCGCGCTGCTGAATCTCGGCCACACGTTCGGCCACGCGCTCGAGGCGATCGGCGGTTACGAGCGTTGGCTGCACGGCGAGGCCGTCGCGCTCGGCATGGTGCTCGCCGCGCGCACGTCTGCGGCCATGGGTTGGATCGGCGCGCGCGAGTGCGAGCGCATCGAGGCAGCTGCTCGACGAAAGCGGGGCTGCCGACCGCGGCCACCGGCGTCGACCCCGACAGCCTGCTCGATCGCATGCAGCTCGACAAGAAGGCCGACCGCAAGGGCGTGAAGCTGATCCTCATCGAGCAGCTCGGCCGCGCGGTCGTCTCGCCGGCCCCGGAACGTCCGCTATTGCGCGCGGTGATTGCGGCCGCGTCTCGATGATCGCGCCGTTCGAGTCCGGCCGAGAGCTCGCGCCGTACGCGGCCACTCGTCGACCTCGCGCGGGCGGCGTTACGCCGAAGATCCGCCGGCGTATCGCACGGAGTTCCAACGCGACCGCGATCGCGTGATCCACTCGACCGCGTTCCGGCGCCTCGTCTACAAGACCCAGGTGTTCGTGAACTACGAGGGCGACCTGTATCGCACGCGCCTCACGCACTCGCTCGAGGTCGCGCAGATCGCACGCACCGTCGCGCGCGCGCTGTCCCTAAACGAGGACCTCGTCGAGGCGATCAGCCTCGCGCACGACCTCGGCCACACGCCGTTCGGGCACGCGGGCCAGGACGCGCTCGACGCTTGCATGCGCGAGCTCGGCGGCTTCGAGCACAACTTGCAGTCGCTGCGCGTGGTCGACGAGCTCGAGGAGCGCTACGCGAGCTTCCGCGGGTTGAACCTCACCTTCGAGACGCGCGAGGGAATCCTGAAGCACTGCTCGCTCAAGAACGCGCGCGAGCTCGGCGACGTCGGCAAACGATTCCTCGAGCGCCACCAGCCGAGCCTCGAGGCGCAGCTCGCGAATCTCGCCGACGAGATCGCGTACAACAATCACGACGTCGACGATGGCCTGCGCTCGGGGCTGATCACGCTCGAGCAGCTCGGGGAGCTGCCGTTCTTCGCGGAGCACATGCGTTGGGTCGAACAGCGCCACTCCGCTCTCAAGCCGCAGCGGCTCGGCAGCGAGACCGTGCGCCGAATGATCAGCCACTCTGGTCTCGGGCTTGATCGAGTCGAGCGCGGAGGCGATAGCCGCGGCGGCGCCGCGCGACATCGACGCCGTGCGCTTACTCGCGCAGCCTCTGATCCGCTTCCCGGCCGCGCTGCACGACGCGCAGCACGCGCTGAAAAAGTTCTTGCGCGCTCGAGCTCTACGGCCACAGCCACGTTCGCCTGATGACGGAGCAGGCGCAGGAGACCGTGCGCTGGCTGTTCGAGATGCTATCGGCCGACTACGCGTTGATGCCCGAGGAGCACGCCGAGCGCGCGCGCGCCGCGGCCAAGCGCGGCGATGAGGCCGCCGCCGCGCGCGTCGTCGCCGACTACATCGCGGGCATGACGGACCGTTTCGCTTTGCAGACGCGCGACGCGCTGCGCGCGAGGCGCTGAGCCGGATTCGTCTCGCGCGCGTCGGCCGCCATCGCTCGAGACTCCGCCGACGCGGGCAAGGTTGGGCACTTGGCTCTGTTAGACTTTGCACGTGCCCGCCGCATCCCAACCTAAGATCCCGACGCGCGACCGGTTGATCTTCGCGCTCGACGTGCCGGACCTCGGCGCCGCGAAGAAGCTCGTCGGCACGCTCGGCGACTCGGTGTCGTTCTATAAGATCGGGCTCGAGCTCGCGACGTCGCGCGCATTACTTCGAGCTGCTCACGCTGGCTCGTCGAGCGCGGCAACAAGGTGTTCGCCGACTGGAAGCTCTATGACATCCCCGCGACCGTGGGCGCCGCGGTGCGTCAGCTCGCACGCTCGGGCGCGTCGTTTCTCACGGTGCACGGCGACCGCGGAGTCGTCGAGGCCGCCGCAGCCGACAAGGGTGAACGGCTCAAGATTCTCGCGGTCACCGTTCTCACGAGCGTCGCGCCGAGCGATCTCAAAGACATGGGCGTCGAGGTGCCGCTCGAGGCGTTCGTCGAGCAACGCGCGACGCGGGCCGTCGCCGCGGGCGCCGACGGCGTGATCGCGTCCGGCCTCGAGGCCGCACGACTGCGCGCGGCGCTCGGCGCGGCCCCTCTGATCGTGACGCCAGGCATCCGCCCCGCCGACGCGAAAGGCGGCGACGACCAGCGCCGCGTCGTCACGCCGACGCGCGCGTTTTCGGCCGGCGCCGACCACATCGTCGTCGGCCGTCCCATTCGCGACGCGGCCGACCCGCGCCGTGCCGCGCTCTCGATCCAGGAAGAGATCGCCGCACTGTTCGGATGAACGAGCCCGCGCTCGGACCCGCACCTTCTCCGGACCTCGCGGCGCGAGTCCGGCTCCGCCGCATGCGCGCCTTCGCGACCGCGTTGCTCGTCGCGATGGGTGTAGCGCTGCTCGCCGCGAATGCGTTTCTCGATCGCTGGCCGTGGCTCGGCGCGGTGCGCGCGTTCGCGGAGGCCGCGCTGATCGGCGGGCTCGCGGACTGGTTCGCCGTGACTGCGCTCTTTCGCCGGCCACTCGGGTTGCCGATCCCGCACACCGCGATCGTGCCGACTCGCAAGGACGACATCGGCCGCGCGCTCGCGCGTTTCATCCGCGACAACTTCCTGGTGCGCGAGGCGATCGAGCGGCGTCTCGCGCGCACCGATCTCGCCGCGCGGCTCGGCGCGTGGCTAGCCAAGGAGGAGAACGCGGCGCGCGTGACGCGCGACTTGGGGGCGGCGCTCGACTGGCTGCTGCGCGCGAGCGACGGCAACGAGCTTCGCAACGGGCTCGGCACGATCCTGCGCGGCGCTTTCGACGCGGTGCCGGTGAGCTCGGGCCTCGCCGCGTTGCTCGAGGTGCTGCTGTCCGGCGCGCACGCGCAGACCCTGATCGACAAGCTCGTAGCGCTCGCGCGCACGCAGCTCGAGAGTCAACGCGTGCTGATCCGGGTGCGCATCCACGAGCGCAGCCCGTGGTGGCTGCCGAAGTTCGTCGATCAGCAGATCTTCGACGAGCTCGTCGGCGGGCTCGAGCAAATCCTCGACGCGATCGCGAGCGATCCGCGCCATCCCGCGCGCACCGAGATCGCCGCTGCGCTCAAGTCGCTCAAGGACTCGCTCGCGCACGACCCCGCGCTCGCGGCGCGCAGCCGCGCGCTGCAGACCGAGGTGATCGAGCACCCCGCGGTTCGCTCGTACGCGCACGATCTCTGGCAGCGGCTCGACACCGATCTGCACGCGGCGCTCGCGGACGCCGCGCTCGCCGCTGCGGCTCGGCGTCGAGCGCGAGATCCGCGGAATCGGCGCGTCGCTCGCGAGCGAGCCAGCCGTCGCCGCGAAGCTCAACGCTGGCTCGAGCAAGTGCTGCTCTACCTCGTCGAGAACTACCGCGACCCGCTTGAGCGAGATCGTGTCCGAGACGATCGAGCAGTGGGACCCGGGCGCGACGTCGCGCCGCATCGAGCTCGCGATCGGCACAGACCTACAGTTCATCCGCGTGAACGGCACGGTCGTCGGCGGTCTCGTCGGCCTGCTTCTGTATCTCGGCTGGCACCTACTCGGCTGACGACCTGCCGCGTATCAGACGCGACGCTTTGAGCGCGCGGCGCAGCACTTTGCCGACGTTGCTCTTCGGCAGCTCGTCGAGGAACTCGACGTGGCGCGGCACCTTGTAGCCGGTGAGGTTCGCGCGCGCGTGCGCGATCACGTCGGCCTCCGTGAGCTTCGGATCGCTGCGCACGACGAATAGCTTCACGGCCTCGCCCGATTGCTTGTCCGGCACGCCGATGGCGGCGACCTCGCGCACGCCGCGCTGCGCTGCGGCGACGTCCTCGATCTCGTTCGGGTATACCTTGAAGCCGGACACGACGATCACGTCCTTCTTCCGGTCCTCGATGAAGACGTAGCCGGCCGCGTCGATGTGGCCGATGTCGCCGGTGCGAAGCCAGCCGTCGTCGAACATCACGAGCGCCGTCTCGTCGGGCCGCCCCCAATAGCCCGCCATCACCTGCGGGCCGCGCACGCAGATCTCGCCGACTTCGCCGGACGCGAGCGCGCGGCCCGTCTCGTCGCAGATCTCGACGTCCGTCGACGGAAACGGCACGCCGACCGAGCCATCGAAGCTCTTGAGATTCAAGCGGGTTGCCTGACACGACGGGCGACGCCTCGGTGAGGCCGTAGCCCTGCGCGATCGGAACGCCGGTGACTTCCTGCCAGCGCTGCGCGACGTCGCGTTGCACGGCCATGCCGCCGCCCATGCAGACGCGCAGCGCGCTGAAGTCGAGCTCGGCGAAGCCGGGCGTATTGAGCAACGCGTTGAACAGCGTGTTCACCGCCGTCATGTACGCGACGCGCGTGCGGCGCAAGAGCTTCACCAGCGCGGGCAGATCGCGCGGGTCGGTGATCAAGACGTTGTGCGCGCCGACCTCCACGAAGCACAGCACGTTCGCGGTGAGCGAGTAGACGTGATAGATCGGCAACGGCGTGATCACGACCCCGGCCTTCTGCGTCGTAGAAGGGCGCGACCCACGCCGCGCATTGCAACGTGTTCGCGACGAGGTTGCGGTGCGTGAGCATCGCGCCCTTCGCGCGCCCGGTCGTGCCGCCCGTGTACTGGAGGAACGCGACGTCGGCGCCGCGAACCTCGGGTCGCCGAAACGGCAGGCGCGCGCCGCGAGCGAGCGCGTCCCGGTACGTCGATCGCGTTCGGGATGTGTGTGATCGGCACGCGCCGCTGCACGTGCTTCACGACGAAGTTCACGATCGCAGCGCTTCGGCCACGGCAGGTGATCGCCGATCCGCGATACGATCACGTGCCTCACCTGCGTGTTCGGCAACGCATGCTCGACGGTCGCCGCGAAGTTCTCGAGCACGACGATCACCCGCGCGCCGCTGTCGGCGAGCTGATGCTCGAGCTCGGGCACCGTGTACATCGGATTCACGTTCACCGACGACGAGCCCGGCGCGCAGCGCGCCGAAGAGCGCGACCGGGGACTGCAGCGTGTTCGGCAGCATCACCGCGACGCGCTCGCCCTTCTCGACGCCCGGCAGCGACTGCAAGTACGCCGCGAACGCTCGGCTCAGCCGATCGACCTCGGCGAACGTCAGCTTGGTACCGAGATTCGTGAACGCCGGCGCCGCCGGCGAAGCGCACGAAGCTCGCGTCGAGCAAGCTCACAGAGCGACGGGTAACGGTCGGGATCGATCTCGGCGGGCACCCCGGGCGGATACGCGCGGGCCCAGGGCTTGTCCGTCATTGCGCGTCGCAAGACGCCGGGAAGCACGCGCCAGACGTTGGCGAACACGATCTTCTGGCCGGCCGCGTTCGCATGGATTCCGTCGCCCTGCATGAGCTCCGGGTGCAGCGCGACGCCCGCGAGCAGGAAGTCGACGAGCGCGACGTGATAGCGCATCGAGAGCTCCGGATACACGGCCGCAAACGCTTGCGTGTACGCCGGCCCCATAGTTCGGCGGGATCTGCATGCCCGCGAGCAGCACGCGCGCGCCGCGCTGCTGGCTGAGCTCGATCATCTTCGCAAGATTCGCGCGCAGCGTGTCGACCGGTTGGCCGCGCAGGCCGTCGTTGCCGCCGAGCTCGATCACGACGACGTCGGGCGAGTGCTCCTTCAGCAGCCGCGGCAGCCTCGCAAGCCCGCCGGCCGACGTGTCGCCCGCGATGCTGGCGTTCACGACGTCATAACCGTACGCTTCCGCATGCGAGGCGTTCCCTAAGCATCGATACCCACGATTGCTCGGCGGTGAGTCCATAGCCGCTGCTCAAAGAATCGCCCACGACGACGATCGTCTGCGCGGCAGACGCGCTCGCCGACACGAACAAGACGGCGAGCGTCACTAGCAGTTTGAGGCGTTCGAGCATGAGCGGCGGTGAGTTCGTATTACGAGCCCGAGGGCTGACGAAAAAGGTTAGCAGCCCGGAGGGCGAGCTGACCATCCTCGACGAAGTGACGTTCGACGTCGCGCGCGGCTCGACCGCCGCGATCGTCGGGCCGTCGGGTGCCGGCAAATCGACGCTGCTCGCGCTGCTCGCAGGGCTCGACGAGCCGAGCTCGGGCCAAGTCTGGTTGAACGGCGCGGAGCTCACGGCGCTCGACGAGGACGGCCGCGCGAGCATGCGCAATCGCGAGGTCGGCTTCGTGTTCCAGTCGTTTCATCTCCTGCCCGCGCTCACTGCCATCGAGAACGTGATGTTGCCGCTCGAGCTCAGCGGCTCGCCGAATGCCGCTGCTCGCGCGCGCGAAGCGTTGACCGACGTCGGGCTCGAGCAGCGCCTGCGTCATTATCCGCGGCAGCTGTCGGGCGGCGAGAAACAGCGAGTCGCGATCGCGCGCGCGTTCGTCGCTGGCCCGTCGCTGCTCTTCGCCGACGAGCCGACCGGGCAACTTGGACAACAAGACGGGCGCGCGCATCCTGAATCTCCTGTTCGACATGAACTCCGCGAAAGGCACGACGCTCGTGCTCGTTACGCACGACTTGGACGCCGCGCGGCGCTGCGATCGGCTGATCGAGCTCGAGAGCGGCCGGCTCGTCCCGGCCTGAGCATTAACCCGTCGTCTGCATCGCGTGCGCGATGCCGTGGATGCTCGCCGTCAGCGCTTGGAGCACCGCGTCGTTCTGCCGGCCGCCGGCGCGCCAGCGCTCGAGCATGTCGACCTGCAGAAAGCTGATCGGATCGACGTACGGATTGCGCAGGCGAATCGCGCGCCGCAGGATTCTCGAAGCTTCGAGCAGCTCGCGCTGACGAGTGAGCTTGAGCACGAGGTCGACACAGCTCTTGTACTCGCTGCGGATCACCGGGAAGAACCGCTCGTGCAGCGGGCCCGCGAGCTGCGAGTACAGCGCCGCGATGTCGAGGTCGGCCTTCGCGAGCGCGATGCTGACGTCCGCCAGCAGCACGTGAAAGAACGGCCACTGCTCGAACATCTCGACCAGCGCCGGCTCGCCGTGCTTTTCGAACGCGACCTTGAGGCCCGTGCCAACGCCGAACCAGCTCGGCAGGAGACAGCGGTTCTGGAGCCACGCGAAGATCCAGAGCGCGGCACTCGGCTCGGCGCTCGACTCCCCGAGATGCTCCGCACGCTCCGACGTGCTGCCGATTCGCTCGATCACGTCGATCGGAGTCGCGGCGCGGAAGTAGCTCATGAAATCGCCCGACTCGTACAGGAGGCTCTGATATGCGCCGCGGCTCGCGCGCGAGAGGTCGTTCATGATCGCGTGCCAACGCGGCTCGGCGGGATTGGTCGGCGGCGGCCGCGCGGTCACGAGCAGAACCGACGACACCGTTTGCTCGAGACTGCGCATCGCGATGCCGCGCAGGCCGTACTTCGAGTTGATCGACTCGCCCTGCTCGGTCATCCGCAGGCGGCCCGCGATCGCGCCGTGCGGCGCGGCGAGCACGGCTTCGTGCAAGTGCGCCCGCGTTGCGGCTCAGCGTCGCGCCGCGGCCGTGGAACAGCGTGAGCTCGACGCCGTGCCGCGCGGCGGTCTCAACGAGCGCTTCCTGCGCCTCGTGTAGGCTCCAGCGCGCCGCCGCGAAGCCGCCGTCGCGATGGCTGTCGGCGTAGCCGAGCATCACGACCTGTCGATTGCCGCGCCCGCGCAGATGCTCGCGATAGCGCGGGTCGGCGAGCAGCTTGTCCATGATCTCGGGCGCGCGCGCGACGTCCTCGACGGTCTCGAACAGCGGCGCGATGTCGAGCGGCACGGCCGCGCCTTTCGGCCCGAGGTGCCCCCATTTCGCGAGCAGCAGCACCGAGAGCACGTCGTCGGCGCCGTGGGCCATGCTCACGATGTACACGCCGATCGCGTCGCGCCCGTACTTGCGCCGGCAATGCGCGATCGTCTGGAAGATCGCGAGCGTGCGCCGCCCTTCGGTCGATAGCGCGCCGAGCGGCGACTCGCGTCGCTCGAGCGCCTCGGCGAGCCGACGCGCGCGCTCGGCGTCGTCGAGCGCGAGCCAGCTGTTCTCCTGCAGCGCCTCGCCGATCACGCGCCGATGCACGAGCGCGTTCTGACGAATGTCGAGCGCCGCGATGCAGAAGCCGAACGTCTGCACTCGCCGCAGCAGCCGCCGCACGCCGAACAGTCCTGCGTGGCGGCCCCTGTTCGCGCGCAGGCTGTCGGCGATCAGATCGAGATCGGCGACGAGCTCGTCGGAAGACTCGTACGGGAACGCGGCGTCGTCGATACGTCGCCTGAAGGCGTGCGCCGACGAGCCGCAGGAAGGCGCGGTACGGCATGCGCCGATGACGAGCGGGCAGCGAGCTCGCGGCCTCTTGGAAATGGCCCGCGTAGAGCTGGGTCCGCCGCTCGAGCTCTTCGGCGACGCCGACGCGGGTCGCGCTTTGGCTCAGGTGGCCCGCGAGATCATGGCACTCGCGATAGTAGTGCTCGAGCGCGAGCGCGCGCTGGCGCGCGAGCGTCTCGCGGATGCTCTTCGCGGTGACGTGCGGATTGCCGTCCATGTCGCCGCCGACCCAGCTGCCGAACTTCACGATCGTCGGCACTCGAACGTTCAGGCCGCGCTCCGGGAACGTCGCGGCGAGCGCGCTTTCGAGGTTCTCGTAGAACGGCGGCACCATTCGGTAGAGCACGTCGGTCAGGAAGAACAGCACGTGCTCGGCCTCGTCGCGCAGGCGAATGCCTTCGTCCGGGTGCTCCGCAGTCTGCCAGCCGGTCGTCATGTCCTGGCGAATCTGGCCGAGCATCGCGCCGAGCTCGTCGGGCGTGAGATAAGGATCCATCATCCGCACGAGGCGGCGCGCGATGCTCTGCTCCTTGCGCAGCAGCGTGCGGCGCGTGACCTCGGTCGGCAGCGCGGTGAACACCGGCTCGACCGAGGATGCGCTCGAGCAGCCGCTCGACCTCGTCCGCGTCGACGCCCTCGGCCTTGAGCCGCTGCAGGATGTCGAGGAAGCTATACGGCTGCGGCGTCTTCGAGTCGCGCAGGTACGCGCGGCGGCGACGCAGGCGATGGACCTTCTCGGCCGTGTTGACCATCTGGAAGTAGGTCGAGAACGCGCGGATGAAGTCGCGCGCGGTGCTCGGCGCGAGCGCCGACAGCAGCGTCTTCAATTCCGCGTAGGCGCTCGGATCGCCCTCGCGGCGCGCGATCGCGGCGCGGCGCGCGGTCTCGACGAGGTCGAACAGCGCCTCGCCGCCCTGCTCGCGGACGATCTCGCCGACGAGCTCGCCGAGCCGGTGCACGTCCTCGCGCAGCGCCTGATCCTTCTCGGCGAAGACGATGTTGGCGCGGACGGTGCGTGAGGTGGATGACATCTAGGCCGAGGGGCCCCCGAGGTGCGCGAAGAGCGTCGTCGAGCGGAATTGTAGCGCAGGGAAAGGCATCCCCCAGATTCGGCCGCGATCGCGGCCGCCGCCCTCGACTCCGGGCTCCCGATGTGCGAGTCCCGTGCCGATTTTGGTAATATCCGGCGCGCGACCGGCACGTCGGCCCCGTCCGTATGAACCTCTCCCTCCTCATCGCCTTCGGCGCCAGCTTCTTCTTCGTCTCGCTCTCGCCGGGGCTCTGCATGACGCTCGCGATGTCGCTCGGTATCAGCATCGGCGCGCGGCGCGCGCTCTGGATGATGTTGGGCGAGCTTGCCGGCATCGCATTGGTCGGCGTCGCGGCGGTGCTCGGTGTCGCTGCACTCTTGCTCAACGCGCCCACGGTCTTCGCCGTCTTCAAGTGGATCGGCGCCGCCTACCTCCTCTACATGGGCTGGCAAACTTGGCGAGCCGAGCCGCTGCGGCCCGAACAGCTCGCCGGTGACACGCATCGCACGCGCGCCTCTCTGATCGCGCAGGGCTTCGTCACCGCCGTCGCCAATCCGAAGGCCTGGGCTTTCTTCGTCGCGCTGTTGCCGCCGTTCGTCGACAAGACTCGTCCGCTGGCGCCGCAACTGCTCGCTCTGCTTGCCGTGATGCTGATCATCGAACTCGTGTGCATGCAGATCTACGCGCACGGCGGGCGCGCGCTCAGCGAGCAACTGCATCGACGCGGGAAGGCACGCTGGCTCAACCACATCGCGGGAGCGCTCATGGTGGTGGTCGGGATCTGGCTCGCGGTGGGTTGACGGCCAACTTCACGACGCCGCCGCGCGACAACGCGCGCCTCGCCGCGCTCAAGCTCGACTGAGGCGCTTCGCTCGCGGCTTCGCCGTTCGGCGCTTGGCCATGCGCGGCTTGACCGCGCGCGGCAGCGCGCCGCCGCCGTAAAACCACTCGAGCGCCGCGTCGTCCTTCAGAATCTCGCGGCCGATCCGCGCGACGTCCGCCGAGATCTCGCGCGTCACGCCGTCGTCGCTTCGCCGCTCCGACCCGGCCTTTGCGCATCATCGCGCCCGAGTCGAGGACCGGCACCGGCGCGACCGTGCGCAGCTCGAACTTGTCCTCGTGCGCCTTCATCCAAGCGAACGACGTGTACTCGAGGATCTTCGGCCACTGCTTCGCCGTCGGCCGGAAGCCCAGGAAGCGCGCGATCTTGCGCACCGAGCCCTCGTGATCGGCCTTCATGTCCGAGAAGTGCAAGCAGCAGCACGTTGTCGGCGTGCCGCAGCGGCCACCACGCCGGCGACGAAGCCGAACAACATCCGCGGGAACATCGCCTTCGCGACCTCGTGGTAGAAGCTCGCGAAGTCGGGCCGGCAGAACGCCTCGCGCGGCAGCTTCCAGAGGTCGAACCACGCATCCGAGTGCGCGTGGATGAACGGGTGCATCGACGCGAGCGCCTCGTCTGGGTTGCGCGCGACGACGACGTAGCGCACGTCCTTGCGTCCGGGCCGGGTTTCTGATACGGCAGCAGCTCCGGCGCCGAGTGCGTCTTGAACGCGCGGCGGCGCGTGCGCGGCAGCGCGGCGAACTGCGCGAGCCGCTGCTCGCGCGTCACCTCGGGCGACGGCACGAACTCGAGCCACGGCACCTCGGCGTAGATGTCGACGAAATCGGGATCTCCGCCCGTGCGGAGCTGATGGACGATGTTCATCGTCCAGGTCGTGCCGCTCTTGACCGGCACCGAGACGACGATGTCGCCGTCGCGCCAGCGCACGTGGCTCTGAATGCCGGGATCGGACCAGCCAGGACCTTTCGGTCCATCGGCGCGGTCGCGGACTGCGCTCCGACCGACTTCGCTCCCCTGTCGTTCCCGCGGCCGGATCTCACGCGGACGGCCTTCGCCGCGACGGGTCTCGTTCGAGGGGCTTTCGGTTTGCGGGGCTTCATTCAGGCGGTTTTCCGTTCGACGCGCGACTATCGCGCGCGACTTGCGCGCGCGCAACTGCCGCACAGATCAGCGGTACGCGCGCGCCTGCAAGTCGAACAGCCGCGCGTAGCGTCCGCCGAGCTTCATGAGCTCCTCGTGATTGCCTTGCTCGATCACGCGGCCCTGGTCGAGCACGACGATCGTGTCCGCGTGGCGCACGGTCGAGAAGCGGTGCGAGATCAGGATCGAGATCTTGTTCGCGGTCAGCGAGCGGAAGTGATCGAAGATCTGCGCCTCGGTCTCGGCGTCCATCGACGCGGTCGGCTCGTCGAGCACGAGGATCTCCGCGCCGCCGCGCATGAACGCGCGCGCGAGCGCGATTCGCTGCCACTGGCCGCCCGAGAGCTCTTGGCCGTTGTTGAACCAGCGGCCGAGCTGCGTGTCGTAGGCCGCCGGCAACCCCGCGATGAACTCGCTCGCCTGGCCCTTAGCGGCCGCGTCGCTCCAGCGCGCGCGATCCTCGAACGCGAGCACGTCGCCCGCGCCGATGTTCTCGCCGACCGTGAGCTGGTAGCGGTTGAAGTCCTGAAAGATCACGCCGATCTTCGCGCGCAGCGCGACCGGGTCCCAGTCGCTCATGTTCCGGCCCTGGAAGCGGATCGTGCCGCTGTCCGGCGCGTAGAGCCCTGCGAGCAGCTTCACGAGCGTCGTCTTGCCCGAGCCGTTTAGACCCACGAGCGCGACGCTCTGGCCCGGCGCGATCTTGAGCGTGAGGTCCTGGATCGCCGGCGTCTCGGCGCCCGGGTACGTGAAGCGCACGTGCTCGAACTCTATGCCGGCCTCTGGATCGGGCCCGCTCACGGCGGCGCCGCCGAGAACGAGCGGCGGCTGCTCGAGGTAGTCGTAGAGGTTCGAGAGATAGAGATTGTCCTCGTACATGCCGCCGATCGCGGACAGCATCGCGGCGACCGCGGATTGGCCCTGGCGGAACAGCGTGAGGTACATCGTCATCTCGCCGAGCGTGATCGCGCCGCGCACGGTCTCGATCGCGATCCACGCGTACGCGCCGTAGAACGCCGCGTCGCTCAACAGGCCGAGCGCGAAGCCCCAGCCGGTGCGGCGCAGCGTGAGCTTGCGCTCCTCCTCGTAGATGCGCCTGAAGATCTCGCGGTAGCGAGACATGAGCCGCGGCCCGAGATCGAAGAGCTTCACCTCCTTCGCGTGGTCCTCGCGCGCGAGCACGATCTCGAGATACGCGAGCATTCGACGATCCGGGCTCCGCCACTGGAACGCGCGGAAGCGCTCGCCCGAGAACTTCGTCTCCGCGATGAACGCGGGCAACCCCGCGATCGCGAGAATCGCGACCGCCCACGGCGAGAAGTGCAGCAACAGCCCGGCGTAGCTCATGATCGCGATGCCGTTCTGCGCGAGCGCGAACGTGCGGTTCACGAGCGACAGCGGTCTCACCGACGCCTCCTGCCGCGCGCGGTTCATCTTGTCGTAGAACTCCGAGTCCTCGAATTGCGCGAGCTCGAGCGTGAGCGCCTTGTCGAGAATCAAGAGATGCACGCGCTGCGACAGCAGCACGCGCAGCAGCGACTGGCAGAAGTCGATGCCGCGCTGCACGGCCGCGATCAGCGCCGCGAGCGCGCCGAGCACGAGCACGAGCTCGAGCGGCCGCGCGTACTCGGCCGCGCCGGTCGATCGATAGACGTCGAGCGCGGCGACGACGGCGTCGACGATCAGCTTGCCGACGTAGGCCATGCCGGCCGGCAGCACTCCGGCCGCACAGGTCAAAAGCGCGATCGCGACCGTGAGCCCGCGATGCGTCGTCCAGACGAGCGCGATCGCCCGGCTTCCATAACGCCAAATGCCTAAATAGCCGTCGAATTTCGCTGCCATCGCTTGACCGCCGCCACTCCACGCGGCAATACTTTCGCCCCTATGACCGGACCGGGACCGCATCGTGCCTACAATCACCGCTGGTGGCGAGGATCCACAGCGGAGCGGGTAGTGCGCGCGTAAAGACAGTTCAGTCCGTCTCGACCCATGCAGACCCATCTTCGCGAGCCCGAAGATGGGTTTTTCGTTTCTAGGGGCCGAGAAATGCAGGTAGTAGACAGCGCAGTACCGGCTCCTGCAACCACCGAAGAAGACCGTCGCTAACCAGAGGAACAAGGCAGGCCAGTCATGGAGTCACCGTTCGACATCGCGGCCGATCTCGATACCCCGGTATCGGCGTACATGAAGCTCGGGCCATTCAAGCCGCGCTTCCTGCTCGAGAGCGTCGAGAGCGGCGAGCGCCTCGCGCGCTACTCGTTCATCGGCCTCGGTGAAGCGTTCACGCTAGAGCTCTATCCCGATCGTTTGAAGATCGGCGGCAAGACGCGAGAAGCGCCCCGAGAGCGTGGCCGAGTGGCTCGCGATGATGCGCCGCGCGCTCGAGCGGGCGCCGCTGCTGAAGCCGCAGATCGAAGACATTCCGTTCGACGGCGGCCTCGTCGGCACGACGGGCTACGACGTGGTCCGGTTCTTCGAGCGGCTGCCGCCGAATCACGCCGAGCTCAACGGCCTGCCGCAAGCGGTCTACGTCGCGCCCGAGTCGCTGCTCGTGTTCGATCACCTCACGCGCCGCGTCGCCCTGCTGCACTCCGGCTCGGAACGCGATCGACAAGCGTTGCGCGCGTCCGTCGTCAACGCGCTGCGCGGCGGCCTCGACGCGGCGCAGCGCGGCACTAAGTTCGGAGCCGCCGCCGCGAGCATGACGCAGGAAGAGCACAGCGCGGCGGTGCAGAAGGGCAAGGCGCATATCAAAGCCGGCGACATCTATCAGATCGTGCTGTCGGTGCGCTTCTCGGGCCGCACCGACCTCGATCCGTTCCAGGTCTACCGCGGCTTGCGCCTGCTGAATCCTTCGCCCTACATGTATTACCTCGAGCTCGGCGCGCTCCGAGTCGCGGGCTCCTCGCCCGAGGCGCTCGTGCGGCTGTCGGGCCGCACCGCGAGCCTCCGCCCGATCGCGGGCACACGGCCGCGCGGGCTCGACGCCCGAGCACGACGCGGCGCTCGAGACCGAGCTGCTCGCGGATCCGAAGGAGAACGCCGAGCACGTGATGCTCGTCGACCTCGCGCGCAACGACCTGGGCCGCGTCGCGAGCCTCGGGCTCGGTGCACGTCGATCCGTACCGCAAGATCGAGCGCTATAGCCACGTGATGCACATCGTGAGCGGCGTGCAGGGGCTGGTCGCGCCGGACAAGGACGCGTTCGATCTGTTCGCGGCCGCGTTCCCGGCCGGCACGCTCGTCGGCGCGCCGAAGGTGCGCGCGATGCAGCTCATTGCCGAGCTCGAGCCTACTGCGAGAGGCCTCTACGGCGGCACGGTCGGCTACTTCGCGAAGAACGGCAACATGGATCAAGCGATCACGATCCGCACGATGGTGTTCGACGGCGACGAGTACAGCTTCCAGGCAGGCGGCGGCATCGTCGCGGACAGCGTGCCCGAGACGGAATACCAGGAAGTGCTCGCGAAGAGCGCGATCTTGCGGCGGGCGCTCGAGCTCGCGAAGGAGGGTCTGTGAGCGCGCGGCTTCTCTTGATCGACAACTACGACTCGTTCACCTACAACCTCGTGCAGGCGTTCCTCGTGCTCGAGGCCGAGGTGCTCGTCTACCGCAACGACGCGCTCACGGTCGCCGACGCGAAGAAGCTCGCGCCGACGCACCTCGTGATCTCGCCGGGGCCCGGCCGACCCGACGACGCGGGCGTGTCGCTCGCGATGATCGGCGCGTTCGCGGGCAAGATTCCCGTGCTCGGCGTGTGTCTAGGCCACCAGAGCATCGTGCAGCACTTCGGCGGCGAGATCATCGGCGCCGCTGCACTGATGCACGGCAAGACCTCGCTCGTCCAGCACGACGGCGAAAAGATCTATCGCGGCATCGCTAACCCGTTCGAGGTCGGACGCTACCACTCTCTCGCCGCGAACCGCGAGAAGATGCCCGCCGAGCTCATTGTCACGGCCCGGACTACCGATGGCGAGATCATGGGCGTGCGCCATCGCACGCTGCAGGTCGAAGGCGTGCAGTTCCACCCCGAGAGCGTGCTGACGCCCGAGGGCCCGAGGCTGCTCGAGAACTTCCTCTACCGCTGACCTTCGGCCGATGAAGCACCCACTCAACCCTTGCGAAGCCGCAGATGAGCGCTAGCCCCACGCAACTGCTCGAGCGCGTGCTCGCGGGCGAGAGCCTCGACGAGCCGACCGCGGCCGCGCTCGTCACGACGATGGGCACCGGCGAGCTGCCGCCGGCTCTCGCGGGCGCGCTGCTCGTGGCGCTGCGTGCGAAGGGCGAGACGGCCGCGGAGATCCGCGGCTTCGCGCGCGGGATGCGCGAGCTCGCGCTGAAGCCGAACATCGCGCCGGGTCCGTACGTCGACATCGTGGGCACCGGCGGCGACGGCTCGCACAGCCTCAATCTCTCGACCGGCAGCGCGCTGCTCGCGGCCGCGTGCGGCGTGCCGGTCGTGAAGCACGGCAACCGCTCGGTCTCGAGCCGCTGCGGCAGCGCCGACGTGCTCGGCGCGCTCGGCCTGCCGATCCCGCTCGACGAGCGCGCCGCCGGCGAGTGCCTCGCGCGCGTCGGTTTCACGTTCCTGTTCGCGCCGCACTATCACCCAGCGATGAAGCACATCGCGCCCGTTCGCCAGGCGCTCGGCGTGCGCACCGTGTTCAACATCCTGGGGCCGCTCGTGAACCCGGCGGCGCCGCCCTACCACGTGATCGGCGCGTTCAGCGATCGAAGTCGCGGCGCTGATGGCCGAGACGCTCGCCGGAATGAGCATCGGCCGCGTGCTCGTGATTCACGGCCACTCGGGCTGGGACGAGGCGACGCCCGCGGGCCCGTTCATCTGCTACGACGTGCGGCCCGGGTCGATCGAGCGCGAGCTTCGCGACTCGCGCGACTACGGGCTTGCCCGAGTGCTCGCTCGAAGACCTGCGCGGCGGCGACGCCGCGACGAACGCGTCGCGACTGCGCGCAGCGCTCGAGGGCGGCGACACGGCAGCGCATCGCAACGCGCTGATCTTGGGCGCGGCGCTCGCGCTCGAGGTCACGGGCCACGTGCTCGACGCGCACGCGGGCGTCGCGCGCGCGCGCGAAGCGCTCGCGAGCGGAGCGGGGCGCGACCTCGTGGCGCGCGTCGTCGCGTTCGGCCGGGAGCACGCGAAGTGAGCACGCAGCGCACTGCTTCGACGTTCCTCGAACGAATGGCCGCTGCGAGCCGCGAGCGTGTCGCGCGCGCGCGTGCGGCCGAGAGCGACGCGAAGCTCGCGCGCCGCGCGCGAGCGCGCCGCCCGCGCGCCCGCTTTGAAGCTCGACCGCTTCGACGTGATCGCGGAGCTCAAGCTTCGCTCGCCCGCGGCCGGCGGCCTAACTGACGGCACCTTCGACCAGACCGCGCAGCTCGCCGCGTACGCGCGCGGCGGCGCGGCCGCGGTGTCGGTGCTCACCGAGCCGACCGAGTTCAAGGGTGAGCTCGCGCATCTCGAGGACGCCGCCGCGCGTTTGAAGGCGGCCAAGATTCCCGCGATGCGCAAGGATTTCGTGACCGATCCGTACCAGGTGCTCGAGGCGCGCGCGGCGGGCGCGGGCGGCATCCTCGTAATCGTCACGATGCTCGACGACGCGACGGTGCGCGCGCTCGTCGACAGCGCGCGCGAATGCGGCCTATTCGTGCTGCTCGAGGCGTTCGACCGCGCGGATCTCGAGCGACTCGCGCCCTATGACAGGCCGGTCACCGCGGGCGACGCGGCGCCAATTGTCGCGGGCGTGAACTGCCGCGACCTGCGCGACCTCGACGTGCGCTTCGCACGCTTCGCCGAGCTCGCGCCGTACCTGCCGAAGCACTTGCCGACGGTCGCCGAAAGCGGCATCGCGACCGTGGACAACGTCGCGGAAGTCGCGCGGCTCGGCTACCGCCTCGCGCTCGTCGGTTCGTCGCTGATGCGCGCGGCAGATCCGGCCGCGACGCTCGCGGCGCTGATCGCGACGGGCCGCGCGGCGGCCGCCGCGAAACCGAGCGCACTTGCGCGAGCGGAGCGCTGACGATGTTCGTGAAAATCTGCGGTCTCACTAGTCTCGACGCCGTCGAGGCGGCGGTGGCGGCAGGCGCGGACGCGGTCGGGTTCGTGTTCGCGCCGTCGCCGCGCGAGGTCACGCCCGAGCGCGCGGCCGAGCTCTGCGCGACCGTGCCGGCGAGCGTCATGCGAGTCGCGGTCATGCGGCACCCCTCGGCGGCGCTGGTCTCAGACGTGCTCAACGTGTTCGCGCCGGACTGGCTGCAGACGGATGCCGTCGACTTCGCGGCGATCGAGCTGCCGCCGAGCTGCGCCGCGCTACCGGTGTTGCGCAGCGGCGGCTCGCATGCACACGGAGACTGCGCCGAGCCGTGTCCTGTTCGAAGGCGCCGTAGGCGGTAGTGGCGTGCTCGCCGACTGGAACGAGGCGCGCGAGCTGGCGCGCGGTCGCGAGCTGATCCTCGCCGGCGGGCTCGACCCGGCCAACGTCGCGGACGCGATCCGGGCCGTGCGGCCGTGGGGTGTCGACGTCTCGAGTGGCGTAGAGCGCCCCCGCGGCAAGAAGGACCCCGTCAAAATAAGGGAGTTCGTCGCGCGCGTGCGCGCGATGGAGGAAAGTCGATGATCATTGCCGACCCGAAAGAACGAGAGTCGCTGCTCGCAGCGCTGCTCGAGCGGCGTCTGCCGGACCGCAACGGCCGCTTCGGGCCGTTCGGCGGCCGGTACGTGCCCGAGACGCTGATGCCCGCGCTCGCGCGGCTCGAGCACGGCGTCGCGAACATTCTTCCGTCGCCGGAATTCCAGCGCGAGCTAAAGCGCGAGCTCACGTCCTGGGTCGGCCGGCCGACGGCGCTGACTCACGCGCGCACGCTGTCGAAGAGCTGGGGCGCCGAGGTTTGGCTCAAACGCGAGGACCTCGCTCACACCGGCGCGCACAAGATCAACAACGGCATCGGCCAGGCGCTGCTCGCGAAGGCGCTCGGCGCGAAGCGCGTCGTCGCCGAGACCGGTGCGGGTCAGCACGGCGTTGCGTCGGCGGCCGCGTGCGCGCGCGTCGGCCTGCCGTGCACGGTGTACATGGGCGAGATCGACGTCGCGCGCCAGGCGCCGAACGTCGACCGGATGCGGCGCTTCGGCGCGACGGTCGTCGCCGTGAAATCCGGAGATCGCACGCTGCGTGCGGCGATCGACGACGCGATTCGCGACTGGGTGTCGGATCCCGTCGGTACGTATTACATGCTCGGCTCCGCGATCGGCCCGCACCCGTATCCGGTGCTCGTGCGCGACCTGCAGGCCGTGATCGGCCGCGAGGCGCGCGCGCAACTGCTCGAGGCAGGGCGGCCTTGCCGGATGCGGCGTTCGCGTGCGTCGGCGGCGGCAGCAACGCGATCGGTCTGTTCCATGGCTTCTTGGCCGATCGCGGCGTCGCGCTCTATCGGCGTCGAGGCCGGCGGCCGCGGCTCCGCGCTCGGCGAGCATTCGGCTACGCTGAGCCACGGCAAACCCGGCGTGCTGCACGGCACGCACACGATGCTGCTCTACGACGCGAACGGCCAGATTCAGGAGACGCACTCGATGTCGGCCGGCCTCGACTACCCGGGCGTCGGACCGGAGCACGCGCTCCTGCAGTCGATCGGGCGCGTCGAGTATGTGACCGCGACCGACGACGAGGCGCTCGCGGCGCTCGGCGAATGCTGTGCGGCGGAGGGCATCCTGCCCGCGCTCGAGAGCTCGCACGCGCTCGCGGGCGCGAAGCGCTGGGCCGCTGCGAATCGCGGCAAGCGGATCCTGATCGGCCTCTCGGGCCGCGGTGACAAGGACATGCCGATCCTCGCGCAATACGCGAGCGACACTGCGGAGGTGCGGCGCCATGCTGCCGCGTGACAAGCTCCGCGCCGCCCTCGCACGCGGACCGTCTGCAGACAACGGGTCGGCCGCGAAGGACAAGCCTGCGCTCGTCGCGTTCATCACCGCGGGCTACCCCGAGCCGAGCGAGTTCCTGAACGTTCTTCGCGCGGTCGCGGGCGCGGCGGACGCGGTCGAGATCGGCGTGCCGTTCAGCGATCCGATGGCCGACGGCGTGACGATCCAGCGCTCGAGCCAGCACGCGATC
This sequence comes from uncultured Gammaproteobacteria bacterium, assembly GCA_963841645.1. GTDB lineage: Bacteria > Pseudomonadota > Gammaproteobacteria > Steroidobacterales > Rariloculaceae > FEN-1219. The sequence continues at coordinate 295,149 of CAWJDS010000008.1, read as the reverse complement.
GAGCGCGGCGTGAGCCTCAAGTGGATCCTCGACCAGCTTGCGCGGCGCGACTACGAGCTCGCCGCGCCCGTGCTCCTGATGAGCTATCTGAACCCGCTACTCGCGTTCGGAGGCGATTCGGCGTCCGGGTATGACGCGCTCGTGGCGCGCGCAGCGGACGTCGGCGTGAGCGGCGTGATCGTGCCGGACCTGCCGTACGAAGAAAGCGCGCCGCTGCGCGCGGCACTCGACACCCGCGGGCTTGCGCTCGTGCAGCTCGTGACGCCCGCGACGCCGGCGGAGCGCTTGCGCACGCTTTGCGCCGCGAGCCAGGGGTTCGTGTACGCCGTGACGCGCACCGGAATCACGGGCGGCGAATCGACGCTGCCGGCGGAGACGGCGCAGTACCTCGCGGCTGTAAAGGCCGCGTCGCAACTGCCGGTATGCGCGGGTTTCGGCGTGCGCCGCCCGGACCAAGTCGCGACCATCGCCCGTCACGCGGACGGCGTCATCGTAGGGTCCGCGCTCGTGGAAGTGCTCGAGCGACGCGAGGATCCCGCGAGGTTCCTCCGCTCGTTGCGCGGCTGAACGATGCGATCAGGGACGATCCGTTGGTCGACGATCCTGGGGTCTACGATCCCGGGGCTCCCGGTGCGGCGATGAAGCGCGTCTTCAGCGGCATCAATCTCGCCGACACGACTCACCTGAAAAACTTGCTCGAGCAGGCGGGCATCGGCAGCTTCATCAAGCACGCGTATCTCGGCGTCGGCGGTCGGCGAGCTGCCGGTATTCGACGTCTCTCCCGAGCTCTGGGTGTTCGCGCGACGCGGACGCGCCGCGAGCCGAGGCCGTGATCCGCGACGCGCTGCGGCCGTCGGTCGAAGCCGGCGCGCAGCCTTGGCGCTGCGCACAATGTGACGAGATGAACGAGCAGCAGTTCGCCGCGTGCTGGCGCTGCGGCTCGAGCGACGCACGGAGCTGAGACTTGGGAAGACGACTCGAGCGACTAGTGACCTATGCCGCCGTGGCCGCGGTGATCGCGAGCCTGATGCCTCTCGGCGCGCGGTACGGTTGGGCCTTCGACCTCGCGGCGAATTTCCGCGTGCAGTACGTCGCCGTGGACGCGCTGCTCGCGGTCGCGTGCGCGCTCCAGCGCAAGCCCATCTGGTGTCTCGCACTCGCGGCCTGCGCCGTGTTCAGCGCACGGCCGGTGCTGCCGTACGTGGCTCTGCCGATCGATGCCGTCGCGGCAGCGCCCGTTTCGCAGCACACGATCAAGGTCCTGTCCGCGAACGTGCTGTTCGAGAATCACTCCGCGAAGCGGCTGCTCGAGATCGTGCGAGAGGAATCGCCCGACATCGTGCTACTCGTCGAGTACACGCCCGAGTGGGCCGCGCAGGTGGGCGAGCTGCGCGCCGCTTATCCGTACCACCTCGAAGGGCCGGTGAAGAGCCCCTGGGGTATCGCGCTCTTCTCCCGCTTCGCGTTCGACTCGAGCAAAGCGATACCGGTCGGCCCCTCGTACGGTGTGCAGGCGAGCGTCCGGACACCCGATGGTCCGCTCATGGTGATCGGCACGCACTTGGCGTCGCCGACGACTCCGTGGCGCGCCGCGGTGCGCAACAGCCAGCTCGACTCTCTCGCGACGCGCGTCGCGCGCGTGACCGGACCGCTAGTCGTCGTCGGCGACTTGAACATCACGCCGTACTCGCCGTTGTTCCAAGATTGGCTCGAACGCACCGGGCTCACCGATACTCGCCGCGGGCGCACGCTCAGCCCCAGCTGGCCGGTGCAGTTGCCGATCGTCGGCGTCCCGATCGATCATTGCGCGGTGAGCCGCGGCGTCGTGATCGTCCGCCACCGCGGGCTGCCGGCGTTCGGCTCGGACCACTATCCGATTCTCGCCGAGCTCGCGCTCGTGCCGCCCGCGCCGCCGGCGCCCGAGCCGCCAGCGCGAGAAAAACGAAGGAGCCGTTTCGGAATGAGTCAACCGACCGCGTGCATCTTGATCATCGGCAACGAGATTCTGTCGGGCAAAACGCAGGACGCGAACATCCAGTTCCTCGGCTTCGAGCTCGCGAAGCTCGGAATCCGTCTCGAGGAAGCGCGCGTGGTGCGCGACGTGCCCGAGGCGATCGTGAGGCACTTGAACGAGTGCCGCGCTAAGTTCACGTACGTATTCACGACCGGCGGCATCGGTCCCACGCACGACGACATCACGGCCGAGTGCGTCGCGCTCGCGTTCGGCGTCGAGCTCGTGCTCGATCCCGAAGCGGTCGAGATCTTGAAGCGCGGCGGCCGCCCGTTGAACGACGCGCGCCTGAAGATGGCGCGCGTGCCGCGCGGCGCCGAGCTCGTCGCGAACTCCGTGAGCGGCGCACCCGGGTTCAGGATGGACAACGTGTTCGTGTTCGCGGGCATCCCGAGCATTGCGCGCGCGATGTTCGCGAGCGCCGTGCCGATGCTCGTAAAGGGCTCGCCGATCTTGTCCGCGAGCGTCGATGTCTACCTGCGCGAAGGAGACTTCGCCGAGCAGCTCACTCAGATCCAGAGCGCGAACGCGGCCGTCGAGATCGGCAGCTATCCGTTCAACCGCGACGGCCGGCTCGGCGCGACGCTCGTCGTGCGCGGCACGGACCGCGCGCTGATCGACCGCGTCGCCGAGAAGATCGTCGCGACGATGGCCGCGCTCGGCGGAGAAACGAAGGTCGTCTAGCGTTCGCGCCCCCCCGACGCGTCTCGACCGCTCCGCCGGCGGTCTGTTTCGCGTCACGAACACGTGATACGAGATGCTGTCCCACGAGTTGTGGATGCCCGCGAAGAGCATCAGCGCGGTAGCCGCGCCGACCGCGAACACGGCCTCGCGCTCGTGAGCGGGCGCTGCGAACGCCGACAGAGCGAGCAGCAGATAGGCGCCGAACGGCAGCACGACGTAAAACAGCCAGTCCTCGAAGCCCGGCTTGTACGCCGCCTGCTCTCCGCATGCGCCGCAAGACGACGCACTGATAGACGAAGCCGATGACGCCGACCGCGCCCCAGATGATCGAGATCGGCGTGATCGAATGCCAGGGCGCGAGCAGTATCGCGGATAACAACAACACGATCTGGTAATGCACGATCATCGGCGTGATGAATGCGGCGCCGGCCTCCGCGACGCGCATCGTCGGCCGCTCGCCGATCAGCGTCAGCACGACGAACTGCAGGCCAATCAGCGCGCCCGCCGACGGACCGACGATGATGTAGAAGCTTTCCCACTCGGCGAGCTCGGTCATAGCGATCCTCGTATGGATATCTACTTGATGCTGAGCTTGTGCAGCGCGCCGAACTCGCCGCGCACGTAGACGTTGAACGCGAGCGAGACGCGCTCCTCGTCGGATTGGTTCGGATCGACCGAGTGATTGACGACCGACGGGAACAGGCAGATGTCGTTCGTCTTCGGCTTGTAGCCCCAGCTCTTGCAGTTGTAGAGATTGAACGAATCGATGTCGAGATCGAGCGCCGGTGGAAACGGCACGAGGCTCAACACGTCGCGATGGAACACGATGTCGCCGCTCGAGTCGTTCGTCCTCAGGTACAGCACGCCGGAGATCAATGAGTTGTGGTGCATGTGCGCGCCGGCCGAGTGCCCGCGCCGATGAACGTTGATCCACGAGTTCGTGAGATAGAACTCGATGCTCTTGTTGACCGCGAGCAGCTCGCGCGTGTAGCGATCGAGCTCGCGCACGACGACATCGCGGACGGGCTTGAAGTCCGGGCGGTCGAGGACGTTCTTGTCCACCGTGCTCAGGAAGTTGTACGGCGTGCCGTCGGCCATGGTCGACGTGAACTGCAAAGCCGCGAGACTCGGCTTCTCGAACTCACCGACGTTGTTGACGTAGACCGGCGCCGAGAACAGCGGATAGATCGTTGGCATGGGGCGGAATGATCGGCGGACTCGGAGTCGCGATCAATGGCCGGGCTTGTCGGCTGCGCGACGGCGGTGTGCCGTCAGGGTCTCACACGGCCAGGCTCGCGAGCACGGCGGCGCGATCCATATAGTCGTCGAACCGCGGCTCGTGATCGAGCGCGCGGCCGATCGCGATGAACCGATAGCCGAGCTCGGCGCTCGCGCGCTGGTCCCAGGCGCCGTCGCCGAGATAGGTTCGCGTCGTCGGCACGACGCCGCGCAGCGCACGCTGCGCGGCCAGCTCCATGATCTTCGTTCGCTGGTGGGCGTCGGAGCTGCTTGCGAAGCCGATCCCGTCGAGGCTCACGCCGATCGCCGCGAGCTTCATCAGCGCGGTCTCGGCCCAGCCGCCCGTCGCGATCGCGACGCGCACGTCAGGCCGCGCGCGCAGCTCCTGCAGCAGCGCAGTGGCGCCCCGGATCTCGCGAAGTTCCGTCGCCCCCGCGTCGACGTGGCCGCGCACGAGCTCGATGAAGCGTCGTTTCACCGCGGAACGGAGCTCGTCGCGCGGCTCTTCGAAGCGATGCTGCGCGAGGATTTCGTCGAGGATACCGCCGTCCGTGACGTGGACGTATGGCCGCCACGTCTCGTCGATATAGACGTCGCCGCCGAGCGTCTCGCGGACGGCGCGCGCGTAGAGATGCGAGTCCACGCGCATTGAATCGACGAGCGTGCCGTCGATGTCGAACATCACGAGGTGAGTCACTGCCGGCTACTCTTGCGCTTGCGCTTCTTCTCGCCGATCTCAAGCGCCGCGCTCGCGAGCAGGTCTCGAAGCGAGTCACGGCTCACCCGCGACAGCCGAACGAGAATCGACGGGTAACCGACATAGTGTTCCGTCAGGTAGTACGCGTCGGGCTCGGTCGCGAGCAAGCGCTCGCGCTGCTCGGCACTCACTCTGACCATCAGCGAGCTCGGCTCCGCCGAGCCGTGAATCGCGGGGCAGCACAAGAGTCGCCCCGCAACCTTCAGCGACGTGCCGCGCGAGCTCGTGCTTTCCTCGACGCCCGGCAGCGCGAGAGCGATCTCGCGAACGGCGTCGAAATCCATCGGAACCCGCTTTCTTCCCATTGGGCTCACCCCGCCGGCGACGCGCTAGTCGCGTCGCGCCGCGAGCAATAGCACGAGCCCAGCCGCCGACGCGACCCACCCGATCCAATGCGGCGCCGACAGCCCGCTCCAGACGACGCCCGCGAGCAATAGCGAAGCGCCCACGATCGTGCGCTCGAGCCGGCGAGCGCGCGCCGAAACCAGCGCATGCGTGTCGCCGCGTGCGCGCGGGTTCGCGCCGGTCAGCCGCTCGTCGGCTTCGCGGGCCTCGGCGCGTCGGATCGCGCGATGGAGTAGCCGCGGCAGCATGCTCAGGTCCTCGCTGATCTCAGGCCACGCCTCGATCAGCCGCTTGAGCTGCGTGCGCGGGTCGTGGCGCTCGCGCATCCACTGCTCGAGCACCGGCTTCGCGGTCGTCCACAGATCGAGCTCGGGGTAGAGCTGGCGGCCGAGCCCCTCGATCGCGAGCAGCGTCTTCTGGAGCAACACGAGCTGCGGCTGCACCTCCATGTTGAACTGGCGCGCGGTCTGAAAGAGACGCAGCAGCACCATGCCGAACGAGATGTCCTTCAGAGGCTTGTTGAAGATCGGCTCGCAAACGGAGCGCACGGCGGCCTCGAGCTCGTCGAGCCGCGTGCCCGGCGGCACCCAGCCCGAGTCGATGTGCAGCGCGGCGACGCGCCGGTAGTCGCGCCTGAAGAACGCGAGGAAGTTCTCGGCGAGATAGTTTTGGTCGCGCTCGTCGAGCGTGCCGACGATGCCGAAGTCGACCGCGACGTACTTCGGCGCGAGCGGATCCGTCACGTCGACGAAGATGTTGCCGGGGTGCATGTCGGCGTGAAAAAAATTGTGGCGGAAGACTTGCGTGAAGAAGATCTCGACGCCGTTCTCGGCGAGCCGCCGGATATCGGTGCCCGCTGCGCGCAGCGCGGCGAGATCGTCGACTTGCACGCCGAAGATCCGCTCGAGCGTGAGCACGTTCGGCCGGCAGTAGTCCCAATAGACCTTCGGCACGTAGAGCAGGTTGGAGCCGGCGAAGTTGCGCTCGAGCTGCGCGGCGTTCGCGGCCTCGCGCATGAGATCGAGCTCGTTGCCGAGCGTCTTCTCGAACTCGGCGACGATCTCGCGCGGATGCAGGCGCCGAGCTTCCGGCCAGTACGCCTCGGCGAGCCGCGCAACCGCATACAGCACTTCGACGTCGCGCGCGATCAGCGCCGCGACGTTCGGCCGCAGCACCTTCACGACGACGGCCTGCCCGTCGCTGCAGGCGTGCCGTGTGCACCTGCGCGATCGACGCGGCCGCGAGCGGTGTCGTGTCGAACTCCGCGAACATCTCGCCGACCTTGCGGCCGAACGCGCGCTCGAGCGCCTCCACCGCGAGCGAGCCTGCGAACGGCGGCACTTGGTCCTGGAGCTTCGCGAGCTCCGCCGCGACCTCGGGATCGAGCAAGTCGGGCCGCACCGACAGCATCTGGCCGAACTTGACGAAGATCGGCCCGAGCTCCTCGAGCGCGAGCCGCAGGCGCACGCCGAGCCGCTGCGTCGGCTTGCGCCGCGGCAGGATCTTGCGCACCCAGGCGATCGGGCGAAGCAGGTGCGCGCGCCAGACGACCTCGTCGAGGCCATGGCGCACGAGCGCGCGCTGGATCGCGAGCATCCTGCAGCAGTAGGCGCACGCGGCGGCGCAAGTTCGTCATCGACGTTCGAGTCGCGCGAGCCGCGCGGCCGCGCGCTCGACGCCGTCGCGCAGCCGCTCGACGTCGGAATAGAACGCCTGCACCTCGAGCGTGGCGGGCAACGCACGGCTCTCCTCTTGCAGGAACTCGGCCGTGTTCGCGCGCAGCGCGTTCGCGGCGCGCTCGAGCCACGCGCCGGCAGCGCGCGCCGCTTCACCGAGCGCGTGAGCGGGGACGTCGCCGAGCCAGCGGCGACGCGTACTCCTCGAGATCCGGGCGCGCGAGCTTCAAGAGCTTCGCGAAGCGCTCCGCGACCTCGGGCGAGCCTTTGATCTCGGCCAGCGTGCCGCGCAGCGTCGACAGGTCCGCCGAGCGCGCGAGGCGCAGCAGATCGATCGGCGTCGCGCTCAGCGTCGCGGAAATCGGACGCGCGGACTGGGCGGCTGACGCAGTGGCAGGCGGTTGCGCAGCCTCGGTGGCAGGCGGCCGCGCAGAGTCGCTCCCGAGACCTTGTGAGCACAGGGATGTGCGAACAGAGCCCCAGGGATGGACTTCCGGCGTGTCTCGGGAGCGACTCTGCGCGGCCGCCTGCCATCGAAGCTGAACGGTCACCCGACCTTCCGCGCGCGCAGTACGCAGCTCATGCCGAGCCCGCGCACGTCGATCGCGAAGCTCTTGCCGTCGAGGTCGGCGACGAGATCCCTCGCGGGGGTCGACTCGGCGATCTCAGCGGTTCAGCGCACGCTCCAGCATGGCGGCGAGCTCGCGCGCGAGCGGAAGTTGAGGGCCACTGGTCATCGCTTGGAGGTCAGAGCTTGAAGCCGACGTGCAGCGCGACGATGCCGCCGCTCAAGTTGTAGTACGAGCAGCGCTCGAATCCCGCACGTTCCATCATGCCCTTCAGCGTCTCCTGATCGGGATGACGGCGGATCGACTCGGCGAGATAGCGATAGCTCGCCGGGTCGTTCGCGAGCAGCGCACCGAGTCGCGGCAATACCTGCATCGAGTACGATCTCGTAGAGCGGCGCGAGGGGCCCAGATCGGCCTTCGAGAACTCGAGCACTAGCAGGCGCCCGCCCGGTTTGAGCACTTGGAACAGGCTCGCGAGCGCGCGGTCCTTGTCGGTCACGTTGCGCAGGCCGAAGCCGATCGTCGCGCAGTGGAACGACGAGCTCGCGAACGGCAGAGCCTCGGCGTCGCAGAGCACGTAGTCGACGTTGCCAGCGTGGCCGGCGTCGAGCATGCGGTCGCGACCGACCCCGAGCATCTTCGCGTTGATGTCGGTCACGACCACGCGCCCGCTGCGGCCGACGCGCTGGGCGAGCCCGATCGCAAGGTCGCCGCTGCCCGCGGCAACATCGAGCGCCGCTTGGCCTGCGAGCAAGCCGGTCTTCGCGAGCGTGAACCGCTTCCAGAGCCGGTGCAGCCCGACCGACATCACGTCGTTCATGAGGTCGTAGCGCGACGCGACGGAGTCGAACACGCCGCGCACGCGCAGCCTCTTCTCCCCCCAGGGCACGCGCTCAAAGCCGAAGTCCGCCTCGCGGGCTTCGCGGTCATCAGGATGCATGGGCGCAGAGTATAGGCGATGGGCGCGGCCCGAGGCGCCGTGCGGTCCGAAGCGGCTGCGTATGCTTCCGAGCGAAGCGGTGACTGGCGCCTGCGGCGCGGCTAATACGTGAAGTAGTAGCGAAGCGAGACGTGATCTTCGAGCGCCCAACCGTCGCCTTCGAACCTCGGCCGGAACCGGCTTTCGGTCACGTGCCGTTTGAGGCGGTGCACGATCTCGTCCGGAGTCTGCGGCGATTTCCCGGTCACGTCGAATCGCGTGCTCTTGCCGACGCCGTTCAGCGTGATCGCAACATCGATGTATCCGCGGTAATCCGCCGCCTGGTCCGCGCCGACGAAGTCGCCGGCGAACGTCGGCAGTACGGTCGGCGACGTCGGGGAAAAAAACTGCTGAAGCTCGGCCGGCGTCGCGCCGCTGCGCTCGAGCAGCAGCCGCGCGTTGCGGTAGGTCACGAACGCGAGCTCGTCTTGGTCGAACAACAGGTGCCAATCGCCGAGCTCGAGCTGCTCGGCCGCGAGCTCGCCGTCGGGCCGCTCCGCCTTCACGCTGAATCGCATCCGGCGCCAGTAGCTTTCGACGCCGCGCTCGTGCAGCGCCGTGCGGATGCCCTCCTGGTAGCGCGGCTTGCCGAGCCGGCTGCTCGTCTGGGCCGCGAGCGGCGAGAGCTTGCTGACGTTCTGCGCCTCGATGTAGTAGCTGCGCACGAGTCCGACCTCGACGTCGTTGAGGCTCGGTCCATCCGGGCTCCGGTGCCGCACCACGGAGCGAATTGCCAGCTCGTAGCTGTCGCGCGCCCCATCCAGGGTCGTCAACGCTGTTTCCTCGGGCGTCTCGCGGTGCGGCCCGAGGCCGTTGACGTTCAGCGTGACGGTGAGCTCCTGCTGCGACGGGTCGGTCAAGAACCGTTCGACGGTGCCGACGTGCCGATTCGCGAGCTCGTAGTAGATGTCCGCGACGCGCGCGTCGTCCGGATTCTTACGCGCGATCTCGAGCAACTGGTCTTCCGTTTGATCGACGACGCTACCGTCGTGTAGCGCATCGCGGCTCGCAAGAGCGCGCTCGACCACCGGCACCTGATCGAGCGAGTAAAGTCCTTCGTTGTAGCGAATGATCTGCCTCGCCCTCTCGAGCACCGGGATCGCAAGGAGGTGATCGCCGCGCTGCTGATACAGGACCGCGAGCGACAAGAGCTCGCTCGCGAGCTCCTTCGAGTACATCCCATCGGCCTGCTCCTTGGTATGGATCAGGTCGAGCTGCTCCGTGACCGCTTTGTCGAGCTGCGCGCGATCGGCTTTCTGCGGCTGCGGGCGTGCCGATGCGAGCGCACGCTCCGCGGAGACGGGCACGGCGCCGGCAGGCAAGGCGGGTGCGAACTCGAGGTGCGAGAGATCGAGCGGCGGGGGCGGCGGCGGGTAAGCGCCGGCGTCCCGGCCGATCGCGACGAGCACGGTGATGCCCGCGATGGCCGCCAATCGGGGTACGCGTCGCACGCGAGGAATCATGGCGTTGAGTCCATGCTACGACCGCAAACGTTCACGCGCCAGCCGTTGTTGATCAGCGAGTCGGCCCAGGTATCCCTCGTAATGGGCGGCGTCGTTCGACATCAGGCACTCGCGCAGATCTCGATTCTCGACGAGCATGACGGCCGCCTCTAACGTCGCGATGTAGTTCCGCTGAGAGGTGACGCTGTCCGGCGCGACTAGGTCGCCGTACTACTTGCACGTGAACGGGCTGCTCGCGAAACCGCTGGTAAAGCGATCGCCGAGCGCTTCCTGCAAGAGTCTGATGCAGCGCGCTCTCGGCTCTTTGATGGAGATCCGGTCCTCGACTTTGTCCGCGGTCCGGTCGGGATCGTCGTGCGGATCGTAGGCGGCAACGCGTCAGAGGATGCCGACAGCCAGATCCCTAGAGAAAACACTCTCCTCCGACTTCGTGGCCGGAGATGGCAGGCGGAATTCGGCGACCCTGATCGCTTTCGTCAGACCGCTTTGCCAGGGTCGTTGTCGCGCCGCACCGTACATCCGAGGGTCGTGCCTCGCCATCCTGACGTATGGACATATGGCACCAAGCTGTGACAAGACAACGGAGATGCTCGCAGCAATTTTTCCATTCGCGCCGGCGTGGTATAGCTCGGTGAGAAGTAGAGATTCAGCAACTCACGCGCGAGCGGGGGAAGCATGGGGAATCCCTTGCACAACGCGCGCCGCACCAAAGATGGTGGAGCGTTCTCGGGCACGCTGACACGCGAGTGCGCGTCAGTGGCCGTGAAGAACGCAACTCCGCCCGGTTGTAGCAGAGCGTGTAGGCGACGCAAGAATGCGGCGTCGACCGGAACGTACTCACCGACCACGCCGATGCAATAGATCAGATCGAACGTCGACTCTTTCAGCGCTTCGCTATAGATATCGCCGACCAGGTATTCGATCGATCCGACGGTGATCTTGTCGGCGAAAATCGGGTTACGAGCCTGTTCGATCATGTGCTCGGACAGATCGATGGCTACTAGGCGCTCGACGTTTCTCAATCGATTGAAGTGCCGCCCGGTACCGCAACCCAAATCGAGCGCTACGATCGGTCGGCCGAATGACGAGGAGAGTTGCTCCACGATACGTCCGAAGTGCTGGTAGGACCCGCTCTTGTTCGCGGCGACCGCTGCGTCCATCTGGTTTCGATAGATTCGCGACCAATTAGCGTCGAAAGCCTGCCGTACTCGGTTGAGTTGTTGCGCTGCGTTCATTGTATTTGTTCTTCCATCGCTGAGGTTTGTCGCGCGACAGTGTTCTCCTCGCTTTTTTCGCGGTCAAGAGTGATAGGTCAAGTGCGCCGAGCATAATCCGTTACGCTCGAGATCGGCGGGTCTTCGCTCGGACGAGCCGCAAGAAATATTGCTAGACTGTCCGCGGTACCTCAATGACTGCGCCTACCCCGCGCGGACACGTGTTCGGAATGCTGAACGCTAACGAATCGTCCAGCGTTACTCTCTCTGCTCCATCCCTCGACGCTCACGCGCGGCGCCGCGAATTATGTCGAGCTTAAGACTGCAGAGCCGTAGCTATGCTGCCGGTGTCTCGGCGGGTGCGCTCGGGTGCGCGCTCTTGCTTGCGATGGCGTGGCGAATGATCGATCACTTGCCGCAGTACGACGAGCTCTTCCATTTCCTAGCCGCACGCGGCATCCGCGATCACGGGATGCCGGTAATCGCCGACGGTATCTACGAGCGCGCCGTATGGTTCACGTGGCTCGTCACCGTGGCGATCAAGACTTTCGGTGACTCTTTGGTTGCGGCCCGCGTTCCATCGCTTCTGGCTTCTGCCGGATCGCTAATGCTCATGACGATTTGGGTTACGCGTCGCGTCGATGTGCTCGCCGGCGCCACGGCAGCGATTGTGTTCTGCCTTCTGCCGGCGACGCTCGATCTCGCCGTGTTCATACGTTTCTATACCGTTCACGCGCTGCTCGTCATGGGGATGTCGATCGCGCTGTACGAAGCGGCTGCACCCCAACGCACGTTGGGGCATCGAATTGGGCTCGCTGTTGTGGCGGCGGCCCTACTGTTCCTTGCGATGCATTTTCAGGTCACGACGTTGATCGCGCTCGCGGCGGTTGCGGCGGCCGTGAGTTCCGTCCTGCTGCTGGATCACTGGAAGATCGCGATGCGCTTCTTCGGACGCCATCCGGGCTGGATAGCGGCGAGTGCAGTCGTTGCCATCGTTTGCGGATCGCTCGCGTTGAGCGGGTTTGGGGTGGTCGACGAGTTCCGCAAGGCACCTCTATGGGCCTCGCCCTCGGCCAACCGCCCGCAGTACTACTTACTCGAGATGGCTCGCGATACCCCATTGCTGTGGCCGATGTTTCCGGTCGCCGTGCTCATTGCCCTGTTTTTCGGGAACCGTCGCTTGACGAGTTTTTGCGTCGTCGTGTTCCTATTCGCCTTGAGCATGCATTCGATAGCGGCTGCGAAGACGATGCGCTATGTCTACTACGCGCTGCCCTTCTTGTGCGTCGTCTGGGGCTGCGCACTATCGGGACTCTACGCTGTTCTGACGCGGGTCGAGATGCGTTCTGCCGAGCTCAGCAGCAGAAAGGTCGCGTCGTTGGCCCTGCTTGTCGCGGCGGCGGTACTGGCTCTGTCGCAAGAAGGCCAGCTCGTAGCTCGAATCGTGGTCGGTAAGCTGACTACGGACCCAAAGGCGTATTACGACGGTGAGACTGATTGGAGCCCTGCGGTTCCCACATTGCAGCCGCTCCTGTCGTCTGCAAATCGAGTGGTTACTTCGAACGCCATGAAAGCGTTGTATTACTTTGGCCGGTACGACTACGACTTGAACGCAACCATCGTGCCCGAGACTCAGAGCCGCGAGGAATTCGGGCTCGACGAGCGCACGGGCAGGCACGCGATCAGTACGGCGCAATCGACCGCGCAAGTTCTCGGGATGCCGGGGACGACCCTCGTGATTCTCGAGGAAATGAGGCTTGGTAATCCCGTCGGCGTCCCGGCCGACACAGTCGAGACAATCGCGACGCGATGCTCAGTCGTGGCGGTGCCTCCAGCTGCAGGCCTGAAGGCGTGGAGCTGCCCACGCGTCAAATCCCCGTGAATCGCTCGTCGGTGGCGTTCGGATGGAGTTCCCACGGATCGGTGTCTAGATCAGCGCACAGCGAACCTATCCCGATGCGAACGGCTTTCGGTCCAATTTCGACGACGATGACCCTACATAATTCGCGCACGTGCTCGCGCCACTCGGCCCATTTAGAATCGTTCCGATCGTCCCCGGTTAAGACACACGTACTGGCTTCGCACGGGTTGGCGAGGCATCATCGATGTCGTAGTGTCGACCGCCCATTTTCGAATTTGCTGCGTGCGGACGCCTGAGGTATGCGAGCGAGTAAGCGATTCTTCGTTGACTGCGGTGGCCATGACGGCTGTTCAGTGATTCAGTTTCTGTCGAAGAGGCCGGGCTTCAAGGCGATCACGTTTGAGCCGAATCCGGTTTTCTCTGGCTACTACCGGTTCCTTCCGACGGAGTTGATCCGGAAGGCGGTCACGACTTACGACGGAACGGTCACGTTCACCGTGGATCCGCTCGACGGCGATGGCAGCTCCATCTGCGCTGGCAAGGACGTGGTCTTCGACAAATCACTATCCAACGAACAGTGCCCGACGGTCACGGTCGACTGCGTCGACCTGAGCGCCTTTCTCAAGCGCACTGTCCTGCCCAGCGACTACCTCTGCCTCAAGCTGGACGTGGAGGGCGCCGAGTACGACATTTTGGAAAAGATGGTCCGCGAGGGAACGATCGACTTAGTCGATGAGCTTCATATCGAGTTTCATTGGCAAAAGTGTGGCGTACCGAAAGAAAGGCACGAGCGCTTGGTCGCGGAATTACAGAAGCACACGACCCTCAGCGAGTGGGATGCCGAGCGCTATTCGGTGCACAAGCTAGGCGTCAAGAACAGTATGCGAAGGGCGCTGCTACTCGCCGAGATATGGCCGAGACACGTGATGTCGGCTGCGCTCGGTCGCACGTAGTCTGAGATGGCACGTTAAGCTTACCGACTCGGAATACCTCGCCATCCACGCGCATCGTCCCGCCCGGACCCCTCAGCACGGCCGCGATCAAGTCCTTATCCCGCCTTGCGTGAGTCGCGGAGCTGCGCAACGACCGTCTTGCGGACCCACGCGTATGCTACGGTCGCTACCGTTAGCGCAACGATGACGAGCGGTGAAACGAAACTCTGGAGCAACTCTCGCTCGGAATCGGGGAAGACGGTGACGAGACACCAGAACAACGCGTAGAGCGCCAGCCCGATCAATGCAAACTTGCCTGCGAAACGCAGCGTGGCGACGAAGATCTGCCCGGACGCTCGGCGCACGAAGACTTCCTTGTCGTCATCGCTGAGTTGCGGCGACACAAGCACCCGCATGGCCTCTTGCGAGCGCGCGATGATCGCCATAGCGTCGGTGCCAATCTGCAGCAATAAGAACAACTCAAAAAACACGACGCCAAACAGCAGTAGCGATACATAGATCATGGCTCCGCTGCCTATGGTTTCGCGGGCTCGGTAATCGTCAGGATGTGATCGGGCACAACGTCCGTTAGTGTCTGCGTGGTGCCGCTCGGCCACTTGATCGTCACGGTGTCGATGACACTCGCGCCGCCGAGGCCGAAATGCACGACCGGGCTATCCTGCGCATAGGTATGGGATCGCGCGCTCGTATCCCTGAACTGTTTCTTTCCGCCGGCATCGACGTAGACCTTGGCGCCAAGGCCGTCGCGATTGCTGGCGGTGCCTCGCAAGCGAAGCTCGAGCCAGTGATTGTCGTTGCCCGCGTTGCGTAGCAGGAGGTTTCGCCTCATGTAGTTGTTGCGCAGTGAGTTCTTCGGAAACACGTCCTCGTCGTTTACGTAGATGTCGAGGAAGCCGTCGTTGTCGTAGTCCGCCACCGCGCCGGTGGTTTCGCGAACGAACGGGAAACCCGCTGCTCCGGCGGCATCCGGCGCGAGGCGCAAGAATGTCCCGTCGCCTGCATTGATGAAGAGAATGTTCCAGGCGTACGGATCTTTGGCCGCTCGGGACTCGTCGGCCGCATTGATCAAGTAGAGGTCGAGGTCCCCGTCGTTGTCGAAGTCGCCCCAGAGAGCGGACTGACCGTACGCGGCCACGTCGACGCCCGCCTTAGCACCGACCTCGACGAAAGTGCCGTCGCCCTGGTTCTGGAAGAGCAGATTTCTGCCGCGATCTCCGGCGCGCGTGACGATGTAGAGGTCGCTGTCGCCATCGTTGTCGTAGTCGGCCCACGAGCAACCTGCTAGCCCCATGGGATCGCTCTCGTCGCCCAAGTAGCCGTCGACCACGAGTCCCGCGCGGCGCGCGACATCGGTGAAGGTGCCGTCACCATTGTTGCGGTACAACGCGATACCGGTCCCGATACCGACGGTGACGAGATCGACATTGCCATCGTTGTCGTAATCAGCCCAGGACGCGCAGAGCGTTCCGGCGGCCGCGGCTTCGCCCGGGCCTGTTTCGCTGAGACCGGCGGCCTGCGCCACGTTTTCGAACGTGCCGTCGCCGCGATTGTGAAACAGAGCAGCCGACGTGAAGTAGTTGACCACGAATAGATCCAGTAGCCCGTCGCGGTCGTAATCGGCCCAGGTGCCGCCATAAGCGCGGCCCAATGTGTCCTCGACGCCAGCGCTCGCCGCCACGTTCTCCAGAACACCTCCGATGTTATGGAATAGAAGGTTGGCGAAAGCCGGGCCCACCGGCGTGTTGTTGCCTCCGGCGACGAACAGGTCGGCCGCGCCGTCGTTGTCGTAGTCGCCCCACGCGACGCCATGCAAGTCGCCGGTGGCCATGACTTTCGGCCGTGCGAACACGCCCGCGCTGTTGTGATAGAGGTAGCTCGGCGAAACGATCGGAAGATGGTTCGAGACGTAGAGGTCGAGCCAACCGTCGTTGTCGTAGTCACCCCAACCGACGCCGATCGAGCTGTCTATCTCGTTGAGGCCGACTTCGTCGCTTACGTCGACGAACATCGCGGGCGTGTGCGAGCTCAGATAGTCGAAGTAGCCGACGCGGATCAGCAGCAGCGAGACAATCACGATGAATCCGAGATACGGGCCGGCCCCGCGGCGTCGCCTATAGAGGAGCAAACCCACGAGCCCAAATACGACTGCCACAGCGGCGTTGCAGCCGAAGAAGCCGAGCGACGGGTAATCGGGATACCAAGCGGACCTGTTGAGCTGGTAACCGGTGAACGCCAGCAAGACGAACACCAGCACCGCCATAAACGTGCGCACGGCGTTGCCCGTTCTGCCCTGGTCGAGTAGCCATGCGCATACCAATTGCGCCGCGAGGACGATCAAGAACACGGCTGGAACGACGACGGCGTAGCGATCGACAGCCGTCGTGAAGCTCAGGAATGCGGTCCGGTGCAGGCCGAGCTCGAAGTAGTGCCCGTAGAGCAGCCACTTCGCAATGCCGTACGCGATCGGCGGCAGCGCACAGATGAGCAAGGCCGAGCTCACGATGGACGCGGCGGAGGCGAGAGTGATCTTGTTGTTCGTCGACGCTGTCGCCATTGCGGCGCCCTTCACCGCTAGGTCGGCGCGGAGCGGCCACCATCATACATGGCGTCGTCCGCGCGAGTGCGCGCGGACGACTTCAACTCACAAATGCTCGATCTGTGAGGCAATGCTGTCGCGCGCGGACGCCGCATGGTAATTTCGTTCGGATGCAGAAGCAGGTCCCCCTTTGGTTCTTTCTCTTATGTTTACTCGTCGGCGCCTTGGGAACCGTAGGTTTTGCTTGGTCCGTTAAAGTCACTGTCGCCGGCACTCGCGACTTTCGGGGACTCGGCAAGATAGCCGTCGCGGTCGCCTCGTTCCCCGACACAGTGTCATTGGTCTTCACGCAGCTCAAGGAAGATCCCGACGCCAACATGCGGGTGCCCCGAACGGACGCCGACCTCTCGGAGTTCCGGCCGATCGCAACGCGCCCCGGCATCGATATCCAGGGCCTCGTCGTCCACGCCGATCACGCCGCGCTCGAACGCGCGCGCGGTTGGCGCGTCTTGGTCGGCGGATTCATGTTGAACGGTGAGTTCACGCATGCGGCGCTCGCACTGTCGCCGGAGCTCGAGGTCGTCGGAGCGTGGAAGTTGTCCGAAGATGGCATCAAAGGAAAGGAGCCGCGGACGACGTTCCTGAAATACGTGCATGGCTTCGCGTTGCTCACCGACGGGTCGGTGATCTTTTCCTTCATCCCTGGAGTCACGCTGCAACGTGTTGATGCGTGCAGCAGGAGAGTTTGGTCCACGCAGGGCCAATTCCACCATGCAGTCACGCTAGCTAACGACGATAACTTCGTCTGGGCTTTGCGCGATGAGCCCGTGAACGAGAAAGTCGTCAATGAGACCATCGTTCGCGTCGCCGTCGCGACCGGCGAGATCGTGAAGCGCATATCCGTCGACGACATCGTCGCGGCGAATCCGACGATCGACATTCTGCAAATCAAGCAGCGTGACGACAACTGGGGTAACGGCAACCCGCGGAACAAGCCCGAAGAATGGGACTACGACCCGCTGCACTTGAACGACGTCGAAGAGCTGCCCGCGAGTTATGCCGCTCGTTTCGATGGTTTCGTGGCCGGCGATCTGCTCGTGAGCGTTCGCAATCTGAATCTCATCTTCGTCGTCGATCCCGAAACGCTCAAAGTAAAGTGGTGGCACAGCGGCTCGTGGCGCCGGCAACACGACACCGACTGGGAACCAAACGGGACGATCAGCCTCTTAGATAACCGGCTGAGTCGAGACTATAGTCGCATCGTGAGAATCACGCCGTTCTCGAACCAAGTGGAAGTCGCGCTAGACGGGCGCACGAATGACTTCTATACGCGGATTCGGGGGAACCATCAGTTCACGCCGCCGGGAGATCTGCTCGTGGCGAGCACGCAGCAGGGACGAGCGTTCGAGGTCGACCGCGACGGTCAGTCGGTGTTCGAGGTCTACAGCACCAGGCCCGGAAGCGATGAGTACAACTACCCCCTCTCCGATGCACAATGGTTCCCGTTGGACAGGGTCGATCTCGAGAAGGACTTCGCATGCGGAAAGTAGCCGTTTCCCTGGTATTGCTCGCAGCCCTGCCGATCACTGCCGCGCATGCTTACATCGGGCCCGGCGCGGGAGCCGGCACGATCGCCGTGATTCTCGGCATCCTGTCGTCGATCTTCCTCGCGTTCGTCGGTATCGTCTGGTACCCGATCAAACGCCTATTCAGAGGGAAGAAAGGCAAGGCCAAGTCGTCGGTTACCGGCCAGCCCGGAAGCGAGGGCGGCGCGACCGTAGCCGGTTCCAAGCCGGCCGGTCCTGCCACCGGCACGCCGGATCGCCGGTGACGAGAGCGCCACGCAGTCCCGCCGCTCCGCTTGGCTGAGTCCGAATACGGCTTTCTAGACCGGTTGCTGCACCGCCTCGCGCTCGGCTATGCCGGCGTGGCGGAGGCAAGCTTCGACATGGACCAGGCGACGGTTCGCGTCGACCCTGCGCACGTGGTAACACAACGACACGTGTTCGTCTCGGGCCTCGCGCGTGCGGGCACCAGCGTCTTGATGCGCCGCTTCCACGCCACCGGCCGCTACCGGTCGCTAACCTATCGCGACATGCCGTTCGTGCTGGCGCCGAATCTCTGGCGGCGGCTGTCGCTCGTGTCGCGCCGCGACATCGCAAAATCGGAGCGCGCCCACGGCGACGACGTGCTCGTCGACGCGGACAGCCCTGAGAGCTTCGACGAAGTGTTCTGGCGGATATTCAGCGGCGACGAGTATCTGGGCGACGACCGGCTCGTGGCATATCGGCCGGACGAAGAGGTCGTGAACAAGTACGTCCGCTACGTGAACGCGATTCTGGCGGCGAGCGATACGCCACTCCAGCGGTACCTGTCGAAGAACAACAACAACATCCTGCGGCTCGGCGCGCTTCACCAAGCGTTCCCAAACGCGCTGATCTTGATACCTTTCAGAGAGCCGCTGCAGCACGCCCACTCGCTTCTGCGTCAGCACCGGCGTTTTTCCAAGATGCAGTCCGAGCAAAAGTTCGTCCTTCGCTACATGACGTGGCTCGGCCACCATGAGTTCGGACTCGACCATAGGCCATTCCAATTCGACGGGTCCGCACGGCCTCCGCATACGCCGGACACCTTGGACTACTGGCTCTACTTGTGGTGCGACACGTACTCGTGGCTCGAACGCTCGAAACCGGAAGCGGCGCAATTCGTGAGCTACGAAGACCTGTGCACCAGCCCGGACGTTTGGAAGCGGCTCGCCACGCTGGCCGACGTAGCCGCCGAGCAGGAGGCGGGCGACCCGTTCAGGCTCAGCGACAAACCGCCGTCCGGCGACTTCGACCGCGACCTTGCGGACCGCGCTCACGCGATCTACGCCCGTCTCGTAGCGGGTGCGCGCGCTCAGCTCGGTTGAACGGAACGAGAGTCGATCTACTCGGCGCGTCGAGTCGCCATCAGATCCCGAAGTCCCACGTGAAGTAGAGAATCTGCGTCGTGCCGCCGCCGAGCAGCTCGCCAAGCGACGCCTCGCCCTTGCGCCGCTTGCGGTGGCCGCGCTCGTCCTTGTCGATCGGGCGCAGCACCAGGGCGTACTCGCCGGTCGGCAGCACCGACGCAGTCGCGCGATAGTGACCGCGGCCGAGCTGCTTGAGCTGCGTGACGACGGGCTCCTCGATGATCGGGCCGTCGGGCGGCGCGCCTGACTTGGCAGCCGTCGTCTTCGCGGCCGCGATGAGCCGGTAGTTGTCCTTGGTCGGCACGAGCCGGACGATCGCGGGCTGATATTGGTCGGGGTCAACGCCCGGAATGTGGCCGAACTCGACCTCGAAAGTCGGCGACACGCCGATGTCGCGCGGCGCCGCGGGACCGGTGAGCGCCCAGATCGCGGTGTGCTGCTGGCTGCCTGGATGGAACAAGCCGCCGAGCGTGGTCGCAATCCCGCCGACCGCGGGATTCACGAACACGAGCGCGGTGCCCGCGAGGCTCCCGAGCGTCTTGAGCCGCTCGGCGCTCTTGTCGTCCGTGAACGCGACCTCTGCGATCGTCGGCGGCAACGGCATCCGGTTGTCGTCCTTTAGCACCCACGCGTGCGGCGCGGATCCGCGTTCTTCGGCGGCTCGGGCGTTCGCTGCGCGGCCGCGGCCGCATCCTGCTTCGCCGCGAGCTGCTCGATCATCTTCGACAACCGCACGATCTCGGCCGGCGGCGGCGCGTCGGCGTTGTCGGCCGCGGCCTTTTGAGCGATCGACGCAGCCTTCTTGTTCGCGGCCTCGACGTTGAGCATCGCCTGAATCACGGGCTGCGACACGCCGTCTTCCTTGAGCGCCATGAGAGCGTGCGGCGAGACGTCGAAGTGGCTGTCGTTCGCGGCGATTGCGGCGAGAATCGTGCTCTCGGCGAAGCCGGCCTTCGTCATGTCGACGACGTCTTCGTTCGCGATGACGGCAGGCTCGCTCGACGCCGTCGACTCGGTCGCGGCGGTCGACTCGGGCGCGTCGGGCGGGGGCGAGCCCGCAGCGTCGGCAGACACCGCTGGCGAACCAGGCGGATCAGCCACCGGCGGGTGCGAATCGGGCGCGCCCACGGCCGGTGACGTCGGCTCGAGCGCCTCGCGCTTGTCGGCGTGGCGCTCCGCAGCGTCTTGCGCAGCGACGCGAGCGAGCGGAATCGCTACCGCGAGCGCGGCCGTACCGGCGAAAAGCAAATCCCGAAGCCGTGGTCCTTGGCGCGACACGTCTCGTTCCTTCGAGGGGTTGGACCCGAATGCTAACGACCCGCGTGCGGCCACCGCAACCCACGGCGTCTCGCGCGTCGCAAAACGGCGACGCTTTCTGTGGAGCGCGACGCGCGAGCGGAACCCTAGCGACGGCTCATTTCGCAGCCCGCGTCTTCCCGGCTTGCGCGAGGCGCTCGAGATAACGCGCCCACTTGCGGTCGTGATCGCTCAGAAGCTCGTAGAGCACGGCCCAGGTGTATAGCCCGGTGTCGTGGCCGTCGTCGAACACGAGCTTCACGGCGTAGCGGCCGACCGGATCGATCCGCGCGATGCCGACCTGCTCCTTGTCGGTCACGAGGATGCCTTCGCCCGCCGAGTGGCCCTTCACCTCGGCCGACGGCGAGTGCACGCGCAGATACTCGGCCGAGAGCCGCCCGGTCATCCCGTCCGCGAACACCACCTCGAGCTCGCGAGAGCGTTTGTGGTATTTGATCTCGGTCGGCGGCGGAATCGAGAGCTCGGTCATCGGGGCCTTCGGGACGGACTGCGGCGCGTCAGAGGATGTAACGGCTCAGGTCGTCGTCCTGCGCGAGCACGGCGAGATGCGCGTCGACGTAGGTCGCGTCCACGACGACCGTCTGGCCGCCGCGATCCGAGGCCTCGAACGACACGGTCTCGAGCAGCCGCTCGAGCACGGTGTGCAAACGACGCGCGCCGATGTTCTCGCTGCGATCGTTCACCTGGTACGCGACCTCGGCGAGCCGCCGCACACCGCTCGCGCTCGAACTTGAGCTCGACTCGCTCGGTCGCGAGCAGGCTACGGTACTGCTCGGTGAGCGACGCGGTCGGCTCGGTGAGAATCCGCACGAAATCGTCGATCCCTAGTGCGTCGAGCTCGACCCGAATAGGGAAGCGGCCTTGGAGCTCCGGGATCAGGTCCGACGGCTTCGCGACGCTGAACGCGCCCGATGCGATGAACAGCACGTGATCGGTGCGCACCATTCCGTAGCGTGTGCTCACCGTGCAACCCTCGACGAGCGGCAGCAGGTCGCGTTGCACGCCCTCGCGCGACACGTCTGCGCCGTGCGCCTCGGCGCGGCGCGCGATCTTGTCGACCTCATCGAGGAACACGATGCCGTTCTCCTCGACGGCGCGGACCGCCTGCAGCTTCACGTCCTCCTGGTTGATCAGCTTCGCGGCCTCTTCTTCCTTCAGGAGCCCGAGCGCGTCCTTCACCTTGAGCTTGCGCCGGCGCGTCCGGCCCTGCGCCATGTTCTGAAACAGGCTCTGGAGCTGGTTCGTCATGTCCTCCATGCCGGGCGGCGCCATGATCTCGACACCGCCGAGTGCCGCCTGCACTTCGACCTCGACCTCGCGGTCGTCGAGCGCGTGCTCGCGCAGCATCTTGCGGAAGCGCTGACGCGTGTCACGGACCTCGCCGCCCGGCGTGACGGTCGGCCCTGGAAGCCGATGCCGCCGCCGGAGGGTGTGCCGCTGCCGGGCAGCAGCGCGTCGAGCAGCCGGTCCTCGGCCGCGTCCGCCGCGCGGTCGCCGACGCGCGTCATCGCGTTCTCACGCTCCATCTTCACGGCCATATCGACGAGGTCGCGCACGATCGAGTCGACGTCGCGTCCGACATAGCCGACCTCGGTGAACTTCGTCGCCTCGACCTTGATGAACGGCGCGTTCGCGAGCTTAGCGAGCCGGCGTGCGATCTCGGTCTTGCCGACACCGGTCGGGCCGATCATCAAGATGTTCTTCGGCGTGATCTCGCCGCGCAGCGGCTCGGCGATCTGCGCGCGCCGCCAACGGTTGCGCAGCGCGATCGCGACCGCGCGCTTCGCGTCGGACTGGCCAACGATGTGCTTGTCGAGCTCCTCGACGATCTCGCGCGGCGTCATCGACATGGCATCAGAGCTCTTCGATCGTGATCTCGCGGTTCGTGTAGATGCAGATGTCGGCGGCGATCGCGAGCGCTTTCGCGACGATCGAGCGCGCGTCGAGCTTCGTCTCGTCGAGCAGCGCGCGCGCCGCGGCCTGCGCGTACGCGCCGCCGGAGCCGATCGCGAGCAGCTCGTGCTCGGGCTCTATCACGTCGCCGGTGCCGGAGATCAGCAGCGACTGGGTGTTGTCCGCGACGATCAAGAGCGCCTCGAGCCGACGCAGAATGCGGTCCGTGCGCCAGTCCTTCGCAAGCTCGATCGCGGCGCGCGTGAGGTTGCCGTGCTTCTGGAGCTTCGCCTCGAAGTACTCGAACAGCGTGAACGCATCGGCCGTGCCGCCCGCGAAGCCCGCGAGCACCTTGCCGTCATGCAGCCGCCGCACCTTGCGCGCGTTGCCCTTCATCACTTGATTGCCGAGTGTGACCTGACCGTCGCCGCCGAGCGCGACGCGGCCGTCCCGACGCACGCAAACGATCGTCGTGCCGTGAAACGTCGGAGTCGTCATCGGTTGCTCGTCATCGGAGCGGAAGCTCAAGGACGCGCGGACGCGCGTCGTCAGTCCGAGCGCTTCTTCGCGCGCGGATGAGCCTGGTCGTAGACGTGCGCGAGGTGCTGGAAGTCGAGATGCGTGTAGATCTGCGTCGTCGACAAGCTTGCGTGACCGAGCATCTCCTGGACCGCGCGCAGATCGTTGCTCGACTCGAGCATGTGCGTCGCGAACGAGTGGCGCAGCATGTGCGGGTGCACGCCGGTCGCAGCGCCCTGGCGGCGCGCCCAGTGATTCACGCGCGCCTGGACGGCGCGGTGACTGATTCGCTTGCCGGTGCGGCTAACGAAGAGCGCAGTCTCGCCGTGCGGCGCGAGCTCGGGGCGCATCTTGAGCCAGTCGGCGAGCGCGGTGAGCGCGTGCCGGCCGACCGGCACGATCCGGGTCTTCGATCCCTTGCCGAGCACGCGCACGGTGCGGTCGCTCGCGTCGACGTCGCCCAAATTGAGGCTCACGAGCTCCGCGAGCCTTAAGCCCGACGAATAGAAGAGCTCGAGCATCGCGCGGTCGCGTACCGCGAGGGTCATGTCGCCGTCGATCGCGAGCAGGCTCGCGACTTGATCCGTATCGAGCGTCGCGGGCAGCCGCCGCGACGGCTTCGGCGCCTGCACGTGCACGGCCGCGTTCGACTTGAGCGCGCCGATCTCGACGAGGAAATGCAGGAACGTTCGGACCGCGGACAAGCGCCGCGCGATGCTGCGCGCATTCAAGCCGCGCCGATGGCTCTCGGCCGCGAAGCGGCGCACCTGGTACGAATCGAGCGCGTCGAACGTCTC
The DNA here is from genome assembly GCA_963841645.1 of uncultured Gammaproteobacteria bacterium. Classification (GTDB taxonomy): domain Bacteria; phylum Pseudomonadota; class Gammaproteobacteria; order Steroidobacterales; family Rariloculaceae; genus FEN-1219. The sequence continues at coordinate 271,383 of CAWJDS010000008.1, read as the reverse complement.
GATGCGCTCCCGCTCGCAGAAGCCGATCAGCGCGTTCAAGTCGCGCTGGTAGCCCGTGACGGTGTGCGGCGAGAGCCGGCGCTCCGACTTCAGGCGCTGGAGGAAGTCCGCGAGCTCTCTATGAAACACGCGGCGCGCGCTCGTCGACCAACGCGACGGATAGGAGCTCGCCGAGACGCGCGAGGAAGTCCATGCGCTTGCCCGGATGAAAGTGATCCGGATCGCCGCTGCCGATGATCAGGAACCCGAGGCTCGCGTCGGCGCCGAGCGGCACGAGCGCCGCCGAGCTCACGCTGTCCGCGTCACGCTCGAAGATGTACTTCTGCCGATCGCGCAACGGGCCGCAGCGCGGCTTCGCAGCGCGCAAGAACGCGGCGAACGGCTTCACGTCGGCGTCGTCCGCGCGACAGCCGGCGCACGAAGCCTTCGCGCTGCGCGGCGGCCGGCGCTTTGTCGTTGAACAACACGAGCACCGCGCGCTCCGCGCCGAAGTCCTCGCGCAGTCCCGTCTCGAGGCCCTCGAGACGAGCGGGTAGGTCCTGCGCTCGCATGAGCTTGAGACCGAGCTGGTGAATCTTCTCGACGAGCGCGTCATTCGTCTTCGCGACGGCGACGAGATCTTTGAACTGTCGCTCGAGCTGAGCGTTGCGCTGGCGCAGCATCGACACTTGGCGCTCGACGAGCGATACCGCGGAGCCGCCGGTGCGATGCGGAAGCTTGAGCCCGAGCAGGATAAGCGGGTGACGCTCGAAGAAGTCGGGATGGCTCTTGAGGTAATCGGCGATCGCGCTCTCCGGAAACTCTTCGCCGTGAGTCGTGGCTGCCCCGCTCTTCTGTTGGCTCATAGATCGATTTGTCCCTCGTACACCGCGCTCGTCGGCCCAGTTTGCCACAGGGTCGACCCCGGTCCACGCCAGCTCACCATGAGTTTCCCGCCCGGGAGACTCACCTCGACCTCATCCGCGAGCTCACCCCAGAGACGTCCGACCGCAACCGCGGCCGCGGCGCCCGTGCCGCACGCGAGCGTCTCGCCCACGCCGCGCTCGAACACTCGCAGCTCGATGTGCCGTTCGTCGACGCGCTGCATGAAGCCGACGTTCACACGCTGCGGAAAGCTCGGATGTCGCTCGAGCACGGGACCCAGTATACCGACCGGCGCGCGTTCCACCGAGTCCACCGGAATCACGATGTGCGGGTTGCCCATCGACACCGCTCCGAACTCGACACTCTGGTCCGGCAGTTGCAAGCGATAACGATCGCGGCGCTCGGGCGCCGTGAACGGCAGTGCCTTCGGATCGAAGCTCGGCTCGCCGAGGTCGACGCTCACGCGCTCGGCCGACACGACCTTCGCGAGCGTGCTGCCGGCCGGGCCGACGAGCGTGAGCTCGCGGCCGACGCGCGGCGCGAGAAAGCTCGCGAGGCAGCGCACGCCGTTGCCGCACTGCTCGACCTCGCCGCCGTCGGCGTTGAAGATCCGATAGCTCGCGTCGCCGTTCTTCGGCCGCTCGGCGCCGAGCAACAGCAGCTGATCGAAGCCGACGCCGAGGCGCCGATCGCTCCAGCGGCGTACGAGCTCCGCGTCGGGCGGGGGGCGGCCCTCGGGCCATTCCACGACCATGAAGTCGTTGCCGAGCCCGTTCATCTTGACGAACCGGAGCTTCATCGCGCGCGAGTCTAATCGATTCGCCTCGAGGTCGCGCCGTGATTGGACATTTGTCATAAGCCTGGCTAACTTAGGCGCCCGCACGAGCCCCGTCATCGACAACTAACAACAACTCATCCTCCGGAGACCTCATGCGCCACATCCTGGTCACCAACGCGAAAGGCGGTTGCGGCAAGAGCACGATCGCGACGAGCCTCGCGGCGTACTTCGCGTCGGAGGGATATGCGACCGCGCTCGCCGATTTCGACCCCCAGGCCTCCGCGCTGACCTGGCTCGAGCAGCGGCCCGCGGATTACGCGCCGATCGCCGCCGTGCCGGCCTACGAGAGCGGGCTCACGAAGGTGCCGCGCAACACCGAGTACCTCGTCATCGACTCGCCCGCGGGCTCGTACGGCAAGGACCTCACCGAGCTCGTGCGCAAGGCCGAGACCATCATCGTGCCCGGTCCTGCCGTCGCCGATCGACATCAAGGCGGCGGACCGCTTCATCGACGAGCTGCTCGGTAACGCAAAAGTGGCGGACAAGAAGGCGAAGGCCGCGCTCGTCGCGAACCGCGTCAAGGAAAACACGCTGATCTTCGAGGAGCTCGACGAAGCGCTGTCGCGGCTCAAGGTGCCGTACATCACGAGCTTCCGCGAGGCACAGAACTACATCCGCGCTTATCAGCGCGGCCTCGGCATCCACGAGCTGCCGCCGTACCTCGCTTGGCCCGATTGGGAACAGTGGGATCCGTTGATCGAGTGGCTCGACTCGAAGCGCTCGCAGCCTAAGCAGTAGCCGCTAAGAAATAGAGCCAGACGTTACCGCACCGACGCCTCGGCCGCGGGCGGCTCGCCCGCCGGCCGCTCGGCTGCCGGCGGCTCCAACCGCGGCGGATTCGGCTCGAGCGTCTCGGCGGCGGTCGGGCTCGCGAGCGCGAGGCCCGAGCGGAACGCGAGCGCGGCGCGCTCGCCGTCGCCGAGCTGTGCGAGCAGCTTTCCATAGAGCGCATATGCCTCGGGCGCCGGCGCCAGAGCGAGGCCGGACTCGAGGTAGCTCCGGGCCTTACCCCAGAGCTCGCTTTGAATGCAGAGCCGCGCCGCGGTCAGAAGCAGCGCCGGATCCTCCGCATAAGTCTTGAGCCAGCTCTCGGCCTGCTTGAGCTGCTTCGTGCCGTCGGCGCCGTGCACCTCGCCGTACGCGAGCACGAGATCGCGATGCCAGCTCTTCTTGAGCGCGGCACGCAGCTCGCGCTCCGCTTCGTCGCCGCGGCCAAGCCGCTCGAGCGCGCGCGCGCGCAGCGCGACGACCGCCGGCGATGCGCGCAAGTCCTTCGCGAGATCTCGCCAGATCTCTTCGAGCCGGCCGTCGCCTAGGTACGGGTTTCCGAGCTCCGCCCGCAGCGCCTCGGCCGCGAGCTCGTCGCGCTCCTGCGCAGCCATGTGCGCGCGCCCGAGCCGCGGCAGCAGAGCTGCGAGCGCCGGCGCGTCGTCGCGGGCGCGATACACGCGCGCGAGCAAGCCGACCGCACCCGGATGATCGGGCTTGAGCTCGTCGAGCTGCTCGAGCGTCGACTGGGCCGCGTCGAGCTCGCCCGCATCGAGCTCTAGCTCGGCCCGCGCGAGTAGGGCGGCGGGCCGCGACTCGGGCGACGCGTCGTACGCGAGCTTGAGCCACTCGTCGCGACGCGTGATCGCGCCCTGCGACTGCGCGGCGCGCGCCGCGAGCAAGTAGCTTGCGAGCGGGGAGTCGGGCGAGCGCGTGAGCAGCCGCTCGGCGCGCGCGAAGTCGCCCTCGATCAGATGCATCAGCCCGCGGCCGACCGCTTCGCCGCCGCGCCGCGCGCGGCGCTGCAACGCGTTGGCGCGCAGCGAGCGCGGCAAGCGGGCGAGCACGACGACGCCGCGCACCGCGAGATACAACGCGACGAGCATCAGCACGAGGCCCGGCACGGACATCTCGACGACGTAGCCGCGGAAGTTCACGAGCACGTAGCCGCGGTCGTCGAGCACGAAGTGCGCGACGAAAGCGCCGAGCAGCACCGCGAGCAAGGCCCAGAGGCCGACACGCATCTAGCGTCCCTTCGCGGTGAGCTCGCGGAGCTTTACGAGCGACGCGCCGACGTCGGGACGTTTCGGATCGACATCGAAGCGCGCGCATCTCGCGCAGCAGCGCGAGCGCGCCCTCGACCTCGCCGGAGTCGGTGTCGAAGTCGCGCTGCAGCAGCCCGATCGCCCGCGTCGAGCGCGCTCCTGAACGCCTGCTGCTGCGCGCGCAGCGCCGCGGTCCGCGCGACCTCGATCTCGATCTCGAGCTCGCGGCGGCCAAGCTCGCGCTCGGCGGCGGACAACGCGTGCGCGACGGGCTCGTCGCGGCGCTCGATCCGCACGAGCCCGAGCAGCATGCTCTTGATCGACGCCCACAGTCGCTCGAAGCCGGGCTCGGGGTCGGCAGCGCCCGCAGCCGCTGCCGCGCGCGTCGCCGGAACATCCGCGCGCATCGGCAGCTCGCCGGCGCGTGCCGCGAGCCTGCCGAGGCTGAACAGCATTCCCTCGATATCGGGCAGCTTGACCGACCGCAGCGCGAGCAGCTCGCTCGCGATCTCCTCGCGAACGGGAGCGAGCTCCGGCGAGCCGAGCTCGCGCGAGCCGCCCGTCCGCGAGCTCGAGCGCGGTGATCGCGTTGTGCCAACGCCGACCGAGCGCGAGCTCGGTATTCGCAACGCCCAAGTAGTACTCGGCCTCCGAACGCAACAACACGCTGCGTGCCTCGAACGAGCCGCCTTGCACTGCATCGAGACGGCGCTCGAGCTCGGCGAAACGGCCCGGCAGGAGGTCGATCCGATCGCCGAGGGTCGCGGCACGCTGCCGCAGCGTCTCGGCATCGTCGTGCGCGCTCTTGAGCCCGTCTTGCAGCGCACGCTGCTCGGCGCGCACGCGGTCTAGCTGCTGTGCGGTCACCGACGTCGGTCTGGTCGAGCGACACGTAGAACGCTCGGTACTGCCACCACAGCATGCCGGTAACGCCGATCGCAACGAGCGCGAGCACGAGCGCGAGCCCGCTCGCGAACGACGCGCGCGGCGGGGGCGCTGCGCGCGTTGCTTCGGTCGGCGGCGCGTCCGGCGGTTGAGCGGCGCGCGAGGCCTTCGCGGCCGCGAGCGACGCAGCGAGGTCCGTCCAGTCGCTATCGGCCGGTGGTGTCGGCGTGGGTTTTTCGGTGGCCGCCATCGCGCAAGTGTAGCGTCAGCGGCCCGCGAGGCGCTTGCGCAGATCCGCGATCTGGCGCCGGCTGACGGGCAGCGTCTCGCCGTCACCGCGCAGCTTGAGCTCGTAACCCCCGTCCGTGGTGCGCTCGAGCGCGGCGACATGCGCCACCGCGACGAGCAGGCTCCGGTGGATCCGAACGAAGTCGCGCGCGAACTCGTCCTCGAGCTGGCGCAGCGACTCGTCGATGAGATCCTCGCCGTGCACGTGCCGCACGGTCACGTATTTCTGGTCGGCACGGAAGTAGCGGATCTCCTTGATCGGAATCAGCTTGAGCTCGTCGCGGACGCGCGCCGCGACGTGCTGGCGCGCGGCGAGCGGCTGCTCCGGCGTCGCGAGCTCGCGCAGCTGCGGCGCGCTGAGCCGCGACGCGTGCTTCAGTGCCTCCTCGAGGCGCTCGCGACGCACGGGCTTGAGCAAATAGCCGACGGCCTGCGACTCGAACGCCTCGAGCGCGTACTCGTCGTACGCGGTCGTGAACACGATCGCGGGCGGCTGCTCGAGCGTGCCGAGATGGCGTGCGAGCTCGATGCCGGTCATCCCCGGCATCCGAATGTCGAGCAGCGCGACGGCCGGACGCAGCTTGCCGACGAGCGGCAGCGCGTCGGCGCCGGTCGCGCAGTCCGCCGCGACTGCCCAGCCCGGCAGCTCCGCGATGAGTCGGCGCAGACGCTCGCGAGCCGGTTGCTCGTCGTCGACGATCAGCACGCTCATGCGGCTCGGCGCTCATTCGGTGTAGGGGAAGCGGATCGTCACGCGGTATTCGCCCGGCCGGCTGCTCGACCGCGAGCGTCGCGGCCTGGTCGTAGGCAAGGGCAAGCCGCTGGCGGATGTTGTCGAGCGCGATCCGGTTGCCCGCCCGCTCGCTGCCGCTGCGCGCCGCCGCGACGGGATTCGTCACGACGATCTCGATGTTTCCCGTTCGACGACGCGGCCGGACACCGTCACGGTCCCGCCGCGATCGAGCGGCTCGATGCCGTGGTAGATCGCGTTCTCGAGCAGCGGCTGAATCGTGAGACCCGGCACGAACGCACGCATCGGCAGGTCGGCGACATCCCAGCGCACCTTGAGGCGCTCGCCGAGGCGCAGCTCCTCGATCCGTTGGTAAACGCGGGTGAGCTCGAACTCCTCTTTGAGGCGCAGCGGGCTGTGCGAGTCGCGCAGCGTCGCGCGGAACAAATCCGCGAGATCCTCGACCGCTTCCTCGGCGCGCAACGCATCGCTGCGCGTGAGCGCCGCGATCGTGTTCAGGCTGTTGAACAAGAAATGCGGCCGGATCCGCGCCTGCAGCGCCTCGATCCGCGAACGCGCCTCGGCGCGCACGTGCCGCTGCCACTCGTGGGTGACGTAGAAGTAGCGCAGCAGCATCGCGGCGACGATCACGCAGATGCCTTCGTTGCGCAGCAGGAACGGCCAGTGCTCGCGCGGGAACAAGGTCTCCGGTAGGCCGATCTCCCCGAAATTGCCGCCGAAGAAGAGCGCGGCTTCCGAGACGAGCGCCGTGTTGAGCATCAAGAGCGCGAACGCGCCGAGCGACGCCCGCGGCACCGAAGTTCGCGCGAGCCACGGCCGCGCATAGCAGAGCAGCGCGGCGCTCGTGAGCCCGAGCCACTGGAGGAACAGCGAGATTCGCGCGAGCTCCGTCAGGAAAAACGCGCTCGGTCGCGCGAGGCTCAGCGTGACGGCGATGAGCTCGGCGGTCAGCACGACGGTGAAGACCCGGCGGTTCGCGCAGAGGTCGGGAATGAAGAAGTCGTCGAGCGCGGCGCTGCGTGCGTCGCGTTCCGGAGTCGGCTCGTGCTTGCGGCTGCGGCGCGCGCCGGCTCGACCGTCGGGGCTACGGGGATGACGGCCGCGTCCGCTGTCGATCTCGGCCGCTCGCTCAGCCGCACCAGGTCGCGACATCGGCCGCTGCTTTGGCTCGCGCTTCGTCGATCTCGGCGTCGTTCAAGTACTCGCGATCTCCGTTCGGTCCCGCTTTGTACAGCCGATGCGACTCGTCGTATCGAGTCTTGCGCTCGCGCGCGGTCGCGCAGTTCTTCGCGCGCTCGGCGTCCTTCTCGGCCGGCGTCTGCACCTTTTCTTTCTTCTGGTCGCCCGCAGCGTTCGCTTGCGCGCCGGGTTGCGTATTGCCCGCTGCGGCCTTCGCGTCGCGCGGCGTGATCGGATTGCCCGGGCTTGCCGGCCGCCGGCACCGCGACGTTGACGGGCTCGGACTTGTCGCTGGGCCGGTCGCTGAAGATCACGTTGCCGTTCGCGTCCGTCGACCTATAGACCTGGCCGCCGTAAGCGGCGGTCGCGAGGAACGCGAGGAGCAGGGGCCACCGAATCGTTTTCACTCAATATTCTCCGGTGTCCGGCGACGAGAGTCGAACGAGTCTAGCAAACGCGCCCTGGGTCACCGTGTGAACGCCATCGCCTTTTCAGGCCGCTCGAATTTCGAGCAGCGGCAGAGACATTAAGTCAAATCGAGAGCTGCGCCTAGTCGGGCGTATGATCTCGCCCCAGTCGGACGCTGGACGGTGAAATGAGCGACAAAAAAGCCCCTCGCTTCGGGTTGGACGAGCTAGCGCGCCAGCTGGCCGAATCGATGCCGCAGAACCTGCGCGCCTTCGGCCAAGACCTCGAGCGCAACTTCAAGGCAGTGCTGCACGCCGGGCTCGAGCGCATGGAGCTCGTGACGCGTGAGGAGTTCGACGTGCAACGCTCCGTGCTCGAGCGCACGCGCACGAAGCTCGAGCAGATGGAGGCGCGGCTCGCGGAGCTCGAAAAGCGCTAGCGGTCGAGTCCGCTCGCGGACCCACGGCCTGCGGCGCTCGAGCGCCGGCCGGACGCCAAACTCGCTGCAATCTCCGGATTCGCGGGGTCGCCGCGGCGCGCGACGCGCGCTCCAATCGGCGCATGTCGCTCGCGAGGCTATTGAGCCGCGGTCAATCCGGCCTCGAATCCTACCTCGTGACCGTCGAGGTGCATCTATCGGGCGGGCTGCCGAGCTTCGCGATCACCGGGCTCGCCGCCGGCGGCCGTGCGCGAGAGCCACGACCGCGTGCGCGCGGCGCTGCAAACCTCGGGCTACGACTTCCCGGTGAGCCGGATCACGGCGCACCTCGGGCCGGCCGACGTGCCGAAGCAAGGCGGCCGCTTCGACCTTGCGATCGCGCTCGGCGTGTTGCGCGCGCACGCGGGCCGCGCATGGGCCACCGAGCGGCTCGAGTTCCTCGGCGAGCTCGCGCTGAACGGCGAGCTGCGTCCGATCACGGGCGCACTGCCGTCCGTGCTCGCGGCGCGCCGCGACGGACGCGCGGTCGTGCTGCCGGCCGCGAACGCGCGCGAAGCGGCGCTCGCACGCGACGCGGAGGTCTACGTCGCGGTCCATATAAATGAGGTCGTGCGGCATCTCGACGGCGTCGCAGCCGCTCGCGCGCGTCGAGCCGTCCGAGCCGGCCCCTGCCGATGAGACGCCGCCGCTCGATCTCGCCGACGTGCGCGGCCAAGCGTTCGCGAAGCGCGCGCTCACCGTGGCGGCGGCCGGACAACACAATCTCTTGATGACCGGCCCGCCCGGCAGCGGCAAGAGCATGCTCGCCGAGCGGATGAGCGGCCTGCTGCCGCCGCTGCCGCGCGAGGACATGTTGCGCGTCGCGAGCATCGCGTCGGTCGCGGGCGAGCCGAGCGCCGCGAACCCGACGCAGTGGCCGCCGTTTCGCGCGCCGCACCACACGAGCTCCGCCGCCGCGCTCGTCGGAGGCGGCGGTCGGCCGCGGCCCGGCGAGATCTCGCTCGCGCATCGCGGCGTGCTGTTCTTGGACGAGCTGCCCGAGTTCGGCCGCGACGCGCTCGAGGCGCTGCGCGAGCCGCTCGAGAGCGGCGTCGCGAGGATCTCGCGCGTGCGCGAGCAGATCGCGTTCCCGGCGGAGTTCCAGCTCGTGGCCGCGATGAATCCGTGCCCGTGCGGCTATCGCGGCGACGGCACCGACCGCTGCAAGTGCAGCCCGTGGCGGCTCGAGCAATACGCCGGCCGGATCTCGGGGCCGCTGCTCGACCGCTTCGACTTGCACATCGACGTGCCGCGCGTGAGCTTCGACGACATCGCGGATCCTGCGACCCCCGGCGAGTCCGCCGCGATTCGCGAGCTCGTGACGCGCGCGCGCGAGCGGCAGTTCGCACGCGCCGGCAAGCTCAACGCGCGGCTCGACGCGCGGGCTCTCTGGCGCGTCGTGACGCTCGGCCGCGCGGAGCGCGCGCTGCTGAAACGCGCGGCGGATCGCTTCCGTCTCAGCGCGCGCAGCACGCTGCGCGTGCTCAAGGTCGCGCGCACGATCGCGGATCTCGCCGCGAGCGACGACGTCGCGGCGCGAGCACGTCGCCGAGGCGTTGCAGCTGCGCTGCCGCGACAGGACGTAGCTGATCGCGACTATCAGGGCTACTCCGCCCGCAACGCCGCGAGCGGGTCGACGCGCGGAGCGCGCAGCGCCGGCAAGTAGCTCGCGAGCAAAGCGACGACCGCGAGCACGAACGACACGACGGCGAAGGTCGCCGGGTCATTGGCGCTCACGCCGAACAGGAACGAAGACAAGAAGCGGGTGAGCGCGAACGCGTCGATGAGCCCGAGGAGCACGCCGGCGGCAAGTAGCCGCAGCGCGCTGCCGAGCACGAGGCGCAGCCCACCGCGCGCTTGAGCGCCAAGCGCGATCCGGCCTCCAAGCTCGCGGCCGACCGGCTCGCGCGCTCGAGGCCCGCAATCTCGGGTCTGGGACGGATCGCCCCGGCGCGCGTCGTTTCCGGGACGGATCCCGTTGCGCAGGGCCGCTTTTCGATCGCCTACGCTATAATCGCGCGGCGTTTTCGGGAGGGCCCTGGCGTTGCGTCAAGCGGATTCACAGTTCTTCGATAGCTTCATGCTCGTGATCGGCATCCTCATGGGTGCCGCGGTCGGGCTGTTCTTCCTCGTCCGCGCGATCGCGATCGACACTCAGGGCCAGTACCTGAAGAACGATCCCGAAGTGCTCGCCGAAGTCTCGAAGCGCCTCGAGCCGGTCGGCCACGTGATGAAGCTCGGCGATGCGGAGCTCGCAGCGGCTGCCGCGGCGGTTAGCGCGCCGAAGCCCGTCGCGGCGCCGATGACCGGCCCGCAGGTCTACAACGCCGTTTGCGTCGTCTGCCACGCGCCGCCAGGCAACGCGGGCGCGCCACCACTCGGCGACGTCGAGGCGTGGGGCCCGCGGCTCGCGAAGGGTAACGACACGCTGCATCAGCACGCGATCGAAGGCTTCAAGGGCGACAAGGGCTTCATGCCGCCGAAGGGCGGTCGCGTCGATTTGTCCGACGCGGAGATCGCGTCGGCGGTCGACTACATCGTGAGCCAGGCGAAGAAGTAGCCCGCGGCTCGACGCTCACTCCGCAACGGCGAACGTCGCGCGCATTGCGCGCGGCAAAATATCGACTCACTCACGACGTTTCGCTACTGCGTTTACGCAATGCGCGCGCGTGCGGCGCCGCCCGCCAGGCGCACGATTTCGCGCCCGCGGCTCGCGAGCTGCGCCCCAAGATCTGTAACGCCATTCGCGAAATCGACCGACACGGCATCGGCCGAGCGCGGCGGACCGGCTCGGCCGGCGGCCCGCGACCCGCTGTATTTGCGAAGATTTCTAGCAGAGACGCGCCAGGCACGGACCTTGCTCTAGACCTGAACGAAAGGATCTACCAGCAAGGAGGACTCGATGTTCAAGCAACGAATGGCCATTTGTGCGGCGCTCGTGGGCGCTGTCTCGCTCGCGGCGATGCCGGCTTTTGCGGCGGACGATGATCATGACAGCGGTTTCTACCTCGGTGCCGCGCTCGGCGACTTCTCGGCGGACTACCATAAACCGGGCGATGTGACCGACACGCATCTCACCTTCGACCGCAACGACACGGAACGGATCTTCGCCGGCTGGCGGTTCAACCCGTATCTTTCGGCTCAGCTCGACTGGTCGGATTACGGCCGCTCGACGGCCTCGGCGAACCAGCTCGGTCTAACGACGAAGAGCGACGCATTGGCGCCCGCTGTCGTCGGCACGCTGCCGGTCGGACCGGTTGAGCTGTTCGCGAAGGTGGGCGAGGCGTTTTACAACGTGACGGCCGACGACAACACGGGCCGGCTCATCGACAGCTCGGGCCACGACCCGGTCTACGGCGTCGGCATCGGCTTCACGGTCATCAAGCGCTTGAATCTCAGCGCGGAGTACGAGCGAATCAAGATGAGCTCGTACAGCAACGCGGACGCAGTCTGGTTGAACGCGTCCTGGCGCTTTGCGGCGCCCCGCTGAAGATAGGCGTTGCGGCGCGAGTCTGGCTCGATTCGAACTAAGCCGCCGTCGGCGCACGCCGGCGGCGGCTGTTTTAACGTCGCTTCCGCCTGCTCGCTTTAGTCTTCTTCTTCGCGCTCTTCTTCGCAATCTTCTTCGCGGTCTTCTTCTTGGTTGCCTTCCGCGCGACACGCGGCGCTTCGAGCTTCACCACGACGTCGCCGGAGACCGGGTCGGTGACGCCGAGGCCGCCGCCCAGGTCCTCGAGCAGATCACGCAGCTTGTCGAGCATACCGACCATCTCAGGCCGTGCCGCGGCGAGAGCGTCGAAGCTGCGCCACTCGGCGACGATGCAGAACGTGCGGTCGCCGGTCTTGAGGAGCCGGCCACCCAAGAACCCTTTGAAGTTCGGCCCAGCGCCGCGATGCGCGTCAATAAACTCTTGCTCGCACCCGGGCTTTACGCGAAACCGGACCACATTCATCGCCGTCATTGGTTTCCCCTCGTTGTTCTTGAAGCGGTGCCTTGAAAAGACTGGCGCGCCCGGCGGGATTCGAACCCACGACCCTTGGCTTCGGAGGCCAATACTCTATCCACTGAGCTACGGGCGCGTCGGCTGCTGAAGTATACGCGAGCCTCGCGGAGGCGCCCGCCGGCTCTACTTCTTCTCCGGCAGCGCGAACACGTAGATCGCGTTGCCGGTCGCGGGATGGTGGATCTCGGGCGCGATCAGCGACGGCACCTGACGCGCGGGCTTCCGCCGCCGACGCCGGTCGGCACCGCGAGATACTGACGGCCGCCAGCGCTGAACGTGATCGGGAATCCCTGCACCGACGTCGCGAGCCGCGTCCGCCACAGGATCTTGCCGGTCGCGACGTCGACGGCTTTGAACTCGCGGTCGAGGTCGCCGACGAATGCTAGCCCGCCGCGCGTCGACAGCACGGCGGTGAGGAACGGCGCGCGCTGCTGGATCGACCAGAGCTCCTTCAGCGTCGCGGTGTCGTAGGCCGCGAGCTTGCCGATGTTGCCGTTCGTTCCAGGCATCTCGTAGAAGCGCCGATCCGCGCCCGCGCCGCCGCCGCCCTCGACCTGCTCGACGGCGAGCGCGCGCATCGCGATACAGCTCTGCGAGAGTGGGATGATCAGCCTGCTCGTCGGCGGGTTGTAGCTCATCGCCTGCCAGTTGTGGCCGCCTTCGGTGCTCGGGCACGCGTCGATCCACTCGCCCTTCTTCATCGCGACGATGTCGGCGCGATAGTGCGGCTCGCCGGTCTCGGGATCGATCTTGTCCCAGACGTTCTGGAACACCGTCTCGTGATGAGTCGAGGTACTTGCCGGTCGTGCGATCGAGCTTCCAGAGGATGCCGGGCTTGCCGACGTGAACACCGCCTTCTCGCCGCCGACGTCGACGAGCACGCGCTCGTAGACCTCGTCGAGGTCGAGCGACTCGCCGGGCGCGTGCTGGAAATACCACTTGAGCGCGCCGGTGCTCGGGTCGAGCGCGAGCGTCGAGCTCGTGTAGAGCGCGCGGTCGAGCGAGGAGTTGCCGCGGCTCGCGGGCATCCACGGCTTCGCTTGCGCGACGCCCCAGTAAGTCGTGTCGAGGTCGGGGTCGTAGGTGCCCGTGATCCAGGTGTCGCCGCCCGCGCGGTAGTAGTCCTTCACGTCGCCCCAGGTGTCGGCGCCGCGCTCGTTGCCGCTCGCGACCGTGCGGAATCGCCAGAGCTCGTGCCCGTCCTTCGCGTCGTACGCGCTGATGAAGCACTTCTCCTTGCGGTAGCGGGTGCAGTTGCCGAGGCCCTGGACGACTTTGCCCTTGATGACGATCGGGCCGCTCTGACGCCCAGAACTCGCCCTCCGTCCGGTCGCCGATGGTCGTCTCCCAGACCGTTTGGCCGGTGCGCGCGTCGAGCGCGACGAGCCGCGCGTCACTCGTCGCGACGAAGACCTTGTCCTCGTAGATCGCGAGCCCGCGCAGCGCGGTGTTGGCGACGTTCGGGCCGACGCGGTTCTCCCAGAGCAGCTCGCCCGTCGCGGCATCGAGCGCCTGGATCACGTTGCCTTGGTTGTCGACGTAGAGCACGCCGCCGCGCACGATCGGCGCAGGCTCGTTCCAGCCGCCGTCGGTCAGCGACCAGACCCACTGGAGCGTGAGCCCGGCTACGTTGTCGCGCGTGATCTGATTGAGCTCGCTGTAATTCCAGGCGCGATAGCCTGCCGCGGATCATCAACCAATCGGCCGCCGCGGGCGCGCGCAGATCCGCGTCCGTGACCGGCTTGAAGCCCTCGATATGGCCCGGCAGCGTGAGCCCGGTGCGGCCCGCGCCGCCGGCCGCCGCCGCGGGCGCCGCGGTCGCGAGCGCCTCCTTGAAGCCCGCCGGCATCTCGCCGGTCGCGACGCTGCCGATCGCGACGCTCGTCGTCGCGGCGAGCGCGGCGGAGCCCGGCTTCGCGCCGTTCGCCTGCGAGCAAGAACGCCGCGAGGTTGAGATACGTCTGGCCGCCGAGGCTGCCCGGGGATGCGGGCGGCGGCGGCATCGCGGCGCTCATGAACGCGACGAGATCCTGCGTCGTGCGTTCGCCCCAGTTGCGCATGAAGTCAGCGCCGGCGAGCGGGCGCGCTTCGTTCGAGCCGCGCAGATCGGGCATGTGGCAGCCCGCGCAATTCGCGACGATACGACGAGCGGCCCGCGGCCGCCTGCTGCTCCGTGTACGGGCCGCTCTGCGCGAGCGCCGCGAGCGGCGCGAGCGAGGCGAGCACAGTGAACGTAAGCGAAGCACGCATCAGGAACTCCTCGCGCGTTGATCCCGGCGCATCACGGGCTCACGGTAACAGCCAACCCCAGAGGTTGCCGTCGGGCGCCGCCGCGCTGTGGATCTGAAGATAGAGCCGGCCCTGGTGAAGGCTCTGAACCTGCGCCGGCGTGAGCTTGAACTCAGCGGTGAACGAGCCGCTCGGAGACTGCGGCACCGTGAAGTCCGCGACCGACGGGCCGCGCACGCCGAGCACCGGGCCTTCGTGCAGACCCGCGACGGTCGCGGCGCCGACGAGGCCAGCGAACGAGCCGGTCACGCGCAACGTGGAGCCGTCGAGCGACGCGCTCGCGCTGCCGCTACCTTTCGTCTTCGCGGCGGTCGACGCCTCGATCGGGACGGGCGTGAGGCGGACCTTGAAGCTTTCGGCCGCGTGCGCGCCGAACATCGCGATGACCGCGGCGACCGCGGCCGCGGCGCGCAGCGACGCCCGCGGCGAAGATCCGCTCGGATACTCGGAAGCCATTTCATCCCCCCGGAAGACGCGGCGCGGAATCGGTCGAGCTCGGCTTGCGATTCTACTCAGCCGGCGGCCGAATGAGGACAGCTTTCAGGGCGCGGTCGAGCGCGCGAGCGCGCCGAGCCCGCGTGCCAGAGCGACTCGAACTCGGCCTTCGTCACGTTGCTCGTGAGCATGACGAGCGATAGCCGTGCGAGCCCGAACCACCCAGGCCGCGCGTCGCACGGCACGAGCTGGTGCGTGATCAAGCCGTCGTCGCCGATCCCGAGCTCGCGCTGCACCCAGCCGTCCTCGTCGATCTCCGTATAGAGCGCGCCGGCTCGCAACGTCGCGAGCTCGCTCGGTGTCCATTTGAGGTAGATCATGATGCGGAACGGACCATCCTTAGTGCCTTGTTCTTGTTTGACCTCGAGTATAGCGGCCGGCGCAGCTCGTCCGGCACAGCGAGACATAACGTGGCAACCCAAGCGCGCACGCGTCCCGGGTGTTGAGCGCCGCGCGTCAACGTCTCGATCTCGACGGGCTCGGCGCCGACGCGCATTTCCCGTTTCTGTGCCCGGGCCGACATCCGTTCGACCGGGCGGAGAGTCAGCGGCTCAGCGTCGCTCCCGCGGCCGTGCCTCGTTGATGCGTAACGCGCGACCGCCGAGGTCTTTGCCGTTGAGCTGCGCTATCGCGGTCTCGGCTTCGCTCTGATTCGGCATTTCGACGAAGCCGAAACCGCGCGACCGCCCGGTCTCACGATCCATCAGGATCTTGGCCGACGAAACTTCTCCGAACGCAGCGAAGGCATCGCGAAGCTCGGTCTCGCTCATGCCGTAAGACAGATTTCCGACGTAGATATTCATCACCGACATTCTCACGTCGCCGCGCACACCACTAGCGACTCAATCGGCGACGTGGGATCGAGCGCTAGAGCGGCGATCAACTTTTCGGAGTTTTTGTTAGCGCCTGTGAAGAAGTCCTTTCGGTCGGCACCGTTGATCGACTCGCAGCCGATTTAGACTCTACGGCGGGCTCCAAGACCGGTCAATCCCGCATCCATAGCTCGATCGGCGCTCGCGCGGCGGCGGCTGCGGGCGGACTCAGCGCGTGAGCGGCGAGACGGTCGTGAGCACGACGTCGAGCTCGTCGCCGATCGCGTTCTTGTCGTAGTCGATGTGGATCTCGGTCGGGAAACCGCGCTCGGCATCGTAGCTCGCGCGCACGGCGGCGCCGCCCCGCTGCGCGGAGTCGATCAGCTCGAACAGCTCGTCGATCGTCCAGTAGTAGTGCTCGATACCGGCTTTCGCCGGCACTTCGTTCGTCGAATCGACGGGCCGATGCCGCACGCGGACGATCTCGCGATTACGGACGGTCACGATCGTTTCGGGCGGAGTATCGGGGTGACACTCGCAGTACTTGCGGTAGCCGTATTCGTAGTCCGCAAGAGCCGCACGGCGCCATACGTTGCGCGCGGCGACGAGGTCGGACGGCTGCGCGGCGACTGCGAGCGCGAAGCACGCGACGGTCGTGAGCCAGAACGGTAGCGTTGCCGCTTTCACACCGGGCTCAGTTGTTCTTCTTGGTGTCGTTGTCGGGGAGCACGCAGTGCTTCGCGAAGTCGACGGCCTCGTTCGTCGTCCAGTCGCCCTTCGGCTTCGCTTTCATATTGGCGCACCACCGCGCCCGAGCCGACCGGCGCGCAGCCCGCGAGCAGCGCGCCGGCAGCGAGCATCACGAGCGGCAGGGACCGCCAAGAGAAACGTTCGAGCTTCGACATCGCGACACTCCGTAAAGGGGCGCGGTCAATTCTAGCTAATCGGCAGGCTCGGGCACGGGCTGGCCGCGCGGACGCGTGAGCCACAGCAGCGCCGCCGCAAAGCCCAAGCCGACGTCGAGCCAGCCGACGCTGCTCAGCCAATGGTCGATTCGGATCAGAGAGGCGCCGACGGGAAAAAACGACGCGAGGAACAGCAGCACGACGACCGTCGCATGGCCGCGGACCGACGCGATCGTCGCGAACAAGGCGAACACCGCGAACATCAGTGCGCCGACCACGCTGATGCCCGGCAGCGTCAAACCCGCCGCCGGCACCCAGAACGTGAACGCCCAGATCACCGTTAGGGCCGCGCCGCAGAGTGCGCCGAGCGCGCGACCGATCGTGTTCACCGTGCTTCGCACTCGCCTCCTCGCGGCTGTCTAGAGGTTGGCCGACGCGACCACGACCGCGGCCGCAAACAGCACGAGCCCGATCCCGACGCCGAGGCCTAAGCCGATCAGGGCGCCGATCAGCACGTTGCCGAGCGCAAGCCCGACGAGAATGCCGATCGCGAGCCCCCAGAGGATCCCGCCGGGAATCGCGAGGCTGCCCCAAATCGGGAAACCGCGTCGGGGCGTTGGGCCGCCGTCGTCGCTCATTTCGAGCTCCGGGCGAGGCGCTCAGCCCGTGCGCCGCGTGACCTCGATCAGGTGATAACCGAACTGCGTCTTCACGGGCCCCTGGACGACATTCAGCGGCGCGCTGAAAACGACGGTGTCGAACTCCCGCACCATCTCGCCGGGCGAGAACTCGCCGAGGTCGCCTCCGCGGCGCGACGACGGGCAGGTCGAATGCTCGCGCGCGAGGGCCGCGAAATCGGCGCCGCCCTCGATGTCCTTCTTCAATTGCGCGCAGGTTTCCTCGTCGTCAACGAGAATGTGGCGCGCCGCGGCTTTGTTGTTAGTCTTAGTCAATTGCCGTACCTCTTGGTCTATTGCCGTACTCCTAATAAGACAAACACACTACTACCTGGCGTACGGGGAACGCGAGTCCTAGAGGCGCTGGATAACGAGCTTGCCTTTGGGCGGATCGCGGAGCTCTTTGTCTTTGTACATCATCCGGTCCGCGGCCGTCATCACGGCCTGGAGCGAGTTGCCGCTTTCGGGGAAGCTTGCCGCCCCGACATTGACCTTGAGCCGCACCATCTTCACGTCGACCTCGAGCGTCGTCGCGAACACGACGTTACGGACCCGCTGCGCAACTTCCTCGGCCGCCGCCCTGTCGGCGCTCGCGAGCAGCACGATGGACTCGTCGCCGCCGAAGCGTGCGACTACGTCCGTCGAACGAGTGAGCCGCTGCAGTGCCTCGGCGACGAGCTTCACGGCGCGGTTGCCCGCCTCGTGCCCATAGGTGTCGTTGAGCGCTTTCAGGTGCTCGATGTCGACCATCAGAACCGAGTAAGGGCGCTCGGTGCGGCTCGCGATCTCGTGCTCCTGCTCCGCGAGGCGCGTGAACGCGCGCATGTTGTAGATCCCGGTGAGCTCGTCGCGATCGGACAAAGCGCGGATCCGCTGCTTCGCCGTGTTGATGTTCTCGACGAGCAGCGTCGTGCAGAATGCGACGAGCAGAAACGGCGCCAGCACGCCGATGGCGGTCACCGCGAAATCGGGCGTCAACCGTTCGACGCCTCCTGTCAGCACCTGGAGTAGCGGGTAGCACACACAAACGAGCACGACGACGAGCGCCGTCGCGCGTTTGCCGAGCGCGAGCGCGGCCGTAACGATCGGCAACAGATAGAGATTGATCAACGGGCTGCTCACGCCGCCCGCGAGCGCGAGCACCGCGGTCAGGAACGCGAACATCCCGAGGATCTCGATCGTGAGCTTGATGTGCGTCTTGGCCGCGAAGGGTCGCGCGTAGCGGAACACGAGCACGAACGCGGCGAACCCGAGCAGCACGCCGAGCACGCTCGGGCTTCGCGCGAGCGCGGGATTGACGAAGAAGAGATACAGGACGACGAGGATCAGCAGCAGCCACTCGATCTCGGACACGCTACGGGCGAATCCGCGCAGCTGCGCCTTTTCGATCTCAAGTCCCCGCTCGAACGGGTCGCCGCTCATGCTCGCTCCGGCCGTCCTGCGACGGCCGCAGGCTCAGCCAGGATAGCGCGCCGCCGACTTGCGCGCCTACCGCGCGGCGCTGAGCGAGGTCGAGCCGTTGTTAACGAGCCGCAACGCTTCGAGTAGTTGTAGGTCGTCCGCCATCGGGACCGGGCTGCCCGGGCCGCGATACTGACGCTGCGGATCCTTGTTGTGCACGACGACGTCCGGATCGATGCCGACGCCGTTGATGGAACGCCCGGACGGCGTGAGATAGAGCGAGGTGGTGAGCTTGAGCGCGCTACCTTCGCCGAGCGGCATCACCGTTTGCACGGAGCCCTTGCCGTACGTGCGCTCGCCGACGATCCGCGCGCGCTGATGATCCTGGAGCGCGCCCGCGACGATCTCGGACGCCGACGCCGAGCCGCCGTTCACGAGTAGCACGACGGGCACGTTCTCGAGCTCGTCGCCTGCGGACGCGTGCTGCTCGAAGCGTGCCTGTTTGACGCGGCCCGTGCCGCTGACGATCACGCCATCGGCGAGGAACTCGTCGGCGACTTGCACGGCCGCGTCGAGCACTCCGCCCGGGTTGTTCCGCAGATCGAGCACGACGCCGTGCAGCTTGCCGTTGGCCTTTTCGATCGCCGCGTGCGCAGCCACGGCGAGGTCGCGTGGCGTGCTGTCGGCGAACGTGGACAGACGGAAGTACGCGAGGCCCTGGCCGAGGTATTCGCTGCTCACCGTCCTCACTTGTACCGGCGCGCGCGTCAGCGCGAAGCGCAGCGGCGCGCCGCTCCCGCTACGCATGACGTCGACCGTGACCGGCGTGCCGGCTGCGCCGCGCATCCTGTTCACGGTTTCCGCGACGTTGCCCTGCTCGACCGGCATGTCGTCGACGGACACGACGACGTCGCCCGGCAGGATTCCCGCGACGGCGGCGGGCGCGCCCGCGAGCGGCTCGACGACCGTGACCTTGCCGTCGTCGACGCTCACATCGAGGCCGACGCCGGTGTAGTTGCCCGAGGTGCTGATCCGGATCTCCTCGTACTGCGTCGGATCGAGATAGCTCGAATGGGAATCGAGCTCCTTGACGATGCCGCGGATCGCGCCCTCAACGAGCTGACGATCGTCGATGCGAGTCACGTACTCGCGGCGCACGCGATCCATGACTTCGGCGACGAGGGCCGTCGCGTCCGGCGAGACGGCGTCGGCGGGCTTGGGATGCGGGTGATGCTCGACGCCGAGCGCCGTCCAGACCGTGGCGCTCACAGCCAAACCCAAACCCAGCACGATACCGACGGAGAGAATCAGGAGAGAGCGCAGAGCGAGCATAGTTTTTGTTGTTATTCGACTTCGCTTCTAGTGCGCTGGAACCTTAGCACAGTCCAATCGACCCCGGATACGCTGCGGCTTATGTCACTCGTGCCGATGGATGACGGCGCTGAGCTAGCGGCCGACGGGCTTCTTGATCCAGTCGTGCGGATTCACGGGCTCGCCTTGCGCGCGGATTTCGAAATAGAGCGCGGGACGCGCCTGACCGCCAGTGTCGCCGACCTGCGCGATCGTCTCGCCGGGCGAGACCAAGTCGCCGGGCTCCTTGAGAAGAGATTGGTTGTGTCCGTAGAGACTCATGTACCCGTCGCCGTGGTCGAGCACGAGCAGCAGACCGAGCCCCGGCAGCCAGTCGGCGAACGCGACGCGGCCCCGATAGATCGCGCGCACCGGCGTGCCCTGGCTAGCCTCGATCAGCACGCCGTTCCATTTGACGGTTCCGCCCTCGCGCGGCTGGCCGTATTCGCCTGCGAGGCGACCCACGACCGGCCATGCGAGCTTGCCCTTCAAGCGGCCGAACGGCTGAGCACCGTCTGCCGGAAACCCCGCCATCAGCCGCGTGAGCTCGGCGACGAGGTCGGAGAGGCGTTTTTCGTCGGCGCGGGCTTTGTTGATCTTCTCGTTCGAGTCCGCGATGCCGGCATCGAGCTTCGCGACCACCGCGCGGCGCTCGTCGCGCGCGTGCTCGAGCGAGGCGACTTGCGCCGACTCGGCCGCCTCGAGCGATGCAAGCTCGGCCGTCGCGCGTTCGCTCTGATCGCCTAAGTCCGCCAGCTCCGCGACCTCGGCGCTCACCGCGCCGATCCTTGCGCTGCGCGCGCGATTGAAATAGTCGAAGTAGACGAGCATTCGCCCAAGGGTCGCCGGACTCTGCTGCGACAAGACCAGCTTGAACAGCTCTGCTCGGCCGTTCATGTAGCTCGTGCGCACTTGGCTCGCGAGCGTGGCTCTTTCCGCGGCGAGCCGGCGGGTCGCGCGCGTCGTGCGCTCGCCGAGCGCTCGCCGCTCGGACTGCTCCGCCGCGAGCCGACCGCGCAGGTCTGCGAGCTTGCGCGCCTCGTCGGCCGCGTCGAGCTCCGCAGCGCGCAACGCGCGAGCGCTCTCGTCGCGCTGAGCGGTCTGGCTCGCGACCCGTCCCTCGAGCGCCTTGATCTCCTTACGAACGGCTTGGAGCTGCGCGTCGCGCTCGCGAACGCTTTGCGCGAAGCCGAGCGCCGCGCCGAGCGCCGCGACGACCGCGAGCCCGAAGATGAGTGCGAGCCTCGCGCGGCGTGCCGCGACCCGTTCGACGTCGTCCATACGGGGCGGCAGTGTAGTCCGTTAGATCCGCCGATTTCACGCCTGCGCCGCGGGCCGATTCTAAGGCGCTGCTATACTTGCGCGTCCAGTAGCCGGCCGCCGAGAGCCTCGTGGGTCAACTGATCGAGTTCGTGGGTCATCATCCGTACCTCGTCGGGGCGTTGCTCGTCTCGTTGGCGGCCGTTCTGTTCTACGAGCTCCGCCTGCGCGCCGGCGGCGTGACCCACGTGTCGTCCGCCGATGCCGTGCGGCTCATAAACAAGGGCGCGCTCGTGATCGATGTGCGCAAGCCCACGGAATTCGAGGCGGGACACATCGTGAACGCCCGCAACATCGAGCTCGACAGGCTCCAGCAAGAGAATGACGCGATCGCGAAGAAGAAGGACAAGATTCTGCTCGCCGTCTGCGAGAACGGCGGGCTCTCCGGCAAAGCCGCGGGCGTTTTGCGCAAAGCCGGCTACGCGAACTCGTTCAGCTTGCGTGGCGGCATCCTCGGCTGGCGTGCCGACAACTTGCCGCTCGTGAAATGACCATGGCCGACGCCGACCGAATCGTCGTGTACTCGACGCCGTTTTGCGGCTACTGCGGCGCCGCGAAGCGCTTGCTCGCGGGCAAGGGCGTCGACGTCACCGAGATCGACGTGATGTTCGACCCGGAGCAGCGCCAGAAGATGATGGAGAAGAGCGGCGGTCGCCGGACCGTGCCGCAGATCTTCATCGACGGCCGGCACATCGGCGGCTTCGAAGACCTGAGCGCGCTCGACGCGAACGGCGAGCTCGATCGGCTGCTCGCGACGACGTCGACCACCCAACCCTAGTTCCAAAACGATAACACTCAGACCGGATTTACTATGGCAGATGAGCAACCCCAGACCGCGGCTGCGAAGCAGCTGCTTCTCCAAAAGATCTATGTGAAGGATTTGTCCTTCGAGTCGCCGAAGGCGCCGGCCGTGTTCACGACCAACGCCTCGCCGCAGACGCAGATCAGCATCCGCACAGGCTCGCAGACGATTGCGCCGAGCACGTTCGAGGTCACGCTCACGCTGACCGTCGAGGCCAAGGAGCAGGATGCGACGATCTTCTTGATCGAGATCGCGCAGGCCGGGATCTTCTCCATCGAGGGCTACAACGCCGAAGAGCAGGGAGTGCTGATCGGCACGTTCTGCCCGAACACGCTGTACCCATTCGCGCGCGAGGCGATCGCGGACGTGATCGGCCGCGGCGGCTTCCCGCAGTTCCTGCTCCAGCCGATCAACTTCGACGGGCTCTACGCGCAGGCGGTGCGAGAGCGCGCGACCCGCGGCGACGGGCAGACGGCCGGCACCGCGCCGAGCGCCGGGGAGACTCATTAGCGCCG
Source organism: uncultured Gammaproteobacteria bacterium (assembly GCA_963841645.1). Classification (GTDB taxonomy): domain Bacteria; phylum Pseudomonadota; class Gammaproteobacteria; order Steroidobacterales; family Rariloculaceae; genus FEN-1219. The sequence continues at coordinate 249,089 of CAWJDS010000008.1, read as the reverse complement.
ACCGGATCGCGGTGCTAGGCGCCGGCTCCTGGGGTACGGCGCTCGCAATACAGTTCGCGCGCGCGGGCCACTCGGCCGTGCTCTGGGCACGCGATCGTGCTCAGGTCGAGGCGTTGGCCGCCGCTCGGCGCAACGTACGCTATCTTCCCGACGCCCCGTTCCCCGCACAGCTCGAAATCGCGAGTGATCTGCGCGCGGCGGTGGAGCGCGCCGAGATCACGCTCGTGGCCGTCCCGAGCCAGGGCTTTCGCACGCTGCTCGAAGCGCTCCGGCCGCTGCCCGTGACCCGGCTCGCGTGGGCGACGAAGGGTTTCGAGCTCGACACGGGCCTCTTGCCCTATCAAGTCGTTGCCGAGCTGTTCGCCGACGGCATACCGACCGCGGTGCTCTCGGGTCCGACGTTCGCGCGCGAGGTCGGCGCCGGCCTTCCGAGCGCGATGACGGTCGCCTCGACGAACCGCGCCTACGCGCAGCAGCTCGCGGCGTCGATCAGCACCGACACATTTCGGGCCTACACGTCGGACGACGTGATCGGCGTCGAGGTCGGCGGCGCAACCAAGAACGTCTACGCGATCGGCGCCGGCATCTGCGACGGCCTCGGCTTCGGCGCGAACACGCGAATCGCGTTGATCGCGCGCGGGCTCGCCGAGATGACGCGGCTCGGGCTCGCGCTCGGCGCGCGCGCGCAGACGTTCATGGGCCTCGCGGGCATGGGCGACCTCGTGCTGACCTGCACGGACGACCAATCGCGCAACCGGCGGTTCGGGCTCGCGCTCGCGCGCGGCGCGAGCGTCGCGGACGCGCTGCGCGCGATCGGTCAGGTCGTCGAAGGCTACAACGGCGCGCTCGCCGTGCACCGCGTCGCGGAGCGCCTCGGCGTCGCGATGCCGATCGTCGAGCAGCTCTACCAGGTCCTGCACGAAGGGCGCGACCCGCGCGACGCGGTCACCGCGTTGATGCGCCGGCCGCTCGCTCACGAGCTCGTCTGACACCTTCGCTCGTTCGCGGTCCACAACGCATGCATCCCGGGGGACGCCAAGACGCCGTCCCTGGGGCTCGACGGCGCACATCCCTGTGCGCCGACGCCCCCGGGACGCACGCGTTGTGGACCGCGAACCCGACCGCTTTGGTTAGGCGCCGCCGGGGAAGCCGAGTTGGCGCCAGGCTTCGAAGACCGTGACCGCGGCGGCGTTCGACAGGTTCAGGCTGCGGTTGCCGGCGCGCATCGGCAGGCGCAGGCGCGTCTCGGGCGCGAAGGTTGCGAGCACGTCGTCGGGCAGGCCGGCGGTCTCGGGGCCGAAGACGAACGCGTCGCCGGCGGCGAAACGCTCGGCGTAAACCGAGCGCGTACCGCGCGTCGTGATCGCGAAAAGGCGCGCGGCGCCGAGCGTCGCGAGGCAGGCGGGCAAGTCCGCGTGCTCGCGGATGCAGGCGAGCTCGTGATAGTCGAGGCCCGCGCGTCGGACGCGCGGCTCGTCGAGCTCGAAGCCGAGCGGATGCACGAGGTGCAGCGTCGCGCCGACGTTGGCGCAGAGCCGGATCACGTTGCCCGTGTTCGGCGGTATCTCGGGCTGGAACAAGACGACGTGAAACACGCTCGCGATCATAGAGCCGCCCGCGTGCCGAGTGGAGTTCGCGGCGGCGCTCGCGGATAATCGCCCGCAATCCCGGAACCCTGCATGACGGACGACTCCTCGACGCTTAAGCACCGCACGAGCCGGCTCGCGCTCGAGTTCTGTGGCTTGAAGCTCAACTCGCCGATCGTGCTGCTCTCGGGCTGCGTCGGCTTCGGCGAGGAGTACACGCGGATCGAGGGCTTCTCGAACACCGACGTCGGAGCGATCGTGCTCAAAGGCACGACGCTCGCGCCGCGGCTCGGCAACCCCGCGCACCGGGTCTGGGAGACGCCGGGCGGGATGCTGAACGCGATCGGGCTGCAAAATCCCGGCGTCGACTACGTCGTGCGCAACATCCTGCCCGAGCTCGACTTCACGGAGACGCGGTTCATCGCGAACGTCTGCGGCTCGACGATCGAGGAATACGCGGAGGTCACTCGGCGCTTCGACGACTCGCCCATAGACGCGATGGAGATCAACATCTCGTGCCCGAACGTAAAAGAGGGCGGCGTCGCGTTCGGCAACTATCCCGAGATGTCGGCGCGCGTGGTCGCCGCCTGCCGCAAAGCCACGAAGAAGCCGCTGATCACGAAGATGTCGCCGAATCAGACCGACATCGCGGCGAACGCGCGTGCGTGCATCGACGCGGGCACCGACGCGTTCGCGGTCATCAACACTCTGATGGGCATGGCGATCGACGTGGACTCGCGACGACCGATCATCGGCAACGTCCAGGGGGGGCTATCGGGCCCCGCGATCAAGCCGATCGCGCTGCTCAAAGTCCATCAGGTCTATCGCGAGTGCCGCGAGCGCGGCATCCCGATCATCGGCCAGGGCGGCATCGAGACGGCGCACGACGCGCTCGAGTTCGTGCTCGCGGGCGCGACGACCGTCGGGCTCGGCACCGCGCTCTTCTACGATCCGCTCGCGCCGCAGAAAGTGAACGCCGGGCTCGACGAGCACCTGCGCAAATGCGGGGCAACGTCGATCTCCGAGCTCGTCGGCGGTGTCGAAACGGCCAAGACCGCGAACCAGGCCGCGGCGCGGCTGACGCAATGAGCATCCACCCGAGCGCGATGGTCGGCAGCCGCGCGAGCATCGCGGCTGACGCCGAGGTCGGCCCGTTTTGCGTGGTCGACGGCGAGGTCGAGATCGGCGCCGGCACGGTGGTCGAGTCGCACGCGCGGATCGGCAGCCGCTACGGCCGCGTGAAGATCGGGGCGCACAACCACATCCAGCACGGCGCCGTGCTCGGCGGCCCGCCGCAGGACCATAGCTACCAGGCCGGCGCGTACACCGCGCTCGAGATCGGCGACCACAACCGGATCGGCGAGTTCGTGAGCATCAACCTCGGCACGCAGAAGGGCGGAGGCGTCACGCGGCTCGGCGACCACAACTTCGTGATGGCGTACACGCACATCGGCCACGACTGCCAGATCGCGGAGCACGTCGTGATCGTGAACGGCGCGCAGTTCGCGGGCCACGTGACGATCGAGCACCACGCGCTCGTGAGCGGTCTCACCGGCTTCACGCAGTTCACGCGTATCGGCGCGTACGCGTTCCTCGCGGCCGGCGCGTTCGCAAACAAGGACATCCCGCCGTTCACGATCGCGGAGGGCCACTGGGCCGTGCCGCGCGCCGTGAATCGCGTCGGGCTCAAGCGCGCGGGCTTCGGCGCGGCGGAACGACGCAACATCGAGCGCGCGATCCGTGCGCTGCTCGACCGCGCGCTCACGATCGACGAGGCGCTCGCGCAGATCGAGCGCGACTGCGAGCCGAGCCCGCAGATCGAGCACCTCGTGAGCTTCGTGAAGAGCTCCGAGCGCGGCATCGCGCGCCCATGAAGAAGCTGCGCGCGGCGGTCGTCGGCGTCGGCTATCTCGGCCGTTTCCATGCGCAGAAGTACCGCGCGCTCGATGACGTCGACCTCGTCGGCGTCTGCGATCTCGACGCGACGGCCGGCCGCGCCGTGGCCGAAAGTGTCGCGACGCGCTATTTCGCCGACCACCGCGAGCTTGCCGGTCTCGTCGACGCGGTCACGATCGCGGCGAGCACGTCGGCGCATTTCGCGCTCGCGAAGTTCTTCCTCGAGCACGGCGTGCACGTGCTCATCGAGAAGCCGATGACGCGCACGAGCCGCGAGTCCGCCGAGCTCAACGAGCTCGCCGCGCGCCGCGGCCTCAAGCTCCAAGTCGGCCACGTCGAGCGCTTCAACCCGGCGCTCTTGTCGGCGCGCGAGGGCCTCACGGGCGTGCGCTTCATCGAGTGCCACCGGCTCGCGCCGTTCAAGGGCCGCGGCGCCGATGTGAACGTGGTGCTCGATTTGATGATCCACGACCTCGACGTGATCCTATCGCTCGTCGGCGCTAGACCTGTGAATGTCTCGGCCGTCGGCATCCCGGTGCTGACGGACGACGTCGACATCGCGAACGCGCGCATCGAGTTCGCGAACAGCGCGATCGCGAACGTCACGGCGTCGCGCGCCTCGACGAGCGCGCAGCGGATGGTCCGCGTGTTCCAACCGAATCAGTACGTCGCGATCGATTTCGGCGGCGGCGAGGTGCGGCGAGTCACGCGCACCGGGAGCCCAAGCGAAGGGATGGCGGCTCTGAAGTCCGAGAGCTGGAACCTGGAAAAGGGCGACGCGCTGCTCGCCGAGACGCGCTCGTTCGTCGACGCGATCGTCGAGGACAAGCCCTGCGAGGTCTCGGGCGAGGACGGGTACGCGGCGCTCGAGCTCGCGGAGCAGATCGTCGCGGAGATCGAGAAGCGCTCCGGCGCTCGGCCGGCGCGTTAGACCCGGCCCTCGAGGCCGAGCTCCTTGATCTTGCGCGTGAGCGTGTTGCGGCCCCAGCCGAGCAACTTGGCGGCCTCGAGCCGCTTGCCGCGCGCGCGGCGCAGCGCGGTCACGATCAGCGTGCGCTCGAACGCGGGCAGAGCCTCGTCGAGCAGCGGCGGCGCAGCCGTGACGGCGAGCTGGCCTTCGGCCCACTGCGCGAGTCCCGTCGTCCAGTCCGCGGTCGCCTGAGTCGCGCTGCCGCCGAGCTCGTGCGGCAAATCTTGGCCCCGCGATCTCGCGACCCGCGGCCGTGACCGTGAGCCGCCGGCAGACGTTCACGAGCTCGCGCACGTTGCCGGGCCAGTCGTACTTCTGGAGCACCTCGGCCGCTTCGGGGCTCAAGGTTTTCGACGCGACGCCGAGCTCGTTCGCCGCTTGCTCGAGGTAGAACCGCGTGAGCTCCCGGATGTCCTCGCGGCGTTGGCGCAGCGGTGGTGCCTCGATCCGCATGACGTTCAAGCGGTGGTACAGATCCTCGCGGAAGCGGCTCGCGGTGACGGCTTGCGCGAGATCCTGGTGCGTCGCGGCGATCACCCGGACGTCGACGCGGATCGGCGTCTGGCCGCCGACGCGGAAGAATTCGCTTTCCGCGAGCACGCGCAGCAACCGCGTCTGAAGAGCGAGCGACATGTCGCCGATCTCGTCCAAGAACAACGTGCCGCCGTTCGCTTGCTCGAACCGGCCGATCCGCCGCTCGGTCGCGCCCGTGAACGCGCCTTTCTCGTGACCGAAGAGCTCCGACTCGAGCAGCTCCGCGGCGATCGCCGACGTGTTCAGCGCGATGAACGGCGCGTTCGCGCGCGGAGAGTTGTCGTGCAAGGCCCGCGCGACGAGCTCCTTGCCGGTGCCCGATTCGCCGGTAATCAGCACAGTCATGCTCGAGCGCGACAGCCGGCCGATCGCCTTGAACACGTCCTGCATCGCGGGCGCCTGGCCGATGATCCGCGGCGTCGGCTTCGTCTGGGTCTGCTCTGCCGCGCCGCGCGTTCGCTGCCGCGCCGCGCGCGATACGAGCTCCATCGCTTCGTCGATGTCGAACGGCTTCGGCAGGTACTCGAACGCGCCGCCCTGGTACGCGGACACCGCGCTGTCCAGGTCGGAGTGCGCCGTGATCACGATCACCGGGATATCGGGATCGGTCCGCGCGAGCCGCTCCATGAGCTCGAGGCCGCTCATATCGGGCATTCGAATGTCGGTCACGAGCACGTCGGGCCGATCGCGCTCGAGCGCGGCGAAGAACTGCCGGCCGGAATCGAACGCGCGCGGAATCATGTGCGCCTGCTTCAGCGCCTGCTCGAGCACCCAGCGCACCGACTCGTCGTCGTCGACGACCCAAACGCTCAACCCGGGCGTCGCCATCAGCCGCGCCCCGCCGAATGACCCGAATGACCATTGGACGCCGCGACGGGCAAGCGCAGCTGAAACACGGTACGACCCGGCTGGCTCGTGAACTCGATCAAACCGCCGTGGCGGCCGACGAGATCCTGCGCGATCGTGAGGCCGAGCCCGGTACCGGTCGGCTTGCCCGTCACGAGCGGATAGAAAATGGTCTCCTTGAGCTCCTCGGGGATCCCGGGGCCGTTGTCCTCGACCTCGGCCGACAGCACGAGGCGGTGTTGCTCGCCGCCGAGCGTGAAGTTCGACAGGGCGCGGGTCCTGAAGATCACTCGGCCGCGCGCGCCGACCGCCTGCATCGCGTTGCGCGCGATGTTCAGGAACGCTTGGATCAGCTGATTCCGGTCCGCCTGAAGCGGCGGCAGGCTCGGATCGTAATCGCGAACGAGCTCGACGCCGGCGGGCTTCTCGGCTTCGATGAGTTGCGCGACGTGCTCGGTGATCCGGTGCAGGTTCACCTCTTCCACCTTCGGCGCGCCGCCGGCGCGCAGAATCCCATCGACGAGCGACGCAAGGCGGTCCGCTTCCTCGATGATCACTCGCGTGTAGGCGCGCAGCTCGGGATCGGGCAGTTGCCGCTCGAGCAGTTGCGCGGCGCCGCGCAACCCGCCGAGCGGATTTTTCACCTCGTGCGCGAGCTGGCGAATGATCCGGCGCGACAGCTGCTGCTGCGCGACGAGCGCCTCCTCGCGGCGCACCTTGCGGTCGCGCCCGGTATCGAACAGCTCGAGCAGAAGGAAGCGCTCGCGCTCGAGCGGCGCGGCGCGGCAGTCGAGCACGACCTCGTGATCGCCGACGCGCGCCGTGAGCTCGCGGAGACTGAACGTGAGCCCCGTCGCGAGCGCGCGTCGGCACAACGCGACGAGCTCCGCGGACGGATGCACGAGCTCGCCGATCGGTCGCCCCGTCACGCGGCGCATGCTCACGCCGAGCAACGTCTCGGCGGCCGTGTTCATCTGCGCGATCAGCAGAGTCTCGTCGAGCACGACGAGAGCGGTCGTGAGGCCTTGGAGTATCTGGCCGGCGTCCGGCGCCGGCCGCGCTCTGCGCAATCCGCCGACGGATTCGGGCGGCGGGGCGCGCGGAACGTCCGCGGCTGCGGCGACTACGGCTTTGGCTTCGGTTGCGGCTTGTTCGGGCTGTTCGGCGATTGTTCGGGTTCTGGATGCTCGACTGCTGGACCATGAACGTAGTCGCGAGCGAGCGGATCACTTCCGCGCCACTCTGATCCACGACCACGGCTTGAATCGTGTGCGTGCCGCGGTAGACGTCTTCGAGCGTGAGATCCGTGCTCGTCGTGTTCAAATTGCGCCGCTGGCCGTCGACGAACAGGTCCAGCAGATGGTTCGGCTGCAGCGGCGGATCGAGCTCGATCTGCACGTTCACGACCGTGCCGACGTTCCACAGCGTCTCTTGCTGCTTCGGGCTCACGATGTTGAACGAGCGATAGCGCTCGCGCGCTGCCGCGTCGATCTTTGCGGCGCCGATTGGCTCGCCGGTTTGTTCGCCGCCGCAGGCTGCTGACGCGCGCTCGACCCGAACGTCTGCGCGCCCGACAGCTCGATTTGCGTCGCGCCCGGCACGGGCGTGTCGGAGTAGTGGACCTGACCGTTTGCGTCGACCCACCTCCAAGCCGGTGCCGCGTGCACCAAACTCGTCGTTAACGCAAAGAGTAAGATCAGGCACTTACGCATGCTCCAAGCTTAGCGCCGTACGGCATTCCGTGCCAACCGCGTGGCGGGATTCTGAGAACCCCGCCACGGTTCGGTAGTTGACAAAACGCCTGAAGGTCTCGCCCCGCTCAGAGGCTGTAGTACATGTCGAACTCGACCGGGTGCGGCGTCATCGAGAAGCGCGTGATCTCCTGCTCCTTGAGGCCGATGTACGCGTCGATCAACGAGTCGCTGAGCACGCCGCCGGCTTTCAGGAAGCCGCGATCCTTGTCGAGCGCCTCGAGCGACTGCATGCAGCGAGTAGGACACGGTCGGGATCTTCTTTTCCTCCTCGGGCTCGAGGTCATAGAGATCCTTATCCGACGGCGGGCCCGGGTTGATCTTGTTCTGGATACCGTCGAGCCCGGCCATCATCATCGCGATGAAGCCGAAGTACGGGTTCGCCGTGCTGTCCGGGAAACGGACCTCGATACGACGGCCCTTCGGGTTCTGCACGTACGGCACGCGGATCGAGGCCGAGCGATTACGCGCCGAGTAGGCGAGCAGCGTCGGCGCTTCGAAGCCTTTGACCAAGCGCTTGTAGCTGTTCGTCGAAGCGTTCGTGAACGCGTTGATCGCGTGCGCGTGCTTCATGATGCCGCCGATGTAGTTCAGCGCGAGCTGCGACAGCCCACCGTAGCCGTCGCCCGTGAACAGGTTCTTGCCGCCCTTCGCGAGCGACTGGTGCACGTGCATGCCGCTGCCGTTGTCGCCGACGAGCGGCTTCGGCATGAACGTCGCGGTCTTGCCGTAGCTATGCGCGACGTTCTGCACGACGTACTTCAGCATCAGCACGTCGTCGGCCTTCTTGACGAGCCCGCCGAACAACACGCCGATCTCGCATTGGCCGGCGTTCGCGACTTCGTGATGGTGCACCTCGACGGTGAGGCCCATCTCCTCGAGCGCGAGACACATCGCCGCGCGAATGTCGTTGCAGCGAGTCGACGGGCTGCACCGGGAAGTAGCCGCCCTTGATACCCGGACGGTGGCCCATGTTGCCTTCGGGCAGCTCCTTGCCCGTTTGCCAGTAGCCTTCGCTCGACTCGATCGCGTAGAACGCGCCGCGCATCTCGGACGCCCAGCGGACGTCGTCGAAGACGAAGAATTCGTTCTCCGGGCCGAAGAATGCCTGATCGGCAATGCCCGTGCTCTTGAGGTATGCCTCGGCGCGCTTCGCCGCCGAGCGCGGGTCGCGCTCGTAACCCTGCATCGTCGAGGGCTCGATCACGTCGCAGCGCAGGATCATCGTCGGCTCTTCGGTGAACACGTCGATCACCGCCGTCTCCGCGTCCGGCATCAGGATCATGTCGGAGTCGTTGATGCCCTTCCAACCGGCGATCGAAGAGCCGTCGAACATCTTGCCGTCCGTGAAGAACGCTTCGTCGACGACATGCGCTGGCACGCTCACGTGCTGCTCTTTGCCTCGCGTGTCCGTGAGACGGAGATCGACGAATTTGACCCCCTTTTCCTTCATGAGCTTGAGAGCGTCGGCTACCGACATTGGATTTCCTCCGTTTTCTTTATCCGCAAATCGTTCTAGCTGCCGGAGTCATCGTCGGATGCCCACGGACAGTCGTTCTGGTTTCGAGCCGCCAAGTGTGCACTTCTTGTGCCAGAGCCGCGCGTACCGTTAGTCTTTGTTTTTGCTGGAAGTACTGGGAAATTCGCGGCGCGGTACGCTCCAAGACAGTGCGCATCGCCGCGCATCATGCATCATCGCGGTGCGCGAAAGAAAGACCGGGGCGCGGCGCGGCGCAGCGGTGCTTGCTGCACGCGGCCGCCATTGGGAGCACTGCGTCGCGTCGCTATACTGCGCGCCTCTTTTTTGACGGATCGCGCGCCGGAGAAGCCAGTGGAGTCGATGGACAAGCTCGTGTCGCTGTGCAAACGGCGGGGATTCATATTTCCGTCGAGCGAGATCTACGGCGGCCTGAACGGTGCGTGGGACTACGGTCCGCTCGGCGTCGAGCTCAAGCGCAACCTGAAGCAAGCGTGGTGGGAAGACATGCTCCTGAACCACGACGAGACCGCCGCGCCGAACGGCGCGCCGGCGTGCATACGGCATGGTCGGCCTCGACTGCGCTCTGCTGATGAACGCGAAGGTGTGGGAAGCGAGCGGGCACGTCGGCGGCTTCAGCGACCCGATGGTCGACGATCGCGAGACTCGCGCGCGCTATCGCGCCGATCAGCTCGCGGTCTTCGCGCTCGAGTTCGTCGCGAGCGACGGCTCCGTCAAGCGAATCGACGATGTGTTGTTCGCGGCTCCGGGCGAGGTCGGCAAGACGGAGCTTGGCGAGCTGCTCGAGCCTCACAGGAAACGCATCGCGTCGCTGCAGAAGGCCCACGCGGGCCAAACGCTGCGCCTCGCTGAGGCGCCGAACGCGCTGCGCGACGAGGCGCTGCGCGCGAAGACGCTCGCGCCGGGTGCATCGGCTCCCGGCACGCTGACCGCGCCGCGCGCGTTCAACTTGATGTTCAAGACGCACGTCGGCGCGCTCGAAGACAACTCGAACGTGACCTACCTGCGGCCGGAGACGGCGCAGGGCATCTTCGTCAATTTCAAGAACGTGTGCGACACGGCGCGCGTGCGCGTGCCATTCGGCATCGGCCAGATCGGCAAGAGCGTTCCGCAACGAGATCAACCCTCGCAACTTCACGTTCCGCAGCCGCGAGTTCGAGCAGATGGAGATCGAGTTCTTCTGCCGCCCCGACGGACGCGCCGAAATGGTACGAGTACTGGCGCGAACGCGCGTTTCGCCTGGTACATCGGCCTCGGAATGCGGCGCGAGAACCTGCACCTGCGCGAGCACGACAAGGACGGAGCTCGCGCACTACGCGGCCGCCTGTGCCGACGTCGAATACGACTTCCCGTTCGGCCGCAGCGAGCTCGAGGGCATCGCGAACCGGACGGACTTCGACCTGCGCCAGCACATGCAGTTGAGCGGCAAGGACCTCACGCTATTTCGACGATCAGGATACGCGATCTGAACACGCGTCGCTTCTTGCCTCACGTGATCGAGCCGTCGGCCGGCGCAGATCGAGGCGCTCTCGCGTTTCTATGTGACGCGTACGCCGAGGATCGAGGTCGGCGGCGAGCCGCGGACGGTGCTCAAGTTGCATCCGCGGCTTGGCGCCGATCAAAGCGGCCGTGTTCCCGCTCGTGAAGAAGGACGGCATGCCGGAGAAGGCGCTCGAGATCTATCGCAGCCTCAGGCGGCGCTTCAACGTGTTCTACGACGAGAAGGGCGCGATCGGCCGTCGCTATCGCCGCCAGGACGAAGCGGGAACGCCGTTCTGCATCACGATCGACGGCGACACGTTGACCGCCGGCACCGTGACGGTGCGCGAGCGCGACAGCTGCGAGCAAGTGCGAGTCGGTGTCGCCGAGCTCGCGACTTCCTCGGCGAGAGACTCGGCCTCTAGCGATGACGCGACCGCGGCTCGTCGTTCTGGACCGCGACGGCGTCATCAACGAGGACTCGGGTGAGTTCATCAAATCGGTCGCAGAATGGCGGCCGATCGAGGGCAGCCTCGAGGCCATCGCAGCTCTGACTCGCGCCGGATTCCGGGTCGCGGTCGTGACGAATCAATCGGGCGTCGGTCGCGGGCTGTTCACCGAGCAGACGCTCGAAGCGATTCACGCTCGGATGAACGCAGCGGTGCGCGACGCGGGCGGGGAGCTCGCGGGCATCTACTACTGTCCGCACCATCCGGACGAGGGCTGCGACTGCCGAAAGCCGAAGACCGCGCTGCTGCGCCGACTCGAGCGCGATCTCGGCGTCTCGCTCGCGGGCGTGCCGTTCGTCGGCGACCGGATCAGCGATGTCGGCGCGGCGGACGCGGTCGGTGCGCGCGCGATCCTCGTGCGCACCGGCACCGGCGCCGCGACGGCTCGCACGCTCGGCGCGCGGAGCATCGAGGTGTTCGACGATCTCGCGGCGGCGGCTCGCGCGCTGATCGCCGAGCGATAGGCCTAAGCCCATGCGCCAGTGGCTCGGCTCGCTCGCGTTCAGCGTCTTCTTGGTCGTTTCCGTGCCGGTGTACTCGTTCCTGCTGTTCGCGACGTTGCCGTTGCCCGGCAACGACCCGTATCGCTGGGCGGTCGCCTGGGCGCGGGCGGTCATGCGCGCGCTGCACCGATTCTGCGGGCTCGACTACGAGCGTCTCTGGGCGTGAGCACTTGCCGAGCGCCAGCGCGATCGTGCTCACGAAGCACTCGTCCACCTGGGAGACGATCGCGCAAATCTTGATATTCCCGCGGCAAAGCTGGGTACTGAAGCGCGAGCTGCTCTCCATCCCGGTGTTCGGCCGGGCGGTGCGCAAGCTGAAACCGATCGCGATCGATCGGAAAGGCGGCGCTAACGCCGTTCAGCAGGTGCTCGACGCAAGGCGAAAGCCGGCTCGCGGAGGGACATCTGCGTGATGATTTTTCCCGAGGGCACGCGGATGCCGGTCGGCCAGACGCGCCGCTATGGCTTGAGCGGCGCGCTGCTCGCGAGCACGGTCGGCAAGCCGATCGTGCCGGTCGCGCACAATGCGGGATTCTTCTGGCCGCGGCGCGGCTTGCTGAAGCGCGCCGGGACGGTGCGCGTCGTGATCGGCGCGCCGATTCCGACCGCGGGCCGCGAGCCGCGCGAGATCAACGACGAGGTTCAGCGTTGGATCGAGGAGCAGGTCGCGCACCTCGTGCCGCGAAGCTCCTGAGCGAGCCGGCTCAGACGTCGAGGTTTGCCACGGCGAGCGCGTTGCGCTCGATGAACTCGCGCCGCGGCTCGACTTGATCGCCCATCAGCGTCGTGAAGATCTCGTCCGCCGCGACGGCATCCTCGATCCGCACCTGCATCAAGCGGCGGGTATCGGGATTGACCGTAGTGTCCCAGAGCTGCTCCGGATTCATCTCGCCGAGACCCTTGTAGCGCTGGATCGTCTGGCCCTGCTTCGCCTGGGTCATGAGCCAGTCGATCGCGTCGGCAAATGTCGCGACTTCGCGCCGCTCTTTGCCGCGCTCGACTGCCGCACCCTCGCCGATCACGTCTTTGAGCGCCGTTCCGATCGCGGCGAGGCGGCGGTATTCCGGCGAGCGGAAAAAGCTCGGATGGATCGTCTTGGTCGTCAGCGTGCCGTGGTGCTCGCGGGTCACCAGCACGCTCGGGTCGACGCCCTCCGCGCTCGGCTGCGAATGCACGCGATAGCCTTGGCCGCGTACCGTTCAGCTGTTTCAGGTGCTGCTCGAGCTGCAGTGCTCCAGCGGCGCCGGAACTCGGCGTCCTCGAACTGTGCTGCCGTGATCTCCGGCAAGAACATCAGCGCGCGCAGCACGTTCGCGTCGTAGCGCTTACTCCAACGCTGGATGATCGAGTTCGCCTCCATGTGTTGGAGCGCGAGCCTGTCGAGCTGCTCGCCTTGGATCGGCGCCGCGCCGGTGCGCGGATAGAGCTGCGCGTCGGCCATCGCGCTCGTGAGCAGCAACGAGTTGAGCTCCGTGTCGTCCTTCACGTAGTGCTCTTGCTTGCCTCGCTTGAGCTTGTAGAGCGGGGGCTGCGCGATGTAGACGTGGCCGCGCTCGATCAGCTCCGGCATCTGCCGGTAGAAAAACGTGAGCAGCAGCGTGCGTATGTGCGAGCCGTCGACGTCGGCGTCCGTCATGATGATGATGCGGTGATAGCGCAAGTTCGCGACGTCGAACTCGTCGCGACCGATACCGCAGCCGAGCGCGGTGATCAACGTGCCGACTTCGGTCGACTGCAGCATCTTGTCGAATCGTGCCTTTTCGACGTTCAGGATCTTGCCGCGCAGAGGCAGGACCGCCTGCGTTCGCCGATCGCGGCCCTGCTTGGCCGAGCCGCCGGCCGAGTCGCCCTCGACAAGAAACAGCTCGGAAAGCGCGGGATCCTTCTCCTGACAATCGGCGAGCTTGCCGGGTAGTCCGGCGACGTCGAGCGCGCCCTTCCGTCGCGTGAGCTCGCGCGCCTTTCGCGCGGCCTCGCGCGCACGCGCCGCCTCGATGATCTTCCCGACGATCGACTTTGCCTCCGCCGGGTGCTCGAGCAGGAACGCCTCGAACTTGCTCGCGACGACCGACTCCACCGCACTCTTCACTTCCGAGGACACGAGCTTGTCCTTCGTCTGCGACGAGAACTTCGGGTCGGGAAGCTTGACGGACAATACCGCCGTCAACCCTTCGCGCGAGTCGTCGCCCGATGTCGCGATCTTCTCTCGCTTGGCAATTCCTTCGTTCTCGATGTATGCGTTCAACGTGCGCGTTAGCGCCGCGCGAAAACCGACGAGATGCGTGCCGCCGTCCCTTTGAGGAATGTTGTTCGTGTAACAAAACATTCCTTCCTGGTAGCCGTCATTCCATTGCAGCGCGACTTCTACTTGGATCGAGCCGCGCGCCTCGGAGAAGTAGAGAACGGTCGGATGTATCGGGGTCTTGTTGCGGTTCAGGTGCTTGACGAACGCCTCGATGCCGCCCTCGAACTCGAAGACGTCGCTGCGCTCTTCGCGCTCGTCGGCTAGCTTGATCCGGACGCCGGAGTTCAAGAACGACAGCTCGCGCAGCCGCTTGGCCAGGGTGTCGTAGTCGAACTCGATGTTCGTGAACACCGTCGCGCTCGGCTTGAAGTGAATCGTCGTGCCGCGACGATCCGTCTTGCCGACGACGGCGAGCGGCGCGTCGGGCTCGCCCATCCGGTAGACCTGCTGATAGACCTGGCCGCCGCGGAAGATCGTGAGTGTGAGCACCTCGGACAACGCGTTGACGACCGAGACACCGACGCCGTGTAGGCCGCCCGAAACCTTGTAGGAGTCGTCGTCGAACTTTCCGCCGGCGTGCAGCACGGTCATGATGACCTCGGCCGCGGAGACTCCCTCCCCCGGGTGGATATCGACCGGGACACCGCGGCCGTCATCGACGACGGTGATCGACTCATCCGCGTGGATCGTGACCGAGATTTCCTTGCAGAAGCCGGCCAAAGCCTCGTCGACCGAGTTGTCGACGACCTCGAAAACCATGTGGTGCAAACCGGTCCCGTCATCGGTGTCGCCGATGTACATTCCGGGACGTTTGCGGACGGCTTCGAGGCCCTTTAATACCTTGATATTCTTGGAAGTATAGTCGCTCTGGGCCATCCAGAAATACTCTTGCTGGGCAATCGCCGATTATAGCGCGTGCACGTGTCCACGTTCCACGTGAAACACCGCCGTCGCAGCGTCTTTATTGGCTTCGAGAGGTGCGAGGCCGGTGAAGAAAAGCTGGCTGTGGATCGTCCCAAGACGCTCAAGTAGTCGCTCGAACGCCGCTCGGTCGAGCTCGGCCGCGGGATCGTCGACGAGCAGCACGCTGCGCGACGTCGCAGTTGCGGCGACCACGCTCTCCTGCGCGAGCACCAGGGCCGCAGCGGCGAGCTTCTGCTGCCCGCGGGAGGCTTCGTCCTGAACTCGGTGGCCGGCTATCTGCAAAACGAGATCCGCGCGGTGGGGTCCGGGCTCGGTGTGTCCGAGCGACCGGTCGCGAACGGCCGATACGTCGAGCGCCGCGGCCAGATCGAGATCGGCGCGCCACCCGCGCCGGTATTCGACCGACGAGTCCTTGTCCGAGGAGCGCCTGAGCGTGCCCACTGGCATAGCTCGCGAGCCGCGCCACATACGCCTGGCGAAATCGATCGATGTGCTCGCCTGCCTCGGCCAGAGACTGTGTCCAAACGCGCAATTCGGCCGTTGCCTCGCCGCCCGCGCTGAAGCGCCGCGTTCCGCTGCCCGAGGACTCGGCGGTAGCGTTGCCAGGCTTCGAGGTACGAATGTTCCACGTGGAACACTCCCCAATCGAGGAACCGGCGTCGTTCGCTGGGCCCGCCTTCGATGAGCCGATGGCTATCCGGCCCTATCGCCTGGACCGCGAGGATTTCCGCCACGGCCGCTCCGCTGGCTGGAGCGCCATCGACCCGTCGCTCGAGCCGCCGGTCGGCGAACGCCACGCCGAGTCGCCGCAGGCGGACCCCGTCGTCCACATCCCCGTAAACCGACAGACCCGGCTGACCGTACTGGATCAGCGTCCGAGCTTGTCGTGTCCTGAACGACCGCCCACGACCGAGCAGGAACACGGCCTCTAGAAGGCTGGTCTTACCGGCCCCGTTGGCACCATAGAAGTAATTCCGCGCGGGGTCGAGGTCGAGCTCGACCTCCTGTAAGCACCGAAACGCGCTGACTCGAAGGCGCCGGAGTGGCAAGCGGAAGCCGCGCCTACAGGCGCATGGGCATCACGACGAACTTCGTGCGCTCGACGCCGGGCTCCCGGATCAAACAGCTCGAATTCCCATCCGTGACGCCGAGCTCCACCTGATCGCTGGTGACAGCCGCGAGCGCGTCCAGTAGGTAATTCACGTTGAAGCCGATCTCCATCGGGTCGCCGGCATATTCGACCTCCAGCGTCTCGACGGCCTCTTCTTGCTCCGGATTGTTCGCCTGGAGCACGACCGTATTCCCGCTCAGCTCGAGCCGCACGCCGCGGTATTTCTCGTTCGACAGGATCGCCGTGCGCTGCAGCGCCTGCTCGCAGCAGGCTGCGATCTGCGCTGATGACGTTGCGCGGTTGATTCGGTATCACGCGTGCATATTCCGGGAATCGGCCGTCTATTAGCTTAGAAGTCAGCCGAACGTCGTCGATTTGGACGCGAACGTGATTGCTGCCGAGCGCTACCGCAACGTCGCCGTCCCCTTCGAGCAGCCGATTGAGCTCGAGCACGCCTTTGCGCGGCACGATCACCTGCTCGTCGCGCACGGCTGCCGCTTCGAGGTCCACCTCCGACAACGCGAGCCGGTGCCCATCGGTTGCAACCGCGCGGAGCTTCTTTCGCTCCGTCTCGAGCAAGAGCCCGTTCAAGTAGTACCGTACGTCCTGCTGCGCCATCGAGAAGTGCGTCTTTTGAATCAGCGCGCGAAGGTCGCTACGCGTCAAACGCAACGTCTGTTTCGCCGCGATTTCCTCGACGACCGGAAAGTCCGCCGCCCGAAGCGTCGACAGCGTGAATCGGCTGCGTCCCCCCTTCACCGTGAGCCGCTCGCCGTTGAGGGTGACCTCGACCGTCGTGCCCTCCGGCAGCGCACGGCAAATCTCGTGAAGCTTCCGACCTGGCACCGTGACGTCGCCATCCGTCGCGCCATCGACGGCCGCTTCCGCAACCATCTCGACTTCCAGGTCGGTTGCGGTTACACGCAGCCGGCCCTTTTCGACGGCGAGCAGAACATTGCTGAGGATCGGCATCGTCTGCCGGCGCTCGACCACTCCGACCACCGTCTGCAGAGGCTTCAGAATCGCTTCGCGAGTTGCACTGAACTTCATTGTTGTTACTGCCTATGCTTTAATACTGTTATAGCTATTGATCGCGCGTATAACTCGAATAATCGCGCTTTCACTTCGCTTTTCAATCACTTGCATAAAATATGCGGTGGTGAAACCGCTCGGGATCCCTGTGTGCTGTCTGTGTGAAAAAACGGCCGCACTTTGCTCCTCAGCCTGTGCACATCATGCCGTCAACGTTCTTAACAGGTTGTTGTAGTCCTCGGCAACGCGCGTTTCCGTATCGCGCAGAGCCTTCACTCGCCGACACGCGTGCAACACGGTCGTGTGGTCCCGCCCGCCGAACGCATCGCCGATTTCCGGCAAGCTGTGCGACGTCAATTCCTTCGCGAGCGCCATCGCAATCTGTCGCGGCCGCGCGATCGATCGACTCCGCCGCTTGGACAGCAAATCCGCGACGCGGATCTTGAAGTACTCGCCGACGGTCTTCTGGATGTTCTCGACCGTCACGAGCTTGTCCTGTAGGGCGAGCACGTCGCGCAACGCTTCCTTGGCAAACCCGAGCGTGATGGGTTGGCCTGTGAACCGGGCATTCGCGAGCACGCGCCGCAACGCGCCCTCGAGCTCGCGGACGTTCGAGCGAATGCGCTGAGCGATGAAGAACGCAACTTCCTCGGGTAGCGCGTCACCTTCGGCCGCGGCCTTGCTGATCAAGATCGCGACGCTCGTCTCGAGCTCCGGCGGCTCGATCGCGACGGTCAGCCCCCAACCGAACCGCGACTTCAAGCGCTCCTCGAGGCCCGTGACCTCCTTCGGATAGCGATCGCAGGTCAAGATGATCTGCCGCTGACCTTCCAGCAAGGTATTGAATGTATGGAAGAATTCTTCCTGAGACCGATCTTTGTTAGCGAAGAACTGGATGTCGTCGATCAGCAGGGCATCGAGCGTCCGATACGCCCGCTTGAAGTCCGCGATGGTGTTGTGACGAAGACCCGCGGACCATGTCGCTCACGAATCGCTCCGAGTGCACGTACGCGACCTTTGCGCCCGGATTCGCCGCCGCGATCATGTTGCCGACCGCCTGCATCAGGTGCGTCTTGCCGAGGCCGACCCCGCCGTAGATGAACAACGGGTTGTAAGCGCTGCCGGGATTGCGCGCGACCTGGACGCGCCGCGGCGCGCGCGAGCTGGTTGCTCTTGCCCTCGACGAAGCTATCGAACGTGAAAGCCGGGTTGAGCCGGCTGCCGAGCACCGGCCCCGCGACACGGACCTCCGCTTCCACCTGCGGCGGCACGTCACGTTTGATCGCCGTTCGAGTGCCGACCTCGACGACGACCTCACTGCCCTGATCGCTATGCGCGCTCCACCACGACCGTATCTTCTCGAGGCAATGGCCCTTCACCCAGTCGACGACGAAGCGATTCGGCGCGAGCAGCCGCACGAGCTGCCCGTCCTCGACGAGCTGCAGCGGCCGTATCCACGTATTGAACTGCTGCTCCGACAGGTCAGCCTCGAGGCTGCGAACGCATTGACTCCAAAGCGACAAGCAAACCGCCGAGTTCTCTGCCACGGGGAGTCTCTTCGATTAAGTGTGAATGGGCGCGAGCGGGGAATTCTCGTGAGTCTAATCTGGCCCCGCTCCGTTTATCCACAGCTTAGCGAGCGCGCGTCGGCGCAACAATCACCCGCCACGACTGCGCCGCCGTATTGACGCGCCTGAGCACGCCGCGTACAGTTCGCCGCTCTCGAACGGCCGTACATCCTTTTGTTTTCCCTGCAACTCTTCCCCGCTTCGTGACGTCGCCATGAAACGAACCTTTCAGCCGAGCAATCTGCATCGCAAGCGCACGCACGGATTCCGTGCGCGCATGGCCACGAACGCCGGTCGGAAGGTGCTGTCGAGCAGACGCCAGAAAGGTCGTGCTCGGTTGTCTCCCTAACGCTGCGGGATCAGCGGCCGCCGCGCGCTCCGCAAGATTCTCGCCCCGGCAGCGTCTTCACACCGCGAAGGACTTCGGCCGGGTGTTCGGCGATCCCGTGCGCTCGAGCGATCGGTATTTCACGGTGCTCGCGCGACTCGAGCGGCGGCAGCGTCCCGCGGCTCGGTCTCACGGTCTCGCGACGCGTCGCGAAAAACGCCGTGGACCGCAATCGCCTGAAGAGGTTCGCGCGCGAGTCGTTTCGCTTGCAGCCCGCGCTGCCCGCGTGCGACTTCGTCGTGCTCGCGAAGGCGGGTGCGAGCGAGGCCGAGCGCGGCCCGTTGCGCGAGAGTCTCGATCGGCACTTTGCGCGCTTGACGGCGCAAATTTCGACCGGCAGCCATGGATAACGTTCGCCTCTTCCTCTGGGCTGCGTTCCTGGCGCTCGGCTGGCTCGTCTATACGACCTGGACCACCGAGCGCGCGCCGCCGCTCGAGCCGACCACGCCGCCGGCGGCCGCGAACCAGCCACCCGTCGCCCATAACGACACCGAGTCGTTACCGTCTCTCGACCCTGCGACGACTCCGACGCCGGGGACCACCGCAACGACCGAGCCGGCTCCGCAGCCGGTTCAACTCGTTCATGTGCAAACCGACGTGCTCGATGCGTGGATCGACTTGCACGGCGGCGATCTCGTGCGCGTCGATTTGCCGACCTATCCCGTCGACAAAAGGGACCCGACGCATGTCGTGCGGCTGCTCGACTACGAGCCCGACACGCGCTGGGTATTTCAGACCGGGTTGCGCGGCACCGACAATGCGGCGGAGCCCGATCACGTCGCGACGTTTCGCGCCGCGAGCTCGAGCTATCAGCTCATGGCCGGCGAGAATGCGCTCGTCGTGACTCTGGACTGGGCCGAGGACGGCGCGCTCAAGGCGCAAAAGGTCTACACGTTCCATCGCGGCGCGTATGCGGTCGACCTCGAGCTGAAGGCGAGCGCGGATTCGCCGTGGCGCGGCGCGCCGTACGTGCAGATGACGCGTCTCTATCACGCCGTCAAGCGAAGCTACACCTCGGTCGAGTCGTATTCGTTCTCCGGGCCCGTGCTGTTCGACGGCAACGAATACAAGAAGCTCAAGTTCGACGATCTCGGCAAGACCCCGGTCACGCAGACGGAGAAGGGCGGCTGGCTCGCGGCGATCCAGCATCACTTCCTCGCGGCCGCCGTTCCGCCGGCCGACGACAGCGTGCGCTACACGGCCGCGGCGCGCGGCGGGGACTTCGTATTGAGCGCGCTCGGCACCGTGAGGACGGTCGACGTCGCGATGCCGCTCGACTATCGGATCACGCTGTTCGTCGGGCCGAAGCTCCAGGATCAGCTCACCACCGCGGGCCCGAAGCTCGAGCGGGCGGTCGACTACGGCGCGACGCTCGGCTGGATCGCCCGACCGCTGTTCTGGCTCCTGTCGGCCGTCGAGCGTTACGTCGGCAACTGGGGCTGGGCGATCGTGATCGTGACATTCCTGATCAAGCTCGCGTTCTATCGGCTCACGGCCGCGAGCGGCCGTTCGATGGCGAAGATGCGGCGTGTCCAGCCGCGCATGAAGGCGATCCAAGAGCGCTACAAAGACGATCGCCAGGCGCAGAGCCAGGCGATGCTCGAGCTCTACAAGAAGGAGAAGGTGAATCCGGCCGCCGGCTGCGTGCCGATGCTCGTCCAGATGCCGTTCTTCTTCGCGTTCTATTGGGTGCTCGTCGAGAGCGTCGAGATGCGCCAGGCGCCGTTCATGCTCTGGATCAACGACCTGTCGTCGCGCGATCCGTTCTACGTCCTGCCGCTGCTGATGGGCGTAGCGATGTTCTTCCAGACGCGCCTCCAGCCGCCGCCGCCCGATCCGATGCAGGCGCGAGTGATGCAGATCATGCCGCTCGTGTTCACATTCTTCTTTTTCCTGTTCCCGTCGGGCTTGGTCCTCTACTGGCTCACCAACACGGTGCTCGGCATCCTGCAGCAGTGGCGAATCAACCAGCTCGTTTCGCGGGAGGCGACGCCGAACTAGCCGCCCCGGTGAGCGCGTGAGCAGCCATGCGCGAGCAGCGTGACGACACGATCGCAGCCCTCGCCACGGCGCCCGGCGCCGGCGCGGTCGCGATCGTACGGCTGTCGGGGCCGAACGCGCGCGCGATCGGTGTCGCGCTGACCGGCGTCGAGGCGCGGCCGCGCTACGCGGAGCTCTGCACGTTTCGCGGCCCGTCCGGCGAGGCGCTCGATCGCGGCCTCGTCCTCTATTTCCCCGGACCTCGCTCGTACACCGGCGAGGACGTCGTCGAGTTGCACGGGCACGGCGGCCGCGTCGTCACCGACGCATTGCTCGCTCGCGCGTACGCGCTCGGCGCCCGACCTGCCGAGCCCGGCGAGTTCACGTTGCGCGCGTTCCTGAACGACAAGGTCGATCTGCTGCAAGCGGAGGCGGTCGCGGACCTCGTCGCGAGTGGATCCATCGCCGCGGCGCGCGCCGCGCTGCGCTCTCTCGACGGCCAGTTCTCGGCGCAAGTGGCGGCGCTGCAAGCGGCGCTCACGCAGCTGCGCGTGAAGGTCGAAGCGTGGCTCGACTTTCCGGACGAGGAAATTCGCTTCGACGCGAGCGACGAGTGCGCCGCTGCGCTCGACGCGCTGCTGGCCGATCTCGCGGCGCTCGCACGCGCCGCGAGATCGGGCGCGGTGCTCCGCGATGGACTCACCGTGGCGATCGCGGGGCCGCCGAACGCGGGCAAGTCGAGCCTTCTGAACCGGCTGGCGGGTTACGACGCCGCGATCGTGACCGATATTCCGGGCACGACGCGCGATCCGCTCCGCGAGCATCTCACGCTCGACGGTTTGGCCGTCACGATCGTCGATACGGCGGGTCTCCGCGAATCGGCCGATCCGGTCGAGCAAGAGGGATTGCGCCGCGCGCGGCTCGAAGCGGGTCGTGCGGATCGTGTGCTCTGGGTCGTCGACGTGCGCGAGCCGCTCGACGCCGCGCTCGCGGCCGCGCGCGCAAACCTCGGTGACGCGGCGTTCACGCTGCTGCGTAACAAGGTGGATCTCATGGATGACGCCGCGCGGGCGGACGCAGATCGGTCGAGCGGCCTTCACGACCGGGGCAACCCGTTCTGCCGGCGCGACGAGTGCAGCCGGGACGGATCGCGCTCCGGTGCTCGCGATCTCGGCGCTGACCGGCGCCGGCCTCGACGCGCTGATTGCGCACCTGCACTCGGTTGCCGGCTACAACGCCGCGGCCCCCGGCACATTCAGCGCGCGGCGCCGCCATCTCGCGGCGCTCGAGCGTGCCCGGGCCCGGCTCGTCGCAGCCCGCGCAGAGCTCGACGGCGCGCTCGAGCTCGCGGCCGAGGAGCTGCGCGGAGCGCAAGCGGCGCTCGGCGAGCTCACGGGCGAGCTCACGAGCGACGACCTGCTCGGCGAAATCTTCGCGACGTTCTGCATCGGCAAGTAGCGAGCACGCAGCCTAGCTTACGCAGCCTCCAGCCTCGCCCAGACCGGGCGCGACGGCCCAGTGTGCGCACGGTCGCGCGGCGCCGCAGCACAGAATCTGAGACTGGCTCTCCAAGTTCTTTCAAACGGAGCCCTCCCGTGTGTCTTGCCTGAGCTCCGAAAAACATGCGTGCGCGCTTGCTGGCGTCCCGCACGCGTCGGAATCGGCACGTGCCTTGCAGCGATCCCAACTTCGCGTCGGAGCCGATCGCACGCGTCAGGGACGATCGGTGTGCTTTGTCGAAAAACCACGGAAGGGAGAAAAGAGGATGCTGAGATTCACGCTCGAATGCACCAGCACGATGAGGCTCGTCCAGAAGTCCGTTCGTCATCCGCTACGCGCCGTGAGCCGCCTCGTTCAAGCGGCGAGCATTGCGCGGTTCAGCAATGAGCAGGAACGGGACGTCTCGCTAAGCTTTCTTTCGAACGCCTTTTACGCCGACGTTCGATCGATTCTCGAGAAACACGAGAAGTCAGGTATGCGCTCTTGGATGGAACGTCGCAGCGCCAAGCTCAAGAACTTCCCCGGCCCATACAGGCTGGGCGCGACGCCGCCGTTCGATTGCGAAACGATCTACCTACTCGTGCGGTCTTTGAAGCCCGAGACCGTGGTGGAGACGGGCGTGTGCTATGGCGCGTCGAGCGCCTACATTCTTCAGGCGCTGAAGGACAACGGGCACGGCGTCCTCTACAGCATCGATCTCGGCAATCCGCCCGATGAGCCCCCCAGCGACTATTTCGTGCCGCGCCACCTCGCGGACCGATGGCACCTGATCATCGGCGACTCCAAGGAGCAGTTGCCCCGATTGCTCGCTCGGCTCGGTCAGATCGATCTCTTTCATCACGACAGCCTGCATACCTACGAGCACATGATGTGGGAATACGGCACCGCGCTTCCGCACTTGCCCGCCAACGGGGTCTTGTCGTCGCACGACGTCCGCACGATCGTGGACCTGAGTAAGCCGTTTCAGCGCAATCCTTTTTCGGTGTTCTGCGAGCAAAATCGCCTGCGCTCGGCCGTGTCTTCGAACGTCGGCATCGCGATGCGTTAGCGGCGAGTCGCTCGCCGAAGAGGCGAGGTACCGGATGTTGGTCGGGTGAACCTTCGCTGGCGCTTTGCGCGCGAACAGCGTTCGCGTGGGGCGCGCGGGTTAGTCCCGAATCCCGACGACCTTCGCGCGCTCGACGCGGCTAGGAGGCGTCGGCGAGACCTCGACGCGGTCGCGCCCGAATTGCTTCGCGAGATACATCGTGCGTTCCGTGCGCGCGAGCAGCGAATCGATCGACTCGCCTATCCGATGCTGCGCGACGCCGATCGACACAGTCGTGCTTTGGCGCTCGACGAGCGGCGACTCGGCCACGCCGAAACGCAGCGCCTCGGCGAGCGTCTCGCCCTGATGCGACGCTGCACGGCCGCGCGATCACGAGCAGCGCGCCACCGTCGTAGCGCCCGAGCGTGTACTCAGAGCGATGCCAGGCCGGCTGCTCGAGCACACCGCGCAAACGCGCGGCGAGCCCCGCGATCGCCGCATCGCCGGTCATGACGCCACGCGTGTCGTTGACGTTGCGGAGCCGGTCGATATCCAGCAGGCATAGGCAGAACACGTTGCCCGTCCGCTGCGCGCTCGCGGCCAGCGCGTGCAGCAACGAAAGCACGCTCGGACGCGTGAGCGCACCCGTGAGTGGATCGAGCGCTACGAGCTTCGCGGGATCGAGGGACGGTTGCGACATTCGTTCGAGTTCGTGCCAGACGACGTTCGAACGCACTCTGCCAGCGCGACACACGCTGCTGCGTGACCGCGCTCGCAGAAGCGGGCCGGTTGCGTTTACATAACCAGAGCCGCTTCGCTAACCGAGAATTGCTTCGCGTCGGTACAGCCGAGCCGCGAGCGAAGCGAGCAGCGCGGCGAACACGAGCGTGCTGCCGGCCGAGAGCGCGACGAGGAGCGGGTCGAGCGGCTGCGCCTTGATCAGCGTCGTGACGAGCAAGTGTTGGCTCAGGCTCGGGATCCACATGAGCCTCGGCGACGATTCCACGTTCGTGATTGCCGCGAAGATCACCGGCAGCGTCGGCACGAGCAACATGAACGATAGGTAGGTCTGCGCCTCGCGGTACGTGCGCGTGAACGACGCGATCAGCGTCATCAACGCCGCGCCGAGCGGTGCGATCGGGCACAACACGAGGAACGCGACGATCGCCGAGCGGAGGCCGAAGCTCGTAGTCATCGCGAGCTTCTCGAGCGGCAGCCGGTGCATCACGAACACGTAGGCCGCGAGCGTGATCGCAAGCGCGGCGAGCATGTAGACGATCGTCGCCGCCATCTTGCCGAGCAAGAGGCTGCTGCGCCGCACCGGCAACGTCAGCAGCGGCTCGAGCGACTTGCGCTCGCGCTCGCCGGCGGTCGTGTCGATCGCGAGATGCATGCCGCCGGTGAGCGTCGCGAACAGGAGGAAATAGGTGAGCGTCCCGAGCAGCAGCACCGAGCGCCCGGCCGAGGTCGAGACATCGCGGTCGTCGAGGATCAGCGGCCGGAGCAGGGTCGGATCCACGCCGTGCGCGACGAGCCGCAACGCGCCGATCTGCTGCGCGTACGCGTTGACCGCTCCGCGCACGCGCGCGACGCGGCCCTGCGCGCGCTGCTTCGAGCCGTCGAAGATCATCGTTACGTGCGCCGCGCGAGAAGTGCCGAAGTCCTCGCCGTAACGCTCGTCGACCGCGAGGACGAACTCGCGCTTGCCCGCGGCGACCGCGTCCGCCGCGTCCTCGACGGTCTTGATATCCGGGACGTCGAGCGGATAGATCTCGCGCGCACGTAGATAGGCGAGCAGGTTCGGCGCGCCCTCGGCGCCGACCATTGCGACGTCGAGACGATCCTCGATCGAAGAAACGCTCTGCGAGACCATCACGTTCATCAGCACCACGAACAGCAGCGGGCCGACCAATGGGCCGATCAGAAGCGAGCCGAGCGTGCGCCGGTCGCGCGCCGTCTCGACGATCTCCTTCAAGCAAACGATCAGAGCGGGCGATTTCATGACGCCCCCGCGGCGGACGCGGCGCCGCTCACGGCCTCGACGAAAATCTCCTCGAGCGTGCGGCCCGGGAAGCGCTGCGCGAGCTCGCCTGGGCTACCGGTCAGCGTCACGCGGCCCGCCGCGATGATCACGAGGTCGTCGACGAGCGCCTCGACCTCTTGCATCACGTGGCTCGAGAGCAGCACGCAGCGGCCTTGCGCGCGGAGCTCGCGGAGCCACTCGCGCAGATGCCGCGTCGCCATCACGTCGAGACCGTTGGTCGGCTCGTCGAGCAGCACGTGCTGAGGGTCGTGTACGAGCGCGCGCGCGAGCGCGACCTTCGTGCGCTCGCCTTGCGAGTAGCCCTTCGCCTTGCGGTTGGCGACCGCGCCTAGCTCGAGCCGCGCGATCAGCTCATCGGCGCGCTGCGCGATTTTCGGCTCGGACAGGCCGTGCAAGCGCCCGTAGTACTCGATGTTCTCGCGCCCGGTGAGCTGCGGATAGAGGCCCGAGTTGTGCGGCAGCACGCCGAAGAGGCGCCGGGCCGCGAGAGCGGACGTCGCGAGGTCCACGCCGCCGATCCGCGCGTGGCCGCGATCGGGCGCGAGCACGGTCGACAGGATCCTGAGGCACGTCGATTTGCCGGCGCCGTTCGGGCCGAGCAGGCCCGTGATCTTGCCGTCGGCCGCCGCAAAGCTCACGCCGTCGAGCGCGCGGACCGCGCCGAACTGCTTGCCGAGTGCGTCGACCTCGATCACCGCGGAGTGACCCCTTTGGCGTGCGCGCGAGCGCTCACGGTCCCGGCCCGAGCAGCGACAAGAAGAACGGCGTCGGCGGCTCGGCGGCGAGGCACGCGGCGTCGAGCGGCTGCTCCGGATGCTCGAGGAAGCTGCGGAAGAGGCGCGGCACGCAGCCGACCGCGATCTGGCCGTGCCCTTGGTCCCGGCCGACGAGCTGCGTCGCGTGTGCGAGCGTCGCGGCTGCGCGCGCGGCGTATTCCGGCGGCGTGATCGGATCGTTGCTGCCCGACAAGAGCAGCACGGGCCGGTCCGAGACGAGCGGCATCTTCAGGTCCGCGTCGATCGCGCCGGCCGGCCAGCGCGCGCAAATTTCATCGAGCGAATCGACGATCGTCGTGCCGAGATACGTTTTGTCGAGGCCGTCGCGCGAGCCGGCTGTCGCGAACGGCGCGTCTTCCGTGCATATGACCGAGTTGCTCATCGGGAAGCTCAGCGACTCGGGCAAGCGGCGCAGCGTCGTCGAAATCTGGTTCGCGAGCGGCGCGTAGTTGGCCTCGTGCGCCTCGTGCAGCATCGCCGGCAGCAGCGCAACGGTCGCCGAGCTATAGCTCAAGAGACGCACAAGGGTCCGCAGCTGCGACGCGCCGAATTTACCCTCGTTGCCCGCTGCTCCCGCGCCGGCGTCGGTCGCATACGGCGACGCGGTCGTGACCGGCTGCTTGTCGAGCCGCGCGAGCAGCTCGTGAAACTCGTCCGGCAAGCTCGCGAAGCGCGCGTGGCAGCCGTCGTCGGCCGCGCACCGCGCGAAGATCCGGTCGAGCGCGCGCTGCGCCTCGCGCGCGATGTCGGGGCCGAGCGCGAGCTCTGGGGGCACGACTCCGTCGAGCACGACGCTGCGCGCGTGCTCCGGGAAGCGCCGCAAGTACTGCTGCGCAACGCGCGTGCCGTACGAAACGCCGTAGACGTTCCATTCCGCGATTCCGAGCGCCGCGCGCACGCGATCGAGGTCCTGCACCGCGACCGACGTCGTGTAGAACCGCGGATCGTGCTCGAGCTCGCGCAAGCACTGGTCGATGTATTTGGCGAGCCGCGCGTCGCCCGCGGTCTCGAGCGACAGATCGTCGGGGACGCCGCAATCGAATCCCGCCGCCGAGCGGCCGGTGCCGCGCTGGTCGACGAGGATCACGTCGCGCTCGCGGCGCGCGGGCTCGAACGCGCCTTTGAGCTGCAGATACATGTCTACCGTGCTCTCGCCCGGACCTCCCGCGATCAACACGAGCGGGTCGGGCCGCGGTGTGGAGCTCAAGGAAGGCACGCGCGCGACGAAGAGCTCGACCGTGCGGCCGTCGGGCGCGGATGGGTCTTCGGGAACCGCGAGCGTTGCCGCAGCGCGCAAACGCCGCGGGCAGCATGTCGGCCGTGAGGCGACAGCGCTCGAGCGACGAGATCGGCTGCTAGCGCGACCCTCGACGGCACGAGCGCCGCAGCCGCGCCGAGGGCAAAAGCGAGAGCGAGAGCGAGAGAAACGAGACGCAGCATCGCGGCGCATGTTCGCCGACGCGCTGACGACTTTGCCAGTCCGCATGGACGTCAAGCGCCGGTCATTCGCGCACCTGAACCCGCGAGCGTGCCGACGCTCGAATTCGAGCGGAGGGCAGACCCCGCTTTCGCTTCTGTCGGTGTCCGCCTTCGCACGATCGCTTCGGGGATGATCCGCATCCCCGTGCGTTGCATCGGTTAGAAATCCATCAGATCGACCTGCTAAGCTCCGAAACAGACACGACATAAAATCATCCGAATGAGAACGCGTCTCAAAGCCTCGAAGAAGGCTCGCGCCAAGCCGGAATCCTCTAGTGCCCTCGGCACCTTGCCGAAGGTAGCGACGGGCATCATGGGCCTGGACGAGATCACCGGCGGCGGCCTGCCGAAGGGCGGCCGACGCTCGTCTGCGGCAGCGCCGGCTGCGGCAAGACATTGTTATCGATGGAGTTCCTCGTGCGCGGCGCGGTCGAGTTCGGCGAGCCGGGCGTGTTCATCGCATTCGAGGAGACGCCCGAGGAGCTCGCTCAGAACGTGCGCTCGCTCGGCTTCGACCTCGACGATCTGGTCGCGAAGAAGAAGATCGCGATCGACTACATCCGCATCGAGCGGAACGAGATCACCGAGACCGGCGAGTTCGATCTCGACGGTCTGTTCATTCGGCTCGCGCTCGCGATCGACACGGTCGGCGCGCAACGCGTCGTGCTCGACACGATCGAGACGCTGTTCGGCGGGTTCACGAATCAGGCGGTGCTGCGCTCGGAGCTGCGGCGCCTGTTCCGCTGGCTCAAGGACAAGAACGTCACCTGCGTGATCACCGGCGAGCGAGGCGACGGCGCTCTTACGCGCCAAGGGCTCGAGGAGTACGTGTCCGACTGCGTGATACTGCTCGATCACCGGGTGACCGAGCAGGTGTCGACGCGGCGTCTGCGGATCGTCAAGTACCGCGGCAGCGTGCACGGCACGAACGAATATCCGTTTCTGATCGACGAGCGCGGGATCGCTGTGCTGCCGGTCACCGAGCTCGGCCTGAACCACGAATCGAGCAACGAGCGCATTACGAGTGGCGTGCCGCAGCTCGACGAGATGCTCGGCGGGAAAGGCTATTACCGCGGCTCGTCGATCCTCGTAAGCGGTTCCGCCGGCACGGGCAAGACGAGCCTCGCGGCGCACTTCGCGCTCGCGACCTGCAAGCGCGGCGAGCGTTGCCTCTATCTCGCGTTCGAGGAGAGCCCGAGCCAGCTCATGCGCAACATGCGCTCGATCGGAGTGAATCTCGAGGCCTATAGGCGGAACGGGCTATTGCAGATCCACGCGTCGCGGCCGACGCTGCTCGGCCTCGAGGCGCACCTCGTGCAGATCCACAAGGCCGTCACCGACTTCGCGCCGACCACGGTGATCGTGGATCCGATCAGCAACTTCGTTTCGGGCGGCACGGCCGCGGACGCGCAGAAGATGCTGCTGCGACTGATCGACTTCCTGAAGACGAAGCAGATCACCGCGATGTTCACGCATCTCACCTCGGGCGGCGGAGTCGTCGAGGCGACCGACATGGGCGTCTCGTCGCTGATCGATACGTGGCTGCTCGTGCGCGACATCGAGGTCGGCGGCGAGCGCAACCGCGGCCTGTACGTGATCAAGTCGCGCGGAATGGCGCACTCGAATCAAGTGCGCGAGTTCCTGATCACGTCGCGTGGCGTCTCGCTGCAAGAGGTCTATGTCGGACCCGAAGGGCGTGCTCACGGGCTCGCTGCGCGCGGCGCAAGAGGCGCGTGAAAGGGCCGCGGCGCTCGCGCGCCGCCAGGACGTCGCGCGCAAGCAGCGCGACATCGAGCGGCGGCGCGCCGCGACGCGCGCGCAGATCATCGCGCTCGAGCTCGAGCTCCGGGCGGCCGAGGCCGAGGCCGGCCTGATCGTGACTCAGGACGAGGAGCGCGAGCGCGCATGGACCGAAGACAGGGCCGCGATGGCGAAACGACGCGGCAGACGAGACAACGGCGCCGGCAAGGCGACAACGAGATGAAGAAAGCAAGCACGAAGCGATCCACCGCCGCGGCGCCCAAGCAGGGCCGTCCGGCGCGACCCTCCGCCAAATCCGAGCCCAAGTGGGAGCTGCGGCTCTATGTCGCAGGTCAAACGCCGAAGTCGCTCGCGGCGATGAACAACTTGCGCCGGATGCTCGACGAGCACATGCCGAACGGCTATAGCATCGAAGTCGTCGACCTGCTTGCGAACCCGCGTCTCGCGAAGGAAGACCAGATCATCGCGATCCCGACGCTGGTCCGGAAGCTTCCGGACCCGATCCGAAAGATCATCGGCGACCTGTCCGACACCGAAAGGGCCCTTGTGGGATTACAGCTTCGGCCGCGCTGACGCGCCGACGCGCGCGGCCGGCTTGGGGTAGGGGATGACGACGGAGCTCACGACCCCGCTGACCGAATCGCACCGCCGCGTGCTCGAGGCCGAGATCGAGCTCTTACGCGAGCGGCTGCAAGACGCCGAGAGCACGCTCGAGGCGATTTCCGGAGGTCTCGTGGACGCGGTGGTCGTCGCGGACCCGATCGCGGAACGGCAAGTCATGCTGCTCGAGGACGCGCGCCGCGGCGCGCGCCTGCCGATCGACCGGTTGCGCCAAGGCGCGATCACCGTCGGCGCGACGGGCGAGATCCTGCATGCGAACACCGTGTTCGGCGCGCTGATCGGAGTCGAGCCGCAGCGGCTATTCGGCCGGCAGATCGTCGAGATCGTGAGCTCGGCCGATCATGCGCTGCTCGCCGCGATGCTCGGCGACCGTGCCCCGAGCCCGCTTGCCGTGCTGGGCCTCGCGAGCCCCACCGGCGTGGAGCTGCGCGTGCGGGTCGCGTCGATCCCGCTGCTCGAAGGCCATGGCATGTGCCTGATCGTGACGGGCGTGCACGACAGCGCCGAGGACGAGGCCGCCGCCACGGTGCACGCGATCAAACGCGGCGAGATCGACGCGGTCGTCGTCGCGGAGAACGAGGACGACCCGCAAGTGTTGCTGCTCGGTACCGCGGGCCGCCGCTATCGCGCGCTCGTCGAGCACATGCACGACGGCGCGGTGACCATCTCGACCGATGGCGACGTGCTGTACGCGAACCCGAGCTTCGCCGCGATGGTCGGGCTCGTGCCCGGTGACGTCGTCGGCATGCGGCTCGCCGACCTGGTGGAAGAGCCGAGTCGACCGCTGCTCGACGCGCTCCGCGACGGCCGCCGCGGCCCGGGTTCGCAGGCCGACGTGACGGTAAAACGTGCGAACGGCGGCTCGTTCCGCGCGCTCTTCACGCCCCTGCCGGCTTCGGATGAGTACGGCATCTCGCTGCTGGTCACGGACCTCACGCCGCGGCTGCGGCTCGACGAGGCCGAGGAGACGCTGCGCGCGATCGGGAGCGGCGAGGTCGACGCGTTCGTCGTCGACCACGGCACGGCGAACGAAGTGCAGACGCTCGGAGGCGCGCATCGCCCGTATCGCCTGATGGTCGAGCGGATGCAGCAAGGTGCCGTGACGCTGTCCGACCGCGGCGACATTCTCTATACCAATCAGCCGTTCGCCGACATGCTCGGCCACCCGATCCAGACATTGATAGGGCGGGTGCTCGCCGAGCTCGTCGCGCCGAGCGACCGCGCGCTGGTCGCGGCGCTGCTCGCGTCGGACCCCGGCGCGGCAACGCAAGGCGAGCTCAGCCTCCTCCAAAAAGACGGCGGCCGCGTGGCCGTGCTGGTATCGGTGGCGCTGCTGCCGGAGGAAGGCGGCGTCTGCTTGATCGTAACCGACCTCACGAGGCAGAAGGCCTACGAAGCGATCGTCGCCGCGCAGGCGCTCGAGCGGTCGATCCTCGAGCAGGCTGTGGACGCCATCGTGGTTTGCGACCCCGACACGCGCGTGATTCGAGCGAGCCGTGCCGCGCTCGAGCTGTGCGGGCGCAACCCGATGCTGCTGCGCTTCGGCGAGGCTTTTCAGCTCGGGGGAGAGCGCGGCGCACCCGATCTCGACGCAGTGATGCACGGCGTGCCGTTGCACGGCACCGAGTACCTGCTTACGGGCCGTGACGCGCCGCCGGCCACCGTGCTGCTCAGCGCCGGGCCCGTGCGCGACGCCGACGGCCACGCGCGGGGCTGCGTGATCACGATGACGGACATCACCGAGCGGCGCGCTACCGAGGATCAATTGCGCGCGTCGGATCGCCACAAGGACGAGTTCCTTGCGATCCTCGCGCACGAGCTCCGCAATCCGCTCGCTCCGATCCGCGCGTCCGTCGAGATCCTGCGCAGCGCGAACCTCGGCGAGCAAGGGCATGCGTCCTACGCCGTCGAGGTGATCGGTCGCCAGACGTCGAACCTGATCCGGCTCGTCGACGACCTGCTCGACGTCAATCGAATCAATCAAGGCAAGATCGTGCTGCAGCTCGCGACGATCGACATGCGCAACGTCGTCGAGCAGGCGATCGAGACCTGTCGGCCGTTGATCGCGAGCCGCAAGCACGAGCTTCTCGTGCGCGTGACGCAGTCAGCCCGTGCCCGTTCGCGGCGACATGGTGCGGCTCGCGCAGGTGATCATCAACCTGCTGACGAACGCCGCGAACTACACCTCACCGGGCGGCCGCATCGAGCTCGAGCTCGAGACGCAGGGCCGCGATCCCGGCGAAGCCGTCGTGACGGTCACGGACAACGGCATCGGGATACCGGCCGAGATGGTCGCGCGGATCTTCGAGCCCTATCAGCAGGTGAGCCAGGCTCACGAGCGCGCGACGGGCGGGCTCGGGCTCGGCCTTACCGTCTGCAGGCGGTTGATGGAGATGCACGGCGGCAGCGTCGAGGCGCGCAGCGAGGGTACGGGCCGCGGCGCGCGCTTCGTGGCGCGTCTCGCGCTCGCCGACTCGCGCGTGGGCGAGCGCGCCGAGGAGCCTGCGCACGGGCCGGCCGGTGCGTCGCTGCGCGTGCTGATCGTCGACGACAACCGCGACGCGGCCGAGTCGCTCGCGCGCCTGCTCGAGATATCGGGACACGACGTGCGGGTCGCGTCGAACGGCGCGGCCGCGGTCGCCGAGGCAACGAGCGTGCAACCGGACGTCGTGGTGCTCGACATCGGCCTGCCCGGGATGGACGGCTACGAGGTGGCTCGCCGCCTGCGCCAGCTTCCGAATGGAGCTGCGATGCTACTGATTGCGATGACGGGCTACGGCAGCGCGGAAGACCGCGCCAAGTCGGCCGAGAGCGGCATCGATCATCACCTCGTCAAGCCCATCAACTTCGCCCATCTCGAGCAACTGTTACTGCGGCCGGACTGAGCATCCGGTGGCACAGGAAGTGCATTTGAATCGGCGTTCGAAGCAGGAGGGATCTGATCAATGAACAGGCAACCGGATCAACGAGCGATCCGAGACCTCGCGTACTCGCTTTGGGAACAGCGCGGCAAGCCGGACGGTGGCCCCGACGAGGATTGGTTCGAGGCGGAGCGACTGCTCGGCGCGCGGCCGCGCACAGACAACCAGCGCGTCGACGAGTCCGTGCGGGAGTCTTTCCCCGCGAGCGATGCGCCGGCGAGTGGGCTGCCCGACAAGCCGCCCGCGAATGCCGACTCGAAATGGGCCGCGGCGGATGCCGCGAAGCAGCCGCGCAAGGGTCGCGTACGGCCGCGCTCGGGGATGACAACGAACCGCGAGCCCGATGACGACGCGACGCGAAGATCTGCCGAGAAGCCGAAGCTCGGCTCTCGCGATGCGCCGGGCGGCTGACCGAGCGTCTTCGATCTAGTCGAACGCGTGCGAGGCCGCAGCAGGCCCGCACGCGAAGCATCGAGCCACTAGCCCTGCAACAGCGGGCAGGAGGTTCTTTGCAAATTCCAAAAAGCTACGAAAAACGTGGGAGCGCGTGACCGGCGACGCGCGAACGCTGGCCAGCCCCGCGGGCTGACCCTAGAATCGGCCGCGTCATGGATCACCCCACGCGTTACGACTGCATCGTGGTCGGCGGCGGCCACGCCGGCACCGAGGCCGCGCTGGCCGCGGCGCGCATGGGCTGCCGGACCCTGCTGCTCACGCAGAACCTCGAGACGCTCGGCGCAGATGAGCTGCAATCCCGCGATCGGCGGGATCGGCAAGGGCCACCTCACGAAGGAGATCGACGCGCTCGGCGGCGCGATGGCGCGTGCGATCGACCGCGCCGGAATCCATTTCAGGATCCTGAACGCGAGCAAGGGGCCCGGCCGTGCGCGCCACGCGCGCGCAGGCCGACCGCGCGCTCTACAAGCGCGCGATCCGCGAGCTGCTCGACGAGCAGCCGAACCTCACGCTGCTACAGCAGAACGCCGACGGCCTGCTGCTCGACGGCACGCGCGTGCGCGGCGTCGTGACGCAAACCGGCATCAAGATCGCGGCGCGTGCGGTCGTGCTGACGGTCGGCACGTTCCTCGACGGCAAGATTCACGTCGGCCAAGTGAATTACTCGGGCGGCCGCGCGGGCGACCCGGCGTCGATCGGCCTCGCGCGCGGGCTCCGCGATCTCGGCCTCGCGGTCGGACGTCTGAAGACCGGCACGCCGCCGCGCATCGACGGCCGCACGATCGACTACACGAGCCTCGCCTCGCAGCCCGGCGACGAGCCGACGCCCGTGTTCTCGTTCCTCGGCCGCCGCGCGGAGCACCCTCGCCAGGTGTCGTGCCACATCACGCACACGACCGAGCGCACGCACGAGATCATTCGCGCGGGGCTCGACCGCTCGCCGCTCTACACCGGCGCGATCGAGGGCGTCGGCCCGCGCTATTGCCCGTCGATCGAGGACAAGGTGGTGCGCTTCGCGGACCGCACGCGCCATCAGATCTTCATCGAGCCCGAGGGGCTCAACACGTTCGAGATCTATCCGAACGGGATCTCGACCTCGCTGCCGTTCGACGTGCAGCTCGAGCTCGTGCGCTCGATTCCGGGCTTCGAGAACGCGCACGTGACGCGGCCGGGCTACGCGATCGAGTACGACTTCTTCGACCCGCGCGATCTCAAGAGCTCGCTCGAGACGAAGGCCATCGAAGGCTTGTATTTCGCGGGCCAGATCAACGGCACGACGGGCTACGAGGAAGCCGCGGCGCAAGGCATCGTCGCCGGCATCAACGCGGGCCTCGCGGTTCGCGAACGAGAGCCCTGGCACCCGCGCCGCGAGGATGCGTACATCGGCGTGCTGATCGACGACCTCGTCACGCGCGGCGCGAGCGAGCCGTACCGGATGTTCACGAGCCGCGCCGAGTATCGCCTGAGCCTGCGCGAGGACAACGCCGACCTGCGGCTCACGCCGAAGGGCCGCGAGCTCGGCGTCGTCGGCGACGAGCGCTGGCGCGCGTTCGAAGCGCGGCGCGAATGGCTCGCGGCCGAGGCCGCGCGTTTGAGCGGCATCGTCGTGCGGCCCGGCGGACGTCGGCGAGGACAGCGCGCTCGCTCCGCTCGCGCGCGACGCGACCGCGTACGCGCTGCTGCGCAGGCCCGAGCTCGGGTACCGCGACGTCGCGGCGCTGTCGCGCGTCGGCGCGTCGGCCGCGCTCGCGGCTCTCGATCCCGAGGCCGCCGAGCAATGGGTCGGCAGCCTCGAGATCGAGGCGCACTACGCGGGTTACGTCGCGCGCCAACGCGACGAGATCGAGCAGCAGCGCCGGCACGACTCGACCGCGCTGCCCGATGATCTCGACTACGCGCGCGTCCAGGGCCTCTCGAACGAGATCCGCGAGAAGCTCGGCCGGATTCGGCCCAACGACATCGGCCAGGCGGCGCGGATCTCGGGCATGACGCCGGCCGCGATCTCGCTGCTGCTCGTGCATCTGAAAAAGCTCAAGCGCCGGATCGCCTGAGTGCCCGCTCGCGCGCAGCTCCGGGCGTCAGCGGTCGCGATCGTCGCGGCCGCGGCGGCCGCGATTGCGGGCTGTGACGCGAGGGGCAACGGTACGCCCGTCGCAATCGGTGGGTCGACCGGCCGCGTGCTCGCGGCGCACCAAGTGCTGCACCTCGGTAACGGTACCGAGATTCAGACGCTCGATCCGGCTCGCAACGAGGACGTGTCGGGCTCGAACGTGCTCCGCGATCTCTACGAAGGGCTCGTGAGCGAGGCGCCGAACGGCGACCCCGAGCCCGGCGCCGCAGAGTCGTGGACCGTGAGCGAGGACGGCAAGACGTATGTGTTCGCGCTGCGGCGGAACGCTCGCTGGTCGAACGGCGATCCGGTCACCGCGCACGACTTCGTCTACGGCTTTCGGCGCGCGGCCGATCCGAAGACGCTATCGATCTACACGTTCATCCTGAGCCCGATCGAGAACGCGGACGAGATCGGCGCGGGGCGGTTGCCGCCCGAACGGATCGGCGTGCGCGCGATCGACGACTACACGCTCGAGATCCAGCTCGCGAACGCGACGCCCTACTTCCTGGGACTGCTCGCGCACTCGACGACTTATCCCGTGCATCGGGCGAGCGTGGAAAAGTACGGTAGCAAGTTCACGCGGCCCGGACACCTCGTCGGCAATGGCGCGTTCAGGCTCGACGAGTGGGTCGTGCAATCGCACATCAAGCTCGTCCGCAATCCGTATTACTGGGACGACGCGCACACGCGACTGCAAGAGATCTATTTCTATCCGACCGAGAACGTGCCCGCGGAGCTGCAGCGATATCGCGCGAACGATCTCGACTACACCTACGACATCTCGACCGCGCAGCTCCCCTGGATCAAGAAGCAGATCCCCGACGAGCTCTACGTCGCGCCGTATCTCGGCAGCTACTACTACGGCTTCAATACGACGAAGCCGCCGTTCAAGGACAACCCGAAGCTGCGGCGCGCATCTGAGCCTCGCCGTCGACCGCCAGGTCATCGTCGAGCAGATCTTGGGCGCGGGCCAGCTGCCCGCGTACGGCTGGGTGCCGCCCGTGCACCACTACGAGATCCAGCAGATGGTCGAAGCTCCGTGGACCCAAGAGCAGCGCGAAGCGGAGGCGAAGCGGCTCTACGCCGAAGCCGGCTACTCGGCCGAGAACCCGCTGCGCACCGAGCTGATGTTCAACACGAACGAGGACCACCGCCGGATCGCGGTGGCGATCGCGGCGATGTGGAAACGCGTGCTCGGCTTCGAGGCGACGATCTCGAATCAGGAGTGGAAGGTGTATCTCGACACGCGGAGCCAAAAGGTGAAGACGCAGGTCTTCAGGATGCGGCTGGATCGGCGACTACAACGACGCATTCACCTTCTCGGAAATGCTGCGCTCGACGTCCGGGCAGAACGACGCGGGCTACGACAATCCCGAGTACGACCGTCTGCTCGACGCGGCGCAAGCCGAGCTCGATCTCGACGCCCGAGCGAAGCTACTCGAGGAGGCCGAGCGCGTGATGCTCGCCGACATGCCGATCATTCCGCTCTACTACTACGTGAGCAAGCACATGATCAAACCGTGGGTCGGGGGCCGGCAGAGCAACATCATGGATCACGACCTGCACAAGCGCTTCTTCGTGCTCGAGCACTGAGGCCCGCGTTGCTCGCCTACTCCGCTGCGCCGGCTGCTCGGCGCGATACCGACGCTGCTCGTGCTCGTCTCGCTGTCATTCTTCATGATGCGCGCGGTCCCGGGCGGCCCGTTCGATAGCCGAGCGCCAGTTGCCGCCGGAGGTCGAAGCGAACCTGCGCGCGGCTTATCACCTCGACGAGCCGGTCTATCAGCAGCTCGGCCGCTATCTCTTGGGTCTCGCTCGCCTCGACTTCGGGCCGTCGTTCCAATATCGCGACTACAGCGTGACCGAGCTCGTGATGACGGGCTTCCCGGTGTCGCTGCGGCTCGGCGGCGGAGCCATGCTCGTCGCGCTCGTGCTCGGCGTCGCGGCCGGGTGCTTCGCCGCGTTTCGGCAGAACTCCGCGGCGGATCACGCGGTGATGGGCGTCGCGATGGTCGGCGTCTCGATCCCGAGCTTCGTCGTCGCTCCGCTCCTGATACTCGCGTTCGCGGTCCACTGGCACTGGCTGCCGGCCGGCGGCCTCGGCGGCGGCTCCATAGCCAACATGGTGCTGCCCGTCGTGGCGCTCGCGCTTCCGCAGATCGCGTACATCTCGCGGCTCACGCGCGGCAGCATGATCGAGGTGTTGCGCAGCAATTTCGTCCGCACCGCGCGAGCGCAAGGGCTCGCGCCGACGCAGATCGTGCTGCGGCACGCGCTGAAGCCTGCGCTGTTGCCGGTCGTCTCCTACCTCGGGCCGGCCGCGGCCGGCGTGATCACGGGCTCCGTCGTGGTCGAGCAGATCTTCGGCGTGCCGGGCCTCGGCCGATTCTTCGTGAACGGCGCGCTGAATCGCGACTACACGCTCGTGATGGGTGTCGTCGTGTTCTACGGCGTGCTGATCATCCTCTTCAACCTGCTCGTGGACCTCGCCTACGCGTGGCTGGACCCGAAGGTGAAGCTGCAGTGAGCGCGCTCGCGCCGAGCCACGACGCGGCCGCTGCGATCCGCGGCCGAAGCCTATGGGACGACGCGTGGCGCAAGCTCAGGCGCAACCGCGCCGCGACGTTGAGCGCGTGCGTGATCGCCGCGATGACGGTGCTCGTGATCGCCGGGCCGTGGGTCGCGCGCTTCGCCTACGACTTCGCCGATTTTTCGAACGTGATGACCGCGCCGAGCGTCGCGACGGGGCACTGGTTCGGCACGGACACGCTCGGTCGCGACATGTTCGTCCGCACGCTCTACGGCGGGCGCGTCTCGTTGCTCGTAGGGATCGCCGCGACGGCCGTGAGCCTCGTGATCGGCGTCGCATACGGAGCGATCGCAGGTTATGTCGGCGGGCGGCTCGACGCGCTGATGATGCGCGTCGTCGACATCCTCTACGCACTGCCGTTCATGTTCTTCGCGATCCTGCTCATGGTGTTCCTCGGCCGCCATCTGGTGCTGATCTTCGTCGCGATCGGCGCGATCAATTGGCTCGACATGGCGCGGATCGTTCGTGGCCAAGCGCTGAGCTTGAAGCGCCGGGAGTTCGTCGAAGCCGCCGAGGCGCAAGGCGTGTCCGCGCTCGCGATCATCCGCCGGCACATCGTCCCGAACTTGCTCGGCATCGTCGTGGTCTACGTCACGCTCACCATTCCGCAAGTGATACTCGTCGAGTCGTTCCTGAGCTTCCTCGGCCTTGGGGTTCAGGAGCCGATGACCTCCTGGGGCGCGCTCGTGCAGGAAGGCTCGACCGTCGTCGAGCCGGCGCCCTGGATCCTGGCGTTCCCCGCCGCGTTCCTCGCGGCCACGCTGTTCTGCTTCAACTTCGTCGGCGACGGTCTGCGCGACGCGCTCGATCCGAAGGACAGCTAGCCATGAACGTGCTCAACGTCGAGAAGCTGAATGTGCGCTTCGCGACGCCCGATGGCGAAGTGCACGCCGTGCGCGATCTCTCCTTCGAGCTCGCGGCGGGCGAGACGCTCGGCATCGTCGGCGAGTCGGGCAGCGGCAAGAGCCAAACGGTGCTGAGCTTGCTCGGATTGCTCGCGGCGAACGGCCGCGTGAGCGGCAGCGCGACGTTCGAGCTGCGCGACCTGTTGGCGCTCCCGGAGCGCGAGCGGCGCACGATCCGCGGCCGCAAGATCTCGATGATCTTCCAGGACCCGATGACGTCGCTGAACCCTTACCTCACGATCGCGGCGCAGATGCTGCAAGTCGTGCATGCGCACGAGCGCGTCAGCGCGAAAGTCGCGCGCACGCGTTGCATCGAGATGCTCGAGGCCGTCGCTATCCCAGAGGCCGCCGCGCGCTTCGATCGCTACCCGCACGAGCTCTCGGGCGGCATGCGCCAGCGCGTGATGATCGCGTCGAGCCTGCTGCTCGGCCCGAAGATCCTGATCGCGGACGAGCCGACGACGGCGCTCGACGTGACGGTTCAGGCCCAGATCCTCGAGCTCATGAAGGATCTGAAGCGCCGCTACGGCACGTCGATCATCTTGATCACGCACGATCTCGGCGTGATTGCGGGCGTCGCGGACCGCGTGCTCGTGATGCACGGCGGGGAGCTCAAGGAGCAGGGCCCGGTTGACGATCTCTTCTATCGCCCCCAGCACGATTACACGCGCGCGCTGCTCGCGGCCGTGCCGCGGCTCGACGCGCCGCTCACGGCGCGGCACCACCCGCATCATCCGGCGACCGCTCGGCCGCGCTCGTCGACGTCACGGGGCTCAAGGTCCATTTTCCGGTGGCGGGCCGGAGCGTGTGGTCGCGGCGTCGCACGCTCAAGGCCGTCGACGGCGTCGACCTCGAGCTCGCGCCGGGCGAGACGCTCGGGATCGTCGGCGAGTCGGGCAGCGGCAAATCGACGCTCGCTCGCGCAATCCTGAAGCTCGTGCCCGCCAGCGCGGGCCGGGTCTGCGTGCTCGGGCGTGAGCTCGGCGGCCTCTCGCGCGCCGAGCTCCGTCCGCTCAAGCGCGACCTCCAAGTCGTCTTCCAAGACCCGCTCGCGTCGCTGAATCCGCGGATGACGGTCGGCGACATCGTCGCGGAGCCGCTGTGGACCCATAAGCCGGAGCTCGCCAACGCTGCGGTGCGGGCCGAGGTCGTCGACGTGCTGCGGCGCGTCGGGCTCACGGGCCGCGAGCTCAATCGCTACCCGCACGAGTTCTCGGGCGGCCAGTGTCAGCGGATCGGAATCGCGCGCGCGCTCGTTCTGAAGCCGAAGATCGTCGTCTGCGACGAGCCCGTGAGCGCCCTCGACGTGTCGATCCAGGCGCAGATCGTGAGCCTGCTGCTCGAGCTGCGCCGCGAGCTCGGCGTCGCCCTGATCTTCATCGCCCACGATCTCGCCGTCGTGCGCCGCATCAGCGACCGCGTGCTCGT
The DNA here is from genome assembly GCA_963841645.1 of uncultured Gammaproteobacteria bacterium. Taxonomy (GTDB): domain Bacteria; phylum Pseudomonadota; class Gammaproteobacteria; order Steroidobacterales; family Rariloculaceae; genus FEN-1219. The sequence continues at coordinate 208,648 of CAWJDS010000008.1, read as the reverse complement.
GATGTACCTGGGCCGCGCGATGGAGGTGGCGCCGAGCGCGGATCTCTACGCGCAGCCGCGGCATCCGTACACGCGCGCGTTGATCAGCGCGGTGCCGCTGCCCGATCCGCGCGCCGAGCGCGCGCGGCCGCGCGAGATCTTGCGCGGCGAGCTGCCGTCGCCGATCGACCCGCCGAGCGGCTGCCGTTTCCGTACGCGCTGCCCCTATGTCGTCGATCGCTGCAGGAACGAAGTCCCCTTGCTCCGCTGGCTCGGGTACGCACAAGTCGCATGTCATCGGGCCGAGGAATTGGCTAACATGCGCGCCTGAGAAGGGAGTCTCCGAGGTCCCGCCCGCTTGTTCCGTACCAAAACCGTCTTTTTTCTCGCTGCCGTGAGCGCGCTCTCGGCGTCGTTCGTTACCCTCGACGTGGCCGCGCAGCAGGCCGCCGCGCAAGCGCCGGCCATTCCGCCGCCGCCGCTCGCGCCGTTGGCGCTTCCGGGCGATGCGACGCGCGGCGCCGTGCTCGCCGAGACCTGCAAGGGTTGCCATGGCGTGCCGGGCTCGCACAACGCGTATCCGTCGTATTACGTGCCGAAGCTCGGCGGGCAGAACCTCGAGTACATCGAGATCGCGCTCCAAGGCTACCGGCGCGGCACGCGCAGCCATCCGACGATGCAGGCACAGGCCTCGTCGCTCAGCGACCAAGACATCGCGGACCTCGCGACATTCTTCTCCGCTTGGGCAGGCGAGCCCGAGACCGGCAAGTCGGACGCGAGCGCGCACGAGGTCGACGAGGGCAAGCAAAAGGCGGCCGTGTGCCAGCAGTGCCACGGCGAGGCCGGCGTCGCGTCGGCGAAGCAGTGGCCGAACCTCGCCGGCCAGCACCTCTCCTACCTCGAGCAATCGCTCAATCAGTACAAGAGCGGTCAGCGCGCCGATTTGCTCATGGCGCAGCAAGTCGCGGCGCTCGACGAGGCGGCGATCGCGGAGCTCGCGGCCTACTTCGCCGCGCAGCCCTACCTGCACCAGACGCCGGTCAATTAGCGCGGCGCGCGCCGATCACCGCGGCGCGGCAGCGCGCATATAACGCGCATATGAACAATAACGATTCGAGCGCGCGCGGCGGCATACTGCGGCGATGGCGCGCGTCGAATCGTCTGTGGCAGCGGCCGACGTCGGCCGGCGCCTGCGCGGCGCGGGCCTCGACCTACCGAAGGCGCAGAGCGAGGCGCTCGCGCGGTTCCTCGAGCTCCTGATCCGCTGGAACCGCGTCTACAACCTCACGGGCATTCGCGATCCGAAGGAGCTCGTCGACCGGCATCTCGTCGAGAGCCTCGCGCTGCGGCCGCTGCTGCGCGGCGAGCGAATCGCGGACGTCGGCACCGGCGCCGGGCTGCCGGGCTTGCCGCTCGCGATCGCGGAGCCCGAGCGCGCGTTCACGCTGATCGAGAGCCGAGCGAAGCGCGTCCGCTTCCTGCGCCAGGTGATCGTGGAGCTCGGCTTGCGGAACGCGGTCGTCGCGCACGGTCGGGCCGAGCACTTACGTCCCGAGCAGCCGTTTGCTACCGTGCTCGCGCGCGCGGTCGCGCCGCCGGCCGAGCTGCTCGAGATCTGCAGAAAACTGACTGCGCCGGGCAGCATCCTGCTGTTGCTCACCGCCGCGCATTTGCAAACGCTATTCGCCGGGCTCGCGCCGGACTTCGTGCCGCGTGCCGTCGAGCTCGAACGCGGCGCGCCGAGGCTCAAGAGCTCGATCGTGTTGCTGGAAAGGACGGAATGACCACGGTCATCGCAGTCGCGAACCAAAAAGGCGGCGTCGGCAAGACGACCACCTGCGTGAATCTCGCGGCGTCGCTTGCCGCGACGCAGCGCCGCGTGCTGCTCGTCGATCTCGATCCGCAAGCGAACGCGACGATGGGCTCCGGCGTCGACAAGAACGCGCTCGAGCACACGATCTGCGACGTGCTGCTCGACGATCTGCCCGCGGAGCAAGTGCTCCAGAACGCCGCCCGAAGGCGGCTTCACGATACTGCCGAGCAACCAGGAGCTCACCGCCGCCGAGATCGAGCTCGCGACTCGGCCCAATCGCGAGTTCCGGCTGAAGCGCGCGCTCGAACCGCTGCGTCGAGCGGTTCGACTACGTGCTGATCGACTGCCCTCCCGCGCTCAACATGCTCACGGTCAACGCCCTGACGGCCACCGACTACGTGCTGATTCCGATGCAGTGCGAGTACTTCGCGCTCGAGGGCTTGAGCGCGCTCGTCGGCACGATCGACAAGATCCGCGCGACCGCGAACCCGAAGCTCGAGATGCACGGGATCCTGCGCACGATGTTCGACCCGCGGAACAACCTCGCGAACGAGGTGTCGTCGCAGCTGATCAGCCACTTCGGCGACCGCGTCTACCGCACCGTGATCCCGCGCAACGTGCGGCTCGCCGAGGCGCCGAGCTTCGGCCGTCCGGTGCTGTTCCACGACAAGTACTCGCGCGGTGCGCTTGCGTACCTCGCGCTCGCGGGCGAAGTGAACCGCCGCTCGGGCGCGCCGCTGGCGCGCCCGCAGCCCTGAGAGCGCGCCCGCTGCTCCGCGCCGCTGGCCGTTTCGCTGCTACAATCCGCCGCACCTTCCGCTCTGGCGGGCCGTACCGGTGAACAAACGAAAGAGCCTCGGGCGCGGTCTCGACGCGTTGCTCAGCAGCGCGGCCGGCTCGTCGCGCCGCGCGCGCAGAGACGGCTGCGGTTGAGAGCGGCGCGCCGCCGGCCGAGGCCGCGCTCCGCGAGGTGCCCGTCGACCTCCTCCAGCGCGGCCGCTACCAGCCGCGCGTCGACATGCGCGACGACTCGCTCGCGGAGCTCGCCGAGTCGATCAAAGCGCAAGGCGTCGTCCAGCCGATCGTCGTGCGGCCGCTGCCTTCGCAGGGCGACGGCGAGACGCGTTACGAGATCGTCGCGGGCGAGCGCCGCTGGCGCGCCGCACAGCTCGCGGGCCTGCACGCGATCCCGGCCGTCGTGCGCGACATCCCGGACGAGTCGGCCGTCGCGGTCGCGCTGATCGAGAACATCCAGCGCGAGAACCTGAATCCGATCGAGGAGGCGCGCGCGCTGCACCGGCTCGTCGAAGAGTTCGGGCTCACGCACGAGGACGCAGCGAGGGCGGTCGGCCGCTCGCGAGCAACGGTCACGAATCTGCTGCGGCTGCTCGAGCTGCCGCGTGCGGTCCGCACGTTCCTCGAGAGCCGCGAGCTCGACATGGGCCACGCGCGCGCGTTGCTCGGGCTTGCCCACGCCCGAGATGCAGTTCGAGATCGCGGAGCGGATCGTGAAGCAGGGCTGGAGCGTGCGCGAGGCCGAGCAGCGCCGTGCGCCGCGTCGCGGGCTCGCCGGCCGACAAGAGCCGCGGATCGGCGCGCGAGGCGCCGAGCGACCCGAACGTGCGTCGCCTCGAGACGGATCTCGCCGAAACTCTGGGCGCGTCCGTGAAGATCGAGCACGGCCCGAAGGGCGGCCGCGTCGTGATCCGCTATCACGGTCTCGAGGAGCTCGAAGGCATCCTCGCGCACATCAAGTAGTTTCCGAATTTTCGACGGCGGCGCGCGGCGTTACCGTTGAATAGGTCTAGGCGACTCCCTTAGAATGCCGCCCGGCTGCGGCACCGCCGTGGCCTTAGCCGATCCGACCGAGCCACGGGCGCAAGCCCGCAGGAAAAGGCTCGGCGCAATAAGAGGCCGTTGTGCCGATTGCCGTCGAACGCGTCGTGCCGTTGACTTTGCTCGCGCAGGCGGGCGTGAGCGTGGTCCTAGCTGCCGTGCTGTGGCTGAGCTTCGGCGACACGGTCGCGGTTTCGACACTGCTCGGCGGCGCGGCCGCCGTGGTCCCGAACGGGTTTCTCGCCGCACGGCTGCTGGCGCCGAACCGGCCGGTGGACGAGTTGCTGCGCGGGGCCTGGCTTGGTGAGGTCGGCAAGATCCTCCTGACGGTCTTGGCGTTCGGAGTGATCTTCGGTTTCGTGAGGCCGATCGCGCCGGCGGCCGTGTTCGCGGGCTTCATCGCGGCGCAGCTCGTGGTGTTCGGCGCGCTGCTCGTCGGCGAAGCCGGGCCCACTGGCGCCGTCGCGAAGAGCGCGGAGAAGAAGAGCTAGGGAAGAAGAGCTGAGGAATGGCGGAACACACGACAGGCGAGCACGGCGAAACGGCTGGCGAGTACATCCAGCACCACCTGACGAACCTTCAGGTGTGCCGCATCGATCGGCGCGTGGGTCTGGAACAGCGCCGAGAGCCCCGCTGTCTGCAAAGGCAACTTCTGGACGATCAACGTCGACTCGATGGCGTGGTCGATCGTGCTCGGCCTCGTGTTCTGCGTGCTGTTCAGAAAAGTCGCGAAGAGCTTCACGACGGGCCGGCCCGGCAAGCTGCAGGCCGCGATCGAGATGGTCGTCGGCGTTCGTCGACGACTCGGTCCGCGGCACGTTCACGGCCCACCCGAGCAAGATGGTCGCGCCGCTCGCGCTCACGATCGTCGCCTGGGTCTTCCTCATGAACCTCATGGACCTGATCCCGGTCGACTGGCTGCCGCTCGCGGCCGGCACAGCGGGCGTGCCGTATCTGAAGGTCGTGCCGACCACCGACGTCAACATCACGTTCGGCATGTCGATCTCGGTGTTCCTGCTGACGATCTTCTATTCGATCAAGATCAAAGGTGCGGATCGGCTTCGCGCAAGGAATTCACGTTCCACCCGATCGCGCCGCCGACGAAGGGCTTGGGCCTCATCGCCGCCCCGCTCGATCATCGCGTTCAACCTCGTGCTCGAGCTCGTGTCGTTCATATCGAAGCCGCTGTCGCTGTCGCTGCGGCTCTTCGGCAACATGTACGCGGGCGAGCTCATATTCATTCTCATCGGATTGCTCGGCCTCTATCAGCTGCCGCTGCACTTCGCTGTGGGCAGTCTTCCACATCCTTGTGATCGCGCTGCAGGCCTACATCTTCATGATGTTGACGATCGTGTACCTGAGCCAAGCGCACGACACGGGTGAGGCGCACTGAGTTTTTCGAACGACAAGATTCCATCTCGACTGGAGACATAGATGAATATCGTGATTGGTATGACGGCAATCGCCGTGGCGATCCTGATCGGCTTCGGCGCGCTCGGCGTCGGCATCGGCATGGGACTTCTCGGCGGCCGCTGGCTCGAAGGCTCGGCTCGTCAGCCGGAGCTCGCGGGCATGTTGCGGACCCAGATGTTCCTCGTCGTCGCGTTGCTCGACGCGGTCGCGATGATCGGCGTCGGCATCGCGCTCTACTTCGCGTTCGCCAATCCGTTCATCGCGCAGCTGCAACAGGCAGGCGGCGGCTGATGGCGGGCGCCGGCGTTTCGACCGCCGGTGCATTAGCGAACACGAGGAGGATTCCGCGTGGATATCAACATGACGCTGATCGGCCAGGTGATCGCGATGGCCGTCTTCGTCTGGTTCTGCATGAAGTTCGTCTGGCCGCTCATCATGGGCGCGATCGATCAGCGCCAGACCGAGATCACGACCGGCCTCGCGTCGGCCGAGAAGGCCCGGGCCGATCTCGCGAGCGCGAAGACCGAGGCCGAAAAGATGATCACGGCGGCGCGCGAGCAGGCTCGCGGCATCGTCGAGCAGGCGAACACGCGCGCGGGCGGCATCGTCGAGCAGGCGAAGACCGACAGCGAGGCCGAGCGTAAGCGTCAGCTCGACGCGGCGCGCGCCGAGATCGGCGCCGAGACGCAACCGCGCGCGCGAGGAGCTGCGGGACGCAGGTCGCGAAGATCGCCGTCGCGGGCGCCGAGAAGGTGCTCGCGCGCGAGATCGACGCGAAGGCTCACAGCGACATCTTGAGCAAGCTCGCGAGCGAGCTGTAGACGAATGGCCGATCAGAGCACGATCGCCCGCCCGTACGCGAAAGCGCTGTTCGACGTCGCGAACGCCGACAAGAAGCTCGGCTCCTGGTCGGACGCGCTCAACGCCGCAGCCGCCGTGCTCGGCGACGCGAGCGCGAAGCGCGTGCTCGGCAACCCCGAGCTCGACCAGGGCAAGCGCGCGGACTTCATTCGCGCCGTCAGCGTGGGGCTCAAGGGCGCGGATCTTCTCGACACGACGCAAGGCAAGGCGCTGCTCGCTTTGCTCGCCGAGAACGACCGACTCGCAGTGCTGCCCGAGATCGCGGCGCAGTTCGATGCGCTCAAGGCCGAGGCCGAGAACAAGATCAAGGCGAAGCTCGTTTCGGCGACCGCCGTCGACGCCGCTGTCGCGGCACGCGTCAAGCAGGCGCTCGAGAAGCGGTTGGGGCGCGAAGTGGAGCTCACGCTCGAGGTCGATCCGTCGCTGATCGGCGGCGCGATCGTGCGCGCAGAGGACATGGTCATCGATGGCTCCGTGCGCACGAGGCTCGAGCAGCTCGCGCGCGCGATGGTGAGCTGATCGATTAACGATCGGGGCCGGCCTTGAACGGCCGACCCATTTTCGAGGACGACAAACATGGCGATCAAAGCATCCGAGATCAGCGACCTGATTCGGCAACGAATCCAGAACTTCGAGGCGAAGGCGGAAGCGCGCGACGTCGGCACGATCATCGCGCTGACCGACGGCATCTGCCGCATCCACGGCCTCGCCGACGTGCAGTACGGCGAGATGATCGAGTTCCCGGGCGGCAGCTTACGGCTTCGCGCTGAACCTCGAGCAGGACTCGGTCGGCGCGGTCGTGCTCGGCGACTACAAGCACATCTCCGAAGGCGACACCGTAAAGACCACGGGCCGCATCCTCGAGGTGCCGGTCGGCGAGGGGCTGCTCGGCCGCGTCGTCAACGCGCTCGGCGCGCCGATCGACGGCAAGGGTCCGATCAAGACGACCGAGTCGTCGCCGGTCGAGAAGGTCGCGCCGGGCGTCATCGATCGCCAGTCGGTCAGCCAGCCCGTGCAGACCGGCCTGAAGTCGATCGACTCGATGGTGCCGATCGGCCGCGGCCAGCGCGAGCTGATCATCGGCGACCGCCAGACCGGCAAGAGCGCGGTCGCGATCGACACGATCATCAACCAGAAAGGCGGCGACCTTAAGTGCATCTACGTCGCGATCGGCCAGAAGAACTCGACCGTCGCGAACCTCGTCCGCAAGCTCGAGGAGAGCGGCGCGATCGCGCACACGATCATCGTCGCGGCAACGGCGTCCGAGTCCGCCGCGATGAACTACATCGCGCCGTACTCGGGCTGCGCGATGGGCGAGTACTTCCGCGACAACGGCGAGGACGCGCTGATCATCTACGACGACCTCACGAAGCAGGCGTGGGCGTATCGCCAAGTGTCGCTGCTCCTGCGCCGCCCGCCGGGCCGCGAGGCGTATCCCGGCGACGTGTTCTATCTGCACTCGCGCCTGCTCGAGCGCGCCGCGCGCGTGAACGCCGAGTACGTCGAGAAGGTGACGAAGGGCAAGGTCAAGGGCAAGACCGGCTCGCTCACGGCGTTGCCCGTCATCGAGACGCAGGCCGGCGACGTGTCGGCGTTCGTGCCGACGAACGTGATCTCGATCACCGACGGCCAGATCTTCCTCGAGACCGATCTCTTCAACGCGGGCATCCGGCCCGCGATCAACGCCGGCATCTCCGTGTCGCGCGTCGGCGGCTCGGCGCAGACGAAGGTCATCCGCAAGCTCGGCGGCGGCGTGCGCATGGCGCTCGCGCAGTACCGCGAGCTCGCGGCGTTCGCGCAGTTCGCGTCCGACCTCGACGCCGCGACGCGCAAGCAGCTCGAGCGCGGTCGCCGCGTCACGGAGCTCATGAAGCAGAAGCAGTACCAGCCGCTCTCGGTCGCCGAGATGGCGCTGTCGCTGTTCGCCGTGAACGAGGGCTACATCGACGACGTGCCGGTCGAGAAGGTCGTCGAGTTCGAGACCGAGATGCACGCGTTCGCGCGCCAGAACCACAAGGCCGCGCTCGACGCGATCAACGCGAAACCCGAGTACAACGACGACGTCGTCGCGAGCCTCAAGAAGATCGTCGAGGGGTTCAAGAAGAACCTCGGGCTACGGCGGCGTGAGCGCGCCGAGTCAAGAGACGAAGGCGGCGGGCGGCGACGCTGCGAAGGCTCCGGCCAAGAAGTAAGCGATGGCGAGCGGCAAAGAAATCCGGACCAAGATCGCGAGCGTCAAGAGCACGCAGAAGATCACGAAGGCGATGCAGATGGTCGCCGCGTCGAAGCTGCGCCGCACGCAGGAGCGGATGGCCGCCGTCGCGCCCGTACGCCGAGAAGATCAGGACCGTGATCGGTCACTTGTCGGAGGCGAATCCGGACTACCGCCATCCGTACCTCGTGACGCGCGACGTCAAACGCGTCGGCTACATCGTGATCAGCACGGACAAGGGTCTTTGCGGCGGCGTGAACGTGAACACGTTCCGCGAGGTGATCAGCGACATGCGCAAGTGGCAGGAGAAGGGCGTCGAGGCCGACCTGTGCCTCATCGGCGCGAAGGGCATCGCCTTCTTTCGGCGGCTCAAGGTCAACGTCGTCGCCGCGACGAGCAATCTCGGCGAGATGCCGAAGCTTCAGGACCTCGTCGGCGCGATCGTCGCGATGACCGACGCGTACCGCGCAGGGCAAGATCGATCGGCTGTTCCTCGTGCACAGCGTGTTCGTGAACACGATGAGCCAGACAGCCGACGATCTCGACAGCTGTTGCCCGTCGAGGCGATCGACAAGGAAGCGCTGCAGACGCACTGGGACTACATCTACGAGCCCGACGCGGCCGGCGATGCTCGACGACGTGCTCGATCGCTACATCGAGTCGCAGGTGTTCCGCGGCGCGATCGAGAACGTCGCGTGCGAGATGGCGTCGAAGATGGTCGCGATGAAGGCCGCGACCGACAACGCGGGCAAGTTCATCGAGGGCCTGCAGCTGCAATACAACAAGGCGCGGCAGGCCGCGATCACGCGCGAGATCGCGGAGATCGTCGGCGGCGCGGCGGCCGTCTAGGTTTACAAGAGAAGGTCACTCAGTCATGAGCACCGGCACGATTGTTCAAGTCATTGGCGCGGTCGTCGACGTCGAGTTTCCGCGCGACTCGATCCCGAAGATCTACGACGCGCTGAAGCTCAAGGACCGTAACCTCACGCTCGAGGTGCAGCAGCAGCTCGGCGACGGCGTCGTGCGCACGATCGCGATGGGCGCATCCGAGGGACTGCGTCGCGGTCTCGACGTCGCGAACACGGGCAAGGCGATCTCGGTGCCGGTCGGCCCGAAGACGCTCGGCCGGATCATGAACGTGCTCGGCGAGCCGATCGACGATGCGGGCGACAGTCGGCGCCGAGGAGATCCTGGCCGATCCACCGCCAGGCGCCGTCGTACGAAGACCAGGCCGCGTCGACCGAGCTGCTCGAGACCGGCATCAAGGTCATCGACCTCATCATGCCGATCTCGAAGGGCGGCAAGGTCGGCCTCTTCGGCGGCGCGGGCGTCGGCAAGACCGTCACGCTGCTCGAGCTCATCAACAACATCGCGAAAGAGCACGGCGGCTTCTCCGTGTTCGCGGGCGTCGGCGAGCGCACGCGCGAAGGCAACGACTTCTACCACGAGATGAAAGACGCGGGCGTGCTCGACAAGGTCGCGCTCGTGTTCGGCCAGATGAACGAGCCGCCGGGCAACCGCCTGCGCGTCGCGCTCACCGGCCTCACGATGGCCGAGTACTTCCGCGACGACGGCAACGACGTGCTGCTGTTCATCGACAACATCTACCGCTACACGCTCGCGGGCACCGAGGTGTCGGCGCTGCTCGGCCGCATGCCGAGCGCGGTCGGCTACCAGCCGACGCTCGCCGAAGAGATGGGCGTGCTGCAGGAGCGGATCACGTCGACGAAGAACGGCTCGATCACGTCGTTCCAGGCCATCTACGTGCCGGCCGACGACTTGACCGACCCGTCGCCCGCGACGACGTTCGCGCACCTCGACGCGACGCTCGTGCTGTCGCGCAAGATCGCGGAGCTCGGCATCTATCCGGCGGTCGACCCGCTCGACTCGACGAGCCGCTTGCTCGATCCGCTCGTGATCGGCCAGGAGCACTACGACGTCGCGCGCGCGACGCAGGCGACGCTGCAGCGGTTCAAGGAGCTGCAGGACATCATCGCGATCCTCGGCATGGACGAGCTGTCGGAAGACGACAAGCTCGTCGTGCAGCGCGCGCGCAAGATCCGCAACTTCCTGTCGCAGCCGTTCTCGGTCGCGCAGGCGTTCACGGGCATCGAAGGCAAGTACGTGTCGCTCAAGGACACGATCAGGAGCTTCAAGGCGATCGTGAACGGCGAGTACGACCACCTGCCCGAGCAGGCGTTCATGATGATCGGCGGCATCGAAGAGGCCGTCGAGAAGGCGAAGAAGGTCCAGTAACGTCGGCAGCGGCGAGTCGCAAGCATGACGATCCACGTCGACATCGTGAGCGCCGAAGGCTCGATCTACTCGGGCGAGGCCGAGCGCGTGTTCCTGCCCGGCAAGATGGGCGACCTCGGCATCGCGCCGCGGCATGCGCCGCTCTTGACCACGCTGCAGGCCGGGCGCCGTGCGCGTGCAGACGAGCGACGGCGAGAAGGCGTTCTACATCACCGGCGGCATCCTCGAGGTCCAGCCCCACCTGGTCAGCGTACTGGCCGACAGCGCGCTGCACGCGCACGACCTCGACGAGTCGGAGGCGCTCGCTGCGCGCGAGCGCGCACGCGAGGCGCTCGCGGGCAAGCACGGCGAGGTCGATCTCGCGCGCGCGCAGGCCGAGCTCGTCGCAGGCCGAGGCGCGCTACCGCGCGTCGCAGCAGCTCAAGGGTCACAGCGGCTAGCGGCCGCCGCTCGCTGAGCGGCTACTCCGCCGACTTCCAGTGCTCGACGAACGCGTCGAGCTCGCGCGCGTTGAGATCGGAGACCGCCCAGACGCTGAACTCGCCGTCCTCGATGCGGCGCACGTTGAAGCCGCGGAGCTCCGCGGGCGCGGACTTCGGCCCGCCGCGCGGCTTGAATCGAAACGTCGATCGTGTGCCCCCCGGCTTGATACACGAGCACCGCCGCGTTGCGCCCGTCGACGACGTCGACGCGGCCGCCGCGCAACGGATAGCCGAAGGCCTCGAGGTCCTTCACCGGCGGCGCGAAATCGATCTGACCGGCGAACCAGGGCTTCACCGTGTGGTGCTCGCTCGATACGACGTCGACCAAGTGGGCGGGCGACTGCATCGCTCGGAGATGATTGTCGACGACGCTTTCGGCGACCTGCGACGTCTGCGTGCCGACGAGGATGAAGGTCAGAACGCCCGCGGCCAACGCACCGACGCCGGCGCCGGAAACCATGTAGCGCATCCGCGTCGCGAAAGCGCTCGCGCGCGGCGCCGGCGCGACATCGCTTCGCGGTTGCGCCGTCGCGAGCCTTAGGACGCCCGCGCGCAACCGTTCGGGCGCCGCGAACCGCGGCGCATGCGCGAGCAGCGACCTCGCGCGTTCCAGTCGCGAGAGCGCGGGCCCGCAGATCGCGCAGCTCTCGAGGTGGACCTGAAGCGCCGCGGACTGAGCCGCATCGAGCTCGCCGTCGAAGTCCGCCTGTAAGAGCAGCTCTTGGCTGCAGTGAAGCTCGGCGCTCATGATGACTTCTCCCGCCTGTCGACCAGGTCGCCCAACATTTGTCGCGCACGCCACAGCCGCGACATCACCGTACCGATCGGAGCGTCGATGATGCGCGCGATCTCCTTGTACGAGCAGTCTTCGATTTCGCGCAGCACGAGACACTCGCGCAATTCGACGGGCAGCCGATTCAGCAATTCGTTCACTCGCCGACGATCCTGCTCGCGCTCGAGCGTCGTCTCGGGTCCGTCGGCGCCGTCGGTGAGAGTGTCGGCCAGACTCTCACCGGACGACGTTTCCGCGGCGTCGAGCGAGACGGGCTCGACGCGAGCACCGAGCTTGCCGAGCGCGACGTTGCGCACGATTTGGAGCAACCAGGCGCGCGGATTGTCGCCGCGAAAGCCTGCGAAGTAAGTCAACGCGCGCACCATCGCGTCCTGCACGACGTCTTCGGCGAGCACGGAGTCGCGTGTGAGCCAGCGCGCGAGGCTGTACGCGGCGTCGAGATGAGTCGTCGCGATGACCTCGAAGGACGTCACGCCGGGCAGGGTCTTCTCCTCGATGTGGCTCTGGGTTTGCGGCGCCGATTCGAACAATAGATCGATCGCGCGTGAATTTTATTCCCGAGCGGGAATTCGAGAATAACGGACCGACGTCCGCGGTCTCCACCGTATCTTTCAGGAGGGATCGCGCGATGAGCTCTACGGTCGACGATAGGTCTGCAGGTAAATTGAACCGCCGCACGCTGCTGAGATGCGCGGCATGGGGCGGCGCCGGGGTCGTCTGGGCGCTGAAGGGCGGTGTGCCGAGGTCGTTCAGCCTGATCGATCCGGTCGCCGCGGCGGAAGCCCGGAGTCTCGCGTTCGTCCAGATCAGCGATAGCCATATCGGCTTCAACAAGGACGCGAACCCCGACCCGAACGCAACGCTCGGCGCGGCGATCGAGAAAGTGCGCGCCCTGCCGAACCGTGGCGGACTATTCATGCTGCACACCGGCGATGTGTCGCACCTGTCGAAGCCCGAGGAGCTCGATACCGCTCAGCAAATCATCGGCACCGCCGGCCTCGACGCTCACTACGTGCCCGGCGAGCACGACGTGCTCGTCGACAATGGCAGCGACTTCTTCGAGCGGTTCAACGGCGCGGCCGATCGCAAGTGGTACAGCTTCGATGCGCTCGGCGCGCACTTCATCGCGCTCACGAACGTGCTCGACTTACGCGCGGGCGGCCTCGGGCGCTTGGGCGAGGAGCAAATCGACTGGCTCGAAAAGGATCTGCGAGGTCGTTCCGCGAGCACGCCTTTGATCATCTTCACGCACATGCCGCTGTGGGACCTGTATCCGGAATGGGGCTGGGGAACCGACGATTCGGCTCGAGCGCTGACCTTCGTCAAACGCTTCGGCTCGGTAACCGTGCTGAACGGGCACGTGCACCAAGTGCTGCAGAAGGTCGAGGGGCACGTGAGCTTTCACACCGCGATGTCGACCGCATTTCCGCAGCCGGCTCCGGGAACCGCGCCATCGCCGGGTCCGATGAAAGTGCCCGCCGAAACGCTGCGCTCGGTGCTCGGCGTGCGCGAGATCACCGAGACGCGAGGCCACGGCTCGCTTGCAGTCGTCGATCGGACGCTCGCGTGAGGCCGCGCATGAGACCGAAGCGAAGCATCGCTTTGTGGCCCACCGTGATCGGCGCGCTGCTCACATTCAGCGTCGCGGCCGATCCGGCCACAACACCGAAATCGGCCGATAACGCTCATGCCGACGAGATCGTGATCGGCAACTTCATGTTCGGACCGAGCACGTTGACCGTCTCTGCCGGAACGGTCGTGACGTGGCTCAACGAGGACGATGATCCGCACACCGTGATCGGCACGGATTCCGAGTCGCCGATCCGATCGCGGCCGCTCGATTCGGGAGAACGCTACTCGATCACGCTGACCAAGCCGGGAACGTATCGCTATTTCTGCTCGCTGCATCCGCACATGACGGGCACGGTGATCGTGCAGTAGCGTCACTTGGCGCGAAACTTGCTCTCCTCCCGCAACGAACCGTCAACGAGTGGAAGGACATCATGCCGAGCGCCCTATGGACCGGGACGTTGGCGATCTTGGTCGCCGCCTCGATTTTGCTCGATCTATTCTCGGCCGGCTCCGGCGGCATCGCCGCCGTGGCCGGCCTAGGCCTTGTCTGCTGCGGCACGCTGCTGATGGCCCGCTTGAGCCATGCGGCTTCCGCGCTGCGCTCGCTGCGTCAGTCGCTGCGCGAAGTGCGGCGCGCGCGCGACCCCGTCGCGGCCGAGGAGCAACCGCTGCACTGGTTCCTGACGGCGGCAAACTTGTTCCGCTACGGCAAGATTCGGCCGGCCGAGGACGCCGCTCGAGAGATCTCGCGGCCGGTCTTACGGCGCGGAACGCAGCTCGTTCTCGACGGGCTCGAACGGCAGCAGCTCACGATCGCGCTGCAGCGCACGATCGCCGAGGAGCGCGAGCGGCTCGTGGCTCCGGTCGACGTGCTGCGCGCGATGGCCACCTACGCGCCGACGCTCGGGATGCTCGGCACGCTGCTGGGTCTTTCGCAAATGCTGTTCGGCGTCGGCACCGGCGACGTCGCTAGCATGGGCGCCGCGATGGGCTTCGCGATGACGACCACGGTCTACGGGCTCGTGTTCGCGAATCTGCTGTTCAAGCCGCTCGCCGCGAAGATCGAGAACCACAATCGTCACGAGCTCACGCGCTGCGTCGTCGATCTGCAAGCCGTGCTGCTGCTCTACGAGCGGCGGCACCCGGCCTACATCCGCGACATGATCCTCGGGCGCAGCATGCGCGCGGCGTCGCCGATCTCGGAGCTCATGAGCGCAGCGGGTTGAGCCAGTGCTATTCAACGACGCACGGTCGGCCGCTGCCGACGACGATATCGCTCGCGGGACGCTCGCCGCGGCCGAGTGGACCTCCGACGACCGCGAGGACAATTGGCTGATCTCGTACGCGGACCTGCTCAGCGTGATCTTCACGATGGTCGTGCTGCTGTTCGGGCGGATGACCGTCGTGGCCGAGCAGCCGGCCGCGGAGCCGGCGGCACCGGAGCCTGCCGCCGAAGTCGCGGCCGCGCCCGATACGACGCCTATCGTGCGGATGGTTTCGGAGCCAGCGATCGCGCCGGAGCCCGTCGCCGAGGTGATACCCGAGCAGCAGCGCAGTCGCGTTGGATCTCGAAGCCAGCCCAGCTGCGCCGCCGCCGGACCTCGCGTCGAGCGATCCCGCCCCGCCCGTCGTTTTCGGACAAGACGAGTCCCTGCCGCTCCCGGACGGTTCGAGTCGCGAAGACCGCGTCGCGGACCTCATCGAGCAGCGGTTCGGCGGGCAGATCGCCGCGACGCGTCGCGAGCACGGGCTCGAGATCACGATCCCCGAGGTCGCGCTGTTCGCGTCGGCGCGTGCGGTGCTCCAAGAGTCGGCGCAACCGGTGCTCACGGAGCTCGCCGCGACGCTGCGCGAGGGCGGCGAGACGCGGATCTCGGTCGAAGGCCATACCGACAACGTGCCGGTGCAGGGCGGGCAGTTCGCGTCGAACTGGGACCTCGCGTCGGCGCGCGCAAACGCGGTCGCGCGCTATCTGCTCGAGCACGGCTTCGAGCCATCGCGTCTGCAGTCGGTGAGCTATGCCGACACGCGGCCGGTCGCGGGCAACGATAGCGAAGCCGGACGCGCCGCGAATCGGCGCGTCGAGCTTCAGATCAGCTTCGTCGACGAGAACTGACCGGCGTGTCATGCCGGCGGTGCCGCGGTGCCTCCGGCCAGATTAAGCCCGCGGGGCTCGTCGCACCGGGGGGGACGCGGCCCTTCTCGTAGCGGAGGTGCGCGCGAGCTAGCCGTGCGATCGCGGCCTGAGCACCCACGCGAGGCAGCGGCCCCAATCGCGCCAGGTGTGTGCGTTGAGCGGGACGCCCGCAAGGGCGCGCAGCGCAGGTCCGCGTTTCCCGGCCGCGGCCAGGTGCACGGCGATCCGGCCGCGCTGATGCAGCATGAATCGGCACCACGCTGCGGATCGACCGGGGGGTAGTTTGCCGCCGCGCTCCAATTCCGAAAACCGGTCGAGCACGCGCTGCAATCCCGCAGCGCGTTCTAGTGAAGTCGCCGTGCGGGTTATCGTGCCCGGCGTCCCGGTGTCGATGGCGCACAACGGCTCGGCGACGAAGTAGAACGGTCCGCGGCATGCAAGAAGCAGCCAGGTCTCGATGTCTTCGCCGTAGGCATAGTCTTCGGGGAAGCCGCGAATGGCTGCCAGCGCATCCGCCCGCAGCAGAACCGACGAACAACTAACGGCGATGCCGTCGCGCATGCGGGCGTCGTAGTAGTCTTCGAGCTGGCCGCTGACCAGCCCGCGGCGCGGCGGCGAGTCCAGCGCATGCACATCGCAGAAGACCAGCACGGCCGCCGGTGCGGTGCGCGCCGCGCCCAGGGTTTTCTCGAGAAACGCGGGTCGCCACAGGTCGTCGGCGTCCAGAAACGCGAGCCACGGTGCGCGGCCGAGACTGGCGCCGTGGTTGCGGGCGGCACCGGGGCCGCGGCGTGCGGTGCGGAACACACGCAGGCGCGCATCGCCGATGTCCCGCAGCTCATCGGCGCTGCCATCGGTGGATCCGTCGTCGATCACGATCAGCTCGAAGTCGGCGAATGACTGCGCCAACACCGACTCGACGGCGCGCCTCACGGTCGCGCGCTTGTCGTGCAGCGGCATCACAACGGACACCGTGGGCGGCGCGTCAGCGCTCATCGGCAATCACTCCTTCGAACGATGCGCCAGATCGGGGACGATGATCTGCGCGCCGCGAAGTGACAAGTGGTTGGCGTCGTTGTACACCGCGCGCGTCCGGGACTCGATATCGCATCTGCGGAGTCCCGAGCGCGGGCAGACCGCCGTTCGGCGCGAGTGCGGATAGTGCGGACAACGGGGGTATGCTTCCGTGGCTGGGCACGGCCGGGGAAGACTGCGAGTGGCCATCAAGAGACCGACGTATGCGATGAGACCTGCTGCGCGGCCGAGCCTCGCCCTGCACGAGACCCTTGCGTTGTTGGGCATCGGCGACCTCCATCCCGGCGGGTCGGGCGCGACGGACTTCCTCCTTCGCGAACTCGACAAAGCCGCGCCGAGTCGTGTGCTCGAAATTGGCGCCGGGATCGGTTTGACCACGCAGCGGCTCCTCGAGCGCGGATGGCAGGTCACCGCTATCGAGCCCAATCCGCTCCTCCGCGTTGCGCTTGAGAATCGCTCGGCCCTGCGGGCGTACGCCGGGACATTCGAGACGTTCGACGATGTCGAGCCGTTCGACGCAGTCATCGCCGAGAGCGTGCTTTATCGACTCAACCTCCCGCAAGCATTCGCTCGCGCGCGCCGCTTGCTACGCCCAGGCGGCCTGCTTGCACTGGTCGACATGGTGTGGACAGACGCCGCGAGCGCCGACGCCACTGCTGCGCTGACCGAGCAGAGCGAGCGCACGTTCGGGATTCCGATGGCGTCGGTTGAGCACCTGACCTGGGCCGCGTGGAGGCGCGAGCTAGCATCGGCAGGTTTCGTCGACGTAGCAGCCAAACGAGTCGGGTCGTGGGGCAAGCGCGACCCTCGTCGGTGGTGGATGATGTTGCGGAACGGTGCGCGCCATCCGCGGGCGCTCGCGCAGTATCTTTCGTATCGGGCCGCCAGTCGTATCCCTTCGGTCCCGAACGGCTGGCTCGAAAGCTGGATGAGTGTGTGGCGGCGAATATAGGAGCCGTGCGAAAGGCACCCCGGCACTCTGCAAGACACGCCCGGCCTCCTCACTTGAACGAGAAATGTCCTCTTTGGGCTTCGGCCGATCCATGCTCTGCCGAGACGAGGCACCGCGCCGTCCAGCTTGAATTCCTTGCCGACATCGTGCGACGCCCGCGATGATTTGGACGATATCCGGCGTCGCGATCACCTGATGGTCCCAGACCGCGGCCTCGTGCCAGCGCCGCGTGAAGCCTTCGGGCCAGCAATATCGACGACCGACTCACTCGAACTCGTAGAAGTTGAACATCGTCGCGGGCGCGGCGCCCACGACGAGCGTGCAGCCGGTCCATCCTTGCGGGACCGTCCAGTCGACGCCGTCCTGGTACGGGATCGGCCGCTCACCTTGCGCGCATCGAAGGTCGAGGTTGCGGACTTCGCCGGCGACGTTCGCGATCGTGAAAGTGCTCTGCGTCAGCGGATGGCTCCACGGCTCCTTGCCGGCGCGCACCACGAACATCGCGCGCGCTTGGTACGGGAGGCCGCCCGCGCCGGGCTCGATCTGTTCCGCGGTCGAGCGCCGCGGCTGGCCGTGCATCTGCTCTTCGAGTGCGCGCTTCGCCGCGACGAAGTGCACGATGTCCTGCTGGAGTTGCGGATCCTCGGCGGTCGCGCGGCGCATCGCGTCCGTGAGCTCTTTCTGCGCGTAGGTCTGCTCGGTTCACCAAGGAGTCCGGAGTGCTGCCGAGCTCGCCGCGCGTACTCGCGCAGCGACGCGGCGCCGATCCTCGCATCGATGTCGTGCCAGGCGTTCGATGCGCAGACGCGGCGCGGAATGTGCGAGTTGATCAGCGGCTCGAGCCGGCAATGAATGTCGAACTTGTGGTCGCCGTTGATCTCGTTGAAGCGATCGTAGAACGCCTCCTCGGTGCGCTGGACCTCGGTGCGCAGCTGGTTGATGCGCCCGAGCACCACGATCTCGTCCGGGGCGTCCTCTGCCGCGACCTCCTTCCCGGCGCCCGCCTTTTCCTGGCCGATGGCCGCCCCGCCGACGCCTAACGCCGCGCAGAGCGCGGCTAACGGTAGAACCTTGGTCAGCTTGTCTCGCATAGGCGCTCGCTTCTCACGGACTCGGTATTCGACAGCCCCGGACCGCCGCTAGATCCTCGCGCGGCTTGCCGCGGGCAGCCCGAGAATTGAACCTTACGGGCCGGCGCCGGGACAAGCACGTAGCAATACCGCGCCGAATTTCCGGAGGGAAATGCCTCTTGGCCTCGACCAGCCGCCTATTGGGTGACGCCCCGGATCGCTCCTATGCGACGAAGCTCGAGCTCTTCGGCCGCTTCGTGACACCGGAGCTGCGCCGGACCTTTGCGGACCTGAGGCTGCCCGCCGCGGGGACCGTGCTCGATCTCGGCTGCGGTCCCGGGCTCACGACCGCGTTGCTGGCCGAGGAAATGGGGCCGGGCGCGCAGGTCGTCGGCCTGGACCTGTCGCTGCCGCATCTGCGCTCCGCGCGCCGTCAGCAGACGCTCCGGTTGGTGCAGGGCGACGCGATGAGCCTCGCGTTCCACCAGGGCGTGTTCGACCTGATTTGGGCTTGCAACACGCTGAATCACCTCGGCGACGCGTCGGCTGCCTTGCGCGCGCTGCGCCGGTGTCTACGAGCCGACGGACGGGTCGTCGTCGCGCAGAGCGGTTTTCTGCCCGAGATGTTCTTCGCGTGGGACGCGCCGCTCGATGATGCCGTCCGACTCGCGTGTCATCGCTATTACCGTGATCGCTACGGCCTGAAGATCGCGGACACGGCCGCGATCCGCGGCATCGGCGCCATGCTGCGGGCCGCCGGTTTTGGGAAACTGCGCACGAGCACGTATGTGATCGAGCGCATCCAACCGCTCTCGGACGCAGACCGCGACTACTTCCGGCACGCGATCTTCGAGGGCACTTGGGGCGAGCGGCTCGACTCTTATCTCGGCACCGACGACCGCGACCGTCTGCGCCGCAATTGCGACCCGAGCTCGGCGGACTACTGCCTCGAACGCGCGGACTTCCACCACCTCCAGACGCTGACCGTCTGCGAGGGCCGGTGCTAGATCTCGAGGCGCTGCGCATGAACACCCGCCGTCGATCGCCCGGGCCTCGCTCCTTGCCGCTCGTGACCCTTTATCTGAGCGAGCGCTGCAATTCGCGCTGCGTAACCTGCGACTATTGGCGCCACGGCGTCAAGGACATGACGCTCGAGTCCGTGCGGGGCCTGCTGCCCGCGCTCGAGGAGCTGCGCACGCGCGCCGTCGTGCTTGTCGGGCGGCGAGCCGCTGCTCAATCCCGCAATGGCGCGAGATCGCCGACGTTGCTCAAAGCCGCAAGGGCTCGGCCTGTGGCTGCTGACCTCGGGGCTGTCGCTCGCGAAGCACGCGCGCGCGGCCGCGGAGCTGTTTCACTCGATCACCGTGTCGCTCGACGGCACGTCTGCGCCGACACCTACGCTGCGATCCGCGGGCTCGACGCGTTCGACAAGGTCATGCGAAGGCATCCGCGCCGTCGCGGCGGCGGGCCGGCCCGCCGGGCCTGCGCGTCACGCTGCAGCGCTGCGAACTATCGCGAGCTGCGTGCGCTTCGTGACGCTCGCGCGCGAGCTCGGCGCGCGCGAGCGTGTCGTTCCTCGCCGTCGACGTGAGCAACGGCCACGCGTTCGCGCGGCGCGACGGGCATCGCCGCCCGAGCTCGCGCTCGCGCGACGACGACATCCCGTGCTCGATCGGTCTGCTCGCGCGAGCTCGAGCGCGAGCACGCCGCGGATTTTCGCACCGGCTTCATCGCCGAGTCGCCCGCGAAGCTGCGCCGGATCCGCGACTACTTCGCCGCGCTTCTGCGGCCAGCGCCAATTCCCGGCCGTGCGCTGCAACGCGCCCGAGTTCTCTGCCGTCATCGGAGCGGACGGACGCGTCGCGCCATGCTTCTTCATCCCAGGGCCGCGCTCGCGCCGCGCGCGCCCGATCTCGGCGAGGCGCTCGAGAGCGAGCCGATGCGTGCCCTGCGCGCGGCGATCCGCGCGGCCGAGCGGCCCGAATGCGAGCGCTGCGTCTGCTCGATGTGGCGTGATCCCGCGGCGCTCGCGCGCGAGACGTTCAGCACAGGGTCGCGGCCGATGCTTGACGCATCGTTTCCGTCGCTGCTCGCCGAGGACCGGCCCGGCACGCTCGGCACACTCGCCGGCAGGGCGCTGCTCGGTCCTTACCAGCTGCTCGGCAAGCATCGCTACGACGACTTTCAGGCTCGAGCGCGTGCTCGATCTGCGATCCTCGTGATGCCGGGCGTCGCGAATCCGAAGCTGCTCCGCACCGGTGCGTTTTTCGCCGCGCAGATCGACGCGCGGCGATCGCGCCCGGCGCCGCGGTGCTCGACATGGGCACGGGCTCGGGCGTCTGCGCGCTCGCCGCGGCGCGCCGCGCGCACCGCGTCGTGGCCGTGGACGTGAGCCCCGCGGCCGTGCGCTGCGCGCGGCTCAACGCGCTGCTGAACGACCTCGACGAGCGCGATCGACGTTCGCGAGGGCGACCTGTTCGCGCCGCTCGAGGGCGAGCGCTTCGACCTCGTGCTGTTCAATCCGCCGTTCCTGCTCGGCGCGCCGAAGGATCATCGCGACGCGGCTTGGCGCTCGGTGGACGGCGCGCGGCGCTTCGCGGTCGGCCTCGGCGAGCATCTCGCGCCGGGCGGCGCCGCGTTCGTGCTGCTGTCGTCGTTCGGGGACGCGTGCGCGCTGTTCGAAACGGAGCTGCGCGCGAACGGTTTTCGCCTCGGAGGTCTTCGCGCGGCGCCGGTACGTCAACGAGACGTTGACGATCGTGCGCGCGACGCGGGAGCCGCGCGCATGACGCCACCGGAGCGCGGCGGCGAGTGCTGCTAATCAACCCGCGGATCACGTCGCGGCGGCACGTGCGCTTTCCGCTCTCGATCATGACGATGGCAGCGGCTCTCGACGAGCCGCTACGACGCGACGCTGATCGACGGCAACATGGATCACGACGCCGGTGCGCACGGCGTGCGACGGCAGTGAGCGACGAGAGCGTTCGACGCCGTCGGCGTCACCGTGATGGGCGGCCCGCAAGTCGCGACCGCGATCGAGGTGTCGCGCGCCGTGCGCGCGCGCGCGCCCCGACGTGCCGATCGTCTGGGGCGGGTATTTTCCGACGTTGTACCCGGACGTCGCGCTCAACAGCGACTACGTCGACTTCGTGATTCGCGGTCAAGGCGAAGACACTTTCGACGAGCTGCTCGACGCGCTCGCCGGCCGACGGTCAAGTACGGTCGAGCGCGCTCTCGGCGCGATCCAGGGCTTGAGCTGGCGACGCGACGGAGTGGTCGTCAGCAACCCCGCACGCGCGCTCGACCGCGCGCACGTCGCGCCCGCGCTGCGCTACGACGAGCTCGCGCGACGCGCGCGCCTATCTCGTCGCGCACATTCCTCGGCGCAGCGCACCGCCGGCTCACCAGGCCGCGCTCGGTTGTCGGTTTCGCTGCACGTTCTGCGGCGTCGCGGCGACGTTCAACGGTGCGACGCTGCTGCCGCCGGCCGACCGGCTCGACAGGGATCTCAAGATCCTGAAGCACGAGATCGGCGCCGATTCGATCCAGTTCTTCGACCACAACTTCTTCGACCGCGAAGCGGAGATGGTGCCGCTGCTCGAGGTGCTCGCGCGCCACGAGCTGCCGTGGTGGTGCTACGCGCGCAGCGACGCGCTGATCGATCTGTCGGCGGAGTCGTGGCGGCTCGTGCGCAAGAGCCGGCTACGGATGGCCTACATCGGCGCGGAGACACCCAACGACCGGCTCCTGAAGTCGATTCGCAAGGGCACCCGGTCGGAGCAGACGCTGGAGGCGGCCGAGCTGTGCCGCCGCAACGGCGTGATACCGGAGCTCTCGTTCATGGTCGCGCCGCCCGAGGACCCCGAGGGCGAAACGGAGCGCACCTTCGACTTCATCCGCCAGGTCAAGCGCGTGAATCCGGACGCGGAGATCATCGTCTACGTCCACACGCCGCTGCCGCCCGCCGCGGTGCCGAACGCCGAGCGCCTGAAGCTCGCGCCGCTGCTCGACGTGCACGGCGAACCGATCGAGTTCCCGAAGACGCCCGAGGAGTGGACGCAGCGCCGCTGGGTGGACTATGCGTGCCACGCCGACGCGCCGTGGCTCACCGATCGCCTGCGGCAGAGGATCCGCGATTTCGTCACCGTGCTCCGCTGCCGATTCCCGACCGTGCAGGACACGCGCACGCCGCGCTGGGGCAAGGCGAGCTTGCGCACTCTCGCGCGTTGGCGGTACTCGCTGCGCCGCTACGACCGGCCGTGGGAGCTCGACGCCTCGCAGCGATTGCTCAAGCTTGCTCGATCCGCGCGTGACGAGCATCTGACGGAGCATCGTCGTGCACGTGATGCAGATCAGCTTCTTCGTCGATCGGCAGCGCCGCTCGCCGGAGCGTCTCCTGCAAGACTGGTATACGCTCGAGGACATCGCCGCGGCGGTGGCATCCGCGGGCGAGCGCGTCACCGTCGTGCAGGCGAGCATGCGTCGAGGGCAACGTCTCGCGGCGCGGCGTCGATTTCGCGTTCATCGCGCCGGACGCGCCGAGCGGCTTTGCTCGCGCGATCACCGACGTTCCGCTCGCGGTTACGCGAGCTCGCGCCCGACGTCGTGCACGTGCACGGCCTCGGCTTCTCGCGCGACGTGCTCGCGCTGCGCGAGCTCATTCCGCACGTTCCGATCCTGCTCCAAGACCATGCCGATCGCGTGCCGCGGCTTCTGGCGCCGCGCGACGTGGAGGCGCGCGGCGGCCGTGGTCGACGGCGTGTCGTTCTGCGCGCGCGCACAGATCGCAGCCGTTCGTCGCGCGCGGGCATGTTGCCTCCGCACGTGCGCGTGTTCGAGATTCCGGAATCGACGACTCGGTTCGTGCCCGGCGACGCGAGCGCCGCTGCGCGCGGTGACCGGGCTGCACGGCGATCCCGCGGTGCTCTGGGTTGGCCATCTCGACCGCAACAAGGACCCGCTCACGGTGCTCGACGGCGTCGCGCGCGCCGTCGCCGATCTGCCGAGGCTCACGCTTTGGTGCTGCTTCGGATCGGCGCCGCTCCTGCCGGCCGTCGAAGCACGGATCGCGCGCGATCCGGCGCTTGCGCGGCCGCGTGCACTCTGCTCGGCCGCGTGCCGCACGAGCAGATAGAGATGCTCATGCGCGCGGCCGACCTGTTCGTGCTCGGCAGCCATCGCGAAGGCGGCAACACTTCGCTGATCGAGGCGCTCGCGACCGGCTTGTCGCCGGTCGTGACCGACATCCCGTCGTCTGCGCGTCGCTCACGGCCGACGGCGCGGTCGGCGCGCTTTGGCCGCCGGGCGATTCGGCTGCGCTAGCGCGCGCGCTGCGAGCAGCCGCCGCGGCGCGCGGCCGCGGTGATCGTGCCAAGGTCCGCGCGCATTTCGAGAACCACCTGTCGAGCGCCGCGCTCGGCCGCAAGCTAGCTGCAGCGTATCGCGAGCTCGCGGCGCATTTATCGATTCGCGGCGAACGGCGTGCTCGCATGACGCAGCGCACCGCTTCCTTGCCGGAGGTCGCGCGCCGAGTCTGGGGTCTTGCTCGACGCGGCGCAGCGGCGTGACTGCGCGCGAACCGTGCTGTTGTCGGTAGCGGCCGGCGCTATCACCGTCGCGGGCGTCGCGGGAATCGCGCCGCTCCTCGCGACGCTCGCGGATCCCGCCATCGTCGAGCGCAACGGTTTGCTCGCGTGGCTGAGGCGCGCGCTAGGCTCGCCGCCGTTCGACGACTTCCTCGTCTGCCTCGGCGTAGGTTTCGTCGCGGTGCTCGTGGTTGCGAACCTCGTGAACCTGCTCGCGACGCTCGCGATCGGCCGGTTCTCGAACCGCGTCGGCGCTTCGTTCCACGCGCTCTTGTTCGACGAGTATCTGCGCCGCGGCGTGGCTTTCCACCGGCGCAGCAACAGCGACGTGCTCGCGACGCAAGTGGTGCAGGACGTGACCCGCACCGTAGGCGGCGTGATTCAGTCCGGGCTCATGCTCGTGCAGAGCCTATTCGCGATCGCGCTGATTGCGACGGCCGTCGTCGTGATCGATCCGATCGTCGCGATCGGCGCGGCGCTCACGCTCGGCGCGAGCTACACCGTCATCTACGCCGTCGTGCGTCGCCGTTTGATTCGCGACGGCGTCGCGATGGCGCGGCTCTGGCGTGCGCGCGCGACGACCATCGCGGAGTCCTTCGAAGCGATCAAAGACGTGACCGTCTTCGGCGCCCAGGACGCGCTCGCCGCGAGCGTCGCGGCGCAGTCCGCCGACGATCGCGGGCGCGCAGGCGCGAGTGGCGGCCATCGCGAACAGTCCGAGATACGCGCTCGAATGCGTCACGGCCGCCGGCCTCGTCGCGGCGGCGCTGTGGGTCTATCGCGCGGCGGGCCCCGGGTCAGTGGATCACGCATCTCGCGCTGCTCGGGCTCGCAGCCTATCGGCTGCTGCCGCCGATCCAGCAACTGTTCGCGGCCGTCGCGCGCATTCGCTCGGATGCGCCGGCTTTCGAGCGCATCGCCGACGATTTGCGCTCCGCGCGGCAGCGGGCGAGATCGACGCCTCCCGCCGCCGACGCGCGCGATTGGGCGTCGCGGCCGCGGCGCGAGATCCGCTTGAGCGGCGTGTCGTACCGGCACGCGGAGGACAGGGACGGCGGCGTCAGCGACGTGTCGTTGCGGATTCGCGCGGGCACGCTCGTAGGTTTCGCGGGCCCGAACGGCTCCGGCAAGACCACGCTCGCCGATCTGCTGCTCGGATTGCTCGTGCCGGATTCGGGGCAGATCGAAGTCGACGGCGTGGCGCTCGACGAGCGCAACCGGAGCCTCTGGCTCGCGTCGGTCGCGCACGTGCCGCAGCACGTCGTGCTGCTCGATGCCACGGTCGCGCAGAACGTCGCGTTCGCTGCTTCCGGCGCGGCGATCGACGAGGCGCGAGTCCGCGAAGCGCTGCGCGCGGCACGCCTCGAGGCCGACGTCGACTCACTGCCGCAAGGGCTCGAAACGCCGGTCGGCCAGAACGGCGCCTGCTTGAGCGGCGGCCAACGCCAGCGGCTCGGAATCGCGCGCGCGTTGTACCGGCGCACGTCGCTGCTAGTGCTCGACGAGCCGACGAGCGCGCTCGATGCCGCCGCCGAGACCGACATCGTCTCGTTGCTGCGCGAGCTCCGCGGCCGGTGCACCGTCGTGCTGATCTCGCATCGCTCGACGTCGCTCAAGAGCTGCGACGAGCTCTACGAGCTCGAGCGCGGGCGGCGTCGTCCGCCTGCTCCGTCCGTCGGAGCACGCAGAGCTGAGCGCATCCGCATGAAGATCGCGCTCGTCGTCCCGGGCGGCGTGGATCGTTCCGGCGAGCGGCGCGTGATCCCGGCCTTGCTCGCGCTGCTCCGCCGCCTGTCGATGCTGCACGAGCTGCACGTGTTCGCGACCCATCAAGACGACGAGCCGAGCTCGTGGATGCCTCGAGGGCGCGCGTGTCCACAACCTCGGGCTGCCGCGCACCGCTTGGCGCGCGGCGAACGCGATCGTTCGCGAGCATCGCACGCGGCCGTTCGACGTGATCCAGTCGTTCTGGGCCGGGCGGCACGGCGCGCTCGCGGTCGGAGTCGGCGCGTTCCTACGCGTTCCGAGCGTCGTCCACGTCGCGGGCGGCGAGCTCGCGGCGCTCAAAGACATCCGCTACGGCGGCTGCTGCAGTTGGCGCGGTCGTGTTCGCGAACGCGCGGTGCTGCGCAGCGCGACGGTCGTTACCTGCGCGAGTCAACCGATCGTGGACTCGATTGCCGAGCGAGGCGTCCGCGCGCACCGTCTGCCGCTCGGCGTGGATCTCGCACGTTGGCCGATTCGTGCGCCCGTGCGTCGTCGCGGCGACGAGCCCGCACGGCTCGTGCACGTCGCGAGCTTGAACGACGTCAAGGACCAGCCGACGTTGCTGCGCGCGCTGCGACGCCTCGCGGACGCCGGTCGCAGCTTCGAGCTCGACGTCGTCGGCGAAGACACGCTCGGCGGCCGGATACAGGCGCTCGCCGAGGAGCTTGGGCTAGCGCGGTCGATTCGCTTTCATGGCTTCCTGACGCAACGCGCGGCGCGGCCGATCGTCGAAGCCGCGCACGTCGCGGTGATCAGCTCTCGACACGAGGCCGGGCCGTTGGTCTTGCTCGAGGCCGCCGTGGCCGGCGTCCCGACCGTCGGCACGGCGGTGGGACATCTCGCGGAGTGGAGCCCCGACGCCGCGCTCGCGGTGCCGTGCGGCGAGCCGGCCGCGCTCGAGGCCGCGATCGCAGCGTTGCTCGACGACGAGGACTTGCGGCTCTCGATCGCGGCGGCGGCGCAGCGCAACGCCGCGCTCGAGGACGCCGACGCACACGGCCCGTGGCTTCGACGCGATCTACCGGCGCGTTCGGCTACGGCCGACGACGGCGCGCAACGCCGCGCGCGAGCGACGCAGCGCATGACGGGCCCAGTCGCGAACGAGCAGAGTCCAGCGCATCCTCACCGGCGGCAGGTCGTAGCCGAGGGCTGTGTGCCGCGCTGCTCGCATGCGCGCCGAGCAGCGCGAGCTGCTCGGGAGACAAGACGGGCGGCGATCGAGGCCCGCTCGATCGCACCGGCGTCGCCCGCGCCGAACGAAGAGTTCGCGCGCACGGCATGGCCGCCGGCAGTCGGCACGAGCAGTGTCGGATCGGGCGGGATCTCGAGAAATCGCCGCACACGCTCGATCTCGGCGGCGGGGCTCGCGATCAAGTCCTCGTAGCGCACCACGAGATAGCGATCGGCGAGCCGGTGCGCATTCACGCTCGCGAGGCGCAGCGAGCGGCCGATCGCGCGCGCATGCTCGGCGGCATCGAAGGCTTCGATATCGACCGAGCGGTAGATCTGCGCAAGCGACGCGAACGTCGCGCGCGGATCGCGGACCAGCTGGATGAAGCGAGCGCGCTCGAGCGGCGCGAATCGGGCCACGAAGCGTTCGTTCTGCGGTGTCTTCTCGACCCAGCTCGAGGGCGCGCCCTGCGGCGTCGCCGTCGTCTTGAATGCGGCGGCGACGGCGAGCAGCGGCGCGAGCCTCGGCTCGACGCGCGTGCGCAGCGCCGCATGCCAGCCGAAAAGAGCGCGCGCGAAATCGACGGCAGGACTGCGGCTCGAGTCACTCTTGCCCAGCCGGAAGTGCGGCTCGAAATTCGGATCGACGAGGCGCGCGATCCACTCCGAGGCGAACCGATCCATTGCGAGCTCGGACGGCGCGCCGCGCGCGACGTACGCGAACGACGTGAAATACGTTCCTTCGCTCGGCAACAGCAAGAGCTGCGGATGGCCGTCGAGCAGGTTTTGCAGCAGCGTGGTGCCGCTGCGTTGATGTCCGCAGATGAACACGGGGCGGAGCAGCCACTCGAGCGCCAATTCGCATTCGTCCGCGCTCGGCAGGACCGCGCCGAGCTCGCGCGCGTCGCGCACCGCTGTGCTCGAGTAGTCGGCAAGCCGCGCGAGCAGCTCGGGCCGCGCGGACGGGCCGCCGG
Source organism: uncultured Gammaproteobacteria bacterium (assembly GCA_963841645.1). Classification (GTDB taxonomy): domain Bacteria; phylum Pseudomonadota; class Gammaproteobacteria; order Steroidobacterales; family Rariloculaceae; genus FEN-1219. The sequence goes on along the minus strand of CAWJDS010000008.1, from coordinate 180,741 downwards.
CTTCGGGCAGCCTCGCAGCGATCGCCGCCTCCATACCGATCCAATCTCGTGTCATTGGCGCGTTCATTCGATGCCATCGAAGCACGACTCGACGGCCGGCCGGAGAAACTCGGCCCCGGCGACCGATAGATGGTTGGTGTCGCGATATAGGCTTCGGCCGTCGGCACTGAGCAGCGCGCACGTGGATCCTGTGCAAAGCGCTTTCTTCAAATCCACGAACACCAAGGCGCCGCGCTGCCGCAGCTCCTCGAAATAGGCGTTCACGCGGCCGAGCTGACGGTCCGCTTCTTCGGATGGCAACGCGATGAACCCGGGGTCGATGCCGCGTCTGCGGGCCATCACGTACGCATAGGGCATCTGGTACTTCAGCTCGGGCACGTCGCCGACCACGCAGACCTTCCGCCGCGCGCCGATCGCCCGCAGCGTCGCGTCGAGAGCGGCTGTGAAAGCGTGCGCATCGCCCTTGGCGCCGACGTCGCGCGCAGCGTCGATCGCGCCGTCGGGATACATCCAAAACGCGTTCAAGATCACGAGCGCGGGCTCGATCTTGTCGATCGCTTCGACAACCGCTGTGTTGAAGTCGCCGCAGACAGACCGCGCGGGCTTGCCATTTGTGATCGGCGCCGGGAGCAGAGGCCGGCAGGCCGAGCGAACCGCCGCGTGAAGGCGAACGTTGCGCGCCGTCGCGATCCGCTCGTAGGCAGGCAATAGCGCGATCGCATGACTATCGCCCCAGACCAAGACATCCGCGCCCGCGCCGGAGACCGGTCCGAACGTGCACAGCGAGCCGCTCGCGACATCGCGCGGCGTGAGGCGCGCGCAGGCGACCGCGTCCGACCGCAAGCGCTCGACCGTGGTGCCGATCAATTTGGCGGCGTCCGCGTTCGGGCGTCCCGCGAGGCCGCCGCTCTGCCAAAAGAACACGCCGAGCGATGCGACGGCGAGCGTCGTCGCGCCGGCGGTCGCCAAGAACCGGGCGTCCGACCCGAGCACGGTGCGGCCGCGTAGCGGCGCTTCGACGTAGCGCCACGTGGCCGTCGCGAGCAGGAAGATCGACGCGAGCAACACGCCGATGTACCGCGGCTCCATCGGCACGATGTTGTAGTACGCCGCGAACGCCAAGACCGGGAGGTGCCAAAGATACAGTGAATAGGAGATCAGGCCGACGAACACGAGCGCGGGCGTGCTCAGCCATCGGCCGACGTTCGAGCGGCGCGCGCCGCCGCCCGCCGCGAGCAGCAACGCAGCGCTCCCGCATGGAACGAGCGTATAGAGTCCTGGATACGGGAGGCTGTCGTCGTAGCCGATCACGCAGCCCAGGAGCGCGAGCAGAGCTGCGGTCGAGACGACGCCGCGCAGCGGATGCGTGCTCAACGAGCGCCCGAGGCCCAGCCCGACGAGCGATCCGAGCAGAAGCTCCCACGCCCGTGTCGGCGCGAGAAAGAAATTCGCGCGGGGGTGGGTATACGAAGCCCAGACGCAGAGCGCGAAAGACGCGAGCGCGCAGCTCGCGATCAACGTGAGCTGTCGGCCGCTCCGAGCCTTGCCGCTCGCTAAGAAAAAGAGCGGAAAGACGATGTAGAACTGCTCTTCGACCGCGAGCGACCAGAGGTGCGCCAACGGATTGAACGGATTCTGTATTTCGAAGTAGCCGCCGTTCTGCCACGCGACCACGTTGCCCGCGAACACCGACGTCGCGCCGAGCACGGTGCCGAAGCGCGACAAGTCGCTAGGCAGAAACAGCCAGCCGGCAACCGGCACGGTCACGAGCAACATCACGAGAAGCGCGGGCAGGATCCGCCGGCAACGCCGCACGTAGAATTCGCGGAGCCGACCCCCGAGGCCGCGCTCGCGAGACACCATCAAGACCTGCGTGATCAGATAGCCCGAGATCACGAAGAACACGTCGACACCGACGTAGCCGCCCGAGAAGCCAGGCACCGCGCTGTGAAAGAGGATCACGGCGAGCACGCTGATCGCGCGCAGGCCGTCGATGTCGGGGCGATACGGGATGCGCGCGGCGGTGCTCGCGCGGGCTTCTTCGCGGACAACGACGCCTGCGCTAGTTGCGGAGTGCATGGGCGCGTCGCGAGAGGAATCGCCGCGGCCGCGGCGGCAACGGCGGTCGCACGACGGTCAAGAACAGACGCCGCGTATCGACGATCAAAAGGGTGACCTAACTGTCGGCACCGCGCAGCGCCGCCGCGACCGACGTGATCGTATGCACGCGCGGTGGCCGCGACAGCAGCCAGCGCACGATGCGTTTGCCCTGTGACACCTGATACCAAGGCACGACGCCCAGCTGGGGTTGAATCTCTAGCGCCGTTCGCACCTCCTCGAGCGTATCGCGGTCCGGCACCGCGCGGCTCCAGGCATAACGCAGCGCCTCGATCGGCGTGCGCGACCACGCGATTCCTGGGACAGCGCTGATCCATGGGTTCGACCAAGATACGTCGGTCAGTCGTTGCCGATCGCTCACGCGACGCAGGATGACGGGGCAGCTGCGGCGAATGTCGCGCAGCAGCGCCTGTGGAACGCGGCAGCCGTAGTACCGTAGCGTCATTGCGAGCGGCGGGAATGTCCACCAGAGACCGCCGGCTCTCGCGGCCTCGAGCAGCGTGTCCGAGTCTGCGGCACTGAGACGGTCGAGAAGCAGCGCGATGTCGTGCAGTTGGACGTGCCGCAGTGCATGGCACTTCATGTTGCCAGCCGCGTGCAGCAGCAAGTGCAAGAGCAGTGCGGTGACGCTCGGATAGGGATTCACGCCGGGTTCTGTGCGCGGCGGCTGCAAGAGCAACGTGATGTCCACCACCTCGATCGGCAGGGCCTCGAAGACCACGGTGTGCACTTCGACGCCGATGGGGTTATCCGCGTGCTCGCCTAGGATGTTCGGCGTCGTCAGCTTGCGCGGCACGTAGCTCGTATGGCGCTGAACGTCCTCTAGCAGCGTGTAGTCGAAGCTACGAAGGACCGCTCCCACGGCCGCCGCGTCGGACTTGCGCACGAGCAAATCGACGTCGCCGCTCGGCCGTTCACCCGGGGCATAGAGCCCGAGCGACCGCAACGCTGCGCCCTTGAGCGCAACGCAGCCGATCCCTGCGTCGCGAGCGGCTGAGTCGATCCGTGCGAGCAAATCGCCGAGCCGCGTTTCGCGCAGCAGCGACTGCTCGCGCTGTTGCGTTAGGAATGCCTCCCACGCGGGCGGTCCTCGCCAGCGCAGGCGGTTGGCGAGCAGCATGGTAATGCCCTGCATCGCGGCCACGGACCGAGCGATCGCCCATTCGATCTCGTTCCAATCCGGCGCGGACTCGGAAGGGCGTACGACCTCCCGAGCGAGCACCTCGGTCGTCTTGCGTAGGGCCGCGGCGAGCGTCCTGTAAGGCGGCAGCTCGGGCAGCGGCGCGTTCAAGCGATCGACGCCTCGCGCGAGCCCCTCGGCTCGATGCGCCGAAACTGAGCCTCGCCCATCACGAGATCGTTCCAGCGGCGTTGCAACGACACGGACAGGCCATTCGACACGTGGTCGTGCAAGAGATCACGCACGAGCCGGTAGAACTCGGTGCGATACGTTCCGAAGAACATCATGTCGAGGTCGTCGCTGTCCTGCCAATGCCGCTTCTCGCCGAGCTGCCCTTTGACGAGCTCGTAGAACTTGGTACCGGGCAGCGGATACGCGACGCTGATCCCGACGTCGTCGGGCTCCGCACGAGCGACGAGATCACGCGTCGCGAGTATGTCGTCGAGCTCCTCGCCCAAGTAGCCGAGCTGGAGGAAGAAGCCGACGCGGATGCCTTCCGCACGCAACGTGTTGCGCGCCGTGATGATCTCCGCCACGCGCGTGCCCTTGTTCATCGCATCGAGGACCTTCTGGCTCCCGCTTTCGGCGCCGATCCAAACCTCGCGGCAGCCCGCGCCTCGCAGCGCCTGCGCCATGCGCTCACTCACGAGATCGGCGCGCAGCTGGATCGTGAACGGCACGCCCCCGCCGCCGGCACCGAGCGCGGCGCCGAACGCCGTGACCCAATCGGGGCGGAAGCCGAAGATGTCGTCCGCAAACCAGATGTGGTCCGGCGCGTAGCGGCGCTTGACCAGCAGCATCTCCTCGGCCGTCTCGGTCGCGCTGCGCTGCAAGTAGCGGTTGCCCCAGATCGGCTTCGCGCACCAGTCGCAGCGAAACGAGCAGCCTCGCGAAGCGGCCATGTTGAGGCTGAAGAAGCCGTGTGCCTCCCGCCAAACCGAGCGGTAGCGCTCGACGTCCACCAAGTCCCACGCGGGAGGCGGCAGCTCGGGTATCGGCAGGGGTGGGCCGCGGCCCGATTGAGCCACTGCAGCACCCGCTACGACGACGGCCGGGAGGCCGGCCGTGAGTTGCTCCGTCGTGAGCGATGGATCGGCGTCGAGGCGACTCACGAGCGCGACGAGCGCCGGCAGACCCTCGCCGCGCAACACCACGTCGGCGCCGGCGCGCAGATAGTCGCCCGGCGCGTCCGACGCGTCCGAGCCCGCGGCGATCACGCGCGCGCCGGAGCGCTTCGCGCTCGCGATCATCTCGCAGCAGGCCCGGCGCATCTTGCCGAGGCACATCTTGCTCAGGAAGTTGTAGTTGTCCTCGTAGAACACCACGAGCTGCGGCCGCGTGTCGGCGAGGACCGCGTCGTAGTCGAGGACGCTGTCCGCGAGCATCGCGTCGAACAGCGCGACGCGATGCTCGGCCTCACGCAGTAGCGCGGCGACCTGCAGCGTCGCGAGCGGCGGATACGGCTTTGCGCGCCGGCGTTGCTTCTCGTCGAAGCGGAGGAAGTACGAATGGGCCACGAGCACGGAAAGCAACGGAAACCCTCTCCGAGCGAAGTGTGGGGGTGAGTTCCCGTGCCCCCGTGCGAGGGTTCACGCGCTCGGCACGCGGCCGAGCGAGGCTTCGAGGCCGAGGTGTGCTAGTTGCCGCCGGCCGTTCGGGCGCGCGCCCGCGCCGCCGCTCGGCCCGGGCCCGCCTGGCGGGCCGCCGGGGCGTCCGCCGCCGGGCCTGCCGCCGCCCGGCGCACCGAACGCCGGATACGGCTTCGGATTCACGAGCAGCCGGTCGAGGAACAGGTCGATCGACTGCGCCATCGTCTCGACGGCGTCGAGCGCGCCGTTGTCGAACGCGTGATCGGCGCCCTGGATCGCGGTCAGCGCGGTCGGCACGCCGGCGGCGTGCAGCTTGGTGAAGAAGTCGACGCTCGAGTGCGATCGGGACCGTCTGTCCGTCGGTGCCGTGCACGAAGATCGTCGGCGCGAAGCTCGCGCTGATGTAGGTCGTCGGCGACGCCGCGGCGATGTTCTCGGGCGTCGCCTGGCCCTCCGCGAACAGCCCCCGCGCCGTCTGCGCGCTCGCGAGCGGATACACGCCGATGCACGCATCGACGTTCGAGCTGACGCCCGGCGTGCCGCCGTCACCCTCGAACTCCGGCTTGCCGTTCGTGCCGGCGGCCATCAGCGCGAGCATGCCGCCGGCCGAGTAGCCGGCGACGACGATCTTGTTGTCGTCGATGCCGAGCTTCGCGGCGTTCGCGCGCGTCCAGCGGATCGCGGCCTTCACGTCGTGGAGCTGCGCGGGCCAGTGCGCCTGCTGCTGCAGGCGATAGTTCGCCGAGACGTTCGTGTAGCCTCGGGCGCCGAGCGCCTTCGCGTCGTTGATGATGTAGCCGGCGTTCTTGTTGCCGACGAAGAAGCCGCCGCCGAAGAGATGCACGATCGCGATGCGCTTCGACGTGACGCCCTCGGGTGGACGGTAGACGTCGAGCAGCGAGATCCTTGTCGCCGCCCTTGCCGAACACGATGTCTTTCTCGGCGCGCAGCTTGCCGATGTCCGGCGGCGGCCGCGGCGTCGGCGGTTGAGCGTGCGCCGTGACGGCCGCGAGCGCCGGCGCCACGCGCGAGCGCGCCGGATGCCTTGATGAGACCGCGTCTCGTAATCCCAGCCATGTCGTTCCCCCTTTCTTATCTCTTGTCGCGAATGAATCGCTGCGTGGTTAAAGCCGTCGATCGCCGAAGACGAGCCGCCGCGGTCGTTACGGCGCGATGACCTTCACGACGTAATAGTCGATCGAGCCGCGCACCTCTTTGAACCAATGCGGCACGCCGGCTGGGATCACGATCACGTCGCCCTTGACGAGCGGGTGCTGCGTCGCCGCCTTGGATGTCGGTGCCGCGCTGCTGGCCGGGCGCCGTCACGCTGCCGCCGATCATCGTGCCGCCGGTCACGAACGTCGCGGAGCCGCCGAGCACGTAGATCGTGTCGGTCTCTTTGTCGTGGATCTCGACCATGCCGGGCGCGTCGCGGTGCGCCATCAAGATCGACAGGTTCGGCGCCGTCACGAGCGTGCCGGGCTTTGCGACCTGGTCGTGGCCGACGAAGGTCACCTTGGAGATTGTCTGCGGCGACCGAGACGGCCACCGCCGAGAGCAGCAGCGCTGCCGCAGCGATCATGCGTTTCATGTTCGGAATCTCCCCTCTGCGCGATTCTGCTTGGATCTCAGTCTTCGCGCGCCTGGCCGCCGCGCAGTGGCCCGGATCGTTCCAGAAACGATACAACAGTCGCGGCGAATGCACACCGTCGAGCGCAGCGAGTGCGCGCTCCCTTAGCTTTCGCGCACAATCGCGGCCCATGTCGACCTCCCCGCGTCCGCACCGGCCTCTGGCGCTGCTCGGCGGCCTCACGCCGGCCGAATTCATGCGCCGGCACTGGCAGAAGCGTCCGCTCCTGATTCGCGGTGCGGTCGCCGGCCCGTTCCCGTTCCTGTCGCGAGAGGGGTTGTTCGCGCTCGCGCGCGCGGCCGACGTCGAGTCGCGGCTCGTCTCGCGAACCGAGGGCGGCGGATGGACCCTCATGCACGGACCGTTTCCTCGCGGAGCGCTGCCGCCGCGCACACAGCCGCGCTGGACTCTGCTCGTGCAAGGCGTCGACTTGCACGAGGAAAGCGCGCGCGAGCTGCTCGACGAGTTCCGGTTCGTGCCCGACGCGCGTCTCGACGACGTGATGGTGTCTTTCGCGAGCGATGGCGGCGGCGTCGGACCGCATGTCGACAGCTACGACGTGTTCCTGCTCCAGGCGCACGGACGCCGCCGCTGGCGAATCGCGCGGCGCTTCGACTCCGCGCTGCGCCGCGCTGCGCCGCTCAAGGTCCTGCGCCGCTTTGCGCCCGAGCAGGAGCATCTTCTCGACGCCGGAGACATGCTTTATCTACCGCCGGGCTGGGCGCACGACGGCGCGGCAGCGGGCGGCGACTGCATGACCTATTCGATCGGCTTTCGCGCCCCCCGCCGCACCGATCTCGGCATCGACCTCGTCGAGCGCTTGCTCGACGGCGCCGCGGGCGGTGACGGGCCGCTTTACGCGGACCCGAAGCAGGGCGCGACGCGCACGCCGGCAAGGATTCCGGCGCCGCTTCTCGCGTTCGCGGTCGGCGCCGCGCGCGACGCTCGTCGCGAGCGAGCGCGAGCTCGAGAGCGCGCTCGGCGAGGCGCTCACTAGACCGAAGCCGAACGTACGCTTCGACGCGCGGCCGCGGCGCTGGCGGAGCGCAGGTGTCTCGCTCGACCGGCGCACCGCGATGCTCTACGACGACGAGCACGTGTTCGTGAACGGCGTAAGCCGCCGCGTCGCGCGCAAGGACGCGGCTCCGCTGCGCCACCTCGCCGATCGGCGGAGGCTCGATGCTCGTGCTGTCGCCGCCGCGAGCTCGGCGGCAAAGGCGCTGCTGCTCGAATGGCTGCGTGCCGGTTGGCTTCGGCTCGAGCCCGATCCGCCGCGCGGCACGCGCCGCGCGAGAGCACTCGGTTCCGCGCGAGCGACTCGCTAGGGCGGCACGCAGGCCGCGAGATCGTCGGCCGCGAACTGCCAGCGCGGGCGATCCGCGCGCGCAAAGTCGCTCGCGGCCAAGTGCCCACCGCGCTCGCGGAACCAATCCTCGACCGTCTGCCGCAACAGCGGCGCGCCGGCCGTCATCGCATGCGCCGCCGACGGGACCGATGCGAACACGGGTCCGAGCACGAGCTGGTCGCTTGCCGCGACCGTGACGCGCTCGTCCGCGCCGAGCGGCGCGCCGTTCGCGCGCACGACCTCGACGTCGAGCTCGCCCAGAGCGGTGCACGCGACGCGCGCCGCGACGCCCGAGAGCGCGAGCGCGCCGCGGCGGTTGCGGCGTACTTCGTCGGCGAGCACGGCTCGCAGCTCCGCGCCCGTGATCGTGATCGTGAGCAGCCGGTTGTCGAACGGAAAGACGTCGTAGAGGCGGCCGAACGTCAGCGCGCCGGCCGGCAGATCGGCCCGGAGCCCGCCGCGCACGTTGTTGTTGATCGCGACGTCGGCGCCTAAGCGCTCGCGCTGCGCGTCGGCGAATAGGTTGCCGAGCGGCGAATCGGGCGCCGCCTGCGCGCGGGATCGGCGTGTCGAGCACGACGCCGAGTAGGGTGGCCTGAAGCGCGTGGACGCGCGCGAGCGCGGGCGCCATCGCGGCCTCGATCGCGGGGTCGGGCGTGACCGCGCGGCCCTCGTACGTCTCAGCGGCCGCACTCGAGATACCGGGCCCGTCGCAGCCGGTGTGCTCGGCCTGCGGCACGCAGATGTCGCGCGGCGGGAAGATCGTCGACTGCACCACCTTGCCCGACCGCCGATCGAACGCGACGTCGACGCGGCCGAACGCGCGGCCGAGCGCGTACGCCTCGACGATCGCGATGCCGGCGACTTCGTGCGCGACGGCTTGATGGGTGTGGCCGGCCGCGATCACGTCGACGAGCCCGCGCGGCAAGCTCTTCGCGAGCGCGAAGATCTCCGCGTCCGGATCGCACGACGCGAGATCGTGCGGCGTCGCGAGCTCCGAGCACGCGCCGCCCGCGTGCGCGGCGAGGATCACGACTTGCGCGCCGCGCGCGCGCAGCGCCGCCGCCTCGGCCGCAACCGTTTCGCCGAGTGGCGCGACGTGCAGACCCTGCACGTTCGCACGCAGCGTCGCGCGCAGCGCATCGATCGACATGACGCCGACGATCCCCACCTTCACGCCCGCGGCGTTGACGAGCGTCGACGCGTGCACGTTCGGCCAAGCGACGCGCTTGCCGGTCGTGTCGTCGATCAAGTTCGCCGCGAGAAACGGGAATGGCGCGCGCGCTGCGAGCGCCTTGATCGCGCCGCGCGGATCGCCGTCGGGTGATTCGCGCGCGCCCGGGCCGTCCGCGGCGCCGAAGTCGAACTCGTGATTGCCGATCGTGGCCGCGGCGTAGCCTAGCGCCGCGTACGCATCGACGATGACGGCGCCTTCGCTCAGGTCCGACTCGATGCCGCCTTGAAACGTATCGCCCGAGTCGACGAGGAGCAACGCGCCTCCGTCGTCGGCGCGCGCCGCGCGCAGGTTGCGCACGTAACCGCCGAACGCGGCGAGCCCGCCGCGCCCGTCGCGCGGCGCGAGGTTGCCGTGCAGGTCGGTGGTCGCGACGACCGACAGCGTCACGACGTCCGGCGACGTTGCGGCCAATCCGGCGCCGGAAACGCCGAGGCCGAGCGCAAGAGCCGCGATAGCCTTCGCTTGCATGGCGCGGATTGTAGCGCCCGCAATGTGGCGCAAATTCAAGCGCCGCGAACGCCCGAGCCGCGAGTGGGCCGGCCTAGCGTGACGCAGTGAGCACGCCCCGGGCGCCGCCGCGCGTTATGATTCGTCGTTCCCCAAAGCCTTCGAGGTTCGATCGAGTGCCGGTCAGTGTCGTGATTCTCGCCGCAGGCCAAGGCAAGCGGATGCATTCCGATCTGCCCAAGGTGCTGCAGCCGCTCGCAGGCCGGCCCCTCCTCGCCCATGTGCTCGCCGCCGCGCGCGCGCTCGAGCCGGCCGCGATTCACGTCGTCTACGGCCACGGCGGCGACGCGGTGAAGGCCGCGTTCGCGGGCCAGCAGTCCGACCTCAAGTGGGTGCTGCAATCCCAGCAGCTCGGCACGGGCCACGCCGTGCTCCAGGCGCTGCCGTCGATCCCGGACGACCATCAGGTGGTCGTCGCGCTCGGCGACGTGCCGCTCGTGAGCACGCGCACGCTGCAGCGCCTGGTCAAGGACTCGGCCGATGGCGACCTCGCGCTCTTGACCGCGGTCGTCGACGACCCGACCGGCTACGGCCGCGTGATTCGCGACGAGCGCGGCGAGGTCGAGCGCATCGTCGAGGACAAGGACGCGACTGACGACGAGCGGCGCGTGAACGAGGTCAACACCGGTCTCATGGCGTTCGGCGCGCGAGCGCTCCGCGGCTTCCTCGCGAAGCTCGACAACGACAACGCGCAGGGCGAGTACTACCTGACCGACGTGATCGCGCGCGCGGTCGAGGGCGGCACGAAAGTCCAAGGCACCGTGATCGCATCGCCGACCGAGGTGCTCGGCATCAACGACCGCGCTCAGCTCGCGATTGCGGAGCGGACGTTGCAGCGTCGGATCGCGCAAGACCTGATGAGCCGCGGCGTCACGTTCGCCGATCCGGAGCGCGTCGACGTGCGCGGCGAGCTCAGCGTCGGGCGCGACGTGTTCATCGACGTTGGCGCGGTGTTCGAGGGCGTGTGCGAGCTCGGGGACCGCGTGCGGATCGAGCCGTACTGCGTAATCGCTAATAGCAAGCTCGGCGCGGGCACGGTCGTGCATCCGCACAGCGTGATCACGGACGCGCTGGCAGGGCCCGACTGCGAGATCGGTCCGTTCGCACGCCTCCGGCCCGGCGCGAACCTCGTGAACGACGTGAAGGTCGGCAACTTCGTCGAGGTGAAGAAGAGCACGATCGCCGAAGGCAGCAAGGTCAATCACTTGAGCTACATCGGCGATACGGAGATCGGCCGGAACGCGAACGTCGGCGCGGGCACGATCACGTGCAACTACGACGGCGCGAACAAGCACAAGACGACCATCGGCGACCGCGCCTTCATCGGCTCGGGCACCATGCTCGTCGCGCCGGTCACGGTCGGCGCCGACGCGACGATCGGAGCGGGCTCGACGATCACGAAGGACGCGCCGCCGGGCGAGCTCACGCTCGAGCGCTCGAAGCAGACCACCGTTACGGGCTGGCAGCGCCCGAAGAAGAAACCCAAGTAGCGCGCGGCGCACGCGAGCTCGACGCGAGTACACGCAGGACAGAGGCGACAAGGATATGTGCGGAATTGTGGGTGCGATCGCCGAGCGCAACATCGTGCCGGTGCTGATCGAAGGGCTGAAGCGGCTCGAGTATCGCGGCTACGACTCGGCAGGCGTCGCGGTTCTCCAGCCGAACCATGAGCTCGGTCTGCGGCGCACGGTCGGCAAGGTCGCGCAGCTCGAGCAGAAGCTCGCGAACGCGCCGCTCTCGGGCCAGCTCGGCGTCGCGCACACGCGCTGGGCCACGCACGGCGGCGTGACGGAGGCGAACGCGCACCCGCATCTCTCCGGCGATCGCGTCGCGGTGATCCACAACGGCATCATCGAGAACTACGAGCCGATCAAGGCCGAGCTGATCGCGAAGGGCTACGAGTTCAAGTCCGAGACCGACACCGAGGTCGCGGCGCATCTCGTCCACGAGTACTCTGAAGCAGGGCAACGACCTGCTCGAAGCCGTGCGCCTCGCGGTGCAGCGCTTCGTCGGCGCGTACGCGCTGCTCGTGTTCGACGCGCAGGATCCCGACCGCATCGTCGTCACGCGGATCGCGAGCCCGCTCGTGATCGGGCTCGGGATCGGCGAGAACTTCGTCGCGAGCGGCGTGCCGGCGCTCTTGCCCGTCACGCAGCGGTTCATCTACCTCGAGCAGGGCGACATCGCGGAGATCATGCGCGACACCGTGCGGATCTTCGACGGCCACGGCAACCCCGTCGCGCGCCAAGTGCACGAGACGCAATGGACTGCGGACAACGCGGACAAGGGTCCGTACCGCCATTTCATGCTCAAGGAGATCTTCGATCAGCCGAGCGCGCTCGCCGACACGCTCTACGGCCGCGTCGTGAACCGCCGCGTGCTGCCCGAGTCCCTCGGGCCCCGCGCGGCCGAGCTGCTGCCGAAAGTCGAGCACGTGCATATCGTCGCGTGCGGCACGAGCTACCACGCGGGCAGCGTCGGAAGGTATTGGCTCGAGTCGCTCGCGGGGCTGCCGTGCCAGGTCGAGATCGCGAGCGAATACCGCTATCGCAGCGTCGTCGTTCCGCCCGGCACGTTGTTCATCACGCTGTCGCAGTCGGGCGAGACCGCGGACACGCTCGAAGCGCTACGCATGGCGAAGAAGGCGGGCTACGTCGGCTCGCTCACGATCTGCAACAGCGCGCACAGCTCGATGGTGCGCGAGTCCGACCTCGTGATGATGACGCAAGCGGGGCCGGAGATCGGCGTCGCGAGCACGAAGGCGTTCACGACGCAGCTGCTGTCGCTGCTGCTCGTGACGCTGATGCTCGGTCGGCATCGCGCGCTCACCGCGAAGCGCGAGACCGAGCTCATCGCTCATCTCTATCATGCCGCGGCCGCGGTCGAGCAAGTGCTACAGATGAACGACATGCTCCAGCTGCTCGCCGAGGATTTCGCCGAGAAGCAGCACACGCTGTTCTTGGGGCGAGGACCGATGTGGCCGATCGCGATGGAAGGCGCGCTGAAGCTCAAGGAGATCTCGTACATCCACGCGGAAGCCTATGCCGCGGGCGAGCTCAAGCACGGGCCGCTCGCGTTGATCGACGAGGAGATGCCGGTGATCGTCGTCGCGCCGAACAACGATCTGCTCGACAAGCTCAAGTCGAACATGCAGGTCGTGCGCGCGCGCGGCGGCCAGCTCTACGTGTTCGCGGATCGCGAGACGGGGCTCGAGGCCGAGCCCGGCGTGAAGGTGATACCGATGCCGCATTGCGACCGGCTCATCGCGCCGATCGTCTACACCGTTCCGCTCCAACTGCTCGCGTATCACGTCGCGGTGCTCAAGGGCACGGACGTCGATCAGCCGCGCAATCTCGCGAAGTCGGTGACGGTCGAGTAGCACGCGTTCAGCCCTCGGCGCCCGCGTGACTCGGCGACTCCACGAGTTCGACATGGGCGGCGCTCTGCGCGGCGCTCGACGACGCGCGCGCGACTCGCGGCTTGAGCTGGACCGACCTCGTCGCCGAGTTGAACGCGCCGTTCAAGTTCGTTCCGTCGATTCCGACCAGCCTCTCGACGATCCGTGGCATGGGCGGCAAGGCGTCCGTCACGAGCGCGGTCGTGCTGCAGGTGTTGCGCTGGCTCGGGCGCTCGCCGGAGAGCTTCCTGAAAGGCCGCCCGCCGCCGACGGGCGTCGACGCTTCCGCGGAAGCGCTGCCTGATGTCGGCCCGCAGCGGATCCTGCGCTTCGACACCAAAGGACTACACGCGGCGCTAGACGAGGCGCGGCGCGAGCGCGGGCTCACCTGGAGACAGGTCGCGGGCGAGCTGCCGGGATTCAAGGAGGGCATGCTCACGAATCTTGCGACCGGGCCGGCAATCGGGTTTCCGCGCGTCATGCGGATCACGCAGTGGCTCGGGCGGCCGGCTGCGGAGTTCATACGCGGCTACGACTGGTAAGACGCGACGCCGTATAACTCCGGCGTGCTAATTGACGCCTAATTCCGTGCGTGTTCTATTGGAACAATCACCTATGCGAGACGAATTCACGTTATACGGACACTTTCGCCGCATTTCATTTGCGGCGATGCGCCGTCTAATTATTGTTATGCGGCTACGTCAACCCTGCAGTCATCTGCGCGTATGAGTCTGGCGGAGTGGACGGTCGCTCCATATCAACGGTGCGCGTCGCTTTCCGCGTCGTTGTTGTCGAGCCGTGGTCTCGTCCGAGTGGCAGCTTGCCGCGAGCACGTGGCTGGTCGCGTCCGGGTGCTCTACAGCGGACTTGGGCCGCGACTGCTTGAGCGGGATGTTCGGTGGATTCGTCGCGGACTCGCGTTGGCTCGGCGAACTGTCTCGCGTCAGGCTTGTCGATGGTAACGTCGGTACGTTTAGCACGATTCGTGGCCGAAGTGGCTTCAGGATCGCCAATACGTTTCGTTCGTTCCAGCGGATCCGCGAAGTAGTGTCCTCGAACATCGCGGCTGTCTCATGCATCCGCAGTCGTTCTGAGGCGAAGAATTCCGTTGAGCTTTACGCCAGCCGCCTAACAAGCAGTTGCAGCGGACGGGATAGTTCCTACGGTTAAGTGGACACCCTGAACTAACAGTTCAGGAGTGTGAGATGCCAAGACCAGGACCGAGGACGACGAACAAGTACAGCGATCGATTCAAAGCGACGGCGGTGAGGTTGAGCGAGCTGCCGGGCGTTGCGGTGCAGGACGTAGCGGAGTCTCTTTACATCCATCCGTTCATGCTGTCTCGTTGGCGCAAGCAAGTGCGCGAGGGGCGGATTGTGAGCAAGAGTGTGCCGGTGGACGCGGAAGTGGCTGCGGAGCTGAAGTCGCTGCGCGACATGAAGAAGAAGTACGAGCGGCTGAAGCTCGAGCACGAGATTTTAAAAAAAGCCATCGAGTTCACTTCGGCGAGAAAGGCGAGATCTTCGAGTTCATCGAAGCCCATCGCGAAGCGTTCCCGATCCGAATGATGTGCGGGCTGTACGAGGTGAGCGCGAGCGGTTTCTACGCCTGGCGGGCGCGGCCGAAGTGCCGACGCGCTGCGGACGACGAGCGGTTGCTGAGGGAGATCCGCGACACTCACGCCCAGAGCCGAGAGACGTATGGAAGTCCGCGAGTGCACGAAGCGCTGCAACGACGGGGTGAGTCCGTGGGCCGGCGGCGTGTGGAGCGGCTGATGCGAGAGAACGGCGTGCGCGCGTGCTCGGCGACACTGTATCGACGGTTGCCGGGGCTGGGTCGGTTCTTCGCGAGCGTCGGCAACCGAGTGAGCGAGCTCACCGTGACGCGGCCCGACCAAGTGTGGGTGGCCGATGTGACGTACCTGAAGGTCAACGGAGCGTGGCGGTATCTGGCCACGGTGATGGATCGGTACTCGCGTCGACTGCTCGGCTGGGCATTGGGAATCGAGAAGACGGCGCAGCTCGTGCGTCGAGCACTGAGCCACGCGCTGCGTCGACGTCGGCCGCAAGCCGGCACGATCTTCCACACCGATCGAGGTGTCGAGAACCTCGCCGACGTCATCAAACGACAGCTGCAGCGCTCCCGCCTTGTGCAAAGCATGAATCGGCCGCGGCGGATGAACGACAACGCGCACATGGAATCGTGGTTCAAGTCGATGAAGTCCGACATGTATCACCGCCAGGACTTCAGCAGCGACCGCGAACTGCGAGAGGCGCTGCGTTCGTACGTGGAGTTCTACAATCGCGTGAGACTACACTCGGCGCTCGGGTACCGGTCGCCGGTGGAATTCGAGAGCGTGTGCAACTAACCAACGGGTGTCCACTTTTGCGAAGGAACTCTCCGGCGTGGATAAAGTGCCAAGGCACGTAGGTCAGCGTGCCGCCGCTGAACTGCGGCGTTGATATGACTTTCGCTGTCAACGAGCGCGAGTTTTTTCGATTAACGCATGGATGGTCTGCGAGAGAGACGAAGGCGTGCGGGGCTGCGGTCAGTACGTCGACGGTGGATCATGCTGATATCCGCGGATTGGTTGCCGCATTACTGAGTTCCGTCAGGTGGATCTGTCCGCACTCTAGGAGCGCACGCGCAGAGGGCTGCGGTTGCATAACGCCGTCGCGGGTTACCCACGACACCGGACCACAGCGCACCGCACGCCTTCGATAGCTAAGCGTGCCTGGGTTGCTCGAGGAGCCGAGCGACATCCCAGATGAAGCCCGAGAGCTCGCGCGCCACGGCGGTGACGACAAGGTTGGCGTGTTTGCCGCGTGCGCTGAGACGTCGGTACTTATGAGTGAGCCGCAGCTGCGCCTTCCAAGCGACGTCGCGGATCTTCGGGTCGAGAGCTTGCGCGCGACGCTCGATGATCGGGCTGATCTTTGGCGTATAGCGATACGACCACGCGGCTTCGACCAAGAGCGTGCGGGCCCACCGGTTGCCGCTGCGAGTGATGGGGCCTTGATGGCGGGACGTACCGGAGCTGTGCTCGCTGGGCACGAAGCCGAGCCACGCCATGTAACGGCTTGGATGAGAGAAGCGGGCAAAGGAGCCCGTCTCGGCGACGACGGTATAGGCGACGGTTTTCTGGATGCCACGGAACGCGAGCAACGCTTGCGCCAGAGGGAACCCGGGCCACGAGGGAGCCAGCGCATCGAGCTGAGCTTCGAGTCGATCGCGCCGGCGCTCGCGCTCATTCACGGCATCGATGAGCTCTTGGAAGACGATCTGCTGCGCGGGACTCTGCAGCACGAGCCGAGCGAGCCAGCGCCGATGCGCAGCACTCCACGTGGCGCGGCCCTCGTAGCGGATGTCGTTGCGCAGCAAGAAGGCTTTCAGGCGCTGCTTCGCGGCGGTGACGTCACGTTTGCACTGCTGCCAGGCGCGCACGACGTCGCGAAACGCCTCCTCCTCGGGCGTCGGGATATGCACGGCGGTCAAAGTGCCGGCGCGTAGTGCGAGCGCGAGGTTGCGAGCGTCGAGTCGGTCAGTCTTGATGCGCACACCGGGTCGACGCGGAATCTCAACCGGTCATGTGTCGTAGCGCGGTTCTGTCTATTGTTATCTTGCTCGGAGCGTGCGGTGGCCTCGAGTCGTCGTTGCCCCTTCTGAGGAGAAACCATCGGAGACTCCCGTGGTATCACGCGAACAGATCGCTGACTTTCACCGGCGCGCCAGGCTGATCGAGGAAGAGCTGGAGTCGGCGACGGGCTCGCTCGTACGCGCGCGGGTTGAGCGCGGTGGCGGCGCAGTCCTGGTTGCGGCGCCAGAGAGCCAAGATGACCGCGGGTTCTTCTCCGTACAAGCTCGCTTGATCGACGGGCAGAGTCCGTATATGTTCCCAACAACGTGTCGTTGACTGATGGCGCTGCGATCGAAGTGGTCGAGGGTCAATATGGTCACTATTTTCGGGCTATCGTGGGCCCGGAGCACTGAACATCTTCGCCGGCGCCAGTCAGAGTGCGCGAGCCGCATAACAAGCAGTTGCAGCGGACGGTCAGGGATAAAGTGCCAAGGCACATAGGTCAGCGCGCCGCCGCTGAACTGCGGCGTTATACGTCAGGGTTGACGCGCACTACGTTGTAGTTACACTGTCGGCATGGCCGACTTCCGCTTCGAGTGGGATCCGCGGAAGAGCCGCGCCAACAAGGCGAAACACGGTGTCTCTTTTGAGGAAGCTCGAACGGCGTTCTTGGACGAGCACGCGCGGGTAATTTCCGATCCGCAGCATTCCGAGGACGAGGATCGGTTCGTGCTTCTCGGCCTGAGTGTTCAGCTGCGGCTGCTGGTCGTGTGCCATTGTTACCGCGAAGCCGACCAGGTCCTACGAATCATTTCCGCACGCCGTGCGGATCCCACGGAGCGGCGTCAGTACGCCGAGCACTTACCATGAAGAAACGCTACGACTTTTCCAAATCGAAGCCCAATCCGTACCTTCAAAAGCGCAAGCGGCAGATCACGATTCGTTTGGACGAGTCGACAGTTGAGTACTTCAAGGGCCTGGCCGAAGGGACCGGAATCCCATATCAAAACTTGATCAACTTGTATTTGCGCGAGTGTGCTGCAGAGAAGAAGAAGCTCAAGTTGGATTGGGCGGCCTGACGTATAACAAGCAGTTGCAGCGGACGGTGGAGGGATAAAGTGCCAAGTCACAAGGGTCAGCGCGCCGCCGCTGAACTGCGGCGTTGATATGACTTTCGCTGTCAACGAGCGCGAGTTTTTTTGATTAACGCATGGATGGTCTCCGAGAGAGACGAAGGCGTGCGGGGCTGCGGTCAGTACGTCGACGGTGGATCATGCTGATATCCGCGGATTGGTTGCCGCATTACTGAGTTCCGTCAGGTGGATCTGTCCGCACTCTAGGAGCGCACGCGCAGAGGGCTGCGGTTGCATAACGCCGTCGCGGGTTACCCACGACACCGGACCACAGCGCACCGCACGCCTTCGATAGCTAAGCGTGCCTGGGTTGCTCGAGGAGCCGAGCGACATCCCAGATGAAGCCCGAGAGCTCGCGCGCCACGGCGGTGACGACAAGGTTGGCGTGTTTGCCGCGTGCGCTGAGACGTCGGTACTTATGAGTGAGCCGCAGCTGCGCCTTCCAAGCGACGTCGCGGATCTTCGGGTCGAGAGCTTGCGCGCGACGCTCGATGATCGGGCTGATCTTTGGCGTATAGCGATACGACCACGCGGCTTCGACCAAGAGCGTGCGGGCCCACCGGTTGCCGCTGCGAGTGATGGGGCCTTGATGGCGGGACGTACCGGAGCTGTGCTCGCTGGGCACGAAGCCGAGCCACGCCATGTAACGGCTTGGATGAGAGAAGCGGGCAAAGGAGCCCGTCTCGGCGACGACGGTATAGGCGACGGTTTTCTGGATGCCACGGAACGCGAGCAACGCTTGCGCCAGAGGGAACCCGGGCCACGAGGGAGCCAGCGCATCGAGCTGAGCTTCGAGTCGATCGCGCCGGCGCTCGCGCTCATTCACGGCATCGATGAGCTCTTGGAAGACGATCTGCTGCGCGGGACTCTGCAGCACGAGCCGAGCGAGCCAGCGCCGATGCGCAGCACTCCACGTGGCGCGGCCCTCGTAGCGGATGTCGTTGCGCAGCAAGAAGGCTTTCAGGCGCTGCTTCGCGGCGGTGACGTCACGTTTGCACTGCTGCCAGGCGCGCACGACGTCGCGAAACGCCTCCTCCTCGGGCGTCGGGATATGCACGGCGGTCAAAGTGCCGGCGCGTAGTGCGAGCGCGAGGTTGCGAGCGTCGAGTCGGTCAGTCTTGATGCGCACACCGGGTCGACGCGGAATCAGGGAGGGAGCAGCGACGAGGCACTGTTGCCCGACCGAGTGCAGGTAGCGCCGCAGCCAGAAGCCGCAGGGACCCGCTTCGTAGACGAACTTCAGCGGGCCTCCCCCGGAGAGCTTCTTGATGAGCCGATCGATTGCGTATTGCTGTGTCCCGATCGTGCCGCCATCTACGACGGGCTCAGCCGGATTCATGCCGACGTAGGCGGCGGTGATGGAGTCTTTGTGAACATCGAGGCCGACGAAGACGGTGGTATCGTTAGTCATGCTGACCTCCGCTTGAGGGAACCGATTTTGAGCGTACCTAACCGACGCTCCTGCGGCTCTGGCCTCCGGCCAATCCGCGAACATGGCCTCTCGGAGGTCAGCGCCTCATTCAGCGAAAGTCATACTGTCTAGGCGACTCATGAAAGCGAAGCGTTTGCGACTGAACATCGCTCAGATCCGCCCGTTGGCGGAAGGCTACGGTTCGTGCTTCGCGACTGACCGAATCACGATGAAACGCAAGTGTGTGGGATACATGTACCGCCAAGCGCCAGTTGACGATGCAGACAGTGGTTGGCGGTTTCTGGCGGGCGACGAGTCTGACGCCTACGTCACCGATCTCGACAATCACGGCATCTACGACGTAAACATCATCGCGAACTTCGACCCAGACATCATTCCGTTTCTGGACGCCCCCGAGCATTCTGCGTTCCAGCGACGAGACGGTTCCGGGCCTTTCGAACCTGTTACGGTCAAGATCGCTGAGTGAGTCGTAGATTAGCGCGCTATCGCCATGCCCTGGTTGCGGTGCCCTGTTTCCACCGCACGACGGACCTACGCATCGATACATCGGCGCATCCGCTGGATGTTGGGCTCTGTTTAGTTGGTCGGTCGTGAGCGGGCGGACCGACGTTACTGAGCTGCTCGCGCAATCTAGGATTCCCGAGAACCGAGCGCCCATCCCAGCTCGCAGCGATGCACCACCGATCGAATCGCTCTGGGGTGATGCGTATGGCGTGCAGCATCACGGGGGCAACTCCCCGCAGGCAATTCAGTCCGTGGCAGTCCACCTTTTGAATCTCCATGGGATCATCAGCGGAAGGACGACGCGTCCCGGCTGGGCGATCACACGTGCGCTTCGCGTACGAGGCGTTTTTCACAAGCTCGACCCTCCGCCGCTCGGGAGTGCGCTGACGTTCAGGCACCTCTTCCCTGGCGGGGGAGTTGGCAGTCCGGCCACGCGAACCCAATATGTCGTTTCGGTCTACGAAGCTTGGATGGCGCTTCATCGTTCCATCGTGGAACCAGTGGTACGAACGCTATGTGGTTCCCGAAGAAACTGGCGGAACGCGTTCTCGGCAAAGCCGTTGACGATCAGCGGCCGTTCGGCTCCGTCGAGCTGACGGAACGCTTAATCCCGGGTTGCACCATTTTGTCCCGTGCTCTGACCGTCCCGTGATGTTGCGGGCTTTGCCGCGGCGAGCGATTGTTGATCGGCTTTGCAGATGAACGCGAATCCAGCCGCTGGAAGACTCTCGGCGGTCCGCGCCGGGAAAAGCGCACATCGCGAGCTCTCGGGCTGACGAGCGTCGGGGTGCACGGACTTGGACTTTGCTCGTGGGTCTCGCGGGCGCATGCGTTCTGGGGCGAAAACGCGTCCGCTGCATCGACGCGACGTGTCCGCATCAGGTCGCAAGCGTGACGGGCGCTACGCACTGGTGCTGCTATTGCGATTCTGGAGCCTGGTCGTCGGACGGTCACACGAGCTCCGTGCTAAATCTCGCGATCGTTCCGTCCGTTCGCGTCTTTCGATCTTGTAGCATCTGGCTTCATTTGCCTGACTGCGCGATCACGTCATAAGTCAGCGGAACCGCATACGACCCGGTACCTACAGCCCGAACGCGACTCGTCCGAGCGGCGGCGGCAGGTCACCGCTTTCATGTAAGGATCGCTGCAACGTCGGCGCCGGCGCGCGACTAGTACAATAACGAACACCATGCGTAGCTTCCTCTGGTCGATCGTCGAAGCGCTGAAGTCGCTTCAGGGCGGCTTCGACGGCAGCCGGGCGCAGAAGGACGCGCTGCTTCGGCCGCTCTTGATCCTCGTCATCGTCGTTGTTGCTGGACCGGACATCTTCGCGCTCACGGAGCTCACCACGCTGCTCGAGCTGCTAGGTGCGACGCTTTTCGTCCTCGCATATCTGAGCGGCTTCAAGTTGCTCGGCGTTTCGCTGTTGAGCGGGCTGCGGAGCCTGTTCTTGCCACGCGAATATTTGATGCTCATTGGGATAAGCGGCCGGCCTGCCGCGATCGCTTGGGGCGTGGTCTTTCTAAGCGCGCACTGGTTGATTCTCGTGTCGACGACCTTCTTCCTGACCTATATCGGTGTTGCCGTCCTCACTGAGATCGCTAACAGCTAGGCATGAGCGCTGACACGTGGCGAAAACTCGCGGCGGGCGTCGACTGTCCGTTCGATTCGCCGAGAGCCGCGTCGACGGAGCACTGGGAGCACGTCGCGACGCTCTCGTGCTCGTCTTTGTATCTGCCGAAGAACCAAACCTATCGCGGCCACTGCATCCTCGTGCTCGACCTCCGACATGCGACTCGGCCCGATCAGCTCGCGCGGCAGGAGTGGCAACGGTTCTGCGACGATCTCTACGTGGCGCAGCACGCGATCGAACGCGTCGTGCGCGCGGACCACATGAACGTCGCGACGCTCGGCAACCTGATGCCGCATCTCCACTGGCACATCGTGCCGCGCTACGAAAACGATCCGCGCTGGGGAGGGCCGATCTGGACGTCGGATCTTGCGGACATGCCCGACAAGCGGCTCGAGGACGCCGATTACGCGGCGCTGCTGAAACAGCTACGCGACGCGCTGAAGACATAGTCGCGAACCAACAGGACGCGATGCCAACCGCGCCGACTTCGTTGCAAAGCTACGAGGGCCGCTGCCACTGCCGCGCGATCGGCTTCGTCTATCGCACCGCGCTCGCGCCAGAGGATTGGCCGATCCGCGCGTGCCAATGTACGTTCTGCCGACTTGCATGCCGGTCTCACGACCTCCGACCCTGCCGGCTCGCTCGTGTTCGTCGAAGAAGCCCGAAGCGCTCAACCGGTACGAGTTCGGCCTGAAGACGGCGGACTTCCTCATCTGCCGACACTGCGGCGCATACATCGGTGCAATCACGCACTCGGGAGCGAGCCGGTTCGGAATTATCAACGTGCGCGTCCTGCACTCGCTGGCAGACCGCCTGAGAAGTCCGGAGCGGATGAACTACGACAGCCAAGGAGCGTCGGAGCGCCAAGCACGCCGTGAGCTGCGCTGGACTCCCGTCTCGGCGTAAAGCAGAGTCTCGGCCGGTACGGAATGATGCCGAAGACGTCGGCGGCGTGAGTATGCTGAAGAAAGTTGGCCCGACCGAAATACGAGCGACGCATCGCGCGTCGTGTCACTGCGGCGCCGTCGTGCTCGAGCTCACTTGCCGAACGGCATCGTCGATCCGCGGCGCTGCAATTGCTCGATGTGCCGGCGCAAGGGAGCGGTCGTCGCGGCCGTGCCGCTGTCGGGCCTGCGGGTCGTCAAGGGCGCGGACGTGCTGCGGCTCTATCAGTTCAACACGCGGACGGCGAAACACTACTTCTGCTCCGTTTGCGGCATCTACACGCATCACCAACGACGCGTGAATCCGAACGAGTACGGGTTCAACGTCGGCTGCCTCGAAGGTGTCGATCCATTCGAGATCGCAAACGTGCCGACGAGCGACGGCGTCAACCACCCTTCGGACCGGCGTCCGGCCAAACGGTGAGCGAGTCGCGCGTGAATCTCGTCGTGAGCCTATGGCTCAAGACCGACGACGTCGCCGCGTTCGAGCAGTTCGAGCGCGCGGCCGCGCTCGTGATGGCTCGGCATGGCGGGCGAATCGATCATGTCGTGCGCGGCTCGGACGCCGCGCCCGATGGCCCGTTCGAGGTCCACGTCGTGAGCTTCCCGGATTGGGACGCGTTCGAGGCGTACCGTGGCGATCCGCAGTTCAAGGACCTCTTGCCGCTGCGCGAGCGCCTCATCGCACGCACGGAGATCTGGCGCGGTGAGGAGCGCGCTGTCTACGCGCCGTGATCGACCCGAGCCATAGCTTGTGGCACCGTGCGGGGCCGCGCCACCCCACGAACAGAGAGGCAAGCAATGAAAAGAAAGCTCATCAGCTCCGGCTCATCGTTCGAGGCGAAGATCGGCTACTCGCGCGCCGTCGTCGCGGGCGATTGGATCTTCGTCTCGGGCACGACCGGGTTCGACTACACGACGATGACGATTTCGCCAGAGACCCTCGCGAGCCAAACCGACCAGTGCTTCAGGAACATCGACGCGGCGCTGCGGCAAGCCGACTCGTCCTTGGCAGGACGTCGTGCGCGTGAGAGAGTACGTGCTGCCGAACGGCGGTGGAGTTCGAAGCAGTGCTGGCCGGGTGCTCCAGTACTGGCTCGGCGACGTGCGCCCGGCCGCGATGATGATCAGCGCGGGCTCCTCGCGGACCAGCGCATGAAGATCGAAATCGAAGTCACCGCGTTGAAGCAGACGCGCGAACGCTGACATGCCGACTCGTGGGCACTGCCCGCCGCCTTGTGCGGCCGAGCGCTGGCCTCCTCGACAGCGAAGGTGGATCATGGGTCTCATCGGGGCCAGAGTAGAAGAAGCCTAACGATGACCGACGACGCCGCACACACTCACCACGCGATCGACTACATCGAGATCTCCGTGCGCGACGTCACCGCCGCGAAGCGCTTCTATGGCGCAGCCTTCGGCTGGCAGTTCAACGAGTACGGCCCAGGTTACGCGGGCATCCCGCGGCGCGGAACTGGCGCGAGATGGGCGGGCTCGCGCAAGCGGACAACGTCGCGACCGGCGGTCCGGCTCGTCGTACCGCCGCCGCGTGCCGGCGATCATCGCGTCGTACGGCGGGCGCTATCTGGTTCGCGGCAGCACGGCGGAGGTGCTCGAGGGCGACTACAAGCCCGCGCGCGGAATCGTCATCGAGTTCCCGAGCATGTCCGCTGCGAAGCGCTTCTTGGCATCGCCCGAGTACCGGCCGCTGCGTGCGCTCCGCCAAAAGAGCGCACGCACCAATCTCATCGCGTTCGAAGGCGTCGTCGCGCCGAGCCCGTAGCGAGGGAACCTCGCCATGCGTTCGAAAGAAGAGGCCAATGCGATTGCCGACGCGCTCCTGAAGCCGGGCGTCGAGCGGCGCAAGAAGTCTCGCGTTCGATACCCTGAGCTCCAGCGGTTTCCGATCGAGCAACGCGACGACGCGCTCCGCGTCGCGATGCGCGCGGCCCGGAGCGGATGGCAGATGCCCTCTGCGGTAGCCGCGGTCGTCTTGTTGGGGGTGCTCGCGCTCGCGGCCGCTTTGGCTCGTCCGTCACTCGCGGTGAGCCTGATCATCGCGACGTCGATCGGAGCCCTCGGCGTCGCCCGATTGCAGGACGTTCGGACTCGCAAAGCGCTGCAACGCATGCAACCCGCCGACCGTATTTTGCGATGAAGCTCGCCGAAGTCCGGCGCTTCGCGGTGTCGCTTCCCGAGGCCACCGAGGAGCCGCACTTCGACCTCGCGTCGTTCCGCGTGAAAGGCAAGATCTTCGCGACGGTGCCGCCCGAGGAGAAGCACTTGCACGTGTTCGTCGACCGCCCAGGCGCTCGACATGCTGCCGGCTGCCCAGCCTAAGGCGTACGAGAAGCTGTTCTGAGGGACGCCGTCAGTCGAGCGTCTTGCGGAACCGCATCGCGGCGACGCCGAGCACGACGACGAAGAACGCGCGAGTGCCGCGAGTTCCGGCCACAGGTCGCCGATGCCCGCGCCGCGCAGCATGATGCCGCGGATCAGGCGCACGAAATGCGTCATCGGAAAGATCTCGGCGAGCCACTGCGCCGGCCTCGGCATGCCGGCGTACGGAAACATGAAACCGGACAGCAGGATCTGCGGCAGGAACGTGAAGAACGCCATCTGCATCGACTGGAACTGCGTCTTCGCGAGCGTCGAGATGAACACGCCGAGCGACAGCGAGGCGACTGATGAACACGAGCGAGGCGAGCATAGACGTCGAGCAGCGTGCCGCGGACCGGCACGTCGAAGACGACGCAGCGCCGAGCGAGCAGGACAGCGTGACCTGGATCAGGCCGATGCCGACGAACGGCAGCACCTTGCCGATCGTCAGCTCGCAGCGGCGACACCGGCGTCGCGATCAGGAATTCCAGGTTGCCGCGCTCGCGCTCGCGCACGATCGCCATCGCCGTGAACAGCACCATCGTCATGGTCAGGATCACGCCGATCAGGCCCGGCACGGTGTTGACCGGCGCGCGCCGCTCCGGGTTGTAGAAATTCACAATTTCCACATTCGGGACTGGGTCGGCGCCGGGCCGGTTCGCCGTCGCTGCCGAGTCGAGCGCATGACGGCAAGGCGCCGAGCTGGCGCGCCGCCTGCTGCACGACTGATCCGAGCCGTCGACGACGATCTGCACGCGGGCCGGTCGCGGGCGCGCGAGGCGCGTCTCGAAATCGGGCGGAATCACGAGGGCCGCGCTGATCTTGCCGCGCGCAGCAGCGTCGTCGATCTGCTGCGGCGTCGACGACGCTGTGCTTGAAATCCAGCACCTGCGGTCGACGACAGCTGCGGCGATGACCTCGCGCGAGTGCGCGGTCTGCGCCTGATCGAGCACCGCGGCCGGCAGGTGGCGGATGTCGAGGTTGATCGCGTAGCCGAACAGCAGCAGCTGCATCGTCGGGATGCCGACGATCATCGCGAACGTGAGGCGGTCGCGGCGCAGCTGGCGCAGCTCCTTGAGCACGATCGGCGAAGCAGGCGACGCAGGTTCATGCGGCCTTCTCTGTCGCCGGTTTGCGCCTTGCGCGTCGCTGCGACGAACACGTCCTCGAGATTCGGCGCGACCGGTTCGATGTTGCGCGTTCGATCGGCTCGCGTGTCACGCGCTCGCGAAGCCAGTCGCCCGCGTCGTTGCGACGATCGGTCAGCACGCGCAGGTCGCGCCGATCTGCGCGATGCGCGATGACATGCGGCTCTTGCCGGCAAGCGCCTGCTGCGCGCGGCGCGGCTCGTCGCAGTCGACGACGCAGCGTCGTGCCGGGCAGGTTCTCCATGAGTTCGTGCGGCCTGCCGTCGGCGACGAGCCGGCCGTGATCGAGGATCGCGAGGCGATGGCAGCGCTCGGCCTCGTCCATGTAATGCGTCGACACGAGGATCGTCGTGCCGGCGTCGACGAGATCGAACAGCGAATCCCAGAACTCGCGGCGCGATTGCGGATCGACCGCGCTGGTCGGCTCGTCGAGCAGCAGCAGATTCGGGCTCGTGCAGCACGGCGCCGGCGAGCGCGAGGCGCTGCTTCTGTCCGCCCGACATCGTGCCGGCGAGCTGGTTGCGCGAGCTCGCCGAGCCAGTAGCGCTCGACAGCTCGTCGAGGCGCTGCTTCGCCTTCGCGCGCGGCAAGCTCGTGCACGGCGGCGACGAACTCGAGGTTCTCGCGCACCGTCAGATCGTCGTACAGCGAGAACTTCTGCGTCATGTAGCCGATGCGGCGCTTGAGCGCTTCGGCCTGCTCGGGAATCGTGATAGCCGAGCACTTCGATCTCGCCCGCGTCGGCAGCAGCAGGCCGCACAGCATGCGGATCGTCGTCGACTTGCCGGAGCCGTTCGGGCCGAGGAAGCCGTAGACCTGGCGCGGTGCACGGTGAGATCGAGATGATCGACCGCGACGACGTTGCCGAAGCGCTTCGTCAGCCCGCGCGCGACGATCGACTGGCGCTTCGTGCAGCGGCGGGTGTCATGGCGGCAGTCGTGCGCTCGGCGCTGCCGCTCGGCGCCAACGTACCCGGCACGGCAACCCGGCCGGCAATTCGCGCGCCGTCGCCGTCGAGCACGAGTTCGGCGCGATAGACGAGGCGGCTGGCGTCGTCGCCGGTGAGCGCGTAGTACGGCGTGAAGCTCGGCCTCGCTGCGGATGCTGCGCAGCGTCGCCGTGAACGTCGTGCCGACGCCTTCCACGCTGATGCTGAAGCGCGCGCCCTGCTGCATGTCGCGCGCGCGGCTCGCGGGCACGAACACGCGCGCGTACGGCGCGTCGCCGACGAGCAGGCTGACGACGTCGGCGCCAAGCGGCGGCTGATCGCCGAGCTTGAACGGCAGCGCGTCGACGCGGCCGCGCGCGGCGCGCGCACGTCGAGGCGCGCGCGCGTCAGCGTCAGGTGATCGACGTTTGCCTGCGCGGAGGCGAGCGCGGCCTCGGCCTGCTCGATGTCCTCGATGCGCGTGCCGTTCAGAAGCTCGGTCAGGTTCGCGCGTGCATTGTTCGACTGAGCCGTCGCCGTGCGGAGCGCCGTTTCGGCGTTGTCGAGATCGGCCGCGATCAGGCCGCGTTTCCTGATCTCGGCGAGCCGGTCGCGCTCGCGCTTGGCGTTCTGCTGCGTCGATTCGGCGCCGGCGAGCGTTGCGCGCGAAGCGTCGATCGTCTCGATGCGCGTGCCGTGGCGAAGCTCGGCGAGCGCGGCTTCGGCGGCTGCGCGTCGGCTTTCGCTTGCGCGAGCTGTGCATCGGTGCGACGCGGATCGAGATCGAGGATCGGATCGCCGGCGTGCACGCTGTCGCCTTCTTTCACCGCGAGTGCGCAGGATCGGCTCGGCGCTTCGGCCGCGACCGCGACGCGATCCCATTCGAGCGTGCCGAGCATCCGCTCGTCGTGCTGACGGTGCGCAAGCAGCGCAGGCGGCGAGCGCGAGTTTCTTTGATGGATCTCGTAAGCAGACACGGACGATTCTCACGACGACTTCCTCCGAAGCCCGAGGCCGAGCAGCGCCAGCGTGTGATTGATCAGCGTTTGTGTATCGATGTCGTCGGCGTCGAGCAGCCGGCGCCAGATCGATTGCGCGGCGAGCGGGAACAGCGTGAGCCCGATCAGCGAGACGACCGTGAGCTTCGGATCGAGGCCCGGATTCAGCGCGCCCTCCTTCTCGCATCGGCGAAGCGCTTCCAAGCATCGCGGCACGCGGCGCGATGCGCTTCAGCAGGCGTTCGCGCAGCGCGCCGTTGTCGGTCAGCACCTCGCGCACCCAGAGCGGCGGCAGCCACGGGCGCCGTACGACCGCGGCATGCAGCCCGCGCACGAACGCCGCGATCAGCGCGCGCGGATCCTCGCCGGCTGCGCGTACGGAAGCCGCGAGCGTCGCGATCTCCGGCAAGATTCGCTCCGTGATGAACGCCTCGACAGCCCTGTTTGCTGCCAAAGTAGTAGTGGACCATCGCAGGTGTTACCCCGGCCGCGATCGCGATGCTGCGGAGGCTCGTCGCCGCGATGCTCGTCGTCTTGAAGCACTCGAGAGCGGCGTCGAGTAGGCGCTCGCGAAGATTCGCTTGATCCGCGGGCGGCCGTCCGGGACGGCGCCGGCGTGCGCGAGCCTTCTTCTTGGTTTGGGCTGCGGCGGCCATACCTTAATTTAAACACTCGTTTAATTAATTACAAGTCGGGACCCCTGCTTCGCGCCCCATGACTGGCGCTACCGGCAAACGCGAGCGACATGGCGCGGGCGTGACCGGCCCGCTATTCTTTCGCGCCTATGCCTGACCAGGACTCCGCGACCGACGCGGTCGTTCGTTTCGTCGTCGGCGCGCGTTTCGCCGGATTCCCGGCCGACGCAATCGCGATCGCGAAGCGTTGCATCATCGACGGCCTCGGCGTGCTGCTCGCGGGCTCGACGCAGGAGGCAGGCTAGATCGTGCACGCGCACGTGAAGGCACCGACCCGCGCACGACGCGACGGTGCTTGGAGTGAAGCCGTTCAAGACCGGCGCGGCGAGGGCGGCTCTCAAACGGCACCAGCGGCCACGCGCTCGACTGGGACGACACGCAGCTCGCGACGAGCGCCGACCGGATCTTCGGCCTGCTGACGCACCCGACGATCCGCCGCTCGTCGCCGGCGCTGGCCGTCGGCGAGCGCGGCGGGTGTCGGGCGAGGAGTTGCTCGAGGCGTTTCTCACCGGCTTCGAAGTGGAGTGCAAGATCGCCGAGGCGATCCAGCCCGATCACTACAAGAAGGGCTTCCACACCTCCGGCACCGTCGGCACGTTCGGCGCCGCCGTCGCGGCCGCGAAGCTGCTCGGAGCTGAAGCGCGGAGCAAATCGTCCACAGCTCGCCATTGCCGCGAGCTCGGCGTCGGGATCCGCGTGAGCTTCGGCAAGCATGACGAAGCCGCTGCACGTGGGCCGCGCCGCGCAAAACGGCGTCATCGCCGCGGAGCTCGCCGCGCGCGGCTTCACCGGCGGCAAGGACGCGCTCGATCCGCCGTGGGGGTTCTTCCAGACGTTCAGCCACGGCGAGGCGGTTACGACCGGAGCGGATCGTCGGCGTGCTGGGAACCCGCACACGATCGTCTCGCCCGGCGTGTCGATCAAACCGTACCCGTGCGGCGTGCTCGGGCATCCGACGATGGACGCGATGCGCCGGCTCGTGATCGGGCACGACGTGAAGCCGGAGACGATCACGGCGATTCGCGTGCGCGCCGGGTCGAACATCTTGAACCCGCTGCGATATGCGATCGCGAGCAACGAGCTCGAGGCGAAGTTCTGCCCGGCGTTCATGGTCGGCGCCATCGCGCTGCGGCGAAAAGCCGGCATCCGCGAGTTCAACGACGAGTTCGTGCAGAGCGCGCCGGTGCAGGCGCTGATGCGCAAGGTCGAGCGCGTGCTCGATCCGGAGATCGAGGCCAGGGGTTGGGAGAAGATCCGCAGCACCGTCGAGGTCGATCTAGACGACGGCCGCACGCTCGTCGAGCACGCGGACGAGCGCTACCGCGGCGGCCCCGATCTGCCGTTCACGCGCGACGAGCTGCCGAAAACCGGAGCGACTGCGCATCGCTCGTGCTCGCGCCGGCGAGCTCGATCTACGTTCGCGATGGTAGAGTCGCTCGAGACGGTGCCGACGTCGCCAATCTCGTGCGCGTGCTGGCCGCCGCCGCCGCCCGCATGAACCTCGCCTGGATCTCCGTCGGCGCGGTGCTCTCTTTCGTTTCGTTCGGCCGATAGCCAAAGGATCTCCTCATGCGCGTCGCAATCCTCGATGACATCCACGATGCGTGGCGCGGCACGCAGGGCGTCAAGCGCCTGCGCGAGCGCGCCGAGGTCGTGATCTTCACGAAGCCATTCGGCTCGCCGTCCGTGCTGCGCGGCTTCGACGCGCTGATCGCGAACCGCGAGCGCACGAAGCTCACGCGCGAGCTGCTCTCGCAGCTCAAAGACGTGCGCGTGATCGCGCAGACGGGCAACCATGCCGCGCATCTCGACTTCAAGGCGGCCGCGGACCTCGGCATCGTGATCGCGCACGCGTCGGGCGGATATTCGATCGGCGCGGCCGAGCTCACGATCGGGCTCGCTCAGGCCGTGATGCGTCGAATACCCGAGTGCGACGCCGCGCTGAAGCGCGGCGAGTGGCCGACGCCGCTGACGCCGGTGCTCTGGGGCAAGACGCTCGGGCTCGTCGGGCTCGGGCGCCTCGGCAAGCACGTCGCGGGGCTCGGGCGCGCGTACGGCATGCGCGTGCTCGCGTGGAGCCGGACTCTCACCGACGCGGCCGCGGCGGCCGCGCGCGCCGAGCGCCGCGAGCTCGATGATCTGCTCGCCGCGAGCGACGTCGTGTCGATCCACGTGCCGCTCGCGCAATCGTCGCGCAATCTCATCGACGCGCGCCGGCTCGCGCTGATGAAGCCGAGCGCGTACCTAATCAACACGGCGCGCGGCCCGATCGTGGACGAGTCCGCGCTCGACGAAGCGCTGAGAGGGCGGGCGATCGCGGGAGCGGGCCTCGACGTGTTCGACGAGGAGCCGTCGCCGACCGAGCCCGCCGCTCACGAAGCTCGACAACGTCATCGTCACGCCGCACATCGGCTGGACGACCGATCACGGCTACGAGGGGTTCGCGGCGACGGCCGCCGACGCGCTGCTCGCCTATCTCGACGGGCGCGAGTTCCCGATATTCAAGGCGCCGCACTAGCGTGCGCCATGGTTTGCCGAACGAAGCTCAACGGTGACGTCGTGAGCCGATCACGCTTGTTGATCGCGCTACTCGCATCGGCTGCCGTTCTTGCGAGCTTCTCGCCCGCCGCTAGCGCTCAGACCTACGCCGTCGTCTTGTCCGTCAACGACGGACGTCCGATGGGCCAAGCGGTTCTATCGCTGATCCGCAGCTATCCCGTCGCGATCACTTATGAAGACCCTCGCTACGAGTACCCCGGCGACCTCCGCGACGTCTCGCGACAAGTCGACAGGGCTCACCAGCCGCAGGTCAGGACGATCGTTCCTAGAGGTGGTGGGTGCAGGCGACCTATGACGTCTCGCAAGACACGGGTGAGCCCGTCGACATGGCCGACGCGATTCAGAAGCTCGTCGACGCGAACAACCTAGCTCGACGCGGCGGGCACTTCCAGGTGCTCCGAGGTGACGACACCTTTCACGTGGTGCCAACGGAAGTCCGGGACAGTAAGGGCCGCTGGATCCCGCAGCGCTCGGTTCTCGACACGCCGATCACATTCTCGAGCGACGAGCGGGACGGCTTCGAGCTGATCGAGGCGATCCTCCGGGAAGTGAGCGCCGCGAGCGGCCAAGAGGTCGTCGGCCGTCTAGCGAGCGTTGCGACGGCTTGCGGCAGCCTCGGGTGCGCTCAGAACAAGCGCACCATCGACGCGAGGAACGAGTCCGCCCGCGACGTCTTGATACGATTGGTGAATTCGCTGAACCGTCGCTACACCTGGGTTCTCTATTTCGAACCGACCGAGCGCTCCTATTGGTTCAACCTCGTGCTCGGCGTGGAGCGTCCCGAACCTAACATCGAGCAGCATCGGCCGACGCCGAAGCCGGGCGGTCCGACACCCGGAGTGCCCTTCAACCTAGCTAGTGCGAGGTGAGCTCGGCGCCCGCGGCTATGCCGCAGGCGAGCGCTGCGCGTCGACCAGTCGCGCACGCGTTGCAACGCCAACTCGATCAGATGCGCCTCGCCCTGCGGGTCCGGCATGATGCACGGCGGATGGCGGCGCAAACGGTCCCAGTCGCCGTGCTGAATGATGGTGTTCAGGAACGTGAGGTTCTTGCGGATGAAGCGGACGTAGGGGCTGTACCCACCCTCGAAGAACGCCTCGAGGTAGCGGTACACGCGATTGAAGTTGTTCTCGAGCCGGAGGCGCGCCGAGTTCTGATAGAAGCCGAGCGTCTTGCCGAGCAGGTCGTGTGCCGAGCGGTACAGCACTTTGCCCTGGGGGTGATCTTCCATGGCGACTCCGCCGAGCACGAACTCGGGGTACAGCCGATCGCGGCATTTCTCGAGATAGCAGCGGTCGGCGAGCTGTGCGACGAGGTCGGCCGTGCCGAGCAGGTGGCCGACGATGCTGTCCTTCGGCTCGTCGAGCTCGATCTGATCGATGTTCAGCTCGTAGCCCGTGAAGTGCACGATGCGTGACACGACTGGCACGAAGTGCTCGAGGCCGATGCGCGGCAGGTAGTTCTCGAGATACCGGCCGCTGCGCGTGACATGCACCCGCGTGAAGATCGCGCCGTTGACGACGCCGGCATCTATTTCGCGATGCCTGAGATACCCGACGTCGTGGAACAGCGCGCTGACGAGCGCGAGCTCCGCGCGCTCGACGCCCAGCCTGTCCGCCGGCTCGACGCTCATCTCGTGCCCGACGATCAGCCGCGCGAGCGCGAGCGTCATGTCGAGCGTGTGCTGCATGTCGTGATAGGTGGTATCGACAGAGTGATAGTTCGGGTCTCGGCCCGTGAACACGCGCTCGAAGTCGTTGAACGCAAGCCACAGGGAGTCGAACGAATGGTTGGGGTACAACGCGCCGAACAGCTCGGCGACGGCGGCTCGGACCTTTGGAGCCGAGCTCACCTGCACCGTGTTCGTCACGTCGTAGTCGTTACGCCGTTCTTGAAGTTCGTCTTGTTCGATGGGCATCGACAGGGCCTTAGCAGACGGCAAGTCTAAGGGATTGGCGTTAACGGCTACCGCGTCCATGTCACATAACGGTCAGGGCATGCCGAATTCTGCGATGACCGGCACATGGTCCGAAGGTCGTTCCCAACCGCGCGGTTCCTTGTCGATACGGCAAATCTGGCACATTTGACTTAACGTGACCGACGCGAGCATGAGGTCGATCCGAAGCCCCTGGTTGCGGCGGAACGCCACGCCGCGGTAGTCCCACCAGCTGTAGGTCTTTTCGGGCTGCT
The DNA here is from genome assembly GCA_963841645.1 of uncultured Gammaproteobacteria bacterium. Classification (GTDB taxonomy): domain Bacteria; phylum Pseudomonadota; class Gammaproteobacteria; order Steroidobacterales; family Rariloculaceae; genus FEN-1219. The sequence continues at coordinate 147,621 of CAWJDS010000008.1, read as the reverse complement.
CGAAGAGCCGAAACACGTCGCGCGTCGGAAGCTGGAGGAGCGTGCCGAGTGCGGCGCGCTCTTTCGGCGAGCACAGCACTTTGCCGGCCCATGCGCGTGGGTCGTACACGTCGCGGTCTTCCGGCGCCACGTTGAAGTCGCCGGCCACGAGCAGTAGTGGATGGCGCTCGAGTTCCGCGGCGAGGAGCCGGCGCAGCGCCGCCAGCCACTCGAGCTTGTAACGGTACTTGTCCGAATCGACCCTCTCGCCGTTTGGCACGTACAGGCAATAGAAACGCAGCCCACCGAACGTGGCTGCGAGCACACGCCTTTGCTCGTCGGCGAAGCCGTTGCCGATGCCGTGCGCGACGTCCGGCGGCGGCTGCAGCGACAGGATGGCCACGCCGTTGTAGCCGGCCTGGCCGCTGAACGTGGCCGTGTAGCCGCGGTCGGCGAACGTATCCGCCGGAAAATCTTCGTCGCGGAGCTTCGTCTCCTGCAACGCGAGCAGGTCGGGCTGCTCGCGCTCGAGCCACTTCAGCACGTGCGGCAGGCGCACGCGCAAGCTGTTCACGTTCCAGGTCGCGATCTTCAGGCGTTTGCTGCGGCGTCGGCGGGCTGGTATGCGCTGGACCCGCAGCTACTGCCGCTCCGTGATGCCGGCTTGGCGCAGCAGCGCGTCGAGCTGCGGCTTGCGGCCGCGGAAGTCGACGAACGAGTCGAGCGCATCGCGGCTGCCGCCGGTTGCGAGGATCGCGCGCCGGAAGCGCTCGGCAGTGTTCCGGTCGAACACGCCCGACTCCTCGAACGCGGCGAACGCGTCCGCCGCGAGCACCTCGGCCCACTTGTAGCTGTAGTAACCCGCAGCGTAGCCGCCGCCGAAGATGTGGCCGAACGAGTTCGCGAAGCGATTGAACGCCGGCGGCTGAACGACCGCGACCTCGCGCCGCACCTCGCCCAGGATCTCGTGCACGCGCGAGCCACGCTCGGGTCGTACTCGTGGTGCAGCCTGAAGTCGAACAGCGCGAACTCGAGCTGACGCGCCATCGCAAGCCCCGCAAGGAACTTTCGCGAGCGCTGCAGCATCTCCATTTTGTCCTGCGGCAACGGCGCGCCGGTCTGGTAGTGACGCGCGATCGGCCGAGCACTTCCGGGCGCCACGTCGAAGTTCTCGAGGAACTGGCTCGGCAGCTCCACGGCGTCCCAGGCCACGCCGTTGATGCCGGCGATGGACGGGTAATCGACCTCCGTCAGCAGATGGTGCAGGCCGTGGCCGAACTCGTGGAACAGCGTCACGACTTCGGAATGCGTCAGCAGCGACGGCGTGTCGCCGACCGGCGCGTTGAAATTGCAGACGAGGTACGCGACCGGCGCCTGTGTCGGCCCATTCAATTTCGCGCGGCTGAGACACCCGTCCATCCATGCGCCGCCGCGTTTATTCGGCCGTGCGAACAAATCCACGTAGCAGCTGCCGACGAGCCCGCCATCGGCGCGCCGAAGCTCGTAGTAACGAACGCTCGGGTGCCAGACGCTGGGTGCGGCCACTTCCTTGACCGTGAGGTCGAACAACCTTGCCGAATAGCCCGAACAAGCCGTCGAGCACTTTCGGCAACGGGAAGTACGGCCGCAGTTCCTCTTCCGCGAGGCTCAGTTTCTGCTGGCGCAGCCGTTCGGCGTAGAACGCCATGTCCCAGGGTTCGAGCTTGATGCCAGCGAAGACGCTCAGCTCCGCAACCTCCTGCTCCGCCACCGGCCTGCTGCGCCGTGCGAGATCGTGCAGGAATTCGATCACCCGCTCCGGCGACTCCGCCATCTTGGTCGCGAGCGAATACTCCGCGAAGCTACGGAAGCCGACGAGCCCGGCGGCCTCGTGGCGCAAGGCGAGAATCTGCTCGATCAGCCCACTGTTATCCCAACGGCCCGCATGCGGCCCCTGATCGGATGCGCGTGTAGTCCACGCTTCGTAATACTTCTTGCGCAGCGGCCGCGACTCGGCATGCGCCATGATGGTTTGAAACGTGGGTGGATCGAGTCGAAGCAGCCAGCCTTCGAGCTTGCGCTCGGCGGCGAGCCGGCTCGCGCGCTCGATCGCGAGCTCCGGCAGACCCGCCAACGCGCCGCGATCGGTCTCGTGGTGCTCGAACGCGTCGGTCGCGTCCATGACGTTTTGTTCGAAGGTGGCCTGACGCGCGGCGAGCTGCTGCATGACCTCGCGGAACCGCTGCCGCGCCGCGCCCACGAGCGTGACCCCACCGAGTCGAAAGTCGCGCAGCGCCTGCGCGACAAGCTGGCGCTCGACGGGTTGCGCCGCCGTGACCCGCTCCTTCAGCGCGCCGAAGTGCCGGTACAAGGCTTCGTTCTGCCCGAGCTCGGTGCTGAATTCAGTCACGAGTGGCAGGCAGCGGTTGTACGCATCGCGCAGCGGCGGGCTCGAGAGCACGGAGTTCAAGTGGGACACGGGACCCCACACGCGGTTGATCTCCGTGTTGATGCGCTCGAGATCGCGCAGCCAGTCGAGCGTGGGTGCGGCGACGGCCTCGGCGACGCCGAGCGCGCGGCGTTGCGCGGCCAGCACGTCGCGGACGGCGGGCTCGACGTGCTCCGGCCGGATCGCCCCGAAGTCCGGAAGTACGTTCGTCGATGCGAGCAACGGATTGGCGGCGACTTGGTCGTTCATGCGGGCGACTGTAGCGGTTGCGGTGCCGCGAATCTAACAGAGAATCTCCGCTTTGCGGAACTGAAGTACGCTTGAGGCACGTAAAGCGCGGAGGTAACGGGTGCACTGCTTCGATTTAGTCGTATTGGGCGGCGGCAGCGGCGGGCTCGCGACGGCGCAGCGGGCGGCCGAGTACGGCGCACGCGTCGCGCTGTTCGAGCCCGACCGCTGGGCGGCACGTGCGTGAACGTGGGGTGCGTGCCGAAAAAGGTCATGTGGAATGCGGCCGAGCTCGCCGCCGCGATCGAGCACGCGCCGCACTACGGCTTCGACGTCACGGTCGGCGGCCACGACTGGGCGAAGCTGAAGCAGGGACGCGACGCCTACGTCGCGCGGTTGAACGGTATCTACCAGCGCAATCTCGACAAGAAGGGCATCGCGACGATTCGCGCGGCTGCACGGCTGCACCGGAACGAGCGAAGTCGTCGACAGCGAAGGGCGCGCGTATGCAGCCGAGCACATCGTGATCGCCACGGGCGGCGAGCCCGGCGTGCCGCGCACTGCCCGGCGCCGATCTCGGGGTCACGTCCGACGATTTCTTCGAATGGCCCGAGCGGCCGCGCCGCGTCGCGATCGGCGGCGGCGGGTACATCGCCGTGGAGCTTGCCGGCGTGCTGCGCTCGCTCGGCAGCGAGGTCGTGCTGGTGGTGCGCGGCGTGCGCTTGCTGCGGCAGTTCGACGCGTTGCTCGCCGACAAGCTGCTCGACGCGATGCGCGCGTCCGGCATCGAGATGGTGACGGACGGCGCGCCGCGCGCAGCGCGCGGCGCCGGGCGAAGTCACGCTCGAAGCCGCTGGACGGCCGGCGCGTGGCCGATTGCGACCGTTGCTGTGGGCCATCGGCCGCACGCCGCGGACCGCGGACCTGGGCCTCGCGGGCGCGGGCGTCGACATCGACGACGGCGGCTACATCGACGTCGACAAGTTCCAGAACACGAGCGCACCCGCATCTACGCGGTCGGCGACGTCACGGGCCGCGCGGTGCTGACGCCGGTCGCGATCGCGGCCGGCCGGCGGCTCGCGGATCGGGTGTTCGGCGGCCAGCCCGACCGGCACTTGAGCTACGACCTGATCCCGACGGTCGTGTTCTCGCACCCGCCGATCGGCACCGTCGGCTTGTCGGAGCAGGCCGCGCGCGAGCGCTTCGCCGGCGAGCCGATCCGCGTCTATCAGACCGAGTTCGTGTCGATGTTCTACGGGCTGACGACGTCAAGCCGCAGACCGCGATGAAGCTCGTGACGGTCGGCGCCGACGAGCGGATCGTCGGTTGCCACGTGATCGGGCAGGGCGCCGACGAGATCATCCAGGGCTTCGCCGTGGCGCTGACGATGGGCGCGCGCAAGCGCGACTTCGACGACACGATCGCGATCCATCCGACCAGCGCCGAAGAGCTGGTCACGATGCGTTGACCGCCGCGTTGCCCGGCCGCGCTCGTTTTGCGCGGCCGGGGCGCGAAGCGCTCGCGCCTCAGCCAACGATCACGATGATCGCGGGTATCAGCTGCAGCGATGTCGCTTCGACGAGCGGGTACTTCGGGAAGTGCTCGTTGTAAACCGCGGTGAGCCGCGTGTTGTCGACCTCGGCGACGGCATCCGCGATCGCGCTTCGCTCGCACGCGGCGAACGCGGCCCTGAGGGCGAACTCGCCCGTGTCGTCGCATACCTCCTGAGCGGCCCGGTCGATGCGCGCATAGAGCGTGTGTGCGCCGCGGCTCGTCGCAAGCTGTGCTTCGTGATAGCGGAGGCTCACGCTGTCCGACTTCGTCTCGATCGCGTTCGGCGATGCCGCCGTCGTGGCGCGCGCGGTGCCGGCGACGCCGATGGCCGCCAAGAACATCCGGCTGCGAGTGCTCCCTTGCTCATGATGTCTCTCCTTGAAAACGTCGATGGTTGGTGCGGCTACGACGATCCGCTTCTTCACTGACCGTGCGCTGACTCGGCGCTGACGCGGCCCTGACACGGCCGACTGCGTCCGCCGCGAGCGCCGTGGGCAGCGCGGAGACGCCCAGAGCTGAAACTTCGCGGTCAGTGCGCGAGCTGTTTCAGGATCGGCCGCGTGTCCGGCCGCACGCCGCGCCAGATGAAGAACGACTCGGCGGCCTGCTCGACGAGCATTCCCCAGCCTTGAAGCGCGCGCGCGGCGCCGTGCTCGCGCGCCCACGCGACGAACGGCGTGTCCTTCATGCTGTAGACGAGGTCGTAGCAGACGCTGGCCGGCCCGACGAGCGAGCCCGGGAACGGCGGCTGCTCGCCCTTGAGACCCGCCGAGGTCGCGTTGAGCAGCACGTCGAACGGGGCGAGCTTCGCGAGCTCGTCGAAGGCTACGGTGCCGACGCCGGCCGGCGATTTGAAATGCGCGACGAGCGCGTCGGCGCGCGCCTTCGTGCGATTCGCGATCACGAGCTTCGCGGGTCGGGACGCGAGCAACGGGCCGACGATCCCGCGAGCCGCGCCGCCCGCGCCGAGCACGAGGATGCGGCGGCCGGCCAGCGTCACAGGCTGATTCATCGTGAGGTCGCGGATCAGGCCGACGCCGTCGGTGTTGTCGCCGCGCAGCCTGCCGGCGACGAAGCTGATCGTGTTGACGGCGCCGGCCATGCTGCGCGGCCTCGCTGAGCTCGTCGACGAGCGCGAACGCGGCTTCTTTGTGCGGCAGGGTCACGTTCAGGCCCTTGCCGCCCGCGGCCGCGAAGCCGCGCACGGCCGTCTCGAAGTCCTTCGGCTCGGCGTCGATCAGCTCGTACGTGAGCTTCTGCTGCGTCTGGCGCGCGAACAGCGTGTGGATCAACGGCGACCGGCTGTGGTCGATGGGATGACCGATCACGGCGTAACGGTCGGGCGGCGAATTATTCTTGGTCATCCTCGCCCCTTTCGAGCTTAAGATTCTGCGCGGACTTCGGTACCTTTGTCACGGGCCGCCATGCGGAAGTGAACTACGCTGATGCCAGACGCCAACGTTCGCCGTTGTACCTGGAGCGAGGGCATCGACCCGCTGTACGAGCGGTACCACGACACCGAGTGGGGCGTGCCGGTTCGGGACGACCGCACGCACTTCGAGTTCCTCGTGCTCGAGAGCGCGCAGGCCGGCTTGAGCTGGTGGACGATTCTGCGCAAGCGCGAAAGCTACCGGCGCGCGTTCGCGGATTTCGATCCGACCAAGGTCGCGCGCTTCGACGGTCGCGCGGTCGACGCGGCTCATGCAGGACGCCGGCATCGTGCGCAACCGTCAGAAGATCGAGGCGGCCATCGGCAACGCGCGCGCGCTTCCTCGAGATCCAAGAGGAGTTCGGGAGCTTCGACGCGTACGTCTGGCCGTTCGTCGGCGGCGCGCCGATCGTGAACCGCTGGCGCAAGCAGAGCGACATCCCCGCGACGACGCCGGAGTCCGACGCGCTGAGCAAGGATCTGAAGAAGCGCGGGTTCAAGTTCGTCGGCTCGACGATCGTCTACGCGCACATGCAGGCGACCGGCCTCGTCAACGATCATCTGCTGAGCTGCTTCGTGCGCGCGCGCAAGGCGCCGCGCGGGCGCGGCGTCAAGGCGACGAGACGTCGAGGATCGTGAGCGAGTAGAGGCCGTGCGGCGTCTCGTGCGAGACCGCGCCGAGGTAACGCATCCCGGGCGCGAGCTGCGCCCACGTCAAACCGAGATCGACGCGGTCGCCCGCGTTCACGCTGCCCGGCCCGGTCACGGCGAGATTGCCGACCGTGTCGTCGACGCCGAACGACCAGACGAACAGCGAGTAGTTCGCGCCGGGGCCGCCCGCGACCTGATCCGTCTCGAAACCGTGCACCGCGACGATGTACATGCCGGGCGTCGGCGTCGCGACGTCGATCTTTTCGTTCGACGTGAACGCGCCGCTCTGCCCGACCTGACGACAGGTGTTGGTCGTGCCGTCCGGGCAGAAGAAGAGATAGAGATCGAGGTCGTCGTTGCCGTCGGTGTACTCGTCGAACAACGCGATGCGCAGATAGAGCTGGCCCGGCGGCACCGTGATGCCTTGCAGCGTGATGCCGGGCCCGTTCGGGAAATTGAAGTTGTTGGTCGGGTCGTCGTCGACGTGCCCCGAGATCACGTGGCCCGACGCGTCCGTGAGCGGCGCGCGCAAGCCATGGGCGCCCGGCGTGTACGGCCCGCCGTAGCCGAACGCGACGGGCAGAGTCGCGGTGCCGCTCGCGCCGGAGAGCCGGAGCTCGGGCGGGGCGCGCAGCACGACCGGCTGCACGGCGATCGGGCTCACGACCGTGTGCTTGCCGTCGTTCCAGGTGAGCTGGCCGAAATCCCAGAGATCGAACGCCGTGCTGGTGCTCGTGAAGCGCAGCGAGAACTCGGCGCTCTCGCCCGTGCCGAGCACGAGCGTCGCGGGATCGACCGAGATCGCGACGTCTTGCGGCGCGACGATCGACGCGCTGTAGCGTCGAAGGCGGGCCGAGGTTCGTGACGCGCCGCTTCACGACGTCGCCCGTGATGAGCTCGGCCAGCGCGACCGACGGCAGGTTCAGCGCGGTCGCCGCGCTCGAGAAGCCCGCGGCTGCGTATACGGCGCACTCCGCCTGCGAAAACGGCGGCGAGAGCGTGCCGCAGAGATACGCGGCGTGATCGCGGAACTCGTTCGTGTAGACGAGGCCCGGGTCGACGGCGTGGTTCGGGTTGATGTGCCCCGAGCCGCGTTCGAACGGATTCGTCGCGCTGCCGTCCGGGTGGACGACTTGCTGGTAGGCAGAAGTCATCAACGCCGACTTCAGCTCCGACGGCGACCAATCGGGATGCGCCTCCTTGAGCAGCGCCGCGACGCCCGCGACCTCGGGCGTCGCTTGCGACGTTCCCGAGTAGTAGGTGTAGCGCTCCTCCTGCACGCCGTTCGCGGGCGTCGGCGTCATGCCGGCGAGGATGTCGACGCCGGGCGCCGTGACGTCGGGCTTCAGGAAGTTCGCGTCGGTCAGCGCCGGCCCGCGCGACGAGAAGTCGGCGAGGATGTTGCCGGTCGTCGTGATCGGCACGAACACGCCTTTCGCGAGCTTCACGGTCACCTGTTGCAGTGCCCGAAAGCGCGCGTCGAGGAGTCGCTGGCCGTCGTCGGCGCCGATCATCACCGCGGGAATGTGCACACTGCCCGCGTCGCCGTTCATCACGATCGGCTCCCCCGCGGCGTCGTTGTAGACGACCACGCCGACGGCGCCCGCGGCTTCGGCGTTCGTGATCTTGACCTGGAACTCGCAGCCGCCGCGCTCGATGAGCACGATGTGCCCCGCGACGCGCGTCGCGTTCGTGAGCGCCGAGCACGCGTCGCGCGGGCTGCCCGTGCTGCCCGCGGTCGGCGTGGAGTCGACGGCGGCGATCAGCGGCGCCTCGATCGGCGACTTCGCCGTGATCGCAGGGGTGAAGCTCGCCTCGCGCATCTCGATGTCGCCGACGAGGCTCGTGGGCGCCGTGATCGAGATCGCGTCGCTGAACGCCGTGCCGGTCTGGCTCGACGCCGCGACCGTCATCACCCACGGCGCGCTGCTCGGCGACGTGATCGTGCCGTAGTTCGGGCCGTCGTTGCCCGCCGCGACGACCGCGAGCACGCCGGCGTCGAACGCGTTCAACAGCGCAAGGCCGTCGGGCTCGGTGATGTCGTTCTGATTGCTGCCGAGAGAGTAGTTGATGATGTCGACGCCGTCCGCAACCGCGTCGTCGACCGCGCGCGCGAGGTCCGACGTCGCACAGGTCGGCGAGACTTGGTCCGGCTCGACCCAACACGCTTTGTAGATCGCGACGCGCGCGCGCGGCGCGAGACCTTGAACCTGTCGCGACCTTCGTGCCGAATAGGTACGCGTCGACCGAGTTGCCTGCGATCGTCGTCGCGACGTGAGTGCCGTGCCCCGCCGCGTCGCGCGGCGAGCGGAACTCGTGCGGGTCGAGCTTGTGTCGGGTCAAGAATCCGTCGACGTAGTAACGCGCGCCGACGACCTTGTTGTTGCAGTACTTCGCCTCGAAGCCCGGACCGGCTTGGCACCCGCCGCTGAATCCGACCGGCGGCGCGTAGGCCGGCTGCTGCAACGGATGACGCCGGTAGGAGCTGCAGAGCATCAAGCCGAGGAACGAGGCCTTGGCCCACGCGCCGCGGCAGCCGCGCGGGATCAGGTCGACGGTGTCGAGCAGCGACGGATGGTTCGGCGCGACACCGCTATCGATCACGCCGACGACCACGTTCTCGCCGAGCAGCTTGAGGCCGGCATGCAGGCCGCCGGTCTGGTTCTCGAGACCGAGAAACGTCGAGCTGTTGTTCGTGTCGAGATGTTGGTCCGTGTCGAGCCAGACGCGCGCGACCTCGGGGCTGCTGCGCGAGCCGCGACGCTTCGGCCGCGCTGAGCTTCGCCGCGAAGCCGTTCAACGCGTAACGGTAGCTGTAGAGCTTCGCGGACGGTGCGCCGACGTCGGCGAGCAGCCGGTCGTGGATTTGCTCGAGCCGCTGCGCGAACGCGGCGCGCGCCGCGCGCTGTGCGTTGGCGCTCTGCGCGACGGGCCTGCCCGCCGAGTAGATCGACGCGTTGCCGTAGCTCGCCGCGCCGGGATCCTTGAGCTTCACGATGTACACCGACGTCGAGCCGCTCTTCACCGGACGCGCCGGCGCGGCGAGCTTCACGGGTGTCGTGATGGCGACCGCGGCGACGGTCGGCGGGGCGACCTGCGTCGGCTGCGCGCCCGACGCCGTGACGCCGGCGCAAGACAGAACGACTAGGCCGGCGGCCGCTCGGCGGAGGCGAATCATTTTCTTATTTCGGCCCAGCGCGTTGGCGTGATTATGTGGAAACGTTATCACAGGTCCCGGGACCGATGCGTGAACGGCGGGGAAACGCCTAGCCGCGCTGCGGGTTGCGAACACGATCGGCCTCAGGCCGGGCGCAGGACCTTCCCGGTCCGGCCGTCCTTGATGACGGTCGGTTTTGCGAGCCCGCCGAGCGCGCCCGCGAGCACGTAGTCGACTTCGCGGCCGAGCTCGCGCCGTAGCACGCGCAGGTCGCGCAGCGGCGGTCTGCGGCTCACGTTCGCGCTCGTCGACACGAGCGCGTGGCCGACCGCCGCACAGAGCTCGCGCGCGAGCGGATGATCGGTGAGCCGCACGGCGACGCTATCGCGGCCGCCGCTGATCCAGCTCGGCGCGTGCGGCGTGGCCGGGAGCACCCAGGTCACGGGCCCGGGCCAGCTCGCGATGACCTCGCTGCGCCGGGGCTCGTTCGGCAGCACGACGAACCGCTCGAGCTGTACCAAGTCCGAGCCGATCAGCAGCAAACCTTTGCGCCACGACCGGCGTTTGATCGCGAGGACGCGCTCGACGGCCGCGCGGTTCTCGGGCAGGCAGCCCAAGCCGAACACGGCCTCGGTTGGATAGGCGATCACGCCGCCCGCGAGCACGACGCGAGCGGCACGCGCGACGTGCACGCGCGACGTCAAGCGTCGGGCGTCTCGCTGCCGACGGCCTCGCCGTCACCGGCGTCGGCAGAGCCGCCGCCCTCGCCGGCGCGCCTCGGCATCGACGGGCGGCGAAGCGTTCTTGCGCGCGCCGGTCGACTTGCGCGCGGCCTTCTTCGTTTTCTTCTTCGTCTTCTTCGCGGCCGCGGCTGCGGCTGCGCGTAGTGCGGCGGACTTCTCGTCCGCGGCCGCGGGTGCGGCCGGCCTTGCCGCGGCGCATGCCGCGTGCGCGCCGCTCGGGCGCCGCCGCGAGCAACGCCTGGCATTCCTCGAGCGTGAGCTCTTTCGGCACGCGATCCTTCGGAATCTTCGCGTTCTTCTTCTTGTCGGTGACGTACGGCCCGTAGCGGCCGTTCAGCACCTGGATGCCGGCGTCGGGGAAATCGCGGATCAGCCTGTTCGCGTCGGCGATCTTCTTCTCGACGATCAACTGCAGCGCGCGCTCGAGCGTGATCGTGTACGGATCGTCGCCGCGTATCGACACGAACTTCGACCCGTAGCGAACGTACGGCCCGAAGCGGCCGATGTTCGCGGACACGGGCTCGCCTTCGGGCGTCGCCCCGAGCTCGCGCGGCAGCTTGAACAGATCGAGCGCGACGTCGAGCGTGATCGTGTCCATCTTCTGGCCGGGACGCAGGCCCGCGAACTTCGGCTTGTCCACGTCTTCCTTCGTGCCGATCTGCACGAACGCGCCGTAGCGGCCCATCCGCACGCTCATCGGGCCGCCCGCTCGCGGGATCGGTGCCGAGCACTCGCGCCTGCGACGCCTGCTCGCGCGTGACGTTGGTCTCGGTGTGCTCGACGAGCTTGCTGAACGGCTTCCAGAACTCCTCGAGCAGCGGCACCCATTCGCGCTCGCCGCGCGACACCGCGTCGAGATCGTCCTCCATGCGCGCGGTGAACTCGTAGTCGACGTACTGCGAGAAGAACTGCGTCGAGGAATCTGTTCACGACGCGGCCGACGTCCGTCGGGATGAACCGGCGGTTGTCCATCTCGACGTATTCTCGGTTGCGCAGCGTCGAGATGATCGACGCGTACGTCGACGGGCGGCCGATGCCGAACTCCTCGAGCGCCTTCACGAGCGTGGCTTCCGAGTAGCGCGGCGGCGGCTCGGTGAAGTGCTGCGCGCTCTGGACGTCCCTCAGCGCGAGCCGATCGCCTTCGACGACGGCGGGCAGGATGTGGTCCTGCTCGTCGCATCGACCGCGTCGTCGAGCCCTTCGTGTAGACCGCGATGAAGCCCGGGCTCACGAGCACGGAGCCCGTCGCGCGGAACGCGATGTCGCCCGTCGTCGACTCGCCCGCGACGAGGTCGAGCGCGACCGTGTCGTAGACGGCCGGGTTCATCTGCGAGGCGACCGTGCGCTTCCAGATCAGCTCGTAGAGCTTGTACTGGTTCGGGTCGAGATAGCGACGCACGTCCTCGGGCGCGCGCGACGCGCTCGTCGGCCGGATCGCCTCGTGCGCCTCCTGCGCGTTCTTCGCCTTGGTCGTGTAGCGGCGCGGCTCGTCGGGCAGGTTGTCCTTGCCGTAGCGGTCCGCGATCATCGCGCGCAGCTCGCGCAGCGCTTCCTCGGCGAGCGTCACCGAGTCCGTGCGCATGTAGGTGATCAGGCCGACCGTGCCTTCGCCGATGTCGATACCTTCATATAGGCGCTGCGCGACCGTCATCGTGCGCTGCGCGCTGAAGCCGAGCTTGCGCGAGGCCTCCTGCTGGAGCGTCGAGGTCGTGAACGGCGCGGCCGGGTTGCGGCGGCGCTGCTTCTTGTCGACCTTCGCGACCGTGAGCGTGCCGCGCGCGGTGTCGCGGATCTTCTGCTCCGCCGCGCGCACCTGGGCTCTCGTTCGTGAACGTGAACTGCTCGACCTTGTCGGCGCCGAACACGGACAGCCGCGCCGGGAACTGCGTCGACGCCTGCGTCCGGTCTGCGCGCTGCTCGGCGAGCGCCTCGATCGTCCAGTACTCCTGCGCCTTGAACGCGGTGATCTCGTCCTCGCGCTCGACGATCAGCCGCAGCGCGGGGCTCTGCACGCGACCGGCCGACAGCCCGCGGCGCACCTTCTTCCAGAGCAGCGGCGACAGATTGAAGCCGACGAGGTAGTCGAGCGCGCGGCGCGCCTGCTGCGCATTCACGAGCTCCTCGGAGAGCTTGCGCGGCTGCCCGATCGCCTCTTGGATCGCGCGCTTCGTGACCTCGTGGAACACGACGCGGTGGACCGCCTTCGAGTCGAGCACGTCGCGCTCTTTGAGCACCTCGTAGACGTGCCACGAGATCGCTTCGCCCTCGCGATCGGGGTCGGTCGCGAGATAGACCGCGTCCGCTTTCTTCACGGCTTTGACGATCTTCTCGACGTGCTTCTCGTTCTTCTCGATCAGCTGGTACTTCATCTTGAAGCCATGCTCGGGATCGACCGCGCCTTCCTTGGGCACGAGATCGCGCACGTGCCCGTACGAAGCGAGCACCTCGAAGTCGCTACCCAGGTATTTCTCGATCGTGCGCGCCTTGGCGGGCGATTCGACGATGACGAGATTCTTGGCCATAGATCAGGCGGCTGCAGTGGACTTGGTGATCTAAATCGTGGCGCGCGCGTGCGCGCACCGCGTGTACCGGCTACTCAAAAGGACGCGGCAGGATAGCCGATTCTCTGCGCCGCGTTAAAGCTCCGGGCGAGAGATCGGCGCGCGAATCGCCTCGGTGTCAGTGGACCCAGGCCGAGTCGTCTGCGTACACGAGGTCCTCCATCTGCGCATAGGCTTCCTGCTGCCCCGGCTGACTGAAGAGGACCATCATCACGACCCATTTGGTCTGCTCGACGTCGATTTCCTCGTTGTCGAGCGCCAGCAGTCGATCGATTACGAGCTCGCGCTGCGCGGGCTGCAAGATGCCAATCTGCTCGAGATGCAGCAAATAGCCGCGTGCGCGCGCGTCGAGCTCTCTCGGCCTCGGCGCTGTCGAAAACCCGGATCGCCGCGGACTGCGGCGCCGTGCTGGTGACCTCGGTAGTGTTCAACCCGTCGAGCCAGTCGAGCGCGCGTTCGATCTCGCGATCGCCGAAACCGGCGCGTTCCAGATCTTCTCGGAGTTCGTTGCGATTCGGCTCGGGCTCGTCTTCACTGTCAACGAAGGATTCGAACAGGTACATGAGAACGTCGAGAACGGTTTCTTTCATCAATCCCTCTTCCGCAGCCGCGAGTAGCGACCGCCGGGCAACGCCTCGACAAACCCCTCGAGCTCGAGGACCAGGAGCATGGAGGAAAGCTCCGCTGCCGTCAATCCGGAATCGCTCTGCCGAGATCGCCGATCGATCGAGGGTCAAAACCCAATAAATTGAGAACGTTACGATACTCTGGACTATCGACCGCCGCGCTTGCGGAGGCCGGTCCCTCGCGCTCCCGTTCGCGCTCGATCGTCGCGAGATCGACTTTGAGCTGCGGCGCGAGCTCGACGAGGACGTCTGCCGCTTCCTCGACGAGCTTCGCGCCGCCGCGAATCAAGCAAGTGACAACCGCGTGCGAGCGGGTTGTGAATCGAGCCCGGAATCGCGAACACCTCGCGTCCGCAATCCGCCGCAAGCCGCGCGGTGATCAACGAGCCGCTGCGCCGAGTCGCCTCGACCACGAGCGTGCCGAGCGACAGGCCGGCGATGATCCGATTGCGCTGCGGGAAATGCCCTTTGTGCGGCTCGACGCCCGGCGCGTACTCCGACACGAGCAGGCCGCGCTCGGCGATCGCGGCGGCGAGGTCCGAATGCTCGCGAGGATAGATCGAATCGAGCCCGCCGCCGAGCACCGCGATCGTGCCGCCGATCTCCGCGAGCGCGCCGCGATGCCCCGCGCCGTCGATACCGATCGCGAGTCCGCTCGTGATCGTGAGTCCGCGCGCGGCGAGATAGCGTGCGAACTGCTCCGCGTTGTCGCGGCCGCCGCGCGTCGGGTTGCGGCTGCCAACCACTGCGAGCTGAGCGCCGGAGAGCAGCGCGTCGTCCTCGCCCTCCACCCAGAGCGCTAGCGGAGCGTCGGAGAGCTGCGCGAGCAGCGGCGGGTAGTGCTCGCCGCCGTAGGTCACGAGGCGGCGGCGTCCGGTCGAGAGCCAAGCGCGCGAACGCTCGAGATCTGCGCCGTCGGGGGACTTGAGCTTGGCGACGGATTTCTCGTCGAGACCGAGCGCGCGCAATGCGCGTTGCGAGCTCCGCGACGAGCGCGTCGGCAGTGCCGCAGCGCTTTGAGCGCTTCCCGCCAGACAGCGCCTGCCGGCGCGCCCGCGGCGGCGAGCAGCGTCAGCCAGGCGTCGCTCGCCATGGCCGATGCGCGGCCGGCGGAGCTGCGGCCGGTCGGAGAGTTGTGGAGCGTGCTTACGGGTTGCGGACCGTGTCGAGCACGCTGATGTCGCCGGTGGCTTCCATGACGAGCGCATAGCTCATCCGGTCGAAAGTACGGAACACCATCATCGTGCCCACGGGTTCGTCGGGCAAGCGCACTTTCTTGCCGAAAGTGCCGCGTTCTATGCCGTGCGCACCGCCTTGACCGCCGCCCTTTCCGCCGCCGTCGTCGCGCACGACCTTGCCGGTCTGATAGATCCGCAGCGCGCTGCCGGCGTCGAGCCCGTGCTTCGTGCCGCGGTTCAGAACGACGACTTCGTATTGTCCGACCAGCGCGACGCCGTCCATCACGGCGATGATTTGCCCGACGACGTCCTGCGCCGGCGCGTGCGGAACGAAATTCCTGGGCATCACGTCCTGCTCGGGGAGCAGATAGTCGCCGATCAACGCTTCGCGTGTGCTGTCGAGCAAGTACAACGTGGCGGGATCCCCGGTCCGCTGGACGCGTCCCTGGCCGATGTAGATGCCCTCATAGCCGAGCATCTCGTTGTCGTCCGGATCGACGAGCTTGTTGCCGAGGTGCACGACGTTGTACAGGGCCGCCCTGGGCGGCCGTCGCATGGCGCGCGTAGAAATCGCTGGCCCGCGCTCGCGACAAGGCCGTTGCGATTGGCGACGATGTAGGGCAGATGCGCGAGCTCCTTTTTCTCCAGCACGACGGAGCGCGACAGGAACGCCTGCACCTGCGCGTACGGAATCGCGGTGATCGCGTTCTCGAGCGGCAGCTCGCGAACGCGCGGCGAGAGGCGGTCGACGCCGCCGCCGCTGACGACCGGACCGCCGCGCTCGGTCACCGTGACCGCCGGGCGGCCGTTGTCGTTGTAGACGAGCGTCAGCGTATCGCCCGGAAAGATCAGGTGCGGATTCTCGACCTGGGGGTTGATCTGCCAGATCTCGGGCCAATTCCACGGGTCGCGGAGAAACTTCGCGGCGATGTCCCAGAGCGTGTCGCCCTTTTGAACGACGTACGTCTCGGGATGGCGCGGGTTCAAGACCGGCGGCGGCGCGGGCTGCCCGACGGCGGCCGCGAGCTTGAGGTCGCGCTCTTGCGCGCTCCCGGCGCGACAGCATGACGATGCTTGCGGCTGCGGCGGTGATCACACAGGCTGATCGGATGAGCGTTTTGCGCGCTAGAATCATGGTGTCTCGCTCCCTATCCCGCGAGTCGTCTCGGACCCCTGGCCAGTGGCTCGAACGGCGGCTGCTATAATCCTGATCGGCTCGCGGTCTTGCGGTCTGCCGCGCCTCGACTACCCCGTCCAGCAGACCCGCAGCCAATACTATCCCTGTAAAGTCAGAGGGTTAAGCAAACTTCGACGCGTTATACACGAAATCGAGGCTCAACGACAATGGCACGTCTCCCAATACTCGAGTATCCGGACCCTCGGCTGCGAATTCGCGCCGAACCGGTCACAAAAGTCGATGCCGATATCCGGCGCTTCGTCGAGGATTTGTTCGAGACGATGTATGCCGCGCCCGGGCATCGGTCTGGCTGCGACGCAAGTCAATGTTCACAAGAGAATCCTGGTCTGCGACGTGTCGGCGGACCGAACCGAGCCGCTATTGCCTGATCAACCCCGAGATCTTCAGCGCCGAAGGCACGACGAATTCCGAGGAAGGCTGCCTGTCGGTGCCGGAGTTCTACGACTACATCGACCGCGCCGCGAAGGTCAAAGTCCGCGCGCTCGACCGCGACGGCAAGCCGTTCGAGTTCGAGGCCGAGGGGCTGCTCGCAGTCTGCATCCAGCACGAGATGGATCACCTCGAGGGCAAGCTGTTCGTCGACTATCTTGTCGGAGCTGAAGCGCGAGCGCCTGAAGAAGAAGGCCGTGAAGAAGGCCAAGCGCTCCGGGACCGACGGCACCTCCGCGCGAGAGCCGAAGTCCGTCCCCGTCATCTGACGCGCGGCCGCCGACCGCCGAGCCCGTGAGCGTTTCCGCACGCATCGCGTTCGCCGGAACTCCGCAGTTCGCGGTCCCGACGCTCGAAGCGCTCGTCGCGTCGGGCGCCGACGTGACTCTCGTGCTGACGCAGCCCGACCGCCCGGCCGGCCGGGGCCGCCAGGCTCACGGCATCGCCCGTGAAGCTCGCGGCGGTCGCGCGCGGGCTGCGCGTCGCGCAGCCGCAAACGCTGCGAGGCCCAGGCGCGCTCGACGACCTCGGCCCGCGCGCCCGATCTCCTCGTCGTCATCGCGTACGGCCTGCTGCTGCCGCGCAGATGCTCGCGTGGCCGCGGCTCGGCTGCGTGAACCTGCACGCGTCGCTGCTGCCGCGCTGGCGCGGCGCCGCGCCGATCCAACACGCGATTCTCGCGCGCGACGCGACGACCGGCGTGAGCGTCATGCGGATGGAGCGCGGGCTCGACACGGGGGCCGTGTACCGCGACGCGCTCGACGCCGATCGGCGCGCGCGAAACGGCCGGCGAGCTGCACGACCGGCTCGCAGCGCTCGCGGCGGAGACACTCGACGACGCGCTGCCGGGCTGCTGGCCGGCGAGCTTCGCGCCGGCGCCTCAGCGCGCAGGCGCTCGCGACGCACGCGCCGAAGATCGCGAAGGCGGAGGCCGTGCTCGACTGGCGGCGCGGCGCGTGGAGCTCGACGCGCCGCGTGCGCGCGTTCAATCCGTGGCCCGTCGCGGAGACGCGCCTCGACGACGGCAGAGACTCCGCGTCTGGCGCGCCGAGTCGCTCGACGCGGAGGCGGCGGCGCGCGCCCGGCGCGATCGTCGCCGCGGGCGCGGACGGCATCGACGTCGCGACCGGCGCCGGCGTCTTGCGGCTCATCCGAAGTCCAACCGCCGTCCGGGCGCGTCATGGACGCATGCGGCGTATCTCGCCGCGCATTCGCTCGACGGCGCCGCGTTCGTCCCGTAACGCGGCGCGCCGGGCGCGGCCGAGTGCGCGCCGCCGCGGCTGCCGTCGTCGCGCGCGTGCTGCGCGAGCGCATCGAGGCCGACGACGCGCTCGCAGCCGCGAGGGCGGGCGTCGCGCAGCGCGATCGGTCGCTGCTCGCCGCGCTCGTGTTCGGCGCGTTGCGTTGGCATCACCGGCTCGAGTGGCAGGCCGCGCGTCTTGCTCACGAAGCCGTTGAAGCCCGACCAGCTCGAGCTCGGCGCGCTGCTCGCGGTATCGGCTTGCTGCAGCTGCAGGAGATGCGGATTCCGGAGCACGCGGCGGTGTCGGCGACGGTCGACGCGGCCGCGCTGCTCGGCTCCGCGACGCGGCGCCGTCTCGTGAACGCCGTGCTGCGCCGCTTCCAGCGCGAGCGCGCCGCGCTCGACGCGCGCGCTCGAGGCCGACGACGAAGCGCGTTTCAGTCATCCGGCTGGCTGATCGACGCAGCTGCGCAGCGACTGGCCCGACGACTGGCAGCGGATTCTGCGACGCGAACAACGCGCGCCGCGCCGATGTGGCTGCGCGTGAACGTGCGGCGCACGACGCGCGCGACGTATCTCGACACGGCTGCATGCCGCGGGCATCGGCGCCGAGGCGGACGAGCCGACGTCGCGACCGCGGTCGTGCTCGACGCGCCGCAGCCGGTCGATGCCTGCCGGGCTTCGCGGCAGGCGAGGTCGTCGGTTCAAGACGTCGCGGCGCAGCGCGCGGCGCGGCTTGCTCGACCTCGCGCCGGGGCAGCGCGTGCTCGATGCGTGCGCGGCGCCGGGCGGCAAGACCGGTCACATTCTCGAATCCTGCCCGGACCTCGACCGAGGTCTGGGCGCTCGACCGTGACGCGCGCCGCGCTCGCGCGAGTCGCGCGACAACCTCGACCGGCTTCGAGCTCACGGCGCGGCTCGTCGCGGGCGATGCGACGCGCCCGGCGCAGTGGTGGGACGGCCGGCCGTTCGACCGGATTCTGCTCGATGCGCCGTGCAGCGCGGTCGGAGTGATTCGCCGGCATCCGGACATCAAAGTGCTGCGCCGACCCGAGGACGTCGCGCGGGCCGTGCGACTCCAGGCCCGGCTGCTGCGAGCGCTGTGGCCGCTGCTCGCGCCCGGGCGGGCGTGCTCGTCTACGCTACCTGCTCGGTGCTGCGCCGCGAGAACGATGAGCAGATCGCGGCGTTTCTCGCGACGGCGGAGCCTGCTCTCGAAGGGCCAGGAACCGCGCAGTTGAGCGGGTGTCAGAACCTGCCCGGAGACGCGGACGGCGATGGCTTCTATTATGCTTGGCTACGGAAGCCGGCACGCGCTGCCGACCGCCAGTGTACCCCCGCAACCATAGCTCCCGCGTTCGCCGGCCGCGGCGCGCTTCTCGTGAGTCGCGGCGCTGCCTTGCGTTCCTCTCTCGCTGCTGCTCGGAGCGCGTGCGCAGGATTTCGCGGCGCTGAACGCGGAGCCGCCGCCGGTGCCGATCAGGCGAGGAAGATCCTGGCCACTTCGAAGATCCGTCGGCGTCCGTCGCAGCTCGAAAACGGCGTCTACTTCCTCACGCGCTCGCGTCGAGTTTCGATTGTCGACGGAAGCGCGCGACGCGCTGCAGTCCGGCGTGCCGCTGCACATCCGCTCGACGTCGAGCTCGTTGAAGAACCGTCGCTTCTGGTTCGACAACGACGAACGCGGCGCTGCGGCAGCGGTTACCAGCTCGAGTATCACGCGCTCAGCGAGCGGTTCATCGTGCATGAACGTGAACAGCGGTCGATCAGGACATCGTTCTCGACGCTGTTGCGGCGCTCGAACTGGCTCGGCCGCGTCGATCACCTGCCCCTGATCGACGCGTCGTTGATCGAGCCGGGGCCCGCGAGTACTACGCGCGGATGCGCGCGGTTCTCGACGTGGAGAAGTTCCCCGGGCCCCTTGCGACTGCTTGCGTTCTGGCGTCGCGACTGGTCGCTCGGCAGCGATTGGTACCGATGGCAATTGCAAGACGGCTGAAGAGCGCGCTTCTCGCGCTGCTGGCAGTACTCGGGATACTGCTGTGGTTCGTCGCGCTGCTGCTGTTCACGCGCGTCACCGAAAACTCCGACGACTTCGCGAGGCTCCAGACGTGGATCGTGCCGATCAACTCGATCGGTATCGGCGTCCTGCTCGTGCTGATCATCGTCAACGTCTCGCAGCTGATCCGCGACTATCGGCGGCAGGTGCCGGGCTCGCGTCTGCGCGCACGAATGGTCACCGTGCTCGCGATGGTTGCGATCACGCCGCTCGTCGGCGTGTACATCTTTTCGGTCGAGTTCATCAACCGCGGCATCGACAACTGGTTCAACGTCGACATCGAGAAGGGCCTCGAGAACGTGCTGCAGCTCGGCCAGACCGCGCTCGACAT
Source organism: uncultured Gammaproteobacteria bacterium (assembly GCA_963841645.1). Lineage (GTDB taxonomy): Bacteria > Pseudomonadota > Gammaproteobacteria > Steroidobacterales > Rariloculaceae > FEN-1219. The sequence continues at coordinate 127,827 of CAWJDS010000008.1, read as the reverse complement.
CCAGGCGCGCGGCAAGCTCGACGAGATGCAGCGGCTCGCGAACCGGCTCGAGAACGTCGACCGGCGCGACCTCGTTGCCGACGCTCAACGCGCTGCGCGCCGACAGCTCGGCGGTCGAGCTCACCGTCTACGGCCCGAACGCGCAGATCCTCGCGACCACGGCGATCGATTCGACGTCGGCGGTGCCGAAGTACCCGAGCGACGAAGTGCTGTTTCAGCTCCGGCAGGCAGCAGACCGTACGTGAGCGTCGACCCGCAGCAGGATGGCGGCTACCAGATCATGGCGGCCACGCCGCTCGCGACTCCGAGCAGCCGAGGCGAGCTCGAGTTCGTGCAGGGCGATGTTTCCCGTCGATCAGCGCTCGCCACGCGCGCGGACGCGGTGCAGGCAACCTACAACCAGTTCTCGCGAGCTGTCGTACATGCGCACGGCTTTGAAGTACGCGTTCACGCTGACGCTGAGCCTCGTGCTCCTGATCTCGCTGCTCGCGTCCGTCTACGGCGCGTTCTACTTTTCGCGCAGGCTCGTGGTGCCGATTCAACTCCTGATGCAAGGCACGCGCGCCGTCGCGCGCGGCGACTTCGCGACGCGAGTGCCGACGCCGACCCGCGACGAGATCGGCTTCCTCGTCCACTCGTTCAACGACATGACGCAGCGGCTCGCGAAGGCGAGCGAGGAAGCGCGCTCGAGCCAGCAGCAGGTCGAGAGCGAGCGGCGCAAGCTCGAGGTGATCCTCGCGCGCCTGTCGACCGGCGTCGTCGCGCTCGAGCCCGACATGCGGATCCGCACGGCGAACCAGGCCGCGAGCGCAATCCTCGGCGAGGACCTCGAGAGGCACAAGGGCGAGTCGGTGACGGAGCTCGCGCCGAGCCGGCCGCTGCTCGCGCAGTTCGTCGCGGTTGCGTCGGCTCACTTGCAACGCGGCGACAGCGAATGGCGCGAGCAAATCGCGCTGCGCGGCGACGGCGCGCGGCGAGTGCTGATGTGCGCGTGCACGGAGCTGCCGACCGAGAGCGGCGCGCCGGGCGGCTACGTGATCGTGTTCGACGACATCACCGCGCTGCTGCAGGCGCAGCGCGATGCGGCGTGGGGCGAGGTCGCGCGCCGTCTCGCGCACGAGATCAAGAACCCGCTCACGCCGATCCAGCTATCGGCCGAGCGGCTGCGCCGCAAGTACCTGAAGACCGAAAGCGGGGAGATCGATCTGCTCGACCGCGCTACGCACACGATCATCCAGCAGGTCGAGGCGATGAAGCAGATGGTGAACGCGTTCAGCGAGTACGCGCGCACGCCCGAGCATGGATGTCACGCGCTTCGACGTGAACGCGCTGATCGCCGAGGTCAGCGAGCTTTATCACGCGAACCCCGAGAAGCCGCTAGCGATCAAGCTCGCGCTCGACCAGGAGCCTTCCGCGTATCGAAGCCGACGCGGGACGTCTTCGCCAGGTGCTGCACAATCTGCTGCGCAACGCGGTCGAGGCGACCGAGCACCAGCCCGAGGCGCAGGTCGAGATCTCGACCCGGCGAGTGCATGGCGTGGATGCCGATCTCATCGAGATCAAGGTCGTCGACAACGGGCCGGGCTTCTCGAGCGACATCGTGCACCAGGCGTTCGACCCGTACGTCACGAGCAAGCCGAAGGGAACGGGTCTCGGTCTCGCGATCGTGAAGAAGCTCGTCGAAGAGCACGGCGGCCACATCACGGCGCGCAACCGCGAGCAAGGCGGTGCCGAGATCAGTATACTCATCCCGACTTCCGTGGATGCCGGCGGCGGCTCCGTCAGTCGGCGACAAGAACATAGGAGAGAACGCGCATGAGCGCGCGCATTCTGGTCGTAGACGACGAAGCGAACATCCGCGCCTTGATCGACGAGATCCTGAGCGAGGAAGGCTACGACGTCACGACCGCCGCCGATGCTCGGCACGCGCGCGCTGCGCGCAAAGACAACGAGTTCGACCTGATCCTGCTCGACATCTGGATGCCCGACACCGACGGCATCTCGCTGCTGAAAGAGTGGAACGAGAGCGGTGCGGCCGGCACCGTCGTGATGATGTCCGGCCACGGCACGGTCGACACTGCCGTCGAGGCCACGCGCCTCGGCGCGTTCGACTTCATCGAGAAGCCCGTGTCGCTCGCGAAGCTGTTGCGCACGGTCGAGAAAGCGCTCACTGCGCGCCGCTCGAAGGAGCCGCGGCGCGCTCGCATCGCGCAAATGCTGACGCCGGCCGGCAAGAGCCAGCCGATGCGCGCGCTGCGCGAGCAAATCGCGCGCGTCGCCCAGCACGACGCGCACACGCTGCTCACGGGCGAGCCCGGCAGCGGGCGGGAGCTCTTCGGCGCGCTATCTCGCGAGCCAGAGCCCGCAATCGCGCGGGCCGTTCGTGGCCGTGATGGGCGGCGACTTGAGTGAAGAGGATGCGCAGCGTCAGCTGCTCGGCGACGGCTCTCGAGCCGGGCGCGCTCGAGCGCGCGGACGGCGGGATCTTGTTCATCAAGGAGCTCGGCGACGTGTCCCCGGCCGGGCAGCGCTTGCTCCTCGGCATCGTCGAGCAGCGCGCGTACCGGCCCGGCCGGTCAGACGGCCGACCGGCCGTTCAACGTGCGGATACTCACGAGCGCGTACCCGGGCTTCGAGCGCAGCGAGACGGTGCGCCGCGAGCTGCTCGCTCATTTGAGCGTCGTCGTGATTCGCGTGCCGCCGCTGCGCGAGTACTCGGAGGACGTGCCCGAGCTCTTGCGCCACCAGGTCGACGTGCTCGTCGACGAGGAAGGCCTGCCGTTTCGCCGCTTCGGCGTCGCGGCGCAGAACCGGCTGCGCAACTATCCGTGGCCCGGCAACGTGCGCGAGCTCAAGAACCTCGTGAAGCGGCTCGCTGATCCTCGGCGGCAACGAAGAGATCTCGCTGGCCGAAGTCGAGGCGCAGCTCGCGAGCGGGGCGGCCGAAGGCGAGCCGCTCGTGAAGCAGGACCTGCTCGCGATGCCGCTGCGCGAGGCGCGCGAGCATTTCGAGCGAGCGTATCTGCAGCAGCAGCTGCTGCTCTGCGGCGGCAAGGTCGGGCAGCTCGCGAAGCGCGTCGGGATGGAGCGCACGCACCTGTACCGAAAGCTGCGCTCGCTCGGCGTCGACTTCCGCCAGTCGCTCACCGACGACTGACGCCGTCTCGGCCGCCCGTCAGGGCGGCACCTTCATCAGCATCGCGTTGATGTGCGCGTCGTGCAGCTGCCGGCGGATCCGGTTCAGCTTGTCGAGATCCGTGATCGGGCCGATCCGCACGCGGTGATAAACGTCGTCGTCGATCGCGACCTTCTGCACGCGCGACTCGATGCCGAGCAGCGCGAGCGTCGGCCTTGAGCCTCTCGGCGTCCGCCGGCCGCGCCGAACGAGCCGGCCTGGAGCACATAGCTGCCGGGCTCGTCGACGGGTTTCGCCTTGCGCGCGTCGGTGCCGGCGCGTGCTCTCGACCTCGGGCACGACCACCTCGTACTGCGGCAGGATGTCGTAGAAATCGAAGCGCTGATCGCTCGTCTTCGCGGCTTCGGCACTCGCCCGCGGCCGCGCCGCGCGCCGGTGCTCCGCGCCGCGCGGGCGTTCGCTCCGCGGCTCGCGGCTGCCGGCCGGCTCGGTCGAGGCGGCGACGTGATCGGCGGGCGACGGCGCACGACGGAAGTACACGCCGGCCGCGACGACGAGGCCGATTCCGAGCCCGAACAGCATCCAGATCCAGCCCGGTGCGGGAATCGGTTCTCGTCGACTTGCGGTTGCGGCGCGCCATCGGCAACGGAATTTTACCCGAACGTGCGCGACCGATCAGAGCTCGAGCGGATCGACGTCGAGCGAGAGCCGCGCCCGGCGCATCTCGGCAGCGCCCCGGAGGTCGAGAAGCGTGACGCGCAGCAGCTCGTGCAGCGGCGCGCGCTGCGCGCTGCGGAACAGAAGTTGAGCGCGATAGCGGCCCTCCTTGCGCTCCATCGGCTGAGGCGCGGGCCCGAGGATCGCAACCTTGTCGGCCGCGATTCGGCGCGCGATCGCTCGCACCTTGTTCAAGAGCGCGTGTGCGGGCTCGCGTTCGGTCGCATCGGCGCGCCACGCGGCGAGGTACGAGTACGGCGGCCAGCTCGCCTCGCGCCGCTCCGTGAGCTCCAGCGACGCGAACGCCGCGTAGTCGTGCGCGAGCAGGCAGCGCAAGAGCGGATGCTCGGGATAGTGAGTCTGTATCACGACCTCGCCGGGCCGATCGGCGCGCCCCGCGCGGCCGGACACCTGCAGGATCGTCTGCGCGAGCCGCTCGTGGCTGCGCGGGTCCGTGCCGAACAGTCCTTGGTCCGCATTCAGCACGCCGACGAGCGTCACGCGCGGGAAGTCGTGGCCCTTCGTGAGCATCTGCGTGCCGATCAAGATGTCGGTGCGGCCGCTTGCGACCTCGTCGAGCACCGCGGCCAGCGCGCCCTTGCGGTGCGTGACGTCGCGATCCAGCCGGCCGATCCGCGCGCCGGGAAACAGCGCCGCGAGCTCGTCGTCGACGCGCTGTGTGCCCGCGCCGACCGCGATCCGCTCGCCGCCGCACGTCTTGCAGACCCATTCGAGCTTGCGCTCGGCGCCGCAGTGATGACAGCGCAACGCGCCCGCGCGCGCGTGCACCGTGAGACGAGCGTCGCAGCGCGCGCACTGCAGCGCGTCCTTGCACTCGGGACAGAAGAGCGCGGGCGCGAAGCCGCGCCGGTTCAAGAACAGCAGCACCTGGTTGCCGGCCGCGAGGTGCTCGCCGATCGCGGCGACGAGCGGCGTCGACAACGCCTGGCGGCTCGCGTGCTGCTTCAAGTCGATGATCCTCATGCGCGGCACGCCCGCCGAGCCGATCCGCCGCGGCATCTCGAGCTTGCGATAGCGGCCCTGCGTCCGCGTTCGCGAAGCTCTCGAGCGACGGCGTCGCGGACGCGAGCACCACCGGCACGCCGAGGTGCCGCGCGCGCACGACCGCGAGATCGCGCGCCGAATATCGGAAGCCGCTCTGCTGCTTGTACGAAGCGTCGTGCTCCTCGTCGACGATCACGAGCCCGGCCGCCGGCAGCGGCGCGAACACCGCCGACCGCGTGCCGACGACGAGCCGCGCCTCGTTGCGCCACGCTTTGCGCCACGCTTCGAAGCGCTCGCGCTCCGTGAGCCCGGAGTGCAGCAGCGCGAGGTCGCCGCCGAAGCGCGCGCTCAAAACGGCGACGAGCTGCGGCGTCAACCCGATCTCCGGCACCAGCAGCAGCGTCTGCCGGTTCGCCGCGAGCTCGTCCGCGATCAAGCGCAGGTAGACCTCGGTCTTGCCGCTGCCGGTCACGCCGTGAAGTAGATAGGCGCGAAAGCCGGCTGCGCGCTCCGCGCGAATCGCGGTGACAACCGCGAGCTGATCGGGCGTGAGCTCCGGAGGCGCGCCGTCACCTGCAGTGCCCGCCGCGCGCGCGGCGCTCGGCTCGACCCGCTCCGAATCGCCCGCGGCGCGCGGCCGCGGCGCGCACGGCTCGATCCAACCGCGATCGGCGAGTTTCTCGAGCACGTCGCGCTTGATCCCTAGAGCCGCGAGCTCCGTCTCGCTCGAGTCGCGCTCCCGGATCGCAGCGAGGGCCTGCGCTTGGCGCTTAGCCCGGCGCTCGATCTCGGCTAGCGGCTGAGCATGTCCCTTCTCGGTGACGCGCCACGCGCGCTCCGGCGGCTCGTCGAGCGAGCGGCCCTCGCGCAACACGGCGGGCAACGCGTGGGTCAGCACCTCGCCGATCGGATGGTGATAGTAGTCGGCGGCCCAGCGCAGGGAATGCATGAGCTCGGGGCCGAGCGGCGCAGCCGCGTCGAGCACTTCGCGTATCGGTTTGAGCTTCGCGGGAGCGAGGGCCGAGCCGGACGCGTGCTCGACGACGATGCCCACGCGCTCGCCGCGTCCGAACGGAACGCGCACGCGTGTGCCCGGCGTCGGCGGCGCGCCGCTCGGCGCGAGATAGTCGAAGACGTCCGCGAGCGGCACGGGCACCGCGACGCGGACGACGGGTCGGTGGTCGCCCATCGTTAAGAGAAGCACTATCCGATCAAAGAGTTAGGAGCTTATGCGCGCGGCTCCGTGTCAACCCGCGGCGTGCTGCGGCGTTATTCACGAGCAAGCGTCCGAGAGCGGAGAGTGTAGCCCGTTCGGGCGAGGCCACGGAGCGGCTTATGATGGGGATAGCATTGAGCATCGCTCATGACGGGATTGCGAAAGACCTCGAGAGGGAGGGCACGCTGGAGTCGCGAGTCGCAATCGAGGCTTTTCTGCGTGAAGTGGAAACCCGAGCTTTCAGGATCGCGTTGATGAACGTGCGCGATCGCGACGAGGCGCTCGACATCGTGCAGGACTGCATGATTCGGCTCGTGCGCAGGTACTCGCAGCGTCCGAGCGAGGAGTGGCGGCCGCTCTTCTACCGCATCCTCCAGAATCGGATTCGCGATGTGCAGCGCCGACGCTCCGTGCGCTCGCGCGTCTTGAGCTTTTTCGGCGGCGTCGAGAGCGAAGAGTACGATCCGATCGTAATGGCGCCGGGTCCCGAAGCGGACAACCCGCTCGACCAGGTGCTCGCGCAGGACGCGATGCAGGCGCTCGAGCAGGCGCTGCTCAAGCTGCCGGCGCGCCAGCGCGAGGCGTTCACGTTGCGCAACTTCGAAGGTCTCGACGTCGCGCAGACCGCGGTCGCGATGAAGTGCACGGAAGGAAGTGTGAAGACTCACTACTCGCGCGCGGTGCACCGACTGCGCGAGCTGCTCAGAGAGCACGGCGAGGAGCATTGGTATGAACGAGACGAACAAGAGGCCGACTGAGCCTACGAGCGACTTCGAGCGCAGCGCGAAGCAAGCCTTCGACGCGAGCGTGCGCGGCGTCGACGCGGCGACGCGCTCTCGGCTCGTCGCCGCGCGCGAGCGCGCGCTCGACAGCGCGGGCGGCGCACGCTCGAGTCTCGGTTGGAGCTGGTCGCTCGCGCCGAGCGGCGCGCTCGCTGCGGCCGCGGTCGTCGCGGTGCTGCTGCTCGCGCATCACCCGCGCCCGACCGAGCTCGGGCCGCAGCAGTTCCCGAACACGAACGATCTAGAGCTCCTGCTCGGGAACGAGGACCTCGCGATGCTCGACGACGACATCGATTTCTATTCGTGGCTCGAGGACCAGCCCGATTTCGCACCGCCCGCGGCGAACGGCGATGGCGTGGGCTGATGAGGCGAATCGCCGCGGCCCTGATCGGCGCGCTCTGCTTCGTGCGCGGGGCCGCGGGCCAGCCGCCGCCCACGCAGGCGCCGCCGCCGCGCGCGACACCTCCGCGGGCCGCGCCGCCTCGGGCCGCGCCGAGAGACGCGGCGGCGCCGGACCTCGCGTTTCTCGAGTATCTCGGGAGTTGGCAGGGCGACGACGACGAATGGATAGCGATCAAGGAATGGGACCAGGACGCCGCGCCCAAGGGAAAACCGCCAGACGCGGCGGGCAAGCCGCCGGACTCGCCCGTGAATCCGAAGGAGCCCGCGCCGCAGCAAGCGGGGAACGATCATGAAAAGAGCCAATAAATTGCGCGCGCTCGTCTGCGCGCTCGCGCTGTTTGCGAGCGTCGCATACGCGCAGGGCATCGCGTGGGAAGACTTGAGCGACGCGCAGCGTCAGGTGCTCGCGGGGCAGGCGCAGCATTGGAAGGATCTCGATCCCGCGCGCCAAGAGCAGATCGCGCTCGGCGCGCAGCGCTGGCTCGACATGAACGGCTCCGACCGCGCGGCGGCGCGCGACCGGTTCCAGACGTGGCAGAGCATGACGCCTGAGCAGCGCCAGGCCGCGCGCGATCGCTATCAGCAGTTCCGGCGGCTGCCGCCGGAGCAACGCCAGGACGTCGTCGAAGCGTATCGCCGTTTCCAGAGCTTGCCGCCCGAGCGGCGCATGGAGCTGCGGCAGCGTTATCGGCAGCTCACGCCGGAGCAACGCCAGGCGCTGCGCGAGCGGCGGCTGCAGCGACAGACGTTCGCGGCGGCCAGGGCGGCGGCGGCAGCCGCGCCCGCAGTAGTCGAGCTCAGAGCTGCTTCACGGCCTGGACGAGCTCGGCCGCCTTCGCCTGGCCGTCGCCGTACAGCATTCGCGTGTGGTCGAGATAGAACAGCGCGTTCTCGATGCCCGAGAAGCCCGCGCCCTGGCCGCGCTTGATCACGATGACGTTCTTCGCCTTGTCCGCGTTCAAGATCGGCATGCCGTAGATCGGGCTCGACTTGTCGGTGCGCGCGACCGGATTCACGACGTCGTTCGCGCCGATCACGAGCGCGACGTCCGCGGTCTCGAACTCCGAGTTGATCTCGTCCGCGTCGTAGATCAGGTCGTACGGCACGCCGGCCTCGGCGAGCAGCACGTTCATGTGGCCCGGCATGCGGCCCGCGACCGGATGGATCGCGAACTTCACGGCCACGCCGCGCGCGATCAGCGCTTGGCACAGCTCCCAGACCTTGTGCTGCGCCTGCGCGACGGCCATGCCGTAGCCCGGCACGACGATCACCTTCTGCGAGAAGCCGAGCATCACGGCGACGTCGGCGGTGTCGATCGGCTTCATCGAGCCTGTCAGCTCCGCCGCCGGCGGCGGCGCCCGTGTCGCCGAAGCCGCTGAACAGCACGTTCGCGAGCGAGCGGTTCATCGCCCGCGCCATCAGCTGCGTGAGCAGCGTGCCCGCCGAGCCGACGACCGTGCCCGCGATGATCATCGCGGCGTTGTCGAGCACGAAGCCCTCGAACGCGACCGCGAGACCGGTCAGCGCGTTGTAGAGCGAGATCACGACCGGCATGTCGGCGCCGCCGATCGGCAGCGTCATCGTGAAACCGAGCACGAGCGCGAGCACGAACAGCGATGACGTCACGATCGCCCGTGAGCGATGTCGACGCCGCCGCCGTGCAGCACGATGATCGCGCCGACGAGCACCGTCGCGACGAGGATCACGAGGTTCACGTAGTTCTGGCCGCGAAACCGGAAGCTGCGCTTGATGAGCCCCTGGAGCTTGCCGAACGCGATCAGGCTGCCCGCGAACGACACCGCGCCGATGATGCCGCCGAGCACGCCGAGCACGAGCTGCGCGATTCCGTGCGCCGCGCCCGCGAACAGCTCCACTGCCGCGATCGCGCCGGCCGCGCCGCCGCCCATGCCGTTGTAGAGCGCGATCATCTGCGGCATGTCGGTCATCGCGACGCGCTTGCCCGAGATCCACGCGACGATGCCGCCGATCGCGATCGCGACCGTCATCAACACGTAGTTGTGCATCTCGGGCCAGAGGAAGGTGATCAGCGTCGCGACGAGCATGCCGACGCCGGCCCAAACGATGCCGCCGCGCGCGGTCACGGGCGAGCTCATGCGCTTCAGGCCGAAGATGAAGAGCGCCGCGGCGACGAAGTAACTCGCCTGGATCAGGCCCTGCGCTCCGATCGGCATCAGTGCTTCGCCTTCGGCGCGGCCTTGCTGCTCTTGAACATCTCGAGCATCCGCTCGGTCACGACGTAGCCGCCGACGGCGTTGCCGGCTGCGAGCACGACGCCGACGAACGCGATGCCGATCTCGAGCGGCGTCTGCGCGCGGCCCATCGCGACCATTGCGCCGACGAGCACGATGCCGTGCACGAAGTTCGAGCCCGACATCAGCGGCGTGTGCAGGATCACCGGCACGCGCGCGATCACCTCGTAGCCCGTGAACGCCGCGAGCATGAAGATGTAGAGAGCGATGAACCCGTCGATCATGCGTTTGCCTCGCCGCGCAAGCGTGCGGCGATCCGCGCGCGGTTCACGCCGCGCTCCCGAGTAGCTTCGCAGTGCCCGCGTGCTTGACCTCGCCGTCGTGCGTGAGCACGGACTGCGCGAACACCTCGTCCTGCCAGTCGATCGCGAGCTCGCCGTTCTTGATCGCGGGCTGGATGAAGTTCAGCAAGTTGCGTGCGTACATCTGACTCGCGTGGCGCGCGAGCTCGGACGGGAGATTGCGCGGGCCCAAGATCTTCACGCCGTTCGGCGTGACGACGGTCTCTCCGGCGACCGTGAGCTCGCAGTTGCCGCCGCTCTCGGCGGCGAGGTCGACGATCACGGCGCCTGCGGCCATCGCCGCGACGGCGGCCTTCGAGATGATTCGCGGCGCCGCGCGCCCCGGAATCGCGGCCGTCGTGATCACGGCGTCGGCCTTCGCGATGTGCTGATCGAGCACGGCCTGCTGCTTCGCTTTCTCCTCGGCCGTGAGCTCGCGCGCGTAACCGCCCGTGCCTTCCGCCGCGACGCCCGTGTCGACGAACTTCGCGCCGAGCGATTGGCACTGCTCCTTCGTCGCAGAGCGCACGTCGTACGCCTCGACGATTGCGCCGAGCCGCTTCGACGGTCGCGATCGCCTGGAGGCCCGCGACGCCCGCGCCGATCACGAGCACCTGAGCGGGCCGGATCGTGCCGGCGGCCGTCGTGAGCATCGGCAGGAACTTGTCGAGCGCGTTCGCCGCGAGCAGAGCGGCCTTGTAGCCCGCGACGGCGGCCTGCGACGACAGCGCGTCCATCGACTGCGCGCGCGAGATGCGCGGGATCAGCTCGACCGAGAAGCTCGTGATCTTGCGATCTCTCAAGGCGCGCACGATGTCGAGGTTCGCGTGCGGCTGCAGGAAGCCGATCACGACGGCGCCGGGCGCGAGCGCGTCGACCTCGTCGAGTGTCGGCGGCTGTACCTTCAGCAGCACGCGCGCCGCCGCGAGCACGTCGCGAGCGGCAGCGTCGAACGCGACGCCGCGATAGAGATCGTCGGTGAGATGGCTGCGCTCGCCCGCGCCGCGCTCGATGCGCACGGCGACCTTGAGCTCGACGAGCTTCGCGGCGACGTCGGGCGTCAAGGCGACTCGTGCCTCGTGAGCCGATGTCTCCTTGAGCACACCGACAGTGAGCGGCATTACGGGCTCCGTTGCTTGCTGTACTCGGAAATGGGTGTGCGCGGAGGCAGGGGCTGGCGGCCGAGATCCTGTGGCTTTTCGGCTGCTAGATCATGACATAAAGGTACGACCCAGGCCATTGAATATTGAAGCGCTCTCGGTGAAACTTGGACGGTTTTTTTGGCGCGCTGGTGTCCTGATGCAACCGCAGCTGCACACACTAAGCCAAGAAGTTTTGCGCACCGATGTCGCGGGCATGCCACTCGAGTGGATCGACTACCGCGTCGCGGCCACGCTCTATCACAGCGGCCAGGTCGCGTACGCGTGCGGCTCGCCTCTCTATCGAATTCACGGCGGTTACAGCGCGAAGTCCGGCGCGCGCAGCATCATCGAAGTGAACTCGATCATCGCGACCGAGGGCGACACACGCACGCTCGAACGCAACCGCGAACGCTACACGCCGCCACTGAACAACCGCACGCTGTTCCGTCGCGACGCGAACCTGTGCATGTACTGCGGCCAGCACTTCCGCACGAGCGAGCTCACGCGCGACCACATCACGCCGATCAGCCGCGGCGGTCGCGACGCTTGGACGAACGTGGTCACCGCATGCCGGCGCTGCAACAACCACAAGGGCGGGCGCACGCCGGAGGAAGCGCGCGTGCAGCTCGTCGCGGTGCCGTTCACCCCGACCTACGCCGAGTACATCTATCTCAAGGGCCGCAAGGTGCTCGCGGACCAGATGGAGTATCTGCTCACGCACTTCCCACGCACGAGCCCTCTGCACGCACGCCTGCGCGATGCGCTAGCGGAGGCGAACGGCGATCGCGGCGGTCGCGCGCGCGCGTATCAATAGCGCGCGTCGACGCGCGCTTCAACTAAGTAGATCGAGCTGCCGTCGGGACAGGACAGCGTCGCGGACTCGCGATCGCGCTCCGCGACCGGCGCGCCGACCTTCGAGTCGACGCCTTGCGCGCGCAGGTATTCGAGCCGCGCATCGAGCTGCTCGGATTGAAAGCTGAGCCCCGCGCGGAAGCCCGCTTGATGGAGGCCGATCACGAGGCCTCGGCCCGCGAGCCTGAGCCACGGCTGCGGTGTCTCGCCATTCGCGATCGACCGCGAACCCGAAGATCTCCCAAAACGAGAGCGAGCGCTCGAGAGAGTGCGTCGGGATGCTGTATTCGAGGAACTCGCCGCACGCGCGCACGTTGTGGCGATTCCACTCGCCCGGCGTGAAGGTCCGCGCCTCGAGCAGCGCGATCCGCTGACCGCTTGGATCGGCGAACAGAAGCTGGTTGAACTCGTCGTCGGCGAGCGCGGCATGCTCGATATCGACGCCGGCGTGGCGCAGCGCCCGCGCGTAGTCGCGCAGTTGCGGCCGGACGAACGTCAGCAGCGGTCCCTCTTGAGGCCTGGCGTGCAGGCCGACCGCAACGCCGCCGTCGGACAGCGCGACGTACGGATCCTTGAGCTGATCGCCGACCGTGACCGGCTGAAAGCCGAGCGATCGATAGAACTCGAACGCGCGCGCGAGCGGCTCCGCGGAAAACGAGAACTCGAGGAATTGTCCGAGCATGCGAGGCCGTGCCCTCGATGGGACTCGAGCCTCAATTCTGGCAGACTTTCGCGGCGCGCGTTGGCGCGCGAGTCGAGCTCGTGATCACCGCCCGCAAAGTTCCCTCTCCAGCGTGATTTCCCAAGTCGCCGCCGTCCTGCTGCCGGTGTTCAGCATCGCTGCACTGGGTTATGTCTGGCGCCGGACCGGCGCCGCGTTCGACCTCGGCTTCGTCACGCGGCTCATCATGAACGTTGCCGGCCCGTGCCTCGTGTTCGAGAACCTCGCCAGGCTCGTGCTGCCGCTGCGCGAGTTCTTCGCGATGGTCGGAGCGGCGCTCGCGATCATGGTCGTAACGGCGCTCGCGGCGTTCCTGCTGCTCAAGGTTCTGCGGCTGCCGATTCGCTCGTACTTGCCCGCGCTCACGATCGGCAACGTCGGGAACCTCGGCTTGCCGCTGTGCCTGTTCGCGTTCGGCGAGCAGGGGCTCGCGCTCGGCGTCGCGCTTTACGTGACCAACTCGGTGGGCCAGTTCACGCTCGTGCCCCTGCTCCAGGCGCGGACCTCGTTCGTGCGCACGCTCGTCGCGACGCCGGTGCTCTACGCGGCGGTCGGCGGCCTCGCCGCGAGGCTCGCGAACGTCGACTTGCCCGGTTGGCTCGACGACACGCTCCGCATGCTCGGCGGCTTGATGATCCCTCTGATGCTCCTCGCGCTCGGGCACACCATCGGCGGCTTGCGCGCCAACAACTTGAAGCGGGCATTCGGGCTCGGCTCCGCGCGGCTCGCGATCGCGTTCGGCGTCTCGGTTGGAGTCAGCGCTGCGCTCGGCATCCACGGCGTCGCGCAAGGCGTGCTCGTTCTCCAGGGCTCGATGCCCGCCGCGGTGTTCAGCTATCTGTTCGCGGCGCGCTACGAGCGCGACGCGCAAGATGTCGCGGGCATCGTGCTCGTGTCGACGCTGCTCGCGGCGGTCGCGCTGCCGTTCATGGTGTCGTACTCGCTGTGGCTGGCTCGTTGAGCGCGCGCACCTCGCGCTCGCGGTAGCTCGGCAAGTCGATCACCGCGAGGAGACCGGTACCGTCGGTGCGCGCCGATTTGAGCTCGAACCGTCCGTCGTGCGCGCGCACGATCTCGCGGACGATCGCGAGGCCAAGCCCGCTGCCGGGCTCGGTGACGCCCGCGCCACGATAGAAGCGAGCCATCACGCGCTGGCGCTCGACGTCGGAGAGACCCGGGCCGTCGTCGCGCACCGTCAACCTCACAGAGTGGCCCGAGTCGTGCGCCTCGACCGCTATGCGCGAGTTCGGCGGCGAATAACGGACCGCGTTGTCGACGAGATTTGCGACCATCTCCTCGAGCATCAGCAAATTGCCGCGCAGCCAGAGCGGCCTGCCGTCGCCGAAGAGCTCCAAGGTCTGCTGCTTGGCGTGCGCCGCGGGCTCGTGACGCGCGAGCACCTCTTCGAGCACGTGCGTGAGGTCGAGGCGCACGTTCTCGCCGACGCCGGCCAAGCCCGCCTCGGCTCGACTCAGGTTCAGCAGCTGGTTCGCGAGCCGCGTGAGCCGCTCGCACGCCCCGGCCATCTGTCGGACGCGCTCCTTGAGGGAGTCGAAATCGGTCGCGCGCTGCGCGAGCTCCGTCTGAGTTCGCAGCACCGTGAGCGGCGTGCGGAGCTGGTGAGTCGCATCGGCGAGGAAACGCCGCTCGCCGTCGAGCACGACGCGCAAGCGCGCCATCAGCTCGTTGATCGCCTTGGCCTGGCTACGGAGCTCGCTCGGCAGCCCGCGGAGCGACAGCGGCTCCAGATCGGAGTGATCGCGGCGCGCGATCGCGGTACGCAACGCTTCGAGCGGCCGGAGGCCCCAACCGACTCCGAGCCAAACGAGCAGCACGCTCGTGCCGATGAACACGACTTGCATCGGCACCATCGCAAGCGTCGCCTCGGTCGCGAGGCGCGTACGCTTGCGCCGCGTCTCGCCGATCCGGACCACGAACTGAAACGGCTCCGCGGCCGACGGCACGTACTGCACGAGGCGCAGAGACTCGTTCAGGAACTTGCCGTCGTAGAGGTACCCGAAATCGCCGGGCGCGGTGCCCGGGCGCGGTGCGGGCAGGTCGGCGGTGCCGCCGAGGCGCGTGCCATCGGCCGCGAATACCTCGAAGTAGACGTCGTCCTGCGGATCGACCTCGAGCATCTCGCGCTCGTCCTCGGAGAGGTCGAGGATCGCGTTGCCGTCTTGCACCTTGACCTGCGTCGCGAGCGTTCGAGCGGAGTCATACAGCGCGCGGTCGTACGCGATGTCGGCGAAGTGGAGCACGCTCAAGTACGCGCTCCACTGCCCAGAGCCCGAGCAACAGCGCGAGCGCAGGCAGCAGCAGCACGAGCAGCCGTTTGCGGATCGTCTGCCGCTCGAACCGATCAGTAGCCACCGAAGGGTTCCAGCACGTAACCCACGCCGTGCACGGTGCGGATCACGAAGCCCTCGCGCTCGAGCTTGCGGCGCAAACGGTGTACGTACACCTCGACCGCGTTGTCGCCGACTCCGCCGTTGCGATCGGCGAGCGCAGCACCGAGCCGCGCCTTCTGCACCACGTGTCCCGGGCGCTGCATCAGCGCCTGGAGCACGTCGAGCTCGCGCTTCGGCAGCGAGAACGGCGCGCCGCGCAGCTTCACGAGCTGGCCGGGATAGACCTGGAGCGGTCCGTTTATAAGCGCTTGCTGGCCGCCGCTCGCGCGCCGGATCAGCGCCGCCGCGCGCGCCTCGAGCTCCTCGAGCTCGAATGGCTTCGCGAGATAGTCGTCGGCGCCGAGCTTGAGGCCGAGCACGCGATGCTCGAGCCCGTCGCGAGCCGTGAGCACGAGCACCGGCACGGAGTTCTGGCCCGCGCGCAGACGGCGCAGCACGTCGAGCCCGTCGATCTGCGGGAGGCCGAGGTCGAGCACCATGAGCGCGTAGGAACGGCTCGCGACCGCGGCCAGCGCGGTCTGGCCGTCGGTGGCCGTGTCGACCGCGTAACCCGCGGCCGTCAACGCTTGGCGCAGCGTGACGCGCAGGTCGGGATCGTCCTCCACCACCAATATTTGTGTCATCGGCGAAAGGACTTTGTAAGGCGGACTGACAAAAGCTAACCCCACTCCCTCGAAAGGGCGCTTCGTTAGATACCGGGAACCGCGGGATGTTCTTCAAGAATTTCGAAGTCGCGCTCCGCAATGCACGCCAAGCCGTCGCGCTCGCGTCGTTGGCTGCGGCCGCGGGCTGTACCGCGAAGGGCTCGCCCGTCGACGCACGTGCCGGCGGGAGCGACGCGCCTAATCCCTATATCGAGGTCGCGCCCGCGGGTGTCACGGCCAACGGCTGGGGAACGCCGTTCCCCGGTCACCTCGTGTTTCGCCCGCGCGGCGTCACCGCGGTGGCCTCCGCCGTGGACGCGCGCGTGCTCGCGGTGGACTGCCGGCTCGGCGCGACCGTGAAAGCCGGCGATCCTCTGTTCACGCTACAGAGCGCGGAGGCGGCGAAGACCCGCGCCGAGCTCATGGCGGCCGAGGCGAAAGCCGCGGCGGCCGAGGACGTGCTGCGCCGGCAGACCGAGCTCGTCGCGCGCGGCGTCGGCCTCGAGGTCGAGCGCTTCGCGGCCGAGACCGGAGCGCGCGAGGCGCGCGCAGAGCTCGCACGCGCGCGAGCCGCGGCCGAGCAGCTCGGCTCCGGCGAGACGGATCGTTTCGTTCTTCGTGCGCCGGCCTCCGGCGTCGTGATGTCGCTGCGCGCCACCGTTGGCGCGGTCGTTTCCCCCGGCGACGAGCCGCTTGCACAGATCGGTGACCCCGCCTCCGTATGGGTCCAAGCCGACGTACCCGAAAGCGAGCTCCGCGACATCCGCGTTGGAGGCCCGGCGCGCGTACACGTCGGCGCGGCAGACGCGACATTCGAAGCCGTCGTCGACGGCATCGGCGGTCGCGTCGACGGCGACCAGCGCCGCGCCGCGGTCTATTTGCGCCCGGTCGCCGGCGAGCCGCCGCTCGTGCCGGGCGAGCTTGCCGACGTGCGCTTCGGAGCCGCCACGGGTGATGGACTGATCAGCCTCCCGGTGGAGTCCGTGCTGATCAAGAACGGCACCGACAGGATCGTCTACGTGCGCGACGAGGAAGGTCACTACAAGGCGCGTCCCGTGCGGACAGGAATGTCGCGCGACGGGCGCGTCGTGATTCTCGAGGGCGTGACGGCCGGCGAGAACGTCGTCGTGCACGGCGCGCTGCTGCTGGACGGAGAAGCCGAGCAGCTGCTCTAGCGATTTCATGCTGAAGCTGATCATCGAGACCTGCGTTCATCGGCGGGTGGCGACCGTATTCGCCACCGCGGTCATCGCCGTCTTCGGTGTGCGCGCGTATCTCGAGACGCCGATCGAAGCGTATCCCGGACGTCACCAACGCGCAGGTCACCGTGATCACGCAGATGCCCGGGCTACGCGCCCGAGGAGATCGAGCGCCAGGTCACCGTGCCGCTCGAGCGCGCGCTGAACGGCACGCCGGGCATGACGCTGATGCGCAGCGAGAGCCTGTTCGGCCTGTCGCTCATCACGCTGACTTCGACGACGACGTCGACGCGTTCAAGCGCGCATGGTCGTCACGCAGCGGCTCACGCAGGCCGACCTGCCCGACGGGCGTGACGCCGGAGCTCGCGCCCGAGGACACGCCGCTCGGCGAGATCTACCAGTTCCGGCTCACGAGCGACCGGCACGACCTTTACCAGCTGCGCTCCGAGATGCAGTGGAACGTCACGCGCGTGCTGCGCCAGGTCGCAGGGCGTCGCCGACGTGCGTGCCGTTCGGCGGCTACCTGAAGGAGGTCCACGTCGAGGTCGATCCCGACGCGCCTCCGCGCAGCGGGCTGACGCTCGCGCGACGTCGAGCGACGCGCTCGAGCGAGTCCAACCTGAACGTCGGCGGCGGCTTCCTGCGCCACGGCGATCAGGAGCTCACGATGCGCGGCATCGGCTATCGTCGACTCGGCCGAGGACCTCAAGAGACGTCGTGCTCAAGAGCGAGCGACGGCACTGCCGGTCACCGTCGGCGACGTCGCGAGCGTGTACAGCTCGCAGCGACGCCGCGGCGCGGCGCGGTCGGGCTGGAACGACAAGCGCGAGATCGTCGAGGGCTTCGTGCTGATGCGCCGCGGCGAGAACCCGTCGCGCGTGCTCGACGGCGTGCACGCAGCAAGGTCGACGAGCTGAACGACACGATCCTGCCGAAGGGCATGAAGATCGAGCCGTTCTACGACCGCACGCGACCTCGTCGAGCCACACGCTCGTCGACCGTGCACGACAACCTGCTGCATCGGCGTTCCTGCTCGTGGTCGCGCGTCGTCTGGCTGTTCCTGCGCAGCGTGCGTCGGCTCGATGCGTCGTCGCGGTCGTGATCCCGCTCGCGCTGCTCGTCGCGTTCATCGGCCTGTCGCGCGATCGGGCTGCCGGCGAACCTGATCTCGATGGGCGCGATCGACTTCGGCATCCTCGTCGACGGCGCCGTCGTGCTGGTCGAGAACGTCATCCACGCGATCGCGCACGAGCGGCCGGCAGACGCGGCGCGGCGCTGCTGCGGCTCGTGGTCGCGCTCCGCGGTCGACGTCGGCCGGCCGACGTTCTACGCGATGGCGATCATCATCGCGGCGCTGATGCCGGTGTTCACGCTGCAGTCGCGTCGAGGGCCGCATCTTCCGGCCGCTCGCGCTCACCTACTCCTTCGCGCTGCGTCGGCGCGCTCGTGTTCTCGCTCACGCTGGTGCCGGCGCTCTGCGCCGTTCTGTTCCGGCCGCGCGACGCGCGAGCTATGACGAGCCGCGCTGGATCGAGACGCTGCGCGCAGAGGTACCGCGACGTGGCTCGACCGCGCGCTCGCGCGACGCGCCGTGTCGCTGCGGCTCGGGCTTCGCGCTCGTCGTTGCGGGCGGGCTCGCTGCGTCGCGCGCTCGGCACGGAGTTCCTGCCCGAGCTCGACGAGGGCGACTTCGAGTGCTTCGTCGAGATGCCGCCGAGCATCGCGCTGGACAAGGGCCAGGACCTGCTCGTCGACGTGCGCCAGCGCATCCTCGACGTTTCCCGAGGTGATTCAGACGCTGTCGCGAGCACGGCCGCCCGGAGGACGGCACCGACAACGAAGGCGTCAACATGAGCGAGACCTTCGTGCGCCTGAAGCCGAAGGACGAATGGCGGCCCGGGTGGGACAAGGAACGGCTCGTCGAGGCGATGCGCGCGTCGCTCGACGGAGATCCCGGGCGTCCGCTACAACTTCTCGCAGCCGATCAAGGACAACGTCGAGGAGGCGGTGAGCGGCGTGCGCGGCAAGGTCGTGCTCAAGATCTTCGGCGACGGATCTCGCGAAGATGCGCGCGACGCTCGAGCAGGCGAAGGACGCGCTCAAGGACGTGCCCGGCATCGTCGACCTCGATCTCTATCGCGACGCGTCGACGCCGCAGCTGCAGATCGAGCTCGACCGCGCGGCGCTCGCGCGCGCCGGCGTCGCCGGTCGAGGACGCGCAGCGACGTGATCGAGACCGCGCTCGCCGGCGCGCGTCGTGACGCACATGTGGGAAGGCGAGCGGCCGGTGCCCGTGCGCCTGATCTATCCGAAGACCGCGCGCGACGACGAGCAAAGATCGGCGTCGTTCGTCCGTAGCCGACGCCGAGCGGCGCGCAGCGTTCCGCTGCGCGAGCTCGCGCACATCGAGGTCGCGGACGGCGCCGCGTCGATCAACCGCGAGGGCAACAGCCGCTTCCTCGCGCTGAAGTTCAACGTCGAGGGCCGCGACATGGGCTCGGTCGTGAAGGACGCGATCGCGATCGTGCGCGACAAGGTGAAGCCGCCCGACGGCCACTACTTCGTGTGGGGCGGCGAGTTCGAGAACCAGGCAGCGCGCCGATCGGCGCGCCTCGAGGTCGTCGTGCCGGTCGCGGTGCTGCTCGTGCTCGGCCTGCTGTACGCGGCGATGCGAGTCGGCCGCAGCGCGCTCGCGATTCTCGCCACGGTGCCGTTCGCGCTCACGGGCGGCGCATTCGCGCTGCTCGTCGCCGGCATCCCGCTCTCGGTGAGCGCGGCGATCGGCTTCATCGCGCTGCTCGGCCAGGTCTCGCTGATGGGCGTGCTGGTGCTGTCAGCGCGGCCGAGGCGCGGCGGCGCGCGGGCGAGCCGCTGCTTCAGGCGCTGCTCGACGGCGCGAGCGAGCGGCTGCGCGCGGTGCTGATGGCGTCGACTGCTCGCGATGCTCGGCCTGCTGCCGATGGCGCTGTCTCGACGGGCGTCGGCAGCGAGACGCAGCGGCCGTTCGCGCTCGTGGTCGTCGGCGGCATGATCACGACGCTCGCCGTCGCGCTGTTCGTGCTGCCGGTGCTCTACACGCTGGTGACGCCCGCCAAGCTCCGAACGCCGGAGGAGATCGACGAATGAGACGTTTCCGAGCCGGCGCGCGCATCCGTACCGCGCGCCGGCTGTGTCGGCGGTGTCTGCCGTGTCGGCCTTGGGCGTTGGTGTCTTTGCGCGCGGTTGCCGCGGCGCTCGTCGCCGCGGCGCTGTCTTTTCGCACCGCGGCGGCGGACTCCGCCGCGCCGCCCGCCGAGACGACGTTGACGGAGGTGCTGCGCCTCGCGCGCGAGGCGAACTTGCGAGCCGATCTCGAGCGTTCAGAGATCGGGCTCGCCGACGCGGACCGGCGTACGGCGGCCGAGTGGCCGAATCCGAACCTTGCGTTCGGCCGCGAGCGGCCGCACGGCGGAGAGCCGACGCTGTTCGACGGCCAATATCTCGACGACGTGAGCCTCGACGTCCCGCTGCCCGCGCCCGGCCTGCGAGGCGCGCGCAAGCGCGCCGCGGACCATGCACTCGACGCGACGCGCAACGGCGCGCTGGCGCACGTGAACACGCTCGCAGCCAACGCCGGCAGCGCGTTCATCGAGCTGCTGCACAGCGAGCGCGACGTGTCGGTGCTCACCACCGCGCAGAGCGAGCTCGACCGGCTGCACGAGGTCGTCGCCGCGCGGCGCGCGACCGGCGTCGCGAGCGACTACGACCTGCTGCGGCTCGACGTCGAGATCGCGACTTGGCGCAGTCGGCTCGACGCGGCGCGCACCAACGTTCTCGACAAGCAGGCCGAGCTCGCGACGTTGCTCGGCTTCGCGGGCTGGCAGCCCGTCGCGGTCGGCGAGCTGCCGGCGCTCGTCGAGGACCTGCGCCGCTTCGAAGGCGGCGAATTCGATCTCGAGAAGCATCCGGCGCTCGTTGCCGCGCGCGCGCAGCAGGAGTCCGCGGAGACCAAAGTCGAGGTCGCGGAGCGCGAGCGCTGGCCCACGTTCGCCGTCGACTACGATCACAACAAGACGATCGATCCGTTCGGAGCGAGCCAGCGCTTTGGGGTCTCGATCGAGGTGCCGATCGGCAACACCCGACGCGGCGCGCTCGACCATGCGCGCGTCGAGGCGGATCAAGCGACACTCGAGCGCCGGCTGACGGAGGCCGAGCTCGGCACGGATCTCAAGCGCAGCGAAGCCGTCGCCGCGCAGCGCGAGCAGCTGCTCGTGCGCTTCGACGCGCAGGTGGGTCAGCGCTTGCCGCAGCTCCAGGACATGGCCGAAGCTGCCTACCGGCTCGGCAACACGCCGATCGTCGAGCTCTTGGACGCGGCGCGTACGCGTTACGAAGCGCAGCTCGATCAGACGACGCTGCAAGCCGAGCTCGCGGCGGCGCGGCTCGACGTCGCGGCCGCGCGCGGCGCGCTTGGCGCCGCGCCGCCGCCTTAGACGCCGCCCGTGCGGCCTGTCGCGAGCGTTATCGCGAGGATCTTTGCACCGGCAAGCCGGCCTTCTTCCAGGACTCGATGCCGCCGCGATACCAGAGCACGTTCGTATAGCCGAGGTTGATCGCGCGCAGCGACGCGTTGTACGACATCCAGCATTCGGGCGAGAGGCAATACAGCACGATCGGATGCTCCTTGTTGCCGCCGGTCGCCTGCTGCAGGAACTGACCGAACTGACGCTGAGTTTGATCGTCGAACGTGCCCGCCTGCGCGGCCGGCGCCGCGTACACCGCGCCTTGAATCATCTCCGTGCCGCCGAGAACGTCGAGCGTGAGCACGGGCACCTGGCCGCCGCGAATGAGCTCGACGAGGCCCTTCGTCGTGATCACCTGGCCGCCGGGAATCGACGCCGGCGTCGGGCCGTGCATCGCGCCGTCGTGCAACGTGGAGACGGGCGCGACTCCGAAGTCTTGTCGCTCCGTGACCATCAGAGCATCGAGCGGTCCGCTCGAGCTTGGACCCTGCTGCGCGGGCGCCGCTACAGGCTGTCGCGCCTGCGCCGGCGCCGACTGCGGTTGCTGCTGCGGCGACGGCTGCGGTTGCTGTTGCTGTTGCGGCGCCGGGCGCGTCGCTTCGCCGAACGTGTTCTGCGCGGGTGCGTGGAGCTCGAGCACCAGCGCGCATGTCAGCATTGCAACGGCGGCGACCGACCCCGCGCACGTCATATCGGAAGCACGAGCCTTCATTTGGTCTGATCCAGCTTTTGACCGTCGACGCCGAGGTCGCGATACGGCTGAAAGCTCGCATCGTTCGTCAAGACGTAGCTGCCGTCGTTGAGACGCCACGCGTTGTTGTACAAGTTCGAAAGCTGCACCGTGCCGCCGGGCGCGTTGCCGTCGTTGTACGTTTCGACGCCGCGAATCAGCTCACCGAATTCGCGCGCTCGCCGGTCTGCGCTCTCCTGCGACGCGTTCCATGCGTCCTCGCGAATCTTCGCGATCTCCGCGTTCGTATTGGCGATGATCGCGGCGCGCTTGCGGCTTTCCTCGAGCGCGACTTGCGCGATCGCGCCGTTGTGATTCGCGATGCGCTGGCTCCACTGCGGATTCGGCTGCATCGTCTTGCGAATCGCTTCGAAGAAAGTCAGGTTCAACTTGCCGTTCGGGGCCGTGACACCGTAGCCCGGGAACGCGAAGCCGGTCAGTGCGTCCATCTGCGCGGTTCCCGGCGCTTGAGTGCGCGTCAACGAGAACACGACCGTCGCGGTGGCCGAGCCGCGCATGTCGCGACCGCCTTCGTTGAACGCGAACAGCAGCTCGCCGGCATCGACCCAGGTTTTCGCAAACCCCAACGGCATCGGCGTGTTCTTGTTGTACGAGGCGGCTTCCCGCATCAAGTCTTCGCGCTGCCGGAAATCGAGCGGCCGCGCTCCGGGGTGCCACCTCTGCACGAACGCCTCGAGGTATTGCCGAGAGGTCGTGAACGGCGCGGCCTGACAACCGGGCGTGGACGGGCCCGCGCCGTAGTTGTTGGTCTCCCACCGCGTCTGCGGTAGCACGGTGATCGTCTCGCTGCCGTCCGGGGACTGCGCTTTCCAGTCGAAGTTATAGCCGTTGGTGCACGCGAACTGTTGTCCCCATGACACGCCGCCCTGGGTCTTCCATCCTGCCGGCAGGAACAACGTGGTGGCCGCCATCGGCGCCTCGAAGCCCGTGGCGTCGACGATCATGGCTTTCTCAAAGCGCAGCACCGACCGCGGTGGATCGGCACCTGCGGCCAACTGGGTCACCGCGAGAAGCGCCGTGGCGGCGGCGAAGCGGAGCGCGCCGACGCCGATGCGATTCTGCAAATGTGGAGCGCGGGTCATCGGATCTCCCGTGGGTCTAGTCCCGGCATGGCCGGCCAGAGCTAATCAGCCGTCGGTGCGACGTCGCGCTTCTCGATCAACCATTTGCCGTTGACGCGGACGAGCGACGACAGCTCGTGTCCCGCCGAGCCGACGCGCGCCGGCTGGTCCGGTCCGCCCGACTCGAAGACGCCTTGCCAATACGCGTGGTACCTGGCATGCGTCTCGTCCACGAGCTCCACGTAGACGTTGGTCGCGACGTGGTACATCTGCGGCCTCGCTTCGCCTTTCGCCGCTCTTTCGGCCGCGGCCTTCTGGCCGTCCTCGATCAGCTTCTTGAGCGCGGCGCGACCCTTCGTGACGTTCGTGCCGGCCTGGAACGTGCCATCTTCCGTATAGGTCTTCGCATAGGCATCGGCGTCGTGCGTGTCGAGCGCGCGCACGTAGTGCCACATGAGCCCTTCGATCTCGGCGCGATCCTGGGCTTCGCGTCCGGGATCGCCCCTGCCCGCCGCCCAGACGAACGTGGTCGTTCCGACCGCCAACAGCAGCGTTGCGATGCCCGCCTTTTGAAAGTGAGTCATGGAACTTCCCCCCAATTCTTTTTCGGTTTCGGAGCCGTAAGGATCGTAGCCGATTTCTGTTGGCAACGACCCCTGTAAGCGGCCATCATCCTTCTCCAGTCTGCTCACGTGAGAAGGAGAACCCGAATATGGCTCAAGCACTAGCCGGCGGCTGCCTTTGCGGCGCCGTGCGTTACAAGGTTTCCGGAGATCTGATCTTCAGCGGAAGGTGCTACTGCGACGATTGCCGCAAGACGAGCGGCACGGGGCACAACGCCGTGTTCGCCGTCCCCGAGCAGGCCGTGTCGATCACGGGCAAGCTCACCGACTTCACGAAGCCCGGCGGCAGCGGCCAGCCCATCACGCGCCGGTTCTGTCCGGTCTGCGGTTCGCGGATCGCGAGCGTGGCTACCGTAATGCCGGGCATGCTGCTGGTCACGGCGTCGACGCTCGACGATCCGGAGAAATTCGTGTCGCAGATGAGCGTGTTCGCGTCGCGAGCGCCGAGCTGGGATCGTCCGCCCGCCGGCACGCCGTCATTCGCCGAGATGCCGCCGCCGCAAGGCTGAGCCGAAGAGGCAGAGTCGGTTTAGCGCGGCGTTTGACGCGTTTGGAACGATGGCTCGCGCGGCAGATTGAGCGCGTCGAAAACGGCTTCCGTCACGACGTCCGACGGCGCGCGAGGCGGGCGTCCGCCGTTGACGGCGCTGCCGGTCGCATACGCGAAGTAGTTCTTCGCGAAGCCGATGCCGAGCCTACGCGCCGGATCCGCGTAGCCGAACGAGCCCCCTCCGCCGACGTGGCCGAACGCGTCGGGTGATGCGAGCGGTCCGGTGTCGCGGCCGCGCCGATAACCGAGCGCGCGGCGCGCGCGGATATGGTAGATCTCGTCCCACTCGTAGCTCTGCAGCTCGATGCCGGCGCGGATCCGCGCGTCCGGCAGCACCCGCACGCCGTCTAGCTCACCCCAATTCGCGAGCATTGCGTAGTGACGCGCGAGCCCGCGCGCGCTGAACAAACCGCCCGAGGCCGGAATCGACGCCTGCTGCACGGGGCGTTTGTTGAACGCCGCCGCGACGTGCGACCCCGCGGG
This sequence comes from uncultured Gammaproteobacteria bacterium, assembly GCA_963841645.1. Lineage (GTDB taxonomy): Bacteria > Pseudomonadota > Gammaproteobacteria > Steroidobacterales > Rariloculaceae > FEN-1219. Next base: position 103,079 of record CAWJDS010000008.1, on the reverse strand, counting down.
CTCGCCTACCATGCGCGCGTCGTAGTCGGCCGGCGCGGGCGGGCCGTCGGTGAGCACCGCGACGCGCTTGAGCTCGCTGTCCGGCACGCCGAGGTAAGCGCCGTTGATTCCGAGCGGCTTGCAGATCTCCTCTTGGAGAAACTGTGCGATCGAGCGGCCGTCGACTCGGCGCAAGATCTCGCCGTTGATGTAGCCGAAGTTCAGCGAGTGATACGCCGTGCGCTGGCCGATCGGAAACATCGGCGTGAGATCGGCGATGCCGCGACACATCCGATCCCAGTCCGGCAGCCACTCCGGCGTGTAGCCCACGGGCGTCTGCGGAACGCCGGTCTGGTGCGTGAGCGCGTGACGCAGCGTCGCGACCTCTTTGCCGTGCGCTCCGAATTCGGGCCACACCTTCACGATCGGCATGTCGTAATCGACGCCGTGCTTCTCGACGCAGAGGTGCAAGCAAGTAGCCGTGACGCCTTTCGTGGTCGAGGACAGCATGAACAGCGTGTCGCCGTCGACGGGCTTGCGTGTCGCCGCGTCGGCCTTGCCCGCCCACGCGTCGATGACGAGCTTCCCGTCGACATATGCGGCCACCTGCAATCCGATCTCGGGCCCATCCGCCACGAGCGATTCGAGCACGGCACGCACTTTGTCGTTCGCGGCGCTCGTCACTCCATGCGCCGGCCGCGTCCATAGACTTGCCGCCGCAGCCGTCAACGCCAAGCCGCCGACGACTTCACGACGCGTGATGCCGCTGTCCGAAAAAGGCCGGCTCGAAGCGCGATCGTTCGCTGACATGGTTCCCCCAAAAAAAAGCGAAGCGCGTCGCGGATGAATACTACTCTCGGCGTTCGCGCGTGGCAGTGCGCGTCACGCGCTCAGGCGGCCTCGAGGATCGCGGTCACGCCCATCCCGCCCGCGGTGCAAACCGAGATCAGACCGCGGCCGCGGCCGTTCTGTTTCAGCAGCTTCGCGAGCGTCGCGACGAGTCGCGTGCCGGTCGCCGCGAACGGATGGCCGACCGCGATGCTGCCGCCCTTGACGTTGAGCTTGGAACGATCGATCGGGCCGAGCGGCTTGTCGCGCTTCAAGCGCTCGCGGCAGAACTTCTCCGACTCCCAGGCCTTGAGCGTCGCGAGCGTCTGCGACGCGAACGCCTCGTGGATCTCGTAGAAGTCGAAGTCCTGAAGAGACAGCTTCGCGATCGCGAGCATCTCGGACACAGCGTACGCGGGCGCCATCAGCAAGCCCTCCGCGTGCACGAACTCGACGGCGGCCTCGCGCGCATAGGTGAGATACGCGCTCACGGGCAGCGAGCGCCGCCGTGCCCAGTCCTCGGAGCAGATCAGCACGCCGGACGCGCCGTCGGTGAGCGGCGTGCTGTTGCCGGCCGTCATCGTGCCGGTCGGGCTGCGGTCGAACACCGGCTTGAGCTTCGCGAGCTGCTCGAGGCTCGTGTCGGTGCGCAGATTGTTGTCGCGCTTCACGCCGAGGTACTCGACGAGCAAGTCGTCGTAGAAGCCTTCCGCGTATGCCTTCGCCGCGTTCCGATGGCTCGCGAGCGCGAGCTCGTCTTGCTCTTGGCGCGAGATCTGCCACTGCTTCGCCGTGATCTCCATGCTCTCGCCCATCGACAGGTGCGTGCGCGGCTCGACGACTTGCGGGAACACGGGCTTGTAGAACGACGGCCTGAGCTTCAGCCACGGCTTGAGGCGTGCGCCGAGCGTGCGGCCGCGCGCGCTCGTGAGCAGCAAGTCGCGATACGCGTCGGGATAGACGACGGGCACGTCGCTGATGCTGTCGGTGCCGCCCGCGATGCCGCGCGTCGATGAGCCCGTTCGCGATCTTGCTGCCGATCAGGATCGCGGCGGTGAGGCTCGTGCCGCACGCGCGTTGCACGTCGAACGCCGGCGTCTCGGGCGCGAGGCCGGACGACAACGTCGACTCGCGCGCAAGGTTGAAGTCGCGCGAGTGCTTGAGCACTGCGCCGAGCGCGACGTCGTCGAGCTTCTGGCCTTCGAGCCCGTAGCGCTGGACGAGCGCCCGAAGCACGGCCGTCATCATGTCTTGGTTCGACGCGTGCGCGTAGCCGGTGTAAGCGCGGCAGAACGGTATCCGGATGCCGCCGACGATCGCGACGCGACGTATTCCCTGTCCGTTCATTAGCACCGCTCCGACGGCAAATGAGGAGCGGAAAGTATAGCCGGCGCGCGCAAGGGTCGTGCTTTCGGACCGCGGCACTTTACAATGCGCCGTCGCTCGTCGCGCACGACACTCGTCGCCTCGCAGGGCCAACGGAGACCGCCATGACATTCGGCAGGATCGTGAGTCGCCGCCTCGCGCTCGCCGCGTTCTGCGGCTCGCTCGTCGTCTCGTTCGTAGCGCCGGCCGCGAAGAAGCCGCCAGACGTCGCCGCCGCGCATCGCGCTCGTCGCCATCGAGGCGCTGCCCGCCGTGGCGGCTGCGAACCAGCGCTACCGCGTCGAACTTCCTCATCGACAACCAGAACACCGAGCCGCTGGGGCTCTCGGAAGTGCGCTTCACGATCCGGCTGCTCGGGCTCGGAGTGCTGACCGGCCGACTCCCTCGGCGACGTGACGATCGAGGCGCTCGATCAGCATACCGTCAAGGTCGAGGTGCCCGGCGACACGCTGCCGTCGTTCTCGGAGCTGCATCGCTGAACGCGGGGCCCGGTGACAAGCTCGACTACGAGATCTACGGCAAGATCACGCTGTCTCGCGGTATCAAGAAGACGATGCCGATCCAGGGCCAGGGTGTCGTCAAGCTCAGCAAGGTGAAAGACGAGCCCGAGGCTCACTAGCGCACGCGCCGGCTGCGCCGCTACACCGTGTCGCTCCGGATCCAGCTGCTCGTGTTCGGCCTCGTGACGCTGGTCCTGCCCTGGACCGCGTTTCGCTACGTTCAAGAGATGGAAGCCGCGCTGCGCGGCGGGCTCGAGCAGTCTCTGATCGCAAGCGCGTCGACGGTCGCCGCGGCGCTCGAGGAGCAGACCGCGCCGCTCTGCGAGCCGGCGCCGTGCGTGGACGACGACGCGCCCGCTCGCGGCACCACGATCTACGCCGCGCCGCTCGCCGCTGAGCCGCGCCTCGACGGCGTGCACGACGACTGGAGCATCGCGGATGACGCCGGGGTCGCGCTGACGAACGCTCGCGTGCTCGCGGGCGTGCACGGGCGGTTCGCGTATCTTTTCGTCGCGGTGCGCGACGCCGACGTCGTCTACCGACGCCAGCTCGGGCAGCCGCCTTACGGCGATCGAATCGTGCTCGCGATCGAGCCGACGCCGGGTGCGGTGCGCTGGCTGTTGCTCGCGACGAGCGCGCCGGGCACGTTCCGCGCGCAGGAGACGCAACCGGAACGTTTCGAGCCGAGCGACAACTACGACGATCGCGTCGTCGGTGCGTGGCAAGCTACGGCGAGCGGCTACGAGGTCGAGGTGCGCATTCCGCTCGCGCTCGTCGGCGCGCGCTTGGGAGTAGGGGTGATCGGAGTCGACCGCGCGGGCGCCGACTACTCCGTCGCTCTCGCGGCCACTTGGGACGCGGCGAGCGGCGCGCCCGGGCGCTTCGTGTATCAGCGCCCGGAGCTCGGCGCGTTGCTCGCGCCGTTCGGCCGCGCGGGCGGACGCTTCCGCATGCTCGATCCCGATGGTTGGGTGCTCGCGGACGCGGGCGGCGTCGCGGCCCCTATCGTCGATCCCGCGCGCGACAGCATGCTCTCCGACCTGTTGCGATTCGCTTTGCAGCGCGCCGATCCGCCGTATCCCGCCGAGCGGCCGCCCGGCCGGATCGCGGCCGCGCCGGCGCTGCGCGCGCTCGCGGGCGGCAGCGCGACCGCATGGTACGGACGCGCCGGCGCCCGAGACGCGATCGTCGCGGCCGCCGTGCCGATCGCGGGCGCGCACGGCGCGAACGCGCGCGGTGCTGCTCGAGCAGTCGAGCGATCCGATCTTGACGCTCACGAACCAGGCGCTCGTGCGGCTCATGTCGTTCACCGTGCTCGCGAGCGTCGTCGTCGCGCTCGGCCTCCTCGGCTACGCGGCGTGGTTGTCTCTGCGCGTGCGCCGCCTCGCGCACGCGGCCGAGACCGCGCTCGGGCCGCGCGGGGAGATCCGCGTCGCGATGCCGGGCGCGACGGCAACCGACGAGATCGGCGATCTCGCGCGCAGCTTCGCGCAGCTGCTCGCGCGCTTGCGCGAGCATACCGATTACTTGCGCACGCTCTCGGGGAAGCTCTCGCACGAGCTCCGCACGCCGCTCGCGGTCGTCACGACGTCGCTCGACAACCTCGCTCACGAGCGGCACACGGCCGCGGCGGAAGAGTATCTCGGTCGTCTCCGCCAAGGCGCCGACCGGCTCGACGCGATCCTCGCCGCGATGAGCGAGGCCGCGCAGCTCGAGCAGGCGATCGGCGAGACACGCGCCGAGGCGTTCGATCTCGACGCGGTCGTCGCGGCGTGCTGCGCGGCGTACCGCGACGTGTATCGCGATCGCGAGATCGTGTACCGCGGCACGGCGGCGAACGCGCGCGTCGTCGGCTCCGGCGATCTCGTCGCGCAACTGCTCGACAAGCTGATCGACAACGCGGTGAGCTTCAGCCCGCCCGGCGAGCCGAATCGACGTCGCGCTCGACGACTCGGGCCGCGATCTTGCGCTCAGTGTGACGAACCGCGGGCCGCCGCTGCCCGAGAAGATGCGCGGGCGGCTATTCGATTCGCTCGTGTCGATCCGCGAGCAGCGCGACGGCCGGCCGCATCTCGGGCTCGGTCTGCACATCGTCGCGCTGATCGCGAAATTCCACGGCGGCAGAGCGGACGCAGAGGATCTGCGGGACGGCGCCGGAGTGGCGTTTCGCGTGTGGTTCCCGCGGGCTGAGTAGCGGCCGACGGTTCTAGCTCAACGCCGCCATGGCGCCGCGCTTCTTATTTGACCGCCGCGAAATCGCGCGCGGCCTCCGACCACGGCGGCGCGTTCTCGAGCGCGGCCGGAACGTCCTCGGGTGAGTCGACGAGCTGCCACATGTCGAAGTGGCGCCGATCCATGAAGCGCTCCGCGATCGCGTGCTCGAGCAGATCGATCAGCGGCGCGAAATAGTTGCGCGTGTTCACGAGCACGATCGGCTTCGTGTAGAGGCCGAGGCGCTTCAGCGTCATCGCCTCGAACAGTTCCTCGAGCGTGCCGGAGCCGCCCGGCAGCGCCACGACGCCGTCGCTCTCCGACAGCATCATGTGCTTGCGCACGCGCATGTCCTCGACGATGCGCAGCTCGGTGAGTCTCGTGTGGCCCCACTCGAGCTCCTGCATGAATTTCGGCAGCACACCGACGATCTTGCCGCCGCGCGCGACTGCGCCGTCGGCGAGAGCACCCATCGAGCCGACCGCGCCGCCGCCATAGATGATCGAGTAGCCGCGCTCCGCGAGCAGGCCGCCCAATCGGCGCGCGACGTCGTGATAGACGGCGTCGCATGCGCTGCTCGAAGCGCAGTAAACGCAAATGCTCTTGGGGGTCGCGCTCACTCCAACCGAAGATAGCGCGTGGCGTCGCCGGTCGACAGCGTCAGCTCGGTCGCGCCGCCCAGGCTGATCTTCGGCGCGGGCAGAAGCGACGAGCCCATGAGGAACTCATCGATGGCGCGCGCGGCGCCGCGGCCTTCGTTGATGGCCCAGACGACGAGCGACTGGCCGCGGCGGCAGTCGCCGGCGGCGAAGACGTTGGGCACGTTGGTGGCGAACTTGCCGTGCTGGGCTTTGTAGTTGGACGCGGCCGTCGAGCTCGACGCCGAGCATTCTGCGCGACGTAGTGCTCGGGGCCGAGGAAGCCCATCGCGAGCAGGACGAGATCGGCGCGGCCAGATCTCTGTCGCTGCCGGGGAGCTCGTTCGAGCTTCGGCGCTGGCCGTCCGTCTTGCTGCCAATCGACCTGCACGGTGCGGATGCCGGCCGACGTTGCCGTGGCCGTTCGCCGACGAACTCCTTCGTCATCGACGCAGTAGTTGCGCGGGTCGTCGCCGAACTTGGCGGTCGACTTCCTCGTGCGCGTAGTCGATGCGGAAGATCCGCGGCCACTGCGGCCAGGGATTGTTGGCGCGCGCGCTTCGCGGGCGGCTGATCGAGCAGCTCGAAGTTGACCAGGCTCTTGCAGCCGTGGCGCAGCGACGTGCCGATGCAGTCGGTGCCGGTGTCGCCGCCGCCGATGACGATCACGTCTTTGCCCTTGGCGGAGATGAAGTGGCCGTTGTCGTGGTTGCTGTCGAGCAGGCTCTTGCGTGTTCGCGGTCAGGAACTCCATCGCGAAGTGGATGCCCGTCGAGCTCGCGGCCGGGAAGCGGCAGATCGCTGGGCTTGGTCGCGCCGGTGGCGAGCAGCACGGCGTCGTTCTCGGCGAGCAGCTGCTGCGGATCGACGAGTCGTCGACTGCCGTTGCCGACGTCGGCGTTCGTGACGAACGTCGACGCCTTCGGCCGCGCAGCAGATCGACGCGCCGCTGCACGACGCCCTTGTCGAGCTTCATGTTCGGAATGCCGTACATCAGCAGGCCGCCGATGCGGTCGGCCCGCTCGTAGACCGTGACGCTGTGGCCGACCTTGTTGAGCTGCGCCGCGGCGGCGAGGCCGGAGGGGCCGCGAGCCGACGATCGCGACGCGTCTTGCCGGTGCGCGTCGGTCGGGCGGCTGCGGCGCGACCCAGCCTTCGGCGAAGCCGCGGTCGATGATCGCGTTTTCGATGTTCTTGATCGTGACCGGCGGGATCGGTGATGCCGAGCACGCACGCGCCTTCGCACGGCGCGGGGCAGGTGCGGCCGGTGAACTCGGGGAAGTTGTTCGTCTTGTGCAGCCGATCGAGCGCGTCGCGCCAGCGGCCCTGATAGACGAGGTCGTTCCACTCGGGAATGAGGTTGTCGATCGGGCAGCCGCGATCGCTCTGGCAGAACGGCACGCCGCAGTCCATGCAGCGGGCGCCTTGCAGTGCGCAGGTGCTCATCGGCCGGCTGCGGTGAAGATTTCCAGGAAATCGTGCGACCCGCTCGCAGCGGATCGCGGTACGGCACCGCTCTGGCGTTCGAATTCTTTGAAGCCGGTGGGTTTACCCATGCTGCATCGTCCGGCTCTCTGCGAGTCCGCTTATGGCGAACGACCGGCTGCACGCAGCGACTGCTCGACTTCCTCGTCGTGCTGCTTTCGTTCGCCGAGCACGCGTTTGTAATCGGTCGGCATGACCTTGATGAACTGCCGTAATCGACCTCGGCCCACTCGGCGAGGATCTGTCGCGGCGACGGTCGAGCCGGTGAGTTCGCGGTGCTTTTCGATCAGCTCGCGCAGCTCGGCGATGTCCTCGTCGTCTTCGACTGTTTCGAGTTCGACCATGCCCATGTTGCAATTCGCGGCGAAGTCGCTCGTTCGGGATCCCAGACGTAGGCGATGCCGCCGCTCATGCCGGCGGCGAAGTTGCGGCCGGTGGGGCCGAGGATCACGACGCGGCCGCCGGTCATGTATTCGCAGCCGTGGTCGCCGACGCCTTCGATGACGGCGTTCGCGCCGCTGTTGCGGACGGCGAATCGCTCGGCGGCGCGGCCGCGGAAAAATGCCTCGCCGCTCGTCGCGCCGTAGAGCGCGACGTTGCCGATGATGATGTTGTCTTCGGCCACGAAGCTCGATTCGGCCGGCGGATAGATGATGACGCGGCCGCCGGAGAGGCCCTTGCCGACGTAGTCGTTCGCGTCGCCTTCGAGCTCGAGCGTGACGCCCTTGGCGAGGAACGCGCCGAAGCTCTGGCCGGCGCGAGCCGGTGAACTTGAAGTGGATCGTGTCGTCGGGCAGGCAGTTCTCGCCCCACCGCTTGGCGATCTCGTGGCTGAGCATCGTGCCGACCGTGCGGTTCGTGTTGATGATCGTCGAGCTCGGCGCGAGACCTTCTCGCCGCTGCTCGAGCGCCGGTTCGGCGCAGGTCGAGCAGCTCGTTGTCGAGCGAGAGATTCGAGGCCGTGATCCTGCTTCCGCGTGCAATAGCACCTCGACGTCGGCGTGCGGCTTTTCGCGCGGGCGTCGAGCAATCGGTGAGAGGTCGAGGCCGTCGGCCTTCCAATGCTTGATCGCGGCGTTCGTCTCGAGCACATCGACGCGGCCGACCATTTCGTCGAATCGTGCGGAAGCCGAGCTCGGCCATGATCTGGCGCGCGTCTTCGGCGACCATGAACAGATAGTTGATGACGTGCTCCGGCTTGCCGGCGAATTTCTTGCGCAGCACCGGGTCCTGCGTGGCGACGCCGACCGGGCAGGTGTTGAGATGGCACTTGCGCATCATGATGCAGCCGAGCGTGATCAGCGGCGCGGTGGCGAAGCCGAATTCCTCGGCGCCGAGGATCGCGGCGATCACGACGTCGCGGCCGGTCTTGAGGCCGCCGTCGGTTTGCAGCACGACGCGGCTGCGCAGATCGTTCAGCACCAGCGTCTGGTGCGTTTCGGCGATGCCGAGTTCCCACGGCAGGCCGGCGTGCTTGATGCTCGTGAGCGGCGAAGCGCCGGTGCCGCCGGTGTCGCCGGAAATGAGGATGTGATCGGCATAGCCCTTGGCCACGCCGGCGGCGATCGTGCCGACGCCGACTTCGGCACACGAGCTTCACGCTGACGCGAGCCGACGGGTTGCTGTTCTTCAAGTCGTGGATCAGCTGCTTGAGATCCTCGATCGAATAGATGTCGTGATGCGGCGGCGGGCTGATGAGGCCGACGCCCGGCGTGCGAATAGCGGATGCGGGCGATGTTGTCATCGACCTTGTGGCCGGGCAGCTCGCCGCCTTCGCCCGGCTTGGCGCCTTGCGAGATCTTGATTTGCAGCTCGTCGGCGTTGGTCAGATACCTGATCGTGACGCCGAAGCGGCCCGAGGCGACCTGCTTGATCGCGGAGCGCTTGCGAGTCGCCGTTGGGCAGCGGCTTGAACCGCTCCGGGTCTTCGCCGCCTTCGCCGGTGTTGCTCTTGCCGCCGAGGCGGTTCATCGCGATGGCCAGCGTTTCGTGGGCCTCGGCCGAGATCGAGCCGAAGCTCATCGCGCCGGTGCAGAACCGCTTGACGATATCCTTGGCCGGCTCGACCTCTTCGAGCGGAATCGGGCCGCCGTTCACGCCGGCTTTGAATGTCGAGCAGGCCGCGGAGAGCGCAGCTGCGTGTGCGCATCGCGGTTCGCGTGATCGGCGAAGCGGCGGTAGGCGTCGACGCTGTTGTTGCGGGCGGCGACTTGCAGGTCGGCGATCGCCGGCGGATCCCACATGTGCCGCTCGCCATCGGCCCGCCAGTGGAACTCGCCGGGGTTCGGCAGCACGGGCAGCCGATCGATCGGCCTGCTCGGGATAGCCGAGCGCGTGCCGTCGCAGCGATTCCTCGGCCAGCACGTCGAAATCGACGCCCTTGAATGCGGCTGGCGGTGCCGGCAAAGCAGCGGTCGATCACGTCGTCGTGCAGGCCGACCGCTTCGAAAATCTGCGCGCCCTTGTAGCGATTGCAGCGTCGAGATGCCCATCTTGGCCATCACTTTGAGCATGCCCTTGGCGACGCCCTTGCGATAGGCGTACGACGATCTGTTCGTCGTCGGTCTATCACGTGCGGCGCTTCGGCGAGCAGTGCCGTCTCGGCGCTGCGGCCTTGCCAGAGCGACTTCGAACGCCAGGTACGGATTGATCGCATCGGCGCCGTAGCCGACAAGCAGGCAATGGTGATGCACTTCGCGGGCTTCGCCCGTTTCGACAATGATGCCGATCTGCGTGCGCTTCGCCTTGCGCACCAGATGATGATGCACGGCGCCGCGTCGCCAGCAGCGAGCTGAGCGGCACGCGGTCGCGGCCGATCGCGCGGTCGGACAGGACGACGAGCGAATAGCCGTCGTCGATCGCCTGCTCGGCCTCGGCGCAGATGCGGTCGAGCGCCTTCGATCAGGCCCGCCTCGCCTTCGCTGCGCGGCGAACGTGATGTCGATCGTCTTGCGACTTCCAGCCGCGATGATTCATGTGCTTGAGCGCGGCCAGCTCCTCGTTCGTCAGAATCGGATGCGGAATGCGCAGCCGATGGGCGTGCTCCTCGGTCGTTTCGAGCAGATTCGCGCTCGGGCCCGATGTAGCACTCGAGCGACATGATCACTTCTTCGCGGATCGAATCGATCGGCGGGTTGGTCACCTGCGCGAAGAGCTGCTTGAAATAGTCGTAGAGCATCCGCGGCTTGTCGGAGAGCACGGCCAGGGCCGAGTCGTTGCCCATCGAGCCGATCGGATCGCGCTGCTCGCGCACCAGCGGCAGCAGCATGAACTGCATGGTCTCGACCGTGTAGCCAAACGCCTGCATCCGCGCGAGGAGCGTTTCGCGGCTCGAAGCCGTGCGGCTCGCTCGTCGGTGCGCGAGATCGCTGCAGCTCGATCCGCTGGTCGCTCGAGCCACTCGCCGTACGGCCGGCGGCTCGCGAAGTCGTGCTTGAGCTCATCGTCGGGAATCAGCCGGCCTTGCTCGAAATCGACCAGGAACATGCGGCCCGGCTGCAGCCGGCCCTTCGCCTTGACGTTTTGCGGGTCGATCGGCAGCACGCCCACTTCGCTGGCCATGATCACGCGGTCGTCGTGCGTGATGTAATAGCGGCGTGGGCCGCAGGCCGTTGCGGTCGAGCACGGCGCCGATGTACTTGCCGTCGGTGAACACGATCGACGCCGGGCCGTCCCACGGCTCCATCAGGCACGAGTGGTACTCGTAGAACGCCCGCTTGTCCTCCGACATCGATTCGTGGTTCTGCCACGCCTCGGGAATCATCATCATCACGGATTCCTGGCAGCGTGCGGCCGCTCATGCAGCAGGAACTCCAGCACGTTGTCGAACATGCCCGAGTCGCTGCAATCGGGCTCGGTGATCGGGAACAGCTTCTTGAGTTCGTCGCCGAACAGCTCGCTCTTCGACGACGCCTTGCGCGGGCCTGCATCCAGTTCATGTTGCCGCGGAGCGTGTTGATCTCGCCGTTGTGGCTCATGAACCGCATCGGCTGGGCGCGGTCCCACGAGGGGAACGTGTTCGTCGAGAACCGCGAGTGGACCATCGCCAGGTGGCTGGTGTAATCCGGGACGGCGAGGTCCGGGTAGTACTTGAAGAGCTGCTCGGTCGTGAGCATCCCTTTGTAGATGATCACTTTCGTCGACAGCGAGCAGACGTAAAACATCTTCGCTTGCGCGAGCGACGTGTCGCCGCGCAGCTTGTGGCTGGCCTGCTTGCGAATGCAGATAGAGCTGCCGCTCGAAGGCGTCGCCCGACGAGCCCTTTGGCCGGCGGCGATCACGAGCTGCTCGATGTGCGGCTCGCCGCGCTTTGCGCCGAGGGGCCGATGTCGGCTTTTTCGGTTTGCGTCGGCACCTGTCGCCAGCCGACCAGCTTCTGGCCTTGGGCGGCGATGAATTCTTCGACCGACCTGTCTTGCAGCGGGCTCGCTCGGCCGCATCCTTCGGCAGAAACACGATGCCGGCGGCGAACTTGCCCGGCTTGCGGCAGCTCGGCGCCGAGCTCGCTCTTCACGACGCGGCGCGAGAAATTCGTGCGGCAACGCCGTCAGAATGCCCGCGCCGTCGCCCGTGTTCGGTTCGCAGCCGCAGGCGCCGCGGTGATCCATGTTGCGCAGGACTTCTTCGGCGTCGATGCAGAATCTGGTGGCTGCGTTTGCCTTTGATGTGGGCGACGAAACCGACGCCGCACGATCGTGCTCGAACTCCGGCCGATAGAGGCCGTGAGCCGGCGGTAAGCCGTATCGAGTTTCGTCACTCATATCCGCCGTTCCTCGTCAGCGCTGAAGTCGGTGGAGGGCCGATCTTGGGGCGAACATCGCCGCAGACAATCGAGACACGTTTTCCGTAGCTGCAGTCATAGTTCTACATGAGCGGCCGCCGTCTTCGGCTCCGCTTGTCGCGTTTGTTCTAGTGGCTGGCAGTTACGACGCTGGATCTGCGAAGCCGTTCGGCCTATCGATCTGCCGCGGAGCGGCCCTTGTTATTGGCCGAGCAGGCGTATGCCGGCTGTCAACTATATGAAAGCGTTGAACTCCGCGTCAATCGGACGCCGGCGGCTGCCCGCGGCCGGAAACTCACGCTGCGTGCCACCGGTAGCCCATGCCGTAGACGGTCTGTATCGCATCGAACGACGGGTCTATGCCCAAGAACTTCGCACGAATTCTCTTCACCTGAGACGTGACCGTACCGTCATCGAGAACGGCGTTGGCCGCGGCCATGAGCTGCTCGCGGTTCTTCACGTGGCCGGGGTGCAACGCGAGCGCGTAGACCACCCAGAACTCGGTCAGCGTGAGCGGCACGGCCTCGCCCCGCCACTGCGCCGTCATCCGGTCGCGGTCGAGCACGAGCGAGCCTTGCTCGAGCCGGTCGCTCTCCTCCTCGCTCGAGCTCAAGGCCTCGACGCGCCGGAACAGGGCCGCGACGCGCGCGAGCAAGTGCTCGAGGCTCACTCGTTTCGTGAGGTAATCGTCCGCGCCTAGCCGCAAGCCCGAGACTGCGTCGAGCTCGCTTTCGCGCGCGGTCAAGAAAATGATCGGCAGCTGCGCCGAGCGCGCACGCAGCTGGCGGCAGAGCTCGAATCCGCCCTCGACCTCGGCGCCGAGGTTCACGTCGATGATCACGAGGTCCGGAAGCCGATTCTCGAACGCCGCGAGAGCGTCTTTGCGGCTCGCGTAGCCGGCGACGCGATAACCCTGGCGCCTCAAGCCCGCGAGGTAATTGTCGCGGATCGCCGCCTCGTCCTCGACGACTGCGACCAGTTTCACTGTAGACATAACCGGGATCACGTAGCGTTCAGGTTCGGCTTGGCATCATAGCCGCCGCTATCGTGGGAGTGCTAAGGAAGGAGGGATTCATGCGAAATCGGAGTGGGCTCAAGCTTTGCGCGGCAGTCGTCGGGGTCGTTCTTGGGGCCTCGGCCTGCACGACGTTGGACCCGTACACGCGGGAAGAGGAAACGTCGCACGCGCAGCGGCAGGCCGTGATCGGCGCCGGGGTCGGCGCGGCGGTCGGCCTGATCACGGGCGACAACTCGATGGAGCGCAAGAAGCGCGCGCTGATCGGCGCGGGGCTCGGCGCGCTCGCCGGCGCGGGCGTGGGTAACTACATGGATCGACAGGAGGCGGCGCTGCGGAAAGAGCTCGAACGCACGGGCGTGAGCGTCACGCGCTCGGGCGACCACATCACGCTGAACATGCCGGGCAACATCACGTTCAAGACCGACAGCTCGGACTTGAACGCGAGCTTCTTCGAGGTCCTGAACTCGGTCGGCAAGGTCGTGAACGAGTTCGAGCAGACGGTGATCGAGGTCGCGGGACACACCGACAGCACGGGCAGCGACCAGTACAACCAGGAGCTCTCGCAGCGGCGCGCGGACGCCGTCGCGGCGTACCTCAAGACGCGCAGCGTACGCGCGGACCGGATCATCACGGTCGGCGCGGGCGAGAAACATCCGGTCGCGTCGAACGACACGCCCGACGGACGCCAGCTCAACCGGCGCGTCGAGCTCACGCTCGTGCCGCTGACCGAGAAGTCGTAACTGCGGTGTCCTGAAAAGAGGAGGGCGCGCCGCTTGCGCGGCGCGCCCTCTGTCTTCGTAGCGCTTTCCGGTCCGGCTGCGCGGGCCAGCCTAGGCCGTCGCCATCTGTGCGCGGAGCTTCTTGATCGCGTTCGCCTCGATCTGACGAATGCGCTCGGCCGACACGTCGTACTCGGCCGCGAGCTCGTGCAACGTCGCCTTGTCGTCCGTGAGCCAGCGGCGCCCGAGAATGTCGCGGCTCCGCTGGTCGAGCTTGCCGAGTGCAGCCTCGAGCCGGTCGTGCGCGTCCGAGTCGAAGTCCTCACGCTCGACGTGCTTCGCCGGGTCGCTGTTCGGGCTCGGCAGGTACGCGGCCGGCGCGTAGTCCTCGTCGTCCGTCGGATCCGGGTCGAACGAGACGTCGTAGCTCGACAGGCGCTGCTCCATCTCGTTGACCTCGCGCGCGGTCACGCCGAGGTCCTTCGCGACGGCTTCGGCCTCCTCGCGGTTCAGCCAGCCGAGACGCTTCTTGGCCTTGCGCAGGTTGAAGAAGAGCTTCCGTTGCGCCTTCGTCGTCGCAACCTTCACGAGCCGCCAGTTGCGGAGCACGTACTCGTGGATTTCGGCGCGAATCCAATGCACCGCGAACGAGACGAGCCGGACGCCGACGTTCGGGTCGAAGCGCTTGACGGCCTTCATCAGGCCGACATTGCCCTCTTGAATCAGGTCGCCGATCTGCAAGCCGTAGCCCGCATAGCCGCGCGCGACGTGCACGACGAAGCGCAGATGGGCAAGCACGAGCCTGCGCGCCGCGTCGAGGTCGTTCGCGTCGCGGAACTTGACCGCGAGATCGTGCTCTTCCTCGGCGGTGAGCATCGGCACTGTGTTGGCGGCATGGATGTACTGGTCGAGGCTGCCGGTCCGGGCCGAGAGCAGGAGCTCGGGCTGACGGGGCGCCAAAGCGGTCGTGGTCATATCCTTACCTCCCTGGGAGCGCGCGATATTAGCACTCGGGTCGTTAGAGTGCTAAGAACGGGATTCGTTCCCATGGGCGATCCCTCTCAAACCCGCGCCAGGCTTGGCTTAGCGGGGCTCGACGGCGCGCAGGTGCCGGGCGGTGGCGAGCCCAGCCCCGAGCCAGCCCAGCAAGGCCCCGCCGGCGAGCAGCACCCCGGTCTCGCGGAGCGACAGCCCGGCGAGCGCGAATTGGCTGTCGTACAGGGCCGCGAGGTTGCTGACGGGTGGCCTAAGGATCGCGAGCGTGCCCACGATCAGCAGATAGGCCACGACCGCGCCCGCGAGCCCGTAGCAGAGCCCGAGATACAGGAACGGCCGGCGGATGAACCCGTCCGTGCCGCCGACGAGCTTCGTGACCTCTATTTCGGCGCTGCGGTTCTGGATCTCGAGCCGGATCGTGTTGCCGATCACGATCGCCACCGCGAGCGCGAGCAGCACGGTCGCAAGGTCGACGATCCGGACGCTAAGCGCGAGCATCGCGCGCAGGCGCGCGACCCATTGGGTGTCGAGCTGCACGAGGTCGGTCTCGGGCAGCTTGCGGATAGCGGCCGCGACGCCCTCGACGTCGCCCGCAGCGCCGCTCGCGGGATGGATCACGAGCGCATCGGGCAGCGGGTTGCCTTCGAGCGCGTCGAGCGACGAGCCGAAGCCCGAGTGTGCGCGAAAGTCCTCGAGCGCGCTTGCGCGGTCGACGAACTGCACGCTCGCGACGTCGGGCCGCGCCGCGATCTCGCGCGCGAGCGCGCGAGCGCGATCGGTCGGCACCTCGAGCTTGAAGTAGACCGTGAAGTCGGCCGCGCTCTGCCAGCCGCCGCTCAAGCTCCCGAGGTTGCCCACGAGCACGCGCAGGCCCGCGGGCAGCGCGAGCGCGATCGCGATCACGAGCACGGTCAGCAGCGTCGCGAACGGTTGGCGGCGGAGCCGGCGCACGGCGTCGACCAGGTTGTCCCGATGTAGACCGAGGTAACGGCGCATGGTGGCTCAGCGCGCGCCGGGAGAATCCGACTCGATGCGCCCCGCGACGAGCTTGAGCCGCCGGTGAGGCATCGACTCGATCAGCTCGAGGTCGTGCGTCGCGATCAGCAGCGTGACCCCGACCTCGTTGAAGCGCGCGAACAGCTGCATGATCTCGGCCGAGAGATCGGGATCGAGATTGCCGGTCGGCTCGTCGGCGATCAGCACGTCGGGCCGCGGCGCGAGCGCGCGCGCGATACCGACGCGCTGCTGCTCGCCGGTCGAGAGCGTGATCGGCGGATGCGTCTCGCGGCCGAGCAGGCCCACTTGGTCGAGCGCCGCGCGCACGCGCTTGTCGATCTCGCGGCGCGTCGCGCCGGCGATCACGAGCGGCAGCGCGACGTTGTCGAACACGCTGCGGTCGTACAGCAGCTTGTGGTCTTGGAACACGACGCCGAGCCGTTGCCGGAACCTCGGGATCCGGCGGCGCGGGATCCGCGCGGTGTTCTGGTCGTTCACGAGCACGGTGCCGCGCGTCGGCCGGTCGATCAGCGCGATGAGCCGCAGCACCGTGCTCTTGCCGGCTCCGGACGGCCCGGTGAGGAACGCGAGCTCGCCGCGTTCGATGTTGAACGTGACGCCCGAGAGCGCCTCGCGGCCGCCGTCGTAGCGCTTGTGGACGTTCTCGAAACGGATCAAGCGGCGCGTTCCCCGATCAGCGCGCGGACGAACTCGCTCGCGCGAAACTCCTCGAGGTCGTCGACGCCCTCGCCGAGCGCGACGAAACGAATCGGCAGCTCGAGCTCGCGCGCGATCGCGAGCAGGATCCCGCCCTTCGCGGTGCCGTCGAGCTTCGTGATCGCGAGTCCCGTGACGCCGAGCCGCTCGTGGAACTTCAGCGCCTGCGCGAGCGCGTTCTGCCCCTGGCTCGCGTCGAGCACGAGCAGGGTCTCGTGCGGTGCGGTCGGGTCGAAGCGCTTGATCACGCGCTTGATCTTCTCGAGCTCGTCCATGAGCCCCGACGCCGTGTGCAGCCGGCCCGCGGTGTCGGCGATCACGATGTCGAGACTGCGCGCGCGCGCCGCGACGAGCGCGTCGTGAACGACCGCGGCCGGATCCGCGCCCGGCGCCTGCGCGATCACCGGCACGTTCGCACGCCGGCCCCACTCCTGGAGCTGCTCGACGGCGGCCGCGCGGAACGTGTCGGCCGCCGCCAGGAGCACCGAGTGGCCCGTGGCCTTGAGCCGATGCGCGAGCTTGCCGACCGTCGTCGTCTTGCCGGTGCCGTTCACGCCGAGCACGAGGATCACGAACGGCCGATGGCCACCCGCGAGGCTGAGCGGCGCCTCGACCTTGGCGAGCAGGCCGAGTGCGGTTTGCGCAAGGGTCTCGGCCGCCGACTGCTTCGCGGCGCGGCGATGCTCGCGCCGCATCTCGGCGATCAGCCATTCGGTCGCGCTCACGCCGACGTCGGCCGTGAGCAGCCGCGTCTCGAGGTCTTCGATCGTCGCCTCGTCGAGCGGCTTTTGGCCGAGGCCGAGCAAGTCCGACGCGAGCCAAGACGTGCCGCGATTCAAGCGCGCTTTGAGCTTTGCGAAAAAGCCGGAGGTCTTCTCCGTCTTCGAGTCGGCGGCCACGGGGAGACGCTCCTTGCCAGACGTGCGGGCGAAATGCTTCTGTTAGTGTTGCGCACATGCCCAGACGCAGCAACGCCCGCCGCGGGCCGCCCGGCAGCGTACGGATCATCGCGGGCGAATGGCGCGGCCGCCGAATTCCGATCGTCGACGAGACGGAGGTTCGGCCGACGCCGGATCGCGTGCGCGAGACCGTGTTCAACTGGCTACAGGCGAATATCCCGGGCGCGCGCGTGCTCGATCTCTATGCGGGCACCGGCGCGCTCGGCTTCGAATCCTTGTCGCGCGGCGCGGCCGAAGCGTGGTTCGTCGAGCAGGATCGCGCGGCTCGTCGAGGCGCTCCAGACCCAAGCCGAGACGTTCGGCGCGACGCCACGCATCGTTCGACAGGACGCGGCTGCGCTGCTTCGCGGCCGCGCGCCGCAGCGTTTCGACGTCGTGTTCCTCGACCCGCCCTACGCGCTGCCGGTCGAGCCGCTGCTCGAGCTCCTGCCGCCCTGGGTCGCCGAGGAAGGGGCGGTGTACGTCGAGCGGCCGCTACCGGCCGGATTGCCCGATCTCAAGGCCGGCGAGTGGCGCAAGCGCAGCCACGCGGGCACGGTCGAGTACGGCTTGCTCGGTTTCGCGGTCTGAGGCGGCGGGGCGCTACAATGCGGCGTCTTGAAGGGTCACGCGAGCTCGCCACGTGAAAATCGGCGCCATGTATCCCGGCACGTTCGATCCGATCACTCGCGGCCACGAGGAGATGGTGCGCCGCTGTGTGCGGCTCTTCGACCGCGTCGTCGTCGCGATCGCCGCTAGCCCGAAGAAGGCGCCGCTGTTTCCGCTCGAGGAACGAGTCGAGCTCGCGCGCGAGGTGCTGGCCGACTTGCCCGAGGTTTCGGTCACCGGTTACACCGGCCTCACGGTGGACTTCGCGCGCGAGAACGGGCTCAAAGCGATCGTCCGCGGACTGCGCGCGGTGTCCGACTTCGAGTACGAGTTCCAGCTCGCGACGATGAACAGACATCTCACCGAAGGCGTCGAGACGATTTTCCTGACGCCGTCGGAGCAGCACACATTCATCTCGTCGAGCCTCGTGCGCGAGATCGCGGAGTTCGGCGGCGACGTCGCGGCGTTCGTGCATCCGCACGTCGCGGACAGCCTCAGGGCGAGGTTCTCGAAAGCCCGCCGATGATCGCGATCACTTTGCGGATATTCGCCGGCCGATGCCTTCGCCGGCGCGCGCCTCTCACGCCGCGAGCGTTGCTCGCGCCGGCCATCGCGTGTCTCGCGCTTGCGGCGCACGTTCACGCGCAGGCGCAAGCGCCGGCGACCGCGCCCGTGCGCGCGAGCAAGGAGATGGTGGTCACGGCGAACCGCTACGCGTCCGAAGCGGGCCTCAAGATCCTTCGCGAAGGCGGCAACGCCGTCGACGCCGCGATCGCCGTCCAGCTCGTGCTGTCGCTCGTCGAGCCGCAGTCGTCGGGTATCGGCGGCGGTGCGTTCATGTTGCTTTACGACGAGCCGAGCGGCGGCGGCAAGCCGGCAATCGTCGCGTACGAAGGGCGCGAGACCGCGCCCGCCGCGGCAACGCCCGACATGTTCCTCGGCGACAACGGCCGCGCCGCGTCGTTCGCCCAGGTCGGCGTCGGCGGCCTTTCGGTCGGCGTGCCCGGCGTGCTGCGGATGCTCGAGCTCGCGCATCGCGAGCACGGCAAGCTTCCGTGGGCGAAGCTGTTCGAGCCCGCGATCGCGCTCGCGGACCAAGGCTTCGTCGTCTCGGTGCGGCTGCACGCGCTGCTCGACGGGTTCAAGCGGTTCGCGCGTGCGGAAGATTTCCGCCGCTACTTCTATGACGGGGCCGGCGAGCCGCTGCCATCGGGCGCGAAGCTCAAGAATCCGGACTACGCCGCGACTCTGCGGCTGCTCGCCGCGAAGGGCGCCGAGCCGATGTACTCGGGCGAGCTCGCGGCGGCGATCGTGCGCACCGTGCGCGAGAACAACGTGCGCGCGGGCCGGCTCACGCTCGACGACATGAAGGGCTACCGCGCGCACGAGTCCGAGCCGCTCTGCTCGCCGTATCGAACGTGGAAGGTCTGCGGGCCTCAGCTCCCTTCTTCGGGCGGCGTCACGACTCAACAGATTCTGAAGATGTTGAGCCGCTTCGAGCTCGCGGAGCTGCGCGACGACCGCGTCACGTCGATCCATCTGATCGCCGACGCGAGCCGGCTCGCGTTCGCCGATCGAAACTTCTATCTCGGCGACCCGGGCTTCGTTCCGGCGCCGGTCGCGGGGCTGCTCGACCAGCGTTACGTCGACGCGCGCGCGGCCGCGATCGACTTGACGCGGGCGCTGCCGGCCGTGAAGCCCGGCGCGCCGGCCGGCGTCGCGGCCTGGAACTTCGCGCCGACTGCGGCCGCGGAACGGCCGTCGACCAGCCACTTCTCGATCGTCGACAAGAACGGCGACGCCGTGTCGATGACGACGAGCGTGCAGGGCGCATTCGGCAGCCAGCTCATGGCCGGCGGTTTCATCCTGAACAACGAGCTCACCGACTTCGACTACGAGCCGGAAAGCGGCGGGAAGCCGGTCGCGAATCGAATCGAGGGCGGCAAACGGCCGTTGAGCTCGATGGCGCCGACGCTGCGTGCTCGACGACCGCGAGCGGCTCCGGCTAGTCGTCGGCTCGCCGGGCGGCACGCAGATCATCGGCTTCGTCGTGCAGACGCTCGTCGGCGTGCTCGACTGGCATCTCGACGTGCAGCAGGCCGTCGCGGCGCCGCACTTCCTCGCGCAAGAAGGGCCGATCGAGCTCGAGCAGGGCACGGCGCTCACGGCCGATGCGGCCGCGCTCGGCGCTCTCGGCCACACCACTGCGGTGCGCGTCATGAACAGCGGTCTGCACGCGATCGCGATCGACTACGCGGACAAGAAGGTGTTGTCGGGGGCCATCGATCCTCGCCGCGAAGGCGTGGCGCTCGGCGACTAGCCGCCGCTCGGCACTGCTCGCGTCGCGAGCGCACGAATCGGCTCTCGCGGCTTGGGGCTAGCGCTGACAGGTCGTGCAGAAGTAGGTCGCGCGTTGGCCGACGACACGCTCGCGGATCGGCTCCCCGCAGCGCTTGCACGGCTCGCCGGCTCGCTCGTACACGTTCAGCGACTGGCGGAAGTAGCCCGGGTTGCCCTCGCCGTCGACATAGTTGCGCAGCGTCGTGCCGCCTTCCTCGAGCGCGTCCAAGAGCACCGCGCGGATCGAATCGACGAGCGGCGCGAATCTCGCGCGCGCAATCCGACCGGCCGCACGCAGCGGATGAATGCCCGCGCGAAAGAGCGCCTCGTTCGCGTAGATGTTGCCGACTCCGACGACGATCCGGCCGTTCATCAGGTGCGGCTTGATCGCGACGCGGCGGCCGCGGCTGGCATCCGCGAGATAGTCGGCCGTGAACTCGGCCGAAAGAGGCTCCGGTCCCAGCGGCTTCAGCAGGGGGTGCGAGTCCGGTGCGCTCGTCAGCAGCCAGCTGCCGAAGCGCCGCGGGTCGTTGAAGCGCAGGCAGCCGCCGCCCGCGAGCACCAAGTCGACGTGATCGTGCGGGCCGTGCGCGGGCGGATTCGCGAGATAACGCAGGCTGCCCGACATGCCGAGATGCACGAGCAGCGTGCCGGCACGCGTGCCGAACAGGAGGTACTTGCCGCGCCGCTCGAGCGCGTCGATGCGTTGCCCGGCGAGCTTGCTCGGCAGCGTTTTCGCAACCGGCCAGCGCAGCCGCGGCTCGCGAACCTCGACGGCCGCGATCGAACGGCCGATCACGTACGGGGCCAATCCACGGCGCGTCGTTTCGACTTCGGGTAGCTCGGGCATCGGTTGAGCTTACGCCGCTGCGCCGGACACCCGCCATGCGGTGGGTGTCGCGAGCGACGTGTGCAGTAAGTAGTTGCCGCAATATGGAGACGATTCGAGCGATCAGCTATATTTACGCGCCATTCGAGGGGGCGGCGCGCACTCCGTCACCTGAACGTTTGCGAGGACCATAGCGGTGGATTTCGTCTACGCGCATCTCTACGGTTTGGCCGATCTCGGCGTCTTGGGCTACGTGATCGTCACGCTGCTCTGGCTGCACACGACGATGATGTGCGTGACGCTGTACTTCCACCGCGACCAGGCACACCGCTCGGTCGACCTGCACGCGTTCGTGCGGCACTTCTGCCGCTTTTGGCTCTGGATGAACACCGGCGCATCGACGCGTGAGTGGGTGGCCGTGCACCGCAAGCACCACGCGCACTGCGAGCAGGAGGGCGATCCTCACAGCCCACGGCTGTTCGGCCTGAAGAAGGTGCTGCTCGAGGGCGCCGAGCTCTATCGCGCCGAAGCGCGCAATCCAGAAACCGTCGAGAAATACGCGAAGGGCTGCCCCGACGACTGGCTCGAGAACAACGTCTACCACAATCCGCACGGCAGCTACTACGGCATCTGGCTGATGGGTATCGCCGACCTCGTGCTCTTCGGCGTGCCGGGCATCATCATGCTCGCGCTGCAGCTCTCGAACATGCCGTTGCTCGCGGCCGGCGTGATCAACGGCCTGTGTCACGCCAAGGGCTACCGCAATTTCGAGACCGACGACGACTCGACGAACCTCTGGCCGATCGGGCTTTTCATCGCGGGCGAAGAGCTGCACAACAACCACCACGCGTTCCCGACCTCGGCGCGCTTCTCGATGCGCCGCCACGAGGTCGACATGGGCTGGTTGCACCTGAAAGCGCTCGAGTTCTTCGGGCTCGCGAAGATTCGCCGCGTCGCGTCCACGCCGGAGCTCGAGCAGTCGGCGCGGTCCGCCGCCGATCTCGACGAGCTGCGCGCGATCATGGTGAACCGCATGCACGTGCTGCGCGCCTACATGCAGAGAGTCACGCTGCCGGTTCTGCGTCGCGAAGCCGAGGGCCTCGGCGACAACACGAGCTCGCTGCTGCGGGCCGCGCGCAAGGCGCTGATCCGCCATCCGCAGATGCTCGACGAGCGTTCGCGCAAACGGCTCGCGGAGCTCGCGGCGCGGCATCCGCGATTCGAGACGGTGCTGCAGTTCCGCAACGAGCTCAGGAACCTCTGGGAAGGTGCCCATACGAGCAACGAGCGGCTGCTCGCGGACTTCCGCGAGTGGTGCGCGCGCGCGGAGCAGAGCGGTATCCAGGGACTTGCAGGACTTCGTCGCGTACCTGAAGTCGTTTCGCGCGATGCGCGACTCGGCGCTCGGGCTGCGCTAGCCTAAAAAAAACCCGCCTCTCGGCGGGTTCTTCGTCTCAGTCGCTCGGCGACGAGTTACTTGATCTTGGTCTCTTTGTAGATCACGTGCTTGCGGACGCGCGGATCGTACTTCGTGACTTCCATCTTCTCCGGATGCAGCCGGCGGTTCTTCGTCGTCGTGTAGTAGTGGCCGGTGCCGGCCGAGGACATCAGGCGGATTTTCTCGCGCATCGTCGTTGACTCCGTCTTCTACCTAGGCCCTTAGATGTGTGCGCCCTTCGCGCGCAGATCCTTGACGACCGCTTCGATTCCGCGCTTGTCGATGATGCGCAGGCCCTGGTGCGACACGCGCAAGCGAACGAAGCGCTTCTCGCCTTCGAGCCAGAAGCGCTGCTTATGCAGGTTCGGCAAGAAACGGCGCTTCGTCTTGTTGTTCGCGTGAGAAACCTTGTTGCCGGTCATCGGGCGCTTGCCCGTGACGTCGCATACTCTCGACATGGCTGAATACTCAGGGAGCCCTTGAAGGGGCCGGCACTATACCGGTTGGGCCGGAGCCCCGGCAAGGTAGCCGACCGGCTCGCGCCGCTCGCGCCGCCGTCGAGAGCCCCTCCCGAGACACGCCGGAAGACCGTCCCTGGGGCTCGAGCGCGCACATCCCTGTGCGCGCACGGTCTCGGGAGGGGCTCTCGACGTCGACGCGAGCGGGTTCGACGTCAGCGGTCGCCCCCGTGCACGGCTCGACCACCGGTTAGATCCAGCCCGCGCTCGGCGAGCGACACGTGGCCGCCCCGGCTGACGACGACGTGGTCCAGCAGCCGGATCTCGACGAGCGCGAGCGCCTTCGCGAGCTTCAGCGTGATGCTGCGGTCCGCCTCGCTCGGCTCCGAGACGCCGGACGGGTGGTTGTGCCCCGCGATCACCGCGGACGCGTTGTGCTGCAGCGCGCGCTTCACGACCTCGCGCGGATACACGGTCGCGCCGTCGATCGTGCCGCGAAACAGCTCCTCGTAGCGGATCACGCGGTGGCGCGTGTCGAGGAACAAGCAACAAAACACTTCGTGCGGCAAATCGAGCAGCCGCGCCTTGAAGAACCGGGCCGCGTCGAGCGGCGCCTCGAGCGCGCTGCGCGGGTCCTGTGGCGCCTCGAGGTAGCGGCGGCCGATCTCGAGCGCGGCCGCGAGACGCGCGGCACGCGCGGGCCCGACACCGCGCGCCCGCGCGAGCTCGTCCGCGCTCGTGCCGAGCAGCGCCGCGAGGCCGCCCCAGCTTTCGAGCAGGCGCCTCGCGAGGTCCGCAACGTTCTCGCCGCGACTGCCGGTGCCGAGCAGCACCGCGAGCAGCTCGCCGTCGGACAGCGACGCGGGCCCCGACCCTAGCAGCCGTTCGCGAGGTCGTTCCGATCGCGGCCATTGGTTCAGGCTCACGCGCGCGCTCCGCCGGGTGAAGAATCCGCCATCCTCGGCCGCGGAGGTGCACGGCGCATGCCCGATTAGTCCGCGAGGACATAAGAAAAGCTCGATTCGCCAGTGGCACGGCCGCACTCTCCGAGCGTAAGCTCCGTCGCCTTGGAGACTCCCCCGATGCCTACCGAACGAGGCAATCCGACGCGAGTGCTGCTTGGCGTGACGGGCGGGATCGCGGCGTACAAGGCACCCGAGCTCGTGCGCCGGCTCGTCGAGCGCGGCTGCGAAGTCCAAGTCGTGCATGACCGACGGCGCGCGCCGTTTTGTGACGCCGCTCACATTCGAGGCCGTGTCCGGCCGGCGAGTCCGCGACGACCTCTGGGATCCGGAGGCCGAAGCATCGATGGGCCACATCGAGCTCGCGCGCTGGGCGGATGTCGTGGTCGTCGCACCCGCGACGGCGCATTTCATGGCGCAGCTCGCGTCCGGTTTCGCGGGCGATCTGCTCACCACGCTTTGTCTCGCGACCACCGCGCCGGTCGTGCTCGCTCCGGCGATGAATCAAGCGATGTGGGCGAACCTGGCGACACAGGCGAACCGCGCGCTGCTCGAGTCGCGCGGCGTACGGCTGCTCGGGCCGGCCGAGGGCGACCAAGCGTGCGGCGAGATCGGCCCGGGGCGAATGCTCGAGCCGCTCGCGATCGCGGCGGCGCTGCTCGAGACCTCCGGGCGCTTGCAGCTCCACTCGCTCGCGGGGCTGAAGGTGCTGGTCACGGCCGGGCCGACGCGCGAGCCGATCGATCCGGTGCGCTACATCACGAACCGAAGCTCCGGGAAGATGGGCTACGCGCTCGCCGCCGCCGCGCGCGAAGCGGGCGCCGAGGTCGTGCTCGTGAGCGGACCCGTCGCATTGCCCGCACCGGCCGGCGTGCGGCGCGTCGACGTCGAGACCGCGGACGAGCTCTATGCAAAGGTGCACGACGAGATCAAAGGCGTCGACATCTTCGTCGGCTGCGCCGCCGTGTCCGACTATCGGCCGCAAAAGGCCGAGCAACAGAAGATCAAGCGCAACTCGGCCGAGCTCGAGCTCGCGCTCGTACGCTCGCCCGATACGCTCGCGAGCGTTGCGCAGCTGCCGAGCCCGCCGTTCACCGTCGGCTTCGCGGCCGAGACGCAAGACGTCGCGCGGTACGCGCGCGAGAAGCTCGAGAAGAAGCGGATCGACATGATTGCCGCGAACCAGGTTGGCCGCGATTGCGGCTTCGACCGCGAGACGAACGCGCTCACGGTCTACTGGCCCGGCGGAGAGCTCGCGCTCGGCGAAGGCTCGAAACCGGTGCTCGCCCGGCGGCTCGTCGAGCTGATCGGCGAGCGCTACCGTGCGGCGCGCCGCGAGGTGCGTCCGAGCACGCGCGCGGGCTGACAGCGGCCACCGATCGATCCAAAAAAATCGAGCAAAGGATCCGCTTTGACCGACGCCCGCCCTCGCTCCGTCGAGCTGAAAATCTTGAACCCGCGAATCGGCACGGACCTGCCGTTGCCGAAGCGCGCGACGTCCGGCTCGGCCGGCCTCGATCTGCGCGCGTGCATCGATCAGGCGATCGATCTGCCGCCCGGCGCGACGGAATTGATTCCGACCGGAATCGCTATCCATCTCGCCGACCCCGGCCTCGCCGCGCTGATCGTGCCGCGCTCGGGGCTCGGACACCGGCACGGCATCGTGCTCGGCAACCTGGTCGGGCTGATCGACTCCGATTACCAGGGCGAGCTTTTGATCTCGTGCTGGAACCGCGGCCAGAAGGCGTTTCGGATCGAGCCCGGCGAGCGTATCGCGCAGCTCGTCGTCGTGCCGGTCGTGCCGGTGGAGTTCGAGGTCGTCGAGAGCTTCGAGCAGAGCCGTCGCGGCGCGGGCGGCTTCGGCCACACGGGCCGCGAGTGATCAGCCGCCTTTGAGCTGCTTGAAGCGACGGATGTCGTCGTCGAACGAGTTGCGCACCGTCTCCTGGGTGGAGCGCGTGTGCGACAGCGTCTGCTCGTAGAGGTTGATCGAGCCCACCGTCCGCGAGATGTCGGTCGCTAGGTTCTCGGGAATCTGCGGCGCGTTCTCGCGCGCCGTATACGGCTTGTAGTTGCTCGCCTCGTCCTGGAGCGTCAAGAGGCGCTTGCGCAGGTTCGCGAGGTAGAGCTCCGTCACTTTGATCTGCCCCTCGAGCAGCTCGAGCCGCCGATTGCGCAGCTCCTCGATGTCCGTGACGGAGATGTACGTCTCGAGCAGCATGCTTGTCCCTGCGTGCGGCCTCCTCGCGCTGCTGCTTCGCTCGCTCGGCTTCGGCCGCGAGGCGCGCCTTCTCGGCGCGCTGCTCCGGCGTGAGCTCGCCCTGCTCGAAGCCCACGTGCACGCCCTGGTTGTTCAGCACGTTGCGATCGGCCTTCGCGTACTCCGGCGGAACGCTGTCGCCGTAGTGCACGACGCCCTTGTCGTCGGTCCATTGGTAGAGCTTGCCCGGCTGCCCGCTCTTCGGTTGGGCGCCGGCGAGGGAGGGCAGCGCGATCGCGAGGACCGCAAGCCATGCGAGGTGCTGACGCATGCTCAAATTAGGTTAACCGCCGCCGTTCGATCCCCTAGATATACCAAATTTCCGCCTGAACGAAGCTCCCGCGCCCCGATTTTTGCAACGTACCTCTCACTACGGCGTCGACCGCCCGCAGCTTACCCGTCGAGGGCGACCCCGTAGCGGTTGCGGTACGCGCGGACCGCAGGCAGGTGCGCCGCGAAATCCTTGTCCTCCTCGAGGTGATCGATGAGGTCCGTAAGTGTCACGATGCTGCGAATCGGCACGCCGATCTCGGCCTCGAGCTGCTTGACCGCCGAGATTCGCGACTTCGGCCCGACCTCCTCGCGATCGAGCGCCACCAGCACGCCGGCCGGCGTCGCGCCCGATGCGCGAATCACCTCGAGCACCTCGCGGATCGCGGTGCCCGCGGTGATCACGTCGTCGAGAATCAGCACGCGGCCCGTGAGCGGAGCGCCGATGATCGCGCCGCCTTCGCCGTGGTCTTTCGCCTCCTTGCGATTGAAGGCGAACGGGTAGTCGTCGTCGTGATGCTCGGCGAGCGCCGCGGCCGAGAGCACGACGAGCGGAATGCCCTTGTAGGCGGGACCGAACAGCATGTCGAACTCGAGGTCGAGGCTCGCGATCGCGGACGCGTAGCAGCGGGCGAGCTTCGCCGCCGCATAGCCGCTGTTGAACAGGCCCGCGTTGAAGAAGTAGGGACTGATGCGGCCCGACTTGAGCGTGAATTCGCCGAATCGCAGAACGCCGAGCTCGAGCGCCAGTTCCAGGAACTCTGTCTTGTAGGCTTTCATTGGAATTAAGTCCGGAACTCGTTCGGTATCATACCCCGCTTCTTTTCCAACCCGCCGGACGTTTTCTTGCGAGTCGTCAGCTTCAACGCGAACGGATTGCGCAGCGCCGCGCGCAAGGGCTTCTTCCGTTGGTTCAGCCGGCAGCGCGCCGACGTGCTCTGCGTGCAGGAGATCCGAGTCCAAGAGACCGAGCTCGACGATCGCCTCCATGCAGCGCGCGGCTTTCACCGCGCCGTGCACGGCGCGAAGCGGCGCGGCTACGGCGGCGTGGCGATCTACTCGCGGCACGAGCCGACCGAGGTCGTTCGCAGCATCGGCGTCCCCGAGTTCGACGACGAGGGCCGCTACCTCGAGGCGCACTTCGGCTCGGTCGCGGTGGTGAGCGCGTACTTTCCGAGCGGCTCGGCCGGCCCCCACCGGCAAGAGGCGAAGTTTCGCTTTCTCGCGGCGTTCGACCGGCGCCTCGAGACGCTGCGCAAGCACCACGTACCGTTCATCTTCTGCGGCGACTTCAACATGGCGCACCGCGAGATCGACTTGAGGAACTGGCGCGCAAATTGGGACTACCCGGGCTTCACGCCGCCCGAGCGCGCGTGGCTCGACACGCTGTTCGACGGCCGAGGCTACGTCGATGCGTTCCGCGCGGTGAATCCCGACCCGGAGCACTACACCTGGTGGTCGAATCGCGGCCGCGCGTGGGAGAAGAACGTGGGTTGGCGGATCGATTACCAGGTCGCGAGCCCCGCTCTTCGCGGCGCGGTGCGCGCCGCCGCGATCTACAAGCGACGGCGGTTCTCGGACCACGCGCCGCTCACGATCGACTACGACTGGGAGATCTTCGCGCCGTCCGAATCTCGGGCCGCGCTCGCAGTCGCAGTGCTGTCGTCCGCCCCGACGAGATCCCAGCGGATCAGAAGCCAGAACAGCACGATGCCCGGTACCGCGATCACCGTCGTCAAGAGATAGAAACCGACGTAGCCGAGCTGCTCGATCAGCGCGCCCGCGGTCGCTCCCGTGAGCACGCGGCCGATCACGCTGCCCGCCGCCGAGAGCAAAGCGTACTGGCTCGCGGTGTAGCGCAGGTCGCAGAGCGCGGAGAAATAGGCGACGACCGTGACGCCGCCGATGCCGCTCGCGACGTTCTCGAAGCCGATGGACCCCGCCATCGCCAAGTTCGAATGGCCCGCGGCCGCGAGCCCGGCAAAGCTCAGATTCGATATGCACATCAGCAACAGGCTCACGAACACGGAGCGCTTCATGCCGAGGCGCTCGTACAGAAAGCCGCCGACGAACACGCCCGCGAGATAGGCCCAGAAGCCGAAGCCGACGTCATAGGCGGCGATCTCGTTGTTCGTGTAGCCGAGCGAGTCGAACAGCAGCCGAAACGTGAGATTAGCGAGCGTGTCGCCGATCTTGTGGAGAAGAACGAACGAGAGCACGAGCACGGCGCCGCGCCGTCGGAAGAACTCGATCAGCGGCGCGACGACGGAGTCGACGACCGCGCGAAGGTCGGCGCGCGCTGCCGGCGCGCGGTGCCTCTTCGGCTCGCCGAGCAGCAGGCATGCGACCATCGCGGGTAGCGCGAACGCGGCGCATACGACGTACCCCGTAGCCCACGAGCTGCGCGCCGCGATCACGAGCGCGACGGCTCCCGCGGCCGCCGAGCCGATTCGCCAGCCGTACTGGCTCATGCCCGAGCCGACGCCGAGCTGCCGCGGCTCGAGCGACTCGATCCGATACGCGTCGATCACGATGTCGTACGTCGCGCCGGCGAACGCCACGAAGATCGCCGCGCGTCGCGGTCGAGGCGAGGCTCGCGGACGGATCCGCTAGCGCGAGGTTCACGATCGCGACGATCACGAGCACGCCGACGACGAGCAGCCACGAGACGCGCTGGCCGAGCCTGCCGATCACGGGGAGCCGTACGCCGTCGACGACCCAGGCCCATAGCCATTTGAGGTTGTAGACGAGGAACGCGAGTGAGAACGCCGTGATCGCGCGCTTGTCGACCCCGAACTGCGCGAGCCGGGTCGTGAGCGTCGCGGCGATCATCGCGTACGGCGCGCCGGACGAAATCCCGAGAAACAATGCAGCGAGCGGCGCCGGCTCGGTGTATTGGCGGACCGGCGCGGGGACGAGAGCCCGCCAGCCGGCGTGCGCCGAACGGGGCGCAGAGCTCAATCAGCCCACCCCGAACGCCGCACCGGTTTTTCTGTAGAAGAAGTCGACGACGTCGTGACCCAACCGCCTGCCTCGCCGCTCGAATTTCGTCGGCGGCCGAAATGCGAGCGGATTGTGGCACAGATCGTCGTCGTTCTTGACCGCCACGAACCGCGCCTCGGTCGAGAGCACCGCGTGCGAATGCTCCGCGTAGTCGGCCCAATCCGTCGCGACGTGCAGCAAACCGCCCGGCTTGAGCACGCGCGCGAGCTCCGCCACGAACGCTTGTTGCACGAGACGGCGCTTGTGGTGGCGCTTCTTCGGCCACGGGTCCGGGAAGAACAGGTTGACCGCGTCGACGGAGCCGTCGCGGAGCTCGCGCACCACGTCGACTGCGTCGCGCGCGATCACGCGGACGTTCGCGAGATTCGCCTTCTCGAGGAGCAGCAACAGATGTCCGATGCCGGGCTCGTGCACCTCGACACCCAGATAATCGATGTCGCCGTAGTTCGCGGCGCAGGTCACGACGGCCTCGCCGTCGCCGAAGCCGATGTCGAGCACTCGCGGCGCACTCCGGCCGAACAGCGCGTCGAGGTCGAGCGGCGCGCCGGCGTCGGCCGCAACGCCGAAGCGTGGCAATAGATCGCTCAGCGCGCGTCGCTGCGCAGCCGTGAGCCGGCCAGGGCGCTTCACGAAGCTTCGGATTTTGCGCAGGTGGATCGGTGGGGTGTCGGGAAAGTCGCTCATTTGCTGCGCCATCTTCCCATGGCCTCTGGGCAATCAAGCGCCCCGTCGGCTCAACGGCAGGGTGGACGGCGATCCCTCCGCGGAGGGATTCTGCACCACGACGACGCACGATTCCGCGGAATCGCATCCGTGATCGCCGAGTGTGTCGCCGCACTTCGAAGGAAGGTGAGTTGGAGCGGGCGATGGGAATCGAACCCACGGCTCTAGCTTGGGAAGCTAGGGTATTACCATTATACGACGCCCGCCCCGTGCCCCTGGATGCTACCACCGCTGCCGAACGCTGCTCCACTCCACGCGCGGCAGTGGTCTACGAGGGCTTTCCGAGTGGTCGCTTCCGTATTCGCAACTATTGCGATCGTTCAGGGCTTCCCCGATAGCGGGTCTGTGCATCATGCAACATACTCGCCCGCATCTCTTTTGGGCTCAGTGTGTTGCGACTCGTCTCTCGATAGGGGATAACGCTGGCAGCCGCCGCTCATAACGACCGCGTTCTAAGCGGGTCCGAAGCGCCCGCGGCCTCGTCTCAATCAGCCCTCCAAAGCTCGGACGCTGCGTTCGATCCGCAGCGATTCGTCTCCAGTGTCCTCGACGGCGTGCGCTCCCTGATCAGCGTCCGCGACGCTGCCGGGCGCTATCTATTCGTGAACTCGGCGATGGCGGAGTTTCACGGCGCGGCGAACGCCGCCTTCATCGGCCGGACGCCCGATCAGATCGGATTGCCGGACTACGCTTTTCCGACATTCTTGCGCGCCGCAGAGGGCGAACCGTTCGTCGTCCGCGACGTCCCGTTCGTCGATGCGACGGGGCACCCGCGTCGATTCGACGTGGTGTCGCGGCGACTCAAAGCCGCGAATCCCGCGGCCCGCTGGCTCGTGCTCGAGGTCGCGACCGAGGTCGCGACCGTCGTCGAGCGCGCCGCGAGCGCGGAAGAGCGCGGCGGCCAGCGAGCCTGCGGCTAACGAGCGCACCGCCGACGTCCCGCCCTCCATCTCCGCTGCGGACGACGATGCCCGGCTCGACTTCGTGCTGCGCAGCGGCAACCTCGCTCTGATCGACTGGGACGTCGGCTCCGACCGAATCGTCGCGCGCGGCCAGCTTCCGGAGCTTCTCGGGCTCGACGCTGCCCATCGGCCAATGACCTGGGCGGAGCTCGCTCGCTTCGAGGACCCGCGCGACCGGTCGCGCGTGCAAAGCGAGCTGCGCGCGCACGTCGAAGGGCAGACGGACGAGCACAACAGCGAGTATCGGATTCGTACGGCGGGCGGCCGAGTGCGTTGGGTGATCGCGAGGGGACGCGTGATCGCGCGCGGGCCCGATGGGCGCGCGCTCGCTTATCGCGGCACGCTCCAAGACGTCACCGAGTCGATCGAGACTCAGCACGAGCTGCAGCGCCAGCTCGCGAGATCGCGCGAGGCGGCGCTCGTTTCAGAGAGCCTCGTGCGCGAGGTCCGGCGGCTCGAAGCCGAGATCAGGGAGGTGAGCCAGCGCGAGCACGAGAGAATCGGCCACGATCTGCACGACGGTCTCGGCCAGGAGCTCACGGGCGTCTCGCTGCTGCTGAAGACGGTCGAGGACGCGATCGCGCGCGATGCGCCGCAGCTCACGACGCGCGTGCACGCCGTCCGCGACATGGTCGAGCAGAGCATTTCGACGGTGCGCGCTCTCGCGCTCGGTTTGTCGCCGGTGCACCTCGATCGCGACGGCTTCGCGGCGGCGCTCGAGCAGCTGTGCTCGAGCAGCGAGGCCATGTACGGCATTCCGGTCAAGTTTGCGAGCCGGCTGACGGGCAGTCTGCACGGGCTCGCGGCCGCGGCGGACCTCTACCGGATCGCCCAGGAGGCGATCCGCAACGCGGCACGCCACTCGGGCGCGAAAGAGATCCGCCTGACCCTTACCTCAAGCGACAAGCGGCTCACGCTGACGATCGAAGACGACGGCCACGGTATCATGCCGACCGCGCAAACACGCGGCGGCATGGGAATGAAGATTATGCGGTACCGAGCAAGTATCATTGGCGCCTTGCTCGAGATTGGCGCGCGGCAGCCAGGGCGGCACGATGGTGCGCTGCGTGCTGCGCCAGGCGGCGGAAAGCGATACGCCAGGAGAAAAAAATGACTGAATTCGCAGCAAGACAAAAAAGCGTGTTCGTCGTCGACGACCATCCGATCGTTCGTCAGGGTCTCGTTCAGCTGATCGAGCAGGAGCCGGACTTGAAGGTGTGCGGCGAGGCGGCCGACGTCAAGGAGGCGCGCGCGAGCCTGGCCAAGGTGACGCCCGACATCGTGATCCTCGACCTCTCGCTGCGCGACAGCGACGGTCTCGAGCTCGTGAAAGACATTCGCAGCAAATACGCGCAGCTGCCGGTGCTCGTGCTGTCGATGCACGACGAGAGCATCTACGCCGAGCGTCTCTTGAGCGCCGGCGCGAACGGCTACATCATGAAACAAGCCGCGGCAGACCAGCTGCTCGTCGCGGTGCGGCGCGTGCTCGCGGGCGGCATCTACGTGAGCGAGCGCGTCGGCGCGAGCATGATCGAGAGGTTCGCGGTCTCGGGCCGTGTGCAGAGCGCGAATCCGATCGACCGCTTGAGCAACCGCGAGGTCCAGGTCCTCAACTTGATCGGGCGCGGCAAGACGACTCGCGAGATCGCGGGCAACTTGAACTTGAGCGTGAAGACGGTCGAGTCGCATCGCCAGCGAATCAAGAAGAAGCTGAACCTGCACACCGCGCCGCAGCTCGTCCAGTTCGCGGTGAACTGGTACTCCGGTCATCACTGATCGCCGGCGCGGCGAATCCCCCGCCTAACGCTGACCCGCTCCCCGAAGCACGTGCCGGGGAGCGGCGCGGCCGCGCGCGTTTTGACATAACGCAGGCCGACGACCGCCGATTAAGAAAAATGAGCGGCGGTCGATAGATGCGCTAACGACAGCGACGGCACGCTAGCGACCGCACGCTGGTGCCGGACCTCACGAGACGACTTCGCGGACGCGCCGTAAGCATGAGTGACAACGTCAACCGCCTCCTGATCGTGGACGACGAGCCCGGAGTCGTCGACTTCATTACCGCGGCGGCGCACCAGCTCGACTACACGGTCGCGAGCGCCGGCACGGCCGCCGAGTTCCTGACGCTCGTCGACTCGTTCAGGCCGTCGCTGATCGTGATGGACCTGCACCTCCCCGACGGGGACGGCGTCGAGCTGCTCCGGATGCTCGTCGCTCGCGGTTTCAAAGCCCCGATCCTGATCATGAGCGGCGTCGACGAGCGCGTGCTCGCCGCGGCCCACGAGCTCGGCACGAGCCAGGGCCTCAAGATGTACGGCACGCTCGCGAAGCCCGTGCTGCTCGGCGACCTGCGGATGAAGCTCGCGGCGGCCGCTCAGACGAAACAGAGCCGAACACTCGAAGCCGATGACCTCAGGCGCGGTATCGCCGCCGGCGAGATCGTGCCGTATTACCAGCCGAAGGCGAGCCTCACGGAGCGCGGCTGGACCATCGACGGGGTCGAGGCGCTCGCGCGCTGGCAGCATCCGCGGCTCGGTGTCGTGATGCCGGACGAGTTCGTGCCGCTCGCCGAGCGCACAGGCGCGATCGGTGACCTCACGAGCAGCGTGCTCACCGCCGCGCTCGCGCAGGTGCGCGCTTGGAACGACGAGCATCTGAAGCTCACGTGCGCCGTCAACGTACCGCCCACGCTCGTCACCGATTTGAGCTTCCCGGATCGCGTCGCCGCGCTGCTCGGCCGCTACTCGCTCGACGGCAGCCAGCTCGTGCTCGAGATCACCGAGACCGCGACGATGCAGAACCCGACCATGACGATGGACATCCTCACGCGCCTGCGCGTGAAGCGGATCGGCCTCTCGCTCGACGACTTCGGCACCGGCTACTCGTCGCTCACGCAGCTCTACCAGATGCCGTTCAACGAGATGAAGATCGACAAGAGCCTCGTGATCAACGTGCCGCATAGCCGCGAGGCGAACACGATGGTCGGCTCTTTGATAGAGCTCGGTCACAACCTCGGGCTAAAGATTTGCGCCGAAGGTGTCGAAAATAGGGCTGCGCTCGACATGCTCGCGATCCTGCGCTGCGACCGCTGCCAAGGCTTCTTCATCAGCCGCGCGGTGCCGGCGCCACGACATATCGAGCCTCGTAAGCCACTGGAACCGCGAGAGCCCGGCCGCGTCGTTCACGTCGCTGCCGACGCGCGGCCGTCTAAAGGAACATCGAAGTGAACGAAAACCGCTTGCTCGTGGTGGACGACGACTCGGAGGTGGGCGCGTTCTTCGGCCAGGTCGGCGAGGACCTGGGCTTCGAGACCAAGGTCCTGCTCGA
This sequence comes from uncultured Gammaproteobacteria bacterium, assembly GCA_963841645.1. Taxonomy (GTDB): domain Bacteria; phylum Pseudomonadota; class Gammaproteobacteria; order Steroidobacterales; family Rariloculaceae; genus FEN-1219. The sequence continues at coordinate 68,707 of CAWJDS010000008.1, read as the reverse complement.
TCCCGACCAGTTCGCGCAGACCGTCCTGGACTTCTCGCCGACCGTGCTCCTGCTCGACTTGCAGATGCCCGGCCGCGACGGCATCGAGCTGCTGCGCGAGCTGTCGACGCTCGACCGGCGCCCGAAGGTGCTGATCGCGAGCGGGCTCGACAGCCGCGTGCTCACGACGGCTTCGGAGCTCGGCATCTCGATGGGCGTCGACGTCGCGGGCGCGTTCTGCAAGCCGATCGCGCTCGACGAGCTCGAGGTGCTGCTGGTCAGGCTGAAGTCGCAGAAGAAGGTCATCAGCGCCGCGGCACTGCGTCAGGCGATCGACAACGGCCAACTCGTCGTCCACTACTTGCCGAAGGCGACGTTCAAGGGCCCCGGTCGCTGGATCATCGAAGGCGCCGAGGCGCTCGTGCGCTGGGAGCACCCGGAGTACGGGCTGCTCTATCCGCGCGACTTCATCGGCATCGCAGAGGAGAGCGGACTGATCACCGAGGTCACCGACTTCGTGTTCCGCGCGTCGATGGAGCAGGCGCGCGTGTGGTTCGCGAACGGCTTGTACATGGAGCTCGGCGTGAACCTGTCCGCGCAGTTCTTGGGCGATCTCGGGTTCCCGGATCGCCTGCTCACGCTGATCCGCGAGAACAACCTCGATCCGTCGATGATCACGATCGAGCTCATGGAAACCGCGTCGATGCAGGATCCCGCGGTCGCGCTCGACATCCTCGCGCGCCTGCGGGTCAAGAACATCAACCTCTGCCTCGACGACTTCGGCACGGGCCAATCGTCACTCACGCACCTGTACAAGATGCCGTTCAGCGAAGTGAAGCTCGACAACCAGTTCACGAACGACATGCGCCTGCGCGAGGACGCGCGCGCGCTCGTCGAGGGCCTGATCTACCTCACGCACAAGCTCAAGATGCGGGCCTGCGCCGAGGGCGTCGAGGACGAAGGCACTCTGCAGCTGCTCGAGCAGATGCACTGCGACAAGGTGCAGGGTCACTCGATCGGCGCCGCGTGCCGAGCCAAGGACCTCGAGAAGGTCGTCGAGAACTGGAACGGCCGGTTCCAGGTCAAGAGCCGCCCGAAAGCGACGGGCTGAGCACCGGCTCGCCCGCGACGCTGGTCTGCGGCGGCCGCAACGCCGGCCTCCGGAGACGCTCCGAACGGACCCTTCCGAACGCGCGAACTTCCGTTTCTCTCCGCCGCGGCGCGTCGCTACGATGAGCTTCACGGCTCATTCGGAGGACACGCGCATGAACGAGATCCTCAAAGTCGTCGCGATCGTCGCGGGTGCCTTGCTGGTGATCGTGGTCGCGGTGCTCGTCGCGGTCGGGTACCTGTTCAACCCGAACGACTACAAAGGCCAGATCTCGGCCGCCGTCGCCAAGGCGACAGGCCGCACGCTCACGCTCGACGGCAATCTCGCGCTCTCGACGTTCCCGACCGTCCGAATCGCAGGTCGGCTCCGCCACGCTCAGCAACGCGCCGGGGTTCGGCTCGGCACCGATGGCGAAAATCGGCGGCGCGGAGCTCAAGGTCTCGCTCTGGCCGCTGCTGTTCGGCAAGGTCGAGATCGGCCAGGCGCGGCTTTCGGGGCTCGAGCTCAACCTCGCTCGCGACGCTCGCGGCCGCAACAACTGGCAGGACCTCGGCGGCGGCAAGGCCGGGACACCGGCCGGCGCGGCGCCGAGCTCGGGCGGCGGCACGACGAACCTCGATCTCGGCGTCGACTCGCTCGAGATCGACGACGCGCGCGTGACCTGGAACGACGCGTCGACCGGCAGCAAGTGGGAGCTCACGGGCTTCGGGCTCAACGCGAAGGGCTTCGGGGTCGGCAAGAAGTTTCCGCTCGACATGCGTTTCGCGCTCGCGGGCGCGGACGTCGCGGTCAAAGTCACGGCGAGCACGGAGGCGACGATCACGCTCGCCTCGGACGAGTACAAGCTCGACAAGCTCGTCACCAAGATCTCGGGCAGCGGCAAGGGTTGGCCCGGCGGGCAGGGCGATGCGACGCTGAAGATCGACTCGCTCGATGCGAACCTCGGCAGCGAGGCGCTCGACTTGAACGGCCTCTCGCTCACCGTGCTCGGCATCACGACGACGGGCTCGCTCAAGGGCACCAAGCTCATGAGCAATCTGTCGCTATCCGGCGCGGTCGACATTCAGCAGTTCGATCCGCAGAACGTGCTCGGCGCGTTGAAGGTCAAGGTCGAGACCGCCGACTCGAAGGTGCTGCATAGCGCGAGCGCCAAGGCGAACTTCCTCTATAACTCGAAGCAGACCGCTCTCAACGACATGCAGCTCAAGCTCGACGACTCGACGCTCACGGGGCGCGTCGGGCTCGAGGGCGAGAAGCTCACGTACGCGCTCGCCGTCGACGACATCAACGTCGACCGTTATTTGCCACCGGGGCCGCCTTCGGGCAAAGCCGACGCGCCGAAGAACGAAGGCTCGCTCGACGCGGTCGACCTGCCGCTCGACGTGCTGCGCACGCTCAACGCGGACGGCACGCTCAAGTTCGGCAAGGCGAAGTTCAGCGGCCTAACGGTCTCGGACGCCGCTTTCGCGCTCACGGCCGCGAACGGAATGCTGAAGCTCACGCCGACCGCGTCGCTCTACGGCGGCAAGTACGGCGGCGACATCAACGTGACGGTCGAGAAGACCGACGCGAAGATGACGATCGCGCAGCACGTCGACGCGGTCGATCTCGACCCGCTCGGCAAGGATCTGCTCGGCGCGCAGTACTTCACCGGCGTCGGCAACGTGAAGCTCGATCTCGTCGCGACGGGCTCGAATTTGGGTGCGATGCGCAAGGGCGTCGACGGCGCCGTGTCGTTCGACGTGAAGAACGGCTCGCTCGAAGGCATCGATCTCTGGTACGAGCTGCGCCGCGTGCGCGCCGTGCTCGACAAGTCCGAAGCTCCGTCGCGCCCGCCAGGCGCCGCGCCGCACGACGTTCTCGTCGCTCGGCGCGACCGGCGACGTGAAGGACGCGCTGCTCACGAACAAGGATCTGAAGGGCGTGCTCGACTTCATGACGATCACGGGCTCCGGCACCGTAAACCTGCTCGACGACAAGATCGACCTCGACCTCAAGGCGACGATGGTCGACGGCCCGAAGCTGCAGTCCGATCCGCTGATGGCGAAGTACGCGGGCCAGTCGCTGCCGCTGCACGCGACCGGCACGATGGCCGAGCCGAGCGTGTTGCCCGACGTCGGCGCGCTCGCGAAGCAGAGAGCGTCGGACGAGGCGAGCAAGGCGCTCGACGAGCAGAAGCAGAAGGCCCAGGATAAGCTCAAGGACAAGCTCAAGGGCCTGCTCAACAGGTGACGGACTCCGGACTCTCGAAACCGCGCGCCGCGCGGCGCGCGGCCGACGCCCACGCGCCCGTCGCTCAACACCCGACTGACTCGGCGACCATCGCGCCGCGGCTGCTCGCGTGGTTCGACGTGCACGGCCGGCACGATCTTCCGTGGCAGCGCGAGCGCACGCCGTACACGGTCTGGGTGTCGGAGGTGATGCTCCAGCAGACGCAGGTCACGACGGTGGTGCCGTTCTACCTGCGCTTCATCGCTCGATTCCCGACGGTCGAAGTGCTCGCGTCCGCGCCGCTCGACGAAGTGCTGAAGCACTGGTCGGGGCTCGGCTACTACGCGCGCGCGCGCAATCTCTGGAACGCCGCGCGCGCGGTCGTCGAGCGGCACGGCGGCCGCGTGCCGGAGACGTTCGACGATCTGCACGCGCTGCCCGGCATCGGCCGGTCGACGGCGGGCGCGATCCTTGCGCAGGCGTGCGGAGCGCGCTTCCCGATTCTCGACGGCAACGCGAAGCGCGTGCTCGCGCGCCACCACGCCGTCGCCGGCTGGCCCGGCGAGCGCGACGTGCAAGACGAGCTCTGGGCGCTCGCCGAGCGGCACACGCCGCAGGAGCGCGTCGCGGACTACACGCAGGCGATCATGGATCTCGGCGCGACGCTCTGCACGCGCGCGCGGCCCGCGTGCACGGTGTGTCCTTTAGCCGAGACCTGCGCCGCGTGCCGCGCGGGCACGCAGCCGAAGTATCCGGCGCCGCGTCCGAAGCGCAGCCGCCCGCGCCGCGGCGTGACGGTGCTCGTCGTCGAGGACCCGGACGGCTGCGTGCTGCTCGCGCGCCGGCCCGCGCGCGGCATTTGGGGCGGCCTCTACAGCTTCCCGGAGCTCCAGGACGGCGACACGGCGGCCGAATGGTGCGCGCGCACGCTCGGCGCGAGCGGTCGCGGCCGAGCGCGAGCTCGCGACGATCGAGCACGGCTTCACGCACTTCGACCTCGATCTCGCGCCGCATTGGCTGCGGCTCGCGGCGGCGCCGCGTGTCGTGCAAGATCGCGACGACTTCTTGTGGCACCGGCCGAGCGCGGCGCCGACGGTCGGCATCCCGGCGCCGGTCGCGGCGCTGTTCGATGCGCTCTCGTGCGACGCGGGCGTGGCGGTCGCGTCTCGCGCTGGTCGCCCGAAGCGTCAGCGCACGCGCCCGAAGGAGCTTTGGCATGGCTAGGATGGTTCACTGCGTGGTGCTCGGCAGCGAGGCCGAGGGGCTCGATCGGCCGCCGTATCCGGGCGCGATCGGCCAGCGGATCTACGAGAACGTCTCGAAGCTCGCGTGGCAGCGCTGGCTCAAGCACCAGACGATGCTGATCAACGAGTACCGGCTCACGCCGATCGAGCCGAAGGCGCGCAAGTTCCTCGAGGACGAGATGCAGAAGTTCTTCTTCGGCGACGGCTCGGAGAAGCCGCCCGACTTCAAGCCCGAACGAGTGACGCGATCCGGCGGAGCGCCGCACGTAAGAGCTCGATTCGACGCCAGCGCAGCTCGCCGATGCTCAGCTCTTGCGCGATAGCAGCGCGTAGGCGATCAAGCCGAGACCGACGAGCAGCGGGATCAAGCCGACGAGGTAGGTGTGGTCGTACGCGTAGGTCGGGAACAGGAAGATCGTGAGCCCGGCGCCGCCGCACGCGGCGATGATGCCGCCGACGGTGTACGCGCTCTGCAAGCGGCGCGTCCTGATCCGCTCGACCTCGAGTAGGTACTCGATCACGGCCTGCTGCCCGTGCGCCTCCGAGATCTTGCGCACGGTCTCGCCGTGATAGAGGCTTTCACGCTCGCGGCGCCGGTTGATCGCCCAGAACGCGACCGCGCAGAACGAGAACAAGCCGATGCTCCCGACGATCGGGACCAGAAAAACGAAGTTGTTGCCCATTTCAGTTCCTCTCTACGCGAGCGTGTTCGCCAGTGTTGCGGGTGAGACTCGGAGCACGACGATCCGGTTGCATTCGTTCGCGGGCCGCCGAACGCGAGAAAATGCAACCGGGCGCGGCCGCGCGGCGTCTAGCGGGGGATGGACGTGCGCCATGGCGGTTGACGACGGTGCAGCCGCGGTCGACCGCGTGCTGCGCGGCGACGTTGCGGCGTTCGCGGAGATCGTCGAACGGTGGCAGGACCCGCTCGTGGCGCTCGCTTACCGCTTTTGCCACGACAGGAGCAGGGCGGAGGACATGGCACAGGAGGCTTTCGTTCGCGCGTTCCGGGCGCTTCACCAATGGCGGCGCGAGGCGGCGTTCTCGACCTGGTTGTTCGCGCTCGCGACCAACGTCTATCGCGCCGAGCTGCGCCGCCGGCGCGCGCCGCTCGTGTCGCTCGACGACGTCGCGGATCCGGTCGACTCGTTCGATCTCGCCGGCGACCACGAAGACTCTCTCCGCCGCGCCGCGGTGCGGCGCGCGTTGGACGCGTTGCCGGCGAGATACCGCGACACATTGGTGCTCTTCTATTTCCACGAGATGGACGTCGAACGCGCGGCCGCGAGCCTCGGCGTCCCGGTCGGAACCGTGAAGGCGCGGCTATCGCGCGGGCGCGATCTGCTGCGCCGGAAGCTCGTCGCAACGCTCGGCGAGCACGACGCGCGGCTCGAGGAGGCAGGGAATGACGCCTGAAGAGATCGATCGAGCGCTCGCGAACGACGCTTCGCGAGTACGCGCCTCGCCGCGGTTCGCCGCGGCCGTGATGGCCGCGGTGCGCCGCGAGGCGAAGGCGCCGCCGCCGCTTCCGTTCCCGTGGACGCGCGCGATGCCCGGCCTCGCCGCCCTCGTGCTCACGGTCGTGCTCGCCGTGTTTTCGCTGCTGTCGACGCCGAGCGCCGAGACGGCGACGCTCGCCCCGCCCGCGCTCGAGCGCGCGGTCGAGATCACGGCGAGAGTGGGCGATTCGCTCGCGACGTTGGACGCACGCTGGGCGTCGATCTGGGTGGTCGTCGCCGCGCTGACGGTCGTCCCGATCCTCGCGCCGCTCCTGATGGTCAGGTCCGAGCGCGACTCTCGATCGGTCGACGCCCGGGCCCGCGTGAGATTTTCTTGCTATCGTGGCTCGCGAGCCTGAACAACTAGGAACCGACCGATGAACATCCGAACACTTGCCCGACCGCTGGCCGTTTTCGCCGTGCTCGGCGCTGCTTGCGCAGATTGCTCACGCGCAAGACGAGCAGGTCGCGCGGATGCGCGCGGCCCTCGCCGCTCCCGAGCGCTCGCAGGAGAACAAAGCGCGCGACGCGGCGCGCAAGCCGATCGAGACCGTGCAGTTCCTCGGCATCAAGACCGGCGACACGGTCGTCGACATGATCGCCGAGAGCGGCTGGTTCACCGAGGTGCTGTCGGCCGCCGTCGGTCCGAAGGGACACGTGTACATGCAGAATCCGCCGTTCCTCGCGGAGAGAGAGCCCAAGGACATGATCGCGAGGCTCGGCAACGTCGAGCCCCTGCACGTGCAGCTCGCGGAAGCGGGCATCGCAAACAAGGCCGACGCGATCGTCACCGCGATGAACCTGCACGACATCTACAACGGCTTCGGCAATCAGCCCGCGGGCGAGGGGCCGGCCGTGGAGTTCGTCAAGACGTTGTACGCCGCGCTGAAGCCGGGCGGCGTGCTCGGAGTGATCGATCACGTCGGCGTCGCGGGCCAGAACAACGCGATGCTGCACCGAATGCTGCCGCAGCAAGCGCGCGACGTGCTCACGAAGGCCGGCTTCAAGATCGAAGCCGAGTCGAACCTGCTCGCGAATCCGGCGGACGATCACACGAAAGGCGTGTTCGATCCCGCGATTCGCGGGCACACCGATCAGTTCATGTTCCGCGCGCGCAAGCCGCGCTGAGCGGCGCGCGCGCGAGCGTTCGCCGCTCGGGCCCGGGTTTCGGCCGGCGTACGGGTCGGCTCTCAGCCGGCGGCTGCGCGCGGTTCTTGATGAGATCGTCGACGACCGCGGGATCGGCGAGCGTCGACGTGTCGCCGAGATTGCTCATGTCGTTCGCCGCGATCTTGCGCAAGATGCGGCGCATGATCTTGCCCGAGCGCGTCTTCGGCAGGCCGGGCGCCCACTGGATCACGTCGGGCGTCGCGATCGCGCCGATCTCCTTGCGCACCCACGCCGACGAGCTCCTTGCGCAGCTCCTCGCTCGGCGTCACGCCGGCCTTCAGCGTCACGTACGCGTAGATGCCCTGGCCCTTGAGGTCGTGCGGGAAGCCGACGACCGCGGCCTCGGCCACCTTCGGATCCGCGACGAGCGCGCTCTCGATCTCGGCCGTGCCGAGCCGGTGGCCCGCGACGTTGATCACGTCGTCGACGCGGCCCGTGATCCAGTAGTAGCCGTCCGCGTCGCGGCGCGCGCCGTCGCCCGTGAAGTACTTGCCGGGGTACGCCTTGAAGTACGTGTCGACGAAGCGCTGGTGATCGCCGTACACGGTGCGCATCTGTCCGGGCCAGCTGTCGAGCAGCACGAGGTTGCCGCTCGCCGCGCCGTCGAGGACCTTGCCGTTCGCGTCGACGATCGCGGGCCGGATGCCGAAGAACGGCCGCGTCGCGGAGCCGGGCTTGAGCTTCGTCGCGCCGGGCAGCGGCGTGATCAAGATTCCGCCGGTCTCGGTTTGCCACCACGTGTCGACGATCGGGCAGCGGCCGTCGCCGACCACGTGGTAATACCACTCCCACGCCTCGGGATTGATCGGCTCGCCGACGCTGCCGAGCAGGCGCAGGCTCTTGCGCGAGCAGCGCTTCACGGGCGCGTCGCCCTCGCGCATCAGCGCGCGGATCGCGGTCGGCGCCGTGTAGAGGATGTTGACCTGATGCTTGTCGACGACCTGCCAGAAGCGGCTCGAGTCCGGGATACGTCGGCACGCCTTCGAACATCAGCGTCGTCGCGCCGTTCGCGAGCGGACCGTAGACGATGTAGCTGTGGCCCGTGACCCAGCCGACGTCCGCCGCGCACCAGTACATGTCGCCGTCGTGGTAGTCGAACACGTATTGATGAGTGATCGACGCGAACAGCAGGTACCCGCCGCTCGTGTGCAGCACGCCTTTCGGTTTGCCCGTCGAGCCCGACGTATAAAGAATGAATAGCGGGTCCTCGGCCGACATCGGCTCGGGCACCGACACTTCGGACGCGGCGTCCGCGATCTCGTGGTACCAGTGATCGCGGCTCGCGGTTCCACGCGATCGCTCCCGCCCGTGCGCTGCACGACGACGACCGCGTCGATCTTCGTCGTCGCTAGGCCCGCGATCGCCTCGTCGACGTTCGCTTTGAGAGGAATCTTCTTGCCGCCGCGCAGGCCTTCGTCCGCCGTGATCACGACGCGCGACGCGCAGTCCTCGATCCGGCCCTTGAGCGCCTCGGGCGAGAAGCCGCCGAACACGACCGAGTGGATCGCGCCGATCCGCGCGCACGCGAGCATCGCGACGACGGTCTCGGGGATCATCGGCATGTAGATCGTGACGCGGTCGCCTTTCGCGACGCCGAGCTTCTTCAGCGCGTTCGCGAAGCGGCAGACGTCTGCGTGCAGCTTGCGGTAGCTGATCTTGCGGCCGGCCTCGTTCGGGTCGTCGGGCTCCCAGAGGATCGCGGTTTGCTCGGCGCGCTTCGCGAGGTGGCGGTCGAGGCAGTTCGCCGCGACGTTGAGCTTGCCGTCCGCGAACCAGCGGACGTGCAGGTCGCTCGCGTCGAACGACGTGTCTTTCACCTGGGTGAACGGCGCGATCCAGTCGAGCCGGTCGCGGGCCTGCTTCGCCCAGAACGCCTCGGTGCTTTCGAGCGACTCGCGGTAGAGCGCCTCGTAGCGTTTGTTGTCGATCCAGGCGCGGGCAGCGGTCGCGGTCGGGACCGCGTAGATCTTGTCGTCGCTCATGAGGCTCGATGATAAAGAGCCGCGCGGACCTTGGCACGCCGGGCTCTTACCTAACCTTGACGCGCCCGCGACGCGGCCGGTCTAATACACGCCGCTTCGCGCCTCGCGCCTCGCCGGGGCTCCGCAAGCGAGCGGTCTACGCACGGCCAGGTAGCTCAGTTGGTAGAGCAGCGGACTGAAAATCCGCGTGTCGATGGTTCGATTCCGTCCCTGGCCACCATTTCACAACTGTGACTTACGAGCGGGCTTCGGCACTTTCGTACCGTCGCTGCGGTCGTTAGTGCCCGATTAGTGCCGAACTTGCCCCAAGCGCGGATATGCCCTAGGCCTGCGGCGTCGACTCTGCGCTCAATCGCCGGCGAATTCGACGAGCATGCCCGCGATGTTCCCCGCGGCGAGGCCCGGACCGACGCCCCAGTTGAACTCCGCCGCGAGGGCCTGAGCGATCTCGCTCTGCGACTTGTGCGCACGCACGAGCTCCTCGGCGCGTGTGCGAATCGCCGCCATCTTGGCGCGGTGCGCGAGGAACTCGCGCTTGGTGAGCACCGGGCCGTGGCCCGCGATCATGAAATCGAAGTCGAGCTCCGCGAGCGCGTCGAGGCTTCTGACCATGTCGGTCCAGCTGCCGCCATCCGCGTAGTTCGTTATCTGCGGAATCGAGTCGGGCGTCGCGACGAGATCGCCGGCGATCACGACGCGCGCATCGGGCAAGTACACGACCGTGTCGCCGCTCGTGTGGCCGCAAAACTCGAGGAGCTCGACGCGCTTGCCCCCGAGCACGATTTCCGCGTGCCCGTCGTAACCGACCTGCGGGAGGCCCGGATCGTTGACGCCGCCCATGCGCTTGCGGTCGGCGGCCGACATGATCACCGTCGCGCCGAGCGCACGGAGCTGCGCGGCACCGGCACTGTGGTCGGCGTGGTTGTGGGTCAGCACGACGTACGAGATCGGTGCGTTCGTGAGCGATCGCACCTTCGCTACGAGGTCGTCGTGCATGCGTTCGTTCTTCGAATCGACGAGCACCACGCCACCGTCGGTGAGGTAGATTCCGACGTTGCCGCCGAAGAGCGGGATGTCGGGAAGCACTGCGTTGTTGACGTTGACGACCGCGTAGACGTCGTCTCGCACCTTGACGAGCTTCGTGGCTTCCGCGGGCGTCAGGTTCGACGCAAACGGCGGCGGGCCCTGTCCGACGGCGGCCCCCGGCCCTGCGGCTGGTGCCGCGCCCGGCGGCCCTTGCCCAGGCGCTCGCGCAGGCCCCGCACCCGGCCCGGGTGCGCCCGCAGGTGCGGGCACGGTCACGCTGCGCGTGCAAGCGGCGCCGATGCTGCGGCCCATGGGCAACGGGCGCTCCTGAGCCGCGAGGCTCGACGCCAGTAAGATCGATCCCAGCGCGCCCGCGGCGACACTGGCTAAGCAACGGTATTCGGATCGCATCGCTTGCTCCTCGGCACGTCGTTCGCGGTCACCGGCGTCTGCCGCGCCGGAGTTCCGGTTGCGGCGCTCGGCCACGCGTGGGGCGAATCACTACTGCGGGCACATCGAAACGCGCGCGGCGGATTACTTCTGCGGGGCGGGCTCCGTCTTGCCGATCCCGGCCGCGCGATCGCGGAATTGGTTGAAATGCGATTCGTCGCTCGGCACGCAGCGGTCTTCGAGCAGGCCGGACCAGCCGGCGATCGCCATCGCCTCCTTCGGGATCAGAGCCCAGACTTTGACGCTGCTCTCCCACGGCGCGGTGTAGTTCACGGGGTCCGTCAGCTTGAGCCGCACGCGGAGCCGATTCGGGCTGGGGTGGTCCCAGCGCTCCTCGAGCACGGCCTGGTCGCTGATCGGAAAGCCGAACTGGTCGAGCCACTGGCGGTCGTCGAACCCGACCGAGGTGACGACGAGCGTATCGCCCTCCCACTTGCCGACCGAATATCCATTGAAGCGCGGTAGGTAGTCGTCGACCTTCGGTAGCTTGCGCCCGTCCATCCAGATATCGCGGAACTCCCAGGTCCACTCGAAGAGCTGGAGAATGCGGTCCTTCGTCTGCACCATTTCCATGTTGGCGCCGCCGCCCGAGAAGGTGATCAAGCGCGCGAGCCCGAGCGGCTCGCAGCGCGCCTCGGGGTCGTTGCCGAAGGCCGGTAGCACTGCGCGGCGGAAGCCTATGTCGAGATCGGTGCGCTTGCGCGCCGCTTCACTGCCGAGCTCGAGGCCGCGCGCCGGCTTGTTGAGGTTGAAGCGGCGCTCGCCCTCGGCCGTGCGTGCCGGAGGGGTCCCGAAAAAGCCGTAGTTCGGGAAGAGGTCCGGGGGGTCGCTGCACTCGGGGCAGGCCGGCTGACCGAGCTGCTGAGGGAAGCGGCTCCAGAGGCCGCTGAAATCGTGCTTGTCGTACGCGCGCGTGTCGGTGTCGGACGAGCCGAAGCCGCCGGGGCGCGCGTCGCTTCGCTGAGCTGCCGCTTCGTGAACGGTCGCCAACGACCCAGCGACAGCGAGCGCCGCCATGAGAGCTAGGAGCTGCGGATGTCTCGCGCGTGTGCGCATTTTCAGTTGCGTGTTGCTCATATTTCCTCCGCCGCGGGCTCTGCTTGACCGCTTTCGCGGCGAGCCGGCTATCTGCTATCGCGTCTGGCGCCGTCGTGACGGCCCGGTTCGCGTGCCGTCTTCCGCCGTTACTTGCTCGGCTGTCCCGGCAGCACCGCGTTACCCTCGGGCTGTAGGCCGCCGGGTTTGCCGTCCAAGTCGACGCCCTTGAGGTCGCGGGGAGGGCTCGCGAGGGTTTGCCCGCTTTCGTCCTCGATCTTCATGACGACCGCGCTGAAGCCGCCGGCGCGCGCGGTCGCGAGGTAGAGCTTCAAGCGGGTGCCTGGACGCAAAGCCTCCAACGTTCGACTCTTCGTCCACCCTTGGCGCGCCATCATCGATGGGTTCGTGATGAGCTCGGCGGTCCAATGCTCGACCTTGCCGCCGTTGACCTTGCGGTCGAACGTCATCGTCGGGTGTGGGTTCATGTAATTGAACTCGGTGACGGTGGCCCAGGTGGTCCAGACGCTCGCCGTGTCGTACGAGATGCCGCTGCCGTGATGCGCCGAAGCCGAGCCCGCCATCAACACGAGCCCCACAACGAGCGCACAAACCTTTCCGCCCATCGTTGATCTCCTACGTGCGTCTTTCACTTCCCGCCCAAGCTCCGAAACGCGGCCTCCACGAAGGCCGCGCTTGTCGACGTTGCGCCGTCGCCGCCAAACACGCCGTCGTACTCGAGCGTCGGCCGGCTCTGCGCGACTTGGCGCAGCGACTTGCCCCCGGCGATCGCGCTCTGCACGCGATCCCGGACGATGACGGTCATGTCGCGGTACTCGGCGACGTCGGCCTCATCGTAGAGGCGGCCGTGACCCGGAATCACGATCGTGCCGCCCTGTCCGCGCGTCTCGGCCACCGTGATGTCGAGGATCCGATTGAGCGCGTCGATCAAGCCGTTGACCGAGCCGCCTTGGGCCGCGTCGAAGCTCGGCAAGCTCTGCGTCGAGATCACGCCGCCGGCGCTCACGACGTCTGAGCCGCGGAAGAACACGATCGAGTCGCCGTCCGTGTGCGCGGCCGGCACGTGGATGATCTCGATCGGCTCGCCGTTGAAGTAGATCGTCTTCGAGTCGCCATAGAAGGTGTCCATGACGAGCTTGCCGGCTTCGGCGTGCGACTCGGCGAGACGCAGGCCGACGTTCTCGTGCGTCAGGATCGCGGCGCGCTGCAGCGGCTCCTGCGAGAGCACCACATTGCCGCCCGTGTGATCGGCGTGCCAATGCGTGTTGATGATGTAACGGATCGGCTGATCACCGGCGATCTTGCGTATCTCCTCGCGAACACGCGGCGCCTTCTCGGCCGTCCCGGTGTCCACGACGAGCACGCCCTCGTCGCCGACTTGAACCGTCACGTTGCCGCCCGCGCCAGTGATGAGCCAGATGCCGCCTTTCACGTGCATCGAGCGCACTTCGTTGGCGGTCGCCGCGCGCGGCGGCACGACGGCCGGTGCGGCGCGCACGCCGCGGCCGTCCTCGCGCGCGAGCCGGCCGGCGAATTCCGGATATATCGTTGCCGCGCCGGCTTCCATCGCCCATCGCGGGATGCGGTACTTCGCCGAGAACTCGTCGAGCAACTCGTTCTCGCCGGGCAGGTAGTGCGGAACGTGGTGCTTGTCGGCCGTCGTCTCCTCCGCCGGAAAGCACTTGTAGAAGATCGGACCGTCGTTGCGCAGCAACGGGAACCCGATGACGGGCAGCGGCCGCCGATTCAGCGCGTACTCCGTGGTTCGTACGAACGGCTCAGCGAGATAGACGGGGTCGTCGACGACGGTCGTGACGAGCAGATAGTCGTCGAAGCGCGTGTAGTACTCCGTCATCCGCGCGCGCTCGCTCGTCGGCGTGCCGTTACGCCTGAGCCAGCCGAGCTTCATGTGGCTCGTCTCGACGACCAAGGTGTCGCCTTCCCAGTGCCCCGTCGAGAAGCCGTTGAACGTATGCAGCGCCTCCTCAGGCGGCGGCGGCCGGCCGTCCATCCAAACGACGCGGTCCAAGCCGAACGTGCCATCGAGCCTTATCCCGATCACGACGCGCCGAATCCGGTCGTACACCTTACTCACGCTGAGCGTGTTCGGACCCCAGGTCTGATAGGCAGCGGGATGCGGCGTGCACTGATGCTCGGGCACGCTGAGCCACGATCCTGAGTACGTTTCGGCTTTGCGTAGCCCCGCCTCATTGAGCGGCAGGCCGAGGTAATCGCCGATTTCCGGGCCGCCGCCGCGGTCCGTGATGTCCTCCTGGCCGAACACGCCGGGATGGTCCCATTCGCCTGAGAAGTCCACCTGGGCGAGCGCCGCGACGCTCGGCAGCGTGGCGAGGAATGCATAAACGGCAAGCCGCTTCATCGTCCTACTCCCGGGGCGGGTGCGCGCGCCGGCGCCGTGCTGCAAGGCGTGGGACTCCACTTCGCCGCGTCGGGCTCGCGTTTGAACTGCGACGACGTGATGAAATCGCCTGCTAGATACGCGGGGTCGTGCACGACCGTGAGCACCGTCAGGTAATCGTTGCCGTCCGCGGAGAGCCGCGAGAAGTACTCGGTCAAGAGCGCGTTTTCGCTGTACGGAATGCCGTTCTTCCGCAGATACCCCGCGCGCAAGTGGCTTGTGACGACCTTGAGCGCGCCCTTCGGCGGTGCGCCCGATTGCGTCGGCACCGCGGCGCCGGCCGCGATCGCGGCGAGCGGATTGAAGCCGCCGATCGGGCGCGTCCACTCGGCCGTCGAGAATCCCTGCCAGGAGCGTTCGGCGTTCGCCGGCGCCTGTGGTGCGGCATTCGCTGCGGCGCTCGGCGCGAAATGGAACAGGCGCGTCTGCTGACCTGCGTCGGTTTCGATCTTGAGCGTATTGTCGTCCTGCCACGTGACGTGCAACCGCAGCGGCATGCGCATCAGCGCCGCGGCTCCGAACGGCCGGCATGCCTCGCCGTTCGCCGCATCGCGCTCGGGATCCCATTCGGCGGCCACGCGCCGACCCGCCGGATTTAGCGGCACGCTCGTCGCATCGCCCTTCGGCGCAGTGATCATGCGCCAGGCCCAGTCTTCCGTGACCAACGCGACCCAGTAACCCGTGAGATCGATCTGTGCCGACTCGCGCGGCGATTTCGGGGGGGCGGGCGGCCTGCCCGGGGGGCCGGGCTGCGCGAGCGCGACGCCGCCGAAGGACGCCAGCGCGAGCACCACGACCGCGCGCCGCCAGACTCTCGACATCGCTGCGTGCATCAGTTGACGACCTCGCCCGGTGCCGTGCCCCAGCCGAAGCCGTCCGTGGTGCGCTTGATCGAGAGCATCCGGATGCGGTGCTCGGCCGGATCGCGACCCGGGTTCCCCTTGACGATCACGGGATCCCCAGGCCGCAGCGTCTGTGCGTCGATACCGCCGGCGCCGAGCTGCGTCGCGCCCTGCCACTCGACGGCCCAGCGCGTCATTTTGCCGGACTCGTCCGGTGCGAGCACGTGCAGAATCGAATGCGGGTTCCTGAAGAGCAGCTGCACGACCTCGCCCTCTATCTGCACCGTTTCGTCGGCGCGGTAGATCGCCGAGAACGAGTGATGAGCACCGGCCGGCGACGTGAGCGCCGCCGCTGTCAAGGCCAAGACTATCGGCAGCCATCTCGATTTCATGGTCCTGTACTCCGTGGTTCTATTCGGTGTCGGCGCGTCTGGCGACGTCCGCCTCCGAAACGGCGCGTACACGCGTGCGGCTCGCTTGTCATGGTTCGACTCGTAGCCCGCGTACTATCGCCGCGAACGGTGCGGCCTCGCAGACAATATTCCCCAGTAGTGGGAATTGTCAACATGTAGCCTTGCTCAGCGCTGGCGTAGGCCATCGACGACGTAGTCGCGGATGAATTTCTCGTACTCGCGAGCGACGGCTTCGGCATCGTAATCCTTGCCGAAGGCCACCTTGAGAATCGGCGCTCCCATGACGAAAAACTCGCACATACCGATTATCGCGATGTACAGGAATGCGCCGTCAACGGCCCTCGTCTCGCCGTCGCGAGCAGCGGCGTGCGTGGTCGCGCGCAGCGCCGCAAGGGCCACCGTCGTCAGGGATTCGAAGAACGCTTTCGCCTCGGGATCATCCGACACGAAGATTTCGTCGATCATCAATCGATGAAAGTACGGATGCTCGAGCTGAAAGCGCAGCAACGCGACCGCGTTCGCGCGAATCTCGCGCCTCGGGATCCGCAGGAGCGGATTCGCGCGCTGAATCGAGCTCGCATTGCAACTCCGTGAAGAGATGCCGCGCGGCAGCGAGGAGCAAGGTCGAGCGATTCTTGAAGTAATAGCGGATCAGCGAGCGGTCCACGCCCGCATGCTCGGCGACGCGCAGCAGCGTCACGTCGCGTGGCGCGAAGTCGCGGAGCAGCTCGCAGACCTCCTTCACGATCGTGTCGGAGCCGACGCGTTTGCTCCCCTGCGCTAGCGGGCGCCCCGGCTTGCGCCGCTCGTTCTTTTTCCGGTGCGGTTTGGAAGGGCGCTGGGGGGGCAAGGAACAGCCTCGTGCACGACGACCGGACACACTCTAACTCAGCTCGAGCGGCGGCGGCCTCGCCGCAGGCACCGTGCGCCGCCTTATACCGACGCTGCAGTGCACGTCGATCGTCAGCGGCTAAATCGAGTGGCTTACGGGCCGGAGCGTTGCAACCCATTTGCACTTGTGCTCCGAGCGAGCGGTGCTATAAATTACCTGCGCATGGGAATTAGGGGCCCGCGACGGTCGGCCTCTTGGGGGCTGCGGCGGGGGAGGCACGAATACGGCGCACTGACAGCGCGTAGGGGGGGGTGTGCAGAGGATTCAGTTTAGGGGCCGCACCGCAATTGCGTGCGGCGCTCTAGTCTCGACGTTGCAGGCGCCGGCGTTTGCCGCCGGACCCGAGGACGGCACGCTGGAAGAAGTCGTGGTGACCGCTACGCGGCAGAGCGACACCGTGAATCACGTCCCGCTGGCCGTGACGGCACAGACCCAGAGGGATCTCGACCAGCAGGGCGTCCAGACCATCGCGGACCTCCAGACGTTGGTACCTGGGCTCAGGCTGTCCGGCCGCGAAGCATCCGGCAATGCGACCGTGGCCATCCGCGGCATTCGCCAGCAAAGCGCAACGGCTGCCACCACGGGCTTCTACCTGGACGAGACGCCGTTGCAAAAGCGCTCCGCAGGCGGCTTTGCGTCGCAGAACGGCACGCCGGTGCCGCCGCTGTTCGACCTGGAACGCGTGGAAGTGCTGCGCGGACCGCAGGGCACCCTGTTCGGCGGCGGCTCTGAAGGCGGAACGATCCGCTACATTCAGACGGCGCCGGGCCTCAAGGACTTCTCGTCGTATGGCCGCGCACAATATGTTTCCACCGAGGGCGGCGACTCGGGGTACGAGGTGGGGTTTGGATTCGGTGGGCCGATCATCGAGGACAAGCTCGGTTTCCGGGCGAGCCTGTTCCGCCGCGACACCGGCGGGTACATCGACCTGACGGACTACCGAAATGGCAGCATCTACGACAGAGATAGCAACGAGGGCAAGGTGGGCGCCGGCCGCGTCGCGTTTACCTGGGCGCCCTCCGACACCACCAGGCTGACGGTGTCGTACCTGAAGTCAAGGGACGAGACGGACAATCTGACCACCACGTACAACTTGCCCGAGCCGGGGCAGCTTCAGGTCGGGCCGCTTTGCTTCAACATTCCGTACATTTTGTCGCTGCCGGTCCCAGCACGCGCGTTTCTGGTTCCGCCCGCCACGCTGCCCCCGAATCCGGGCTGCAACGCCGGGACCGGTGCGTTTGTCGCTCCAGGCTATACCGTCGGGCCTTTCAATCCCGAGCGATTCCAGTCGCTCGCGTTCGGTCCGACGCCGACGCGCACCGACATGGAAATCGCGAGCGCGACCTTCCAGTGGGACATCAGCGACAACCTAGAGCTGACCTACATCGCTTCGTCGACCTATGACTTGAACCGCGGCCAGAGCCCGCAGAATTTCCCGGCAACCTTGTTGGTCTACCCCGGCACCGCGCGGATCGTCACGCCGGGCGCGCCGACCGTGCCGGTTCCGACCGGATCCGGATTCAATCCGAACATCGTCACGGTTCCGAACGGCCTCGGTCTGGGCGCATTGATTGAAACGAATACTGACAATAAGCGCCGTGCGGTTTCGCAGGAGGTGCGACTCGCGTCGTCGCCGAATCAGCGTGTGAGCTACGTCGTCGGTGCCTACTTTGCCGATACCAACGCCGACGTGCGGATGATCGCAACAACCACGAACCAAGCGTTCCTGGAATTCTCGGGGATGAGCATCCAACAGAGATACGGAGTGCCTTTCAACGGGTTCTTCTCCAATATCTACGAGGCGGATGAAGACACCGAGTCCGCCTTGTTCGGCGACGTCACCGTACGCTTCACCGACAAGTTGCGCGGGAGTGCGGGCGTTCGCGCGACGCGCGTCGAAACCAAGTTCCAGCAATTCAACTACGGCCCGAACGGCGGCACCTCCAATCCCTCGCAGGCATCAGTCAACGGGGAGATCTCCGAGACGCCGGTCACGCCCAAGTTGTCGCTGCAATACTTCTTCAATCCCGACGATCTGCTGTACGTCACGGCGGCCAAAGGATTCCGCGCCGGCGGCGTGAACCAGGTGCTCACTTCCGCGGCCCAAGGCTCGCTCGCCCAGTACGATCTCACGACCGACGTGCTGCCGAAGACCTATGACTCGGACACCGTCTGGAGCTACGAGCTGGGAGCCAAGATCGGGCTGCTCGACGGCAGGGCGCAGATCAACACTGCCATCTACGATCTCGAGTGGAAAGACGTCCAGACATTCTTGTTCCTCGGCGATGGCGCCGTCTTCAATGTTCCGACGGCGCGCAGCCGCGGCATCGAGATCGAAGGAGATTTCCGTCCCGTTCGGCGGCTCACCCTCAATGCCGCATTCAGCCATACCAAGGCGGAGTACACCTCTTCCCTCATCATTCCCGGCGGACCCGCCTCGCGCGCCGGCGACCTCGTCGTTGCGGTGGACGGCCAGGAGTTTGCACAGCCGCCAGAGACGCTGGACCTCGGCGCACGGCTCGACTTTCGGATCGGTTCCACGCCGGCCTATGCGCGCGTCGACTATCTGTGGCAGGACGGCTATGCAACCGTCGCCCGCAGCAGTGGCGCGTATTCGCCCGACTCGAGTGACGTGCACTCGCAGAAGAGCATCAACCTACGCCTCGGCTTCGAGCGCGGACGATTCGACGTGAACCTGTTCGCCCTGAATATAACGGACGAGAGGGTAGGGCCGCGCTTCGGTGGCCGGTCTCAGTGCACCAACGCCGACTGCTCCACCTACAACAGC
Source organism: uncultured Gammaproteobacteria bacterium (assembly GCA_963841645.1). Classification (GTDB taxonomy): domain Bacteria; phylum Pseudomonadota; class Gammaproteobacteria; order Steroidobacterales; family Rariloculaceae; genus FEN-1219. Next base: position 49,625 of record CAWJDS010000008.1, on the reverse strand, counting down.
TACACCTATGGAGCTACTGTAGCTGCGCCGTTGCCGCGGCAAATTGGCGTGCAGCTCGCCTACCGGCGCTGAGGGCACGTTCACGCCCGCCGCAAGTGGCCGCGGTCGCGGCGCTCCAACGCGCTGAGCGTCGCGCGCGCGCCGCGTGCCGTATTAGGAACGCGGGTAGACGATCCGGCGAATCGATGCTTGTGTCTTCGGTTGCGTGAACTCGCCTTCCTTCCATGCGCGTCGGACGTAGACTTGCTTCGCGTTCAAATCGATGTCGTCCCACTGAAGGCCACGGAGCTCGCCGGAGCGCATCCCCGTGAAGACGGCGGCCTTGATGAGTAATCGATAGCCCGTCGAGACGAGCTGACCGTGGCGATTCCGGCGCGGCGGCTCCGCGGCTTCGATCAGTCGATTGATCTCGGCGGGCGTCAGAAGACTCATCTAGATATCGGTGGCGGACATCGAGCGCTACCGCAACCAGCTAGCAGTCAAACGGCCACCGCCAATTGCCGACGCCTTTACCGCACGGCTAATCGCCGAACGACGGGCACTATCGCGCGCTCGAGCGAAACAGCGCGCGTCGATGCAGAAACCCGGAATGCGGCTCGCAACGCAGCGCCGGGCGCGGGCGTACGTTGAGGTTACCGTGCCTGTCACGAAGATCGATCGATTGGTAGCATGCGTGTCGTTCCCGTGACCGGGGGGGCCGTCAGCGATGAGCCGCTACATTGGGGCGATCGATCAAGGCACGACCAGCAGCCGCTTCATCGTGTTCGACCGAGACGGCACGATCGTTTCCGTCGCGCAGAAGGAGCACGCGCAGATCTATCCGCAGCCGGGCTGGGTGGAGCACGATCCGCTCGAGATCTGGCGCAACACCCAAGAGGTGATCGGCGCGGCGCTCGCTCGTGAAGGGCTGCAAGCCGCGGACTTGGCCGCCGTCGGCATCACCAATCAGCGCGAGACCACATTGCTGTGGGACAAGCGCGGCGGACAGCCGTTGCACAACGCGCTCGTTTGGCAGGACACGCGCACCGCGCAATACCTGCCGGCCTATTTGCGCGACGGCGGGCAGGATCGCTTTCGGGACAAGACCGGCTTGCCGCTCGCCACCTACTTCAGCGCGCTGAAGCTGCGCTGGTTGCTCGATCACGTGCCGGGCGCACGCGCGAGAGCCGAGGCGGGCGAGCTCCTGTTCGGCACTGTCGATTCATGGGTGCTGTGGAATCTCACAGGAGGTTCGCAGGGCGGGTTGCACGTCACCGACGTGAGCAACGCGAGCCGCACGCAGCTCATGGCGCTCCGGAACTGCGATTGGGACGAGGAACTGCTCGGGGCGTTCACGATCCCGCGTGCACTGCTGCCGCGGATCGCTGCTTCGAGCGAGGTGTACGGCGCGGCGGCGATCGCGGCTCTCAACGGCGTGCCGGTAGCCGGCATCCTCGGTGATCAGCAGGCGGCGTTGGTGGGGCAGGCGTGCTTCGAGCCGGGAGAAGCGAAGAACACCTACGGCACAGGCTGCTTCATGTTGATGAATACCGGTGGCGCTGCCATGCAGTCCACGGCCGGTTGTGTCACGACGGTAGCTTATCGGTTCGGGTCAGAACCGCCCTGTTACGCGCTCGAGGGCTCGATCGCGATCGCCGGCGCGCTCGTGCAATGGCTGCGCGACAACCTAGGGCTAATCGCGAAGAGCGCAGACGTGGAGGTGCTCGCGCGCGAGGCGCAGGACAACGGCGACGTGTACTTGGTGCCGGCGTTCTCGGGCTTGTTCGCGCCGTATTGGAAGGCGAGCGCGCGCGGCGCGATCGTCGGCCTCACTCGCTACGCCACGCGCGCCCACATCGCGCGCGCCGCGCTCGAGGCTACGGCGTATCAGACGCGCGACGTGCTCGATGCGATGGAGAAGGATTCGGGCATCGCCGTGAAAGAGCTGCGCGTCGACGGCGGCATGGTCGCAAACGAGCTCTTGATGCAGTTTCAGTCCGACATTCTCGGCGTGCCGGTGGTGCGGCCGCGCGTGACCGAGACGACGGCCTTGGGCGCGGCGTACGCCGCTGGGCTCGCCGTCGGCTATTGGTCCGGGCTCGCCGATCTGAAGCGCAACTGGGCGGCGCACAAGCGCTGGCGGCCGGCTATGCCGACGGTCGAGCGGGACCGGCTGTATCGCTCGTGGCGAAAGGCGGTCACGCGTTCGTTTGATTGGGTGGATTCGGGGGGATAACGGTGCATGCATTCATGGGTGAGTTGCTGGGCACGGCGACGCTGATCCTGCTCGGCAACGGAGTCGTGGCGTGCGTGTCGCTCAAGGGCTCGTACGGGGAGAACGCGGGCTGGATCGTCATCACCACGGGGTGGGGGCTTGCGGTGATCAGCGGCGTGCTTGTTGCGCTCGCAGTCGGCAGCAATGCGCACCTGAATCCTGCCGTAACGATCGGCGTCAGCATCTACAGCGGCGACTGGAGCCAGGTGGGCGCGTACGTGTCGGGCCAGATGCTCGGCGCGCTGCTCGGTGCGGTGCTGGTGTATCTCCACTATTTTCAGCACTGGGCCGGCACGGCGGACCCGGCCAGTAAACGCGCGTGCTTTTGCACGTCGCCCGCGATTCGTCACATCCCGTCGAATCTGCTGAGCGAGATTATCGGCACGTTCGTGCTCGTCTTCGTAGCCGCGGCGATCTCCTCGAACAATCTCTCGCCCAACGGGCTCGCGCCCGGCTTCGGGCCGTTTCTGGTCGGCCTGCTCGTCTGGGGCATCGGCTTGTCGCTTGGCGGCCCGACCGGCTACGCGATCAATCCTGCGCGCGACCTCGGCCCACGCATCGCGCACGCGCTGCTGCCGATCCCCGGCAAGGGCGGCTCGGCTTGGGACTACGCGGCGATCCCCGTGCTCGGGCCGATCATCGGTGCCGCGCTCGCGGGATTGGTGGTCGGCGCGATCCACATCTAGCACCTGAAGAGCGCGAGTTCGCGCGGCGGGCATCCCGGCTCGTGTTCCTCGGCGCGCTCAGGGCTCGATGAGCCCCGTCGTCGAGTAGCGCACGGGGCACCCGAACGGATAGCTCCCGCGCGATGCGTTCTCGGTGCAGAAGCGCTGCGCCGCCTCGGCCTGCTTGGCCGCGCCCGCGAGCTTCTCCTCGAGCGATTGCGGCGTCCCGTGCACGGGGATGTCGAGCTTCGGGTCGATCCCATAGAGATCGCGGTTCGCCTTGATCGCGCCGGCCCACCAGTTCCACGTCCACGTCTCGTCCGTGAAGTCGCCCTCCATGAGGATCTTCTCCTTCGGGAGATAGGCGATCAACGCGTCCGACATGTGGAAGTCGCCCACGGAGTGGTAGACGTCGAGGCGGTGCTTCGAGTCCTCGAGCACGAGGTGCTCGTCGACGGGCTCGAACACGAGCGGGCGCGGATTCTTCGCGAGCGCGTCCGGGAACATCACGGCGGGCCGCGACACCCATTCCTCGAACAGCGCCTGCGTGCGGCGCTGCGCGATGATCGTGAGGCCGCGCGCGACCGCGGCGCGCAGGCCGCCCGCGTGATCGTCGTGGTGATGGCTCACGACGACGGCCGTCACCTGCTTGCCGCGCACGAGCTTGTTCGCCGCGTCGACGCGCGCGAACACCTCGGCCTCGTTGCCGTACGGCTCGAACATCACGAGGTGGTCGGCGAACTCGACGACGGCGCCGCCGCTGCCGCCGTTCGCGATGCGCACGTCCCAGACGCCGTCGGCAATCTTGGTCGTGGTGACCTCGGGCGCCTCGCGTCTCGGCGCGGCGGCATTGGCTGCTGGGAACGGCGGCAGCGCCGGCACATCGAGCCGATAGGAATCCACCTGGAACATCAGCGTGGCCTGATTGCGCCAGTCGATCTTCGTCATGATGCCCGTGGGCAGCCGGACGCCGTCGACGAACATGTAGCCCGTGAAATAGCACGTGTTCGTGACGTCGCCGAGCGTGGTGCTGCCGTTCACCCAGCGTGCCCAGTACGGCAGGTGCGTCTGCGGGTCGAGCGCGATCCAGCCGGGGCTGCCGTCCGCGAGCTTGAACGCGACGACGGCCATGCCGTCCTCGACCGTGACGGGGCCGAGCTGCGCGGGCCGCGCGAGCGCCGCGCGCAGCGCCGAAAGCGGGTGGTCGAGCAGCGCGGTTCCCGTCTGCACCCGCTCGCGCGTGTCCAAGGACATGCCGAAGGGTGCCGCGAACGGGAACATGTTGCTCGCGCGCTCGCGGACGAGCGCGCGCTCGCCGCGCAGGTCGAAGTAGCGCTCGCTCGTCGCGACGGCTTGCCACTTCGGCGGCGAGTTCGGGTCGGCGCTGATGTTGCCGTTGAAGTTGTAGCGCTGGCCGAAGCCCGTCATGACGAGGTTGTTGAGCTGCTCCACGCGCGCGCCGCCCATGGCGGCGACGGCCGCATCGAGCAGCGCGCGCGCCTGCGGCGGCGCGTCCTGGCCGTGTGCCTGCGCGAACGCGAGCAGGAGCGCGGCGATCGTCGAGAGCACGCGGATCGGCTTTTTCATTGTGTCCCCTGGTCGTGGTTCGCGCGACGTCGACTCGAGCTCCATGGCGAGCTCGTCGAACGAACGACCGTAGCGAGCACGTTCATCAACCACCTCCGAAGCCTAGCTGTTTGCCCAGAGCGCCATTACCGAACTCGATCGTGATCTCGCGCCGCTGGATGCGCCATTCTCCGTTCTGCTTGGCATAGCGGTCCGTGTAGCGGGAGATGCTGAGGATCGCGGGCCCGACATCGCCTTTCTTCACCACCGTGGTCACGTAGCACGTGCCAGTGGCCGTGTCGGCTCCGGTGATCGTGATCTGCGCGTTGCTGATCAGGTGCCGCATGATCGATGTCGTCTTGCCGTTCGCGGCGGGCTCGTTGCCAAAGCGCTCGTGATCCCTGCGGGCTTGCGCAATCAACGCCTCTCGGCCCCTGACGATGGCGGGCCCGCCGGGGGCAACGGCGATCTCGCCGTCGGCGGTAAACAGGTCCGCGTACTCCTCGGGACTGCCCGAGTCATGCACGATGCCATATCGGTCCATGAGCTCCCGGATCAGCGTCCGGTCGGCGATGGCCTCCATGGAATCGGCGGCCGCAAAGCAGGCTGGAGCCATCAGGAGCAGCAGGGTGGCAAAAATCCTCGAGGTGGGAATTTTCAAAGCAGGGCTCCTGGGCTAAGGTTCGGACCGGAAGAAGGGGGATCAGGACATGCGATCAGGCGTACGGATCGGGGCAATGCTGTCATGGATTGTGGCGGCGTGTTTCACCGCTGTAGCGGCCGCCCATCACTCCACCGCTGAATTCGACTACACGAAGCAGGTCACGATCAAGGGCACCGTCAAGGAAGTGCAGTGGACCAACCCACACTCCTACATCCAGCTGATAGCGGACGGCGAGGGTGGTGAAAAGATCCAATGGTCAGTGGAGATTGGCTCACCGAGCCTGAACATCAACATGGGCTGGCGCAAGAACAGCGTCAAGGTGGGTGATGTGGTGACCATGAACCTCTCCCCGGCGCGCAACGGCAAGCCGTACGGCACGCTGCGCGTGCTCACCTTTGCCGATGGTCAGAAACTCGAAGGCGTGGCGGCCAGAGTGGGTGGCAGGGCCTGGTGGGCCGCCGCCAGCGCCGCCGCGCCGCCTTCGGCCGCGAAGGAACCGTGATCATGCGCCCGCATCGCTGGGGGCTGCTGCTCTGCGCCGTCGTGCTCGCTGCGTGCGTTTCGAAGTCCGCAGACGCGGCACGCGCGCCGAAAGGCGGGCCAGAGGCGCTGCTCGGCATCTGGGTGCCCGACGCCGCGCCTCGGACGCTGCTGACGTCGAATGGCAAGCCACCGCCGCTCACCGCCGAGGCGTCGAAGCTCTATGCCGAGCGTCGCCAGCGTCTTGCCGCGGGCGATGCATCATTCGACCCGACGACCTGGTGTGCGGGCCCCGGCATGCCCCGCATTCTCACCATGCCTTATCCACTGGAAATCCGCGCCGATAGCAATCGCCTTGCATTCATCCACGGCTGGTATCGATGGTTCCGCATTGTCGATCTCGGAGCCGGTACGGTGGATCCGCCGCTGCCGCTGACGATGGGATTTCCGGTGGGGCACTGGGACGCAGGCACACTCGTGATACGCACCGTCGGATTGATCGACACGACGGTGATGGATGCATCGGGCCTGCCGCATTCCGAGCAACTGACGCTGACCGAGCGTCTGCGCGTGTTGCCAGACGGGCGGCTCGAGGACCGCATCACCATCGACGATCCGGAGAACTACACGCAGCCCTGGCAAACCGTGCTCACCTTTCATCGCGACGCCGCGGCGCGGGTCACAGACGACGTCTGCCCCGACCGCATGGCACGTGGTGAACCAGCGGAACAGGTTCCCGTTGGGAAAACGACAGCGTCGCGGACGACATCGGCTGCATCGCGGACCGCGGCTGTCGCCGCGAAGTCCGTTGCGCCCGCGCCGCGCTTTGCGGGCGTGTGGGAGCCGAAGACATTCGGCTTCATGGTCCCCAATGCGCCATTGTCCAGCGCCGGCCAGGACATCGTGACTCGCAACGCGGCTGCCATGCAGGCAGGCAAGATCATGCAAACGGCCTGGGTTTCGTGCCGCCCCGGCGCAGTCTCCACCATGACGATGCCGCGCGAGAAGATCGTGATCCTGGAATCGGCCGACGAGATCACCATCCTCTTCGAAATGCCGCGCATGGTCCGCCGCATCCGCATGAACGGCTCGCATCCCAGAAACGCTCGAGCCGGGTTACGTCGGTGACTCGGTGGGGCGCTGGGAAGGGGCCACGCTGGTGGTCGATACGCTGGGCTTCAATGGCTACGCCGAGCTCGACGCACGCGGCCAACCAACCAGCCCGCGACTGCACACGGTCGAACGATTCACGCCGTCCGCCGACGGCGACAGCATCGACATCGAGACGACCATCGACGATCCGGAGTACTACACGCAGCCCTTCGTCATCAAGCGCTCCTGGAAGAAGAGCCCGGCGCGCCATCCCTTCGAGTACGACTGCATGGAAAATCCCCGGCAGGAGGACTTCGAGAACGCGTACTACGTGCGCGAGCGCTATCGCCCGATCTGCATGCGCGTGGAGGGAGAGGGGATGGCGCCGTCAAAAATGGTGTGCCGGCGTCCGGAATAGTGTGTTCCGAAGAGTCCTGCGCTAGCACGCGCATCTCCTTTGGATAAAGGCGCCGATTCGAAGAGTGACAATCGTTGTGGAAGACGAAAGTTGGGCTGCCGTACGCATGTGTTCCCACATCTTGCTGCCGAGCGAAAACATTCGCGTCCGGAATCCTTCGCGATCGAGCGCTGCACCTTTGTGCTATGTCGATCTACTCGCCGGCTACCTACGGGCCCGATAAGCTGCGCGTGGTCCTTCGCGAGTGACCGCCGGGCCGTGTTGCTCCGTCGCATGTGTTCGCACATCTCGCTGCCGAGCGAAAACATTCGCTTGCCATTTCGATCTACTCGCCGACGACTGCGGCCCAGAGCGAGCGCTCGACAGTAGGCGTATCGCCGCGCGTACCGAATCGTGATCTCATACGGCTCGCGCACAGCCGTGTCACCAGTCACAGCCCTCGGGGGACAAAGCGATGAAGAGATACGCGCTCGCGATCGTGGCGCTCGTCGCGTGGCCAGCACTCGCGCAGCAGCCCGTGCCGGAGCTCCGTTTCACGTCGGTCCCCAACTACCCGACTCTGCCGGACGGCATGAATTTCGGCGAAGTGCCCGGTGTGGCCGTGAACTCCCGCGGCCACGTCTTCGTGTTCTCGCGCTCGAACAGCGCCACGGGTCCCGCATTCGGTGCTGCGGCGGCGCAGCTTTTCGAGTTCGACCAGAACGGGAAATTCGTCCGCGAGATCGGCAAGGGGCTCTACGCGTGGTCCGAGGCGCACAGCGTGCGCATCGATCCGAACGACGACATCTGGGCCATCGACAAAGGCTCGAACATGGTCGTGCGCTTCAACCCCGAGGGGCGCGTCGTCTGGGTGTTCGGTCGCAGGGAAGAGGCGGCCGATGGCGCCGAGCCGCTGGGGCATCCCGATCCGCCACTTCCGCCCGTGGACGGCATGTTCCGTCAACCCACCGACGTGGCGTGGGACTCGCAGGGCAACACCTACATCACCGACGGCTACATCAACTCGCGCGTCGCCAAGTACGACAGGAACGGGGTGTGGGTGAAGTCATGGGGCACGAAGGGCAGCGGGCCCGGCGAGTTCAACATTCCGCACTCGATCGCGATCGACCGCCAAGACAACGTGTACGTCGGCGACCGCACGAACCATCGCATCCAGGTTTTCGACACCGACGGCAATTTCAAACGGATGTTCTCGATCGACGTGTCGCCCGACTCCACGTCGCGTCCGGTCAACGGCGCGACACCGACCGGCGAGGCGCTCAAGCGCGCGATCGGCGCGCCGAACTCGATTTGCATCACGCCGGGCTCGCCGCAGGTGCTGTTCGTCGGCGAGTCCACGTATCCGGGACGCATCTTCAAGGTAGCGCTCGACGGCACGGTGCTCGGCGTCATCGGCCGGGCGGGGCGAAACCTCGGGCAGTTCTCCGGCGCGCACGCGCTCGCCTGTCCGTCGGAGCGCGAGCTCTACGTCGCCGAGACGTCGAACTGGCGCGTGCAGAAGCTGCTGCTGCAGTAGGGAAGAGGGGGGCCACATGATCAAGCGGCAACGAAGTGCATTGATCGCCATCGTTCTTTTCAGTGGTGGTGTCACACCCACGCTCGTCGCTCAGAATGCGAACGTCGCGCCGCCTCCGTGTCGCGACGAGCAGGGACTGAGCTATATGTGTGAGCTCAGCATCCCCGAAGATATTCTGACCGTGGGGTCGACCGGGCTTCTGCTTGCGTCCGGTCACCGTGCTCCCGGTCATTTGTATCTAATCGACCCTGCGGCACGTACGCAGTCGGAGCTCATCCATGGCGCCACGTTCGCGCAGCAGCACGACACGCGCGCCTACGCCGATTGCCCGGGGCCGTTGAACCTGCAGGCGTTCGACGTGCATGGCCTCAGCCTCGCCGAGACTTCGTCCCGGCACTTCAGCCTCTACACGACGAGCCACGGTGAACGCGAAGCCATCGAGATCTACGACCTCGACCTTCGAGGTGTCGCGCCGAGGCTCACTTGGAAAGGTTGTGTCCTTTTGCAGCAGGACGGCTACTTCAACAGCGTTGCCCGGCTTGCCGACGGCGGATTCGTGACGACCCGGATGCGAGATCAGGCCTTCACGAATGCTGCAGGCGCCCCGGCGGGAATTACCGGCCGGCTGTTCGAATGGCATCCGGGCGGCCAACTGCAGCCGTTGGCCGGCACTGAGTTGTCGCTGCCGAACGGCGTTGATGTCTCGAAGGACGAGCGCTACGTATTCGTCGCCGCTATGGGTTCGCAGGAAGTGGTCCGTTTCGATCGCCGGGCGACTCCCATGGCCAAGCGTGCGGTGTCACTACCCATTAGGCCGGACAACGTCCACTGGGCTAGCGATGGCAAGCTTCTCACTGCCGGACCCAACTATGTCGCGCCTTCGGTGTGCAGTGGCGCAGGGTGCGCCACGGGCTGGTCGGTGCTGGAAGTCGATCCGGAGACGCTAGCCTTCTCGCGGCTCGGCGGCGCCGATCAAACGGCCGCGATGCAGCGCGTGAGCTCGGCCGTGCGAGTCGGGAACGAAATCTGGGTAGGGAGCAATGACGATCGCGTCGCCCGTTTCGCGCTGAAGCGGCCCTGAACGAACGTCGGAGTTCCTTCAGCCCAAGCGTGGGGCTGCTGGAGTCACTACACACGAACAACAACCGCTTCCGCAGACAGCGGTTTCCTTGGATGTGCCTGGGGACGTGCCCAATCTATTCCCACCTATCCGCATCCGACGTAGTCCTGGCCGTGTGAATTTGATCCCCGGTCCGCAGTGCACACTACGCTGTGTACGCCAGCGCAGCCGTGCCGCGGCACTCCGCGTTCCAAACTAGTCGCGCGTGATGTACTGCTAAAGCCAAGCCGACTGTAGCGACGACCAATCATGTCAACCGCGTCGATGTTTTTCACGTGACCTGATCGTCGCGAACGCATGGATTCTGCCGCGTTCCGTGACATCGCGCTTGCGCTCGCCATCGTCGGTCGCACGACGCTCGGTCGCGCCTGCCGGTGCTACACTTTGGTTGCGGGCGCAAAGGTGGGTAGATGCAGCAGAGCGATCTTTCCACTGGCGATTTCACGATCGGCGAATGGCTCGTCCAGCCACGCCTTGCGCACATCCGGCGCGGTTCGAAAGTAGTTCATGTCACCCCGCGCGCGATGGCCGTGCTCGTCTACCTCGGACGCGCGAATGGGGCCGTCGTGTCCAGGAACGAAATCCTCGACGCCGTCTGGCCGCGGTTGACCGTGACGCCCGACGCGCTGGCGCGGTGTCTCGTTGAACTCCGCAAGGCGTTCGATGACGGCTCGAACGAGCCGCGCCTGATCGAGACGATCCCGAAGATCGGTATCCGTTTGACCCAACCGGTCTTGCCGGCGGAGGTTTCAGGGGCGTTTGAATCTGCGAATCCGCGCCGACGCGGCTTTCTCTCGCGCCCGAGGGCGTGGGCAGCCGGCGGTGCGCTCGCCGCCGTCTTGCTAGCGGCAGGCGTGGCGTCGTGGCTCGGCCGCGAGCGCGCTGACGCGCCCCCTACGGGAAACGCCAAGGCGCTTGAGTACTACCTCAGCGCCAACGATTACGCGCGGCGGACGAACCGCCTGGAAGCGCTGAAGAGCCAGGAGTCTTTGTATCGGCGTGCGATCGAGGAAGATCCGAGTTTCGCGCTCGCATGGGTTCAACTCGGTCGCACGCACACGAGCTTCTTTTGGTACGGCCTCGACCGCTCGTCGCAGCGTCTCACACTCGCCGAGCAGGCGTTCAGACACGCCCTGGAGCTGCGGCCGGGGCTGCCCGAAGCGCACCTGTACCTCGCCGACTACGACTTCAAGGGACGCGGCGACGCGACGGCCGCGCTCGCGGAGTTCGCTATCGCCGAGCGGTCGATGACGCGCAACCCGGATTTCTACTTCTTGCGCTCGAGCGTCTACCGACGAACCGGTCAGTGGTTGCTCGCCGCACGCGATGGCGATTCGGCCATCGCGCTCGATCCGCGCAACATCGTCTATCGCAGACAGCAGCACATCACGTACGCGTTCGTCCGCGACTATGCGCGCGCCGCGCAAGTGCTCGATGGGATCCTTTCCCTTTGGCCGGACGACGCCACTACCTATGTCGACAAGGCCGTGCTCGCTCTATCCGGACGCGGCGACACCGAACCGGCGGATCAGTACGAGCACGCCGCGCCCACGCCCGAATATCGTGACGGGCTCGCGGCGACGTACACGCGCTGGTTGGCGGCCGTCTTCGATCGCGACTACGCGAGGGCGCTCGCCGTGCTCGACACGACAGCCGGAGGTGCGATTTTCAATGGTGACTTGCGCAATTCGACCCTGCCGAAAGCCGCACTGTATGCTCGCACTTACCTGCTCGTCGGGCAGATCGAGCGGGGCAAGCTCGAGTTTGCCGCCGTGGCGCGCGGGGCCGAGCAGAATCTCGCCCGAGTCGACTCCACAGATTCCATCGCGCAGTCGGCGCTCTATCTCACGCTCGCCGAGGCGCGCGTCGAATCGGGCGAGCTCGAGACGGGCCTCGAATCCATGCGCGAGGCCCGACGCCTGCTGCCGAAGAGCGCCGACGCGCTGTCGGGGTCGGCAACGCAGCTCGCCGCGATCGTTCGTGTCTTGGTTCCTGCGCACGAGAAGGACGAGGCATTACGCGAGCTCGACGACTATTTGAGCGGGCCCGGACATTGGGCAGTCGAAGGGCTCGCCGCCGATCCGCGTCTGGATCCGCTGCGCGACGACCCGCGTTTCGCCGCGCTCTTGCAGAAGTACGGGGCTCGAGCTCGATGAGAGTCAGCGCCTCGGCCGCTGTGCAGGCGGACCGCCGCCGCTCGTCCCCTTTCCGTCATGTTTTCGTCCTCTTCTTGTCCGGACGAAGGCACGACTCTATGGGCAATTTGCGCTGTTGGACACCCCGCGGAGTCGCGCGTGCGCCCGGTATCGAAACGACCGATCCTGTGCTGCTGCCTGGCGCTCGGCCTCGCCGGATGCAACCATGGCGACAACTCGAGTCCGCCGCTCACGACGCCGGTCCCGCCCCCGCTCACGACGCCCGCTCCGCAAACGGCCGCTGCTTCATATCCGCACGGCCACTACCGGGGCACTGCGGCAGTGGGCGACGGGGTTTACCAATATCACGCGGAGGCGATACTCACTGTCGACGGCGACCTTCGCCTGTATGTCGGGGGTCCCACCGATGTCACGGACATCCAAGGCGGCGGGGGCGCGGGTGACTTGTCGATCGACCTCGCGATGTCCGTCCAGCTGGTGGGCCACGTGTCACCCGGCCAACGGCAAGGCAGCGGCGTGGTCATCGGCCAGTCTTGCTCTCCGGCAAGCCCCGGGCGTTTTTGCGCATTGCCGGCGACGGCCGACATCGACCTCACAACTCTTGATCCCGGGGCGCTAAAGGGCGAGGTCCACATTGCGGCCGCTGGAGCCGATGAAGTTTGGTCGTTTGACCTCAGCTATTGGAGCAGCTATTACGGTCGTTACGACCTCACCGGCGCACTGGCCGTGCCCAAACCCAACTCGTTCTTGGTGCCTCCAGCCGGTACCTTCCGGGAGCAACTCGCCGAGTTCGCGCACGGCGACGACGTGATCATCACGATCGACAAGAAGGGTCTGCTGTTCTTTCAGGCGCCCAAGTCCGGATGCACCGGGAACGGCCGGCTCACACCGCATCTCGATGCCAGCTATTATGTTTTCGATGTAGCGCTGCTCATTGAGAACTGCGACGCCAGCCACTCGTTCCTGAATGGCGACCTCGAGGGCCTGGCTACGGACACGCAGGGCGGCTGGTGGGACTACGACGACTGGCTCGTCATGCTGCTGTCGACACCGGAAGGTGCGCCGAGCCGTGCGGCCGTGACGATGATCTCGGCTGCGATCTACTGATCGCCGACCTGCTACTTCCATCGATGCGCGATCGACGATCTGCACCTTCTTGTTGGTCCCGTCCGGAACGAAGAAGAAGCGCTGCGGCTTGTCTTGCGAAAAAGCCAAACCGAACCCGGTGCCGAACCGCGCCGATGTCTTGCGCTCGATGAACACTTCGTTGACGAACGTACCATCCAGCTTGAAAGACTGAATCCGGTTGTTCACGCGGTCGCCGACGTAGACGAGACCGTCGTTCGAGATGGCGATGCCGTGCACGGTGTTGAACTGCTGGGGTCCCGGACCTTCATACGTCCGCGTAGAGGGCACATTGTCGTCCGGCTTGTTGCCGTAGGCGCCCCAATGCCGCTTGTACGCACCGGTCTCCGAATCGAACACGATCACGCGGCGGTTCCCGTAACCGTCCGCGACAAAAACTTCCTTCGTCGGCGCATACACCGCTAGACCTGCGGCTTGGTTCACGTTCTTGGTGTCGTTGCTGCCGTCGGTCTTTCCATGCTCGCCAATCTGCAGCAGAAACTTGGAGTCGCGCGAGCCAGCACTATCTCCGACACGACTATGCTAGCCTCTGCCCATCGGGCTGACACAGGAGCGCTACCGTATGTACCGCCTATGTCTCACGTCTGTGGTCCTCTTCGCGCTGGGAACCGGCGCGAGTCTCGCGCAAGGCACCTCGACTCCCGCCGCCGACAATATCGCGACAATCGATTCGGCCGCACCGACCGCCCTCGACTCCTCTTCAACCGCCGACTCCACCTCGGATCCGAATGCCGAGCCTTCGCCGGCCGTCGAAAACGACGCGCAATCGGCACGCGCGACCAAGCGCTCGACGAGGCGGCACACCACTCCCGCACCGACCAAGACGGTCGAAACCGCACCGACCAAGACGGTCGAAATCGCACCGACCAAGACGGTCGAAATCAAGGACACCGGCGAGCGGACCGTATGCGAGGACATCGGCCTGCCGGGCTCCCGGATGGTCGTCGGGAAGCGCTGCCACACGTACAACATCTACGATCGGAGCGACATGAAGCTAGCCGAGGAGAAGAAAGAACAGACGAAGCAGACCCTCACGGATCTGCGCCGCATGGAGGACAACCTCGAACGCGAGCAGCGCCAACGCGAGTGGGACCGCGAACGTGCGGTCGCCGCGATGGTTGTGCGGAGCGCACTAGCGCGCGACGTTCCTACTTCGGCACGCGAGATGAAGACGAGAGTTGTCCTAGCATTTCTGGTCGCCGGTAGCCTGGCCGCATCGGCTGCAGCGCAACAGCAGTCCGATCCCGCCCAAGGCGCTCCGACGCCCCGTCCCGCCGGTGCGGCGCCGCCGCGTTCGCCGCTTCCGCCGCCGGAGCCGATCGAGCACATCAAAGACAACGTCTACAAGATTTTCGGCGGCGGCGGGAACACGCTGGTCGTCGTGCAGACGGACGGCGTCGTGCTGGTCGACACCAAGCTGCCGGACAACGGCCCCGCGATCGTGAGCGAGGTCAAGAAGGTCACCGATAAGCCGATCAAGCTGATCATCAACACGCACAGCCACCCCGATCACGTCGGCAGCAACGATTACCTGCGCGAGCAGTACCCGAACGTGCGCATCGTGATGAACGAAGGCGCCAAGGAAGAGCTGGTAGTGGACCGCGCCCTAATCCCAAGCTCTTGCCGACGGAAACCTACACGGACCACATGACGATCGGCTCGGGTGCCGACCAAGTCGAGCTCTATCACTTCGGCCGCGGCCACACGAACGGCGATACGTTCGTGCTGTTCCCCGCCGCACGTCTGTTGTGCATGGGCGATGTGATGGCGTGGAACATGGCGCCGTTCCTCCCCGCCGGCGGCGCGGAAGCGATCGCTAAAGAAGTCGAAGCCCTCGTCAAGGCCGTGAAAGGCAAGGTCGATCTGGTCGAGGAAGGCCATGGTCACATGAACACCTGGGCCGGTCTCGAGCGCTTCGCCCGCTTCAATCGGGCTTTGGTCGACGCCGCGAAGCTTCACTATGAGCGCGGGGACCCGCCCGGCATGGCCGTCGCCGACTTGCAGAAGAACCCGGACTTCGCGCCGCTGCTCGATACCCACATCAAGAAGGGGCTCGAATACGGCAACACGCCGCTCGCACGCGCGCACATGAACGTGAACGTCGCTTACGCGGAGCTCGCCGGTGAGACGATCGGCTTCGGAATCGCCAACGGCGCGCCGCTGCAAGCCACCGACAAGCACAAGGGCTCCGACCCCAAGGACACCGCTCCGCCGACTCCGGAAATGCTGGCGGGCGAAGTGGCCAAGTAGCGTCGATCACCAGCGCTACGTCCGCACGCGAGGAAGCGTGGCCACATCCGTCGCCGATATGCGCGGCGCCCCGTGCCTTGCAGAGAGATATTTCCTTTGATCGGTCGCGATGCTGTGGAGGGAACTCGCCTACGCCATGGCCGCCGACTCCGCCGAAGAAGCCGATCACTTCCATGGATGCGCGGTCGACGATCTGCACTTTCTTGTTGGTCCCGTGGACGAAGAAGAAGCGCTGCGGCTTGCCTCGAAAAGGCCAAACCAAACCCGGTGCCGAACCGCGCGGACGCTGCCATCGGTCTTACCATGCTCGCCGATTTGCAGCAGAAACTTTCCCGCCTTGGTGAATTTGAGAAGATTGGTGTCCTTCGCGCCGTTACCGGTGATCCACACGTTGTCTTTGTCGTCGACGAAGATACCGTGTTCTGTGTCAGGCCAGTCGTAGCCCTGCCCCGGACCGCCCCAGGATTGAACCAAATTCCCCGCCTGATCGAACTCCAGCACGGGTGGGGCTGGAGAGCAGCAATCAGCCGTCTTGTCTCGCAGATAGTTGTCGTGCTCGTCGGTCGTTCGAGGACGATGAATTACCCAGATGTGGTCGTGGGAATCCACCGCAACGCCGGAGACCTGGCCGAGGAGCCAATTGTTCGGCAGGTGCTTCGGCCAGTACGGATCGGGCTCGTACTTGGGTAGCGACGGGGCCGCCGCGAGGCCAGCGATCATCAATCCGAATAAGGTGAGAGCGGCTAGAGTCTGCGATCTCATCACTGATCTCCAAGAGCGACCATTGACGCCGCCGTCGGCTCAGCCGCCGGCAAGTTTCACGGTGCGTAGCCGCGCCGCGTGAGTGTCGCGACGATTTTGTCGCGGTGATCGCCTTGAATCTCGATCACGCGATCCTTCACCGTGCCACCGGTTCCACAAAGGCGCTTAAGCTCGCCGGCGAGTTCTTGGAGTGCGCTTTCTGAAAGCGGAACGCCCTGGATTGTCGTGACGGTCTTTCCGCCGCGGTTACCGGTTTCGCGGCGCACACGCACGATGCCGTCGCCGCGCGGCACGTCTTTCCTTGCGGGTGCCGGGGCTACACGACCGATGCCGGTGGTGTAGACGATTCTGCCGTCGCGCGTGCTCATCGAGCTTCGGCGATGCGTCGCCCTTCGATCACAAACGCCCCGAACGTGTCCGGAACGGGGATCATGGCTGTGATCGCGAGTCCCGCATCGCCATAGAGCGCCTCCCAGTCGGCGCGTGTGCGCTCGCGTCCGTGCATGAGCAACATCATGTTAGATCCTGCAATTTGCCCGGCACATTGCTCGTGTCGCCGAGGGGCGGCAGCACTTATCCGATTTTCGATCCCTCTCTCCCTGTGCAGATAACTCGGCCACCTCTCTCCACCCGCGCGCTTACGTTCTTTAGAAGGCGCGTGCACGAGGCGTCATCCCAGTTGTGCAGAACGAACTTCAGAACATACGCGTCCGCGGGAGGCACTTCGTCGAACATGTTCCCGCCTACATAGTCGAGCCGTGCCGCAACACTTGCGTCGCGCACCGGCACCTCGATCGGCGCCATCGCCACGGTTTCCGGTCGATCGAACACCACGGCGCGAACGATTTCAGGGTAGCGCTCGAGCACGCCGATCATCAAATGGCCAAAGGCGCCGCCTACATCGACGAGATGGCGAATGCCACTGAAGTTATAGCGCTCGAGCAACGCCTTTGTTGGTGACTGCACTATGCACTTTGAGCGCTTCGCCAAAAGTCTGTAGCGACACTGGATGCGCTGCTAGGTAGTCGAAGAACTCCATGCCTAATTGCGCGCGCGCCTGAGGCTGCCCCGTGGCAAGACCGGCCGGGAGGCCCGACCACACCTGCCAGAGCAGCCCGCCGGAATATTCGACCGTGCGCTTGAGCGAGCCCGGTGCGTCGCGCGTGAGGAGTGCCGATAGACGCGTTGGACCGAAGCGGCCGGTCGTGTCTTCCGTGAAGATGCCGAGCGCGGCGCATGCGCGCAGCGCGCGATGCAGCGCCAACGGATTGGCGTCTACACCGCGTGCTACAAGCTCAGACGCCGTCATAGGCCCGGCATGGAGCGCATCGGGCACGTCGAGACGCACGACCTCCGTCAGAATCTTCGCCGTCCAGGCGCCGAACAGCATCTCGAACAGAATTGCGTGCGGCGGTTTTTCTTCTAGGTGCTCGCCGGCAGTCGGTGCTGCCTGCGGCTTACTTGCTGCCATTCACCCACCTCCACCGCAACTCTGCCACGGCGGGGAATGGAAAGACCAGCAATCTCGACTCGAGCGGACGGCAGCGGGGCTAGTCCGATCGTTGCGCGACCTCGGCCGATAGGAATTCGGCGAATGCATCTGGATGGCACGGCTTGCTGAAGTAGTAGCCCTGCATCTCGTCGCACGCGTGGTCACGAAGGAACGCATGTTGGGCCTCTGTTTCCACACCTTCAGCCACGACGCTCACGTCGAGCGCTTTAGCCAACGAGATGATGGCTTGGGTAATTACCCTATCGTCCTCGCTAATCTCAACGTCGCGGATGAACGATCGGTCGACTTTCAAGGTATCGATCGGGAAACGCTTGAGCTGTGAAAGCGAGGAGTAGCCCGTCCCGAAGTCGTCAATCGCGAGCCGCACGCCAAGACGCTTGATGGCAGCCGTCTTCTGGGCTGCCTGATCGACGTTGTGCATGATCAAGCTCTCCGTGATCTCGAGCTCGAGTAGCTCCGGCGCCATGCCAGTGCGTTGCAGCACCTCCGCGATGTCGTCCAACAGCATCGGGTCTTTGAACTGTCGCGGCGACAGATTGACCGACATCACGATGCGGCGAAGCCCCCGGCGTTGCCAGGCCATGTTCTGCTCGCATGCGGTCTTCATCACCCATTTGCCGATCGGCACGATGAGTCCCGTAGCCTCGGCCACCGGAATGAAGTGCGCAGGCGATACGGTTCCGAGCTCGAGGTTCCACCAGCGCAGCAGGGCCTCCGCACCCCTGACCTCGCCGGTTCGGATGTCGACCTTCGGTTGGTATTGGATGGCAAATTCCTTGCGTTCGAGGGCTCGGGCGAGATGGGACTCGAGAAGCAGGTTCTCGACGGACATCGGGCTCGTCTCGGCGGAGTAGAACTGGTAGTTGTTCTTGCCTTCCTCTTTCGCGCGATACATAGCCATATCCGCGTGCTTCATGAGCGTCGGCGCGTCTGTCGCGTCGAGAGGGTAGGTTGCGATGCCGATGCTGCCGGTGACGCGGCACTCGTGCCGCGCGATTCGCACCGGCATCAGCAGACTCGAAAGTATTTTCTTGGCAACGCCGGCTGCTACGGACGAATCGGTCACGTCCTCGATCAACAACACGAACTCGTCCCCACCGAGTCGCGCGATGCAGTCGGACTTTCTCGCGCTCTGACGTAGCCGCTCTGCAACTTCCTTTAGCAGCTGGTCACCGGCTGCGTGCCCCAGGGAGTCGTTGACGATCTTGAAGCGATCGAGATCGAGGAAGACGACTGCGCACTGGCGCTCGTGTCGTCGAGCTTTCTCGATCGCGTGGCCAAGCAATTCGCCGAACAGCGCTCGATTGGGCAAACCAGTGAGCTCGTCGTGAGTCGCGAGATAACGGACGCGCTCCTCGGCATTTCTCCGAGCGGTGACGTCTTCGACGATCGACACGTCGTAGAGCAGCGTGCTATCTGCTCCGCGCCGTACCGCGCTCGTGATGCGAACCCAGAGCGTGGTGCCGTCGTTGCGCAGATAGCGCTTTTCTGCCGTCAGCGTATCGATCTCGCCCGCGTGAAGTCGTTTGCGGTCGGCGTCCGTGACGCGCACATCGTCCGGATGCGAGACTTGCCACACCGTGAGCTTCCTCAGCTCCTCGCTCGAGTAGCCCAGCATGTCCGCGAGTCTCCGGTTAGACCAGACGAACCGGCCTTCTTCGTCGACGTGCGCTATGCCCACGGCGGCGAGCTCCACGGTGCTCGCGTAGCGAACCTCGCTTTCCCGGAGCCGATCCTCGAGGACGCGCCGCTCCGTGATGTCGTGGACTGTACCGACGACCGCTGCGGGCTGACCATACTCGTCGACGCGTGTTTCTACGAGTTGCTCGATGACCTTTTGGCGTCCATCCGCGAGCACGACTCGGCTCTCCACCGGATCATGCGGGCCCGCAGTCAAAGGCGCGACCGATTGACCTTCGATTATTGCTTGGCGATCGTCGGGATGGATCTTGGCAATGAAGTTGTCGAACGTGGCTGGGTAACGCTGCGGATCTTCCTCGAGGATTCGATAGAGCTCCTCTGACCACCAACTCGTGTTGGTTGCGAGATTCCACTCCCAGTTGCCGATCTTGGCTATGCGCTGCGCTTCGCGATAGCGCATCTCGGTCAGGTACAGAGCGGTTTGAGTCGCCTTGCGCTCGGTTACGTCCTGCAGCGTGCCCTGCATCCGGACGACCTGCCCCCGCTCGTCGATCGTCGTTTCGCCGTCGACGTGAATGACTCGCTCGCGTCCGTCGGGCAACAGCACGCGAACGTCGATCGGTTCAGGAGTGCCCCCTGCTTCGGCGCGTGCGGCGCCGGCGCGCATGCGCTCGCGGTCGTGAGGGTGCACGAGCGCGAAGAAACGATCGTACGGGCGTTCTGCGCCTCGCGGATCGATCTGCAGCATGCGATATAGCTCGTCGGACCACCACTGCCGATCGTTCACGACGTCCCACATCCAGCTGCCGACTTTGGCGATGCGTTGTGCCGTGTTGAGCAGAGCCGCGCTGCGCGCGAGCTCCTCGTGAGATGAGCGTGCCGAGCTTTCGAACCCACACAGCAAGAATCGGCGGCCGTCGAGCTCGAGGGGACTTAGGTGGACTTCTAGCGCCGTCCGGCCACCGTCTCTGTGCGTTACGGTCAGCTGACGAAGGGCCTCGGCCAGCGAGGGACTCGTCGTTCGCGGGCTGTCGTGCAGCGCTCGGAGAATCGGCTCTCTCGACCCGTCCGAAAGGAACTCCTCGGCCGCTCGGCCTATGAGCTCCGATTGGGCGAACCCGAGCAAGTGAACGGCCCCGGCATTCGCGAGCACGACGCGGCCGTCCCCGTCTAGCAACAGTGCGGGCGCGGGCAGTCCGTCGAGAACGCGCGCGGCAATGTCGAGCGCGCCTGCCGGAGCGGTCTGCGCCGACGGTTGGTTGGCCGTGTCTTGGATCGGGATCATCGAGACGCCGCCATCCCCAGTTAAACGACCCCGGAAATCTCATTGGCTCAACAGGCGCCGATGCGAGGGGCGTGCCGGGTTATCGGCTTCGCGGAATGATGCCTTGATCGTCTCGGTGGGGAACGCGACGTGCGTCACAGGTCGCAGGGCGCCGAGAGTGCTTCGCCTAGCTAACCTTCTGGGTAACCGCGACTCTCAGAACTAGGATTCGCTATCAAGGACGCTGGCTTGCCAGCTTCCTTCTTCAGCGAGGGATTGCGCTCGTGCGTCGGTTTTGCGGAACGGCGGGCGCCCTTCAGAACGTCTCCTTATAGGGCCGCAAATCGAGTTCCTGCGTCCACGCGCTCCTGTGCTGCGTGTGCAAGTGCCAATAGACGTCGGCGATCGCGTCGGGGCGGAGCAAGCCGTCGGCGCCCGCGTCGATCGCGCGTTGCGGCGCGGCGGCGCGTAGGCGCTCGCCGTCAATGCCTCCGTCGATGACGACGTGCGCAACGTGCATGCCCTGCGGGCCGAATTCACGCGCGAGGCTTTGCGCGAGCGAGCGCAACCCGGCTTTCGCCGATGCGAACGCGGCGAACTTCGCGCCGCCGCGCAGCGACGCCGTTGCGCCAGTGAACAGCAAGCTGCCGCGCCCATGACCGCATCGAGCGTCGGGCTCGTTCGCAAGCAGCGCGCGCAAGGCCTCTCGAGCGAACAGAAAGCCGGCGAACGGACCGTTGCGCCACGCGTCGCGGAACTGCTCGGGGCTCACCTCGAGCACGCCGCCGCGCACGGCACCGCCGGCGTTGAACACCGCGGCGCGCACCGGCCCGAGGTCTTGCACTTCGAGGCCGAGGCGTTGCGCGTCGCCCTCTTGGCTCACGTCGCCGGCGAGCACGTGCGCGCGACCGCCGGCCGAGCGAATTTCCGCGGCGACGCTCTCGAGGCGCTCTGCTGTGCGGCCCGTGAGCGCCACGGCAAGGCCCTCGCGCGCGAAGCGGCGCGCGACGGCGGCGCCGAGCCCGGCACTGACACCGACACCGGCGATCCAAGCGACGCCGTCGACTTTCGGTCCCACGGTCATGCCGAACTCCTCGACAACGTTAAGCCAGCCCTTCTTACTTGAGCTGGTTTTTCACTTTGTCGAGCGCGGCCTGGGCGCAGACTTCGTCCTTCTCGCCGCCGGGCGCGCCCGACACCGAAATGGCGCCGATGATTTCATTGCCGACTTTAATCGGCAGGGCGCCGCGCCGCGCGGTGCCGATCTTCGGATCCGCTTTGATCTCGGCATCGAGCGCGGTGTCCGTCTTCACGCGGTCCGCGATCTCGCCGCTTGGAACTTTGTACTTGATGGTGGTCGAGGTTTTGCTGAGTCCGACGGCCTGCGTGCGTTCCGCAGCGCCGTCGCCCGACAGAACGACAACCGGCACTCCCGCGGAGTCCACCACCGTGACGGTGGTCTTGTAGCCATTCGCTTGGCAGGTCGCTTGCGCGATCTTCGCTGCTTCGATCGCGACATCGAGCGCGGGGCCGCGTGCCCGCGGTGGCGCAGGCGGCGGCGCGGCCGCGCCGCCCGGCGCTTGTGCACTCGCTGTCGCTGCTGCCAGAGCGGTAACGGCGCCTAAACACATCAACTTGAGTTTTTGCATGGCTCATTCCTTCTGCGAAAGAGGACGAAAAAAGCGATCGTACGCGATGCTAGCGCGGCGGGAGCGATCCCAGGTACGCCGAAATCGCGATCACGTCGTTTTCCGACAATTTCGCGACCGCGGGCTTCATGGCAGCGGAGTTCGTGCCGGCGCTGGAGCCGTTTTGCATGCTGATGAGCTGCCGCGCGAGGTAAACGGGCTGCAGGCCCGCGAGGCGCGGCACGTCGCCGAGCCCCGTGAGCGCGTCGCCGTGACACGTCGCGCAGGGCACCGTGATGGCCGCGCCCGTCTTAACGAGGTTCTCGCCGCGGCGGATGCTGCCGGGCGGAACGTATGCGATGAAGCCCGATTTCGGATCGCGAATGTTCGTGCGAAACGGATCTTTCGGAATCTGCACGATGCGGCGGCCCATGGGCTCGGTGCCGCCTTGGGGCGACAGCACGCGATGCCTTGCGACGGTGCTCACGTAGGTTTTCGGCGGCGTCGCAGTCTCGATGACATCGACGAACGGCGCCGGGGCGAGCGCTGCGTAGTACTCGGCCGCGAGCCGGACGTCTTCATCCGACACTGCCCGTGCGATGGGCTCCATGCGGTTGACCTCCCGGCGCGCGCCGGTCTTGAAGTCGTTCATCTGCCGAATGAAGTACTCGACGGGTAGGCCCGCGACGTCGGCAGACTCGGGGTGGCCCTGGCCCGACATCAGATGGCACGAGCCGCACGCGTTCGGCGCCGGACCCGCCACGACTCGCGGCGGCGGCGGATGCTCCTCCGGGAACCAGTCGGGTGGATTCGTGTTGCCCGCGATCGCGGCCGCGTCGTATTCGCGCGCACTGGCGGGTGCGCGCACGATGCCGGTGATCGGCGTGGCAGGTGGTTGCACGGTATCCGGAACGTTGAACGCCCAGGCGGGCAGGCCCTCGGGAAAGACCAAAGGCGCCGGTGCCGGCGGCGTCTGTGCGGCTGCGGGTGCCAGCAGCAAAGTCAGCAGCGCGATTGTGACGGTGCGGCTCACGGCCAGCTGCTCCGGAGCTCGGCCGACGCTAGACTGCCCACCGCGAGAATCGTCGCGCACCGACCAAGTCAGTTCGGGAACGTGATCCGCGCGACGTTCCAGAGCGTGCAAGAGCCCCTGTAGAGCTCCGTGTCGCTCACGGCCTGGAGCGTGTGGATGATGCAGCCCGTCTGGCCTTGGCCCATTCCGGTTTGCGCCCAATCGATCAGCTTCCCGTCGTGGTCGAGTCGATAGATCTTCCCGTCGCCGTCGCCGCTGTAGATGTACTTCGGCGTGACTTGCACGGCCCACGGCATGCCGATGCCGGTGATGTAGCGTTCGAAGTTCAGGTCGTAGTCGAACACCTGGATGCGGCGGTTGGCGCGATCCGCGACGTAAACGTGGCCGTACGCCCGCGGCGATCGAGTGCACGGTGTTGAACTGTCCGTCACCGCTGCCGTAGCTCCCGTACTCCTTCAGCCAAGTGCCGTCCGGCGCGAGCTTCACGACGCGGGAGTTGTTGTAGCCGTCGGCAACGAAGATGCTGCCGTCCGGTCCCCAGGCGACGTCGGTCGGGCGGTTGTACGTGCCCCGTTGGGCCTTCGGACGCTGACCTTCGGGGTCATGCACGCCGCGCTCGACGCGCTCCTCCCACCAATCGATCGACTCGGGCTTGCGGCCGAGAACCATCGCGACCAGTCCCGTGGGATCGACCTTGATGATCATGTTCGAGCCTTCGTCCACCACCCAGACGTTGTCCTTCGGGTCGACGCGCAACCCGTGCGCGAACGACAGGCCGTACGCGTTCGGGATCCATTCCTTGACGTACTTCAGGTTTTTGTCGAACTCGAACACGCGGGCTGCATTGCCGCCTCGGGAGCTGCCACTCCAGCCCGTGCGCGAGAACACGAACAGATGGCCCGCCGAATTCAGCGACACGCCTTCGGTCTCGCCGATCGTCTCGCCGGGGATGCGCAGCGGCAGGATCTTCTCCGTGACCTGGACCTGACGGCCCGCCGGCGGCGCGGCGGCGCCGTTGCCCTGAGCGAAGACTGGCGGCGAACCCGCGGCCAGTACCAGAAGACCAAGCGTGACAGCCAACTTCATATTTTTCTCCTGCGGACGATTTTCGCGTTCTCGGCAGGCGCTCGCTGCGACTTCTTGAGTTCACGGCTTCTGCGGCCGGTCAGTTGCGCTCAGAGGCACAAGACCGTTCCGCGCAATGAGTGCCTGTCCCTCTTCCGACAATAGCAAAACGGCGAGCCGAAGGACCTCGGGCCTGTCGGATAGCACCGCAAGACCGTACAGCGGATGCGGGTCGAGCGCCGGGGGTACTTCGATGCTGGCAAGGTCTGGGATCTCTTTTTCGAGGCCAGCGGAGGCGCTGCAGTATGTAATCGACATGTCGATAAGGTTTGCCGCGAAGAGCGCAGCGGCAGCACTCTGTCCGGGCGCGGTCGGCGGCGCCGTTACTGTCATGTTGGCTTCCGCTTTTTCCTTCAGCTTCGGACCGGCGCCCGGTCGAGTAGCCTCGATGCGATCGAAGATCGTCCACGCGTAATCGCCGGAAGGATCCGCGATCGGCGCAGACGTTTTCACTCGAACGCCGTTAGCGAGCAAACGGTCCACGAGATTCGTCTGCGTCACTCCAGCGGATCTGCGGGAAACCACACACATGCGATTGCGCGCGAACACGACCACCGGTAGGACCGTTCGCCCTAGCCCCTGAAGCTTGCGTGGAGAAGCTAGGTCGGCTGACAAGAACAAGTCAGCCTTTTCACCCTTCTCGATCCGTTCGCGCAACAGACCCGATCCCCCAAAGTCGGACCTGACGTCGACGCTCATGGCTTTGCCGGCAGCTGCAAGATCGTTCACGACTCCGCGCAGGCTGCCCGCGGCGAGAACCACTACAGGGTCCGCCCGCACGAGCGTCGGCATTGCCCCGCTCGCAACGGCGATCAATAACAATGAGGCGCGCGGTCCGGACGCTCGCATGTAGTTACCTCGAGTGATTGACTTCGCTGAGGGCATATACCACTTCGAGGCCTGCGCCTGAAGGTGTTTGTCACCGCAACTTAGGGCATCACATATGCGCGCGTCTGCATATCGGAGCCCAACCGTAGAAATGTTAGCGTCCGCGATCCTTTCCGACCGGTACATCGTCATGAGTGCAGCGCGGGTGCGTGTTTTGATCCTGATTCCCACGGCAGCGGCCGGCCTCGTGCATGCCGCCGAGACGCCTCAGCCCGCCACGACGACCCCCGGGGTGGTGGTCACCGGCCAACGAGAGGACTATCGCGTGGGGTCGCTCGACTCGCTCGGACCGCTCGGGACGACACCGCTGTTGGACACGCCATACTCGGTGTCGGTACTGCCGGCCGAGATCATCCAGAACTCTCAGGCGATCAACTTCAAAGACATTTCAAAATATTTGCCACTGGTCGCCTATCAGGAGCAGCAGGGTCCGGATGTCTTGCGACCACAGACTCGCGGCATGCAGGGCGGCAACTTCCAGAACACCAAGATCGACGGCATGACGATGTTCGTGACCGTTCCGAGCGCGATGGAGGAATTTCAGCAAATCGAAGTCGTGAACGGAGTACCCGCTTCGCTCTACGGAGCAGCGAACCCCTCCGGCATGTTCAATTTCGTGAGCAAGCGCTCAACCGATGAGCCGCTGCGACAAGTCGGCGTCACCTACTCGAACGACAGTATCGGCACGGTGCGCGCGGATCTTGGCGGCAAGCTAGGCGAACGCGGCGTTCTAGGTTACCGATTGAACGCACTGTATGGAGCCGGTGATGGCTATGTAGACACGAGTCATCAACGTCGCGTCCTCGGCGATCTCGGCCTGGATATACACGCTTGGACCGGAGGTGTGCTCGAGCTCAACTATGCCGACTACTCATTGAAGAACAAGGGTTTCCCGGGTTGGTTCACGTACGGGCAGGGCATAACGCTACCGGAAGCGCCGGACCCCGAACGTCCGGGTTACGGGCAGGACTACGCGGGCGTCGATCTGCACAATCGCGTCGGCACCGTGCGACTCAAGCAAGAACTGAAGTCCAACTGGCATCTCGTTGCGGGTGTGTTGCATCAGGACGGGACGCGCGACATGAACACGCCGGTCAACAATTTGACGTCGAACAACGGCAACTACACGTCGTCGTTTGCAAACGGCTTCGCGCCTCGCTTCGTTATCACCAGCGACTCTGTTTATCTCAATGGCACGTTCGCGACCGGCGCTATCGAGCACGATCTCACGGTCGGCACCTCGGGCTATGACGCGCATACCTATTCCGTTCGCGTCCCGGCCACGCCTGCGAGCGTGCGGCTTGGCACGGCGAACATTGCGGCTCCCGTGCTCTTCCCGGAGCCGGTCGGCGGCCCACCCGACACGGATGCGAATTTCGATTCGTCGGACAACTATCAACAAGGGTTAAACGTCGGCGACACGATTCGTTTCAACGACCGTTGGTCTACGCGGCTCGGCGTGAGCCAAGACTGGTTCCACACCGACAACTTCAACGTTACGGGTGCGCAGATCAGCAAGTACTCCGAAAGCGGGCTGAGTCCCGCCGGCAGCGTCATCTTCAAGCCGGCGGCGAGCATGTCGACGTACGTGACGTATGCAAGCAGCCTGCAGGCGGGCGACCTCGCTCCGGGCACCGCGGCGAACGCGGGTTCGAGCCTGCCGCCGTATCGCAGTGAGCAGTACGAGCTTGGTTACAAGGCGTCGTTTGCGAAGATCGATTTCACCGCGGCGGTCTTCCGAATCGAGCGGCCGTTCGCAACCATCGACCCTGCCGATCAGACGTTCAAGAACACCGGCCAGCAAGTGAACCGCGGTCTCGAGCTATCGAGTGTCGGAGCGTTGACGGAGGGCCTAACCATGTACGGCGGAATTACGTTTCTCGACGCAAAGCTCGAGGACACGCCGGTTCCGTCGACCAACGACAAGCGCTACGTCGGCGCCGCGAAGGTGAAGGGCAACACGCTGTTCGAATACCGAATCCCCGGGCTACCGAGATTCGTAACCAGCTTCAACTATCAGTTTTCCAGTCGGCGTCCGGCGAACGACATCAACACGCAGTTCGCTCCTGGCTACGATCTCTTCGATATCGGCGCGCGTTTCACCTCCATGATTGCGCGCTCGCCGGTCACGTGGCGTCTTGCTGTGAACAACGTGACGAACGAGCATTACTGGTCGACCATCGCCCCGAGCAACCTCACCGGTGCGAATACCGGTAGTCTGGTCGCGCATCTGGGGTCGCCCCGGACGGTACTGGCCACGATGAGCATCGACTTCTGAGACTGCGACCGCGCGCCCAGCGCTTTCACCTGTCGGTTGCGCGCCTATAACATCGATCCGAGGCCCGCGCTACAGTAAGGGGGTGTCGACCTCCCGAACAGCCAAGTCTCCCGCACCGTCGCGCTCGAAGTCCGGCGGCGAAGAAGCGCGACCTCGCACTTCAGCCCAACTCGACGTGCATCTCGGATATTCCCTCGAGCCGGGCCAGCAGACCGGTGCGGCGCTAGACAACTCCCTTTTCGAGCTTCTTGCGGCAATCGTAGACGGCGGGTCCATTCGCCACGCCGCACGACTGCTGAACTCCTCCTACCGTTATGTTTGGGATGCATTGAGAAAGTGGGAGAACCTGCTCGGTAAGCCACTGGTGACATGGTCACAAGGGCAGCCCGCCAAGCCGACGCAGTTCGCGCACCGATTGTTGTGGCTGGAGCGTCGCGCACGAACGCGCATGCAATCTCAGCTCGAAACACTACGCTCCGATCTCACGAGTGTCATTGCCGATGCGCTGGACGAACGGCAGCTTGTTCTCACTGTACGGGCGAGTCACGACATCGCTCTGTCCGTGTTGCAACGTCATGTATCCGAGGCCAGTGACTTTCACTTTGAGCTTGCGTTTGCAGGCAGCGTGCATGCGCTTCATGCGCTGAACGATCATCAATGTCTCGTTGCCGGATTTCACGTTCCCGCGTCGCGGGCCACAGCGTCCGTTTTCTTTCGCGCCCTGCGCCCTGCTCTGAACCCGAGCGCGCATAAGGTTATCGGTTGCTGCCGGCGCATGCAGGGATTGATCTTGCGCGCGGAACTAGCGGAACGCGTGCACACGCTTGCGCGATGTCGTTCGGCACGACTTGCGCTTCGCAAATAGACAAGCGGGCTCGGGCACTCGAATGCTCGTCGAGCATTTGATGCACGAGCACGCGATCACGCCGGCGAGCTGGCCGCGGTACGCTGACCATGTCGAGAACACGCATACCGCCGTCGGCCTGTGTGTCGCGAGCGGCGTCGCCGACGTCGGAATCGGCATCGAGGCAGCGGCGCTTCAGTTCGGGTTGCACTTCGTCCCGCTGGTCGAGGAAGACTACTTCCTCGCCTGCGTGCATGACGCGCTCGACCACCCCGCTGTACGACGATTGCGCGACGTGCTCGCCGGGCCAAGCTGGGCGCGAATCCTGAAGAGCCTGCCCGGATATCGCCTCGCTACCGATCCCGGTGGCTTGCTCGACGTCGCGGAGATCCTGCGACCAGGCAGCTAGCGGCTTCGGAGAGCTCGATCACGTCGTCCCGAGCTGGCCACGACGAACGCCTATTTCGGCGTCGTGCGGGGCCCGATGTAGGTGAACTCGAGGAGCGAGCCCGGATGCGCGAGAGCCGCCGTGGGTTCGCCGGTGGCGGTGACCGTGCGTCCGACCATCGCCGTGATCACATAGATTCGCTTGCCATCCGGCGCGATCGCGAGATCGCGGTAGCGGTCCTGCGCCTTGAAGTACGTGATCGGCGGCGCCGACAGCGCGTTCAACGGAATCCGATAGATCACGCCGCTCTCCATCGCGCAGACGAGGATCGACGTCCTCCAGCCCGGGATCGCGCGCGACGAGTACACGTCGAGGCCAGTGAGCGCACCGGTCGCGTTGCCGAGCTTGCGCACGTCGTAGCCCGTCGGCACCGTGAAGAACGTTTTGAGCGGCGGCTCGAAGTCCGGCAGGTTCACGCTCGACTCTTTCGTCTGCGGCACCGTGCTCGGGACGTCGCGGCCGTACGTGAGCTCCGCGCACGGCGTCGGCGACGACGCCGACCAGTTCGCGTAGGTGTAGTACTGATCGTCCTTGTAACCTGCGATCAACGGCCAGCCGTAGTTGCGACCGGCTGCGATCCGATTGACCTCGTCGTCAGTGTCCTGGCCGTGCTCCGACTCGTAGAGCGCGCCGTCCGGGCCGAAAGCCATGCCTTGTGGATTCCTGTTGCCGTACGCGAACACGTGACTGCGCACGCCGGCCAGGACCGGGTTGTCGAATGGGATCGAGCCGTCGAGGTTCACGCGCAGGATCTTGCCCTGGTACGCGTCCCACTTGCGCGCCTGCACGTCCGCGGCCGTCGGCAGCTCCTGCGCGCGGTTCGGCACGCAGTAATACGCGAGGAAGTTCGAGCCGTGATCGCCGCGGCTCGCGTAGAGCTTGTCGTCGGGCCCGTACACGAGACGGCTCGCGCCGTGGTCGGGGCCGTGCGGCAGATCCGTGAGCAAGTCGAGCGGGTCCTTCAGGTGCTCCGTCGCGGGGTCGTACGTGTAGCGGCGGATCTTCGCGCGCCGCTCCTCGGCGGGGCCGGGATCCGCGTCGTACGTGTACATCACGTACACGTAATTGCGGCCGTGCAGCAGCTGCGGATCGCAGCGCGAGGCCGAGCAGCGCCTTCCTGAGCGAGTTTCTGATAGACCTCGTCGATCGTGACCGCCACCTTGCGCCTGCCGTCCGCGGGGTTCACGCGCACGACTCGCTTGCCGATGCGCTCGGTGATCCAGAGGTAGCCGTCCGGGCCCCAGGTCACTTCGAATGGGTCCTCCAATCCGGTCGTGACGACCCGCGTGGTGAAGGTCTCCGGAGGATCGGCCCACACGGTGCGCGGATTGACGGCGGGACCGGGCGCTATCTGCGCATCGGCCAGCGAGCTCTGCAGCAGAAAGCCGCAACCCAGGTCGCGAGGCACGACGATTGAAGAGCGGACGGTCTAAGCATGAGCAAGGGGGGCACCCGCGGCGCTACCCGATGATCCGGTGCGCAATGGTCAACCACTGCGGCGAGCTGTTCAGAAAGACGTACATAGTGAACACCTGTCCAAGGATCAGTGCGGGGAGGCAGTAAAGATAAACCACGTGGACACGTTGCGTGACGATCACGTCGCGGGCCACGCCTAGAAGAATCAGCGCGTCAACGCCTGCGTACCCCCAGTTTTGCGTCGCGATCGAAAACCGATTGAACGCAGCGACCGTGAGCCCGCAGGACGCGACGAACATCAGGCGACGGTGAAATTCCGGTGTGGTCCGCCAGAGGATCGCCAGCCCGAAAACGATCGCGAACACGATCATGTCGAAGAACGGAACGATGAGAAATTCCGCCGAATCGGTGGCGCCGTGCAGTGTGTTGAACTTTGCCATCGCAATGCCGGTTGGAATTCCAACGACGGGTATGGCTACGCCGAGCCAGACACCGCCCAGGCCCAGTTTACGGTGCAGCTTCACGTTCCGCGTCCTAATCAGTCCTGATTGGATCATCAACAAGACAACCCACGCGGAAAATATGGCTCCGTGAAAATAGAGGATGAGCGGGCGCGGATAGGGCGGATGGATCAGATTGATATCGATGGTCTTGCTGAAGCCGTAAACCACGACGGCCGCGATGACGAGCGACATGATGAAGTAGAAATCGCGGTCGAGCAGGTCACGCGACGGGCTAGCCATGTGGTGCACCGGACTCCTAGTCGACATAGACGACGTGCCGGAAAGCGGAGGATGTACCAGTCGTCATCACGCGGCCGCAAGCCAAATGTGATGTCGAGGTCCCTTGCCGGCGCGATGCGCGTGTACGACGTGCTCGCTCACGTGGAAACCGGCATGCCGCAACAGCTTGCTGAAAATGCGATCCGGGCCGGCCGACCAAACTGCCAGCACTCCGCGCGGGCGCAGGGCCGCACGCGTGACACGCAGCCCGGTCGGGCTGTACAGCCAGTCGTTCGCGGGACGGACCAGGGCTTCGGGGCCGTTGTCCACGTCCATCAAGATCGAATTGAAGCCTCCCTTCTCGCGTCGAATCACGTCGGCCACATCACCGACGTAGACGCTACAGCGCGGATCCGCGAGCGGATGGCCGGCCGGTGTACCGATGAGGTCGCGATTCCAAGCCACGACTTCGGGCACGAGCTCTGCCACGACTACCTCCGCATCCGGGCCGATCGTTTGCAGTGTCGCAGCCAACGTAAATCCCATGCCGAGTCCGCCGATCAGTAGCCGCGGATTTCTGGCGTCGCGAATTTTTTCACACGCGAGATCGGCAAGAGCCTGCTCGGATCCGTGCATGCGGCTGGTCATCAGATCGCCGCGGCCGAGTATCTTGATCGAGAACACGTCGCCGGACTGATAGAGCCGAAGCTCTTTGGCGGTGCCCGGGATCAGCGCGGTGCCGAGTAGAGTGCGGGGATTCATCGAGGTTGCCTGCGGCGCGGCTGACGTCGGCGAGCCGCGCTTCATTCCACTCTCGGTTCGGTGTCGGCAGGTACGCTTTGCTATTTCGCGTAGGTCTTGCTGAACCCATTTCGCGCATTGGTGACCGTGAACGAGCCATCCTCTCGCGCGGAGATCTTGATCCAATAGGCCGTCCCGTTGTGCGCCGGCGGTGGCGTCGCGCCGGGGCCGGGTGCCGGAGCCGCCACGCCGACGATCGGCATCGCCGTCAGCGGCTCGTCGTACGTGTTCGCGATGAACATCCCCGGCACGGTGTATTCCTGGCCGCTCAGCAGTGAGAAGTGCAGCTGCCACAAATCTTCTAGACCCGGCGAGCCGTGGAGCACCTTCATCGCGTCGGGCTGGCCGCCTTTGCGCGTACCGTTGTTCATGACCATCACGCGCGGATGAAGCGCGTAAACCAGCTGCGGCGAGTTCGAGATCGCCTGCCCGTGATGCGACACGATGAAAACATCCACCGTACCGATCGGGTTCTTCGGGCACATCAGCTCGAACTCTTTGTTCCACGTCAGGTCGCCGAGATGCGCCACGCGAAACTTCGCCGAACGTGACGATGCTGCCGACGGACTGCGCGTTTTCGCTCGGATCGGGATCCTGCGCTTTGTACGTGGCGCAGTACGGATTCGGCTTGCCGGCGCCTGGCAACGGGGTCTCGATGTGTTTGCCGCCGGCGGCGACGATGCGCCAATCGAGGCCGTCGATCGCAATCTTGTCTCCCGGCTTGGCGACGGTGTGAGTGCCTTTCGCGTACAGCGTGGGATAGACGTTTCGCAGGAACGCGTCGGCGACTTCCTGGGGCTGCACGTTGCCGCCGTGGTCGATGAACTGCTTGATCGGAATGCGGCCGGCAAGCTCCGCCATCGCGCCGAAATGATCGCCGTGCCAGTGCGTCGTGATCAGATGATCGATCTGCGTGACGCCCGCGTCTTTCGCCGCGGCCAGGATGCGCTCCGCGTCGCGGACGGCCGCAGGCTCCGCCGTTGCCGCTATCGATCAGCACTGACTGGCCCGAGGGTGCAGCGAACAGCGTCGCGTTCCCGCCCTCGACGTCCACGACGTAGATGTTCAGCAGCTTGCTCGTCTGTGCGTGCGCCGCGACGAGCGGAGCGCCGAGACCGATGAGAAGCGCGAGCGTGAGAAAGCGGCGATGGCGCATGGCGTTTTCCTTCTTGGCGATCTCGGCGGGTACTTGCGGCGACGTTTAAGGGTATGAGGTTTAGCCACTCGTACGCCAGTTTCATCCAGCCCGTAGCGGAGCGGCTGTCACGGTCTCTTGCACACGGGGGGCGGGGTGGCTTGACCGGTGCAGAAGGCGTAAGGGTCGAACGTGTCTTGCCAAGGATCGACCTTCGACGATTGCGTTTGCTGGAACAGCGAGCGCAAACCGCCTCGACGCCCGCGTCCAGTCGGCGTTGTAACGCTCTTCGTACCCGGTGACGTCAAAGCGGATGATCTCGCCGGTTACGCCGTTGACGGTGCGGCCACCCACCATCCACGCGACCACGGGCGTCTTCCCCGACGGATTCCAGACCTTCAAGGTCGCGCCGCCGCCCCCGTTCCCGCCGTCGTTGCGAGCGATTCGAACGGCGATGGGAAGATCGACGAAGAGCGGGGGAAGCGATTCAGTTGACCACCCCCTCGGCGTGACCGGCGAAGAGACCAGGCCTTCGCGGGTCACAACCGAATACAACCCGGAGCCGGAGGAGGGTGACAAGAACGATATCCTGATCTCGGGCCCGCGCATTCGCGGATTGGGGCCAGCCGCACGCCGCGTGAATCACGTCTGTGACGTGGAGCGAGCAAGCCTGCTTTCGAATCGCGGTCCAGGCGGGTCTGATCATTCAGCTCGTTCCCGAAGTACTACGGTGACGACATCAGTGGCGTGCACCGATCCGACCATCAAGAAGTGGGCGGATGCTGCCCGCACCTGAAACTTCTCCACCGACGCGGGGTGCTCCGGCTCGGCATCAACTCACTATTGATAGCCAATGCCCATCACATAGTCGCGAAGCAATAGCTCCTCATGATTGACCTCCTCGAGGAGCGCGATCGCAACGTCGCGCGCGTGCACGACGCCTTGGGCTCGGCCATCGTCATCCAGAATCGGAGCACACGGAAGGGTCCGCGAGTTCATGACCTCCCATACCTGCTGCAATGTCTCGTCAGCGTGACAAGAAAGCACGGGTTTGGTCATTATCGCGCCGGCGTTGAAACCCAGCGCATCAGCCCCCGCGGTGGCGAGTACGCCGATGATGTGGCTACTCGAGATCACGCCAACGGCGATACCGTCGCTATCGCACACCACCACGAGGGGCGTATCCCGATTCGCCAGAACCCGAGCGGCGTCAAAAAGCGACGCCCCCCGACTCAGCACGACCAGCCGTTTTCGCGCACAATCCAAGATGTTCTTGACGAGCATCATAAGCATTGCTCCTCATCCATTTGTCCTTGTCGCTGCCCTATTTGCAGCGGTTCGCGTCCACCATGGGCCGCCACTTTCGATGGCAGTGAACGCAAGCGTCGTTTACGACCTCGGAGACCTCGGTCATCTTGTCCTGATCTTTGTCTTTGGCCGCCGCGTAGGCTTTGAGCCCCGCGTCGCGTAGCTCCCGCACGAACTTCGACCAGGTTGGGTCGTTGATCGGCGCCGGCACGCCGTTCGAGCAAACTCGACCCGGCACCAGCAACAAGTTGGCGGACTCGGCGAGCGCCAACGACGCGTTCTCAATCGCCTGCCATCCCCCAAAAACGCTCACGAGCGGATCCGTCGCCATCGCGGGCTGTTTGCTCGGTGGACGCTCCAAGGCCCCGGGATTCTCGTACTGCGGCAGGAACACCACGTTGGCTGCCGTGTACACGACGCCCTGCATCAGCTGGTTCAAAGTCGCGTGAACCTCTTGAGTGGCGGTCTCCGGCGACGTTCGGGTCGTGCACGACAGCAATGCCGCCGGCACGAGAAAAAGGATCAGTACCGTCTTACGCATGCGCGCAGCGTAGGAGAGCACTGTGATCTTCGCAACGGGAGTCGACAGGCGCGACGATGGGACTCGGCGCTATTTCGGTTTTGCGCCTTCGAGGCGTTTGTCGTAGCTCGCGCCCTCGATCGTGCAACCCCACTCCATGATCTCCGTGTCGACGCGCACGAAGTCGTAGGTCATGACCATGGGCTTCGTGTAGTAGACGGGGTCGTTGTGCGTGACGATCACCTTGAGGCGATCGCCGTCGGGAATGAAGCGCTCCTCGGTGCGCATCTGCGCGGACTGCGGCAGCCCCGGAAAGCCGAGCGTGTCGAGGTAGCCGGCCTCCACGTCGAACGTATCGACGACGAGCTCCTCGCCTTCGTAGCGCCCCATCGAGCGACCCATGTGCGGATGATCCGCAACCGTGTACGGGGCGCTCGCGAGCTTCCCGCCTAGCGGCACGCGGCGGTGCACGTCCATGAACTCGTAGTTGATCTCGACGCGATCCGCACGCTGGCGGATTTCGATCGGCGGCGAAGGTGTGTGCATGATGCGGGTGAACGACACGGGCTTGCACTTCAAGTCCCCGTCGTCCCGCAGCGAATCATACTTCTCGAGCTTCTCGCGGCCCGCGGCCGTGAGGCCCGGATCCTTCGGCACCTGCGAGCCGTAAAACAACCACACGCCGTCGAGGTCCGCGCGCGTGCCGGCCGCGGAAGCCGTGCCGATGAACGCGCACGCGAGCAGCAGTGGAAGCGTCAGAAACCCGGCCGGCTTCATGACGCTATTGCTGCGGCGCGGCGCGCGATCCCTCGTCGCACCGGAACGGGGTGGAGTTCGCCACGGCCTCTCGGTACTTCACGAAGCCGCAGTCACGGTAAACCGAGCCGTCCGCCAACACCGCCTGTACGAAGTAGCCGACGTTGGGCAATCGCTGACTGGGCCACAAGGTGAACGTGACCGTGTCGCCGACTTTGATGAGATCGATATCGACTTTGCGCCGGACGAGAGAATTGCGATCGGACCACTCGACGAGCCAATCGGTGACCGTGCCGTCCTTGTCGGAGACGGCGACCACGTACTGCGAGTGAGGGTTGCGAATGTTCGCTTCTTTCACGGTGCCGCGAATTTCGACCGGCTCGCCGCGCTCGAAGTTGACCGCGACCGAATGATGCGCGGCCGCCGACAACTCGAGAGCCAAGGCAGCGCTCGCGGACAACAAGGCCGCACGCGTTGGCTTCACAGCGGCCTCAGGCGTCGCGCGCCCCGCGCCACGCTGTCGCGGATCGACGGAAGGTGCGCGGGCTCGCGCCGAAGCACTTCCTGAACTCGGTGGAGAAGTGCGCGGAGCTCGTGAAGCCGCACTCGAACGCGATCTCGGTGATGCTGCGGTCGACGAGCGCGGCCGACGACAGCAGCCGGCGTGCGGCTTGGAGGCGGCAAACCTTCAGATACTCCGAAGGCGTGAGTCCTTCCGATGCGAGAGCGATCTGCACATACCGAGGTGTGATCTCGAGATGGTTCGCAATGTCCTCGGTCGACAGGCCGGGCTTCGCGTAGTTTTCCTGGATGAACGTCTTGATCTGCGCGCGACGAAAGTCGACGGCAGAGCGCTCCTCGCGATCCTCGGGCATCTGCACGCGCGGCGTGAGCGCGAGCATGTTGAGGAACGAGCACGCGAGGCTACGTCCCGTCGTGTCGAACCGCCCTTGCCTCGCCAGAGCGAGCGACGTGTCCATGATTCGCGACAGGATGTCGTTCACCGCTTCGGGGAGCTCGAGGCTTCGCCCGACCAAGTCCATCGGGTTGGGGATGTAGCGGCGAAACAAGCCCTCGTCGATGTGCAGCGCAGCCGTGGTGTACGGTCGGTCGATCGTCCACTCGCCGGCGATTTCCGGCGCACAGACCACGAGCTCGCCGGGCGCCAATCGCAGTGTTCCGCGCCCTTCTACGGCGAGCACGGACTCTTGATCGGCACGTGCGATTTGAAAGAACGCGTCCGGCCACGAGCTGCCGTGGTTCGTGACGCGCAGCGCCGGCATTACTCCTCTGGAGACCGAAACGCCGTCGCCCGGATAGAACTCGAACTGCGGCGCAAACGCGACAGGTCCCAACAGCTGGAACTCGAAACGCGTGGAGAACCAATCGCTCGACTCTGCGGCGAACTTGTCCCACAGAGCCGAGCTCCGGGCGGTTTCAACGGCGACCGACACTGACTACCTCCCCCTCCGAGGCAGCTCGCGTAGGCGAACTTCACGGCCGGAGCTTGTTCCGTGTCGCCACGAAACACAAGGACTGGCCGGTTCGGTCGGTCAGTAAGTAACTGTCCGGTCAGAATCTAAACGTGCCGTTGACCCCGATGGTTCTTGGCCTCCAGGTCGTGGCCGTGAGGCGCGGGTCGGGGTAAAACGCGTCGCCCACTGTCATACACCGGATGCTCGTTGGTCGCGTTGTTTACGAACAACGAGGCGTCGACGACGTTCAGTCGCATGCCGAGTCTCAGGTTGACCATGTTGGTCTCCGGGTTGACCGGCAAGAGCGGGTTATAGGTCGCGACGTCTTCGGGAGTCTGCGAGTTGAACCTGCCGTGGTTCTTCGAGTGGTAGATGTCCTCGATCCACGCGTACGAGTTGTGCTTGCCGATCTTGAAGTCGAACTCCGTGGCTACGCTCGCCGTCCAGGGTGGCACAGCGGCGCCGGGACCCGTGATCTGCTCGCCGGCCGTCACGAGACCTACCGAGCCAGTGGTGTACTCCGCGGTCGTGTGACCGATCATCGTATTGAACTTCACGTGCTCGCCGATCAGCGTCTGGAGGTTGACATCGAAGCCATTGGACTTCGCCTGGCCGAGATTGAAGATCATCGAGAAGCCGCAGCCCGCCACGCCCTCGGGGTTCTGAATGTTTGTCCAGTCGATGTGGTAGGCCGAGGCGTCGATCGATAGACGATTGTTGAGCTGTCGCGTCTTGAGGCCGAGCTCGTAGCTCCACAGCGAGTCCGGCTCGAACGCATGGCTGAACACGAGGCCCCTCGCGATGTAGCCGGGCTTGGCCGCTTGACACGCGGGCTGAGCGTTGTCGATCTGCGGATTCACGCCGCCGATCCGGAAGCCCTTCGCCGCGTTGAAGTAGTACATCGTCTTGTCCGTGGCCTGCCAGGAGACCGCGACCTTCGGGGTGAACGGGCTGCCCGATGCGTCGGCATCGAAGAACTGGCTGCCGCCGTTGAACGGGCCCGCGATGAAGCTGTTGACGTGCTGAGTCGTAGTGGGTCGACCGGCCGGCCATCGTCAGGGTCCACTTGTCGGTGAAGCGCCAGTCGACGTTACCGAACACCGCGACTTCCTTGGCTGTGCGTGTTGACGTCGTTGAACGCGACCCACTGGCCCTGATAGAACGGCACGCCGAGCACCTGGTCGATCGGCTTGCCGAAGTTCGCGAGAACGAATGCCGGAAGATTCGGATGGATCACGTGCGCGAAGTCGTACTGCTTCTGGTCGGACAGGAAGATGCCCGTGACCCAGTTCCAGCGCCCTCCGGTGTCGGACGCGACTCGGAACTCCTCGTGAGGTCGTGCTGATGGATGCCGTACCAGCCGTAGCCGTAGTCGTCGGGCGGCCCGGTGAGCGGGTACGGATTGCCGAAGAAGGCCTTGTCCTGGAACTGCGGTGTAGTCCGCGTGGAAGTTGTAGTACCGCGTGACCAGCGACGTCACGGACGTCAACACGAGCTTCTTCAGCTGCCACTCGAGCCTGACGCTTCCGACCGTGAGCTCGATCGTTGGTCCGCTCGTCCGTCGAGTGATCCGAGTTCCAGATGCCGTTGACGGGATCCGAGAGCGAGCAGTCTCGTAGCCCGTCGGGTCGTTGCCGCGACGATCTGCATCTGATCGACGGCTCGACCGTGAAGGCGGTCGTTCGGCTTCCACAGCAGCGCGAACGCGCGGCGGCCGTGGTTCGTCGAATTCGCGTTCGTCTCGATGACGTACAGGCAACCCGGCTGCTTCACCGCCGGCTGACAGTGGTCGATCCAGCCGCCGTCCTCGCGGTACCACCTGCTGAACGCGGAATCCGAGCTTGTCGTCGTTGATCGGCCCGCCGATCGCGTAGCCGACGTCGTAGCCGTGTCGCCGCCGTCCTCGGTGCTGCCGTACTCCGTGCGCGCGTACTGGCTGTAGCTCTGTCAGGCTCGGGGCGTTCGGAATCAACCGAATCGCGCCGCCTTCCGACGTCGAACCGAACAAAGTTCCTTGCGGACCGCGCAGAACCTCGACGCGATTGAGATCGAACACCACCGGCAGGGCCACGGACCCGCCGATGTTCGTGTTGTTGCCGATCGTGGTGAACGGGACGTCGTCCAGATACATGCCGGTCGTCGGCTCGCTCGTTCGCGACGAGATGCCTCGGATCTGGATGTTGGTGATCGCAGACCGCCGAAGGTCTGGGTATTCGTGAGAACGACACCCGGGCGTGCGAACCGCGGTCAGATCCTCGAAATCCTTCGCGTCAGCGTATCGATCATGTTCGAGTCGAACGCCGTGATGCTGATCGGGGACCTTCGACACGTCCGACGCCGCGGCCTGCTTTCGTGGCCGTCACGACGATTTCCTCGAGCTGGCTCTGGCCGGTCTGCTCCTGCGCGAGCACGCCGCGGGGCGCGACGCCTGCCGTCGCGCCGCCGCCACCGCGACCGCCAACAAACCACGGCGGCAAGCGCCCGCATTTACGCCAAACGATTGTCGATCCATATTTTTTCCCCCCGAGGCGAAGATAGCATAGTCACCCGTGGACTCACGGCTGAAACATAGCCACGGCGCGTAATGTGCGCTCGATTAGCCGTCGCTTCTTTCGTAGGGACGAACAGTTTTGTTCGTCAAAGTGAAGTCCCTTTCGGAAGCAAGATCGGTCCGCTTATGGACACG
This sequence comes from uncultured Gammaproteobacteria bacterium, assembly GCA_963841645.1. Classification (GTDB taxonomy): domain Bacteria; phylum Pseudomonadota; class Gammaproteobacteria; order Steroidobacterales; family Rariloculaceae; genus FEN-1219. The sequence continues at coordinate 10,055 of CAWJDS010000008.1, read as the reverse complement.
CTCACTGGACACCTTAAGGCCACGTACGGCGCGCCATTGCCCCGCGCGCAGTAGATGCCGTATAGACCGTCACCCATGAACGAGAGATCGCTGCACGGTTGGCGCGTGCTGACGGACGGCTTCCCGTGGTTCGAAGGAGCCGGACGCTTTCCGCTGCCCGCCTACTCGGAGTTCATGCCGCCACCGCGGCTAGGGCTCACCCCTTATGGAGGCCTCGACGCGACGCTGTTCGCGGAGAACGACCCTTACGGGTGGCGGGTTCAGGAAGTGGACGAGGTGCATCAGCTCCTGCCGGGGCTTCAAGACGTCGCGAATCAGGTGATGGCGCACCTCCTGAAGTTCATGGCGGATCCGTCGTCGGTGTACGTCGCGGGACCGAACGGACGCAATCTCAAGGGCAATCCGTACTGGTCGACGGATCTCGCGGCGCACGGCGCCGAGCTCGCGCGCCGGCGGCACGTGCTGCTGATGCCGCTTGCGCTCGCGAAAACACAGAACGATCGCGGCCGGCGCCACTGGACGATGTTCGGCGGCAGCGAGCAAGGCCCCGAGCGTGCGTTTTGGCAGAGCTTCTACTCGGCGCCGGGCCGCGAGATTCCGGCGAAAGACTCGCGCCGAATCGTGAGCCGGTTGCTCGAGGGCGCGTTCGACGTCGCGACAGCCGACGCGGACGAGCTCTACGCAGCGGGCTTTCGGATCTTGCCCGTCGGCGACGCGCGCCCGTTCCCCGAATGGGTCGTCGATCCGCTGCCGAAGTGGACGCGGCGATATCTGATCGGCGACGACGCACGTCTGCGCGGCGCGCGCTTCGTGTTGACGTTCCGGCCGTTCCCCGCGTTGCCGGCCGCGATCCGAGAAGCGTATCTGACCGGCCGGATCGAGCTCCTGCCGAGCCCGTTCAGCCTTTTGTTCTGGGGCATGCCGATCTATCACCGCGCGGGCCAACAGCACGCGCTCGCGCTCCAGTACCCCGTGCTGCGGCTCGTCGGCCGCCACGAAGACCTGGGGCCTTCGTGTGCCGCAGTTCGGCTGGCTGCGTCACACGGCGGCCGGGGCAGCCCGAGCCCGAGACGTTCGGAGAGCCGATTCAGAACGACTATGCGCGCACGCATCGTTGGGAGCGGCTGCCGCGCGACGAGGACGCGGCCGCGCGCGGGCTGCACATCAGCTCGATCGCTACGACGCTGTTCAGCACCGCGCTCGAGGATCTCGATCTCTACCACAAGCCGATGGCGCGGAATTGCCAGATCTGGACGCGCGACGGCGAGCTCGTGCTCGACGGCCCGACGGCGCGCGCGCGCGGACATCCGCCGCGCCGCGGACCGGATCCTCGAAGGCGGCGTGTTTCTCTACCGGTTCCAGTTCCCACCGATGCGCGTCGGTCGTCACGACGTGTACTGGCAGCGGCCGCTCTGCGCGTGCTGCCGTGCCGGAGCGCGCGGAGGTTCATCTGATCGACGCCGACTTGAACGGATACCTCACCGCGTACGACATGGACGAGCCGGACTGCATACAGCGCCCGGTGGAGCTCTATCCGCGCATGCTCCGGCGCGCGACGCACCTCGATCTCTTGCATCGCATCGACCGCTCGCACGATCGGTTCCGGTATCAGACTGCGTTGAACGCTTTGAACGTGCTCGACACGGCGCAGCTCTGGCGCGGGCGACGGCTGCCGCGATCGTTCGCGGAAGAGATGCTGCGCGTCGCGCAGGACAAGGAGCCGTACGACGAATGGCTCGCGCTCCTGCGGGACCGCTGCACGACGCCCGAAGCCGCGGAGCGGCTCGTCGAGGCGCTGCGCGCGCGCGTCGAGCCGAAGCATCGGCCGCTGCCTCGCGCGCTCACCTATCGCTCGACCGCGACGCGGGCCTACGAGGAAGCGTACTGGCGATACCTCGCGACGCTCTCGACGCGGCGAGTTCGTCAACAAGGCGAACGCCGACGTGATCGACGATCCCCCGACGCGCGAACGCATGACTCGCCCGAAGCGCGACCTCTACGCGCTCGGCGAGTTCTTGATACAGGAGCACCGCGCGCGCGATCGCGGCCGCCGGCATGGAGGGCGTCGCGCTCGTCGGCGAACATGTCTTCAAGTGGGACACCGACTTCGAATACAAGCAGTTCGGCGGTTGGGCCGCGAATCAGGAGGAAGGCGGCGAGACGGAGCGCAACATCGTCGTTGTCATTCCGGGCAAGAATCGGTCCGAAGCGGTCGTCATGGGCGATCACTACGACACCGCGTACATGGAGGACGTCTACGAGGTTGCGCGCGGCGGAACCGGAGCGCGCGTCTCGGCGCAAGGCGCCGACGACAACGCGTCGGCCACCGCGACGCTGCTGCTCGCGGCGCCCGTGTTCCTGAAGCTCGCGAAAGAGGGCAAGCTCGAGCGCGACGTCTGGCTCGTGCACCTGACGGGCGAGGAGTTCCCGTCCGACTGCATGGGCGCTCGCGCGCTATGCCAGGCTCTCGTCGAGCGGACGCTGCAGCATCCGAGTCGACGGCGGCCGCTCGGTCGATCTGTCGCGCACGCGGCTCACGGGCGCGCTCGTGATGGACATGATCGCGCACAACCGCGACGTCGGCCGGAACATCTTCCAGATCTCGCCGGGGCGCGGCGCCGGCTCGATCGCGCTCGCGTACGAGACGCATCTCGCGACGCTCGCGTGGAACGCGGGCGCGGCGCGCTGGAATCGACGCGCGCGATCGCGTGGGTCGTGGGCGCCGGAGCGCGGAGCCCGGATGCGCGCACGTTACCGGCCATCGCGCGGCACCCGACGCTCGAGGGCGAGATCCGGACGATCGACAACCCGCAGAGCTCGGTGTTCAACACCGACGTGCAGATCTTCTCCGACGTCGGCATCCCGTGCGTGCTCGTGATGGAGAACTACGACATCAATCGCAGCGGCTATCACGACACGAACGACACGCTCGAGAACATCGACCTCGACTTTGGGGCAGCCGTGTCGGCGATCTGCATCGAAGCGATCGCGCGCGCCGCGTGTGCGCGTGCGACGAAACGCGCTTAGCTTTTCGGAATCACGCCGCCGGGAGTCATCTGGTCGATCGCTTGCGGCAGGATCTCCGCGAGCTTTTCCTTGAGCTCGGCGACGGACATTCCGGTCTTGGCCGACATCTGCTGGAGCAGATCGGAGCCGAGCACTTGCTCGACGTGCTCCGGCGCGATCGCTTGATTTGGACCCGTGCCCACCCAGGAACGCACCGTCGGTCCGAAGCCTTGCGTCTCGAACTGATTCACGACGCCCTGAACACCGCCGTTGCGCCGGATGACGTCCGTCACGACGGCACCAACCACTCCGCCAAACACGCCATCGAGCAATCCCATCGCCGTCTCCCGCCGAGTAAGCGATCACATTAGCTCAACTCGAGCCTTGCTGCGCGGCGCCGGGCGTATGTGCTCGTCTGGGAAATAGCCGCGATCGAGACCGCCCGTGGTACCGTACTCGTCTCGATGGCTGTGTCTTCGCTATTCCGGGGCGCTCGCTCGGCCCTGGGAGAACCGTAAATCCCACCAAGAGGAGATCGCATGGACATCATCATCACGTTGATCATCGGCGGCATCATCGGCTGGCTCGCCAGCATGATCATGAAGACCGACGCGCAGATGGGGCTGATCGCGAACATCGTCGTCGGCATCGTCGGCTCGTTCCTGGGTTTCTGGATCGCAGGGCAACTCGGTTTCGCGGAGAACCAAGCGATCGTGCGTTGGCTCATCGCGATCGGCGGCGCGGTGCTCCTGATCGCCATTCTGAAAGCGCTGAACAGTCTTCAAGTAATCCCACCTCGCGCCTCGGTGTCCCGCTCGCTCCGCCGCTTGAACGGCGGACGCGAACGGGCGCCACGTGCGCTGCCGGTTCGACGGCTGCAGCTTCTTCGGCGCTCGACCGCGCCGTTTCAAAGCTTACAAAGTCCTTACAGAAGTGTTGGCTCTGAGCAACACCTGTTACTCCCACTCCCATGAACCCAAGCACCACGCGGACTTGAGACGAAAATGATTTGAGAATCATATTGCGTAGGCGCAACATTCGGGTCCGCGAGCCGTGGCCCGCTATGGCACGAGCCGCATGGAAGCTGTCTCAAAAAAGCCATGGGGGTATTCGATCGATGCGATCCAAAACAGTCGGCTGCCTACTGGCTGCCACCGTCCCAACCTTCGTAACGTTCTACGCGTATGCGCAAGAGGGAGGAGGCCTCGAAGAAATCGTCGTCACGGCGACACGCCGTGAGCAGAATCTCCAAGACGTACCTATCTCGATCGTCGCCGTCACGGGCGACACGCTGCAGATGCGCGGTCTCGACTCGCTCGAGCGCGTGAGCCAAGCCATCCCGAACCTGATCGTCACGGGCGGCGGCGGCGGCACCGGTCAGACGAACTTCACCGTGCGCGGCATCCCGAACGTCGGCACCTACGTCGACGGCGTGTGGCAGGTCGGCACGAACGGCTTGCTTGACCGAGGGTTCGTCGACATCGACCGAATCGAAGTGCTGCGCGGTCCGCAAGGCACGGAGTTCGGCCGCGACTCGACCGGCGGCGCGATCCGCATCTGGACGAAGAAGCCGTCCGATACCAGTACAACGCCGACGTCACCGCGACGGTCGGCTCGTACGACCGGCACGACGTGCAGGCATCGGTCGATTTGCCGATCACCGACAAGCTGCTCACGAGAGTTCACCGGCGCGAGCTTGAACCGCGATGGCTACATCGACGAGCCTCACGACCGGTGCAGCCGGCGGCAACATCGATCAGCAGATCTTCCGCGGCGACATGCTGTGGACGCCGACCGACAAGCTGACCTGGCGCTTCAACTATCAGTACGACAACAATCAGTCCATCGAGCCGCGCATCCAGGACGCCGTGTTCAAGGGAACGTATCCGCAGGCGGGTCAAGCCGTCGGCGTTCCGGACCTTTACGAGGCCGCGGGTGCAGGCGCCTATCAACGCGATCACAATGACCGCGGGCTACCCCGGTGGCCAGGTGGGCGAGTGGCAGAACCGCTCCAACATCACGCAACCGAACGACTTCCAGACGAAGCAGTTCTCGTCCGACGTGACCTGGCAGCTCACCGACAAGATGAAGCTCGAGTTCCTTACGGCGCAGACTGACCAAGAGGTCTACCTGAACACGACTGGGACAACAGCCAGTGGGACCTCGTCACGGACGTGAACCAGAACCACCTCCGCGTGTTCAGCCAAGACATACAGCTGACCGGCGGCGGGGACCGCGTGAAGTGGGTCGGCGGCTTGTACTACTGGAACCAGGGCAACTACACGCGCAGCACGCGCTACCAGGTCGAGGAGTTCGTATCGGGCCTGTACAACATCAACACGGCGTACGCGAACCCGATCTGCACGTCGGTCCATCACGCCGACCCGCATCCGCCGGCGTTCGGCACCCTAAGCGATTGCCAAGACGTGTATGCCGCGGCCAGCGGTCCCGGCGGTCGGTTCGACGCGCTCACGCACTACACCCAGGACGGCTGGGCGGCGTACGGCGAAGCGACGATCAGCCTCACCAAGAAGATCGACATGACCGTCGGCATGCGTCACCACGACCAGAACGACGACGCGACTCCGCTGACGATCGTGCCGGGCGCGACGGCGCCGCGGGCGCCGCTCGCGAACCAGCGGTTCGTCGGCGACGTGTTCAACGGTTCTTCGGTCGGCCAGGTGTCCACGCCGTCGAGCTTCGACAAGAACACGTACCGGTTCTCGGTGCAGGATCAGTTCACTCAGGACGTGATGGCCTACATCGGCTACTCCGAGGGCTTCAACTCGGGTGGCGCGTCGGTGTACACGGATCCGTCGACGGCCCAACGCGTCGTCGCGCCGTACGACCCGCAGTTCCTGAAGAACACCGAAATCGGCATTCGCTCGGACCTCGCGAACAAGCACTTGCGCATCAACGCGACGATCTTCCACACGCAATGGGACGACATTCAGTCGCTCGCCGCGGTGTTCGATTCGCGCGGGGCACCAGCTTCCGATCTTGACGAACCAGAACGTCGGCAGCGCGTTGGCCAAGGGCGCCGAGCTCGAGATGACGATCGTGCCGACCGAGAAGTGGCTGTTCAACGTCAACATCGGCTACCTCGACGCCACGTACACGGAGATCAACCCGGGCACGTTCGCGCTCGACACGAACACGGCGTTCGCGCAAGCGCCGAAGCACACGGGCAGCGTCGGCATCCAGTACAACGCGAGCCTGAACAAGGGATCGTCGCTCATCGACGCGGGTCGACTACCTGTACCAAGGCCAGTTCTGGCGGTCGCTGCCGTTCCTGCGTACGTCGTTCTGGACGCGCGGTTCCGGCGGGCTTCGACGAGAGCGGCGGCCAGGGCATCGTGAACCTGCGCATGGCGTACAAGCCGGGCGACGGCGAACTGGAACCTCGCGGTGTTCGGCACGAACCTCACGGACGAGCGCCTGATCAACTCGGGCTTCTTCCACGGCATCTGGGGCTTCGACTTCGCGACCGTGGGACGTCCGCGTGAGGGCGGCGTCGCAGTTCAACTTCAAGTTCCAATAACAGCTAGTCTCTCGACTCTCGAGACAGAGGGCGCCGGCGAGCAATCGCCGGCGCTTTTTTTTGCGGGCGAGCGCTGGCGCACTTGTCGCGAGCGATGCGCGGCCTCGCGCGCACGCGAACATCGATCAGCGCTTGACGGCGTCTCCGTACACCTCGATCCGGCCGACGTTCACGTAGCCGCCGGGGCCGTGGCCGCTGCCCGGCAGCAGGTCCGCGAATCCGATCGAGTCGACCTTGCGTAGATCCGGATGCTCGACCCACGTGCCGACGGTCACGACGCGATCGATGTCGAGCTTGAGCCAGCGCACGTCCGCGATCGTGACGTCAGCCTGGTTGAAGTCGGAGAAGGGCCCCGTCGTCCGATCGCCGACGAGCCACGTACCGTCGGCGAGCTTGAGCACCGGCCGGATCTGGTGGAAGCCCGACGTCCGCACGACCCAGCGGATCTTCGCGAGCGGGTTCGAGAGATCGACGAAGCGGTCACGGTCGCGCAGCGTTGCGGCGCTCGGCGACGTCGTGGTGCCGGTCCAGAGATTTAGCGGATAGAGGTCGGCCGAGCCGCGCACGGACGACGAGCTGGATCTCCTTCGCCGACGGACCGTGCAGCTGAAGCTCGAGGTTCGAGCTCGCGACTCCGGCTTGCGACGCGGGCCACGCGCCGTGGTCGTCGGGTGGCGTTGCGAGCGCCTTCCAGCCCTCGCTGAAGAACACAGGCGGGCGTGTCGGCTGTGCCTGCGGCGCTCTCGCAGGTGCGCCGCTCTGCGCGAGCGCGGTCGTGGCGAAACACGCGATCAAGGCGCCATGAACAGCAAGCCGTCGGATCATCTCGTTTCTCCGCTGATCGAGCGGTGTCCATCCTAGCTCAGCCTCGGCTTGCACGCGGCGCGAGAATATCCGAGCAGGCGCGCAGCGAAACGCTTGATTTGCGGACGAGGCCCGGCCAATGTCGGCTGCGGTAGCGACGTGAGGAACGCGCATTGCTCGGCGGCGGGACCCAGCTCGAAGCCAATGGTAGAAGCGCCTCGGGCTGGCGGCGTTGGCTCGTGTACTCGCTCGGCACGGCGCTCTTGCTGAAGCTCGTCGCGTTGCTCGTCATCAAATCCACGTTCTTCTCCGCCGCCAACGAGCCCGATGTCACGCCCCGGCTCGTCGACGAGCACCTCGCGGTCGAGCCTGCGTCCCAGCCAACCGCCACGGAACCCTCCCGATGATCGACATGACGTTGGTAGACCTCTCGCGACTGCAATTCGCGCTGACCGCGCTGTACCACTTCCTGTTCGTGCCGCTCACGCTCGGTCTCTCGATGATCCTCGTGATCATGGAGGCCACCTACGTGATGACGGGTCGCGAGATCTGGCGACGCATGACGCAGTTCTGGGGCGTGCTGTTCGGCATCAACTTCGCGATGGGTGTGGCGACCGGCATCACGATGGAGTTCCAGTTCGGCACGAACTGGGCCTACTACTCGCACTACGTCGGCGACATCTTCGGCGCGCCGCTCGCCATCGAAGGCCTGATGGCGTTCTTTCTCGAGTCGACGTTCGTCGGGCTCTTCTTTTTCGGGTGGGACCGGCTCTCCAAAGTCGGGCACCTCGTCGTGACGGCGCTCGTCGCGCTCGGCTCGAATCTGTCGGCGCTCTGGATTCTGATCGCCAACGCGTGGATGCAGCATCCGGTCGGCGCCGACTTCAACTACGAGACGATGCGGATGGAGCTCACGTCGTTCGGGGACGTGCTGTTCAATGTCGTCGCGCAATCGAAATTCGTGCACACCGTTGCGGCGGGCTATGTGGCAGGCGCGGTGTTCGTGCTCGCGATATCCGCGTGGTATTTGCTGCGCGGCCGCAACCGCGAGCATTGCGCAACGCTCGATGGCCGTAGCCGCGAGCTTCGGGCTCGCGTCGGCGCTGTCGGTCGTCGTGCTCGGTGACGAATCGGGCTACACGGCGACCGAGAACCAGCAGATGAAGATCGCCGCGATCGAAGCGATGTGGGAGACGGAGCCCGCGCCCGCGGGCTTTGCGGTGTTCGGCATCCCGGATCTCTCCGCGCACAAGACCCACGCCGAGATCAAGATCCCGTGGGTGCTCGGCTTGATCGCGACGCGCTCGCTCGATCGCGAGGTCCCGGGCATCGACGACCTGCTCGCCGAAGCGCGCACGAGGATCTCGAGCGGCATCACAGCGCACGCGGCGCTACAGCGGCTGCGCCGCAATCCGGCCGACGCGGACGCGAAGACGCAGTTCGATGCGCACAAGGCGGATTTGGGCTACGGGCTCTTGCTGCTGAAGCAAACCGACAACCCAGCCGGCGCGACGCCCTGCGCAGATCGAGGTCGCCGCGTTATCCACGATCCCGAACGTGCCGGTGCTGTTCTGGTCGTTCCGCGTGATGGTGCTGCTCGGCTTCACGTTCATCGCAATGTTCGGCTTCGCGTTCTGGCTGTCGGCCGTGCAGCGGCTCGAGCGCTACCGATGGTTCTTGCGAGCGGCGTTCTGCGCGCTACCGTTGCCATGGGTCGCGATCGAGCTCGGCTGGATCGTCGCCGAGTACGGTCGTCAGCCGTGGGCGATCGAAGGCGTGCTGCCGACGTTTCTCGGCGTGTCGGCGACCACGCCGGGCAACGTCGTGCTTTCGCTCACGGGGTTCGTCGTGTTCTACACCGCGCTCGCGATCGTCGATGGCTTCTTGATGGCGCGGACGATTCGGCTCGGGCCCGACGGCTTGGGCTATTGGCCGCCGGCCGAGCCGGCGAACGGCGAGCGCCACGCCGCGGCGGCGCACTGAGGACATGGGCATGCTCGACTACCCGACGCTGCGCGTGATCTGGTGGCTCTTGCTCGGCGCGCTCTTGATCGGATTCGCAGTGATGGATGGCTTCGACCTCGGTGTCGCGGCGCTATTCCGCTGGCTCGGACGCGACGACGACGAGCGGCGCGCGGTGCTCGAGTCGATCGAGCCCGTGTGGGACGGCAATCAGGTCTGGTTGATTCTCGGCGGCGGCGCGGTGTTCGCCGCGTGGCCGCTGCTCTACGCCGCGTCGTTCTCCGGCCTCTATCTCGCGATGTTGCTGATCCTGCTCGCACTGATCCTGCGGCCCGTCAGCTTTTTCTTCCGCAACAAGATCGCGGAGCCGCGCTGGCGCAATGCGTGGGATTGGGCGTTGTTCGTGTCGGGAGCCGTGCCGGCGCTGTTGTTCGGCGTCGCGTTCGGCAACCTGTTCCTCGGCGTGCCGTTCCACATCGATGAGCTCGGCAGGCCCGTGTATACGGGCGGGTTCATCAATCTGCTGCACCCGTTCGCGTTGCTGTCGGGAGTCACGAGTCTCGCGATGCTCGTGATGCACGGCGCGGCCTACACGGCGCTCAAGGTCGGCGAGCCGATCGCCACGCGCGCGCGCCGGGCAGGCTCGATCGCGGCGATCGTGCTGCTCGTGGCGTTCACGGCCGCGGGCGTCTGGCTCATATCCCTCGATGGCTTCAGGATCACGGGTGTGATCGACGCGGCG
>CAWJDS010000007.1:0-110925 GCA_963841645.1 uncultured Gammaproteobacteria bacterium | reverse complement strand
GGCCCCTCGAATCCGTTGCGCAAGGCGGTGGAGACGGTGCCCGGCGCGTGGCTCGGCGGTTACGGCGCGCGGCCGGCGTTTTGGCTCGCGCCGATCGGCGTATACGGGGGCGTGCTCGCAATGTTCGTGCTGCAGCGCGCGGCGCGGCCCGGCCTCGCGTTCATCGCGAGCTCGCTCGCGACCGCAGGCGTGATCCTCACGGCCGGGTTCGCGCTGTTCCCGTTCTTGCTGCCGTCGTCCACGACGCCGGGCGCAAGCCTTACCGTCTGGGACGCGTCGAGCAGCCAGCACACGCTCTTCATCATGCTGATCGCGACGCTGCTGCTCTTGCCGATCGTGCTGATCTACACGAGCTGGGTGTTCTACGTGCTGCGCGGCACCATTACGCTCGAGCACGTGCGCAAGAAGCTGACGTCGTACTGAGCGGAGAGAACGATGTGGTACTTCGCCTGGATCTTGGGGCTCGGTCTCGCGCTGTTCTTCGGTGTGTTGAACGCGATGTGGTTCGAGCTGCGGGCGTCCGATCGCGACCGGCGCGAGCAGTGAGCCGCTCGGCTCAGCGGACCGCCGCGATGTTCGTCACGCGCAGCCCGACTAGCACGCCCGCGGTCACGAGTTGCGGCACGCCCTGCTGGCTCAGCAGGTACACGGCGACGCCGCTCGAGCCGTCGTACAAGAGGTTGTAGGACGGATCGGCCGTGATGGGTCCACAGTCGATCGCGTTGCCGACGCCGGGAACGGGTGTCAGCACGCCCGTGCTCGCGTCGATCCCGAGCTCGTAGAAGCAGCCGGCGGTCGCTCCGGCCGAGGTCGCGGTGGTGACCATCGCGAATTGGCCCGAACCGTCGATCGTCACCGACTGCTGCGGTGCCGCGGTCACGGCAGACGGCGAGAGCGAGATCGCGCCGAGCTCGCCGGTCTGCGCATCGATGGACCACGCCGATAGTTGCGCGCCGGAAGTCAGCGACGGATCGGCGTTCGTGACGTAGAGGAATTTGCCCGAAGGGTGGATCACGCCCGGGCCCGGCGCGATGTGGTACGCGACGGGGCTGCCAGCGAGCTGCGTGAGAGCGCCCGTCGATGCGTCGATCGAGAACTCGTAGATGCCGTTCGTCGTGGTGTCGTAGAGAAAACGTCCGTCGGGCGTAATCAGCGCGTTGCCGCCGGCGGCCGGTGAGCTGACGGTGGACCGCGGCGTGAGCGCACCCGACGACGCGTCGATCGAGTAGACCTTGAGGTTGCCGGACATCGCGACCGCGTAGAGAAAGTCGGCGGCTGGATTGGTCGCGAGCGCGATGATCGGCTCGCCGGCGTCGAACGGCGCGGCCGGGACGGTCACGAGGAAGCCGTCCGACTGGATCGCGAACGCCGCGAGAGCGGTCTGGTTCGTCGCGAAGTCGATCGAGTACAGAAACTTTCCGTCGCGGCTGATCGTGAGCGGGGCGCCGGCCGTCTCCGCTCCGAACGGCGTGTTGCTGACGACCGCGAGCCGGCCGCTGTTCGGATCGAACCGGAAGGCGTAGATACCGCCGCCTGCCGTGGAGCTCGAGGCGGATTGGTAGGTCGATGCGTAAACGAGCCTAACGGGCAGCGACGGAGCGCTGGCGCCGCCGCTTCCGCCACTGCCACCGCCACCCCCGCCGCCGCAAGCGGCGAGCGCGGTCGCGAGGCACAGGGCGGCGCAACACCGCGCACGGCGCACGGCGGCGCGTGATGGCTGACGATCATTCGGGGTCACGGACGCGTTCTCGACTTCGTCGACCGTTCGAGCCACGGTCGCAGCACGCGGTTCCACCACATGATCGTGCCGGTCACGAACGTGGCCGCCGGAGCTAGCCCGAACAGCGCCCAGACCGCCTTCGTCGCCTGGTCGCAGAAACCCGGTCCCGCGCACGGGATGCCGATGCCCTGGATCCGGCCGAAGTGCAGATACGCGAGCCAGTACAGCACTCCGTCGACGAACCGCCCGCCCGAGTTCGCCTCGGTCAGCGGCTCGATCCAATCGGCGAGCGCCTGCACGTTCTCGGGCGTGCACAGATAGATGCCGCTCAAGCCGAACACGAGGATGAACGCGAAGCTCCAGAAGCCGATTACGCCGTGCAGATCCCAGACGAACCGCTTCCAGCCGACGCCGCGCCGTAGCACGAGGCTGCGGTGCCAGCGCTCGACGCCGGGCCACCAGACCGTGAGGCCGGTCAACGCGAGCAAGACGGTTGCGACTGCGCCGGCCAGATTCACTTTTCGCCCGGTCGGTCCGGCGAAAAGATCGTCGTGCAGCCGCGCGATGTCGTCGATCACGCCGAGCGCGAACGGTTTCCAGGGTCCGACGTCGGCACCGCTGCGCGGATCGAAGAGCCGCACCTTCGAGCTCTCGCCGCGTCGCAGCCAGACGCCGACGGCCTCGATCGAGATTGTGCGCGCGCGCGATGCGTTCGATCTGATAGCCGGGGTAGCGGCCCACGACCGCCGCCGACAGCTCGGCGTCGGTGAGCCGCGGCCCCGAGCCGCTCGAAACGATCGGCGCCGGCGTCGCGGCGACGCTGAGCTCACCGCGATAGACCAGCAGGCTGCCGGTCACGCTGATCATGATGATGTAGAGCCCGAGGCCGATGCCGGACCACAGGTGCACTTGGAAGACGGCCTTGCGGAACGCGGTCGTCTGCGGGCGCCGCACCCAGCGCTGCCATGCGCTCGTGCGATCGCTGCTCACCTAAAGGGGCTTCGGAAAGCGGAACACCGTTGTTTCATGAAATGTCTCCCCCGGCTTCAGTTCGGTCGAGGGGAAGTTCGGGTGGTTTGGCGAATCCGGATGATGCTCAGTCTCGATGCAGAAAGCGCCATGGGTGGTGTATTGCGCGCCGCCCTTGCCCGTGACCGGCCGCGGCGAATTTGCGGTATAGAGCTGCGCCCCGGGCTGGGTGGTCAGCACTTCCATCACGCGGCCCGACGACGGCTCCTCGACGCGCGCCGCTAGCCGCAATGTGCCCGGCTCGCCGCGGATGACGAAGGCTGGTCATAACCGCGCGCATTGTTGGTGTCGGTCATGCGCGGGTCGGGGGATTCGATGTTCTTGCCGATGGGCGTGGGTTCGGTGAAATCGAAGACGGTGCCCTTCACCGGCGTGAGCTCGCCGGTCGGGATATGGTCGGCGTCAGTGGCGGCGATGCTGTCGGCCATGATCTGCAGCCGATGCTCCAGAACATCGCCCTGGTCATGGCCCTTCAGGTTGAAATAGGCGTGGTTGGTCAGGTTGACCACGGTGGGCTTGTCGGTGGTGGCGCGATAGTCGATGCGCAGCGCATTGTCCGCCTGCAAGGTATAGGTGACGGTCACCTTCAGGGTGCCGGGATAATTCTGCTCCCCGTCATGGCTGAGATAGCTCAAGGTCAGGCTCGGCGATGCGCCGTCCTTCGGCGCGCCGTCCACACCCGCTTGTCGAAGCCGAGCGGCCCGCCATGGATCGTGTTGGGCCCGTTGTTGGCGATCAGGCGATAAGTCGTGCCCTCGAGCACGAATTGCGCGCCCTTGATACGGTTCGCATAGCGCCCGATCACCGCCCCGATATGGCTGCCGCCCGGTGTCAGATAGCCGTCCAGGCTGTCGAAGCCACGCACGATGTCCGCCATCCTGCCGCCGCGGTCGGGCACCGCAAGGCTCTGGATCACGGCGCCATACGTGGAAAGCTTCACCACCATGCCGTTGGCGTTGGTCAGGGTATAAAGATCGACCTTCTGGTGCTCCGGCGTTTCGCCAAAGGCCGCCTTTTCGATCCTCGCTTCGGCAGGCAGGGCAAGCAGCAGCGACGCGCCGAGCAGCGCGGCAGTCCTTCTCACGCAATCCCCTCCCGTTACTTTTCCAGAAGACTAACGCCGAATTCTTGGCTTGTCCTGGTGGTCTAGTCGTAGGCGCGCGCGAATAGCCCGCCGATCGTGGCGTGCCCTTCACCGCTCGCCGCGTGCTGCTAAGCTCGCTCGACTTGCGGGGGGCATCCATGCTGCAGATACGACCATCCTGGGGGCGCCGCGCCGGATCGCGTGGCAAGCGCTCGTCTGTCTTGCGTTAGCCGGTTCCGCGTTCGCGGCGAGCGCCGCCGATTCGTGTCCCGGTGGGCGAGATTGGGTGCTCACCAACGGCGCGATCCTCACGATGGACGCCGCCGACCGTACGGTGAGCACCGTGCGTATCCGCGACAAGCGGATCATCACGGTCGGCGAAGCGGTGGATCGCAAGGAGCCGTGCATCCGGATCGTCGACCTCGGCGGCCGCACGGTGATCCCGGGTCTGATCGACGGCCACACGCATTTCGTGCGCACCGCGCAGGCGCCGGGTCCCGTCGTCGAGGGGCTCGAGGCAGCGACGTCGATCCGCGAGCTACAGAGTGCGTTCGCGGCCGCGGCGAAGAAGGCCGAGCCCGGCGAATGGGTTACCGCGATCGGCGGCTGGACGCCGAAGCAATTCGCCGAGCGCCGAATGCCGACGCGCCAAGAGCTCAGCGCCGCGGTGCCCGATCATCCCGTCTACGTCCAGGTCGGTTACTCCACCCGCGGCGTCGTGAACGACGCGGGCCGCAAAGCGCTCGAGGCCGCCGGCATCGCGACCTCCGAAGCCGGCGACGTCGCGCCGGACGGCGCCGGGCTCACGTTCGTGCTGCGCTCGGCGAGCATCGAGCGAATGAAGCGCCGCTTTCCGGACTACATGAACTACGCGATCTCGCTCGGGCTCACGACGGTCGTCGATCACGCGTGCTGCGATTGGCTCGGCGCGCATCTCACGGCCGCCGATCGCCCGAATCTCGCGGTCGCGGAGTACTTCTGGCGCGCGGGCAAGCTGCCGCTGCGTCTGCGCATCCAATACGACCATCGCGACACTCGCGATCAGAACGACGTCCACTCGGCGACGGCGCGGATCGCGAATGCGACGCAGGGGCTCGGCGACGACATGTACAAGGCCGTGCGCTTCGGCGAGCAAGTGATCGCGGGCGGTGCGACGGACGAAGAGGTCTACACGGTCTACCAGCGGATCGCCGACGCGGGCTGGGCGCTGTCGCAGCACACGATCCGGCACGAGGAAATCGAGCGCTACATCAAGATCATGGAGCGCGTGGCCGCGAAGACGCCGGTGCGCGACTTGCGTTGGACGCTCGAGCACGTGTTCGAGATCACGCCGGATCAGATCGAGCGGCTCAAGGCGATCGGCGTCGGCGTGCGCGTGCAGGATCACGACTACATCCGCAACGACTACTCGAGCTGGAAGGCAGGCCCGCCGTTCAAGACGCTGCTCGCGAGCGGCATCAAGATGGGCGCGGGCACGGACTCCGACGTCGTCGGCGCGCTGAATCCGTGGCTCTCGATCTATTTCATGACGACGGGCAAGGACGCGGGCGGCGACCTACTACTGCCCGGCGAGCAGATCGGCCGCAAGGACGCGCTGCGGCTCTACACGGCCGCGAGCGCGTGGTTCAACTTCGAGGAGAAGGAGCTCGGCTCGATCGAGGCGGGCAAGCTCGCGGATCTCGTCGTGCTCGACAAGCCGTTCCTCACGATCTCCGACGAAGAGCTCAAGCAGATGAAGCCGCTGCTCACGATGGTCGGCGGCCGCGTGGTGTTCGCGCGCGCGCCGTTCGCAGAGCTCAAGAGTGACGCGCTGGCGAGCGGACGGTCCCCGCTAATCCTTTGCGAGCGGCATGACGGCGCCCGTCGTGGGCCGACGCAGAACCTCTCGGCGCTGTGTCTCGGTGTCGACGGCTGCGCGCTCCTCGTTGCCCATCAGGTACGACGGCTTGGCCGTGACGAAGAGGTCGGTGCGCCCCAGACGCTTCGTGCAAGTGGTCGGCTCGACGAACAAACCCGGCAAAATGAAGCGGTCGAGCGGTTCGCGGAAGACATAGCAGTCGTCCGAGACCCAGTGAACGCCATAGACGACCATTCGGTCTTCGGGCAACGCCGCGCGTCCCTTGGCGGGCGAATCGAACACGGTGAGCGGCGGTCCAAGCCCGTGCTCTCGGCGGCGAAAGCGCTCGGACTCGTCGAACTCTCGCTGCTGCGCGATCGTGCCGGGGAACGCAAACGAGCGGCGCGCGTCGGCGCGTGCGCCGTCCTCGAGAACGTCAGTGGCGGCGCGCCGGCGCGCTTCGGCGAGGTCGGGAGCCGAAGGACCGCTCGGTGTTGGGGTGAGCGGCGCGGCTGGCGACGGAGCGGACGGCCCGACGATCGGGGACTCCCGCGCGGTGCGGTTTGCCGGCTGGGAACTCCGCGCGCGGACCGGAGCGTGTCCGATCCGAGAGTCGTCCGCCGACCCGTCGCCTGGTCGGGTTGGCGCAGGTCGGTCCTCGGCGCGTTTGGCGCGGGCTCCGCAGCGAGCCAAACGATCTCGCCCAGCAGCACCGGTTCCGCCGAGCGCTGCGGCGTGTGCCAAACCGCTTCGCATCAACGCGCAGACGGCCAGCGCATGGACCAGAAGCGACAAGCCAATGCCGGACCGCGACAGCCGCATTGCCGAGAAATCCCGGGGGCGACGAAGCCACTAGACCGAGGCGACGACACCGAGTTCCGGGTTGCGCCGCCCCGGCGCACGCGTCACCAAGGTGCGGGCTTGTAGTCCTTCAAGAACTGCCCCCAGACGTGCTCGCCCGTGAGACGGCCGACGAAGATCGGATCGACGATTCGCGCGGCGCCGTCGATCACGTCGAGCGGCGGCGAGAAACCCTGCTCGGCCTTGCGCAGCGCGTGCACCGCGGGATCCTCGTCTGTCACCCAGCCCGTGTCGACGGCGTTCATATGGATGCCGTCCTTCACGAAGTCGGGCGCGCTCGTGCGCGTCATCATGTTGAGGGCAGCTTTCGCCATGTTCGTGTGCGGGTGCTTGTCGGTCTTCGTCGTGCGATAGAACTGGCCTTCCATCGCGCTCACGTTGACGACGTGCTTGTGCCGCTCGGGCGTGCGCAGCATCAGCGGCTTCAAGCGCGCGTTCAAGACGTACGGCGCGATCGCGTTGACGAGATGCACTTCGAGCAGCTCGGGCGTCGCGACCTCGTCGAGGCGCAACCGCCAGCTGTTCACCGCGCGTAGATCGACCTGCTGGAGATCTTCGTCGTAGCGCTGCCGCGGGAACAGCTCCTCGCCCGCGTGCAAGTCTTCGTCGATGTAGCGGCGCTGAGAGAGCTCGGCGCTGCGCACCAGCCCTTCGCCCTGCGCGAGCCCGGCCGCGACGAGAGCGGCGCCGGCGCGCTCGCGAGAGCGCGAGCCGGCCAGCATCGCGTGCAGCTCGCTCTGCTGCGCGAGCACGCGCCGCGAGTCCTCCGGCAGCGCCTCGAGCGGTGCGTTCTCTTGTTCGAGCAAGTGGCGATAGAACCCCGGCGGCCGGCGCACCGTCTGGCATGCGTTGTTGAGGATATGGTCGAGGCGCGGCAGGCGCGCAGCGAGGAATTGCGCGAGCAGCTCGACGCTCGGCGTGTGGCGTAGATCGACGCCGTAGATCTGCAAGCGATCGCAGAACGCTCCGAAGTCGGGCTCCTGCGCGTAGCGACTTGCAGCGTCGACCGGGAAGCGCGTCGTCGCGATCACGTGCGCGCCAGCTCGCAACAGCTTGAGCGCCGCTTGATAGCCGATCTTCACGCGCGCGCCGGTGACGAGCGCGTAGTGCCCGTCGAGATCGGCCGTGAGCTCGCGCTTCGCGTAATTGAAGTCGCCGCACGGCTCGCACATCGAGTCGTAGTAGCGGTGCACTTTCGCAAACGGCTGCTTGCAGACGTAGCACGCGCGCTCTTGCCGCAGCGAAGAGCGCTCGTCGACGTCCTCGGGTCTGGGCAGCTCGAGCTTGAGCGGTGCATAGACCGGCGACTTGCGCTGCACGCGCAGCGCCGCGCGCTCTACAAGCGCGCGGTCGTGCGCTTTCGCCGCCTCGCGTTCCGCGCGGCGAAACGCCTTCGCCATGCGCACGAGATCACGGCGCTCAGGTCTTCGCGACGAGCCCCGCGAGGGTCAGAAGCTCGCGGCGTTGGTCGCGGCCGAGCCGCGTGAGGTGAGAGCGGTCGGCTTCGATCGCGCGCAGAACGCGCACGCAGGTTTCGACGTCGTCCGCAGTGAGCTCGGCGGCCGGGACGGGAGCCGCGGTGGTCTGTTCCATCGCGGCATTGTAGTTCGAGGCGCCGCCGCCACGGCGCGGCGTGCGCCAGACGCGGTGCGATCAGCGCCGCGCGCCGAGCGCGATGAGCGCGATCCCCGCGATTCCGGCCGCCGCACCGCCGACCAAATAGAACATCGTTCGGTCCGTGTAATCTCCGGTGATCGTCTGCTTCGCGCGCTCCGTGACCGCTCCGGTTTTTTGATAGCCGAAGTAGAGCAGCAATGCGCCGATCACCACCAGCACCACACCGAGAATTCTTCTGTCCATGACACCCTCCGCGGGGATCCAAGACTTGTACGCCTAACGTGATCGACGGCTCGACCATTAGTCGGAATTCCGAAAAACTCTGTCGGACTTTCGAGCACACGGCGATGCTAACCTGCCGGCCTGTCAAGCGCAGGGTGCCGAAATGACCAATCACATTGCCCATTTCGAGATATTTGCGAACGACGTCGAGCGTGCACGCAAGTTCTACGAGAGGGTGTTCGCGTGGCGTTTCGAGGTCGGCGGACCGCCCGACTTCTACCACATCCACACGGGCCCACCGGTCGAGCAGGGCATCTCGCGCGGTCTGATCGCGAAGCGACGCGGGCCCGCGGCGCAAGGCCCGATCAACGCGTTCCGCGTGACGATCAGCGTCGAGTCGATCGCCGCAATCTCGGCCGCGATCGAGCCCGCAGGCGGCAAGCTGCGGTCCGCCGTGATCGATATCCCGGGCGTCGGCCAGGTCGTCGAGTTCGCCGACACCGAGGACAACATCGCGTGCGCGATGCAGTACGAGACGCGCTGACAGCGTCGCGACGAGTGCGTCCATGAGCTCCATCGAATCGCTTCGAACGTACGTCGAGGGCTATCCGCTCGGCGGCCGGATTCCGCGCCACTCGCACGACTGGGATCAGCTCGCGCTGATCTCGGAATCGGCGGCCGTCGTCGAGACGGATTCCGTCTACGTCGTGCATCCTCTGCTCAAAGGGCTGTGGC
Organism: uncultured Gammaproteobacteria bacterium; assembly: GCA_963841645.1. Classification (GTDB taxonomy): domain Bacteria; phylum Pseudomonadota; class Gammaproteobacteria; order Steroidobacterales; family Rariloculaceae; genus FEN-1219. The sequence goes on along the minus strand of CAWJDS010000007.1, from coordinate 101,820 downwards.
TGCCGGCCGGCGTCGAGCACTCGATCTACTCGCCGCGGCGGTTCTATTTGCACGCTCTTTACTTCGAGGCCGGCAGCTTGCGCACGGACTCCGACCCGCAGGTGCTCGGCCTCGACAACCTCGCTCGCGAGCTGATCCTGTTCCTGTGCGGCGCACCGCGCGCGTCGGAGCGCGGCGCACGTCATGCGCACGCGCTCGCGCTGCTCGAAGAGATATTGCCCGCCGCTAGACCTGAGTCGTTCTCGCTGCCGCGCCCGCGCAACGACCGCGCACGCAAGCTCGCCGACTACTTCGCGGCGCAGCCGAACGACGGGCGGTCGGTCGAGATCGTCGCGGCAGAGATCGGCGGCGCGAGCTTACGGACGTTCGAGCGTCTGTTCGTCGAGGAGACGGGCCTAAGCCTCGCGGCGTGGCGCCGGCAGAGCCGGCTGCTCACGTCGCTGTCGCTGCTCGCCGAAGGCAAGAGCATCGGCGAGGTCGCGCGCGCGGTCGGCTACGACAGCGCCGCCGCGTTCAGCACCGCGTTCAAGCAGTGCTTCGGCGTCTCGCCTTCGAACTACGGCTAGGCGCGCCGCGCGAACATCGCGCCGAGCACGGGCTTCTTTACGGCGAATTCTGGTAGTCAACGAGGAGACCATCCATGCCCCTAGCAACGGCGCCAGACGGCAGCGAGCACCACGCCGTAATCACGAGTCTCGTGGTCGCAGACGTTGACCGCGCGATCGAGTTCTACGGCGAGGCTTTCGGCTCGAGCGAGATTCTGCGCATACCTGGACCGGGCGGAAAGACTGCTCACGGCCAGGTGCGCATCGGAGACACGATCCTGTTTCTCGCCGCCGAGCCCGCGAATCGCGCTTACCTCTCCCCGGAATCGTTGAACGGCACGACTTGTGGTGTCTACTTGTATTCGGGCGACTGCGATGTGGCGTTTCGCAAAGCAGTCGCAGCCGGCGCCGCGTCCTTGAGCGAACCAGAGAACCTGCCGTGGGGCGACCGAGTGGCTTTGGTCCGGACCCGTTCGGTCATCTGTGGTCGCTCGCGACCCGCTTGCGGTGACGCCAACCCAGATTTCTTGGCTCGTCGGCAACCCGGTCAATAGCTCGGCGGCGGCGGGTGCTGAAGATCGACGCGACGGCGAGCCGCAGCGGCGAAGGCAGCTCGGCCCGCCCGTTGAGCCAAACTTCGGGCACCGCATAGTGCCGGCTGTCGGCGCGCAGCCAGATCTCGTGCCGGTTCGCGATCGCGAAGTCGTCCCCGCGCGGCGAGATCGCGAGCGCGCCGATCGCACCACCGTGATCGAAGATCGGCCCGGTGGCTCGCGTCGCGATCTCGTAGCCCGTGATGCCCACCTGACCCAGCAACAACTCGCCGGCGTTGGAGATCTCGAACTTGGCCGGCAACCAGTACTGAGCGACCGGGTCTCGCCGCGCGTTCTGTAGATCGAGCACGACCATCTTCTTGTCGCCGTCGGCGACGACCACGTGCGTGCACGAGCGGTCCGCGCGAATCTGTCGCGGCGTAACCTCGAGCGGCGGCATCGGCGGCGTGACGAGCTCGTCGAGCGCGGATGTCACGGCGTAGAAGTGCATTTTCGAATCGTCCGTGCCGACGACGATCTTGCGCTCGCCGCAGGCGGACGCGCTGAGCGCGACCCCGGTCAGCGGGTTCGCGCGATCTCCGCGCGAGACGTCCGCATACGGGCGCAGGCTGACCTCGTGCGTTCCCACCGCGACGAAACGCGTTCCGTCGACAGGAGCCGCCGCGACGACGTCGGGCAATGCCGAGGTCCGCGAGGCATCTTGAGCGTCCGTGAGCGCCCAGCTTCTGAGCTCCTTGCCGCGCAACGCGACGAGAGTCTTGCCGTCGCCGCTCGGCAGCAGCGCCGACACGCCCTCGGCGCCCGGCAGCCGCCAGCGCCGGGCCTCGTATTGGTGGCGCACGTTCCATTGCTTCAATGTCCCGTCAGCGTCCAACGAGTACAGGAAAGCGCCGTCGGGCGAGTACGCGAGCCGCACGACGTCGACGTCATGTGACGACTGGTGGGAGCGGTAGTAGCGGTACGCGGACAACAGCGACCCGACGATGACCGCAATCGCGAGCGCGACGCGCAGGCGTTGATCATCGGCTGGCAGCGGCGACGACGGCCGCATGCCGCGGCGGTACCAACGCCGGATCTGGAACGCGAACGCGATCCAGCCCGAGAGTCCGCACGCGATGCCGCCGCCGAGCGCAAAGTACAGGATCAGGAGGCCCGGGCTGCCGGGAGTGTCCCAGCTGATTTGCTCGCCGAGCTGCCACGTCCCGTACGTGACGAGCGTGCCGAGCATCGCGATCGCGACAGGCACGAGCTTGAGCAGCCAACCGATGTAGCGCCGTGCGACCCACAGCGACAGAGAGAACGCCGCGAGTGCGCTGACGACGTAGACGTCGATGATCGTGATCGCGGCGAGCTTGCCTAGGTCCATCGTTCGCGCCGGAGTCGTGGTGCGGACGAATCTAAACTGCGCGCAGCCGCTTACGCTGTGCGCGCCGCCACACTCTGTGGTTCATTCGGCGTCTTGCGCGTTCGACAGAATCTGTCGGCGCCAACCCGAGAGCGCGTGCGTCGGACCGTCGTCGAGCGGGTTAGGCGCGGGACTGTAGATCGCCCTTCTTCGCCGCGCGGACGATGTGGTCCGCCGCGCGGAACGCGAGCGCCTGGATCGTCATCGTCGGATGATTGCGGCCGCCGGTGACGAGGTTGCTGCCGTCCACGATGAACAGATTCGGCACGTCGTGCGCGCGGTGGAACTTGTTGACGACCGACGTCTTCGGATCGTTGCCCATGCGGCAGGTGCCGCGGTTGTGCGCGCCGCCGCGGCTGTCGTTCACCGGGCGACGCCCAGACCTTCGTCGCGCCGGCCGCCTCGAGAATCTCGACCGACTTCTGCCGTGAAGAACTCCATGTTCTTGATGTCGTCGGGATGGCTCGTGCGTCGTGATGCGCATCGCCGGCAGGCCCCACGCGTCCTTCACGTCCGGATCGAGATCGACGCGATTGGTCTCGAGCGGCAGCTGCGTGACGAAGCACGTGATGGTCATCTTGTGGTTGGCTTCCTCGAGCAGCGCCTTCTTGTAGAGCGCGCCCCAGCGCGGCGCTGCCCGGCGACAGGCCGCGCAAGCCGTAGTTGATCGGCGTGTCGAAGCCGCGCGCCGTCATGCGGCCGCCGCCGTAGAAGCCGCGCTTCGGATCGGTCGGCACGAAGTCGACGATGCCGGCGCCGGTGACGACGCCCTTGTAGTCGTTCAGCGGATGCTCGAAGAGCGCGTTCGCGCTCGCGCCGTTGCCGATCATCAGATATTCGGCCGACGACGCCGCTCGAGTTCGCGAGGCCGTCGGGAAACCGCGCCGACTTCGACAGCAGCAGCAGCCGCGGCGACTCCGTGCCGTTCGCCGACAGCACGACCGCCTTCGCCGTCTGGACGACTTCGCGCTTGTTCGCGTCGAAGTAGACGACGCCCGTCACCTGCCGCTGCGTGTCGACCGAGATCTCGCGCACGTAGCGAACGCACGCGGATCTCGCAGTTGCCGGTCGCGTCGGCGAGCGGCAGCATCGTCACCGCCGAGCTCGAGCGCGCCTTCGACGTGGCAGCCGAAGCCCGAGCACATGCCGCAGTTCACGCAGCGCGGAGCGGCCCATGTAGGGCTTGGTGATGATCGCGATCGGCCCGTGCACGACGTGCCAGCCCGAGCTTCGTCGCGCCGACCTTGAACAGCGCGCCCGAGGCCTTCAGCGGCACCGGCGGCACCGGGATAGTCCTTGGACATCGGCGCGACGAACGGCGAGTCGACGCGCTGCCCCGAGATGCCCATCTCCCATTCGGCCTGCGTGTAGTACGGCTCGAGCTCGTCGTAGGTGATCGGCCAGTCGGCGAGGCCGGTGCCGGCGATCGGCGCCGACGTGGCGTCGCCTCGTTGAACTCCCACGGCAGGTGGCGCCAGCTGCTGCCGCCGTAGGTGACCGTGCCGCCGCCGACGACGCAGCCGTAGCTGTGCGTGCCGGGCCCCGCCTTCTCCTTGTCGGTGCGGCGGAACGTGTTCGGCTGCCGCGACCGGATCGCTCATCAGCCGATCCGTCGGGCGCGGCGTTGTCGTTCAGCCACTCGTCCTTCGTGTACTCCTGCTCGTGGCCGTACTTGCCCCAGCCGCCCTGCTCGAGCACGACGACCGAGAAGCCGGCCGTCGAGAGCTGCTTGGCCATGATGCCGCCGGCGGCACCCGATCCGATGACGACGAAATCGACTTCCGTGTCCGGCGTGAACTGTCTTCATTGTCGTTCTCCAGTCGTCGGTTCAGCCGCGCGCTCGCGGAAGTGCGTCGTAGTAGCCGAAGGGCGGCTTGTGCTCGAGCGAGTCGTCCTAGCCGACGAGCTTCCAGCCGACCTTGTCGTAGTTGCCGCCGTGCACGGGGTCTGGCGAAGAAACCCGTGATCGTGTGCGTGCGAACCAGGTTGAAGAACGGCGTCTTCTCGATCGCGGTCAGCACCTGGATCTGCTCGTCGGCCGAGGTCAGCGCCGAGAAGCGGCTCGCGCTCGGGCACGAGCTGCTTCGTCTGCGCCTGCGAGCTCCTCGAGACCTTTGCGGTAGTCGTCTTGGCGCTCGCGCTCGAACGTCACAGCGCGCGGTCGATGAACGTCGACGACATGCGCTTCGCGCGCGCCCGGCGTGTCGTCGGTCGGGATGATCTCCGCGGCCATCGCCTCGACCTCGGCGGCCTGCTCCGGCGTGAAGAACGCGAATTGGTGCGGCTGACCCGACGCGGCCGCCGTGCGCACGAACTCCTGCGCTTCGACGATCGCTTGCCAGTTCGCCGCGAGCCACGCGGCGCCGATTCCCGACGCGGATTCCGTCAGGAACGCGCGCCGCGACTTTCCCCCCGTTGCCATGCTTGCCCCTTTTTTGATGTGGCTCGGCCGGCCAAGAGCCACAGTCGTAGCGCCGCGTCGTAACCGTGTCAAGCGCGAGCGGTGCGCTAGCCCATGCCGAACGCCATACCTGAAGACGCGCGCAACGGATTCACGGCGCCGCGCAGTCGAAGCTCGCGGGATCGTTGGTGTCGCCGCTGCCCTTGTATCTCGCGAGCCGCGGATACGCGCAGAGCGGACGGGTGAGCGGCGAATTCGCCTTGGTCGCGACGAGGCGCTCGGGCACGCTGCCGCGCTCGACCCAGCGCTCGAGCGCCGTCAGCGTGTCGAGCTGATCGGGCCCCGCGCCGCCGCCGCAGTGCAGCACGCCGGGAGCGAGGAACAGGCGCACGGAGTCCTTCGCGGCTGGCACCTTGCCGTTCACGGCCGCGAAATACGCGATCGTCGACAGCGGGCTCGGCCCCGGGTCGTTGAAGCCGTGCCAGAGCAGCAGCTTGCCGCCGCGCGCGACGAACGCCGCGATGTCCGGATTCTGTTGATGGACGTGGGCGGCCGCGATGCCGCCGTCGAGCGCCGCCATGTCGCGCTCGGGGTCGAACGTGAACAGGTCGTACTTCGGGTCGGCCTTCACGATGTACGACACGAACGGAGCGCCGAGCACCGCGTTGAGCCCGTTCGGTTGTTGCGCTGTGCCGATCATTCGCGCGACCCAGTCGCTCTCGCCGCCGCGCATCAGCGGCATCGCGGCGGGCTTGCCGTCCTTCGTCTTCACGCCCGCGTAAACGCGGCGCACGGTCTCGACCTGCGCGGGAGTCAGGCAGCGCTCGCCGGAGTCGCCGGCCTTGCACGCGAGCTCGCCCGGATCCCATGTGCACGAGCGCGGGTCGTTCAGGATGCCGTCCTTGATTCCGTCCTGCGCGTCGCACGCCGCGAGCACCGCGTCGTGGATCAGCGGCCGCGTGCGCGGGGAGCAGGTTGCTCTCCGGCTTAGCGTGAAACGCCTGCACGCGAAGGATCGCGTTCGAGTACGTGAGAGGCGTGTAGACCGGCGCGCCGGCGATCACGCCGTCGTAGTCGTCCGGATAGCGCTGGACCTCCGCGAGGCCTTGGCGGCCGCCCGTCGAGCAGCCTTGCCAGTACGCGTGCTCCGGCGCGCGGCCGTAGCGTTGCGCGACGATTTCCTTGCCCGTCGTCGTCGCAAGGTGTGTAGCGCGGTGGCCGAAGTCGATGATGCCGTCGACGTTCGGCTTGCCATCTGCGCCGATCGCGAACGACGGATCTAGCGCGCTTGCGCTCGCGTGGCCGAGGTCGTTTTCGATCACCGCATAGCCGCGCGCGAGACCGTCCGCCGCGGCCTCGACGCGAAGGTTGCCGGCGAATCCGCCGCCGCCGATCCCGAGCACCTTGCCGTTCCAGCTCGCAGGCAAACGATAGACCGCGCCGATCTGCGAGCCCGGCGTCGGCGAGATCGTCACGCGGACCTCGCAGAAACACCGGCAGATGCTTGCTTGCGTCGGCGGCAATCGGCGTCGCGGACACGATCTTCGCGTCGCCGAGCGAGGCGCTGCGCCGCAAGGCGGCCGCAGACGTCCTGCGCGTCCGCGGTGGGTGCGAGCACGGCAGCTCCGACGGCGCACAGCGAGGGAGGCAGAACGGAACACGCATCTCGAACCTGCGCATCGTCGTCCCCTTCGAGCGAATTCGCCGGTCGAGTATCGCACCGATGCCGAGCGCATCAAGCCCGAGCGCGCGCCGTGTGCTGCACGGCGGCTTGGTTCGCGATGCGGCGCTCGGTATTCTCGCGGCGTGCCGATCTACGAATACAAATGCCGCAAGTGCGGGAAGCGCTTCGAAGAGCTCGTGAAGATCGGCGAGACGCCGGAGTGCCCGCGCTGCCACGATCCGCGTCCCGAGCAGCTGTTCTCGATGACGGCCGCGGTCAGCACGTCGACCACGCGCGAGAAGTCGTTGCGGATCGCGCGCAGCGCCGCGCGGTCGGTGAAGCGCGAGAAGGACCACGCGGACGCCGAGTACCACCGCAACTACATCAAAGAGCACAGCGAGCCGAGCGAGCCGCCGCCGAAGAAGAAAGCCGTTGCGGCGCGCAAACCGACGAAGAAGCGGCGGCGACGAACGCGGTCAAGCCTCCAGCTCGAGCATCGGCAGCCGCCGATCGATCGTCGCGAGCATCCGCCGCTCGAGCTCGTCGACGGACAGGGTCGTCTGCTTCTCGATGCCGCGGCGCCGCAGCGTCACGCTGCCGTCGCGCCGCTCGCGCGCGCCGACCACGAGCACGTTCGGGATCTTCCGCTCCGCCGCGTCGCGCACGTTGCGTGCGACCGTCTCGTTGGCGCGCGCGAGCTCCGCGCGGACGAACCGGGCGCGCAGACGCCGGACGATCGCCGCTGCGTAGTCGCTCTGCGCTTCGGACACCGCGATCACGAGCGCCTGCACGGGCGCGAGCCAGGTCGGGAACGCGCCGTCGAAATGCTCGAGCAGGAACGCGACGAAACGCTCGTGCGTGCCGAGCGGTGCGCGATGGATGCAGTACGGAACCTCCGGGCCGCCCCGATGCGGCGGTGTAAGCGAGCCCGAGCCGCACGGGCTGTATGAAGTCGAGCTGCACGGTACTCAGCGTCTCTTCCGTGCCGATCAGCGTACGGACCTGCACGTCGATCTTCGGCCCGTAGAACGCCGCGTGGCCGTGCCCGTCGTCATACGCGACGCCGCGCCGCTCGAGCACGCCGCGCAGGAGCGCTTCGGCCCATGCCCACGCTTCGGGTGCGTCGGCGTACTTGTCGCGCGCGTCGCTCGCGTCGCGCCGCGACAGCCGAAAGCGAAAGTCGGTGATGCCGAGCAGCGCGTAGATCTCGGCGTACATGTCGAGCACGGCGTCCAGCTCCGGCTCGACCTGGTCGGCCGTGCAGTAGATGTGCCCGTCGTTCATGCACATCGCGCGCGTGCGCGCGATGCCGTTCAGCGCGCCGGAGCGCTCCCAGCGATACACCTGACCGTACTCGGCGAGCCGCAGCGGCAAGTCGCGATAGCTTCTCGGCTCGGCCGCGAACACGCGGTGGTGGTGAGGGCAGTTCATCGGCCGCAACGCGTACGTGTCCTTCACATCCGCGTCGCTCGCCTTGCTCGAACACCTCGAGCAGCGGATACATGTCGGGCGCGAAGTAGGGCAGATGGCCGCTGCGCTCGTAGAGCGCGGTGCGTGCGAGGTGCGGCGTCGCGACGCGCTCGAAGCCCGCCTTGAACTCGAGTTCCTTCGCGAGCTTCTCGAGCTCCTCTCGGATTGCCGTGCCGTTCGGCAGCCACAGCGGCAGGCCTTTGCCGACCGCCGGGTCGAACGCGAACAGCCCGAGCCGCTGGCCCGAGCCTGCGATGGTCGCGCGCGTCCGAGCGCTCGACGGCTTCGCCACACTCGCGATTTGCCGGTCGATTCTGCGCCGATTCGCGAATTTGCCATGACTGCCCTCCAAACGAAAAACCCCGGTCGGCGGGCGGCCTTCCGGGGTTCTTCGCGGAAAGGCAGCCCTCGAATCGGACTGCCTGCGTTGTGATCGGACACGACTAGACAGTCCACCTCGGCGTGGTGGTGGTGTCGTGGTCATGAAATTCGCTGACCGCGCATGCTACGCAGATATCGCGTGCAGTCAGCGCGCGATCGATCCCGCGTCGCCGCGGGCGATGCGTACGGCCGGACATAAAAAGCCCGGCCGCGCGGACGCACCGCCCTCACTTCGGCCGATACGCCGTGCGCGCCGTGTCGCCGTACGGCACCGGTCCGACCGTCGCCCGAATCTTGATCTGCTTGTGCCGCTCGACGGTCGGCTTCGACGTGCCGCCGTCTTCCTCGCCCCAGAGCAGCGTGACCTTGCGTGCCCGGGCTTCGCGTGCTTCTCGTCGACCACGGCGAGCGACAGCATCGAGCGCTCGTTGAAGCTGTAGCCCGTGTACGTCGACAGGCCGACCGTCTTGCCGCCTTTCACGATCTTGTCGAATGGCAGCGTCGCGTAGTTCGCGAGCGGCAGGTCGATGTACTTCGCGACGTTGCGGCCGGCGGAGAACAGCGTGCCGAGCGCTCTGCGCACGTCATCGCCATTCCAAGCGAGTGTGACCTTGCGCCGCGAGGGCTTCTTCGCGAGCTTCTCGAGCGCCTTGCGGCCGACGAACTCGTGGTCGAAGCGCACGAACACACCGTAGCCGAGGTCGTACGGCGTGAGGTAATAGTCCTCGATGTTCTTCGCGACGAAGCTGCCGCCGAGCGACGCCATCGCCTCGTAGCTCGTGCCTGCGAGCCACTCGCGGTACGGCTTCATTTCGCTCGCCCGTGTAGACGGCCGGCAGCGGCGACGGAATCCAGCCCGATTCGAGCGTGCTCGTCGGATACGTGCGCGCGCCGACGCGTCGGATGCCGAACTCGGCGCCGGCCTCGAGCAGCGCCGTCGCGCACGGTCTCGGCTTCGGCCCACGGCCCGAACAGCTCCCAGCCGGGCTGCCCGACCATGCCGTGGCGCAACGCGCGGACCTTGCAGCCGCCGACGTCGACCGTGCTCATCTGGAAGAACTTGATGTCGGGCATCGGCCTGCCGGTCGCGGCTTGCCATGACCTTCGTCGCGTTCGGGCCCTGAACCTGATAGCGGTACACGCGACGTTCGCCGGTCCTTGTTCACGAACGAGCGCTCGTCGCGCTCGAACTTCGCGTCGTAGCCGCCGGTCGCGACGTGGTACTGCACCCAGTTCAGCGCGGGCGGGCGGCCGACGAAGTCGAAGCTGTTCGGCGCAAGGTGGAACAGGATCGCGTCGCCGATCACATAGCCGTCGTGGTTGCACGCGACGAATTGCTTCGCGGTGTCGACGCGGAAGTTATCGAACGTGTTCACGCCGAGCGATGCGAATCACCTTGAGCGCGTCGGGGCCTTCGACGATAGAGATCCGTCATGTGATGCGACTGATCGAACAGCGCGCAGGTCTCGCGCCACGAGCGCTGCTCGTCGCGCCAGTTCGTGAACTCGCTCGGCACGACCGGGAACGCGTACGGCCCGATCTGCGAGTTGCGCAGCATTCGACCGGACTCGCGCGGTCCATGCCTCTTGCGGTCCCGGAGTCATGTCCGTCTCCTCAAGGTTCTTGTGCGACCATGACTTCGCATTCCCCTGCGACACAAAACAGCAATCGTCTTGCGCGGCTGTCGTGCGACAGCCGCCCCGTGATCGCGACGTCGTGCCGACTGACCGCCCGTTTCAGCGAAAGCTTCACAGCCCTTTGCCGGTGCGCCAGCCCTCGGCGTACGTCTCGCGCGCGACCTTCGAGTACGGCACCGGGCTCACGATCGCGCGAATCTCGAGCTGCTTGTGGCGCTCGACCGTGGTCTTCTTCGTGCCGCCGTCCTTCCTCGCCCCAGACCAGCGTCACTTCGCGTGCCGAGCTTGATGTCCGGATCGACGATGCCGAGCGACAGCATCGAGCGCTCGTTGTAGCTGTAGCCGGCGAACATCGACGCGCCGACGATCTTGCCGCTTGAGCGATGATCTTGTCGAACGACGCGGACGCGTAGTTCGACAGCGGCAGGTCGATGTACTTGTAGTGCTCGTCCGTCGTGCGAACATCGACGCGAAGATCTTCGCGACGTCGTCGCCGTTCCACGCGAACGTGACCTTCTGGCGATGCGGCTTGTTCGCGATCTTCTCGAGCGCCTCGCGGCCGATGAAGTCGTGGTCGAACTTCACGAACGGGCCGTAGCCGATCTCGTACGGCGTGACGTAGTAGTCCTCGATGTTGTTCGAGACGAAGCTGCCGGCCAGGCTGCCGGTGGCCTCGTAGCTGTTCGCCGGCAGCCACTTGCGGTACTTCTTCATGTGCTCGTCGGTGTAGACGGCCGGCAGCGGCGACGGAATCCAGCCCGACTCGAGCGTGTTGGTCGCGTACGCGCGCGAGCCGACCTGCTTCAGGCCGAACTCCTCGCCGGCGGCGACGATCGCGTCGCGGATCTCCTCGCGGTCCTTGTACGGGCCCCAGATCTCGAGGCCCGGCGCGCCGGCCATGCCGTGGCGCAGCGCGCGGACCTTCTTGCCCTGCCGATCTTGATCGTGCCCATGTAGAAGAACTTGATGTCCGGCACCGGGCCGCCGTTCAGCTTCTCGATCACCTTCCACGCGTTCGGGCCCTGGATCTGGAAGCGATACGAGATCCGGTTGACAGCCTTGCCCTTCGGATTGCCGGGCGAGCGGTCGTCCTTCTTGATCTTGACCTTGTAGTCGCCGGTCTCGGCGTGGAACTGGATCCAGTTCGCCGTCGGCGCGCGGCCGACGAACACGAGCTCGTTCTGCTCGAGGTGGAACAGGATGCCGTCGCCGATCACGTGGCCGCTGTAGCTGCACGGCACGAACTGCTTGGCGCGGTTGACCGGAAAGTTGTCGAAGCTGTTGATCGCGAGGTTCGACAGGAGCTTCAGCGCGTCCGGGCCCTTCGATGTAGATGTCGACCATGTGGTGCGACTGATCGAACAGCACGGCACGTCTTGCGCCATGCCGCTTGCTCGTCGCGCCAGTTCGAAAACTCGGACGGGACGACCGGGTAGACGTAGGCGCCGATCCGCGAGTTGCGCAGCAAGTCGACCGGGTTCTTGGCGCTCTTGAGCACCTCCTCGAAATTCTTGGGGGCGGCCATGGCTTCTTCTTTCCTCCGCGGCGAGAGCTCTTGTGAGAGTGGTTATACCGAAAAGCCGCGCAGTCTAACACCACTCGCGAGAATTTCGAACCAGCCGGTTCGGCTAGACGTGTCGCGTTGCCTGGTTCATACCTCGAGCCATCTCGCCGGCGCGATGAGCCCGCCGCCGAAAGCTCAGCCCAAGCGGTCGATGATCGCGTTGAGCGTCGGCGCTCGGCCGCATCGCCGCCGCGCAGAGCTTGCGGGTCGGGATGGTAGTAGCCGCCGATCGTCGACCGGCTTGCCCTGGACGGCCGTTCAGCTCGGCGACGATCTTCGCTCTCGTTGCGCTCGAGCTGCGTCGGCGATCGGGCGCGAACGTTGGCTGCGAGCGCCGCGTCCTTCGTCTGGTCCGCGAGCGCGCGCGCCCAGTACATCGCCAGATAGAAGTGGCTGCCGCGATTGTCGATGCTCGCCGACCTTGCGCTGCGGCGACTTGTCGTTCTCGAGGAACCTGGCCGTTGGCCGTGTCGAGCGCCTCGGCCACGACGACGCGCGCTGCGCGTTGCCGGTCTTGCGTGCCGAGGTCCTCGATCGACACCGCGAGCGCCAGGAACTCGCCGAGCGAATCCCAGCGCAGGTAGTTCTCCTGCACGAACTGCTGCACGTGCTTCGGCGCCGAGCCGCCGGCGCCGGTTTCGTACAGGCCGCCGCCCGCGAGCAGCGGCACGATCGAGAGCATCTTCGCGCTCGTGCCGAGCTCGAGAATCGGGAACAGGTCGGTGAGGTAGTCGCGCAGCACGTTGCCGGTCACCGAGATCGTGTCCTGCCCGTCGCGCACGCGCTTCAGCGTCGCGCGCATCGCCTCGACCGGCGACAGGATGCGGATGTCGAGCCCGCTCGTGTCGTGGTCCTTCAGGTACTGCTGCGTCCTTGCGCGATCACGATTGCGGTCGTAGGCGCGGTTCTCGTCGAGCCAGAAGATCGCGGCGTGGCCCGTGGCGCGCGCGCGGTTCACCGCGAGCTTCACCCAGTCGCGGATCGGCAGGTCCTTCGTCTGGCACATGCGCCAGATGTCGCCCGGCTCGACCGTGTGCTCCATGAGCGCCTTGCCGCTCGGATCGACGACGCGCACGTGCCGCTCGCCGCGATCTCGAACGTCTTGTCGTGCGAGCCGTACTCCTCGGCCGCCTGCGCCATCAGGCCGACGTTCGACGACGTTGCCCATCGTCGGCACGTCGAACGCGCCGTTCTTCTTGCAGTCGTCGATCGTCGCCTGATAGATGCCGGCGTAGCAGCGGTCCGGGATCATCGCCTTCATGTCGTGCAGCTTGCCGTCGGGTCCCCACATCTGGCCCGACGCGCGGATCGCGGCCGGCATCGACGCGTCGATGATCACGTCGCTCGGCACGTGCAGGTTGGTGATGCCCTTGCTCGAATCGACCATCGCCAGCGGCGGACGCGTCGTGTAGACGGCCGTCGAGGTCGGCCTCGATCGCCGCCTTCTGGTCGGCCGGCAGCGTCTGCGATCTTCGCGTACACGTCGCCGATGCCGTTGTTCGGCGTCGACGCCGAGCGTCGTCGAACGTCGCCGCGTGCTTCGTCGAACACGTCCTTGTAGTACACGCGTGACGGCGTGGCCGAACATGATCGGGTCGGACACCTTCATCATCGTCGCCTTGAGGTGCAGCGACAGCAGCACGCCCTTCGCCTTCGCGTCGGCGATCGCTGCGACGTAGAACTCGCGCAGCGCGCGGCTGGCTCATCAACGACGACGCGATCACGTCGCCGTCCGTCGACGCGATCGACGTCCTTGAGCACGCGTCGTCTTGCCGCGCGGCGTCGGTGAACTCGATCGCGCAGCTTGCCGGCCTTCGACCACGACGCCGACTGCTCGTTGCCGTAGAAGTCGCCGCCGCTCATGGACGCGACGTGCGTCTTCGAGTCCTTGCTCCACGTGCCCATCGAGTGCGGATGCTTCTTCGCGTACTGCTTCACCGACGGCGCGACGCGGCGGTCCGAGTTGCCTTCGCGCAGCACCGGATTCACCGCGCTGCCGAGCACCTTCGCGTAGCGAGCCTTGATCTGTCTTCTCGGCGTCGTTCTTCGGCTCCTCCGGATAGTCGGGAACCGAGTAGCCCTGCTGCTGCAGCTCCTTGATCGCGGCCTTGCAGCTGCGGCACCGACGCGCTGATGTTCGGCAGCTTGATGATGTTCGCCTCGGGCGTCTTCGCGAGCTCGCCGAGCTCGGCGAGATCGTCGGTCTGGCGCTGCGCCGGCGTCAGGCTGCTCCGGGAAGCTCGCGAGGATGCGGCCCGCGAGCGAGATGTCGCGCGTCTCGACCGCGAGACCGGCGGCCTTCGTGAACGCCTGCACGATCGGCAGCAGGGAATAGGTGGCCAGCGCGGGCGCTTCGTCGGTCTGCGTGTAGATGATCTTCGTGGTCATGAGGTCCTTGGGTAGCGGAGCGGTCCGTTCGGACGCCGGCATTATATTCGCCGGCGCCTCCGTCGTGCGCGTCAACCGCCCGTGCGACGGCGCCTGCCCATGCGCAACGCGCTTCAAGGATGCGCCACGGACAAGATCCGATAGCCATTGTCGAGCGTCGGCATCGGCACGCCGACCTCTCGGCCTAGCTCGAGCGCGTGGCCCAGGGTCTCGACGTATTCGAGCCGGCTGCCGCGCAGCACGTCCTGCTGCGACGACATGCGATGCTCCGGCGACTTTTCGAGGAAGGTCTTCCCGACTCCGCGGACGATCTCGATGGCCGCTTCGTCGCTCGCCTGCACGATGCTCGGGACGGGTAGCGGAGACGCGTCGACGAGCTCGATCTCGAGCGCCGCTGCGAGCGCGGCGGTCTCGCGCGCGATGCGCACGACGACGACCGCGGTCTGCGGATCCATGAGGAACCTCCAGGTGATCTGCCGTGTGAGCGCGGCGAGGAGGAACAGCGGAATCCAACCGGCGAACTTCGACCACTCGCGCGTGCGAATGTCCGGTACCGCCTCGCTGCGAACGCCCGCGGCGTCGACGAGGTGCGCGAGCTCCTCGGCGCGCGGCGCTCATTCCGCCACTCTCGTCGCCGAGGTAGAGACACACGTTGCGCGTGAACTTCACCTCGCCGCTCGCGAGTGAGCTCGCCGGAGAAATCCGCCATCGCGCCCAGGACACTCGACGGGCCGAACACGCGCGCGAGCAGTTCGTTCTTGAGCACGCCGTTCTGCACGGAGAACACGGATTGGAACCGAACGTGCCCGACGCTCGCGAGGGTCGCCGGCGTGTCGATGGCCTTCGTCGCGACGACGAGCGTGTCGGCCTCGCGCAGCGTTTTTCGGATCGTCGATCACGGCCGGCCGCGCCTCGATATTCGCCAGTCCCGTCACGACGAGACCCTGTCGCGCGATGCTACGCGCGCGCTCGCCGCGCGCGATCATGACGACGTCGTGTCCCGACCGGGACAGGTGCGCGCCCAGGATGGTGCCCAGCGCGCCCGCCCCTAGGATGGCGAATCTCATACGGTCCGCCGGCGGCGACGCCGCGCGCGGGCTTAGAGCTAAGTGATCGACGCCTGGTAGATGCTCTCGATCGACGTGTCGAGCGCCTCGTTGAATTGCTTCGTCGGACTGCTGGGCCGTGAGACCTTCCGCGAGCGCGCGCGAGAAGCTCGCGGTCATGCCGTGGTTGCGCGCGAGCCGCTTGTTCGCGTCGTCGCGCGTGTAGCCGCCCGATAGCGCGACCACGCGGAGCACGTTCTTGTGCTTGATCAGATCCGCGTAGAAGTCGTCCTTGTCCGGGATCGTGAGCTTCAGCATGACCTGCTGGTCGGGCTTCAGCGCGGTCGAGCTCCTTCGTGATCGCGGCCTTCAGCAGCTCCTCGGCGCTGGCTTTGTTCGGCGTCTTGATGTCGACCTCGGGCTCGATGATCGGCACGAGGCCCGCCGCGAGGATCTGCTTGCCGAGCTCGAACTGCTGCTTCACGACCGCGTCGATGCCGGCCTTGTTCGCCTGCTTGATCACCGAGCGCATCTTCGTGCCGAACACGTCTTTGGCTTTCGCACGCTTCAAGCAGCGCGTCGAGGCCGGGGATCGGCTTCATGAGCTGCACGCCGTCCTTCTCGTCGGCGAGGCCCTTGTCGACTTTGAGGAACGGCACGACGCCCTTCACGTCCCAGAGGTAGGTCGGCGTCGGCTTGCCGTCGATGTCGCGGTCCATCGTGTTCTCGAACAGGATCGCGCCGATCAGCCGCTTGCCGCTGAACGCCGGGCTCGTGATCGATGCGCGAGCGCATCTTGTGCACGACGTCGAACATCTCTTGCTCGTTCTTATAGGCGTCCTCGTCGACGCCGTAGAGCTTCAGCGCCTTCGGCGTGCTGCCGCCGCTCTGGTCGAGCGCCGCGATGAAACCCTTGTCGTTCTTGATCTTGGCCAACTGCTTGTCGAAGTTGCTCACGAAACTGCTCCCTTTGGGATCCGATGGCTCGACGGCGAAGCCGCTTGGGCTCGCGCGACGGCACGGGGCGTCGAGCGAGTCGGCGGCTATTCTAGCTCAGCCGTGATCGGGCAGAATTCCGCCATGCGTGAATTTCGTTGGCTGCTGCTCATTGCGGCTGCGGCGCCGGCCGTCGCGTCGGCCGACCTGCCGCCCGACATCGAGCGCGTGCTGACCGCGCACAAGATCCCTCCGAGCGACGTGAGCGTGCTCGTCGAGGCGGTCGACGCCGACGCGCCGATCCTGAGCCACCTCCGACCGAGGCGCGCAGCCCCGCGTCGGTGATGAAGACCATCACGACCTGGAGCGCGCTCGAGCTCCTCGGCCCAACCTTCGCCTGGCAGACGGAGGTCTACATGCTCGGCACCTTCGACGGCCGCAAGCTCGACGGCAGTCTCGCGCTCAAGGGCTACGGCGATCCCTATCTCGTCGAGGAAGAGGTCTGGAAGCTCGTGCACGCGTTGCGCCGCTCGGGGCTCGAGGAGATCGGCGGCGACCTCGTGCTCGACGACAGCTACTTCGACGTGCGCGGCGAGCCCGACCCCGGTGCGTTCGACGGCCAGCCGTACCGCACGTACAACGTCGTGCCGAGCGCCTTGATGATGAACTTCAAGGCGGTCACGTTTCAGTTCCTCGTCGACCCCGAGCGCAACCGCGTCCGCGTCGTGACGGATCCTTATCTCGACAACCTCACGATCCGCAACCGGATCGACCTCGTCGACGGCGCGTGCGGCGGCTACAACAACGGTATCGAGTTCAGCCACGCGAACGCGGACACCCTTGCCGAGGTCGTGCTCGACGGCAAGTTCTCGCGCCGCTGCGACGGCTACACGCTGAGCCGCACCGCGCTCCAGCACGACACCTACGTGTTCGGTCTATTTCAGACGCTCTGGCAGGAGGCCGGCGGACGCATCGACGGCAAGTTCCGCAAGGGCACCGTGCCCGACGGTAATCTGCCAGCGCTCGTCTGGCGGTCGCGGCCGCTCGGCGAGGTCATCCGCGCGATCAACAAGAACAGCAACAACGTGATGACGCGCGACCTCGTCTACACGCTCGGCGCGGAGATCGGCGGCGTGCCGGGCACGCGCGAGAAGGGCCTCGCCGCGATCCGCCTGTTCCTCGCGCAGCGCGGGCTCGACGTGAGCTCGCTGCAGATGCAGAACGGCGCGGGTCTCTCGCGCGACGAGCGCGCGTCGGCGCGACCTGCTCGCGGGCGTGCTTCGCGCGCGCGTACAAGAGTCCGTTCGCGCCCGAGTTCATGGCGTCGCTCTCGCTCGGCGGGCTCGACGGCACGACGCGCGGGCGATTCCATCGCGACAACCAGGTTTTGATGCACGTGAAGACCGGACGGCTGGATCACGTGTCGGCGCTCGCGGGCTACGTGCACGCGCAGAACGACAAGACCTACGTGCTCGTCGTGATCATGAACTCGGAGGACGCGCATCGCGGGCCGGGGCAGGAGCTCGAGGAGGCCGTCGTGCGCTGGGTGCAGGCGCGGCCCTAGGATCGCGGCGCCGCCGCCCGGAGAGCGAGCTCGGCGCAATCGCGCGGCCCGCAGGGCCTACTGCGCGGTCATGCCGCCGTCGACCGCGAGCGTGTGACCGGTCATGAACGAGGCGTCGCTCGAGCAGAGCCACAGCACCGCGTTCGCGACTTCGTCGGGCGTGCCGACCCGGCCGATCGGATGCACGCGGCCGAACTCCTCCATCGTGATCTTGAGATCGCCGGCGAAGCTCGCGCCCATGTCGGTGTCGATCACGGCCGGCGCGACGACGTTCACGCGAATGCCGAGCCGCGCGTTCTCGAGCGCCGCGGCCTTCGTGAGCCCGACGACCGCGTGCTTCGACGCGCAGTAGCTGCTCGCGCCGCGGCCGGTGCCGACGACCCCCGCGACCGATGCGTTATTCACGATCGCGCCGCGGCCTTGCTTCTGCATCTGCTTGAGCTCGTACTTCATCGCGAGCCAAACGCCCTTCGCGTTCACGGCCATCACGCGGTCGTAGTCGTCCTCGCTCTCGTCCTGAATCATCCGCAGGTGCGCGAGCACGCCCGCGTTGTTGAACGCACAGTCGACCGTGCCGTACTCACGCACCGCGCGCGCGACGAGCGCCTCGACCTGGGCTGCGACCGTCACGTCGGTGCGCTGGAACAGCGCCGTGCCGCCGGCCTTCTCGATCAGCGCGACGGTTTCCTCGCCGTTCTCGACGTTGCGGTTGCCGATCGCGACCTTCGCGCCGGCGCGTGCGAACGCTAGCGCGGTCGCGCGGCCGATTCCGGCGCCGCCGCCCGTGATCAGCGCAACCTTGCCGTTGAAGTCGTACATCTAGGGTGTCCTCGTTGTGGTTTGCGCGAGTCGCGCCACTTCGCTGCCCCAATTCTGCACCACGTCGATTTTCGTGGGATTCGCGTCGGGATCCTTCTCAACCATCACGAACTGACGGCCATCGGGGAACACGTCGAAGTTGTCGTTCTGCGACGTGTCGAACGGGCCGTCGAACAGTGCCTCCGGCTTGCCCGCGACGAACGCTCCGCCGTCGGTCGTGACGGGCACCGCCATTACCGTCGCTCCATTCATGTAGAAGAGCTCGCGGCCGTCGGGTCCCCATATTGGGTTCCAGCCGCCTGCCGTCGACAACGTCCACTTCTGGTCGTTCACATTCGGAAACGGGCGGGCGTAGACCTCCGTGCGCCCGGACTCATTCGATTCGTAAGCGATCCAGTGAGAATCCGGCGATAGGCGCGCGCCGAGCTCGCGGGCCCGCGACGCGATCAGCGGCTCGGGCGACTCACCCGTGCGAATCGTCCAGATGTCGTAGTCGGTGTCTGGAGATTCTTCGGAGAACACGAGCGTTCCGTCGCTCGACCATGAGGCATCGTTGAGGTTCCGGACGTCGGCGCCAGTTCGAGGGACCAGGACGCTTGGTTGCTCGCGTCCGTCCGACGGAACCCACAAAAGCGCCCGTTCGCCCGAGAACGCTACGCGTTGTCCATCCCGGGACCAGGACGCCCCGATGTTGTGACCTCGCGTCGTGAGCGGCAGGCCGGTGCCGCGCTGCAAGTCGTAGACCCAAACTTGCGAGGGTCGAGGGTCGATCGTCACGGCAACTCGCTGCCCATCGGGAGATATGCGCGGGAACCGAAATCCGCGACGTTCCTCGACGAGGGGCGACCGACGGCCTTGGCGATCGACGCGGACCAGCGTCCGCGCGTACCCACCGAGCGCGAACGCGAGCGTGCCCGCTCGCGCGACGGCGAAGTATGCCGCCCCGGCGTTCGCACTGCGGAACGCGCCGTCGAGCACGGGAAACGGCGAACCGCGTACGGCGAGCTTCTCGACGTCGAACGGCACGGCGTTCACCTGTCCTTCGCGTGTCTCGGCCGCGTGGAACACGAGGTATCCCGAGTCGAGGTATTGCGCTTGCGATCCGGGCAAGAGCTCGTGCCAGTGCCGCGTCGCGAACGAAAGCACGACCAGCGTTCGCAGATCGATCGTCGACACGAGGCCAGAGCCGTCCGGCAGATACTCGGGCCAGGTGTGCCGACGGCCGTCTATTTGCGGATCGAGCGTTGCGATCGGCGTAGGGTCGCCGCCGTCCGCTTTCACGCGCATCAATCCGGCGGTCTCGAGGGTGAACGCGATGTAACCGTCTGGCCCCCAGGTCCCGCCGCGCCCGATCGGCGGGATGTCGCAGACGACGATCGGGGCTCCACCGGCAATCGAGACGCGTTTGAGCTGCCGGTCCGTGAAAAACGCGACCCACTTCCCGTCGGGAGAGAAGAATGGGTAACGCGCGCCGTCGGTGCCGTCGATGGCTTTGGCATCGAACTCGTCCAGGCTGCGAATGTAGAGGCGTTTCCTTCCGGCAGCCGCGCCGACGTACGCGAGTCGGCGGCCGTCCGTGGACACGGCGAGCGAGCGGGTGGTCGCCCCGGTGTCGAGGTTGACCGCCGTGGGCAGCGTCACGCTCGTGCGAATCGGCGCCGCCGCTGGCGAGCCGCGGCTCGACAGCATCCAAACGGATGCCGTCGCGATGCTCGCGACGACGATCGCGGCGACAGTCGCGAGCTTCCAGCGGGCCGAGCTCACGCCGCGGCGGGTGTTCTCTGCGCCTGATGTGCCGGACTTCACGTCGTCGATATCGCCGAGCACGTCGCCGATGTCCCGCAACCGCTTCCTCGGATCCTTCTCGAGGCAGCGGCGCAGCAACCGAATCACGCCCGCCGGTGTCGTCCGAGGCAGCGCGCTCCAGTCCGGCTCGCGCTCGAGGATCGCGGCGAGCGTGTCGGAGGTCGTGTCGCGAGCGAACGGAGCGCGGCCCGTGAGCATCTCGTAGAGCACGCAGCCGAACGCCCAAATATCGGTGCGCTTGTCGATGGGCGCTCCTCGCGCCTGCTCGGGACTCATGTAGGGCGCCGTGCCGCGAATGAGTCCGTCGCGCGTGGCGTCGACCGCCTCGTGCGCCGAGTCGTGCTCGGGCGACGAGCCGGACCTCATTGCGGCGATGCCGAAATCGAGCACCTTCACGAGGCCGGAGTCGGTGATCATCACGTTGGCCGGCTTCAAGTCGCGGTGAACGATGCCTTTCTCGTGCGCGACGTCGAGCGCCTCCGCGATTTGACGCGCGACTGCAAGCGCGTCCGCGAGCGGCAGCGCGCGCCGTCGCAGTCGATCGCTCAGCGTGTCTCCGGAGATGAGCTCGAGCACGAGCGCGCGCAGACCGTCGGACTCCTCGATGCCGTGAATCGTCGCGATGTTCGGGTGGTTCAGCGCCGCGAGAATCCGCGCTTCGCGCTCGAAGCGGGCCAAGCGATCCGCGTCGCCGACGAGCTCGGGCGGGAGGATCTTGATCGCGACGTCGCGGCCGAGCTTCGTGTCGCGCGCACGGTAGACCTCGCCCATGCCGCCCGCGCCGACGAAACCTTCGATGCGATAGTTTGCGATGACGCGCCCGACGAGGTCCGTCGCGCGAGAGTCGATTTCAGTTCGGTCCCCGGTCGTCATCGGCAACCTGTCGTGGGCAACGGGAGTTCGGTCACTCGACCCGACGGCGCTTCGCGATCAGCCACTCGCCGTTGCGCTTCACGAGCTCGTCCTCGTAGCGGCCGACGGCCGACAGTGTGGCCACAAGAACGAGCGATGCAATCGCGCGGCCGTGTCGCAATGCCGAAATGCGTGAGCCGGTGCTCATCGATCGACCTCCGCGATGATTAAAGTGTCGGCCATCATCCGTCCACGCGTGCGCCGACTCAACTTAATGCAACGCGAAGGGATGGGCGGAACCGGACTCTACTGCTATGGTTGCGCGCAGGGTTGGTGGGACACCCGGGGGCTTGATGATCTTTCGATACGCGCTCGCGGCGCTCGTCGCGAGCTCGCTCGCGCTCGGGGCCGGCGCGCAGAGCATCACGGGCCGCGCGGCGCAGCGCGGCGAGGCCGCACAGAAGATCGCGGCCAAGACCAGCAGCGTCGTCCTCGATCCGACCAAACCGCCGCCGGGCGTCGAGCCGCTGGCCATCGACCTCTTCACGACGACGAACTTCTACTTCGACGGCGACTCCTGGACCGACAACCGCTACACGCGCTGCAACACGCCGAACGAGCTCTGGAGCATGGCGGCCGACGACCACGCACCGCGGCGTCGGCACTTGGGGCGACTGCAACCGCGGCCTATCGGCGAACGAGATCGCGAGCCCGTATCCGTACAAGACGGCAGAGGAGCACTACAACGCGCTGCTCGCGCAGGCGAAGGCGCACGGCGGCCCGACGCAGCACACGCGCGCGAGCGCGCCGGACTGGGACGGTTGGTATCGGCGCAACCGCGACAAGCAGTGGATCTACGGTGACGCGCTACTCGCCGGCACGATGGCGTCGCTGCTCACGCCCGAGTACCGGCGGCGCATGACGCAGCTCGTCTATCACGAGGCGGTCAGCAACGCGCCGCAATGGAACGCGTCGCTCTGCTATCCGGAAGGACTCATCCGCTGGTGGAGCGCGCCCGCGATCCGCGACATCGAGGTGCTCGTCACGCCGAAAGAAGTGCAGTTCCTGTCCGGCGTCGCCGACAACTTCATCCGCAAGATCCTGGTCGGCCAGAAGCACGTGCAGAAGGTGCCGCAGTGGTACGGCGAGACCGTCGGCTTCTGGGACGGCGACACGCTCGTCGCGTGGACGGCGAACGTGCAGGGCTGGACGATCTCGCACTCGATGTTCGAGTTCAGCAACGCGATGCAGGTGATCGAGGTCGTGAAGCCCGGACCGGACGGCAAGGGCCTCGTCGTCGACGCGACCTTCTACGACCCCGAGGCGTTCACGAGGCCGCTACACACGGCGGCGACGTGGAACCGCGTCGGCAACATCGACGATCCCGAGCGCCGCTACACGTTCGTCGAGTGCCGCACGCAGAGCCAGACCGCGGTCGGCGCCGACGGCCGCGTGAAGCAGCTCAACCCGCTCGACGAGGGCTTCGTCGACTACCTCGGCAGGCCGTGGGCAGCAGACCTGGGAGACGCACTTCGAGCAGGGCTGGCAGCATCCGAACGAGCCGGGCTCTAGGTCGCTGGCGGAATCGACAGAGCCACGCACTTCGTCGCTTGGCGGCACCGCACGGGTCGCGTTCAAGCTCGCCGACGGCACCGGCCGACTGACGCGTCTACTTGACGCCGGTGAAAGGCGCGGCGGCGTAGACCACCTTGCCGCCGAGCATCGTGAGCACCGACTCGATGCCGCCGATCTCGTCCGTCGGCACGGTGAGGTAGTCCGCCGACAGCACGGCGAGGTCCGCGAGCTTGCCGACCTCGAGCGAGCCGCGCTTGTCGTCGTCGTGCGAGAACCACGCGCTGCCGAGCGTGTAGAAGCGCAGCGCGTCCTCGCGGCTTGCAGTCTCCTCTGGGCCGCGAATCGGCAACGCCGCCCACGGTCTTGCCGTCGAGCGAACCACTGCAGCGCGTGAACGGGTTGTACGACGCGACGCGATGCGCGTCGGTGCCGGCGCCGATCGCGACGCCGAGCCGCTTGCCCGTCACGACCGGCGGAATCCGCTTGCCCGCGTCCGGTCCTTGCGCGCGCACGAGCGCGTCGCCGCCGAAGTACATCGCGTCCTGCACGGTCCAACCGACGCCGAGCGCGGCCATCCGCTTGAGACGTCTTCTCCGACGCGTCGTTCAAATGCGCGATCGACCAGCGCAGCCCCGCGATCGGCACTTCGCGATTCACGCGCTCGAAGATTCCGAGCAGGTGATCGACCGTCGCATCGGGCCCCCAATGCATCGTGAGCGTCGAGCCCGCGCTCGGCCGCCCACTTCGCGATCTCGTAGTAGCGCTCCTTGTCGGCGTCGCTCGGCGCAGGGTTGTTGTTCATCGCGAGCGTGATCCGCTCGCCGATACCGTTGAACTGCAGGTACTCGTCGCCGAAGCCCATCGGCAAGAGCTCCGTGAGCTGCTGCGAGCTCCTCGATTTCATGGCCTGCGGTCTGGCCGTTCAAGCTGTACGCGACGCGCACGGTCATCTCGCGGCGCCGCCAGACGTCGAACAGCGCCTGGTAGTCGCTCGGGAACAAGTTGTTGCCGCCGGGATCGACGACGCCCGGTGAGCCCGAGCCGGTTGAGCTCGCGGAAGAACGCCTTCGTGCCCGTCGACCTGCTGCGCGATACGTCGGCCGCGGCAGCCGGTCGAACAGCGCGACGATCGCGTTGTTGCCGCCCGTGATCGCACCCGTCGGCTTGCCCGACGCGTCGCGCTCGAGCTTGCCGCCGGCCGGGAGATCGGCGTCGCTCTTGATTCCGAGCTTCGCGAGGCCCGCGTCGGTCAACAGCGCCCAACCGTAGCCGAGCTGCACGTAGACGGGGCTGCCGGGCGCCGCGGACTCGAGCTCGGCCTGCGTCGGCCGCCGCCGCTCCGCGAACTGCAGCTCGTTCCAGCCGCCCGCGACGATCAGCCACGCACCGGGCTCGCGCGAGCGCGCCGCGGCGCCGATTCGTGCCAGCGCCTCGGGCAGCGAGCGAGCGCCGATCCAGTTCACCTCGCTCGTGAACGAGAGCGCGGCGCGGATCGCGTGCAGGTGCGAGTCGATCAGGCCCGGAATCACGGTGCGGCCGCCGAGGTCGACGATGCGTGTCGCCGGGCCCGCGAGCTTGCGAACGTCCGAGCTGCGGCCGAGAGCCGCGATCTTGCCGTCGCGGATCGCGAGCGCTTCCTGCACGCTCGAACGCGCGTCGACCGTGACGATCTTTCCGTTCACGAGCACGGTGTCGGGCGCCTGCGCCGCGGCGGGCAGCGCGCTTGCGATCGAGAGCAACAGCACCGCGAGCGCGATTCGCGTCATGACTTCCCCACCGTGCACGCGCTCGGTCGAGCGCGCGCCCGACACTAGCGCACGCGCGCGGCCGCGGCCAGCACGCGCGCACAGTTGGCGGCCGCCGTGGCGGCGAGGCACAATCGCCGCAGCTTTCAGAACCGAGACCGATCGCTATGACGTTGCGACCTCATGTGGACGCGAGTCTCCGCCTTCTCGCGACCGTTGCGGCGAGCGCGCTGATCGCCGCCCTGGTCGCGAGCGCCGAGGCGCAGCAGGCCGCGCCGCATCCGCAGCCCTCGCGCGCCGCGCCGGCCGCGAAGGCGCCGGCACCCGCGACGGGCGGCGCGCCCGCGACCGTCCGAGGTCTCGCGCAGGCCCCCGCTCGGCGGCTACCTCGGCGAGCAGCGGTTGCCGGACTATCGCCTGTTCTTGCCCCCGCCGCCCGCCGCGGGTTCTCCGCTCGCGGTCGCGGACGCCGCAATCTTCGAAGAGACGCGCAAGCTCGAGAACGGCACGCGCTGGCAGCTCGCAGCAAACGACGATCGGATCAATCTCAAGGCGCTGCTCGAAGACTTCGGCTGCTCGGCCGGGGCCGATCTCTCGTCGGTCGACGCGCCCGCCCTCACGCGCGTGCTCGTGCGCTCGTCGGCGGATCTGTTTCCGCTGATCGGCGCGGCGAAGGACGCCTTCAAGCGGCCGCGCCCGTTCGCCGAGCATGAGGGCCCGATCTGCGTCATGCCGTCGGACGAGCTCACGGCGAGCCCCGCGTATCCTTCGGGTCACGCGGCGACCGGCTGGCTGTATGCGTTGCTGCTCGCGGAGATCGATCCCTCGCACGCGGACGCGATCGTGCAGCGCGGGCGCGCGTACGGCGAGAGCCGCGTCGTCTGCGGCGTGCACTACTACAGCGACATCGAAGGCGGCCGTATGACGGCGAGCGCGCTCGTCGCGGCGCTGCACGGCGCGCCCGAGTTCGAGACCGACATCGCGAGCGCGCGCGCCGAGATGTTCTCGCTGCGCGGCAAGGCGCAGCGCGCGGCCGCCGCGTGCGAGAGCGAGAAGGCGAACTTAGCGACGCCTTGGTGAGCGCGCCACCGAGCGCGCACGTCAAGCCGCGCCGGCAGCTCGGCGTCGCGCACGCGGTGTCCGTCTGCGTCGGCATGGTGATCGGCGCCGGCATCTTCAAATCCACGCCTCTCGCGGCCGCCGTCGACTTGCCGTCCGACGCGGAAGTGCTCGCGCTCTGGGTGTTCGGCGGCGCGATGTCGCTCGCCGGCGCGCTCTGCTTCGCGGAGCTCGCGGCCGCGTTCCCCGATCCCGGCGGCGACTACTTCTTCCTGCGCAAGGCCTACGGAGCCGAGGCAGGGTTCCTGTTCGCGTGGTCGCGATTCGCGGTGATCCATACCGGCTCGATGGCGATGCTCGCGTTCAGCTTCGGCGACTACCTCGCGGCGATCGCGGACGTCGGCCCCTATGGCAGCGCGGCGATCGCGGCCGCGACGATCGTCGCGCTCGCGGCGCTGAACCTCGCGGGATTGCGCTTCGGAATCGGCACGCAACTCGCGTTGATGTTCGTCGTGATCGCCGGGCTGCTCGTCGTCGGTGGCGCGGGACTCTGGCTCGCGACGGCCGGCACTGCGGCCGCGCCGAGCGCCGCGGCCTTAGCCAGCGCGGGCTCGAGCGCGACACCCGCGCCCGCGTTCTCGACGATCTCGGTGGGCGCCGCGCTCGTCTACGTTTTCCTCGCTTACGGAGGCTGGAGCGACGCCGCGACGCTGTCGGCCGAGATGCGGGATCGGGAGCGCGGCATGCGGCGCGCGCTCGTGCTCGGCATGAGCGTCGTGACGACGCTCTACTTGCTCGTGAACTGGGCGTTCCTGCGCGGGCTCGGGCGCGACGCTTTCGTCGCGAGCAACGCGCCGGGCGCGGACCTGATGCGCAACGTGCTCGGTGTCCCGGGCGAGATTGCAATCGTGGCCGTGGTGGCCGTCACGTCGATCACGTCGATGAACGCGATCTTCATCGCGGGCGCGCGCACGACGTATGCGGCCGCGCGCGACACGGAGTCGTTGTTCCACCTGCGCCATTGGCACGCCGAGCGCGGCACGCCGTACCGCGCGATCGTCGCAATCAGCATCGTGTCGCTCGCGCTCGTCGCGCTCGGCACATACACGCGCGGCGGCTTCGCGACGATGGTCGACTACCTCTCGCCGGTCTATTGGTTGTTCCTCACGATGAGCGGTGTCGCGCTGTTCGTGCTGCGCCGTCGCTATCCCGATGCGGAACGGCCGTTCCGAGTGCCGCTCTACCCGTACGTGCCGCTCGCGTTCATCGCGAGCAGCATCTACGTGTTTTGGTCGAGTGTCGCGTACGTTCGCACCGGTGCGGTCGTCGGCGTCGCGGTGCTGGCCGCCGGCGCCGTGCTGCTCGTGGTGCTGCGCGCGCTCGCGAGACGTCGCTAGCTCGAGGTTCTGGTATCGTGCGCCGCTCCGAGGGTCAGCAGGGAGCTTGGGCGTGGACGTTCGATTCTCGAGCGTAGAGGCGCGTGTGATCGGCTGCCTCATGGAAAAGTCGATCCTGACGCCGGATCAGTACCCGCTGTCGCTGAATGCGCTGACCAACGCCTGCAACCAGAAGTCGAGCCGCGATCCCGTGCTGACGCTCGATGCGGGCGCGGTGCAGCACGCCGTCAACGACCTCGTCGCCGCGCGGCACGTGATGGTCCAGAACTTCGGCTCGCGCGTCGACAAGTACCAGCAACGCTTCTGCAATACGCAGTTCGCGGTGATCCAGCTCACGCCCGCCGAGTTCGCCGTGATCTGCCTGCTGTTGCTGCGCGGTCCGCAGACTCCAGGGGAGCTCAGGGCGCACAGCGGCCGGCTCCACGAGTTCGCGGACGTCGCCGAGGTCGACGCCGCGCTCGAGTCGCTGCTCACGCGCAGCGACGGGCCGTTCGTCGCGCGGCTGCCGCGCGAGCCGCGGCGCAAGGACCACGCGTACGCGCATCTCTTCGGCGGTCCGGTGGAGTCGGTGGCGCAGGACGCGGAGCTGCCGGCGCGCGAACCGCCCCGCGCGGCTCGCGACGACGCGTTCGCCACGCTCGAGCGTCGCGTCGACGAGCTCGAGCGCGCGCTCGCCGCGATCAAGGCGTCGCTCGGAATCGAGTGAGCCCCGAAAGCGAATCGACCCGCGGAAGCGAATGCAATCCCCCGGCCGCGAATCGACTAGAAGTCGAGCGGCTCGAATGTCCTAAACGCGCCGATCCCCGCGACCCAGCGCCCCGGGAACTGCTCGATCGCGATGTTGTTCTCGTTGACCGCGTCGTTGTAGAGCTTGCGGCGCTCGCCGATCTGCTCGCCGATCTCCGCCAGACGCCGGCTCAGGATCCCGAAGTGCTTGTCCGCGGCGAGCTCGCGATCGCCTTCCGCGAGTGACAGCAGCGTGCCGAGCTCGCGGCGCAGGTCGATCTCCGCACGGCCGAGCACGGCGGGGTCGAACGAGTGGCGCGCGGCAAAGATCGCGGTGCGCGCCTCGAGCACGCGGTCGAGCGCGGCTTGGTCGTTGCGTAGGTACTTCGCGCAAATCTCGACGAGCCGCGGCAGCTCGTCGTGACGCTCGCGCACCGGGACGTCGAGGTTCGCCCATGCGCGCGCGACGCGCTGCTTCGTCGCGACGAGGTAGTTGTACGTCGAGACGAACCAGAGCGCGGCCGCGACAATCGCGGCGAACACGATGAAGCCCAGAAACATCCGCCGTCTCAGCGCGCCGCGGTGGCGGCTCGATCGAGCAGCACGGCGACCGCCTTCGCGAGCTCGTGAGCGAGCACGAGGTGCTGATCCGCGTCGAGGTGCACGCCGTCGACCGCGCTGGTCGTCACGACGCGCCCGGCGTCGAAGAACGGACAGCCGAGCTCGGTCGCGACGTCGGCCAATGCCTCCGCGAGCCCCTTGCTCTTGACGTCCGCGCCCTCGAACTTCGGCGCCATCGCGCCCTTCGCGGTGCGCGCCGGGGGCGGCGCGACGATCAGGATCTCGGGCACCGGCATGCCGGGCTCGATCGGCGCCGTGCGGATCGCGCGCACGAGTGTCGCGACGCCTTGTGCGGAGTGCCACGCGTTGTACGAGTGCGTCGATTGGAAGTCGTTCGTGCCGAGCAGCAGCACGACGAGCGCGAGCGGCGAGCTCACCTCGATCCGCTGCTGGAGCCCCGTGAGGCCGTTGCGCCCGGGCTTGAACGGATCCTCCCAGACAGTGCGCCGGCCATTGAGGCAATCCTCGATCACGCGCACGCTGCGGCCGGCGCGGATTAGATGATCCTCCATCACGCCGGGCCAGCGCTCCGCGAAGCCGAGCCGCTTGCGCGTGTTCGGCACGATGCCCCACGAGAGCGAGTCGCTGTAGACGAGAATCTGCTGCATCAAGTGGAGCCTCGAGCGGGAGCGCGGCGAGCGCCGCGCCGCCGTCAGATCGGGACTTTGCGGTCGGGGAACGCTTTGTGCCAGCGGTTGATGCGGACGGTCGCGCGCAAGCCGTTCGTCCAGAACGGATCGTCCTTGAAGATCTCGCGCACCTCGGCTTCGTCCTTTGCCTCGATGATCCACAGGCCGCCGAGCGGCTTGTCGCTCGGGATCTCGCGCAGTGAGCCCGGCACGAGCACGCGATCCTTGTTGTCGTCGAGAAACTTCAGATGCGCCGCGAACAGCTTGTCGCGGATCTCTTTGACGTTCGGCTTGTCTTCGAATTGCACGATGTAGAGCATGTCCGTCCTCTCGGAAAGTAGTCGGTTCGGCGTGCGCCGCTCAATGCTCCGCGTCCGCGCCGCCGTTTACGCTGCGCGCGATCTCGCTGAGCACGGTTTGATTCGCGCGCATCGCGCGCTCGACGACGGTATCGTAATTCTCGATCAGCTGCTCGCCGAGCTTCGTGAGCGATGCGCCGCCGCGCGATTTGCCGCCGGCCCATGTCGCGACGAGCGGTTTCGCGAACAGCTTGTTGAGCTCGTCTACGAGCAACCACGCGCGCCGATACGACATCTTCATCGCGCGAGCGGCGCCCGAGATCGACTCTTGCGAGCGGATCTGGCGCAGCAGATTGATCTTGCCGGGGCCGATCTGGCCGATGCCGGGGAGGTTCACTTTGATCCAGAGCTCGGCCGTCGGCGTCTTCGTCATGCGCCTAGCGTAGCCGTTCGGAATTGGGCTCGCACGTGCGCCGCGTTGTGCGAGCGAGCGCCATGGACTCGGTAGAATGATGGTGGAGGGTGGTGCGTGGCATGGAGATGGCGTATCGAGAGCGGTGGGCGGCGGAGATCGCGGAGATGCGGCGAGTGCTCGCCGGCTCGGCGATGAAGGAGGAGCGCAAGTGGGGTAAGCCCACCTACACCGTGGACGGGAAGAACGTCGTCATTCTGCAGGGCTTCAAAGAGTACTTCGCGCTGGGCTTCTTCCAAGGCGCCCTGCTCGAAGGACCCCAAGAAGGTGCTGGTGCAGCTCGGCCAGGTGCAGGCCGGGCGCGTGATGAAGTTCACCAGCGCGAAGGACATCAAGGCGAAGGCGGCGACCATCAAGGCCTACGTGCGCGAGGCCATCGCAGTCGAGAAGGCCGGGCTGCGGATGAAGCCGAGGAAGACCTCGGATTTTCCGGTTCCCGAGGAGCTGACGGAACGTTTCCGAAGCGACCCGCGTTTCAAGCGAGCCTTCGAGGCGCTGACACCGGGGCGGCAGAGGAGTTACCTCTACCACTTTGCCGCGGCCAAGCAGTCGGCGACCCGGGTGGCTCGAATCGAAAAGGCTAGACCTGCGATATTCGAAGGCAGAGGGTTCCTGGAGAGAAGCCGCTAGTCGGGGCTCCGGCCGTTGCGATAAACGCGGAGGTCAGATCTCGATTTCGGTGGCGAGCACGACGACGCGCCGCGTCGGCATGCGGAAGAACTCGGCGGCCTGTGCGCCGCGGCGCTGCAGGTACGCGAACACGTGCGCGCGCCAGCCCGCGAAGCCCGGACGCGGCAGCGCCCGGACGAGGTGCCAGCCCAGGAAGAACGTGCAATCGGACTCGACCACGCGCAGCCCGCGCTGACGCGCACCGCGCAGGGCCTCGCTCACGTCCGGCGTCTCCATGAAGCCGAAGCGCGCGCGCACGGCGTGCACGTTCGGCATGAGCTCCTCGACCCAGGCGCGCGACGCGCGATCGTGCCGCGGGCTGCGCAGCACCTCGAGATTCAGGATCACGATGTGCTCGTGGTAGACGTGGTTGTGCTCGAGGTTGCGCAGCAGCGCCGTCGGTACGAAGCCGCTGTGGCTCACGAGGAACACGGCCGTGCCGGGTACCTTCGTCGCGCCCGCGAGCAGCTTCGGCAGCTCCGTCCACGGCACGGCGCGGCGCTGTAGCGCCCGGCGCAGCCGCGCGCGGCCGTCGCGCCACGTCTCGAAGCCCATGAACATGATCGCCGCGAGCAACAGCGGTACCCAGCCGCCGCTCGGGATCTTCGTCGCGTTGCCCGCGATGAACGCGAGGTCGAGGAATAGGAACACGCCGAACGACACGGCGATCTTCCACGCGGGCCAACCCCACGACGTGCGCGCGACGACCGCGCCGAGCATCGTCGTGATCGCCATCGTGCCGATCACCGCCGCGCCGTAGGCTCCCATCAACGCGTCCGACGACCGGAACGCCAGCACGAAGCCCGTGACCGCGACGAACATCAGCGCGTTCACGACCGGCACGTAGATCTGGCCGCGCTCGTCCGACGAGGTTTGCAGGATCGTCACGCGCGGCAGCAGGTCGAGCTGCACGGCCTGGCGCGTGAGCGAGAACGCGCCCGAGATGTTCGCCTGCGACGCGATGATCGTCGCGGCCGTCGCGAGCAGCACGAGGAACGGCAGCGCCGAGCCCGTCGCGAGCGAGAAGAATGGAATCTTGATCGGGCTCGTGGCGCCGAGCAGCAGGGCGCCTTGGCCGAAGTAGTTCAGCAGCAGACCGGGCCAGACGAGCAGGAACCACGCGAGCCGGACGGGCTTCTTGCCGAAGTGACCCATGTCGGCGTAGAGCGCCTCGCCGCCCGTCAGCGCGAGGAACACGGCGCCGAGGATCGCGAGCGCGAGGCCGCGGATGACGCGCGAGCAGCGCGATCCCGAAGCCCGGGAACAGCGCCTCGAGCACGCGCGGCTCGCGCACGATCGACAGCACGCCGAGCACACCGAGCGTCGCGAACCAGACCACCATGATCGGCCCGAACATTCCGCCGACGCGCGCGGTGCCGCGGCGCTGGAACATGAACAGCGCCGTGATGATCACGACGGTGACGGGCACCACCGCGCTGTCGAGCTCGGGATTCAAGATCTCGAGGCCTTCGACGGCCGAAAGCACCGAGATCGCGGGCGTGATCAGCGCGTCGCAGTAGAACAGCGCGGTGCCGAGCGCCGCGATCGCCGACGAACCGGCCGGCCCAGACGCTCGTCGTGCCGAGCTTCTGCTGCACGAGAGCGAGCAGCGAGAGCACGCCGCCTTCGCCCGCGTTGTCGGAGCGCAGGATCAGCACGATGTACTTCAGCGTGATGACGAGGAACAGGCTCCAGGAGATCAGCGACAGCACGCCGAGCACGGTTGCGGCGTCGGTCGCACCGCCCGCGGCGTCCGTCGCTCCCTTGAGAGCGTAGAGCGGGCTCGTGCCGATGTCGCCGTAGACGACGCCGAGCGCGCCGATCGTCGCGCGGGTCAAAGAGCGTTGCTCACTCATGGGAGGATGGGTTCGACATTCGGCGGCCGGAGGCGGACGACAGCGTAGCCCGTTCGCGCGCTAGAGCTTGTGAGCTGGGTCGTAGGTTGGCTTGACCGTGCCGAGGCGCTTCGCAACCTCGAACAGCGTCGGGTAGTACTGCACGAACGTGTTATCGACCGCCGTGTTCTGCGCGTGGCACGAGTAGCACGCAGCGCTGGTCGGTAGCGCGGCCGCCGAAGCCTTGGGGCCGTTCGGCCCGTCGAACGCGAAATAGCCCCAGCCGTTGCTGCCCTCGTTCTTGCCGAAGCGCGCGGTGTCCTTCACGGACGCCTCGATCGCGATCAACGGGCCTTGCGACTTACCGACGTTGTCGATCGACGCGGCCGTCTCCGCGCGGCGCGCCTCGAGAATGAACATCGTCTTCTCGGGCCACTTGCCGGAGCGCATGAACTCCCGGTACGCATCGGCTGTAACGTAAATGTTCGAGAACACCGAGCCGCCGTCACGACGCATCGCGGCGGCGACCGGGCCGTAGAACATGTCGAGGCCGGTCGTGAGGTAGATCCACTCGCGGTAGTCGGCGGGCCGCTCGAGCTCGCCGGACGCGTTGAAGGAAGGAGCGGGATCGGCGAGGCAGGTCGTTGCGGCGGCGAGCAGCAGGGCAGTGCAAACGCCGGCGCGAAAGATCGACTGGGTCATCGTCAAGGCTCCGTCGGTTCGCGACGCGCCGCGCGCGAAAGCGCGCCCGGTTGAATCGCGAACGCGAATTGTACTCGCAGCCGGACGCGGCAGCGAACCGCCAGCTGTCGCGTGCGTCAAGCCGCCAGGTCGATTCTGCCGAGGTAAACACTCTTGCCGAGATCGACGTCGAGCCGCTTCGTCACGCGGCCTTCGACCTCGATCACGACGCGATAACGTCCGCTGTCGGGTTCGAGCCCGTCGATCTTGAACTCGCCGAACGCGTCGGTAGTCGCCTCGCCGACGACGTTTCCCGACCGTTCGAGCTTGACTCGCGCATCGGCGACGCAATCGGTGACGCGCGGCAACGGTCTTGACGATCGTGCCGCCGACGAACTCGCGTGTGTAGCGATGAAGATTCTTGTAGTGGACGCGCGGCTTCGTCGCCGACTCCGGTTGCAGCTCGCTCAAGCCCTCGCGCGACTTGATCTCGGCCATCTCGTCGTCGGTGACCTTGACGGCTTTGAGCGCGCCCGTCGCGCACACCTGCGCGCAGCGCGGCTCCTTCCAGCCGCGGTCGAGCAAATGCGCGTCGAAGAACCAGTGCTGCGGCAGCTGCAGATCTTCGTTCCAGCGAATCGCGCCGTACGGGCACGCGTCGGCGATGGCCTTCTGGCCCTTCGCCTTGACGGGGTCGATATGGACGATCCCGTCGTCGCGCTTCGTCACCGCTCCGTTCTTCGCCGCCGCGATGCACGGCGCGTCGTCGCAGTGCTGGCACATCACGGGCAGATACGCGACGTCCATGAGCGGACCCGAGCCGCGCTCGCGGCTGCGGATGTCGATCCAACGATGCTGGTGGCGGGGCATCGGCGCCGAATAGCCTTCGAACTCGTTGCCGACGTGCTCGTCCTGATTCGCGAGCGTGCAGCAATTGCAGTTCGTGCACTTCGCGACGTCGACGATGAGATTCCACTTCTTCATTTGCTGTCGTTCCGGCGCGGTCAGGCGACCGCGACTCTCGTTCTTCCTTGGTTTGTTCTCGTCCGGTCTCTTCCTGCTCATCCGGCAGCGACATCTCGCCGACTTTCCATCGCTCCACCTGGATCAAGCAGCAGCTCGCGCTCATCGAGTGGCCCTTGCTGATCTGCGACTTCTTCGACGACAACAAATTCACGCAGCCGCCGCGGTCTGCCGACTTGCCGGGCTCGCCAACCGGATCGTAGACGCCCGAGGAGGCGTACGAGTGCACGACGCCCCTGAGCATCCGCTGCGTGACCTTGGCCGCGCAGATCACCGAGCCGCGCGCGTTGTGGAGACGAACCAGATCGTTGTCGCGAATCCCGCGCGCCTTCGCGTCGTCGGGATGGATGCGCAGCACCCAGTAGTAGTAGCCGTCGACGAGCACCCGATGATCCGGGATGTCGTTCAAGAAGCTGTCCTTGCCGTCCATCTGCGTGTGGAACGAGAAGCGCGGATGCGGCGAGATGAGCTGCAACGGAAAGTCCTCGAAGCCTTTGCCGTTCGGGAACTCCGCCGGCCGCGTCGTACTTCGCGATCGGCGGCCGCTCCTCACTGTTCGGATCGAAGCGCTTCAGGCTCTCGCACTCGAACTCGATCTTGCCGCTCTGCGTTTGCAGGCCGTTCAGAGTAGCCCTGCGAGTAATCCGACGGCAGCGGCATCGGCTCGGGCACGTCCTTCTTTCTGCCCTCATAGAACCAGTTCCACGAGAGCGGCGCGCGCTGCTCCTCCTTCTCGGTCGGGACCACGAAGTAGCCCTTGCGGACGAACTCCTTCCACGAGATGTATTTCGGCAGATCCGAGCCGTCGAATTGCCGTTTGACCCAGCCGAGCTCGCCGACGCCTTCGGTGAAATAGGCCGCGAGATCGAGCCGCTCGCAGACCTTCTGGAAGATCCAGAAATCCGACTTCGATTCGCCGAGCGGCTCGATGCACTTGTGCTGGAACGTGATCACGCGATGGTTGAGCTGCTGC
Source organism: uncultured Gammaproteobacteria bacterium (assembly GCA_963841645.1). Lineage (GTDB taxonomy): Bacteria > Pseudomonadota > Gammaproteobacteria > Steroidobacterales > Rariloculaceae > FEN-1219. The sequence continues at coordinate 67,085 of CAWJDS010000007.1, read as the reverse complement.
TCGCCGTGATGCGCGTAGCCGCCGAGGCCCGCCCATTCGCTGATGTCGTATCTCTCGTAGTTCGTGCAGGCCGGCAGGATGATGTCCGCGAACTTCGTGTCGCCGTGCATCCAGATGTTCTGGCTCACGAGGAACTCGAGATTCGGGTGCCGGAACATGTTGATGTAGCGGTTGCTGTCGGGCATCGACGCGACCAGCGAGCCGCCGTACTTCCAGAGCATGTGCACGGGCGAGAACCCGGGCTTCGGATACGTGATCTTCTGAAACTGCGCCTCGATGCTCGAGCCGTTCCACAGATAGCCTTCCGCTTTGCCGTCCATGATGGCCTCGGGCAGCTGCATCCGCGGAATGATCTGCGTGTTCGTGTTGATCGACGGCAACTGCGGCATGCGCTGGTAGAGCGTCACGCCCATCGCGGTGTGGCTGTAGTCGCCCGACATGCCGCCTTCGGCGTAGCCCGGGAAATAGAAGTTGAAATCGAGCGGCGTGCCCCACTGGAGGTTGCCCATGTTGACGCCGGGCTTGCCGAGCCCCTGCATCGCGATCAGGCACACCATCGTGCGCGCCCACTGAATGCCGGTCGCGTTGCGGCACGCGCCGCCGTGGCCGTTGCCCCAGGCGCCCGCGCCGAGATAGGTCTTCTTGCGCCCCCACTCGCGCGCGAGCGCGCGCACGTCGCTCGCGGGCACGGAGGTCTCGGCTTCCTGCCACTCGGGCGACTTCGGGATGCCGTCGGTCTTGCCGAGCACGTAGTCGCGCCACTTCTCGAAGCCGTGCGTGTGCGTCTCGACGTACTGCTTGTCGTAGGTGCCCTCGGTGATCCAGACGTACGCGATCGCGAGCGCGAGCGCCGGGCTCGACGTCGGGCGCGGCGCGATCCACTTGCCGCCCAGGAGCTGAATCGAGTCGTTGTAGTACGGGTCGATGTGGACGAGCTTGATGCCGGCTTCCTTGAGCCACTGCCGCCGGATCGTGCCCTCGAGCGCGCCGTACGCGCCGCTGTTCGACTCCGGGTTGCTCGACCAGAACACGACCATCTCGGCTTCCTTGAGACAGTCCTCGACGGTGCCGTAGGTCTCCGACTGGCCGACGCGCATCGAGCCGCCCCAGTGATGCGTCGCGCCCCAGTACCAGCCTTCCCAGCTGTCGGGGTTGTGATGCACCTCGGTCATGCCGACCGCGTTCTCGAACTTGCGAAGCGCGCTCAGGTAGTAGCCGATGTTGCCCCACGCGTGATGTGACGGGTGGCTGCACGCGATCGCGCCGTTGCCGTGCACGGTCTTCTGCCGCTTGATCTCGGTCGCGACGATGTCGAGCGCCTCGTCCCAGCTGATTCGCTCGTAGCCCGAGACGCCGCGGTTCTGCGGATTGCGCTCGCCGTTCGGATCGAAGTCGACGCGCTTCATCGGGTAGAGAATCCGGTCCGGCGAATAGATCGTCGACTTGACGGTCTGGCCGTGCGGCGCGAGCGAAGTCCTACGCGGCGGCGTGAACTCCTTGCCCTTCGCTTTGATGGTCCAGGGTTGGGGGTCGCGATCGTCGAAGTCGATCGGAGTCATCCGGATGATCTTGTCGTCCTTGACGTAGACGAACAGCGGGCCGCCGTTCGCCATGTTCACGTATCGCGTCTCGCCGTTGCCCCCGTCGACGCCATAGCGCCAACCGGCCTGCATCATCGACTCGAGCGTGAACATGAACCAGATCGCTTTGTCCTGCGGTCCGTCGAGCGTCATGCTGAAGCTCTTGGCCGCGTTGATCCTGCCGAGCTGGTCGTTCGGATGCGTAAAGATCTGCAAGCCGAGCCGCGCGCTCTTCACGGTGACGACGACATCCGGATTCGGATGGATGCCGGATCGTGAGGAGACCTTGCCGTTCTCGATGACGTAGTAGCGGCCCGGCCCGGCTTTCACGCGAATCTGACCGATGACGTTCTGCTCCTTGAGACGCTCGCGAAACGCAGGATGACGCCACGCAGTGAATTTCATCGCGATCGCGATTCCGTAAAGCAGCGTCGAAAACGCGAGCGTGTAGAGTCTGTCCATCAGGCCTAGCCTTCCCCTTGAATACTGATCCGAGTTTAATCGCGACCGGTCCGTCGCCGGCGGCCGCTGTCTTTTGTTAAGCCGCAGTCCATTGGACCGGGCTCGTCGGTCCTAGGTTTCGGTATCAGCCGAACATCATAAGGCGCGACCCCGATTAATCGCTAGCCCGGTAACGTTCTGATAAGCTCCGTGAAATCGATGCACGGCGACCTTTCGTAATGGGCGGGGAAGCGAACGTGAGCGCAGCAGAGACGGCGGTAGCGGGAAACGAGAAGGTCCTGAAGAGCGTCTGCCGCAGCTGCCACGGTGGCTGCAGCACGCTGATGCACGTCGAAGGACGGCAAGCTCACGAAGGTCGAGGGCGATCCCGAAGGTCCGCTGAATCACGGCTACCTCTGCCCGATCGGCGCCGCGACCACGCAGCTCGTCTATCACCCCGATCGCCTGAAATACCCGCAGCGGCGCATCGGTCCGCGCGGCTCCGGCAAGTGGGAGCGCATCTCGTGGGACGAGGCGCTCGACGAGATCAGCGAGAAGGTCTTGAAGATCCGCGCCGAGAGCGGTCCCGAGTCGATCGCGATGGGCACCGGCACGGGCCGCCATCACATCCGCTGGGTCTCGCGCTTCGGCAACGCGCTCGGCACGCCGAACTGGTGCGAGCCCGGGTTCGCGCAGTGCTTCCACCCGCGCGTGAACACCTGCATCCAGACGATGGGCGACTTGCCCGTCTGCGACTTCACCGGCGGCACGCCGCCGGAGCTCATCATGTACTGGGGCCACAATCCGCCGCACTCGGGCCCCGACGGCGAGACACGCTTCAACGTCCGCGAATCGCTGCTGAGCAAGCCGCGCTTGATCACGATCGATCCGCGCGAAACCGTGCTGCGCGAAGAAGTCCGAGATCTGGCTGCAGATCAGACCCGGCACCGACGACGCGCTCGGGCTCGCGTTTCTGAACGTGATCATCGAGGAAGACCTCTACGATCACGATTTCTGCGAGAAGTACACGCACGGCTTCAAGGAGCTCGCGGAGCACGTGCACAAGTTCACGCCGGAGTGGGCGGAGCCGATCACGTGGGTGCCGGCCGACAAGATTCGTGCGGCCGCGCGTCTGTTCGCGACGGTCAAGCCCGCGATGCTCGAGTGGGGTTGCGCGATCGAGCACACGCCCGAAGTGCATCCAGACCATCCGCGCGCTGTCGATGATCCCGGCGATCACCGGCAACATCGACGTGCCCGGCGGCTGGATCTTCGGCATGAAGGGCGCGGGCCGCTTCCCGAGCCTCATCGAGAACCTCGATCCCGAGGTCGAGAAGAAGAGGCTCGGCTACGACAAGTACAAGATGCTGTCTTCCGCCGAGGGCGCCGATCTGCCGGCCTGCCACATCCCGTCGCTGATCGACGCGATGCTCTACGGCGAGCCGTATCGCGTGCGCGCGTTCCTCGTGTTCGGCAACAACACGCTTACGACGTACGCGAACGCGAACCTGGTCTACAAGGCGCTCATGAAGCTCGACTTCTTGGTCAGCGCGGATCTGTTCATGACGCCGAGTGCGCAGCTCGCCGACATCGTGTTGCCCGCGGCGTCCTGGCCCGAGCTCAATCAGATCTGCGCGCTGCCGACGATCGCGGGCAACGTCGTGATGAGCAACCAACAGACCGTGCGGATCGGCGAGTGCAAGTCGGACGAGGAGATCTTCGTCGAGCTCGCGCGCCGCATGAACCTGCCGGTCTGTCAGGAGTCCGGTCGAGGAAGTGCTCGACAAGATGCTGAAGAACGGCGGCCAGAAGGTGGACTTCAGGGGCCTCACCGAGCGAGGCTGGATCCTGGTCCCGCAGAAGTACCGCAAGTACGAGACGCAGGGTTTCAAGACGCCGACCGGTAAGCTCGAGCTCTACTCGACGCGCTTCGAGAAGATGGGCTACGCGCCGCTGCCGTACTACGAGGAGCCGCCCGAGAGCCCGCTCAGCACGCCCGGAGATCGCCGACGAGTATCCCCTCGTGCTGACGACCGGCGGCCGCATTCCGATGTTCTTCAACTCGGAGCATCGGCAGCTGCCGCTCTGCCGCAAGGGCCATCCCGAGCCGCTCTGCGACATCCACCCGGACACGGCCGCGAAGCTCGGCATCGAGCACGGCGAATGGGTGCTGATCGAGACGCGCCGCGGCCGCATCAAGCAGAACGCGAACGTGACCACGAAGATCGATCGCGCGCGTGATCCACTGCGAGCACGGCTGGTGGTTCCCGGAGAGAGAGGGGCCCGACTACGGCATCTGGGAGTCGAACGCGAACCTCCTGACCGACAACCGCGGGCCGTTCGATCCGCAGATGGGCACGTATCAGCTGCGCGGGCTCCTCTGTCGCGTCTCGAAGCTGCGACCGGAGGACGATCACTTCGGACCTCCGCCGCTGGACGACGACGACCCGGTCGCGGGCACGCGGCGGATCGCGGCGAGTCCCTGCTCCTAGCCCAAGACGACGAGTCCGGCCCACGACGAGTCGGACCTAGTGGCCCGAGAAGCACACCTGACGCTCGGCATTGCCGGTTTCCGGTACGAGGACCTCCATCGGCCCGAGGGACTCGAAGCGCCTGCACGATGCGTTCGTCGCGTGAGCTCGCCGAGCGCGTCCGCGAGCCTGCACCGCGAGTATCGAGCACTATCGAACCACGCTCGGCGAAGGCATGGCGCCGACGTCGCCGTGTCCGATCTGCTCGTCCGGTTGGCGCCGCACGTCGGCGACTTCGTCGCACGGCTCTTCGGCGTGTAGGCGGATCGCGAGCGGCAACGTGAAGCCGTGCGGCGCGAGCTCGACACGGTCTTCGTGTTTCGGTCGGAGATCGTCGGCGAGCTCGAAAAACACTTCGCGGGCGTCGCGCTCACGACTGGGACGCGGCCGCCGTCCGCTCCGCCGTCGATCTGCTCATCCGTTGCGGTTTCCGGACGTCGCTGACGATCGCGACGAGGAGCGGCGGATCGCGACCGTAGCCGCGCGGCTGCTCGGCTGGTCGAACGCGCTCGCGACGGGCTCGGGCGGCGACGCTAGCGCGGCCGTTCAGGAGCTGCGCGCGACGGCTTCTGTGCCGACGACCGCGCGCGCCGTCGTCTTCGCGGGCGCGTGCGCGCGCGCGGGCGATCGCGAGTTCGTCGAGGCACTTCTCGAGAGTCATCCGCCGCTTTCGCTCATCTCGCGAAGACCGATCCGGAGCTGCGCGCGTCGGTCGCGACATGGGTCAGCTTCAAGGAGCCCGAGAAGCGGGACTTCGACGCGTCTCGTGCCTCACGAGACCGAGACGCGCGACGGCTACGCGGTCTGGAAAGGACGCGCCGCGGCACGCCGCCGGCGCGACGGATTCGCGCTCACCGACGACGCCACGAGATGCGGCAATCCTCTACGAGATCGATCACTGCATCTATTGCCACGACCGCGACACGGACTCGTGCTCGAAGGGCATGCGCAACCGCAAGGACGGGACGCTACAAGGTCAATCCGCTCGGCGTCAAGATCACGGGCTGCCCGCTCGAAGAGAAGATCTCCGAGATGCACCTCGTCAAGCGGCAGGGCGACAACATCGGCGCGCTCGCGCTGATCGTGATCGACAACCCGATGTGCGCGGGCACCGGGCACCGCATCTGCAACGACTGCATGAAGGGCTGCATCTATCAAAAGACGGAGCCCGTCGACATCCCGCAGATCGAGACGAACGTGCTGACCGACGTGCTGTTCATGCCGTACGGTTTCGAGATCTACAGCCTGCTGACGCGCTGGAATCCGCTGAACGTGCGCCGTCCCTACGCGTTGCCGTATCACGGCACGAACGCGCTCGTCGTGGGTCTCGGGCCGGCGGGCTACACGCTCGCGCACTATCTTCTGAACGAAGGGTTCGGCGTCGTCGGCATCGACGCGCTGAAGATCGAGCCGCTGCCTGCCGAGCTCCTCGGCGACGGCGAGCATCCGCCGAAGCCGATCAAAGATTTTCGAGCGCTCTACGAGGAGCTCGACAAGCGAATGCTCGCCGGGCTTCGGCGGCGTCGCCGAGTACGGCATCACCGTTCGTTGGGACAAGAATTTCCTGAAGGTCATCTACCTGCTACCTCGCGCGCCGCGCGAGCTTCCGCTGCTACGGCGGCGTGCGTTTCGGCGGAACGCTTGACGATCGAGGACGCGTGGGAGCTCGGCTTCGATCACATCGCGATCGCGACAGGCGCGGGCAAGCCGACGATCATCGACATCAAGAACAACCTGATGCGCGGGATCCGCAAGGCGTCCGATTTCTCTGATGGCCCTGCAGCTGACCGGCGCCGCGAAGGTGTCGTCGCTCGCGAATCTGCAGGTGCGGCTGCCGGCCGGCGTCGTCGGCGGCGGTTTGACCGCGATCGATACGGCGACGGAGCTCATGGCCTACTACCCGATGCAGGTCGAAAAGCTGCTCGAGCGCTACGAGCGACTCTGCGCTGGCCGGCGACGAGTCGGCGCTGCGCCGCGACTTCGACGAGGAAGAGCTCGGAGATTCTCGACGAGTTCCTCGGGCACGGTCGCGCAATGCGCGAGGAGCGACGCCGCGCGGCCGCGGCGCGGCGAAGAGCCGAACTTTCAGCCGCTGATCGATCGCTGGGGCGGCGTCACGCTGTTCTACCGCAAGAGCATCGAGTCAGTCGCCCGCGTATCGACAGAATCACGAGGAGATCGTCAAGGCCCTCGAGGAAGGGATCGGCCTGGCCGAGGCATGGATCCGCTCGCCGCGATCGCGGACGAGCACGGTCACCTGCGCGCGATGCGCTTCGAGCAAGCTCGCGACGTCCGCCGAGTTCGACCGCCGCCGAGGAGGCCGAGGTCGAAGTGCCGCTGCGCAGCCTGTTCGTCGCCGCCGGCACGTCGCCGAACACGATCTACGAGCAGGAGCACCCGGGCACGTTCGCGACCGACGGCAAGTTCTTCCAGCGCTACGAGCCGCGCTGGAATCGAACGCGAGATCGCGCTCGAGCCGATGCACGACACGACGTGGCCCAAAATCGGCAAGCCCGCGCCGCTGACGTCGTATCGCAAGGACGGCAAGTTCATCAGCTTCTATGGCGACAACCATCCGGTCTACGCGGGCAACGTCGTGAAGGCGATGGCGAGCGCGAAGGACGGCTATCCGAGCGTCGTGAAGCTGCACGAAGCCGGATCCGCGCGGCCGATCCGATCCGCCAGGCGGAGCGCGACGCCTCGCTGCGCGCGCTGTTTGCGCGCCTCGACGATCTGCTCGTCGCGACCGTCGTCGCGGTGAAGCGGCTCACGCCCACGATCATCGAGGTCGTCGCGCGCGCGCCGATGGCCGCGAAGCGCTTCGAGCCGGGCCGTTTCTATCGAGCTCAGAGCTTCGAGAGCGGCGCGCCGCAGGTCGACGGCACGGTGCTCGCGACCGAGGGCATCGCGCTGACCGGCGCGTGGGTCGACAAGGACGTCGGGCTGATCTCGCTGATCACGCTCGAGATGGGCACGTCGTCGCGCCTCTGCGCGCGAGTGGAGACCCGGCGATCGGATCGTCGTCATGGGCGCGACCGGGTCTCCGACCGAGATCCCGCGGGCAAGACGGTATTGCTCGCGGGCGGCGGCCTCGGCAACGCCGTGCTGTTCTCGATCGGCAAGGCGATGCGAGCGGCGGGCAATCGCGTGATCTACTTCGCGGGCTACCGCAACGCTCGAAGATCGATTCAAGGTCGAGGACGTCGAAGCAGCGGCGGACGTCGTCGTCTGGGCCGTCGATCGCGCGCCCGGCGTCAGCCGCTCGCGCACGTCTCGGCCGCAGGACTTGCAGCTGCGTCGGCAACATCCTCGACGCGATCGAGGCGTACGCGAAAGGCGAGCTCGGTCCGCCGCCGATTCCGCTGAACGAGGTCGATCATCTGATCGCGATCGGCTCCGACCGCATGATGGCCGCGATCAAGGATGCGCGACACGGGCGCCTAGCGCCGTACCTGAAGCCCGGGCACACGGCGATCGGCTCGATCAACTCGCCGATGCAATGCATGATGAAGGGCATCTGCGCGCAGTGCCTCTGCAAGCACGATCGACCCCGCGAGCGGCAAAGAGTACTTCGTCTACTCCTGCTACAACCAGGACCAAGAGCTCGATCGCGTCGACTTCGAGAACTTGCGGGCGCGGCTGCGTCAGAACTCCGTTCAGGAGAAGATCGCCGATCGCTGGCTCGGGCGGCTGCTAGAGATACGCAAGACGTGACGGGTCGCGCGGGAGCCGCGCCATCTCTCGCGAACCGAGCCTCAGCTCTGGTTCCACTCCACGGGCGCCGCATCCGGGCTCGCGCGATCGTAGAACCACTTGAGCCCGCTCGCAGCCTCTTTGCTCAAGATCGTGGTCTTGAAGCTCCGCCAGGCCTGAATCTCGAAGTAGTCGAGCGTGCCGCCGTGCGCGCTGAGCCGGTGCGGCACGCCGGGCGGGAAGTAGACGAGCGTGCCGGGCTCGATCTCCTGCGACGTCTCGCCGACGTCGACCTTGCCTCGGCCTTTGAACGTCATGTAGCAGTGAGCGGCGCCGTCTGGATTGGCGTCCGTGCCCTTGTGCATGTGGTAAGGCGAGCCGCCGCCTTCCTTGTAGTGCATCTCGCCGGCCTGGATCGCGTTCGTCGGCGTGAGCCGGCTGCCGTCGGTGAGCTTCACGCTCGACTCGGCGCAGAAACGGCGCACGCGCCCGCCGCTCGCGTCGGACAGGCGGCGCAGCGTTTGCCGATTGAAGAAATATCCTGGCCCGCCGGGCAGGCCGGCTTCGACCGCCGCCGGCGGCTTCGGAGTGATCATGTGCAACAGCTCGAGGTCCGAGCCCTTCGCGTCGAACTTCGCCGACTCGCCCGGCACGATCAGCACGCCCGCGCCTTCCTCGGCCGCGTGCGACTTGCCCTTGAACTCGACGCTGTCGCCCGATCCCTGCATCACGTAGATCAGGTGATAGTCCTTGCCCGCGTCGACCGCGAGCTGCCGGCCCTTGAGGACCGTTCGCCGGTAGACGGTCAGGTTCTTCGAGCCGCAGACGCTCGGGCTGCAAATCGTCCCGTTCGAGCCCCGACTTGACCGATACGGCCTTGGCTTTGTTCGAGTCGATGATGGAAACGTCTTTGATCGTTGGCATGACGGGTCGCTCCTAACGAGGCCTCACTTCTTGGAATTCTTTCTTGCGTGCATGTGTGCCCGCGACCGAGTACAGCACCTGAGTCTTGCGGGTCTTCTGAAAAGCCTCGAGCGACTCTCCGCGCATCGCGGCGTAGATGGCCTGATTCGGCACGCCGACGGCCGCGGCTAACTTCTCGAGAATGAAGAAGATGACGCCGTAGCGGATGAGCGCGCGCCAATCGAGCTTGCGCAGCATCTCCTTCTCTTCTTCCGTGAGACGGCCGCGCTCATACGAGCCTTCGCGATCGTAGAGGAACCGGCCGCGAAGCTCGGGTTGGATGATTCCGTGCAGATACTTGTTGAGGCGGTACGCCCGGCTGCTCAGATCGAACGTGAACGGATAGGAGCCTTCGAGCGTCGCCAGACCGCCGTACTCTCTCTTGGCCCTGGCCTGGTACGCGTCGGGCGTCTCCTCGGCGTCGTCCTCCGCGAGATCCTCGTAGACCACCGTCGCCGTCGCCGTCATCGACTGGAGGCAGTACGACTGGTGCACCTTGCGCACTTGAGGCGTCAGTGCGCCGCGCATGACGAGCCACATGACGACTTCCGCGCCCTCGATGCCGCCGCGCTTCGCGAAATCCGAGATGGACAGCTCGGTGAGCTTCTGCGGGTCCTTCTCGAGCAGATCGAGGAACTCCATGTCCCACTTCGTGTTGTTGAAGCCCGCGCGCCCGCCGCTGACTTGGTGCGAGAGACCGCCGGACCCCACCACGGCGACTTTGATCTTCTCCGGGAAGCTCAAGATCGCTTTGCGCACCGACCGGCCGAGCGCGAAGCAGCGCCGCGCGGTCGGAATCGGAAACTGCAGAACGCCGACCTGCAACGGCACGATAGCCGTGGGCCACTCGCGCTCGTGCGGCATCACCATCGACAGCGGCGAGAACACGCCGTGGTCGAGGCCTCGCGCTTGAAAGAACGACAGGTCGAACTGGTCCGCGAGAAGCCCGTTCGCGATGTGCTGCGCGAGTGCGGGATGACCCTTGAGCGCAGGGAGCGGCCGCGGTCCGCCACCTTCGTCGGCGACGGGGAACGTCTCCGAGAACCCGAGCGTGAAGGCCGAGTAATGATCGAAGAAGAACGAAGTTACATGGTCGTTGTAGACGAAGAACAGCACGTCCGGCTTCTTCTCGGCGAGCCATTTCCGCACCGGCGCGAAGCCCTCGAAGATCGGCGCCCAGACCGGATCGTCGGCCTTTTGTGTGTCCACGGCGAACGCGATCGCAGGCGTGTGCGAAACCGCGATGCCACCGACTATCTTCGCCAAGTGCAAGCCCCGTCGAAAAAGGAATCCGATTATAGGGTATTCGGGCTCCCTTGGCGTTGAGCGCGGGACGTGTCGAGTAGCGGCTCGCTTGCGGCTTCCACGTCTATACTCGGTTCGTCATACCCGACGACACAGCGATGCCGCGGAGTTCGCCACGGCGATTGACGGATGAGAGATCGCAAGACAAAGGGAGTTCTCAAGATGCAGATATCGTCACGTAGGCGGCCGCGACATTGGGCGGCGCTCGCCGTTTCAATCGCGGCGCTCGGGCTCGCGCTTGCCTCGTATCCGGCCGGCGCGGGCAAAGCCGACCTGTCCGGAATGAAGTTCTCGGCGACGCCGCTGACCGGCAAAGTGATCTGGAACGATCTGATCACGGACGATCTAGATGCCACGCGCGCGTTCTACGGCGCGCTGTTCGGCTGGACGTTCGAGCATTCGAGCGGCAAGGGCGGGCGCTATATGCTCGCCCGCTTGGGCGACGTCTACGTCGCGGGCATCGTCGAGGTGAAGTCGAAGAACCGCGCGCAGAGGCTCTCGCGTTGGTTGCCGTACGTGTCGGTGGGCAACGTCGACAGCGCGATCTCGATCGCGTCCTCGGGCGGCGCGACGGTTGTCGTTCCTGCGCGCGACGTGACCTTCGGCCGCGTCGCGGCGATCATCGACCCGCAGGGCGCCGTGATCGGGCTCGCACAAAGCCGCATCGGCGATCCCGACGACGCGACGACGTCGCCCGGTTTAGGCCGCGTCGTCTGGACCGAGCTGCTTGCGAACGACACGGACGCGGCCGCGCAGTTCTACCGCGACGTCGTCGGTTATGAGCCGAGCACGATCTCGCGGCGCGGCGGTCAGTACACGATGCTGACTCAGGGCGGTAAGAATCGCGCCGGACTGCTGAAGAACCCGACCGACGCGAAGCCGGTTTGGCTCACGTACTTCGGTGTCGACGATCCCGTTGCCGCGATGGGGCGCCTCGAGGCGCTCGGCGGCGCGGTCATCGCGCCCGCGTCGCCGCGGCTTCGCGAAGGCACGATGGCGCTCGTGACCGATCCGACCGGGGCGCTGTTCGTGCTCCAAAAGGTGGCCCAATGAGCGGGAGAACGGTGATGCGTAGAACGATTCGAATCGCGAGCGTGTTTGCGCTGCTCGTCTCGATGCTGTCGCTCGCTGGCTGCTCGGGCAACGTTGGAGTCGGCGTCAGCGTCGGCGTGCCGGTCGGCAACTACGGCTACATGAGCATCGGCACGAGCCGCTGGTACTGATCCTTGGGCGTAGCGTCGGCGCGAACGCCGCCTTCAGTGCGGCGCCGGTTGCTCCATGAGCTCGCGGATCACGGCGACCGGCGCGTTCCCGTAGCTCAAGAACTGCTCGTGGAAGCGCTTCAAGTCGAACGCGTCGCCGCGCTCGCGCTTGAAGCGCTCGCGCAAGTCGTAGATCGCGGCGTAGCCCGAGAAGTAGCTCGTGAGCTGCACGCTCGTGCGCTGGACGCGCTTCCATTTGTCGGCCGCTTCCTGCGGTGTCTGGAACGCCTGGCGCACGAGCAGATCGCGCGCGTCCGCCTCGCTCATGTCGAGCACGTGCACGCCGTAGTCGAGGATCGTGTTGCAGACCGAGCGCAGGTTCCACTTCGAGTAGATCAGCCAGAACTCGGCCTTGTCGTCGCCGTAGCCGGACTCGAGCATCATGCGCTCGGTGTACACGGCCCAGCCCTCGATCATTGCGCCGTTGCCGAAGATGCTCTTGATCAAGCTCGGCGACCTGTTCGCGTAGACGAGCTGAACGTAATGGCCCGGCACGGCCTCGTGGATGTTCAAGATCGGCAACATCCAGTCGTTGTACTCGCGCAGCCAGCTCTCGGCGCGCTCGGGCGATAGGTCGTCGAGCGGCGTCACGTTGTAGTACGTCGGCGCGTCCGGGATCATACGGGCCCGGTGAGTCGATGCTCGCGCCCGCGATCCCGCGCTTGTAGAGCGGCGTCTCGCGGACCGCGAGCGGCTTCGAAGCATCGAGGTCGAGCAGATCGTGATCGCGCACCCACTGCTCGAGCTCGGGAATCTGCCGCTTCACGGCTGCGACGAGCTGCTCGGGCGGCACGTGACGCTCGGAGAGTTTTGCGATCAGCCGGCCGATGCGCTCGAAACGATCGTCGGGTGGCGCGGCGTTCGGGAAGTACTTCGGCCAGAGCAGATCCGTGAGCAGCGCCATCCTCGTGAGCAGCCGCTCCTTCTCCTCGAGCGCGCGCGCGTAGAGCTGCTCGGCCGTCTCGCCGGACTGGATCTCGAGCTCGAACTTGCGGCCGTAGAGCTCGCGGCCGAGCCGAAACGATCGCGCACGCTCGGCGCCGCTCACGAACCGCGCGTCGAGCTCCGCGAGCCAATTCACGTAGTCCGTGATCGCCGCGCGCGCGGCGGCGAGCCGCGCGCGAGAACGACTGGCGCTCCGCGCTCGTGAGATTCGCCGTCGCGACCTGCCGCTCGAGCTCGTTGCCGAACACGTCGAGCGCGCCGCGGTTCTGCTCGATCGCGAGCTCGGTATGCTCGCGCGTCGGGTTCGCGACGCTGCGCTTCGCCGCGGCGTAGTACGCGGGCACGTTCTCGAGCCGCGCGAGAATCGTGCGCAGCCGTTGCTCGAGCGGCGCGTATTCGAGCGACGCGAGCAGCGCGAACGGGTCGGCGACGTTGTAGTTCGAAGGGTTCCACTGCCAGGAGCGCAGCTCGGTCAGCGCCCAGCGATCGGTCTCGAACGCATTCACGAGGATCGCCCAGTCCGCGCGCAGGTTCGGGCTCAGCTTCGTCGAGTCGATTCGGTGCAGCGATTTGAGCCAGCGCTCGTCCTGCTCGAGCTGGGCCGCACGCGCCTTCTCGTCGGGCACGATCAGCCGGTCGGCGTACTTGTAGTAGCCGACCGCGATCGCCCAGTCGGGATTGAGCTGCCAGAAGCCGATCGAAGAACGCGTCGCCGAACTCGCGGCGGAACGCCGCGTCGGCGGCGCTCTCGGCCGCCGCGGTCTTGGTCTGCATACCGATGACTCCGAGGAAGAGGAGGGCGAAGACTGCGAAGCCGGCGCCACGTGCGCCGCGACGCCGGTGCGATGCACGCGAAGTCCGGGGTTTCGGCTGACAACATCGGCGCGCGTGCTCGAGAGCTCGCTCACGACTCCGCGAGCACCTTCGCGCGGCTGAGCGGTATGCACAGCAGCGCGCCGATCAGCATCACGAGCGCGAGGAACAACATACCCGCGGCGTAGCTGCCGGTGAGGTCGGTCAGGTAGCCGACCACGTACGATGCGACGAAGCCGCTGATCGACGCGAACAAGTTGATCAGCGCGATCCCGCCCGCGGCCGCTCGCCCGGTCAGGAATTGCGCCGGCAGTGCCCAGAACGGCCCGCGCGTGCTGATCACGCCGACCGCCGCGATGCTGAGCGCGATCATTCCCGGCACCGGCGAGGTGTAGAACGCGCTCACGACGAACCCGATCGCGCCGACGACGGTGGGGATCGCGACGTGCAGCAGCCGCTCGCCGCTGCGATCGGAGCTCGCGCCGAGCGCAACCATTCCGATCGCGGCAGCCACATACGGAATCGCGGAGATCAGCCCGATCTCGAGATTCGTGAACCCGGCCATGCCCTGAACGATTTGCGGCACCCAGAACTGCAGGCCGTAGCTGCCGAGCTGGCACGCGAACAAGACCAAGCAGAGCAGCAGCACCGTCGGGTGCCTGAGCGCCTGTCCCAAGCTCAACCCATGGCGGCGCTCGGCCGCAGCCTGCTCGCCGCGAATAGTCGCCCGCGAGCCACTCGCGCTCCTCGGGCTCGAGCCAGCGGGCGTGCGCCGGCTCGTCCGTCAGATAGAACAGCACGACGACGCCGAGCAACACGGCCGGCAGGCCTTCGATCAAGAACAACCATTGCCAGCCTTGGAGCCCGTGCCAGCCGTCGAGCCCGAGGATCAAACCCCCGAGCGGCCCGCCGATCACCGGCGCGAGCGGGATCGCGAGCATGAACCACGAGACCGCGCGCGCGCGCGACGTCGAGGGATACCAGTTGCCGAGGTAGTAGATGATCCCGGGGAGGAAGCCGGCCTCCGCGAGACCGAGCAGGAAGCGCAGCACGTAGTAGCTCGTCGGCCCGCTCACGAACAACATCGCGATCGAGAGCACGCCCCAGGTGATCATGATTCGCGCGATCCAAATGCGCGCGCCGACGCGCGCGAGGATCAGGTTGCTCGGCAGCTCGAACAGCGCGTAGCTCACGAAGAACACGCCGGCGCCGAACCCGTACACCGTCTTGCTGAAGCCGAGGTCGGCGTTCATCTGCACGGCCGCGATGCTGATGTTCACGCGGTCGAGCCACGCGACGATGTACAGCAGAAGCAGGAACGGCAGCAGGCGCCAGCCGACCTTTGCCAGCGTCCGCCCGGCGAGTGACGACTCCGGTTCGGTGCCCGCGAGCTCGCGAGATGTCGTGATCAAGCAGCGCGTACTCCCCCGCGATGCGACCCGCCATTGTCGGGTCTCGCAAGCAAGCGCGACAATAGCCGCCGCCGCGGCGCCCGCCGCGCCCCCAAGGGAGATTCGACGTTGGCCAGCATCGACGCTCGGCGCCGCGCACCCGGCGCGCAGCTATCCGGTACTACGACCTCGTGCTCGCCGGATTCGTCGCCGTTCTGCTCTGCTCGAACCTGATCGGGCCCGGCAAGGCCTGCGAGCTCACGCTGCCGTTCGCGTTGCCGTTCATCGGCGCGACGCTCGTGTTCGGCGCGGGCAACATCTTTTTCCCGATCAGCTACATCTTCGACGACGTGCTGACGGAGGTGTACGGCTACGCGCGCGCGCGGCGCGTGATCTGGGCGGGTTTCATCGCGATGCTGTTCGCGACGCTGATGTCCGTCGTCGTGATCGGCCTGCCGCCGACGCCCACGGAGCCGTTCAACGCGACGCTCCAGCCCGCGCTGCAAGTCGTGTTCGGCAACACCTGGCGGATCGTGCTCGCGTCGATCCTCGGCTTCTGGGTCGGCGACTTCGTCAACGCCTACGTGCTCGCGAAGATGAAGATCTGGACGAGCGGCCGCTGGCTCTGGACGCGGACGATCGGCTCGACGATCGTCGGCGAGGGCGTCGACAGCTTCATCTTCTATCCGATCGCGTTTGCCGGGATCTGGGAGGGCCAGACGCTGATCCGCACGATCGCGTTCAACTGGTGCTTCAAGGTGCTCGTCGAGGTCGTGCTCACGCCGGTCACGTATGCCGTCGTCGGTTGGCTCAAGCGCCACGAGCACGAGGATTACTACGACCGGGACACGAACTTCACGCCGTTCTCGTTGCAGGACTGATTCCGCGCGCTCGTTGCCTTGTTCCTCGCGGTCGTTGCGCGGCCGCGGCGCTTCGAGGATGATCGCCGCCCCCATGACCGGACCGACCACTCCAGAGACCTCCATCGGCTTCGACGGCCTCGGCCTTGCCGACGCCGTGCTCGCGGCGGTGCGCGAGGTCGGCTACGAGTCGCCGTCGCCGATCCAGCGCGCCGCGATCCCGCCCCTGCTCGAAGGCAGGGACCTGCTCGGCCAAGCGCAGACCGGCACCGGCAAGACGGCGGCGTTCGCGCTGCCGCTCCTGAGCCGGCTCGATCTGAAGCTCGCAGAGCCTCAGCTGCTCGTGCTCACGCCGACGCGGGAGCTCGCGATCCAGGTGGCCGAGGCGATGCAGACCTACGCGCGGCACATGAAAGGATTCCACGTGTTGCCCGTCTACGGCGGGCAGGGCATGGACTTCCAGTTGCGCCAGCTGCGCCGCGGCGTGCATGCCGTCGTCGGCACGCCGGGCCGGATCCAAGACCACCTGCGCCGCAAGACGCTGAAGCTCGGGCGACTCAAGACCGTCGTCATCGACGAGGCCGACGAGATGCTGCGCATGGGCTTCATCGACGATGTCGAGGACATCCTCAAGCACATGCCCGAGGAGAAGCAGGTCGCGCTGTTCTCCGCGACGCTGCCCGATCGCATTCGGAAGATCGTCGAGCACCATTTGGCGGACCCGGTCGAGGTCAAGATCAAGGCCAAGACGGCGACTGTCGCGTCCGTGGACCAACGCTTCGTCGAGGTCCGCGGCTTCGACAAGCTCGAGGCGCTTACGCGAATCCTCGAGGTCGAGGAGTTCGACGCGATGCTGATCTTCGTTCGCACGCGCAGCGCGACGACCGAGCTCGCGGAAAAGCTCGAGGCGCGCGGGCTCGCGAGTGCCGCGCTCAGCGGCGAGATGACGCAAGCGCTGCGCGAGCGCACGATCGAGCGGATCAAGAGCGGCAAGCTCGACATCGTCGTCGCGACTGACGTCGCGGCGCGCGGCCTCGACGTCGAGCGCGTGACCCACGTCGTGAACTACGACATCCCGCACGACGTCGAGGGCTACATACATCGCATCGGCAGGACCGGCAGAGCCGGCCGCGCGGGCCACGCGATTCTGTTCGTGACGCCGCGCGAGCGCAGGATGCTCGCGGCGATCGAGCGCGCGACGCGCCAGCCGATCACGCCGATGCGTCTGCCGACGCGCGCGGACGTCGCGCACCGACGCGCCGCGCAGTTCAAGCAGCTCATCACCGATGTGCTCGCGGCGCAGGATCTCGTGTTCTTCGAGCAGCTCGTTGCGAGCTACGAGCAGGAGCACGGCAAGGAGCCGCGCCAGATCGCCGCGGCGCTCGCGTATCTCGCGCAGAAGGACCGGCCCTTGCTGCTGCCCGCCGAGGCCGAGCCGCCGCCTTCGCGCCGGGCGTTCGAGAGCGCGGACCGCCAACGGCCCGAGCGGACCGCGCGCGGCGAGCGAGTCGGTGCGGTCGAGCTCTATGCCGCACCCGAAGGCCGGCGCCGAGCGCGCGCGGAACGCGCCTTCGATGGGGCGGTGCCGAGCGGCAGCGTTCGCTATCGAATCGCGGTCGGGCACGAGCACGGCGTGCAGCCGGGCAACATCGTCGGCGCGATCGCGAACGAAGCGGGCATCGATTCCGTGCACATCGGCCGCATCGATATCTTCGACACTCATTCGACCGTCGAGCTGCCGGAAGGCATGCCGACGGAGATCTACGAGCAGCTGCAGAAGACTTGGGTGTGCGGACAGAAGCTCGCGATCCGTGTAGATTCCGCCGGCGACGAGCCGGAGGCGGCGCCGCTGCGAGCGGCGCCGCCACGTCCGGGCACAGCGCGAGAAGCACGCGCCGAAGAAGCACAGAAAGGGCCAGCGCTCCGGCGCGCATCGCCGATAGATCGGCGCGCCGGAGAAGCGGCAATCGCAACGAGGAAGCCATGAGTTCAGAAAAGATCGCCATCGACGCCGACAACGTCGTCACGTTCCATTACACGCTCAAAGACGGGGATGGCGCGGACATCGAGAGCTCGGTCGGCAAGGACCCCGTGACCTACATGCACGGCCACGCGAACATCGTGCCGGGGCTCGAGCAAGAGATGACGGGCCGGCAGAGCGGCGACAAATTCTCTGCGACCGTCGCGCCCGAGCAGGCGTACGGTCCGCACGACCCGAGCGCCGTGCAGCGCGTGCCGATCAAGCACCTCGCGACGCGCGGCAAGATCGTGCCGGGACAGATGGTGGCGGTGAACACGCGCCAAGGCGTCCGGCACGCGCGTGCCGTGAAGGTCGGCCACTTCAACGTCGATCTAGATCTGAATCACCCGCTCGCCGGCAAGACGCTCGTGTTCGACATCGAGATCGTCGACGTGCGTGCCGCGACGAAGGAAGAGCTCGAGCACGGGCACGCGCACGGGCCGGGCGGCCACGGCCACGATCACGGCGACCATGACCATGCCGGTCACGACCACGGCCACCACGACCACGCCGGCGGTCACGACCACGGCGAAGACCACGTCCGCCGCGCTCGAACATCGCCACGACGACGACCAAGCGCGGGTAGTTCGACGCGACCGCTCGAGGCCGCGCCGAACCGAGCCGCTACGCCGCGGCCGCGCCGCTCGTCGTGACTAGTTCGCCGCCTGTGTGGACAGCGGCCCGCCCGAGATCACGATCTCGACGCGCCGATTGCGCGCGCGTCCGTCGGTGCTCTCGTTGTCCGCGACGGGGTGCGTGGAGCCCAAGCCTTCCGCGTCGATGTTCGACGCCGCGACGCGCTGGCCGATCAGATAGTCGCGCACGGAAATCGCCCGCGCAGCGAAAGCACGCTGTTAGTGTCCGTGGTGCCGACATTATCGGTGTGGCCTTCGATCTTGAACTTCAGATCGGGGTACGACGCGACGATGCCGGCCAACCGCGCGAGGCTCTCGCGCGCGGCCGAATTCAAATCCGCCGTGCCGGTCGCAAACTGAACGCCGCCGATTTCGGACACGAGCCCGCGGTCCGTCTCGCGCGTCGGCAGCGCCTGATTGAGACGCCTGAGCAAGTCCTGTGAGGCGGCGGCTCTCGCCTTGATGGCGGCGTCGGTCGAGGCCGCCTCGGCGGCCGTCTCGGCCGCCAGCTTGATTGCCGCGGCTTGCGCTGCGGCCGTCTCGGCAGCCGCCTTGCCCGTCATCGCCTCGCGACGTGCGTCCTCGCCCGCGATCACGGCCGAACGCGCCAACGCCGGAGCCTGCTTGCGATCGGAGTTCTTGCTCGCCGAGGCCGCTGTCTGCGCGGCCGTGAGCTTCTGCTGCGCGCCCGAGTACAGATTCGCGGCGTACTTGTCGGCGCCCGCGGCCACCGCGATCGTGAGCGAGTATTCGGCCGCGACGACCTCGGGCGGTTTCGTCTTCGAGACCGCGATCGGCGTCAGGTGCGAGTAGTCGGAGCGCTCGGTCAACGACGTGACTTTCGTTTCCGTGGCTCTGACTTTGTTGGCCACGTTGTATAGCACGATCATGTTGCTCGGCGCCGTCACCGCGAAGTGCGGCTCGGCGGTCACGATCAGCGCGAACTGCGATGCCGAATACTGCGTGTCGAGCTTGGCTTTGCCGCCTTCGACGTCGCCGAGCACTCCTTGATTGGCCGCGCGTCCGTCCGGTGTCAATGTCCAGAGAACGTAGCAGGTGTAAGGCCCGAGCTTCGATGGAGGCGGAAGGTCCTTCACCTTGACCTCGATGCGAGCGTTGCCGTCCCTGTAGTCCACGTCGACGTCACCGCCGCCGGTCGAGACGATCGGTGTCGGACGCAGCTCGAGGCTCGACTTCCCCTGGTAGTTGAACATGGAGATCTGGCTCAGCACGTCGGAGCTCGCGATCGCGGCACGCTGCTGCTGCGCAACGCCGGCGAACGGGACGAGTCCGAGCGCGACCACAAAAGCAATGCGGATCGGTCTCATACAGCCTCCTTATCAAATTCTTATCGAGAGCTCAGAGAACGACGGCGGGTCGGGGAAAATTGCGGCGGGCGCGTGGGACTGCTCGCCGCCGGGGCAAGCGTAGCACTGCGTGCACACCGGCAACAATTGCGTGCGTGGCGGCTATTTCTATGTACGCCGCTGGTCAGGCGCGAGCGGGCCACGCGGGGAAGGTTGCGGTGGTCGACGCCGCGTAGAGTCGAGCGAGCCGCGAAGCGAACACGAGAGGCTCGACGACGCGCGTGAGCCTCGAAGCGTGCCGAGTCGGGCTACGGCTGCGACGCGGACGCGGTGAGCGGGCCGCCCGTAATCACGATTTCGACGCGCCGATTTTGCGTGCGGCCGTCGCCCGTGGAGTTGTCCGCGATCGGGTGCGACGATGCGAGCCCTTCGGCGTCGATGCTCGAAGCAGCCACGCGCTGGCCGATCAAATAGTCGCGCACGGCGATCGCCCGCTTCGTCGACAGCTCTTGGTTCGTCTGGTCCGAGCCGGTGCTGTCCGTGTGACCCTCCACCTTGAACTTGAGGTCCGGGTACGACGCGACGATGCCCGCGAAGCGCGCCAGACTTTCGCGCGCCTTGCCGCTGAGATTCGCGGTGCCCGTCGCGAATTGCACGCCGCCGATTTGAGACACGAGCCCGCGATCGGTTTCTTCCGTGGGTAGGGCCTGGTTGAGCCGAGTCATGAGGTCATGGCGCGCCGCTGCGCCTGCCCGCGCGGCCTCCTCCTCGGTGGCGGCCTGCGCGGCCACCGTGGCCGCTGCCGCTGCGGCTTTCTCTTGCGCCGCTCGTGCGTCCGCGGCGGTCTTGCCGTTCATCGCCTCGCGCCGCGCATCTTCGCCCGCGAGCACGGCTTCGCGCGCGAGCGCGGGCGCGTGCTTATGGTCGGAGCTCTTCTTCGACGTCGCGGCGGTCTCGGCGGCCGAAAGCTTCTGCTGCGCGGTGGAGTAGAGGGAGCTCGCGTACTTGTCTCCGCCCGCCGCGCCCGCGATCGCGACCGAATACTCCGCCGCGACCAGCTCGGGCGGGCGCTGTTTCGAGGTAGCGATCGGCGTCAAGCGCGAGTAGTCCGAGCGCTCGGTGAGCTGCGTCACCTTTGTCTCCGACCCTTTCAACTTGTCGGCGACGTTGTAGAGCACGATCATGTCGCTCGGCGCGCTGACGGCGAAGTGCGGCTCGGCGGTGACGATCAGCGCGAACTGCGGTGCCGAGTACTGCGTATCGAGCTTGGCCTTGCCGCCTTCGATATCGCCGAGGACGCCCTGGTTCGACGCCCGGCCGTCCGGCGTGAGCGCCCACAAGATGTAGGTGGTGTACGGCCCGAGCTTTGGCGGCGGAGGCAGGTCGTCCACCTTGACCTCGATCCGCGCGTTCCCGTTCTCGTATTCGACTTTCGCTTCGCCCTCGCCCTTCGAAACGAGCGGCGTCGGGCGAAAGTCGAGCGTCGACTTCGCGCCTTCCTGGTAGCTGTACATCGAGATCTGGCTCAAGACGCTCGAGCTTGCGATCGGCTGGCGCTGCGTCGGCGTCTGCGCGAACGCGGCCATGGAGACGATTCCGAGCAGTAACGGGAAAGCCGTGCGGACGCGCCACATAAGAACCTCCTTGTCCTGAGGACAAGGTAGCCCAGGGAAGCGCGCCGATAGTGAGAAAGAGACCGGCCGGTCATGGGCCGAACGGATCAGGATTGAGGGCTGCGGCTTAGATCGATCTCACGCGACCGGCGCCGCGGCGCGAGCTCCAGGCTAGGCCCAGATCTCCTCGTCGGTCGGCACCTTCTTGCCCGTGATCACCTTGCCGATCCGCGACACGTTCATCAGGTGCTTGTAGTCCAAGTTCTCGGAGATCGAGTTGCCGCCCCACGAGCCGCAGCCGAGCGTCGTCGTCGGCGCGAAGCCGTTCGTGAGCGAGCCGCCCGCGGTCAACGAGCTCGCCTGATTCACGACGAGGCGGCTTATGGGCAACTCCACGCCGGCCTCACGGATGTTGCTTCTCGTCGTTCGAGTGCACCGCCGCCGAGTGGCCCGCGCCCTCGACGAGCAGGTTCGCCTTGGCCTTCGCGACCGCGTCGGTGAACGTCTTGTACGGCAGGATCGCGACGACCGGGCAGAGCTTCTCTTTCGCGAGCACGTCGTCCTTGCCGGCGCCCTTCGCGGGCAACAGGATGATCCGCGCGCTCGCCGGAATATCGATGCCCGCCATTGCGCCGATCTCGCGCGCGGTGCGGCCGACGGCGTCCTTGTTCAGGTGACCATCCGGGAATACGACTTCGCGGAGCTTCTGAATTTGCTTCTCGTCGTCCGTGAACCACACCTTGCCGGTGTCCTTGAAGAGCTTGACGGTCTCGGCGTATTGCTCCTCGGGCGTGAGCACGAACTGCTCGTGCGAGCAGATGATGCCGTTGTCGAACGCGGCGCCCGTGACGATCTTGCCGACCGCGTCCTTGAAGTCGACGCCGCGGTCGATGATCACGGGCACGTTGCCGGCGCCGACGCCGTACGACGGCTTGCCGGACGAGTACGCGCTCTTGACCATCGCGCCGCCGCCGGTCGCGACGACGACGTCGACGGACTTCATGAGCTCCTGCGTCTTCTCGATCGAGCCCTTCTTGATCGTCTGGATCAGGTTGTCCGGGCCGCCGTGCTTCTTGACGATCTTCATGAACTCCTTCGTCAAGTGGTCGGTGCACTTCTGCGCCTTCGGATGCGGCGCGAAGATCACGGCGTTGCCGGCCTTGAGCGCGAACATGCCGTTGCACATCGGTGTCGCGATCGGATTCGTGACCGGGCAGATCGCGCCGACGATGCCCATCGGCTTCGCGACGAACACGAGGTTGTTTTCCTTGTCCTCGCCGATCACGCCGCGCGACTTCTTGCCCTTCAGGTTGTTCCAGATGACTCGCGCCTTGCCCTTCTTCTTGAGGACCTTGTCCTCGTAGTTGCCGATGCCGGTCTCCTCGACCGCCATCCGCGCGAGCGTCTCCGCGTTGTCGTACACGTACTTCGCCATGTCGCGGACGATCGCGTCGACCTGCTCCTGCGAGAACGCCTCGTAGACGGCCTGCGCGGCGCGCGCCTTTGCGATCAGTTCTTGGACTTCGTTGTCGGCTTGGGGAACGGCGGCGCGTTGTGGCGTGCTCATGGAATTCTCCTGGCAAGGTGCCTTCGAGAGGGCACCGTACGTTGCGGTAGGCCGGCAATTATCCAAGGTTGACGCGCTTTCGAGCAACCCGCAGGATGCCGCAGGCGACAATAATTAGGACTTGCTCGGTGCAGAGCGGCTACTGGCAAGACCGCACGACCGCCGATTTCCGGCATCTGGACCCCGAGACGACCGTCGCGCTGTTGCCGGTCGCGGCCGTCGAGCAGCACGGCCCGCATCTGCCGCTATCGACGGACGCATTGATCAACGACGGGCTCGTCCGCGCGGCGCTCGCGCTCGTCTCCTCGCGCACGACGCTGCTCGTGCTGCCGGCGCTCAGCGTGGGCTTGAGCCCCGAGCACACGAGCTTCCCGGGCACCCTCGCGATCGCGGACTCGACGCTCGCGGACGCCTGGACCGACGTCGGCCGTAGCGTTGCGCGGGCCGGCGTGCGCAAGCTCGTGATCCTGAATACTCACGGCGGGCAGAAGGCGCTCGTCGACCTCGTCGCGATGCGGCTGCGCGCGGAGCCCAAGATGCTCGTCGCGCGTGCGACATATTTCGCGTTCGGTGCGCCGCCGGGCCTCTTCGACTCGGCCGAGCGAGCGCACGACATCCACGGCGGCGAAGTCGAGACGTCGCTGATGTTGCACCTCGCGCCGCAGCTCGTGCGCAAGGAGGCGCTAGCTGACTTCAAAGGATTGCCGCACGAGCTCGCGGCGCGCAATCAGCGTGCTCGGTGCCGAGAAGCCGGTCGGGATCGCGTGGAACGCCGAAGACCTCCATCCTTCGGGCGCTTGCGGCAATGCGACTCGCGCCGATGCGAGCAAAGGCGCGAAGCATCTCGCGCATCTCGCCGACCGGCTCGCGACGCTCGTCGCAGAGCTTGCCGCGACGCCGCTCGCGACGCTCAAGTGACTTCAGCGCGGCCGGCGAGATGGCGCGGCATTCAAAGGGCGACAACGCAACGGTCGAGCGGCAGCTCGCGGATCTAGACGACTTGCCCGCCGATCGCGTGGCGCGCTCGAAGCCGCTCGCCGACGCTCTCGCGCACGGACACTACCGCGTCGCCGCGAAGGCCGCTCGGCTCACGGGCGACGCATTGCTCTACGACCTCGTTCCTGCGTTGCTCGCGGCGTACCGACGTTTTCTCGACAAGCCGATCAAGTCGGATCCGAATTGCTACGCGAAGAAGGCAATCGCGCGCGCGCTCGTCGCGCTCGACTGCGAAGACGTCGAGTTCTTTCGCGCTGCGCTGAATCTCAGGCAAATGGAGCCGGTTTGGGGCGGCACTGCGGATACGGCCGCAGACGTGCGCGGAACTTGCGCGCTCGGGCTCGTCGCGACCGGTTACCCGCGCGCGCTCGTCGCTATCGCACAGTTGCTGTACGACGCGGAGCCCGATGCGCGCGTCGGCGCGATTCGTGCCGCTGCGAATGGGACGCCGCGCGAGGCCGAGCTGTTGCTGCGCTCGAAGGTCGCTCGCAGGCGACGACGAGCCCGCGATCATCGGCGAGTGCTTCAGTGCGCTGATGTCCGTCGAGCCGGAAGGTTCGCTCGAGTTCGTCGCGCAGTGGCTTGCGAGGTCGGACGATGCGCTTCGCGAGCTTGCCGCTCTCGCGCTCGGCGAGTCGCGCGTCCCGGCGGCGCTCGACGCTCTAAAGAGCGCCTGGCTCGAGCCCGTCGTCGCGGACGAACTTCGCTTCGCGCTCATTCGAGCCGCCGCGGCGCATCGCAGTGAGGCCGCTTTCGACTGGCTGCTGTCGATTGCCGCCGATGCGCGGCCGCTCGTCGCCGGGCGGGTCATCGAGGCGCTCGAGCCGTACAAGAACAATGGACGACTGGCGGCGCGCCTGAGAGCCGTGCTCGCCGCGCGCGGCGACGCCGACCTCGAACGAGACTTCGACAGGCGTTGGAGCGGCGCGCCTTGATCGCGGCCGCCGGCGCCGCCGGGGTCGCGGTGACGCCAATGATGCCGAAGCGGGCAGCTTACGCCGGCATGCGCTGCATCCATCACCGTCGAAGTTGCATCTTCGTGCTCAAGCGGAGGTCGCCGTGCATGTTCGCGGGCGGTCGTCCGGGATAACGAGGGGTTCTTGATAGGAGACGAACGATGGAAGTCGTAGCCTTTTGGATCGCGCTCGCGGCGGTGCTGATCGCGGGCGGCTGGGTCAAGTCGCGCAACGAGGCTGAGAAGCACGAGACGCTGCGCAGGCTAATCGACAAGGGCGGAGCGGTCGATGAGGCGCAGATTCGCGCGCTGTTATATCCGCCGCCGTTGCAGGCCGGGACGCCATGGTGGGTTAGGCAGCGTGCGAAAGGGGACACACTAGGGGATTGCGCGTCGTCGGCACGATCGCGATGTGCACTCGCGATCGGCCTGATCGTTTTCTTCACTCCGCTTTGGCTCCGAGGCATTGAGGAAGACGCGATCATCGGCGTCGGCTTCGGTGCGGTGATTTTCGCGCTCGGAGCCGGGTTCTTCATCGCGTCGCGGTTCACCGAGAAGCCGGCGCTAGACGATGCCGGCGCACACGCAGGGAGTAGATGCAGAGCCGGCTGTCGGCGGCCGAGCTTCGCGCGGCGGCCGACGCTCTCGTGATCGCGCTCGCGTGTGCGGGCGACGACGCAGCGTTCACGGAGATCGTGAGGCGCCGACACGCGCGCGTGCGCCGGTTCATGTATCGGCTCTGCCGACGGCCCGCGCTCGGCGACGACCTCGCGCAGCAAGTATTCCTCACCGTGTGGCGATCGCTTGCCGCAGCTGCGCTCGCCGGCCGCGTTCGACGGCTGGCTCAAGCGGATCATGATCACGACCTGGCTCGAGGAGCTGCGCCGCGACAAGCTTCGAGCTGGCGCGCGACGTCGGAAGAGGCGGACTTCGGCAGCACCGCGAAACGACGGCCGAGCGCATCGATCTCGACGCGGCGCTCGCGACGCTGCCGCCGCACGTCGCGGCTCTGCGTCGTGCTCGCATACGAGGAGGGCCTCTCGCATCCGGAGATCGCCGCGCTCACCGGCATGCCGATAGGCACCGTCAAGTCGCACATTTTTCGCGGCGCCGCGCAGATGCGCGAAGTTGCTGGTCGAATACGAAGGAGTCTGAGCCATGGATCCTGGAGACGCAGCCCGAGGACGACGACGATCGCGCACGATCGACGATTGCGCGCGCTATTCGAGCGCGAGCCCGCGTCCTTCCCGGAGCAGCCGTTCGTGAACGAGCTCGCGCGGCGGGTGGCGGACCAGCGCCGCCGGCGCGCGACCAGTACGCGGTTCGTCACGCTCGCAATGGCAATCGGTTCGCGATCGCCACGTTGATTGCGACGGCGCCGTGGTTGATCTTGGGGTCCGCGTTGCTTTCGGCGAAGCTCGACGCGCTGTTCTCGGCAGGTGGCCGGCGCGCTCGACTCGCCGTTTGGCTACGGCGTGGGTTTGCTGTTGTTCGTCCGCCGTGCTCGTGTTCCGCCGCCGGCTATTCGGCTAGACAGCCTAAGAGCGGCTCCACTCTTCCGCGAGGTGTCCGGCGCGCTCGGTCTTCGCTTTGAGATAGCGCTCGTTGTGCGTGTTGCTGCTCGTCACGAGCGGCAGACGGCCGACGATCTCGATGCCGTGATCGCGCAGCGCGCTGATCTTCTGCGGGTTGTTCGTGAGCAGAGTGATTCGCTCGATGCCGAGCTCCTCGAGCAACGCGGCCGCAACCTCGTACGTGCGCTCGTCCGCGAGGAAGCCCAAGTGTTGATCGGCGTCGACCGTGTCGAGCCCTTCGTCTTGCAGCACGTAGGCGCGCAGCTTGTTCGGCAAACCGATCCCGCGGCCCTCTTGATCTAGATACAGCAGCACGCCGCCGCCGAGCGCCGCGATCCGCGCGACCGCGGTGCGCAGCTGCTCGCCGCAATCGCAGCGCAAGCTGCCGAGCAGATCGCCCGTGAGGCACGCGGAGTGCAACCGCACCGGCACCGCGCTCTTCTGATCGAACTTGCCGATGATCACCGCGACATGCTCGGCGAGACCGTGCTCGTCGCGAAAGAGCGCGATCTCGCTGTCGACCGCATCGGCGAGCGGCACGCGCGCGCGGCTCACGAGCTGCACGCTGTGGCGACCGACGCGCATATGCTGCTCGATGTCGCTCATGTCGATCGATACGAGCCCGGAGTCTTCGTCCCGATCGCGCGCCAAGAAGCCGAGTAGCGCCGGCACGAGGCGGCCCGCCTTCGCAAGCTGGAAGCCCGCAGCCGCGAGCGCCGCGCACGGCGGCTTCGAGTTCGCGACGAGCGCGCCGCGCTCGACGATTCTCGAGCCGACGCCGGCGACAGAGCGCAACGCGTCGAGCCCGATGCCCGGTGGCAATGCGAGCGCAACCGCGCCGCCGATCTGTTGCGCGAGGCCCGCCGCACGTGCGCGCTCGGCCGTCACGAGCAGCACGCTGCGGCCTGCTCCGGCTGCGACAAGACGCGAGAACACCGGCCTCTGCAGCGTCTCGATCGCGCCCGCGAGCATCGCCCGGTCGCCATCGGTGATTCGAATCGCGCGGCCTCGCCGCAGCTCGCCGACCGCGCGGTCGAATGTCAAAGCGGCGCGGTCGCCGTTGATCGAAGAGTCCGCGTCGCGTCTTTCGCTCGTCATACGAATGCTAGGATAACAGCTCGGTAGCTTGGGTTCCGACCACCGCCGAGTTCGTTCATGCCCCGTCCGCACTATCCGTGACCCTCCGTGACCGATGAGCCGTTGCAGCAGGCGGCCTGGAGGGCGTTGTTGGCGGCCGCGGCCGTGGCCCGTGCCGCGACGATCGGCCCCGAAAACGACGATTCTCTCGGCTTCGAGCGCGCTGCGATCCGCATCGGCGCAGGCGGCGTGCGCGTGCCGCCTGGCCGCGCCGAAGTGCCCGCCTGGCTCGCGTCCGGCCCAGCCGGTTGGAGCGTCGCGCCGAGCGCGCCGCCGGCGGCGCGCACGCTCCTCGATCTCTACGCGCCCGTCTGCGCGCCGGCGGCGGAACGACCGCTCACGATCGCGCATCTCGGCCAGAGCCTCGACGGCTGCATCGCGACGGCGAGCGGCGATTCGTACTACGTGACGGGACCCGACAACGTCGTGCATCTGCATCGGCTGCGTGCGCTCTGCGACGCGGTGATCGTCGGCGCGAGCACGATCGAGCGTGACGACCCGTTGCTCACGGTGCGCCACGTCGAAGGCGAGAACCCGCTGCGCGTGATCATCGATCCGCGCCGTAGGCTCGGCGCGCACGCGCGCGTGTTCGCGGACGACGCCGACACGCTGCTCGTCTACGGAGACGACGCGCCGTGCAACGCATCGCATGGTGCGGCGGATGTCGTCGCGCTGCCGGTGCGCGAAGGCCGGCTCGATCTCGCAGGCGCTGCTCGTGGAGCTCCGCGCGCGCGGCTGTCGCGCGGTGTTCGTCGAAGGCGGCGGCGCGACGGTGTCGAGCTTCGTCGAGGCCGACTTGCTCGATCGGCTCCAGATCGCGATCGCGCCGCTCGTGACGGGAAGCGGCCGTCCCGGGCTCACGCTGCCCGCGCGCGATCGGATCGCCGAGTGCCTGCGTCCCGCGCATCGCGTGTTCACGATGGGCGGCGACGTGCTGTTCGATTGCGACTTGCGCGCGAGCGGTGTCGCGCGCGCGTCGGCGTCGGGCGAGCTGAACCGAGTCGTCTAGCGCGCGCTGCTAGCGCGTGCAAATTCCGATCATGTCGAGGTGACCGACGACGAGCGTCGATGCGCCGGCGTCGACATGAGCGACGCGGCGCCGATACCACGCGTCGAGCGCGGCGCGGCGTTGCGGCGCGATTTCGAGCGCCGCGCCGAGCCAGCCGGCGAGCAGCTCGCGCTGGAACGGCGCCGCACTCGGGCCGATTCGCCAGTCGCTCGTGCGCGACGCGACGCGATAGCCGCGCGCCACGAATGCGTCCACGGCACGGAGGCCGGCCGTCGGGCCGAGCGCGGCGCCGAAGCCCTTGTCGCCGCGCTGGTGGCGGTTGAAGAGCTCGAGCACCTCGGCGTCCGCATCGTCGGCAGGCGTGCATACCGTCCTACCGTCGTAGATGAGCGAGAAGTAGACGTCGGCGGACGCGCCGACGCAGCGGCGCGCGAGCGCGTCGAGCCATTCGGTCGAGACGAGATCGAGCAAGGCCGAGGACGTCACGAGCGCGCGCTCGGGCAGCTCGATTCGCTCGAGATCGGCGACGAGTTCCGCGCGTGCGCGGCGCACGCGGCACGCGAAGTCGGCGCCGGTTACGACGATGTCGTCGAGCCATCCGTCGCGGCCCGGGCCGCGAGCGGGGCTCTCCGCAAACGCCGCCGCGCCGATCCGCCGCGCCCAGTCCTGAAGCGCGCTCTCCGCCGCCGCGAGCAGAGCGGCGTCGTGATCCACGAGCAGCCACGTCTGCTCGCCGCCGAGCCGCGGCGCGAGCCAGCGCAGATTCGCGCCGCTGCCGGCGCCGAGATCGACGATCGTGCGCGCGCAACGAGTGCGGCGTCGGCGCCGTTGCGCGTCATCGGTGGATGCGTGCGCAGCAATCCGACGAGCTCGGCCGCGCGTGCGGCCGCGTCGTGCGGCTCCCGCAGCGCAAGCCATGCGGCCGAGAAGCCGCTCACGTCAACGCCTCGGGCCGCGCGTGGGAGCCGCGCCGTCGAGCGCGGCCGCGAACTTCTCGGCTGCCGCCCCCCAGGTCGGTAATGCGGAGGCCGCGGCGCGTGCGTTCGCCGCGAGACGCGCACGCGCGTCGTCGTGATCGAGCAGCGGCGCGAGCGCTTTCGCGAGCGCTCGGCTGTCGCCGGGCGGCACGAGCACACCTGCCGAGGCCGGGACGGTCTCGGGGATTGCGCCCGCCGTGGTGCTGACGACCGGGACGCCGCGCGCCACGGCTTCCGCGAGCGCCATGCCGTACCCCTCGAGATACGATGCGAGCACGAACAGGTCCGCGCGCTCGTACTCGCGCTCGAGCGCGTCCGCGTCGAGGTCGCCGAGGAAGCTCACGCGTGCGCGCAGCGCGAGACGATCGATCTGATGCTCGAGCGCCGCAAACGTCGCCGCATCGCGCGTCGTGCTGCCGGCGCAGGTGAGATGCCACCGCCGATCGCGCAGCTCCGCGAGCGCCTCGAGCAGCACCGCGTGCCCTTTGCGCGGGGTCACCGTCGCCACGCAAAGCAATCGCACGTCGCGCGCCGCTCGCGTCGCCGTCGAGAGCTCCTCCCGAGACACGCCGGAAGTCGGTCCCTCGGGCTCGAGCGCGCACATCCCTGTGCGCGCACGGTCTCGGGAGGAGCTCTCGACGTCGACGCGAGCGGTTCGAGCCGAGTGCCTGTCGCCGCAACGTCGGATACCGCGCGAGCCGCTGTCGAGCGTGCTTCCCGAGACCGTGCGCGCACAGGGATGTGCGCGCTCGAGCCCCAGGGACGGTCTTCCGGCGTGTCTCGGGAAGCACCCTCGACAGCGGCTCGAGCGGTCCACTGACGCCGGTCGACGCCAGGCTCGACCACGCGGATTCGGTCGACGGGCACGCCGTACGTCGCGAGCGTACGCGCAGTCCACTGGCTCGTGCAGATCACGCGCGAGACGAGCGCGAGCGCGTTGCGCTCGGCGGTCTCGAGCAGCCGCGCTTCGCTCGCGTCGAGACCGGTCTCGAGCGCGAGCGGGTGATGGATCAACGCGACGACCGGCAAACGCTTCGCCTCGGTGTCGAGCACGCGTTCGAGCCCTGCGAGCGCGAGGCCGTCGATCACGACGACGCTGTCGGCCGGCAGCGCGGCGATTTCCGCGCGTGCGTCGCGCAGCGCGGATGGGGTCGGCCGCGGGAAGCTGTCGTCGAGCGAGTGGACGCGCGTGCGCCACCCGAGCTCCGCGAGACCCGCGAGGATCTGCGCGTTGTAGATGTAGCCGCCGGTCGACGTGTTCGGGTCGCCTGGCACGAACAGATCGATCGAGCGTGTGTTTGGCACGGCGGCCGAAGCGCTCCGCTAGTGCTGCAGCGCGCCGTCGTACGACGCCGACGCGACGTGCGACTCGTGCAGCGTCACGCGCAACGCCGTTAGCCCACGCGCGCCTTCGCCGAGCGCGCCGGCATCGATCTCCGCCGCGATTCGCTCGAAGACCAAACGCGCGAGGAATTCGGTCGTCGTGTTCCGCCCCTCGAACGCCGGATCGTCGTCGAGGTTGCGGTAATTGAGCTCCGCGAGCACGACGCGTAGCGCCTGCAGCGCGGCGCCGATGTCGACGACGAGCCCGTCCTCGTCGAGCTCTACGCGCTTGAACTCGACGTCGACCACGTAAGTCGCGCCGTGGAGGTTCTGCGCGGGACCGAAGATCTCTCCTTTGAAGCTGTGCGCGATCATGAAGTGATCGCGCACGGTGACGCTGTACATCGGTAGTTCCTTCTACGAGTAGCGAATCCTATGACACAGAATATATTCGGACGGTGACGCGAGCCGCTCGAGAACGCGAGGCAGATCTTCGAACGCGCTTTCGCCGCTGATCAGCGCATCGAGCCGTGGCTCCGCGAGCAGCCGGAGCGCGAGCTGCATGCGCCGCGCCGCGCTCCAGCGGGCGCGCTGCGCACCCGCGACGCTGCCGACCTGCGACGACTTGAGCGTGAGCCGGCGGCTATGGAACGACTCGCCGAGAGCGACGGCCGGGCGCCGCGCGCCATACCAGCTCAGCTCGAGCACCGTCGATTCGAAGCCCGCGAGCTCGAGCGCCAGCCCAAGGCCGGCTTCCGTGCCGCTCGCGTGCACGACGAGATCGACGTCGCGTGCGGCTGCGTCCGCGAGCGCGAACGCGACGCCGAGCTCGGCCGCGATCGCGCGCTTGCGCGGATCGACGTCGACGAGCTCGACCTCCGCGCCGGCGGTGCGCGCTGCGAGCCAAGCGACGAGACAGCCCACCGTGCCCGCGCCGATCACCGCAATGCGATCGCCGACGCGCGGCCCGAGGTCCCAGAGCCCGTTCACCGCAGTTTCGAGGTTGGCGGCCAGCACCGCGCGCGCGGGCGGCACGCCGGCGGGCAACACATGCAGCGCGGCCGCGGGCACGACGTACCGTGTCTGATGCGGATACAGGCAGAACACATGTCGGCCGACGAGCGCGGCCGGCCCGCTCTCGACGATCCCGACATTGTTGTAGCCGTATTTCACGGGCGCCGGAAACTCTCCGGCCTGAAACGGCGCGCGCATCCGCTCTCGCTCGCTCGGCGGCACGGCGCCCGTGAAGACGAGCGTCTCGGTACCGCGGCTGACGCCTGAGTAGAGCGTGCGCACGACCGCGTCCCCAACCTCCGGGCCGCGCAGCGTCTCAGCGCGAATCTCGCCGCGGCGGGGCTCGGCGATCCAAAACGAACGTGCGTCCTCGCCGGCCATTGGCTTCATCGGGCTCCAGTACGCGCGGAGGCCGCATACTTGCAACGCAGTCGCAAACATGCAAGCGTGCCGCCCCCATGCGCGGCACCTCCGCCACAGCGGCCGGAACCCGGCCGGAACAGAGCCCGCTCGATCGCCGAGGCACGCAGGTCGGAACGGGCGTCGCGATTGCCCTCGCGATCACGGCGACGTTCGCGATCGCGTTCGTGCACACGCGCATCGCGGCGGCGGGCGACCTGAGCTTGGTCGCACGCGCTCTCGTATACGCAACCATCGGCGGCGCGCTGATCGCTTGGCTCGCCGTGAAGCACGACGTGACCCCCACGTTCGGCGCCGCGAACGCAGTGACGCTCGCGCGCGGCGTGCTCGCGCTCGATCTGCTCGCATTGCTCGGTAGTCCGCCGAGCGTCGTGCTCGCGTGGTCGATCGTGGTACTCGCGCTGATCGCGCTCGTGCTCGACGGCGTCGACGGCAGAGTCGCTCGTCGCCGCGGTGAGGCGAGCGCGTTCGGCGCGCGCTTCGACATGGAGACCGACGCTCTTCTCATTCTCGTGCTCGCCGCGCTCGCGTGGAGCCTGGGCAAGGCTGGAGCGTGGATCCTGCTCGCCGGCGCGCTGCGCTATCTGTTCGTCGCGGCAGGTTTCGTGCTGCCGTGGCTCCGGGCCGAGCTGCCGCCGAGCCGGCGCAGGCAGACGGTCTGCGTCGTGCAGATCGCTTCGCTGATCCTCTGCCTCGCGCCTTTCGTCGCGCCGCCCGCGAGCGCCGCGATCGGCTTCGCCGGTCTCGTTGCGCTGCTCGGCTCGTTCGCGGCCGACGTCGCGTCGCTCGCGCGCCGCGCGCGAGACTGAGGTTCGCGCGATGTCGGTGCCGTCGCGGCCGGCCATCCGGCAGTGGTTGACGCTCGCTGCCGCACTCCTTCTTCTGAACGCTGCGCTGACGCTCGGCAACGTCTGGCCGACGCCGTGGATCGAGCCGCGCTCCGAGATCTCGGTCGAGGTCGCGGCTCTGGTGCTCGGGCTCGCGGCCTACGCCGAGCTCGCCGCGAGGCGCGGCTTCGCGCAGCCCGGCCGACGCACGGCGCTCGCGCTCGCCGCGCTGATGTTCGTGCTCACGATCGGCCGTTACGCGGACGTCACCGCGCCCGCGCTCTACGGCCGGCCCGTGAATCTCTACTGGGACGCACGGCACCTACCGAACGTCGGCGCGATGTTGGCCGAGGTCGCGAAACCATGGATGCTCGTCGCGTTTCTCGCGGGACTGGCCGCGTTCGTGGCGGTGATCGGCGGCGCACTGTATTGGGCGGTCGCGCGCGTCGAGCGAAGTCTCCACGACGCAAGGTCGCGCCGGGCGCTCGGGGCGCTCGCGGCCGCGCTCGTCGCGGCTTTCTTTCTAGGGTGGTGGCTCGAACCAGTCGGCTATTGGTTCTCCGCGCCCGTGCTCGCGACCTATCGCGATCAGCTCGCGTTCGTGCTCGAGGCGCGCTCGGATTCCGCGCGGCTTGCTCTGCCGGATCGGCCGCTCGCGCCGTCGGATCTCGGCCGCGTCCGGGGCGCCGACGTGCTGCTGATCTTCCTCGAGTCGTACGGCGCGGTGACCTACGATTCGGCGCCGATCGCCGCGATCGTCGCGAACGGCCGGCGCGAGCTCGCCGCAGCGGCGGAGGCGACCGGCCGCGAGGTGTCGTCGGCGTTCGTCGAGTCGACGACGTTCGGCGGCTCGTCGTGGCTTGCGCACTCGTCGCTGCTCACGGGCCTCGACGTCCGCGAGCCCGGCACCTACGACCTGCTGCTCACGCAGCAGCGCCCGACGCTGCCGAAGCAGTTCGCGAGCGCCGGCTACCGGACGCTCGCCGTGATGCCGGGCCTCAAGAACGACTGGCCCGAGGGCGCGTTCTACGGCTTCGACGCGATCTTGGGCGAGCGCGAGCTCGACTATCGCGGCCCGGAGTTCGGCTGGTGGCGGATTCCCGATCAGTACTCGCTCGCCAAGCTCGACAGTCTCGCGCTCACGAGCGGCGCGCGCGCGCCGGTCTTCGTGTTCTTCCCGACGATCAACACGCACATCCCGTTCCGGCCGACGCCGCCGTATCAACCCGACTGGACGCGCGTGCTCGGTCCGCACCCGTTCGACGACGCGGCGGCCGCCGCGAGCATCGCGCAATCACCCGATTGGACGAGCTCTCGAGCGTGCCGTACGCCGAGTCGTTCGTGTACACGCTCCAATATCTCGGCGGCTACCTTCGTGCGCGGCCGGACGCCGATTTCGTGTTGGTACTGCTTGGCGATCATCAACCCGCGGCCATCGTCACCGGAGTCGGCGCGCGCTGGGACGTGCCGGTGCACGTGATCACGAGCCGCCCCGCGGTTACGCGCGCTTTGCGCGACGCGGGCTTCGTCGCGGGACTCGACTTGACGCCGACGTCGCAGAGCATCGGCGGGATGGCCGACCTCACGACGATTCTGCTGCGCGCGTTCGACTCGCACGGCGCCGAGGCGACCGGCGACGACTCGCAGGCGCGACCGAACTGACGTTCTTACGCCGCGCGCGCGAGCGGTCGGCGCGGTGAGACGAGAGACGCGTAGAGGTCGCCCGACGGCGCGTCCGGCGGCAGCGCCGCGATGAACTCCCGCGCAGCGTCCGCGTCGACCCAGCTCGGGAGCTCCAGCCGGTGTGTTTCGCCGCTCGAGTGGTTATAGCGATAGACGCCGAGCTGCTCGAGCCTGTCGATGCACGCGAGCGCGGTCGTACGCGCTGCCGCTAAGTACTCGAACGACAGAAATGGGACCGCGACCTCGAGCCCGGCGAGCACCTCGGCTTCGAACCCTTCCACATCGATCTTCACGAACCGCGGCAGGCCGTGGCGCTCGATCAGCGATTGCAGCGTGAGGATCTCGACGGGGCGATCTGGCGCCCAGCGCACGCCCGCGAAGCGCGGGTCGGTGCGGACCTCGTCGATCCAGTCGGCCGATAGCGTCGTGACGGTCGGCGTGCGCTCGCTCACGAGCAGAGTGCCGCGGCCCCCCGCGCGGCCGAGCGCGGCCGCGACGATCTCCACGTTCTTGTTGCGTCCGTAGAGAAAGCGCAACAGACGCACGAAGTCCGGCTGCGGCTCGATCGCGACGACTCGGGCGTTGAGCTGCAGCCAGCAGCGCACGCGGTTGCCGGCGTGCGCGCCGACGTCGAAGCAGAGCGAGCCCGAGGTCACGAACTGCGAGTAGAAGCGCCGTAGCCGGCGCGCGCGCAGCGGTATGCCGTAGTAGGTCACGACCGAACGGACGATACCGAATGTTCTATCGAGGCGGCTCACGGCTGACATTCTATATAGAGCGGTGGGTCATGCTCTCGCGAACGAGAACTGTGAGCCATGTCCGCTCTCACAACCCCTTTCTAAGGTTCGCTTAGCTTGTGTCGATTATGTGACGAACGGCTCTACGCAAGAGGCGCGCGACCACGCGCGCGGGCGGTGCGAGCCGACCGCCAAAGGGGGCGGCGAAGAGTATGGCGCAGGAGGCAGGCGAGCTGCCGGGCTACCAACGCGGTGAGCCCATTCAAGACAGCAGCGCGTCGTCGGTCTATCGGGCCCGTCGGCTCAGCGACGGCGCCTGCGTGGTGGTCAAGCGTTCGCGCGGCAAGGAGGTCTCCGCAGGCCAGCTCACTCGTTATCGCAACGAGTTCGAGCTGCTGCGCGCGATCGCGTCGGACGGCGTCGTCAAGGCGTACGAGCTCGTGCGCCACGACGGCCAGATTGCGCTCGTGCTCGAGGATCTGCCCGGGGTGTCGCTGCGCCGCTGGCTCGAGTCGCAGATCGGCGCGACGCTCGAGCAGCGCTTGCGGATCGCCGCACAGCTCGCGAAGATCGTCGCCGAGGTGCACGCGGCGAACGTCATCCACAAGGACATCAGCAGTCACAACGTCGTCTACGACGCCGAGTCGGGACGCTGCACCCTGATCGACTTCGGCATCGCCACGCGGCTGCGCAGCGAAGAGAACAAGTTCCAAGCTCCGGCCGCGCTCGAGGGCACGCTCGCCTACATCGCGCCCGAGCAAACCGGGCGGATGAACCGCAGCCTCGACTATCGCGCGGATCTCTACTCTCTCGGCGTCACGCTCTACGAGCTGTTCACGGGCGTGCTGCCGCACGAAAGCGCCGACCCGCTCGAGATGGTGCACTTCCACATCGCGGGCAAGCCCATGCCGCCGCGCGAGCGCAGCGGCAGCGTGCCGGTCGCGGTGTCCGACATCGTGATGAAGCTGCTCCAGAAGGAGCCCGAGAATCGCTACCAGAGCGCGAACGGGCTCGCCGCCGACTTGAGCGCGTGCCTCGCGGTCGTCGCGGCGGGCCGCTCTCTCGAGCCGTTCCCGCTCGGCGCTCCAAGACGTCGTCGACCGCTTCGAGCCGCCGCAGAAGCTGTACGGGCGCAGCGCCGAGACGCAGGTTCTCCTGCAGAGCTTCGAGCGCGTCGCGCGCGGCAGCGTCGAAGCCGTGATGGTCGCGGGCCAGGCCGGCATCGGCAAGACGACGCTCGTGCAGGAGATCTATCAGCCGATCACGCTGCGCCGCGGCTATTTCATCGCGGGCAAGTTCGATCAGCTCCAGCAGAACGTGCCGTTCAGCGCGCTCGTGACGGCGCTGCACGATCTCGTCCAGCAGCTGCTCACCGAAAGCGAGGAGCAGATCGCCGCGTGGCGGCGCGCGATCGACGAGGCCGTCCATCCGAACGGCCAGTTGATGGTCGACGTCGTGCCCGCGCTCGAGCTGATCATCGGCAAGCAGCCGCGCGTCGCCGAGCTCGAGGCGTTCGAGGCGCAGAACCGCTTCAACCTCGTGTTCCAGAACTTCTTGCAGGTCTTTTGCAAGTCGTCGCATCCGCTCGTGCTGTTCCTCGACGACATGCAGTGGGCCGACGCCGCGAGCCTGAACCTCGTGACGCGGATCGTGTCGGCGCGCGCAACCGAATCGCTGCTGCTCGTCACGACGTATCGCGACAACGAGGTATCGGCGAACCACCCGCTGATGCTCGCGGCGAAGGAGCAGGCGAAGCAGGGCGTGCAGATCCATTCGATCAACTTGCGGCCGTTGAGCGCGCCGGACGTCGTCGAGCTCGTCGCCGACTCGCTGCGCCAAGACGTCGCCGAGGCGCTGCCGCTCGCCGAAGTCGTGCACCAGAAGACCGGCGGCAATCCGTTCTTCATGCGCCAGTTCCTGGAGGCGCTGCACGACTCGAAGCTGATCCAATTCGACGCTCGCGAAGGCGCGTTCCGCTACGACTTGGGCGCCGTCAAGAACGCGGCGATCACGGAGAACGTCGCGGAGTTTCTCGCGGCCAAGCTCGAGAAGCTGCCGCGCGCGACGCGCGACGTGCTGCGCGTCGCGGCCGCGATCGGCAACCGCTTCGAGCTGCGCGTGCTCGCGCGCGTCGAGGACCGTTCGGCGGCGGAGACGGCCGCGAACCTCGCGCCCGCGATCTCGGAGGGATTCATTGCGCCGTTGTCGGGCCTCGAGGCCGCCGACCCGGACGCGCTCGACGCGCCGCTCGTCTACGGCCGCTTCGCGTTCTTGCACGACCGCGTGCAGCAGGCCGCGTATTCGACGTTGTCGGCGCAGGACAAGCCGGCGCTGCACCTCGCGATCGGCCGCGCGCTGCTGGCGGGTGCGTCGTCGTCGCAGCTCGAAACGCGGCTGTTCGACATCGTCAATCACCTGAATCAAGGCAGCGAGCTGATCGTCGACCGAGCCGAGCGCTGGCAGCTCGCCGATCTCAACGTGCGCGCGGGCGCGAAGGCGCGCGACGCGACGGCGTACGAGCTCGCGGTGCGCTGCTTCAGGAACGCGGCGACGCTGCTCGGCAACGAAGGCTGGGCCGAGCGCTACGACGCGCAATGCGACGTGCATCAGCGGCTCGCGGAGAGCCTCGGCCTCGTCGCCGACTACCACGGCGCGTTCGCCGTGCTCGACGCGGCGCTCGAGCATGCACGCTCGCTGATCGATCGCACGAAGCTGTACACGATCAAGACCAGCGTGCTGCTGATCATGGGCCGGATCCCGGCCGCGCTCGCATGCGGCCGCGACGCCGCGCGGCTCTACGGCGTCGACCTTCCCGAGGAGCGCGAGCAGGTGCGCGCGCGCTTGCAGGAAGAGATCCAAACGATCCTAGCGCGCACCGCCGAGATCGGTATCGAGCGGCTGCTCGACCTGCCGGTGATGACCGATCCCGCGCAGAGTGCGTTGCGCGCGCTGATCGCGCATTGCCTGCCGGCCGCCTACCAGTACGACCAAGACTCGTACGCGCTCCTGACCTGCACGATGGTTCGCGTGTCGCTCGAGCACGGCAACTCGCCGCTCTCGGCGCGCGCGTACGGCTCGTTCGCCGCGCTGATCGTCAGCGCGCTCAAGCTGTACGACGAGGGCTATCGCTTCGCGAAGCTCGGCGTGGACCTCGCGCACAAGCTCAACGACCCGTCGGTCCTGTCCGGCGTCTATTTCCTGTGGGCGATGTTCGCGTCGCATTGGAAGCAGCCGATCGACGAGAGCGTCGACCTGTATCGGCAGAGCATCCAATACGGTCTCCAGAGCGGCGACCATTTGCACGCGGGCTACAGCGCGGCGCGCCGTTTCTCGCATCTGCAGTTCCGCGGCATGCCGCTCGACGAGCTCCGCGACGAAGGCAAGTCCGCGCTCGAGCTGCTGCAGCGGATCGGAGACGCGACCAACACGGAGTTCGTCGCGCCGCGCATGCGGTTGATCGATTGGCTCCGAGGAGAGCGCCGGCACGGCGATACGCTCGGCGCCGACGACCACGACGAGACCGCGTGCACCGCGATCATCCAGGCGCGCGGCAATCGCTCGTTCGAATACGACTGGTTCCTGCAGCTCGCGATTCTGCGCTACCACTCGCGCGACTTCGTCGGGTCGCTGCACTTCGCGAAGATCGCCGAGGAGCTCGTGCCGTTCTCGGCTGGTTTCGTGACGCGCGGCCAGCAAGCGACCTTCCTCGCGCTCGCGCTCGCGGCGCTCTACCCGCAGGCGAACGCCGCGGAACGCGCCGGTTACGACGCCGAGCTCGCGCGCAACCGCGATCTCTTGCGGCAATGGGCGGAAGGCTGCCCGGCGAACTACGGTCACCTGCATCTGCTCGTCGAGGCGGAGTGCGCGCGCATCGCCGGCAAACGGATCGAGTCCGCCGACTTGTACGACCGGTCGATCGCGCTCGCGCGCGAGCATGGCTTCGTGAACATCGAGGCGCTAGCGTCGGAAGTCGCGGCGCGCTTCTGGTTCGCCGACGGCAAGCCGGACTTCGGCAGGGTCTATCTCGAGAAGGCGCTGCACGCGTACGACATCTGGGGCGCCGCCGGCAAGGCCGAGGACCTGCGCGCCGAGTTCGGGGTCGGCGCGCCGGGCCATGCCCAGGAATCCGTGACGGCCGGCTCGACGACGGCCGGCACCGCGGAGCGCAGCGACTCGCTCGACCTCGCGACCGTGCTCAAGGCGAGCCAGGCGATCTCGGGCGAGATCGTGCTCGACCGGCTGCTCGCGACGCTGCTCGACATCATCGTCGAGAACGCGGGCGCCGAGTCGGCGGTGCTCGCGCTCGAGAACGAGAACGAGCACCTGATCCAAGGCATGAAGTCCGCGGGCGAGAAGGCGCGCGTGATGATGGCCGAGCCGTTGCGGCACTCGGTCGCGGTGTCGAAGGGCATCGTGAACTACGTGATCCGCACGTCCGAGCACGTCGTGCTCGCGGATCCGGCGCTGCGCGGCAAGTTCCGCAACGACCCGTACGTGCGCAACCGGCACCCGAAATCGGTGCTCTGCGCGCCCGTGTCGCACAAGGGCAAGCCGATCGGGATCATCTACCTCGAGAACAATCAGGTGTCGGGCGCGTTCACGCCGAATCGCCTCGAGGCGCTCAACATCCTGCTCGCGCAGATCGCGGTCTCCATCGACAACGCGACTCTCTACGCGAAGCAGGAGCAGCAGACGCGCGCGATCGAGGCCGCGAACGTCACGCTCACGAAGGAAGTCGCCGATCGCAAGCGCGCCGAGCACGAGCTCGAGCCTCTATCGCGACCACCTCGAGGAGCTCGTCAAGGAACGCACGAAGGAGCTCGAGAACGCGCAGGGCCGGCTCGTCGACATGTCGCGGCGCGCCGGGCATGGCCGAGGTGGCGTCCGGCGTGCTGCACAACGTCGGCAACGTGATGAACAGCGTGAACGTCGGCGCGAGCGTCACGCGCGACGCCGTCAAGGCGCTGCCGGTCGAGGGCGTCGACGCGCGCCTCCGACTTGCTCGACCAGAACGCCGCACGTCTCGCGGACTATCTGCGCAACGACGCGACGGGCCGCAAGCTGCCCGAGTATCTGCGCAAGCTCGGTGGCACGCTCGACAAGGAGAAGCAGGGGATCCTCGATCAGCATCGACCAGCTCACGAAGCACCTCGAGCACATGAAGACGATCATCGCGGCGCAACAGTCGTACGCGAAGGTCAACGGCATGACGCGAGGTCTGCACGCTCGAGGAGATCGCCGAGACCGCGCTACAGCTCAGCGAGGGCGTGCTGCGCAACAGCGCGATCACGGTCGTGCGCCGCTACTCGAAGCTGCCGCCGGTGCTCGTCGACCGGCATCAGGTCATGCAGATCCTCGTGAACCTCGTCTCGAACGCGAAGCACGCGCTCGAGGCGGCGCAGCAGGCGAAGCGCGAGCTCGTGGTCGCGATCGACGAGGTCGACGGCGGCGTGCGGATCGAGGTGCGCGACAACGGCGTCGGCATCACGCAAGAGAATCTCGCGAAAGTCTTCAATCACGGCTTCACGACGAAGAAGAAGGGCCACGGCTTCGGCCTGCACAACTGCGCGAACGCCGCGCAACAGATGGACGGCAGCCTCACGGCGTACAGCGATGGGCCCGGCACGGGCGCGAGCTTCGTGCTGCGGATGCCGGTCGAGTACGCCGACGAGCTGCCGCAACGCGTCGGCTTCGCCGAGGCGGGAGGCGTGGCATGAGCGAGTCGCGCAGTCCGCGTCTGATCGAGCCGAATCGACGAATCCTGATCGTCGACGACAACCGCTCGATCCACGAGGACTTCGAGCAAGATTCTCGGCGGCAGCGCCGCGAACGACCGCGGCGATCTCGACGCGCTCGAGGCAGAGCTGTTCGGCGGGGTGGCGGAAGAGTCCGGCGAAGAGCGCTTCGAGCTCGATTCGGCGTACCAGGGCGAGGAGGCGCTGCACAAAGTGAAGGCTCGCGCGCGAGCGCCAGCAGCCGTACGCGCTCTTGTTCGTCGACGTGCGAATGCCGCCGGGCCTCGACGGCATCCAGACGACCGTGCGCTTGCTCGAGCAAGACCCCGAGGTCGGGATCGTGATCTGCTCCGCGTACTCGGATCACAGCTGGGAGGAGATGACGTCCGCGTTCGGCACGACCGACCGCGTGCTGATCTTGAAGAAGCCGTTCGACACCGTCGAAGTGCGTCAGCTCGCGCACGCGTTGCAGCGGCGCTGGGAGCTCGCGCGGCTCGCAGCGCTGCGCGTCGAGGACCTCACGGCGATCATCGACGCGCAAACCCGCGAGCTCAAGGCCGCGAACGAGGCGCTCAAGCGGGAAGCCGCGCTGCGCGAAGACGCGCTGCGCCGGCTCGGCGAGTCGCACGAGCAGATCCGCGCGCTCGCATATCAGGACGGCCTCACGGGTCTGCCGAACCGGCGGCTCTTGAACGAGCACCTCGAGAAGGTGCTCGCGCGCGCGCGCCGCAAGGGCACCGAGTTCGCGCGTGCTGTTCATCGACGTCGACAACTTCAAGCTGATCAACGACACGATCGGCCATCAAGCCGCCGATCAGGTGCTGCGCAAGCTCGCCGCCTCGCTCGAGCGAGCTGATTCGCTCCGACGACGTGGTCGGGCTCTACGTCGAGGGCGAAGTCGACATGGCGGCGACGATCACGATCGAGCCGATCGGCGAGTCGGTGCTGTCGCGGCTCGGCGGCGACGAGTTCATCGTGCTGTTGCCGGATACGCGCGACCGCTTTGCGGCGGGCAACGTCGCGCGCCGGATCTTGCAGCATCTCGAGCAGCCGATCAGCGCCGACGGCCACGAGGTTTTCGTGACCGCGAGCATCGGCATCGCGACGTTCCCCGAGCGACGGCGTCACGAGCGAGATCCTGATCCGCAACGCCGACACCGCGATGTACCACGCGAAGCAGCAGGGCAAGGCCGCGTTCCAGTACTACTCGGCCGCGATGAACGCGGCGTCGGTCGAGCGGCTCACGCTCGAGAGCGGCCTGCGCCGCGCGCTCGAGAACGACGGTCTCGAGCTGCATTACCAGCCCCAGGTCGACGTGCGGACCGGGCAAATCGTCGGCGCCGAGGCGCTGCTGCGTTGGAAGCACGCGGAGCGCGGTTACATCTCGCCGACCGACCTTCATCCCGATCGCGGAAGACTCGGGTCTGATCCTGCCGATCGGCCAATGGGTGCTCGAGCAGGCGTGCCGGCAGGCGATGGAGTGGCGGCGCGCGGGGCTGCCGCCGCTGCCGATCGCGGTGAACGTCTCGGGTGTGCAAGTGCGGCGCCAGGAGCTCGCGCGAGCTCGTGCGCGGCGCGCTCGCGGCCACCGGCCTCGAGCCGCAATACCT
The DNA here is from genome assembly GCA_963841645.1 of uncultured Gammaproteobacteria bacterium. Taxonomy (GTDB): domain Bacteria; phylum Pseudomonadota; class Gammaproteobacteria; order Steroidobacterales; family Rariloculaceae; genus FEN-1219. The sequence goes on along the minus strand of CAWJDS010000007.1, from coordinate 24,162 downwards.
GCGCATCGAGATCACGGAGACCGTCGATCGTGTCGATCCGCGACCGCGCGATCGAGCTGCTCGGTCAACTGCGTGCGCTCGGCGTCGGCCTCGCGCTCGACGACTTCGGCACGGGCTACTCGTCGTTGAGCTACCTGAAGAGCTTCCCGATCGACATGCTGAAGATCGACCGCTCGTTCGTCGCCGAGATGCTGACGGACCACACGACCGCGTCGATCATCGAGGCGATCATGTCGATGACGCGGATTCTCGGGCTCAAGCGTGCTCGCGGAGGGCGTCGAGGATCAGGCGCAGTTCGCGTTCCTGAAGCAACTCGGCTGCGACATCGTGCAGGGCTACTACGTGAGCACGCCCGATGCCCGCCGGACGCGTTCGCACAGCTGCTCGCGACGTTCGACGGCTCCAAGATCGGTATGCCGCGCGCCTGACGCGATGTGCCGCTTCGTCCTCTATCTCGGCCCGCGCACGCGTCTCTCGTCGCTCATCGTAGATCCCGGGCACTCGCTGATCCGCCAGAGCGTGCACAGCCGCGAGCGCGAGGAGCCGCTCAACGGCGACGGCTTCGGTGTCGGCTGGTACGCGAACGACCTGTCCGTCGAGCCCGCGGTGTTCCGCTCGATCACGCCGGCCTGGAACAACCGCAACCTCCAAAACCTCGCGCGCGTCGTCGCGAGCGACTGCGTGCTCGCCCACGTGCGCGCCGCGACGCAGTCGAGCGGCGTGAACGAGGCGAACTGCCACCCGTTCCGCTGGCGGCGCTATCTCTGCATGCACAACGGCGACATCGGCGACTTTCGGCTCGTTCGCCGCAAGCTGCTCGCGAGCGTCTGCGACGAGGCGTTCGCGAACGTCTACGGCAGCACCGACTCGGAGCACTTCTTCGCGCTGTACATCGACTCGTGGCTCGGGCTCGACGACGACGATCCCGCGCGGCGCATGGCGCGCGCGCTGAAGCTCGCGATCGAGCGCGCGCTCACCCTCGTGCGCGAGGCCGGCGCGGGCAGCTCGAGCTACTTGAACGTCGCGATCGCGGACGGCGATCACGCGGTCGTCTCGCGCTTCACCGACGACCCGGAGGCCGCGCCCGAGTCGCTCTACTGGTTCAGCGGCTCGCTCTATCCAGAGCTTCCGGACCAGAACGGCCCCGTCATGCGTCACGCGGTGACGGTGAGCTCGGAACGGCTCACCGCCGATCCGGGCTGGGCCGAGGTGCCGCCGGGTCAGATCATCATCCTGCGCCGCGATCTCGCGCCGCAGTTCATGCCGGTGATCGCGCCGCGGGTCGCGGGACGTGCGGGCCGCGTCGACCCGCGCCTGATCGTCGCCGAATTAGCCGCCGGACTGCGTCGCGAACTGCCGCTCGTAGAGCTGCGCATAGAGACCCGAGGCCGCGACGAGCTCGGCGTGAGTGCCGCGCTCGACGATCCGGCCCTCCTGCATCACGAGGATCAGATCGGCACGCAGCACGGTGGACAGCCGGTGCGCGATCACGATCGCCGTCCGGCCGGCGAGCGCGCGTTCGAGCGCGGCCTGCACCGCGGCCTCGGAATTCGAGTCGAGGTGCGCAGTGGCCTCGTCGAGCACGACGAGGTCCGGCGCCTTCAACAGCAACCGCGCAATGGCGAGCCGCTGCTTCTCACCGCCGGAGAAACGGTAGCCGCGCTCGCCGACCATGGTGTCGAGGCCGTTCGGAAGCGCCTCGACCGCCTCCAGGATCTGCGCGGCGCGTAGCGCGTCTCGGATGTCCGCATCCACGGCATCGGGGCGCGCATAGATCAAATTCGCGCGCAGGGTGTCGTGGAAGAGATGCGCGTCCTGCGTGACCACGCCGACGCGCTGCTGCACGGATTCCAGCGTCGCGTCCCGAACGTCCACGCCGTTCAGCCGCACCGCGCCGGCCTGCACGTCGTAGAGCCGCGGGATCAGCATCGTGAGCGTGGACTTGCCGGCGCCCGAAGGACCCACGAGCGCGACGAGCTGCCCGGCCTCCGCCGTGAAGTCGATGTCCTCGAGCACTGTGCGCGGCGGCAGCTTTGCGCTCCGGCACGGCGATCGATTCGAGCGATGCCAATGACACCTCGGCGGCCGTGGGATAGCGAAACGAGACGTGCTCGAACCGCACGCTGAGCGGGCCGGGCGGCACGGCGACGGCGCCCGGCTTCTCCGTGATCATCGGCTTCAGGTCGAGCACCTCGAAGATGCGCTCGAACGAGACCAGCGTGGTCATCACGCTGACCTGCACGTTGCTCAGCCCCATCAGCGGAAAGTACATGCGGCCGAGCAGCGCGACGAAGGCGACCACGGTGCCGAGGTCGAGCATGTGGCGCGCGGCGAGCACGCCGCCCCATCCGTAGCACACCGCGGTCGCGACCGTGGCCATCAGCAGCAGCATCGTGCCGAACATGCGGCCGTACAGCGCGCCCTTGATGCCCACCTGCGAGAGCTGCTGAGAACGCTGCTCGAACGCGCGCGCGTCCTCTTGCGGCCGCCCGAACAGCCGGCTCAGCAATGCACCGGCGACGTTGAACCGCTCGACCATCACGCTGCTCATCGCGGCGCCGGCATCGTAGCCTTCGCGCGTAATGGCCTGGATGCGCCGTCCCCAGAGCCGCGCGGGCAGCATGAACAGCGGCAGCAACAGCAACGCGACCAGCGTGATGCGCCACGACAGCGCGAACATCGCGATGATGATCACGATCACGGTGATCGAATTGCCGACCACGTTGGACAGCACGTCGGTGAAAGCGCTGCGCGCGCCCGTCGCATCGGTGACCAATCGGTTCACGAGCGCCCCAGTCTGGACGCGACCGAAGAAAGCGATCGGCATCTGCTGGATGTGAACGAAGAGCTTGCTGCGGAGCGACGTCACGACTTCCGCGCCGATCCGCGCGGCGAGGTACGTTTGCGCGAGGCCGAGCGCCGCGTCGACCAAGCCGACGACGGCGACGAGCAGCGCGAGTTGCACGATCAGAGTCGTGTTGCCGGTCAGGATGCCGACGTTGACAATTTCTCTATAAATCAGAGGGTTGGCTATCGCGATGCTCGCGTTGGCGATCACCACGATGAGGAACAGCAGCAGCGTTCCCACGTACGGTCGGGCGTAGCCCATCGCGCGGCGCGCCGTGCCGGGTTTGACCGGGCGTTGCAGCGCAGACGGATCCATCGCCATCCTGCCCATTGCTCGCGCCGAACGTGCCATCGGGCCTCCTCGACCGTCTGTGGGCTACTGTGTCGTCAACGGAATGTCGCGCTACCCGGCTTAAGATCAGACCGCGGTGCCGACGAAATGGCCGACGGCTGCGGTGATCGCCATCGCGAGCGCACCCCAGAACGTCACGCGCAGCGCGCCCGCCGCGATGCTCGCGCCGCCCGCGCGTGCCGCGACGCCGCCGAGCACGGCGAGCGACACGAGCGACACGCCCGCGATCAGCGCGATGGCGTGCGTTTCGCCGCCAGCGGCCGCGACCGCGAGCGGTAACGCGGCGCCGGCCGCGAAGCTTCCGGCCGAGGCGAGCGCGGCCTGGATCGGCCGCGCGCGTTGCGCCGGCGTGATGCCGAGCTCGTCGCGCGCGTGCGCGCCGAGCGCGTCGTGCTTCATGAGCTGGTCCGCGACCTGGCGCGCGAGATGCGCGTCGAGCCCGCGGCCGATGTAGATCGCGGTGAGCTCGTTGTGCTCCGACTCGTTGTCCGTCTCGAGCTCGCGGCGCTCGCGCTCGAGATCCGCGGCCTCGGTATCGGCCTGCGAATGCACGGACACGTACTCGCCGGCCGCCATCGACATCGCGCCCGCGACGAGGCCCGCGAGCCCGGCGATCAGCACGCTGCCTTGGCTCGCGTCGGCGGCCTCGACGCCGAGGAGCAGGCTCGCAGTCGAGACGATGCCGTCGTTCGCGCCGAGCACGGCGGCGCGGAGCCACCCCACGCGCAGCGTGCGGTGCCGTTCCCAATGCCGCGTCTTCGCCATCTCAACGCTCCGCTATTCGCGCGCGCGTGACGAGCACGGCCACGATTTCGACCAACATGCGTCTTCCGCTCACGAGTGGGCTCCGTGCTTGAGTGCGCGCTCGATGCGCCGATCCGGGATCAGCCAGAGCAGCGCGACGAGCACGTAGAGCGCCTGGCAACCCATTGCCACCAGAACGTCGACGCGATCGCGGCGACGTAGAAGAGCGGCGACAGCTTCCCCTTCCAATCCTTGCCGATCGCACGCCGCAGCACGGAGCTCGGGCCGTCGGCCGCGATCATCGCGCGCTCGAGCAGCAGGAACGCAATCGCGGCCATCAGCAGCACGAGGCCGTAGACCGCGGAGGGCGATCGGCGCGAACTCGTTCTCGCCCATCCACGCCGTCGCGAACGGGAACAGCGATAGCCAGAACAGGAGATGCAGGTTCGCCCAGAGAACCGCGCCGGTCGCTCCGTGCTCGAGCGCGTGCAGGAGATGGTGGTGATTGTTCCAGTAGATGCCGACGTACACAAAGCTCAGCACGTAGCTCAGGAACGCCGGCAGCAGCGGCGCAAGCGTCTCGAGATCCGCCCCGTGCGGCGCTCGGAGCTCGAGCACCATGATCGTGATGATGATGGCGATGACGCCGTCGCTGAACGCTTCGAGCCGGGACTTACCCAAGCGACGGGGCCTCTGCCAGGGTGAGCTTGCGCATCGGCGTCTAGTTTAACGTCGCGGCACGCGGCGTGCTTCCGCGCTACACGCGCAAGCCGGCAAACAGTGCGCCCGCCGACGCCGCGACGATCACGATCATTGCGATGCGCACGAAGCCGGCGCCGCGCCGCATCGTGAGATGCACGGCCAGCCACGCGCCCGCGCCTTGGAAGACCGCGACGATCAAACCTATCGTCCACTGCACCTGGTGGTGGACGATGAACACGACCAACGCGGCCGCCGTGAACGCGAGCACGAGCACGTTCTTCAACGCGTTCGCGGCGACGAGGTCGTAGCCCGAGCAAAGCACGAGCGCGGCGCTCAGAAAGATCCCGACACCGATCTGGATGAAGCCGCCGTAAATGCCGATCGCGAAAAACACCGGCAGCTCGAGCCACAAGCGCGTGCGCCGGCGTGCGCCGGGCGCCGCGAGCCATCGCTCCGGCTGCACGAGCATCACGACGAGCAAGCCGATCATCAGTGCGCCGATCACCTTTCGCAGCAGCGCCTCGTCGAGGTCGACCGCGAGCTGTGCGCCGACGATTCCGCCGAGCACGGAGGGGACGAGCAGCCGCCACACTCCCGTTCGATCGATCGCTCCGTGGCGCATGAACGTGGCGACCGCCACCACGTTCTGGAACGTCACGCCGACGCGGTTCGTGCCGTTCGCGACGTTCGCGGGCAAGCCGAGCAAGATCAGCATGGGCACCGTGAGCAGCGAGCCGCTGCCCGCGATCGTGTTCACGAAGCCGGCGGCGAAGCCCAGAACCGGCACGCTCGCGAGCAGCAGGAAGCTCGAATCGAAGACCGCGCTCAGTGGGCTACCTCACGGCACCAGGACGATCCGCGACTTGCGCTGACCCGCGAGGAACGGGACCGGTGCGCCCGCAAGCCAGTCGCTTTGTTGGTCGGCGAAGTTCGGCGACAGGAAATGCCCACTCTGGCCCGCGCTCATCTCGAGGATCCCGTCCTCGGGATGCGCGGGCGACACGTCCATCCGGATCAGCGCGCCGTAATTCTGCATCGCAACACGCAGCGTGAGGTTCGAACCCGGCAGCGGCTCGCGCGGCAGCGTGAGCCACGGCCGCAGCGCGGGTCCGATCAGGGGCAACGCCGCGAACGGATGCGCGACTGCGAGCAAGTTCACGTCGCTCCACGGCGCGTCGACCCCGGGCAGCGATTTGTCCGCGTCGATCGCGTGCAGCGTGTCGGCGAGCACGGCGCGCAGGAACTCCGGCCAGGTCGCGTACTCGCGCGTGAGCAAGTGTGGCGGTCGCTCGTCGAGTAGTCGGCGCAAGGTCTCGTCGACGAGCGGCCAGCGATAGACGAAGGCGGGATCGGCGTCGACCGCGGGCGCGAGCAGCGGCGAGATCGCGCGCTCGAGCAGCGCGAAATAGTACGCGTACAAGATCCGAAATCCGGGCTGATCGAGATCCGCATTGCCGTTCCAGTCGTGCACGTGCTCGCGCGCGCGCGCGAGCAGCGGATCGCGCTCGTCCGCCGGGACGACCTCGAGCACGATGTCGCGAAGCTGATCGTAGCCGCGCGCACGCGTGTCGAGCTGCATCGCGAGCGAGTCGCGCTCCGAGAGCGTCGCGTGCTGCGCGAGCAGCTCCGCGATTCGCGACGCCCGCAGCGGCGTCATCCACATCCTGCTCACCTCGGCTGCCTGCGCGGCGGGCAGCGTGCGATTGTTCGCCGTGAATACGGCGCCGCTTGCCGGGCTCACGACGCTCGGTCGTGGCAGCTCGCCGTGCCACGCGCGGCTGCCGTCGGCCCACGATTCGGGCCGCGCGCCGTCGAACCCAACGCGCCGCGGCAGCGGACCGTTCACGATCCATGCGACGTCGCCGCTCGAGTCCGCGAGAGCCCAGTTCAGCGAGGGGCCCGCCCAGCGCTCGAGCACCGCGACACCGTCGGCGACGTTCGCCGCGAAGCTCAAGTCGATCACGGCGAGGTTGAGGCCGTCCGCGTCGAGCCAGGTCGCGTGCAGCGCGAGCGGCTTGCCTTGTCCGTCGCGCGCGACGATGGGGCCCCAGCGCGTGGTCTCGACCTCGAGCTGCTCCGGTTGGCCGCCGGCGACCGCGATCGCGAACGTCTCGCTGCGAAACGGCTCGCTGCCTTCGGGCGTCACGTAGCGGCTCGGATCGTGCGCGTCGACGTCGATCACCACCCAGTCGGCTTGATCGGCGTTGCTCACCGTCGCGCCCCACGCGAGCGTAGGGGTCGCGCCGAGCAGCACGCCCGGTACGCCCGGGATGCTCACGCCGCGCACGGCACCGTCCGGCCATTCGAGCTCGGTGCGGTAGAACAGGTTTGGCAGGCGCAGCTCGAGGTGCGGGTCGTTCGCGAGCAGCGCGCCGCCGCGCGTGCCGCGTTGCGCGGAGAGCGCCCACTGGTTCGACGCCGGCACGAGCAACGGCGGCGCGACGCGACGCGCGGGCCCGCGGCTCTGCGTCGAGCGCGTGCGCAAGTCGACGACCTCGGGCCCCGGGATCGGCACCGGCACGTAGCCCGCGGTCGGATCGGTGTCCGCGCCGACGAGCGGCCGGTCGAAGCGCGAAGTCGATGGCGTCAGGAACTCGTAGAGCGCTTCGGGCAGCGCCGCATGCAGCACGCCCTGCGGCCGCTCGTAGACGTCGTTGTTCGACAGCCGCGTGTAGAAGCCGAGCACGACGAGCAGGGTGTCCTCGGTAGCCCAAGGATCGGGTCTCGAGCCGAGCAGCCAATATTCGGGTGGCCGCGAGCGAAGGTCCTTGAGCCCCGCGTTCACGCCGTCGGTATAGGCCGCGAGCCAACCTTGCTCGCGCGCCGGCAGCCGCGCGAGAAGCTCGTGCGCCCGCCGGCGATAGTCGAACGGCCGCTGCGCGCGATCGAGCGGCAGCACGCGCGACCCTATCAACGCCGCGAGCTCGCCCGCCGTCGAGCGGCGCAAGAGGTCCATCTGAAAGAACCGCTCCTGCGCGTGCATGTAGCCCTCTCCGCGCAGCACGTCCTCGAAGGTCGCGCCGTGTATTCGCGGCACCGCGCGCGCGTCGAGATCGATCGCGAGCGGCGCGCTCAGGCGCGCGACCGCCGCCTCGCCGTCGCGGCGCGGTAGGGATGCGCGCGCGACGAGCAGCGCGCCGGTCGCGGCGACCAGGAGCAACGCGAGAATCGCGAGCGCGAACCACTTGAGCCAATCGATTCGCATGTTCCCTCGGCGTATCGTTCGACTCGACGCAGGCCTTGAGTTGCGGGCATTGAACCCGCGCGCGCGGCGTAGAGTCAAACGGCTTCGACGGTATGCTCGCGACGCACGCGCCCTTCAAGACGGCAGCGGCGCTTCGCGAACGGAGGCGGGGATGTTGAGGACAGTATTGCTGATCGGCGCGGGCCTCGCGGCCGGGCTCGCCGCGGCGTATTGGCTAGCGGGATCCTCGCCCGCCGCGGAGCCGAGTCGACTCGCCGCATCGCCGCCCCCGGCGCCGAGCGAGCTGCCGGGACGCCTAGTCGAGCTCGAGCGGCAGCTCGGCGTGGAGATCGAGAAGCGCACGGCTCTCGAGGAGCGCGTCGGCGAGCTCGGACGCGAGCTCGATGAGCTGCATGCGGCCGCTCCGGCCGCGCGCGGCATCGACGCGGAGTCGCCCGACTCGCCGCCTGCCGCGGCTGCCGACGGCACGGCGCAGGCGCAGCGCTTCGCGCGTAATTTCCGGCCGCAGACGCCCGAGCAACGAGTCTCGATGCTCGAGGAGGGCGGCTTCTCGCCGGATCGCGCCGCCTGGATCGAGCAGCGCCGCTCGGAGCTCACGCTCCAAGCGATGCAGGCGCAGTACGCGCAACGCAGAGGCGAGAGCGTCGATCCCGCGCAGTTGCGTCCCGAGCAAACTCTGCGCAGCGAGCTCGGCGACGCGGACTACGAAAAGTATCTTCAGGCGCAAGGACGGCCCACGAAGGTCGGCGTGCTCAACGTGCTGCCGAGCTCGCCGGCCGCGAAGGCCGGGATGCAGCCCGGCGATCAAATCATGAGCTACGCGGGCCAACGCGTGTTCAACATGGCCGATCTCACCGACCTCACGCTGCAGGGCACCCCGGGTCAATCCGTCACGCTCGAGGTGCAGCGCAACCAGCAGACCGTGCAGCTCGTGATTCCGCGCGGCCCGATCGGCATCGGCGGCGGTCCTGGCGGAGGTCCCGGCGGTCAGTTCGGCCGCAGACCCTGAAAAAATCGGCCGCCTCTCGGCGGCTTACGACGAATCCCCTCGGCACGCGGGTTAGAATGGCCCGCTTTAGGTCTAAGACAAGTCCATGTCGCTGCAAGAAAAGTTCCTCGAGCTCGAATCGCATCTGAAACGTCTCGTCGTCGGTCAAGAACGCCTGCTCAACCGGATGCTCGTCGTGCTGCTCTGCGACGGCCACTTGCTCGTCGAGGGCGCGCCCGGTCTCGCGAAGACCCGCGCGATCAAGGTGTTGAGCCACAGCATCGAGGGCGACTTCCACCGCTTGCAGTTCACGCCCGATCTCTTGCCCGCCGATCTCACGGGCACGGAGATCTACCGGCCGCAGGACGGCTCGTTCGTGTTTCGCGAGGGCCCGCTCTTTCACAACCTCGTGCTCGCCGACGAGGTGAACCGCGCGCCGGCGAAGGTGCAATCCGCGCTGCTCGAGGCGATGGGCGAGCGCCAGATCACGGTCGGCTCGGTCACGTATCCGCTGCCCGCGCTGTTCATGGTGATGGCCACGCAGAACCCGATCGAGCAAGAGGGAACGTATCCGTTGCCCGAGGCGCAGCTCGACCGATTTTTGTTGCACGTGCTAATCGGTTATCCCGATGCGGCCGGCGAGCGCGCGATCCTCGCGCTCAATCGCGCCGAGCAGAAGCGCGCCGCGACGGACGAGGTGCTTTTCACCGCGCCCGACGTGCTCACGCAGCGCGAGGTGCTTGCGGCGCGGCTCGAGGTGCTCGATCTGCATCTCTCGCGAGCCGCTTCAGGAATACATCGTGCAGATCGTGCTCGCGACGCGTCAGCCCGAGCGTTACGGCGACGACTTGAAAGGCGTGCTTCGCTACGGCGCGAGCCCGCGCGCGACGATCGCGCTCGATCGCTGCTCGCGCGCGCACGCGTGGCTCGCGGGCCGCGACTTCGTGACGCCGGAGGACGTGCAGGAGATCGCGCACGACGTGCTCCGCCATCGGATCCTTCTCGGCTTCGAGGCCGAGGCGTCGGGCCGCACGCCCGACGAGCTCGTCGACACGCTACTCAAGCGGATCGGAGTCCCCTGACCGCATGGCGGCGCCAGCGCAAGCGGTGCAGTCGCCGGTGCGCGTCGCGCTCGCGGATCTGCTGCGCTTGCGCGCGGCCGGAGAGGCCGTGCGGCTCACCGCGCCGCGCGTGCGCGTCGCGGCGTCGGGCGGGCCATCTCTCGCCATACAAGGGGCGGGGCGTCGAGTTCGACGAGTCGCGTCTCTATCAGCCCGGCGACGATCTGCGCACGATCGATTGGCGTGTCACCGCGCGCACCGGCAAGCCGCACACGAAAGTCTTTCGCGAGGAGCGGAATCGCCCGGTGTTCGTGTGGCTCGACCTGCGACGGCCGATGTTGTTCGCGACGCGCGGCGCTTATAAGGGCGTGCGCGCCGCCGAGATCGCGGCATTGATCGCGTGGAGCGCGGTCGCGAACGGCGATCGGCTCGGCGGCCTCGTGTTCACCGAAACGCGAGCATCACGAGCTGCGGCCGGCGCTCGGAATGCGCGCGGCATTGCGGCTGTTCCAGAAGATCTCGGCGGACTCGCTCTGGGACGCGGCGGCGCGTTCGAAAGCGCCGGACACCGACGCCGATCACGCGCTGCTCAGGCTCACGCGCGTCGCGCGGCCCGGCAGCCTGATCTTCTTGATCAGCGACTTTCGGCGCCTCGGCGCCGACGCCGAACGGCATTTGCGCGAGCTCGCGGGCCACTGCGACCTGGTGCTCGTGCACGTGTTCGACAAGATCGAGGCGGAGCTGCCGCCGCCGGGCCGCTACCGCGTCGTGAGCGGCGGCCGCACGCTGTCGATCGAAACATCGAACGATGCGTTGCGGCGCAAGTACCGCGAGCGCTTCGCGGCGCGCGCCGACGCACTGCGCTCGCTCGCGAGTCGTCCCGGCGTCCATTTGCTCGAATGCGCAACGCACGCGGACGCGCGCGCGCTGCTTGCGCAGAAGTTCCGGCAGCGATGAACCCGAACGACGCGGCGCAGCTCGCACTTCGCGACATCCACTTGCCGGGGCTGATCGCGTGGTGGCCGCCGGCGCCGGGTTGGTGGCTCGTCGCGGCGCTCGCGCTCGCCGGGCTCGTCGCGTTCGCGCTCTACTACCGAAGCGGCCGGCATCGGCGCGTGGCGCTGCGGGTAGTCGGCGAAGGTCCGCGCAGCGCTCGAGCAGGGCGCCGAGCCGGTGGAGTGCTTGCAGCGCGTGTCGACGACGCTGCGACGCTTCGCGATGACGACGGCCGATCAGCAGAGCGTCGCGTCGCTGCGCGCCGTCGGCGGCGTCACCGAGCGGCCGGACTCCGACGAGGTCGCGGGGCTGATCGGTCAACGCTGGCTCCGTTATCTCGACAGCCGCTGGCAGCGCGACGAATTCACGGGCGGCGCTGGCCGCCTGTTGCTCGCGGCGCCGTACGCGCGGCCCGATACGATCGAGCGCCAGCATGCGATCGAGCTCACCGCGCTCTGCGCCGACTGGCTCAAGGCGCAGCGGCCGCGACGGCGCGCCGCGCACCGCGGGGAGCGCGCGGCGGCGAGGCGCTTCGGACGCGCGTCCGCGGCAGGCGGAGCCTAGGGCCATGTGGACGCTCGCATGGCCCTGGGTGCTTGATCGCGTTGCCGCTGCCGTGGCTCATCCGCAAGCTCGTGCCCGGCGACGCGCTCGAGCGCGAGTCCGCGCTCAAGGTGCCTTCGGCGGCGGAGTTCACCGACCTCGCGGGCTTGAGCGGAATCGCGCGTGCGCAAGGAATGGCGGCTCGCGGTGCTCGTCGCGGTGTGGATTCTCGCGGTGCTCGCGGCGGCACGGCCGCAGTACGTCGGCGAAGCGATGGCGCTGCCGATGACCGGCCGCGACCTTCTTGTCGCGATCGACCTGTCGGGCAGCATGGAAGAGCAGGACATGCAGCTGCGCGGCCAGTGGGTCGACCGGCTTACCGCGATCAAGTCGGTCGGACGCGAATTCATCGAGCGGCGCGTCGGCGATCGAATCGGGCTGATCCTGTTCGGCCGCGAGGCGTACTTGCAAGCGCCGCTGACGTTCGACCGCAAGACCGTCGAGACGCTGCTCGACGAATCGGCGATCGGTCTCGCCGGTAAGGAAACCGCGATCGGCGACGCGATCGGCCTCGCGATCCGGACGCTCGACGACGCGAAGGTCGATGCCGGACGCCGAGTGCTGATCCTGCTCACGGACGGCGCGAACACCGCGGGCTCGGTCGAGCCGCTCAAAGCCGCCGACCTCGCGGCGCAGCGCAAGATGGTGATCTACCCGATCGGCATCGGCGCCGACTCGATCACGGTGCGCTCGCTGTTCGGCCTGCGGCAGATCAATCCGTCCTCCGATCTCGACGAGACGACGTTGACGGCGATCGCGAACAAGACCGGCGGGCGCTACTTCCGCGCCCGCGACGCGGACGAGCTTGCAAAGATCTACACGCTGCTCGATCAGCTCGAGCCCGCCGCATCCGACGAGCGAGGGTTCAGGCCCGTCGCCGAGCTCTTCTACTGGCCGCTCGGCGCGGCGCTCGTGCTCGCGCTCGCGGCGGCGCTCGGCTCCGTCGGCGCGGGCTGGTGGCGGGCACGCGCGCCGGCCGTTGCGGTGCGGAGCTATGTCAGCCATGGCTGAGTTTCATTTCTTGCGGCCTTGGTGGCTCGCGCTGCTGCCCGTCGCGATCTGGCTGATCTGGCAAGTCGTGCGCGGCCGCTCCGAAGGCGGCGGCTGGCGAGCGCTCGTCGATCCGGGGCTCCGAGCGCACGTGCTCGCCGAGCCCGAGGTGCTGCGCGAAAGCCGCTGGCCGCTGATTGCGCTCGCGGCGTGCGGCGTTCTCGCGCTCGTCGCGCTCGCGGGCCCGACGTGGGAGCGGCTGCCCGTTCCCGCGTTCCGGTCCGAAGAAGCGCTCGTCGTCGCGCTCGATCTCTCGCGGTCGATGGATGCCGGCGACGTCGAGCCGTCGCGCATCGCGCGCGCGCGTCTGAAGGTGCTCGATCTGCTCGAGCGGCGCACGGCCGGGCAGACCGCGCTCGTCGTGTTCTCGACGCACGCGTTCACGGTCACGCCGCTCACGACCGACACGCGAACCATCGGCTCGCTCGTCGGCGCGGTCAATACGTCGATCATGCCGACGCAGGGCAGCTCGCTCGCGTCCGGGCTCAGCAAATCTGCGTCTCTGCTGCGGCAGACGGGCTTGCGCACGCGGAGACATCCTCGCGATCACCGATGCCGACGTCGTCCCCGCCGACGTCGATCTCGCGGGCAAGCTGCGCGGCGAAGGGTTCAACGTCAGCGTGCTCGCGGTCGGCACCGAGCAGGGCGCGCCGATCCCACGCGCCGAGGGCGGCTTCGTGACCGACAGCCAGGGAGCGGTCGTGATACCGCAGCTCGACGTCGCGGGGCTCCAGCGCGTCGCGGCCGCGAGGTGGCGGGCGGTTCGCGCGGCTCGCGCCCGACGATCGCGATCTCGCGGCGCTGTTTCCGCCCGCGGCGCTGCCCGGCGCAGCGTCGCTCGCGTCGCAGAGCGACCAACAGAAGGCCGACATTTGGCGCGATCGCGGCGGCTGGCTCGTGCTCGTGCTGCTGCCGCTGCTCGCGCTTTCGTTCCGGCGCGGCTGGATCGCGGGCTGGGCGGTGCTCTTGCTGCTGCCGACGCCGCGCGCGCACGCGTTCGATTGGGCGAGTCTCTGGCATCGACCCGATCAGCGCGGCTACGAGGCGCTGCAGCAGCAGCAGAACGAGCGCGCCGCGCAGCTGTTCGAGGATCCGCAGTGGCGCAGCGCGGCGCAGTACCGCGCTCAGAAGTTTCCGGAGAGCGCGACGTCGCTCACCGGCATCGACACGTCCGACGGCAACTACAACCGCGGCAACGCGCTCGCGAAGGCGGGCCAACTCGAGGACGCGATCGCAGCGTACGATCGCGCGCTCGAGCTCGACCCGCAGCATGCGGACGCCGCGTACAACCGCGATCTCGTGAAGGATTATCTGGAGAAGCATCCGCCGCCGCAGAAGCAGGATCAGCCGCAAGGCGGCGGCCAGCAGAAGCAAAACCAGAATCAGGACCGGCAGGGCCAGTCGAGCGGCTCGAAGGGCGACGACCAGCAATCCACCGACCAGGCGCAAAGCCGCGGCGATCAGGAGCGAGAGCAGTCGAGCGGCGACTCGAAGGAAGGCAACGGTCAAGACTCGCCGAACCAGCGGCAGCCCGGCGACGAGGAGCAGAACGGCCAGCAGCAGCAAGCTGCGAACGACCAGTCACAGCAGCCGGAGCAGGGCCGACGCGGCCGAGTCGAAGGACGCCGAGCATTGGGCCGACGAGCAGGCCGCCGAGCAGTGGCTGCGGCGGATTCCGCAAGACCCTGGCGGGTTGTTGCGGCGTAAATTCCTGTACCAATATCAAAGACTTGGAGTCGATCAAGACGGCAAGTCCGTGGCCAACGACTCGCAGGCGAAGCCGTGGTGAGGTGCCGGCTCGCGGTGCTGCTTTTCGTCGCGCTCGGCGCATTCGCTCGCGCACGCGCAGCAACCGTCGATCGTAGCGAGCGTGGATCGTCCGGTGATCCACGACAACGAGTCGTTCACGTACACGATCCGCGCCGAGGGCTCGGTGCGCGGCGATCCCGAGCTCGGCGCGATCAAGCAGCAGTTCGACGTGCTCGCGAGCTCGAGCGAGAAGCGCGTCGGCATCGTGAACGGGCGCGCGTCCGAGATGACGACGTGGACCTTCGAGCTGATGCCGAAGAAGGCCGGCGAGTTCACGCTGCCGCAAGTGCGCGTCGGCGCGCTGCAGACGAATACGGTTGCGATGCGCGTCACGCCGCCGCCGACCGCGAGTGCGGCGCCGGCCGACATCTTCATCGAGCTCGAGGCGCAGCCGTCGACGGTGTACGTGCAGTCCCAAGTCTTGGTCACGCTGCGCCTATTCATCGGCGTGAGCACGGGCCGGGCGACGCTCACTCAGCCCGAGATCGCGGGCGGCGAGGCGATCGTCGAGCAAGCTCGGCGAGGACAGTCAGTACTCCGCCGACCGCGGCGGTCGCGCGTTCGTCGTGCGTGAGCGCCGTTACGCGATTTTCCCGCAGCAAGCGGGCACGTTGACCGTTGGGCCCGCGACCTTCGAGGCGATGGTGATCCCCGATCGCGGCTTCTCGCGCGTGTCGCGATTCCGCTCGAGCACGCTCGAGCTCGCAGTGCAGCCTGCCGTGCCGCCGCCCCCGTCGCTGGCGAGCGCCGTATGGCTGCCGGCGCAGCGCATCGCGCTCAGCGAGAAGTGGAGCGACGATTCGACCGATCTCACAGTCGGGATTCCGCGCTCGCGCCAGGTCACGATCGAGGCGGACGGGTTGCTCGAGACGCAACTGCCGGAGCTCGCGCTGCCGCAGCCCGCCGGCATACGCCAATACGCCGATCAGCCCGAGCTGTCGCACGACGTGACGCCCGAAGGCTTCAAGTCGAAACGCAGCGGTGAACATGGCGGTGATCGCGCAAACGCCCGGCTCGATCTCGCTGCCGAAGCTGGAGCTGCCGTGGTGGAACGTGAAGACGCAGGCTTGGGAGATCGCGTCTCTGCCGGAGCGCACCTTCACCGTGACGCCGAGCGCCGAGAGCGCCGCGGCTGCGCCGCCGACGGAGAGCGTGCCGGCTGTCGCACAAGCGGCCGCGCCGCGCAGCATCTTCTGGCCGATCGCGAGCGCCGTGCTCGCGATCGGCTGGCTCGCGACGGCGCTCGCGTGGTGGCGCTCGGCCGCCGCGCACCGCGCTCAGACGCCCGGCACGCACGCCGCGGCGCGCACGGACGCAAAGCGGCCGCAGAGCGAACGCAAGCTACTCGCGCGACGTGCTCGCGGCCTGCGCTGCGCGGACGCGGACGCGGACGCTGCGCGGCGCGCACTGCTCGCGTGGGCGGAGGCGCGCTTCGCCGCGCCGCCCGCGTAGCCTCGGCGCACTCGCGTCGGAGCTGCCCGAGCCTGCCGCGCATGAGATCCTCGCTCTGGAGGCGCACATCTATGGCTCCGCGCCCGGCCGCTGGGATGGCCGCGCCCTGCGCTGCCGCGCTCGCCGAGCTCGACGCAGCGCGCGCGCGCCAGACGATCGGCAAAGAAGAACCCTTGTTGCCGCTCTATCGCTGACGGCCGCGCCGCGCGGGCTTCGGGCCCTGAAGCTCGCACTGTGAATTACGTTAGGGAAATCCCCTCGTGTAGAGTGCATCCTTCCGACCTCGGTAGTACCGCGCTTTGTCTATGGAGTTGCCCAAGCTCGACCCGGGGAGCCACGGCTCGCCGTTCGCCGATCAGCTGCATCGCGGCTTCGCGAGGCTGCGCTTTTCGGGCAGCTTGCTCGAGAAGGAGTTTCGCGACTTTTACATCGCGCAGAACCTGCCTCGCGCGCGGCTGTCGGGACTGATCGCGCTGATTCTCGTGCTCGCCGTCACGAGCATCGATCTTGTCCTCGGCACGCAGACTACCGAGCTCAACACGTTGCGGCTCGGCGTGCTGTGTCCGCTCGTTGCGGTGATCGGAATCGCAATCTCGCTGCCGGGCGCGCGCCGTTACTACACGGAGGTCGCGGCGATCGGCGTCACGCTCGTGGGATTCGTCGTGACTTACATCGCGGATCTCGCCGCGCTGCACGACCAGGCCTACGTGCTCGCGGGGCTCGTGCTCGTGATCCTATACGCGTGCCTGTTTCTCGGACTGTTGTTCGACGTCGCGATCACCATTGCCGCGATGCTCGTGCTCACGCACTTCGTGATGGGCGTTTTTCTCGGCCTGCCGCTGAACGAGCTCTACTACATGACAGCGATGCTCGGTGCCGCGGCCGTAATCGGCGGGATCGCGACCTACAACCTCGAGCACGCGCTGCGCACCAACTTCCTCGAGACGCGGCTCTTGAACGAGCTCGCGGAGCGCGACGGCCTCACGGGGCTTTACAACCGGCGCATCTTCGACGACTACATCGGGCGCGTCTGGCGTCAGTCGCGGCGCGAGGACGTCGCGCTCGAGATCATCTTCATCGACATCGACTACTTCAAAATCTACAACGACCTCTACGGCCATCAGGCCGGCGACGATTGCTTGAAGAAGGTGGCGTCGACCATCGCGCGCTGTGCGAAGCGGCCGTTCGACTTCCTCGCGCGTTACGGCGGCGAGGAGTTCGTGCTCGTGCTCTACGGGCCGCCCGACGACTACGCGCGTGCGTTACCCGAGCAGATCCGCGCCGACGTGCTCGACCTGCTCATCCCGCACGCGGGCTCCATCGCCGCTAAGCACGTGACCGTGAGCGTCGGCGTGGCGCTCGCGCGAGCGGGCTCGACCCGCAGCTTGAACGGCGCGATCCAGACGGCCGACGAGGCGCTCTATCAGGCGAAGCGCGAAGGGCGCAACCGCGTGATCTTCAAGGACACGAACGACTCCGAGGTCGAGACCGGCAACTTCCGCGTCGCGTACCGCGAGCTCGGCTGAGCGGCGGTTACCAGACGCCGGTGTTCGGCATCGATGCCCAAGGCTCGGCCTTCGGTAGCGCGTCGCCCTTCTGGAGGAGCTCGACCGAGATGTTGTCGGGCGAGCGCACGAACGCCATCTTGCCGTCGCGTGGCGGGCGGTTGATCGTCACGCCAGCGTCCATGAGCCGCTTGCAGGTCGCGTAGATATCGTCGACCTCGTACGCGACGTGCCCGAAGTTGCGCCCGCCGGTGTACTCCTCCGGATCCCAGTTGTACGTGAGCTCGATCTGCGCTTCCTCTTGGCCTTCGGGAGCGACGAACACGAGCGAGAAGCGGCCCTTCTCGTGGTCCATACGGCGGATCTGCTTGAGACCGAGCTTGCGGCAATAGAAGTCGAGCGATGCGTCGAGGTCGGTCACTCGGACCATTGTGTGTAGGTAGCGCACGACTCTATTCTCCTTCGGCGGTCGTCGTACTTCGGGGCGGACGAATATAGCGCGTGGCGATCAAGGTGTCTCACTTCGGCCGCGGCCGCGCGGCCGCCGAGCATCGTTCCCTCGACACGCCGGAATACCATCCCTGGGGCTCGGCGGCGCACATCCCTGTGCGCCGACGGTCTCGGGAACGACGCTCGGCGTCCGCGCGGCCGCGGCCGAAGTGAGACGTCTTGAATAGCTCACGCATCATCTTCGTGCCGGGGCTCAGTCCGAAGCCGCGCGGCGGAGATGTACCGCGCGCAGCTCTTCCGCGTGCTGCTCGCGGCGCTTCGAGCGCGCGCGGCCGCGGGCCGCGAGCATGCTCGAGGCGCAGCCGGACGCGTTCGTGCTCGTCGCGTGGACACATTTCTTCTACGCCGCGGATCGCGACATTTCGCTCGATCTCGCGGGCATCGATCGCTTGCTGACGCAGGAGGCGACCCCTGAGGACCGGCGCGAGATCGCGTCGTGGTCGCGGCGGCTCGACCTCCTTGCGCGTATGGTCGGGGATGCCGTGCCGCTGCTCGTGCGGCTCGCGAACTCCGCGATTCGCGCGCAGTTCGACGACGTGCGCCGCTATCAGGCCGACAGCGGCGGAATCGGCACGCGGATCCGCGCGCTGTTGCGCGAGGCGCTCGAAGCCGCCTGGGCTGCGCAGGCGCGCGTGCTCTTGATCGGCCACAGCTTCGGCTCGGTGATCTGCTACGACACGCTCTGGGATCTCTCCCGCGAGCGGGGCGCGAACCCGCGCGTCGACTTGTTCATGACGCTCGGCAGCCCGCTCGCGACACACGTGATCCGCCAGGGCTTGCGCGGCACGAACAAGCGCGGCGCCGATGCATATCCCTGCAACATCGCGCGCTGGGTGAATCTCGCCGCGCGCGCCGACACGACCGCGCTGCAGCCGCGCCTCGAGCCGCGCTTCCGTGAGATGCTCGAGCTCGGCCTCGTGGGCTCGATCGAGGACCACGTCGATCTCGAAAACTGCTTTCGCGGCGTTTACGGTGTCAACACGCACGAGGCTTACGGCTATCTCTTCCAGCGCACGCTGGCCGAGATCGTCGGCGAGTTCATCGAGCGCGGCTGACGGCGCGGCGTGCCGCGCTGGTGTGCTCGGCGAAGCGGCTACTGGTCGAGCTGGGGCTCGATGATCACGTCGATCCGGCGGTTGCGCGCGCGGCCCTGCTGCGTGTCGTTGCTCGCGATTGGCTGGGTCTCGCCGTACCCGACCGCGCTCACGCGCGACGCCGCAACCCCGAGCGTGCCGGTGAGATGCGCGCCTATCGCCTCGGCGCGACGCCGCGACAGAGTCAGGTTCGCTTCGTCGTCGCCGTACGAGTCAGTGTGCCCCTCGATGACCACTTGCGAGCGCGGGAACACGTCGGCGGCTTGCTGCACCTTTTTCAGAAGGTCGAGGTGCGCCGGCAGCACGGTCGCCTGGCCGCTCGCGAACGTGAGCCCGACCAGTCGGATGATCATGCGGTTGCCCTCGCGTTGCACGCGCGCCTCGTCGCGCTGGAACATGTTCTCGATCGTCGCGAATTGCTCGCGCAGACGCGCCTCGGCCTCGACGCGTTGCACGAGCGCGGAGCGTTCCTGCGACACGCCGCCCAGCTGCTGGTCGAGGTTGCGGACCTCCTCCTCGAGATCGCCGATCCGCTTGCGCGAGTCATTCGCGTCTGCTTGCGACTGCGTGGCCCGTTCGCGCAACTGCTCGATGTACGCGACGAGATCGGTGCTGACCGGCTCGACCCCCTTGTCGAGCTGAACGACCTCGTCCGCGGCAGCGCCGATCTGAACTATGGCGTCTTCGTAGGTCAGGATCACGTCCTCGATCGAGCGGTTCTCCTCTCGCATCGTGCTGATCACCTTCGCGAGATAGATCGCGTGCCGCGCCTGGTAGTTCGCCTGCTGCGCGAGGCTGCGCGGCAGGTCGGTGTCATAGCGGTTCTCGTTGAGCGCCCGCTCGGCTTGCGCGAGGAGGGATCGCGCGCTCTCGTAGGTCTTCGGCGCGAAGCGCGATACGCGACTCTGGTCCGCTTCGGCCAGCAGCGCGCGCGTCTGGCTCAGGTATTGCGCCTTGATCGACGTGAGCTCCGCGTCGCGATAGAGCGCCTGGGCCTCGTCCGCGCGGCTGTGCGCGCCGCGAATGTCGCCCGTTTCGAGGCGCTTGACGGCGGAGTCGAAGCGCTCCGTCGCGCTCGTCCATTGCTGCGCCGCGAAGGTCGCCGCGTTCGCGTTGGTCGCGTCCGCGCGGGTCTTGATCATCGACGCGAGCGTGACGCTCGCGGTTTCGGCGGCGTCCTTCGCCTGCCTGAACGCTTTCGCGGCCGCTGCGGCGTCCGTGCGCACGCGATCTTGGCCGCGATTGCGCGCCAAGTCGTTCTCCGCGGCCGCATAATCTTCGGCGGCGCGCTGATACGTGGCCGGAGCGAGCTGCTCCGCGTTCGCCGCGCGCGCTTCCGCGAGCGCCTTGTCGGCCTCGACGAACAGCGTCGCGCGCAAGTCTTGCTGTGCGACGACGAGCGATGCGCTCGCAAGCGTGAGCGCCGCGAAAGCGGCGAGCGAAAACGATCGTGCAAGTGTCATCGCGTGCCCATCCGAAAAAAATCGCACTCTCTATAATCGCGCGCGCAAAAATATGTCAAGAGTGTAGCAACGGCGCGGGTCTCAGGACGTATTTTGCCGATCATCCGGCGCGACAAACTGTGGAGCGAATCACAGACGACACGCGGGATCGGTCGATAAGCTTTTGCACCATGGGCGTCAAGTATTACACGCACTTCGTTCTGACCGGTGAAGCTGCCGAGGGCAGCGATCAGGAATTCAGCGGAGTCGTGGAAGTGAACCAGCCGACCGAGCAACGCTACGAGACGAAGGACATCGAAGCTCTGCTCGCTCGCAACTTCGATCTGCGTTCGAGCGAGGTCCGATTGATTAACTGGGCGCGTCTGCAATAGCGAGACGAGCCCGTTTTACGGTTCCCCCTGTGACTCGCCCGGCCTCGTGCCGGGCTTTTTTTTGCCGCGCGTTTCAGCGGTAGTGCACCCGCACGACTTCGTAGCGCTGCTCGCCGTCGGGCGCCGGCACGATCACCGTGTCCGCGGTGCACTTGCCGAGCACCGCGCGACCGAGCGGCGAATCCATGCTGATGTATTCCGCCGCGTGGGTCGACTCGTCCGGCCCGACGAGCCGATATTCGGACCGCCTGCCGTCCGCTGCGCGCAGCTCGAACCACGCGCCGAAATAGACCTTGGTCGTGTCGCTCGGCTGCTGCTCGACGACCTTGATGCCGGAGAGCCGTTTGCGCAGGAAGCGGACTCGCCGATCGATCTCGGCGAGCTGCTTCTTGCCGTAGATATATTCCGCGTTCTCGGAGCGGTCGCCTTGCGCGGCCGCCTCGGACACGGCTTGGGTAACCGCGGGGCGCTTCACTCGCCAGAGCTCGTTGAGCTCGCGCCGCAAAATGGCCGCGCCTTCGGGCGTGATGTACTTCGAGCTTTCGGGGCGAGGCGGGCGGTAGCGGGCCATAACGCTCCGTGGACAAACATGCGATACTCGGGCGCGTCGATTCGGAATGTTAGCAGGCAGAATGGACGAGTTCCGCGGCATCCGCGTCGTCGCGACAGGGACGAAATACCAGACCGAGCAAGGCTTCACGGCGATCAAGAACGGAGTCAAGGCGCGCGACGATCGGCGCACGACGCCGAGCGAGCCGAAGCCGCCGTGGCTCAAAGCCCGGATCCCTAGCGGCGAGCGTTTCGAGCAGCTTCGCGACACCGTGCGAGCGCACCGGCTCGCTACCGTCTGCGAAGAATCGATCTGTCCGAACATCGGCGAATGCTGGAACAACGGCACCGCGACGCTGATGCTGATGGGCGCGGTCTGCACGCGCGCGTGCCAGTTCTGTGCGGTCGACACGGGCAATCCGCGCGGCTGGCTCGATCCGGACGAGGTCGAGAACTCGGCGCGGACCGTGAACCTCATGAATCTCAAGTACGTCGTGCTGACGTCCGTCGATCGCGACGATCTGCCCGATGGCGGCGCCGCTCACTACGCGGCCTGCGTGCGCGCGATCAAAGCCGCATGCCCCGAGACCGCGGTCGAGGCGCTCACTCCGGATTTCGCGGGCAACCTCGAGCATGTCGAGATCGTCGTCGACTCAGGCTTGGACGTGTTCGCGCAGAACCTCGAGACCGTCAGGCGGCTCACGAGCCGAGTCCGCGACGCGCGCGCGGGCTATGCGCAGACGCTTGCGGTGCTCGCGCATGCGAAGCGGCATCGGCCCAACGTGATCACGAAGACGAGCCTGATGCTCGGGCTCGGCGAGACGGAGGACGAGATCCTCGAGGCGCTCGACGACTTGAAGCGCGCCCAGGTCGACGTCGTGACGTTCGGCCAGTACCTGCGGCCGACGCCGAACCATCTGCCGGTCGAGCGCTACGTGACGCCGCAAGAGTTCGAGCTTTACCGGCAGTGGGGCCTCGCGAGCGGCTTCCTCGAGGTCGTCGCCGGGCCGCTCGTGCGCTCGAGCTATCGCGCCGACCGCGTGTTCGAGAAGAACAACGTGGGTCTCTCGCCGTAGTGAGCGCCTTCTTGTCCGCGTACGGCCTGTTCTTGGCCGAGGTTCTCACACTCGTCGCGCTCGTCATCGTGATCGTGCTGCTGATAGCGGCGAATCGGCGCGGCGGCCAAGGCTCCGGCCTGCACGTCGAGCACCTGAATCGCCGCTTCGAGGCCCAGGCCGAGGCCGTGAAACGTGCGATGGCCGGTAAGCGCGGTAAGAAGGAAGCGAAGGCGCGGAGCAAGGAGCGCAAGCGCGAAGAGCGCGAACGCGCGAAGCAGGATGCGCCAAGGCCGCGGCTCTTCGTGCTCGACTTCAAGGGCGACCTGCGCGCGAGCGCCGCTGCGTCGCTGCGCGAGGAAGTCACGGCCGTGCTCGCGGTCGCGAGCGATCAGGATCAGGTGCTGCTGCGTCTCGAGAATCCCGGCGGCACGGTGCACGAGCACGGCTTTGCGGCGTCGCAACTGATGCGGATCAAGCAGCGCAAGCTGCGGCTCTTGATCGCCGTCGACAAGGTCGCAGCGAGCGGCGGCTACTTGATGGCGTGCGTCGCGGATCATGTGCTCGCCGCGCCGTTCGCGATCATCGGCTCGGTCGGCGTCGTCGCGCAGCTTCCGAATTTCCATCGACTGCTCGAGGAGCACGGCGTCGACTTCGAGCAGCTCACCGCGGGCCGCTACAAGCGCACGCTGACCTTGTTCGGCAAGAACACGGACGAAGGCCGCGAGAAGCTGCGTCAGGAGCTCGAGGAAGTGCACGAGCTGTTCAAGGCGCAGATTCGCGAGCACCGCCCACAGGTCGACGTCGAGCAGATTGCGACCGGCGAGCATTGGTACGGGGTCCGCGCGCTCGACCTCAAGCTCGTCGACGAGCTGCGCACGAGCGACGACTTGCTTGTAGAGGCTGCGAAGGAGCGCGATCTCTATTCCGTCTCGTTCAAGCGCAAGCGCTCGCTGCCGGAGCGGATACTCGCGGGCGCAGAGGGGCTGCTGTCGCGCTGACGCTCGCAGTCCGTCGCATATCAACGCTAGCTTGGCACGGCCGTCGGTGCTCTCGCTGCTTCTTCTCGAAACTGCATGCTCTCGATCGCGGTGCTGTAATCCATCGGTTCGCCGAGCCATTTGCAGCGGGCAGTGTTCGCGTCGATCTGCGGGCCGGAGGCTGAGCTCAAGCGTCGGCGGTGATGGCGAATCGCCGCGTCGAACGCCTCGAGCGCGGCATCGTCGAGAGCGGGGGCTTCGAGCATGGCATCGTCGGAGACGGCGCCGCCAGCGCCGACGATTCCGCGGAATCGTCTGGACTCAGTCTCTTTGGGGACCGTTCCGCACTCAGCGATCCGGCTACCGTCGGGGCGGGTGAACACGAACACGCCGGCGTCGGTGACCGTGACGCCGAACCCGCCCTCGTGCAGGAGCGTGTGATGAAAGCCACAGAGCGTGACGAGGTTGCCGAGCTTCGTCTCGCCGCCGTCGCCCAGTGCTTCACGTGGTGACCGTCGCAGAAGCGCGTGCGGTCACAGCCTGGAAAACGGCAGCCGCCGTCCCGGGCGCGCAGCGCGCGCTTGATCGCGGGCGGAATGCTGCGCGACTTCCGACCGATGTTGAGCGGCTCGCCGTCGCGGCCCTCGACAATGCCGACGACGGTGCAGTCGCAACCCAAGCGGCGGACGGTCTCGAGCGCGAGCGCGGGGCCGCGATCGAGCTCGGCGCGGTGCGAGTCGCTCTCAGCTCGTGTCCGTCGTTTTCGTCAGCACGGCCTGATCCACGTGCACGACCAACTGGAAGCGATCCGCGCTCGAGGTCGCTT
>CAWJDS010000006.1:0-14919 GCA_963841645.1 uncultured Gammaproteobacteria bacterium | reverse complement strand
TTCTGAATCATCACGCTCGCGACCGGCACGACCTCGGTGGTCATCGTCGTCTCGCGGAAACGGAAGTCGTAGATCACGAACTCGTTCGGCCTCTCGGGCGCAAAGCCGACCCGCAGCGTGATCGCAACGCCGCTCGGCGGCGCGTCCGAGTCGTCGCGCGGCCTCAGCGAGCGGACGAAGAATCCTTGCTCCGGAGTCCGGCCCGCGAGCGCGGCGCGTTGCTGGAGCCGCGCGAGGAAGAGCCAGACTTGGCGCTCGAGATCGGACGCGAGCTCGTCGGAGCGCTCCGCGCTGAAGACCCAGCGCGTGTAGCGCTCGATCGAGCGCAGAACGAAGGACGTGAGCCGCACGACGGACAGCGTGCGCCAGCAGCTCTCGGCCGAAGTGAGCGCCGCGAAGCTCACGTTGCCATGGAGGGTCGCGACGCCCGGCTGCGAGCGGACGAACGCGTTGATGCCCGCGCGCTGGAGCGCAACGGCCTGCGCTGCGTCGACGTCGCAGACCGGCACGAGGTTGCCCTTGAGCGTCGTCTCCTCGTCCGGCAGCGAGTGCCAAACGCCGTGGCGATCGCAGCGCGCGATCAACCCTGCGACTGCGCCGCTCGCCGGCATCCCGTCGTCGTAGCGTCCGAGATCGCCGCGGGGGCGCACGCGAGGGAAATACGTGAGCGCGTTGCGGCTCGATTGCGCCGACGTTCGCACCCCGAGCAACGCTCCGCTCGCGCTCGACCACGACCACGGCGGATCCCAGACGAGCAGAGCTCGACGCCGCTCGCAGTAGCGCGTCGCGGCGACGAAGCTCGTGCTGCCGAGGTCGCGGCCAGGCGGTGACGGAATGCAGAGCAAGTCGATCTGCTCGCAACGGTCGAGCGCGAAGATCCCGGTGCCCTCGCTGTTCGAGCCGACCACGTCGTAATCCGTGAGCTCGTCGCCGTCCGTGCCCGTGACCGTGGCCGCGAGATACGGAATCGGCTCGCCGGGGCGCGTGGCGCGTGTCGCGGCGGGGCGCGTGAGCGGCAGCGGGCCGACGAGCCGCACGAGCTCGGAGTCCTGGAGCGCGTCGACGACGAAGCGCTCAGCCTCGGCATTCATCGACAAGCCTTCGAACAGCTCCTGATCGTCGACGAGCTGGGAGCCCGGCCGGCCGAGCCGCTGGATCACGAGATTGAAGCGGTCGGGCTGGTGCTCTAGGCGGTCGTAGTCGACGGAGACGCGCAAGAATTCCCGGCTGCCGGGGTGACGCGCTTGGAGCTTGAGCATTTCGGCGCCGGCCGGCACTTCGAGCAGCGAACGACTCGCGCGGTTCGCGACGCGCACGACCACGGCCGCTTCGCCGCCATGCACGAAGAAATGTTGCACGGCAAACGACAAAAAGCTGAACGAGCAATGGCCGCCGAAGACACGGCGGTAGTGATCGAAGCTCTTGATCGCGACCGGTTCGTTGAGTGGGCCGCGCTCGGCACGGCCGACGAAGGCGACGACGGTGCGGGTTTCTAGCGGGATGACTTCGTCGCTATCGAGTGATCGTTCGTCCCGAGACGCGTAGCCGAGGAGTTCCGACGCCATGCTGCCCGCAGGTCGTAAAGACGCCAGCATCATAACGGCAGCGCGCGCTCCGCGCACCTCCTCTGCCGCTCGGAACGCTGCGCCGCTCGCCCTGTTCGCGCGTTTCTCAGTAGCGGTACACGCGCCGGTCGCGCACGAACAGACGAATCAGCACGACGCCCGCGAGGAAGCCGCCGACGTGCGCGCCGAACGCGACGCCGGCGCCTTGCGGCGCCGAGAGCGAGCTCAGCAGCTGGCCGACGAACCACATGCCGAGCACGACCCAGGCCGGCACGCGCAGCGTGTAGAACACGATCAGGAGCGGCAGCGCGACGAGCACGTTCGCGCGCGGGTAGAGAACGATGTACGCGCCGAGCACGCCCGAGATCGCACCGCTCGCACCGACCATCGGCACGGTCGAGCTCATGTCCGCGAGCCCCTGCGCGAGCGCGGCGACGAACCCGCAGACGAGATAAAACAGCACGTAGCGAGAATGACCGACGCGATCCTCGACGTTGTCGCCGAAGATCCAGAGATACAGCATGTTGCCGAGCAAGTGCATCCAGCCGCCGTGCATGAACATCGACGTGACGATCGATAGCTCGGGAGCGACCCAGTGCTGGGCGAGATCCGCGCGGCCGAAGAACACGGCCGGGATGAACCCGAGCAGGTAGACGGCCCGCTCGGCCTCCCCCTCGGGCAGCATGAGCTCCCACAGAAACACGATCACGCACAGCGCGATCAGCGCGACGTTGACGACCGGAGTCGAGCGAGTCGGATTGTCGTCACGCAGCGGGATCATCGCCGCAGCCGCCGCGAGCTCGCGGCCCAAGCCTCGGTCAAGGCGTACCCGACGCGAGCTCGGCGCCGGGCCGTGCCTGCTCGCGCACCGAGCGCACCTGCTCGTCCACCTCGTAAGGAACGTCGTTCTCGACGATCCGCGCGGCGGCAAGATATTCCGCGAGCGAGCGGCCGCCGCGCTGCACCGGCAACGGCACGCCGCGTTGCTCGGCCGCGATCTTGCGCACGGCGTCGTGGTCGACATCGATCGCGCCCGCGCGGCCTGCGCGCTCGAGCGCGGACGCGAGCATTCGTTCGGCCTCGGCGTCGAGGTCGCGCGTGTCTTCCGCGAGCGGCCGATGCACCTCGAGATATAGACCGCCGTCGTGCCAGCCGACGAGCACGGGCTGGTTCACGATCCGCACGTGCGTGCCTCTCGTGACGCGGCTGAACAGCTCCTCGATGTCCTCGGGGTAGAGGCGAATGCAGCCATGGCTCGACCTCATACCGACGCCGGCCGGCTTGTTCGTGCCGTGAATCAAATAGCTCGGCAGCGACAACGTGAGCGCGTACTCGCCGAGCGGGTTGTCGGGACCCGGCTGCACGACGCTCGGCAGCTTCTCACCCCAGCCAAGGTGCTCCTTGCGCACCGACGCGGGCACGTACCAGACCGGGTCGCGGACTTTCTGCACGACCTTCGCGTCGGCTATTGGGGTCGCCCAGCCTTGCGCGCCAATCCCGACCGGATGCGTCGTGACTTTCGTCGCGGGCGCCTTGGGCGTAGCAGATGCGCCGTTCTCGGCCGTGAAATAGTAGAGACGCATCGCGGGCACGTTGATCACGATGCCCTCGCGCGGTACCTCCGGCAGCACGGACTGCGTGGGCAGATAGACCGGCGTAGCCTCGCCGGGCAGCCATTGATCGACGCCGGGATTTGCCGCGCGCATCTCCTCGTAGCCGACATCGAAGCGGCGGCCGATCGCCGTGAACGTGTTCTCGTAGCGTGCGAACAGCACTTGCGTTTCGCCGACGAGCTCTTGGCCCGGAGCGAGCGAGACCGTGCGTGTGTCGAGCGGCGAGAGGCGCGGCGCCTTCGGATCGGGCGCGGTCGCAACGACGTGCGCCGGAGCGGCGCTTTCGTCGGCCGGCAGCGAGACGCAACCGCCGAGCACGACGAGCGCCAAGCCGAGCACGGCCAACGGCACGCGAACGAGCGAGGCTGGAATGCGAGCAACAGCGCGGCGCGACATCGCGCGGAGTATACCGAAGCGCGCGCGAGCGCGCGTCCGGCTCAGTTGCCGTTCGCCGACAGATTCAGATAGCGGGCGCCCTCGCGCGGCTCGCGGATCAGACCCTCTCGCGTCGTGAAGCTCACTTGGAGAGACTGCGTGCGACCGCCGTGCTCGGTTCGATAGACGCCGAAATGCAGATGCGGGACCGTCGTGTAGCCCGTGTTGCCGGAGAACGCGAGCAGCTCGCCGCGCGCGACGCGCTCTCCGATCCGGACCTGTACGCTGCCGTGCTGCAAGTGGAAGTACTCGCCCGGTCGTGCCGTCGGAATGCAGCACGACGACGAAGTTCGCGAGCTGCCCGCACTCTTCGCGCGCGCAGCCCGTGTCGTGCGAGTCCTCAGCGAGCGCGACGACGCCTTCGCGAGCCGCATGGACCGGCGTGCCGACGGGCATGCCGAAGTCGACGGTATATTGCTCGACGCCGCGATGGCTCAAGTGCGCGCCGTAGCCTTGGATCACGGCGAAGCTCACCTGCTCGCCGTACGGCAGCCGGTATTCGTACGCGTCGTCGTGGGCCGCATCGATCATGCCGATGATCAGGTCGTGGCGGTCCATGAGCGGCGACCACGCGACAGCGCCTAGCGGCAGCGGCCAGTGTGCGCCGGCGGCCGGCATGCGCGCGCCGCCCGAGAGATCGGTGGACGCAGTCGCAGTGTCCGCCGCGGCGTCAGTAGGCGCGCCGGTCTCGATCGTGCACGCCACGCCGACCGGGCAGAGATCGCCGGCCCGTCCGCTGCTCGAGACGGCGAGCGAGACGCTGACCAGGGAGCCGAAGAGCACGCCGCGCTCGAGCGCGCGGCCGAATCCATTCCTCATTCTTCTTCTTGTTCGCGGACGATCGATTCGTTCGCGTCAGTATGCCGAGGCCAATGCGCCGCGTGGCCGCTCTTCGACATAACCGGTCAGTGCCGCGAGGTCAGAGGCGTCGGGAGTTCGTAGCCGCGTGCTCGAAAAGCGTTCGGCGCGGCGATCGGCCGACCACCCGCGGTGTCGTTTCTTCAAGGTCTGATCGGCGCCAAAGTTGCGGGTTACCGACAGAACGTGCCGCGTGTCCGCATCGAGGGCGTCGGTGACATCGGCTACTTCGAAGACGCGAGGGCAATATCTGCGGTGTCGCCCAATACCTACCAGGCTTGTGGAAATGAGTACCGGTGACGGCTTCGACGTACGCTCGTTGGCCGTCACCTACCGCAACGGTCACCATCTGCCCGCCCACGTCCACCCCTGGGCGCAACTCATTTATGCGCGTAGCGGCGTCATACATGTCATTGCCGCCGGCCGCTTGTGGCTGACGCCAAGAGACTTCGCGTCGCCACGAACTGAGGCAGTGTTCCCGATGAAGACGCTCACGCGTGGAACTGCGCCGTTCGGGGGCTCAGTAGTCAAACGCGACCTGCAACTCAGCAAACGGGCCGCTGCCGTGAGGACCTGGCTCGACGCGAAGTCTTTGCTCGCGTTCCATGCTTCCCGAGAAGGTGAAGGAGATTCGCCGCATTTAGCAGAGTCAGCGGTTTGTCCTTAGCGAATGAGTACGCAGTTCAACCAATTGAAAATGATTAAATATTTCAGTATAGTGCTGTATACATAACCAGCACTATCAGAGGCAGTGAAATGCTATCCCAACATGCGGATTCACGCGTCGCCTGCTCTCACCCGCCCGCCTCCTGAAACCTTCGAGCGCCTCGAAGCCCAGATCACCGAGCTCTGGGGTCACTTGAACGCGGCGACCTACCGCTTCCTCGCGCTCGTCGCCGAGTTCGATCGCCACGAGGGCTACGCTCGGCACGTGCTGCCGAGCACCGCGCACTGGCTCAATTGGCAATGCGGCATCGGCATGATCGCGGCGCGCGAGAAGGTCCGTGTCGCTCGCGCGCTCGAGACCCTGCCCGAGATCCGCGCCGGCTTCGCGAGCGGCGAGTTCTCCTATTCGAAGGTGCGCGCGATGACGCGCGTCGCGACGCCTGCGAACGAAGCCGTGCTCGCGAGCATCGCTCGCCACGGCACGGCCTCGCACGTCGAGAAGCTCGTGCGCAAGTACCGCTGGACGCAGCGGCGCGACGCGGAGAAGACGGCGCAGGCGCAGCACCTCAACCGATCGGTGAATTGGTACTTCGATGAGAACGAGACGTTCGTGCTGAACGCGCGCCTGCCACCGGAAATCGGCGCGCTCGTCGCGCAAGCGCTCCAAGCGGCGGAAGACGTGCTGCGCGAGCAGCGCTTGCGTGATGAACGCGACGAGCTGCGGCCGCACGTCGACGTCAATCGGTTCGCGTGGTCCAGCGTCAGCACGGCACACAGCGCGAACCGGGCCGATGCGCTACGTCTCGTGGCGGAAGCCTTTCTCGCGATGCGCTCCGACGAAACCGAAGCGACGCTCGAGCGCGGACCGCTTCCAGTTGGTCGTGCACGTGGATCAGGCCGTGCTGACGAAAACCATCGACGCGAGCGACAGCGAACCGCACCGCGCCGAGCTCGATCGCGGCCCCGCGCTCGCGCTCGAGACCGTCCGCCGCTTGGGTTGCGACTGCACCGTCGTCGGCATCGTCGAGGGCCGCGACGGCGAGCCGCTTAACATCGGCCGCAAGTCGCGCAGCATCCCGCCCGCGATCAAACGCGCGCTGCGCGCCCGGGACGGCGGCTGCCGCTTTCCGGGCTGCGACCGCACGCGCTTCTGCGACGGTCACCACGTGAAGCACTGGGCCGACGGCGGCGAGACGAAGCTCGGCAACCTCGTCACGCTGTGCAGCTTTCATCACACGCTGCTGCACGAGGGCGGGTTCGGCGTCACGGTCACCGACGACGGCGTGTTCGTGTTCACGCGGCCCGACGGCAGCCGGATCGCTGACTGCGGAACGGCTCCCGAAAGAGACTGAGTCCAGACGATTCCGCGGAATCGTCGGAGCTGGCGCGCCGTCCTCCGACGATGCCACGCCGAAGCCCCCGCTCTCGACGATGCCGCGCTCGAAGCGTTCGACGCGGCGATTCGCCATCACCGGCGAGCGCTTGAACTCCAGGCTCCGGCTCGAAGATCGATGCGAACACTGCCCGCTGCCGCTGGCTCGGCGAACCGATGGACTACAGCACGGCGATCGAGAGCATGCAGTTTCGAGAAGAAGCAGCGAGAGCAACGACTGTCGCGCCAAGCTAAGGCCTCGCTGAATCGCGGCCCGCGGTCGTCGCGAGCGTCAGCGCGACAGCAACCTCTCTGCGCCCGCGAGTATCCGCTCCGGCAGCGAGCGCTTGCGCTTGAACGAGACGGAATAGAGATCGCGCTCCTTCGCAGCCTCTACAAGCAAGTCGTCGCTCGTGCGCAGCTCGTCGACGAGCTTGAGGTCGAGCGCGCGGACTCCGTACCAATGCTCGCCGGTCGCAATCTGCTCGACGTCGACCTGTGGGCGGTGCTCGCGAATCTGCGCCTTGAACAGCTCGTGCACTTCCTCGAGCTCCTGACGCAGCTTCTCGCGGCCTTCGTCCGTGTTCTTGCCGAACAAGGTCAGCGTGCGCTTGTAGCGGCCCGCGGTGAGCTGCTCGAAGTCGACGCCGTGCTCCTCGAGCAGTCGATGGAAATTCGGAAGCTGCGCGACGACGCCGACCGAGCCGATGATCGCGAACGGCGCGGCGAGCACGTGATCCGCGACGCACGCCATCAAGTAGCCGCCGCTCGCCGCGACCTTGTCGACGGCGATCAAGAGCCGCAGCTTGCGCTGCTTGATCCGCATCAGTTGCGACGCCGCGAAGCCGTGCTCGTGCACCGTGCCGCCGGGATTCTCGAGGCGCAGCAGCACCTGATCCTGATCGCTCGCGACCGCGAGCACGGCAGTGACTTCCTCGCGCAGCGACGCGGCGGCGCTCGCGCGCATGTCGCCCTTGAAGTCGAGCACGAAGAGCCGCGGCCTTGGCGCATCCTGCTTCGCGCGTTCGCGCTCTTCGCGCTTGCGCTCCTTGCTCCGCGCCTTCGCTTCCTTCTTACCGCGCTTACCGGCCATCGCGCGTTTCACGGCCTCGGCCTCGGCCTCGAAGCGGCGATTCAGGTGCTCGACGTGCAGGCCGGAGCCTTGGCCGCCGCGCCGATTCGCCGCGATCAGCAGCACGATCACGATGACGAGCGCGACGAGTGTGAGAACCTCGGCCAAGAACAGGCCGTACGCGGACAAGAAGGCGCTCACTACGGCGAGAGACCCACGTTGTTCTTCTCGAACACGCGGTCGGCGCGATAGCTCGAGCGCACGAGCGGCCCGGCGACGACCTCGAGGAAGCCGCTCGCGAGGCCCCACTGCCGGTAAAGCTCGAACTCTTGCGGCGTCACGTAGCGCTCGACCGGCAGATGGTTCGGCGTCGGCCGCAGGTACTGGCCGAACGTCACGACGTCGACCTGGGCGCGCTTCAAGTCGTCGAGCGCCTCGAGGATCTCGTCGTCCGTCTCGCCGAGCCCGAGCATCAGGCTCGTCTTCGTGATCACGTTCGGCCGATGCCGCTTCGCGTGCGCGAGCACCGCGAGCGTCTGCGCATAGCCCGCGCGCGCGTCGCGGACTCGGCTCGTGAGCCGCCTGACGGTCTCGAGGTTCTGCGCGAACACGTCCAAGCCTGAGTCGACGACGATCTCGACATGCTCGAGGTTGCCCGCGAAATCCGGAGTGAGCGCCTCGACCGCAGTCTCGGGGCATGCGGCTTTGATCGCGCGCACGCAGGCCGCGTAGTGAGCGGCGCCGCCATCGGGCAGATCGTCGCGATCGACGGACGTCAGCACGACGTATTTGAGATTCATGAGCTTCACGGTGCGCGCCGAGTTCTCGACCTCGTCCGGATCGAGCCAGCCGCGCGGATTGCCCGTGTCGACCGCACAGAACTGGCACGCGCGCGTGCAGACCGCGCCCATCAGCATCAGCGTCGCGGTGCCGTTGTTCCAGCATTCGCCGATGTTCGGACAGATCGATTCTTCGCAGACGGTCGCGAGCCGGTGCGCTCGCACGGTGTCGCGAAGCTGCTCGAAACGCTCGCCGCTAGGGATCCGGGCTTTGAGCCACGGCGGCTTCGGCTCGCTCGGCGTCGTGCGCCGATCGTCGCGCGCCTTGACTCCGTTCTTGATCGCCGTGAAGCCTTGCTCGGTCTGGTATTTCGTCCCTGTCGCGACGACGCGGATGCCGCGGAACTCGTCCATTCTGCCTGCTAACATTCCGAATCGACGCGCCCGAGTATCGCATGTTTGTCCACGGAGCGTTATGGCCCGCTACCGCCCGCCTCGCCCCGAAAGCTCGAAGTACATCACGCCCGAAGGCGCGGCCATTTTGCGGCGCGAGCTCGACGAGCTCTGGCGAGTGAAGCGCCCCGCGGTTACCCAAGCCGTGTCCGAGGCGGCCGCGCAAGGCGACCGCTCCGAGAACGCGGAATATATCTACGGCAAGAAGCAGCTCGCCGAGATCGATCGGCGAGTCCGCTTCCTGCGCAAACGGCTCTCCGGCATCAAGGTCGTCGAGCAGCAGCCGAGCGACACGACCAAGGTCTATTTCGGCGCGTGGTTCGAGCTGCGCGCAGCGGACGGCAGGCGGTCCGAATATCGGCTCGTCGGGCCCGACGAGTCGACCCACGCGGCGGAATACATCAGCATGGATTCGCCGCTCGGTCGCGCGGTGCTCGGCAAGTGCACCGCGGACACGGTGATCGTGCGGGCGCCCGACGGTGAACAGCGCTACGAAGTCGTGCGGGTGCGCTATCGCTGAAACGCGCGGCAAAAAAAAGCCCGGCACGAGGCCGGGCGAGTCACAGGGGGAACCGTAAAACGGGCTCGTCTATCGCTATTGCAGACGCGCCCAGTTGATCAATCGGACGTCGCTCGAACGCAGATCGAAGTTGCGAGCGAGCAGAGCTTCGATGTCCTTCGTCTCGTAGCGTTGCTCGGTCGGCTGATTCACTTCCACGACTCCGCTGAACTCCTGATCGCTGCCCTCGGCAGCTTCACCGGTCAGAACGAAGTGCGTGTAATACTTGACGCCCATGGTGCAAAAGCTTATCGACCGATCCCGCGTGACGTCTGTGATTGCGCTCCACAGTTTGTCGCGCCGGATCATCGTCAAAATATGTCCTGAAACCCGCGCCGTTGCTGCACTCTTGACATATTTTTTCGCGCGCGATTATAGAGAGTGCGAATTTTTTCGGATGGGCACGCGATGACACTTGCACGATCGTTTTCGCTCGCCGCTCTCGCGGCGCTCACGCTTGCGAGCGCATCGCTCGCCGTCGCACAGCAAGACTTGCGCGCGACGCTGTTCGTCGAGGCCGACAAAGCGCTCGCGGAAGCGCGCGCGGCGAACGCGGAGCAGCTCGCTCCGGCCACGTATCAGCGCGCGGCCGAAGCTTATGCGGCCGCGGAGAACGACTTGGCGCGCAATCGCGGCCAAGATCGCGTGCGCACGGACGCCGCGGCGGCCGCGAAAGCGTTCAGGCAGGCGAAGGACGCCGCCGAAACCGCGAGCGTCACGCTCGCGTCGATGATCAAGACCCGCGCGGACGCGACCAACGCGAACGCGGCGACCTTCGCGGCGCAGCAATGGACGAGCGCGACGGAGCGCTTCGACTCCGCCGTCAAGCGCCTCGAAACGGGCGACATTCGCGGCGCGCACAGCCGCGCGGACGAGGCCCAGGCGCTCTATCGCGACGCGGAGCTCACGTCGATCAAGGCGCAATACCTGAGCCAGACGCGCGCGCTGCTAGCCGAAGCGGACCAGAGTCGCGTATCGCGCTTCGCGCCGAAGACCTACGAGAGCGCGCGATCCCTCCTCGCGCAAGCCGAGCGGGCGCTCAACGAGAACCGCTACGACACCGACCTGCCGCGCAGCCTCGCGCAGCAGGCGAACTACGAGGCGCGGCACGCGATCTATCTCGCGAAGGTGATCAGCACGATGCGAGAGGAGAATCGCTCGATCGAGGACGTGATCCTGACCTACGAAGACGCCATAGTTCAGATCGGCGCTGCCGCGGACGAGGTCGTTCAGCTCGACAAGGGCGTCGAGCCGGTCAGCACCGATCTCGTCGCGTACATCGAGCAGTTGCGCGAGCGGGCCACGCAGTCGCAAGCAGACGCGAATGACTCGCGCAAGCGGATCGGCGATCTCGAGGACGAGGTCCGCAACCTCGACCAGCAGCTCGGCGGCGTGTCGCAGGAACGCTCCGCGCTCGTGCAGCGCGTCGAGGCCGAGGCGCGTCTGCGCGAGCAATTCGCGACGATCGAGAACATGTTCCAGCGCGACGAGGCGCGCGTGCAACGCGAGGGCAACCGCATGATCATCCGACTGGTCGGGCTCACGTTCGCGAGCGGCCAGGCGACCGTGCTGCCGGCGCACCTCGACCTTCTGAAAAAGGTGCAGCAAGCCGCCGACGTGTTCCCGCGCTCGCAAGTGGTCATCGAGGGGCACACCGACTCGTACGGCGACGACGAAGCGAACCTGACTCTGTCGCGGCGTCGCGCCGAGGCGATCGGCGCGTATCTCACCGGCACGCTCGGCGTTGCGGCGTCGCGCGTGAGCGCGGTCGGGTACGGCGAGACCCAGCCGATCGCGAGCAACGACACGCAGCAGGGCCGCGCGCGCAACCGCCGGATCGACGTGATCATCGAGCCGCAGCTCGACCAGTAGCCGCTCGCCGAGCACACCGCGCGGCTCGCCGCGCCGTCAGCCGCGCTCGATGAACTCGCCGACGATCTCGGCCAGCGTGCGCTGGAAGAGATAGCCGTAAGCCTCGTGCGTGTTGAGCCCGTAGGCGCCGCGAAAGCAGTTTTCGAGATCGACGTGGTCCTCGATCGAGCCGACGAGGCCGAGCGTCGAGCATCTCGCGGAAGCGCGGCTCGAGGCGCGGCTGCAGCGCGGTCGTGTCGGCGCGCGCGGTGAGATTCACCCAGCGCGCGATGTTGCAGGGATATGCATCGGCGCCGCGCTTGTTCGTGCCGCGCAAGCCCTGGCGGATCACGTGTGTCGCGAGCGGGCTGCCGAGCGTCATGAACAAATCGACGCGCGGGTTCGCGCCCCGCTCGCGGGAGAGATCCCAGAGCGTGTCGTAGCAGATCACCGAGCCCAAGCTGTGGCCGATCAGCAGCACGCGCGCGCTGCTCGGCCCAGGCGGATTCGAGCGCCTCGCGCACGAGCGCGCGGATTCGCGTGCCGATGCCGCCGCTGTCACCCTGATAGCGGCTCACGTCGTCGAACTGCGCGCGAATCGCGGAGTTCGCGAGCCGGCCGAGCAGCGGCACGGCATCGCCGACCATGCGCCCAAGGAGGTCGAGCCGGCGCGACCACGACGCGATCTCGCGCCGGTCCTCCGTGGTCGCCTCCTGCGTCAGCAAGCGATCGATGCCCGCGAGATCGAGCGAAATGTCGCGATCCGCGGCGTAGAAGAAATGTGTCCACGCGACGAGCACGAACGCGTCCGGCTGCGCCGCGAGCATGCTCGCGGCCCGCGGCCGCGCGCGCTCGAAGCGCCGCGAGCAGCACGCGGAAGAGCTGCGCGCGGTACACCTCCGCCGGCGGCTTCGGACTGAGCCCCGGCACGAAGATAATGCGTGAGCGATTCAAGACGTCTCACTTCGGCCGTCGCCGCGCGGACGCCGAGCGTCGTTCCCGAGACCGTCGGCGCACAGGGATGTGCGCCGCCGAGCCCCAGGGACGGTATTCCGGCGTGTCGAGGGAACGATGCTCGGCGGCCGCGCGGCCGCGGCCGAAGTGAGACACCTTGATCGCCACGCGCTATATTCGTCCGCCCCGAAGTACGACGACCGCCGAAGGAGAATAGAGTCGTGCGCTACCTACACACAATGGTCCGAGTAACCGACCTCGACGCATCGCTCGACTTCTATTGCCGCAAGCTGGGTCTCAAGCAGATCCGCCGTATGGACCACGAGAAGGGCCGCTTCTCGCTCGTGTTCGTCGCTCCCGAAGGCCAAGAGGAAGCGCAGATCGAGCTCACGTACAACTGGGATCCGGAGGAGTACA
The DNA here is from genome assembly GCA_963841645.1 of uncultured Gammaproteobacteria bacterium. GTDB lineage: Bacteria > Pseudomonadota > Gammaproteobacteria > Steroidobacterales > Rariloculaceae > FEN-1219. The sequence goes on along the minus strand of CAWJDS010000006.1, from coordinate 2,325 downwards.
CCGGCGGGCGCAACTTCGGGCACGTCGCGTACGAGGTCGACGATATCTACGCGACCTGCAAGCGGCTCATGGACGCTGGCGTGACGATCAACCGCCCGCCGCGCGACGGCAAGATGGCGTTCGTGCGCTCGCCCGACAACATCTCGGTCGAGCTCCTCCAGAAGGGCGACGCGCTACCGAAGGCCGAGCCTTGGGCATCGATGCCGAACACCGGCGTCTGGTAACCGCCGCTCAGCCGAGCTCGCGGTACGCGACGCGGAAGTTGCCGGTCTCGACCTCGGAGTCGTTCGTGTCCTTGAAGATCACGCGATTGCGCCCTTCGCGCTTCGCCTGATACAGCGCCTCGTCGGCCGTCTGGATCGCGCCGTTCAAGCTGCGGGTCGAGCCCGCTCGCGCGAGCGCCACGCCGACGCTCACGGTCACGTGCTTGGCGGCGATGGAGCCCGCGTGCGGGATCAGCAGGTCGAGCACGTCGGCGCGGATCTGCTCGGGTAACGCACGCGCGTAGTCGTCGGGCGGCCCGTAGAGCACGAGCACGAACTCCTCGCCGCCGTAACGCGCGAGGAAGTCGAACGGCCGCTTCGCACAGCGCGCGATGGTCGACGCCACCTTCTTCAAGCAGTCGTCGCCGGCCTGATGGCCGTAGAGGTCGTTGTAGATTTTGAAGTAGTCGATGTCGATGAACATGATCTCGAGCGCCACGTCCTCGCGCCGCGACTGTCGCCAGACGCGCCCGATGTAGTCGTCGAAGATGCGCCGGTTGTAAAGCCCCGTGAGGCCGTCGCGCTCCGCGAGCTCGTTCAAGAGCCGCGTCTCGAGGAAGTTGGTGCGCAGCGCGTGCTCTAGGTTGTAGGTCGCGATCCCGCCGATTACGGCCGCGGCGCCGAGCATCGCTGTCATGTAGTAGAGCTCGTTCAGCGGCAGGCCGAGAAACACGCCCATCACGAAGTGCGTGAGCACGAGCATCGCGGCGATCGTGATCGCAACGTCGAACAAGCAGACCGAGAAACAGGCACGCGTACAGGATCACGAGCACGAGCCCCGCGAGCACGTAGGACGCGCCGTGCAGCGCCGCGAGGTGCGCGATGTAGGTGACGACGAATCCGACGAGCGTGACGCCGACCGACGCGACCTCCGTGTAGTAACGCGCGCGCCCGGCAGCGAGATCGCGATCGCCGATGACCGCGACGAGCGGACACAGCACGCCGAGCCGCAGCGTGTTGAGCTCCGGCGGTCGCGCGCCGAGCACGAGATCGATGCTCGTAACGGCGAGCACGAGATCAGCGCGATCAGCCCCGACAGTCGCGCGCGCGGCAGGTTCTGCGCGACGTAAAACTCGCGGAAATCCTTCTCGACACGCGCCCGAAAAACGCAGCTTCGCGAAGCCGCGCTGCAGCTGATCGGCGATACGGCGAGCCGAGGCTCCCGGATCGAGCTTGCGTAACTCCATAAAGTCGAAAGTCGGCAACGTCAGATCCTACCGAGTCCTGGAAGAATGCCTGTGCGAACGGGGAATTCCCTAACGCAATTCACAATCGAGAAGGCGAAACCCCGAACGTCCGTGCAGCTGCGGCCCATGTCCGCTCAGCGATACAGCGGCAACAGCGGTTCCTCCCTTCCAATTTCCGGAATTGCGACTTGCGAATGAGGTCCGCGAGCGCGGTACGCAAACCGCGTCCCTCCCACTGACCCGGCGCCGCACCATAGATGTGCGCCTCGAGATCGAGAATCTCGCGCGCGGCCGCGCCGTTGAGCTCGGACGCGAGCGCACCGAGGCTGGCGCGGCGCCGCCGCCGGAAACCGCGCCTCCGCCCACTCGAGCAACCCGCGCCGCGCGGCGTCCGCGTCGTTCGCCCCGCACGCGGCCTCGACCTCGCGCCGAGCCGCTTTGCGCTCGCCGCTGATCGGCGCCAGCGTCCGCCTATCCTGCCAGCGTGCCGTACGTGCGGGCACCGCGCCCGCCGCTCGCCCGCGACGACCGCCACCACAACAGCGACGTAACGAGCCAGCCGAGCGCGAGCACGGCGCTGACGGCCGGCCACGCTCACGGCTCGCCCGCCCGCGCGGCGGCCGGGGAGCCCGCCGTCGTCGGCAACCTCGGGCTGCTGCTGGCGCTGGCGATCCACCGCTCCGGCGTGATGCGTACGTTCGCTCCGGCAGCGAGGCCACCTCCCAGCTCTGCGTCGCGACGTTGAACCACGGCAACTCGATCTTCGGGAGCGTGAGCGTCTCCAGGCGCCTGCGCGATGACGGCCATGCTGACACGCCGCGTCGCCTTGAATCCTTCGGGCGTCACGTCGTGCGACAGCTCGGGCTGATCCGCGT
>CAWJDS010000005.1:0-607718 GCA_963841645.1 uncultured Gammaproteobacteria bacterium | reverse complement strand
GCCGAAGAAGGGGCTGCGCAACCAGCGGCTCAACGTCTCGAACGTCGCGGACGACGAGCCGAGCGTCAGCGAATCGAGCGCAGCGCCGAGGCATGGAGCGTTGGCAAGCCCGCCGCCCGTGCCACAGCGGCACGCCGCCCTCCGCGCCCGGGGACTCGAGCGCGCGCTCGAGCTCGACACGCCGGTCGTGCACGCCCGCCACGACGAGCGCTATCCGTGTGTCGGGCGCTGCGGCGAGGCGCGCGCGCGCCCACGCGACGGCCGTCCGGAGCTCATCGCGCGCATCGGCGAGGCGCACGCGCGCGACATGTGCCCGCGACGCTGGCTCCGGCCAGGTCTCGACACGGCACCCGCCGCGTTCAAGGCGCTCGAGCAGCGCGCGTTGCCGCGGCGTCGAATCCTCGAGCCTGCGAGAACCACGCGTTCGGGGGTGCGGCAGTCCGAGTCCGGCAGCCTGCGGGCGATTAGCGCGCGGTCGACGCAGCCGAGGTCGCCGAGGGCGGCGGCGTAGCGCCGGCTCCAGGCGAGGAATACCCGATAGTCACTCTGGCTAGGACCCGCGCGCTCGCGGTCTAGATCGAGACCCCACTGGCACACCAGATCCCAGGCCTCGGCGGCCCATTGCGCGGCGCCGCGCTGCCCGAGGAGCTCGAGGAGCCCTCCGCCGACTCGGCGATAACGCGCCGCCAGAGCGCGAGCGCCTGCCCCGGTGCGAGCGCCGGCTCGCATGGGTCCCGTTGTTCGCTGCCAGAGGTGCTCGAGCCAAGCCCCGTAGCCAAGGATCGGTGGGGTAATCCAAGCGCGCCGGTGCGTCGCGATCGCGTCGGCAGAGAGGTGAAGCTCCCACTGCCGCGCCGCGAGCCCGTCGGTCACGACGATCGTGGAACGCTCGTCGAAAAGCGGTACAGTCCCCGATGAGGACACTTATAAATCAGCGAGTTGAGTAGGATCCTCAGGCCGTTTCTAGCTGAGGCGGTCGGTCTGCGAGCTGCTCGAGCACGTGCTCCATGCGCTGGAACACCTCGGCGATCTGGTCCTCGTCCGGCAGGATCGTGATCCGGAAGTGGTCGCGATAGCGACGTTTGAAGCTCGAGCCCGGCACGATCAGCACGTGCTTCTGCTCGAGCAGCTCCATCGCGAACTGCTCGTCGTCGAAGTCCGGCAGCTTCTGTCGGTCGACGCCGACGAACGCGTACAGCGCGCCGCGCGGCGCGACGAGCTGCAAGAAGCTGGCTCGCGCGACGCCGTCGATGATGGCCTGGCGCGACTGGTGCAGACGGCCGCCCGGCGCGGTCAGCTCGCGGATGCTCTGGACGCCGCCGAGCGCCGTCTGCACGGCCCACTGGCCCGGCACGTTGCTGCACAGCCGCAGCGACGCAAGCAGGTCGAGCGCGCTCAGATAGCGCTCGCGGCCGATCGACCGCGCCGCTGAACGACACCCAGCCGACGCGGTAGCCGCAGGCGCGATACACCTTCGACAGGCCGCCGAACGTCGCGCACAGCGTGTCCTTGCAGAGCGTCGCCAGCGGGATGAACTCGGCGTCGTCGTAGAGCGATCTGGTCGTAGATCTCGTCGGAGAACACGCACGAGGTTGTGGCGCTCGGCGATGCGCGCGATCGCCTCGAGCACGTCGCGCGCGTAGACCGCGCCGGTCGGGTTGTTCGGATTGATGACGACGATCGCGCGCGTGCGCGGTGTGATCAGCGCCTCGATCTCCGCGCGGATCGGGGATGAAGCCTTGCGCCTCCGGGCACGGATAGTAGACGGCCTTGCCGCCGTTCAGCACGGTCGCGGCCGTCCACAGCGGATAGTCCGGGCTCGGGAGCAGCACTTCGTCGCCGGGTTCAAGCAGCGCCGCGCAGCGTCAGGTCGATCAGCTCGCTGACGCCGTTGCCCATGAACACGTCGTCCGGCGCTCACGCTCGCGACGCCGCGCGCTCTGCTGCTGCATCACGACCGCCTCGCGCGCCGGGAAGATGCCTTTCTGATGGCAGTAGGCCTCGCTGCCGGCGAGGTTCTCGATCATCGCCAGCCGCATCGTCTCGGGCGTGCGAAAGCCGAACAGGCCCGGGTTGCCGATGTTCAGCTTGATGATCTCGTAGCCCTGGCGCTCGAGCTCGTGGGCGCGCCGCGCCAGCTTGCCGCGGATCTCGTAGCGGACGTGCTTGAGCTGGGAGCTGATCTCGACGTCGTGAGAATGACGCAACACGGTGCACCTGAACGATCGTATTGAGGGCGCTGTTTAGCACGCCCAAGCCGTAAGACCAAGAGCGGACGCCACAATTTGCCGCAAACGCGCCTGCCTAGGGCTTCGGCCCGGTGGCGATGGGCCGAGCTGGATCCCGGATCCACTCGCTCCAGGAGCCCGCATAGAGCTTCGCGCCGTCGAGCCCCGCGACCTCGAGCGCGAGCAGCAGCTGGCAGGCCGTGACGCCCGAGCCGCACATCGCGATGAGCTCGCTCGACGGGCGCCCGTCGAGGAGCTCGGTGAGCTCGCCGCGCAGCTGCGTCGGCGCCCGGAAGCGCCCGTTCGCGTCGACGTTGGCGGAGACGGGCCGATTCACGGCGCCCGGCACGTGCCCTGCCTTCGGGATCGATCGGCTCTTGCTCGCCGCGGTAGCGCGGCGCCGCGCGTGCATCGACGAGCAGATCGGCCGGCGGCCTGGAGCGCGGGAAGCTCCGCGGCCTCGACGACCGAGTCGTCGGCCACGGTCCGCGGCACGAAGCGAGCCGGCTGCCAGCGCGGCGTCCGGGACTCGATCGGCAACCCCGCGGCGCTCCACGCCGCGAAGCCGCCGTCGAGCACGAGGCGGTGATCGTGGCCAAGCCAGCCGAGCAGCCACCAGAGCCGTGCCGCGATCGCGCCGCTTGCCTCGTCGTAGGCGACGACGGTCGTGGAGTGGTCGATGCCCCAGGCGCCGAGCCGCGCCGCGAAGTCGCTAGCCGCGGGCAGCGGATGGCGGCCGTCGCTGGGCGCCGGCCGGCGCGAGAGATCCTGGTCGAGGTTGGCGTAGCGCGCACCCGGGATGTGCGAGCGCGCGTACGTCGCGGGCCCGGCCGCGGGATCGGTCAACGTGAAGCGGCAATCGACGATGACCCAGCCCGGGTCGTCGAGATGCGCGGCGAGCTCCTCGGGCGTGATCAAGGGCGACGTCATGTGCGCATTGTAAAGCGCGCGAAACTCGAGCGGACGCTCGACGCGCTACGCCGCTAGAATCTCGCGACGTTTTCTTCTCGTGGAGACCGTGTTGTTGAAGGTGCTGGTCGCAATCAAACGCGTCGTGGACTACAACGTCCGCGTGCGCGTGAAGCCCGACGGCTCGGGTGTCGCGGTCGAGGGGCTCAAGATGAGCATCAACCCGTTCGACGAAATCGCGATCGAAGAGGCACTCAAGCTCAAAGAGCGCGGCCAAGCGGCCGACGTGGCTGTAGCGACCGTCGGCGACTCCGAGGCGCAGCAACAGCTCCGGACGGCTCTCGCGATGGGCGCCGACCGCGCGGTGCTGATCGAGACCCAGTTGCCGATGGAACCACTCATCGTGCGCACGCGCGCTGCGTGCGCTCATCGAGCGCGAGCGGCCCGATCTCGTGCTGCTCGGCAAGCAAGCGATCGACGACGACCACGCGCAAACCGGACAGATGCTCGCAGCGCTCTGGGACCGCCCGCAGGCGACGTTCGCATCGCGGCTCGAGATCGACGGCGCGCGGGCGCGAGTCACGCGCGAGATCGACGCGGGGCTCGAGGTGATCGACGTCGACCTTCCGGCCGTCGTCACGACCGATCTGCGCTTGAATCAGCCGCGCTACGTGAAGCTGCCGGAGATCTTGAAGGCGAAGAAGAAGCCTCTCGACGTGCTTCCGCTCTCCTCCCTCGGCGTCGACACGCGCGCGGGCTTCGTCGTCGAGCGAGTCGACGCTCCCGCGCCCCGCGGGCGCGGAATCCGCGTGCAGAACGCGGCGGAGCTCGTCGGCGTGCTGCGCGAGCGAGGAGTGCTCTGATGGCGCGAGTGCTGGTGATCGCCGAATGCAGCGGCGAGCGGCTGAACACGAGCACGGCGAAGTGCGTCGCCTGCGCGAGCGAGATCGCGAGCGATGTCGTCGTCGCGGTGTTCGCGCCGCGCGGCGCCGAGGCTCCGGCCGAGGCAGCCGCACTCGCCGGCGTGAGCCGCGTCGTGCACGTCGAGTGGCCGTCGCCGCCGCTCGCGGCGAGCCTTGCGCCCGAGGTCGTGAGCCTCGCGGCCGGCTTTACGCACGTGCTCGGCCCGTCGAGCACGTTCGGCAAGGACCTGCTGCCGCGAGTCGCGGCGCTCTTGGGCGTCGGTCAAATCAGCGACGTGATGAGCGTGCTCGACCCCTATCGATTCAAGCGGCCGATCTACGCCGGCAACGCGATCGCGACGGTTCGCGCGCCGGCCGACTCGACGTTGGTCGCGACGGTGCGGCTCGCGTCGTATGCGGCCGCCGGCAGCGCAGCGCAGGCCGCGCCCACCGAGATCCGCTCGCCGAGCACCGCGCCGCCGAGCCATACACGGTTCGTCGAGCTGCGCTCCGAGCACGCAGACCGGCCAGACCTACAAACCGCGGCACGCGTCGTCGCGGGCGGACGAGCCCTCGGGAGCGCCGAGAATTTCGCGCGTCTCTACGAGCTTGCAGACGCGCTCGGCGCGGCCGTCGGCGCCTCGCGCGCCGCCGTCGACTCGGGATTCGTGGCGAACGACCTGCAGGTCGGTCAGACCGGCAAGATCATCGCGCCCGAGCTCTACGTCGCGATCGGCATCTCGGGCGCGATCCAGCATCTCACCGGCATCAAGGATGCGCGCACGATCGTCGCGATCAACCGCGACGCCGACGCGCCGATCTTCGAGATCGCGGACGTCGGCTTGGTCGCCGACTGGACGCAAGCCGTTCCCGAGCTCATCGCAGCGCTGCGCTCGGGGTAGCGCCAGACACGCGCGGCTCACCAAGAGCCGCGCGTGCCGTCAACGCTCAAGCGAGCGTCGCGTAGAGAGCGACGAGCTTGCCCCACGCTTTCTCCGCGTCGGGCTTGCTGTAGATCGGCATCCCGTTCGCGCCCTTCGGCATGTCGGGCACGCACCAGCCGTGCAGCGCGGGATAGACCTCGATCTCTGCCGGCACGTGCGCCGCGTCGAACGCCTCGCGAAGCTTCACCTTCGCGTCGGGTTGATTCATGTCGTCGTTCGACGCGATCCCGAAGTACATCCGCGCTTTGATCTTCGGCGCGAGCAAATGCGGGCTGTCGGGCTTGTCCGTGACGAGACCGCCGCCGTGGAACGACGCGCCGGCGCCGACGCGGTCGGGCACCGTCGCGGCCGTCTTCACGACCAGCGGGCCGCCCATGCAGTAGCCCTGCGTGCCGATTTTCTTCGCCTTGTCGACTTGCTGTTGCGCGTCGAGGAACGCGATGTACGCGGCCGCATCCTTCTCCGCGTTTCCGGCCGCGTTGCAGCGGCCCCATGAACGACTGCAGCTTCGCGCGGTCGTCCTGATTGCCGAAGTTGAAGTTCGACACATCTCCGAACACCGGCGCCTTCGCGGTGCGATAGAACGGATTCGGCACGAGCACGCTGTAGCCCTCGGCAGCGATGCGCTTCGCGATGTCGCGCATCGACGGACGCAGGCCGAACGCGTCGGGCCAAATCAGAACGCCGGGATGCTTGCCCGTCGTCGGATGGATGAAAGCCGCGTCGCACGTGCCGTCGGGCGTCTTGACCATCACGTTGTTCTCGGTGACGGGCAGGTTCGCCGCCCGCGCCGACGTCGTCGTGGCTGCGGCTACGCCAGCCGCGATCGACAGCGCGACGAAATCGCGCCGCGAGAAGTCATCCGCGCTGGGGTCTGGTCCGGACAATTGTCGGTCGTCGCTCATAACTCCCTCCTGTTGAGTGGCTTGCGTGGAGCTCCGCGCGGTCGAGGCTCGATCCCGGGTGCTCCGCTTCGATTCTTCGCTCCGCCCGCGGGCTAGAGCTGCTTGAGCGCGGTCTCGGCCGAGCTCACGCCGAACTCGCCGGGCGGCTCGATGTTGAGCTGCGTGACGACGCCGTCCTTCACGATCATCGAGAAGCGCTTGCTGCGCGTTCCCATCCCGAACTTGCTCGCGTCGAGCTCGAGGCCGAGCGCGCGCGCGTACTCGCCATTGCCGTCCGCGAGCATCAAGACCTTGTCGCCGACCTTGCTCGAATCGCCCCACGCGCGCATCACGAACACGTCGTTCACGGCCATGCAGGCGATCGTGTCGATGCCCTTCTTCTTGATCGCGTCGGCGTTCGTGACGAATCCCGGCAGGTGCTTGGCCGAGCACGTCGGCGTGAACGCGCCCGGGACGGAGAACAACACGACCTTCTTGCCTTTGAATAGATCGTCGGTCGAGAGCGGCTCGGGGCCGTTGGCTCCGAAACGCGTGAATTGGCCCTTCGGCATCTTGTCGCCTACTTTGATGGTCATGAGTTGAAGCTCCTGGACGGTAAGAAGGAAGAAGGAAACGGGATTGTGGGCGCGCCGCCGCCGTGCGATCAACGCCCGCGGACCTCGATCAGGCTCCGCCATTCGACGCTCGAGCACATACCTCGGCGCGGTCATTGGGTTAACTCGCAAATCTCATGTGCAGTGTCCTCGCGGCCGTGCGAGCTTCGCCGACGCCGCGTCTTGCCCCGCGGCGCTCGACCCGGCGTCGTTTGACATGCCCAGCCCTTTTCTAGATCATGCCCGTTCCGATGAATCATCAGACTGAGATGACCCCTGCGCGCCGCGCCCTTACGGTAGTAAACAACCGACAAAGGTGCGGGCGCTTGGTTTGACGACGAACACCATTTAGAAAGACCCCGCACCCGAAAGGCTGCGGGGTTTTTTTTTGATACGAGAACGAAATAAGCCCAAGGAAAAAGGGATAGCGGAAATGCAGATCTTCGTGGAAGCGGATGCTCAGCCCGCACTGTTGAGCGGCGAAAAGATCGCGGTGCTCGGCTACGGCAGCCAAGGACGGGCGCATGCGTTGAACCTGCGCGACTCCGGTTACGACGTCGTCGTCGGCCTGCGCCCGGGCGGCAAGACGTCCGCCACGGCGAAGCGCGACGGTTTGCCGGTCAAGACGCCTGCCGAGGCCGCCAAGGGCGCCGGGCTCGTCGCGTTCCTCGCACCGGACATGGCGCAGGCGCAGCTCTACAAGGACATCGAGCCGCAATCTGAAGAAGGGCGCGACGCTGCTGTTCGCGCACGGCTTCAACATTCACTACAAGCAGATTCAGCCGCGCGCAGACCTCGACGTCGTGCTGATCGCGCCGAAGGGACCCGGCGACCTCGTGCGCCGCCAGTACGAGCAGGGTCGCGGCGTGCCGTGTCTGCTCGCGGTCGCGCAAGATGCGACGGGCAAAGCGCAAGCGCGCGCCCTCGCCTACGCGCACGGCATCGGCGGAACGCGCGGCGGGGTCTTGAAGACGACGTTCGCCGAGGAGACCGAGACGGACCTGTTCGGCGAGCAAGCCGTGCTCTGCGGCGGCGCGACGGAGCTCGTCGTGAACGGCTTCAAGACGCTCGTCGAGGCCGGCTATCAGCCCGAGGTGGCCTACTTCGAGTGCATGCACGAGCTCAAGCTGATCGTCGACCTGCTCCACGAGGGTGGGCTCAAGAAGATGCACCAGTTCGTCAGCGACACCGCGAAGTACGGCGACCTCACGCGCGGGCCGCGGATCATCGACTCGCACGTGCGCGACAATATGCGTCAAGTCTTGAAGGAAGTTCAGGACGGCACGTTCGCGAAGCAGTGGATCGCCGAGACCAAAGCCGGCCAAGCGAACTACAAGAAGCTGCTGCAGGCCGATCTCGACGAAGGCATCGAGAAAGTCGGCCGCGAGCTGCGCGGCCGGATGAGCTGGCTGCAAGAGTGAGATTGGGCCCGCGTGGGCGCGAGCCGTTAGCGACGGGATCGGTTTTCGCAGGAGTGGACGAATGCCTCTGAAGACGACGAAGTTCATCTGGCACGAAGGACGCTTGGTGCCTTGGGAACAGGCGACCGTGCACGTGTTGAGCCATGCGCTGCACTACGGCTCGTCGGTATTCGAGGGTATCCGCGTCTACCAAACGCCGAACGGCGCCGTCGGCTTCAGGCTCACGGACCACGTTCGCCGCCTGTTCCAGTCCGCGAAGATCTACCGGATGAAGATTCCCTACTCGCGTGAAGCGATCACCGCGGCGTGCCGCGAGGTCGTGCGCGAGAACGGGCTCAAGGGCGCGTACATCCGGCCGATCGCGTTTCGCGGTTACGGGGAGCTCGGCGTCGCGGGCAACATCGAGCAGCCCGCGAGCGTGTCGATCGCGGCGTGGGAATGGGGCTCGTACCTTGGCGACGGCGCGCTCGAGCAAGGCGTCGATGTCTGCGTGTCGTCGTGGCAGCGCGTCGCACCGAACACGGTGCCTGCGCTCGCGAAGGCCGGCGGCAACTATCTTTCGAGCGCGCTCGTGACACTCGAGGCGCGCCGGCTCGGCTTCGCCGAGGGTCTCGCGCTCAGCGTCGACGGCTACGTGAGCGAGGGCGCTGGCGAGAATCTGTTCCTCGTGCAGAACGGCAAGCTCTACACGCCGCCGGTCGCTGCGTCGATCTTGTCGGGCATCACGCGCGACACGGTCGCGCGGCTCGCGGAGTCGCTGGGCCTTCAGGTGCTCGAGCAGAACATTCCGCGCGAGCTCCTGTACATCGCCGACGAGGTGTTCTTGACCGGCACGGCCGCGGAGATCACGCCGGTGCGCTCCGTCGACAAGATCACGGTCGGCGAAGGCAAGCGCGGCCCGATCACCGAGCGCCTGCAGAAACTCTTCTTCGGCTTGTTCGACGGCTCGACCGTCGACCGCTGGAATTGGCTCGAGCCGATCGCCGGCGAGCAGAAGTCCGGCCGCATCGACCGGCCCATCGCGGTCTAAAGACCGCCGTCCGAGGTTCAACGCAAATGTCCGCGCAATCCCTATTCGAGAAAGTATGGGCGTCGCACATCGTCGCGCCCGAGACCGACGACACGCCGGCCGTGCTGTACGTCGACCTGCACCTGATCCACGAGGTCACCAGCCCGCAGGCGTTCGACGTCCTCCGCTCGCGCGGCCTCAAAGTGCGCCGCACCGACCGCTGCCTCGCGACGCTCGATCACTCGACGCCGACGGTGCCGATGAAGAGCCTCAAGGATCTCGAGATCGTGAGCGAGCCCGCGGCCGCGAAGCAGGTCCGGCAGATGGAGAAGAACTGCAAGGACTTCGGCATCGAGCTGCGCGGCTTCGAGAGTCGCGAGCGCGGCATCGTGCACGTGATCGGCCCCGAGCTCGGCGCGTCGCAGCCCGGCACGACGATCGTCTGCGGCGACTCGCACACGAGCACGCACGGCGCCGTTCGGCGCGCTCGCGTTCGGCATCGGCACGACCGAGGTCGGCCACGTGCTCGCGACGCAGTGCTTGCTCCAGCGCAAGCCGAAGACGCTCGCGATCAACCTCGACGGCAAGCTGCGCGCGCGGCGTCACCGCGAAGGACGTGATCCTGCGCGTGATCGGCGAGATCGGCGTCGGCGGCGGGACGGGCCACGTGATCGAGTACCGCGGCAGCGCGATTCGCGCGATGTCGATGGAAGAGCGGATGACCGTCTGCAACATGTCGATCGAGGCCGGCGCACGCGCGGGCATGATCGCGCCCGACGACACCACGTACCAATACCTCGTGGGCCGCCCGCTCGCGCCGCAGGGCGCCGCGTGGGACGCGGCCGTGAAGCGCTGGCGCTCGCTGCCGAGCGACGCGGGCGCGCGTTTCGACCGCGAGGTCAACATCGACGTCTCGACGCTCGCGCCGATGATCACGTTCGGCACGAACCCGGGCATGGTGATGCCGATCGACGACGCGGTGCCGCGCGGCGACGACCCGTCGTTCCGCAAGGCGCTCGCGTACATGCAGGTCGAAGCCGGCAAGCCTTTGCTCGGCAAGCCGGTCGACGTCGTGTTCATCGGCTCGTGCACGAACGGCCGGCTCAGCGACCTGCGCGATGGCCGCGGGGCTGCTGCGCGGCCGGCACGTCGCGGACCGTGTGCGGCTGCTCGTCGTGCCGGGCTCGCACGAGGTCAAGCGCCAGGCCGAAGCCGAAGGGCTCGATCAGATCGTGCTCGCGGCCGGCGGCGAGTGGCGCGAGCCCGGCTGCTCGATGTGCATCGCGATGAACGGCGACAAGGTCGCGAGCGGCCAACTCTCCGTCAGCACGAGCAACCGCAATTTCGAGGGCCGTCAAGGCAGCGGCGCGCGCACGGTGCTCGCGAGCCCGCTCACGGCCGCTGCGGCCGCCATCAAGGGAGCGATCGCGGATCCGCGCGAGCTCATGGGTTGAACATGGAACCGATCAAGCAAATCCGTTCGAAGACGGTCGTGATGCCGAACGACGACATCGACACCGACCAGATCATCCCGGCCCGTTACCTCACGACCACGACGAAGGAAGGGCTCGGCAAGAACCTGTTCAACGACTGGCGCTACGACCGCGACGGCAAGGAGCGCGCCGACTTCGTGCTCACGCGTCCCGAGAACCGCGGCGCGCAGATCCTCGTCGGCGGGCACAACTTCGGCTGCGGCTCGTCGCGCGAGCACGCGCCGTGGGCCCTGCTCGACTTCGGCATCCGCGCCGTCGTGAGCACGGAGATCGCGGACATCTTCCGCAGCAACTCGCTCAAGAACGGGCTCGTGCCGATCGTCGTCGACGCGGACACGCATCGCTGGCTGCTCGCGAACCCGGGCACGGACGTCACGGTCGACGTCGCGAGCGCGACGCTCGTGCTGCCGACGCGCCGCGTGCCGTTCCCGATCGACAAGTTCTCGCGCTATTGCCTCATGAACGGCATCGACCAGCTCGGCTTCCTGCTAGAGCAGGAAGCGGCGATCAAGCGCTACGAGCAGGCGCACGCATGAAGAAGATCGTCGTGCTCGGCGGGGACGGCGTGGGCCCCGAGGTCACGGCTGTCGCCGTGCGCGTGCTCGAAGCGGTGTCCGCGCAGTTCAAGATTGGCCTCGAGTTCGAAAACGCGTTGATTGGCGGCGCCGCATACGACGCGGCGGGCAGCCCTCTGCCGCCCGCGACCGTCGCGGCCTGCAAGGCATCGACCGGCATCCTGCTCGGCGCGGTCGGCGGCCCGAAGTGGGACACGATCGAGGTCTCGAAGCGCCCCGAGCAGGGCTTGCTCGGGATTCGTAAGGCGCTAGGCCTGTTCGCGAACTTGCGGCCCGTCACCGCCGTGCCTGAGCTTGCGGCCGCGTCGCCGCTGAAGCCCGAGAAGCTTCGCGGCGTCGACATCCTCGTGATCCGCGAGCTCACGGGCGGCATCTATTTCGGTAAGCGCAATCGCACGGCGACAGTCGGCGTTCGACACCTGCGAGTACAGCGCGGGCGAGATCGAGCGCGTCTGCCGCGTCGCGGCGAAGCTCGCGATGGGCCGGCGCAAGAAGATCACCTCGGTCGACAAGGCCAACGTGCTCGACACGTCGCGTCTGTGGCGCGACGTTGCGACGCGGGTGTTCCGCGACGAGTTCCCCGAGCTCAAGGTCGAGCACCTGCTCGTCGACGCGGCCGCGATGCACCTGTTGAGCCGGCCGGCGGACTTCGACGTGATGGTCACCGAGAACATGTTCGGCGACATCCTGACCGACGAGGCGTCGATGCTCGCGGGCTCGATGGGTCTGCTGCCGTCGGCGTCGCTCGGCGACGGCGGCCCGGGCCTCTACGAGCCGATCCACGGCTCCGCGCCCGACATCGCGGGCCAGGGCGTCGCGAACCCATGCGGCACGATCCTGAGCGCCGCGATGCTGCTGCGCCACAGCTGCGGCGCCCCCGACGCGGCCGCGGCGATCGAGGCGGCGGTCGGCGGCGCGATCCGGTCCGGGGCCAGGACCCGCGACATCGCCGGCCCCGGGGCTCGCGACTGGCTCGGCACGACGGCCTTCGCGGACGTCGTCCTGAAGAACCTGCGCGCCAGCTAGGCCGGCTCACCGTCGTCTTATGCCCATTCTTACTTGCGCTTGGCCCCATTTCGTATTAATGTACTAGCGCGCTATTACATTAGCGCGTTGATTTATTGCTCCGTCCGGATAATCGAGGCTGCCAGTCGATGAAGGCTCACCGAGGTCTGACGGCGCGCACCGCCGCGCGCGCCGAGCAAGGTCTTTACCGCGCGATCCTGAGCTTGCGCACCGAAGCCGAGTGCGAGAAGTTCTTCGCGGACCTCTGCACGCCTGCCGAGATCGAGGCGCTCGTCGACCGCTGGGCCGTCGTGAAATACCTCCAAGACGGCCTGCCCTATCGGAAGATTCACGAGCTCACGGGCGTGTCAGTCACCACGATCGGCCGTGTCGCGCGTTTCCTCACCGGCGGCAACGGCGGCTACCAAGTCGCGCTGAAGCGCCTGACCCCGCTCTGACGCGGGACGGCGCAGGAGAATGGCCATGCGAGTTTCCACGGAAGCCAGAATCAAGATCGCCGTCCAGAAGTCGGGCCGGCTCACGGATCACTCCCTCGAGCTGCTCGTGCGCTGCGGGCTCAGCTACTCGCGAGGCAAGGACCAGCTGATCTGCTACGGCGAGAACATGCCGGTCGACGTGCTGCTCGTGCGCGACGACGACATCCCGCGCCTCGTGCAGGAAGACATCTGCGACCTCGGCATCGTCGGGCTCAACATCATCGAGGAGCGCAAGCTCGAGATGGTCGAACAAGGCCACACGGAGCTCTTCAAGGAGATCGGCCGCCTCGACTTCGGCCAGTGCAGGCTATCGTTCGGCATGCCCGACGGCGAGCCGTTCGCCGGGCCGAAGTCGCTCGACGGCAAGCGGATCGCGACGACCTATCCGCGGATACTCAAGGCCTATCTCGCGCGCCACGGCGTGAGCGCGCAGATCATCTCGTTCTCGGGCGCCGTGGAAATCGCGCCGAGCCTCGGTAAGGCCGATCTGATCTGCGACCTCGTGTCGAGCGGCTCGACGCTGCGCGCGCATCAGCTCTACGAGGCCGAGACGATCCTCGAGAGCCGCGCCTCGCTGATCCAGACGCCGGCCGCGATCCGCGACGACAAGGCGCAGTGGCTCCAGCGGCTGCTGCAACGGATCCAGGGCGTGCTCCAGGTCAAGGAGAGCAAGTACATCATGCTGCACGCGCCCCGCTCGAAGCTCAAAGAGATCCGCGCGCTGCTGCCCGGCAGCGAGTCGCCCACGATCATTCCGCTCGAGGGCCGCGACGACAAGGTCGCGGTGCACGCCGTGTGCCGCGAGAACGTGTTCTGGGAGACGCTCGAGCAGCTCAAAGAGGCCGGCGCGAGCTCGATGCTCGTGCTGCCGGTCGAGAAGATGCTCGCGTAGCCGCCATGCGAATCGAAATCTGGCAAGACCTCACGGCCGAGGGCCGGCGCGCCGTGCTCGCGCGTCCCGCGCTCGCGAACGACGCGACGCTGGCGGCGCGCGTCGCTGCGATCATCGAGCGCGTGCGCAGCGAAGGCGACGCCGCCCTGCTCGACCTCACGGCGAAGCTCGACCGCGTCGAGCTCGCGTCGCTTGAAGTAGGACAAGCGGAATTCGCGGCCGCGGGCGATCGCCTCAGCGACGCACAGCGCGCCGCGATTCGCGCGGCCGCTGCAAACATCGAAGCGTTTCACAAGCCGCAGTTGCCCGTGCCGCTGGCTGTCGACACGGCGCCCGGCGTGCGCTGCGAGCGTGTCTGGCGGCCGATCGAGAGCGTCGGGCTCTACGTGCCGGCGGGCAACGCGCCGCTGCCCTCCACTGCGCTAATGCTCGGCGTGCCCGCGCGGCTTGCGGGCTGCCCTACGCGGCTTCTGTGCACCCCGCCGCAGGCAGACGGCCGCGCGGACCCCGCCGTGCTCTACGCGGCGCTCGTGAGCGGCGTGCAGCGCGTGTTCAAGCTCGGCGGCGCACAGGCGATCGCAGCTCTCGCCTACGGCACCGAGACGGTACCGAAGGTCGACAAAGTCTTCGGCCCGGGCAGCGTCTGGGTGACCGAGGCCAAGGCGCAAGTCGACCGCGATCCGTACGGGGCCGCGCGGGACTATCCGGCCGGCCCGTCCGAGGTGCTCGTGATCGCGGACGCGACCGCGGACCCGGTATTCGTCGCGGCCGACCTCTTGTCGCAGGCCGAGCACGGCGCCGACTCGCAGGTGCTGCTGGTCACGACGAGCGCGGAGCTGGCCTCGAGCCGTCGCCGCGCAGGTCGAGAGCCAGAAGGCGACACTGCCGCGCCGCGGGATCGTCGACGGAGCGCTCGCGGCACTCGCGCGCCGATCGTCGTTGCCGATCTCGCCGAGGCGTTCGAGATCTCGAACGCCTACGCGCCGGAGCACTTGATCCTGCAAGTCGAGCGGCCGCGCGACTGGCTGCCGCGAGTCCGCGCTGCGGGCTCCGTGTTCCTTGGGTCATGGACGCCCGAGACCGTCGGCGACTATTGCAGCGGAACGAACCACGTGCTGCCGACCTACGGGTTCGCGCGGCGCTATTCGAGCCTCGGCGTCGGCGATTTTCTGCGTTCGATGACGGTGCAAGAGCTCACGTCGGATGGGTTGCGTGCGATCGGGCCGATCGCGACCACGCTCGCCGAGCTCGAGGGCCTCGACGCGCACGCACGCGCGGTCACGCGGCGCCTCGCCGCGATCGACGCGACCGCGGCCGGAGAACGGCGATGAGCGTGCTCGATCTCGCGCGGCCGGAGCTGCGCGCGATACGCCCGTACGTGCCGGGCCAGTGGGAGCCCGGCCTGCTGCGTCTCAACGCGAACGAATCGCCGTGGCGCGCGCCGGGCGACACGACCGAGCGCGGGCTGAACGTCTACCCTCCGCCGCGGCCGACGATGCTGCACCGCGAAGCTCGCGGCTCATTACGGCATCGACGCGCGTGCAGATCCTCGTGACGCGCGGCAGCAGCGAGGCGATCGACGTGCTGATCCGCGGCTTCTGCGCCGCGGGCCGCGACTCGATCCTGATCACTCCGCCGACGTTCGACATGTATCGGCTCTACGCGACGATCCAGAACGCCGCGATCAAGCGCGTGCCGCTCGTTGCCGACCAGGACTACGCGCTCGACGCGGACGCCGTGCTCGAGGGCGTAGACTCCACGACCAAGATCGTGTTCCTGTGCTCGCCGAACAACCCGACGGGCCAATCGCTCGCGCGCGCCGACGTCGAGCGCATCTGCCGCGAGACCGCGGGCCGAGCGCTCGTCGTGCTCGACGAGGCGTATCACGAGTTCGCCGAGGCCGAGGATTTCGCCGCGCTGCGGGCGCGCTACGAGCACGTCGTGCTGCTGCGGACGCTGTCGAAGTTCGTGTCGCTTGCGGGCGTGCGCTGCGGACTCCTGATCGCGGCGCCGCAGGTCATAGAGTTCTCGCAGAACGTCCTGCCGCCATACACGTTTCCGACGCCCTCGATCGAGCATGTCGTCCAGGCGTTGTCGACCGACTCGCTGCGCATATCCGAAGAACGCGTCGCACTGCTCAAACGAGAGCGCGCGCGCTTGTCGGCGGCGCTCGCGCAGCTGCCCCAAGTTCGCAAGGTCTATCCGAGCGACGCGAATTTCGTGATGGTGAAGGCGCGCGACGGCGCTGCGTTCCGCGAGACCGCGCACCGCGGCGGGGTGCTCGTGCGAACATTCGACGATCCGCTGCTCGCGGACTGCGTGCGGATCACGATCGGACGTCCCGCGGACAACGATCTCCTGTTGCGCGTCCTCGCGGGCGCGGAGAGAGGGAGCGATGCGTAAGGTCTTGTTCGTCGATCGCGACGGCACGCTGATCGAGGACGACGCGGGCAAGTCGCCGACCTCGCCCGGGGACGTGCGGCTCATGCGCGGCGTGATCCCGGCGCTGTTGCGCTTCAAGGCCGCGGGCTACGAGCTCGTGATCGTCACCAACCAGGGCGGTCTCGGCACGCCGAGCTACCCGCGGGAGCCGTTCGAGCGCGTCGACGCGTTCGTGCACGGGCTGCTCGCCTCGCAGGGGATCGAGTTCGCCGCGAACTTCATCTGCCCCCACCCGGCCGAGGCCGGCTGCGCTTGCCGCAAGCCGGCCATCGGGCTCGTTCGCGACTACGTGAACGCGGCGCCGCTCGACCGCGACGCTTCCGCGGTGGTCGGCGACCGCGACACCGACGTCGAGCTCGCGCGCAACCTCGGCCTCGAGGGCTACAAGATCGGCAGCCCCGGCGCCGAGAGCTGGGCCGCGGTCGCGCACGCGGTGCTCGATCGGCCGCGCGTCGCCGAGGTCATCCGCCGCACGCGCGAGACCGACATCCGCGTGCGTGTCGATCTCGACAGCGAAACCGAGCCGCGTGCGAAGACGGGCCTCGGCTTCTTCGACCACATGCTCGAGCAGCTCGGCAAGCACGGCGGCTTCGCGCTCGACGTGCAGTGCACGGGCGACTTGCACATCGACGAGCACCACACGGTGGAGGACGTCGCGCTCGCGCTCGGCGAAGCACTGCGTAAGGCGCTCGGCGACAAGCGCGGCATCCAGCGCTATGGGTTCCTGCTGCCGATGGACGAAGCGGACGTGGAAGTGTCGATCGACCTCGGCGGGCGGCCGTTCCTCGTATTCGAGGGCACCTTCCCGCGCGAGCGCGTCGGCGAGCTGCCGACCGAGCTCGTGCCGCACTTCTTCCGCTCGCTCGCCGAGACGCTCGGCGCGGCGATCCATGTCCGCGTGCGCGGCGAAAACGCGCACCACATGGTCGAGGTGTGCTTCAAGGGCGTCGCGCGCGCGCTGCGCGCGGGCGTAGCGCGCCGCGGCGACGAGCTGCCGTCGACGAAGGGCACGCTGTGAAGCGCGACGTCGTCGTGATCGGCTCCTGCGGGTCGAACCTCGCGTCGCTCGGCTTCGCGCTCGAGCGGCTCGGCGTGGATGCGCCCGTGACCGAAGATCCCGAGCGCGTACGTCGCGCCACGCACGTGATCCTGCCGGGCGTCGGCGCCGCCGCCCCTGGAATGACGCGGCTCGCCGCCGCGGGCCTCGCCGAGGTCGTGCCTACGCTCACGCAGCCGGTGCTCGGCATCTGCCTCGGCATGCAGCTCCTGTTCGCGGGCTCGGACGAGGACGACGCGAAGTGTCTCGGCGTGATCCATGAGCGCGTCACGCCGGCTGCCGCAGAGCGGCGACTTGCCGGTGCCGCAAATGGGCTGGAACGAGATCGATGTGGTCGGCGAGCTCGGCGCTATTGACGGGCGTCTCGCCCGGCTCGTTCGCCTATTTCATTCACAGCTACGCGGCGCCTATCGGCGACTACACGCGCGGCGTCACGCGCTACGGCGTGCCGTTCTCGGCCGTCCTCGAGCAAGGCAACTTCTTCGGCACGCAGTTTCACCCTGAGCGCTCGGCGCGAGTCGGCGCTCAGATTCTCTCCAATTTTGTGAAGATGTAGCTGTAATTTACTGATACATCATGGAATTGATACCGGCGATCGACATCCGCGATGGACGCTGCGTCCGGCTGCTGCGCGGCGATTTCGATCGTGAGACACGCTATGACTTCGATCCCGTCGAGCTCGCGGTGCGCTATCGCGACGCCGGCGCGCGCTGGTTGCACGTCGTCGACCTCGACGGCGCGAAGGCCGGACGGCCGCAGAATCTGCCTCTGGTCGCCCGGATGCGGGACGCCTCGGGGCTCAAGATCCAGCTTGGCGGCGGCCTCCGCACGCACGCGGACCTCGTCGAAGCGCTATCGATCGCGGAACGCGCGGTGGTTGGAAGCCTGGCCGTCACGGAGCCGTCTACTGTCGGCGCCTGGCTCGACGAGCTCGGCGGCGAGCGGCTCACGCTCGCGCTCGACGTGCGGCTCGGCGCGGACGGCACCCCGACGGTCGCGACGCATGGCTGGACGCAAGCGTCGGCCGTCACGCTCGCGGACGCCGTCGAGCGCTATCTCGCGCACGGCTTGCGCCACGTGCTCTGCACGGACATCGACCGCGACGGCGCGTTGAGCGGGCCGAACGTGGCGCTCTATGCGCGAGTGCGTGCGGCGTTGGCCGCAGGTCGCGTTCGTCGCCTCGGGCGGCGTGCGCGACGCGCGCGATCTGGCGGCGCTCGCGGCCGGCCGGCGTTGCGGGCGCCGTGTCGGGCAAGGCGCTGCTCGAAGGCACGCTCACGCCCGAGGAGATGAGGCCATTCTTACCCGCCGCATAATCCCCTGCCTCGACGTGCGCGACGGCGTCGTCGTGAAAGGCGTGAAGTTTCGCGACCACCGCGTGGTCGGCGACATCCTCGCGCTCGCGCGTCGCTACCGCGACGAAGGCGCGGACGAGCTCGTCTTCTACGACATCACGGCGAGCCCGGACGGCCGCACCGTGGACCGCAGCTGGGTGAACCGGGTCGCCGAGGTGCTCGACATACCGTTCTGCGTCGCGGGCGGCATTCGCAGCGTGGCCGACGCCGAGAGCGTGCTGAACCTCGGCGCCGACAAGATCTCGATCAACTCGCCGGCGCTCGAGCGACCCGCGCTGATCGACGAGCTCGTGCGCCGGTTCGGCTCGCAGTGCGTCGTGATCGGCATCGACTCGCTCGAGCGCGACGGCGACTACCACGTCTATCAGTACACGGGCGATCCGAGCCGAACGCAGGCGGCGCAACGCAAGACGCTGGATTGGGTCCGCGAGGTCGAGCGCCGCGGCGCCGGCGAAATCGTGCTCAATTGCATGAACCAAGACGGCGTGCGCAAGGGCTACGACGTCGTGCAGCTCGCGGCCGTGCGCGCGGCGACCCAAGTGCCTCTGATCGCATCGGGTGGCGCCGGCGCGATGGAGCACTTCAAAGACGTGTTCGAGGTCGCGCACGTCGACGGCGCGCTCGCGGCGAGCGTGTTCCATACGGCGGCGATCGAGATCGGCGAGCTGAAGCGCTACCTGGCGGCGCACCGGCATCGCGATCAGGCCCGCTGTAGGAGGAGCGAGTCGTGAGCGATACGAGCTTTCTAGAGACGTTGGAGAACGTGATCGGACAGCGCCTCGAGGGCGGGCCCGAGGGCAGCTATACGGCACGCCTCGCGGCGCAGGGCACGCTCAAGGTCGCGCAGAAGGTTGGCGAGGAAGGCGTCGAGCTCGCGCTCGCCGCGGCCGCTGCAGGACAAGCGCGCACGTTATCGGCCGAGGCGGCCGACCTCGTCTACCACCTGCTGCTGCTGCTGCGGCTGCGCGAGCTCAGGCTCGCCGACGTCGTCGCCGAGCTCGAGAGCCGGCATCGTCCCTGATCGCTGCCCGCGTGTTCCGACGGTTCGTGGACCGACCTGCCGGCAGGTCAACAGGTGCGATCCAATGGGACTGCCATAGGCGTACGGCGCTCGACGAGCTCGTCCGGCATCGACCGAAAACGCGACCTAGTCGTAGCCGCAAGTCGGCGATTATGAAAGACTCGCGCGCGGCGCATCGCGAACAATCCGTAGACTTCGCGGTTCGAGCCGCCGCGGCATCGTAGCGGGCGCGAGACGACAAGGAACGGGCTGAAGGAAGGCATCCAGGGATGAGTCAGAAGACCTTCGACTACAAACCTCACGTCGACGGCCTGCGAGCCGTCGCCGTCCTGCTGGTGGTTCTCTATCACGTCGGGGTGCCCGGGCCGAGAGGCGGCTTCGTCGGCGTAGACGTGTTCTTCGTGATCTCGGGCTACCTAATCACGTCGCTGCTGTTCCTCGAGGCGCAGCAGGGCCGTGTCGGCCTCGCAGCCTTCTATGCGCGCCGCGTGCGCAGACTGTTTCCGGCCATGCTCGTCGTCGTGGCGGCCACTCTGCTGCTGGGCGCGATTTTTCTGCTGCCGATCTTCTCCGAGCAGACCGGCCTGGCGCGCTCGGCCGTCGCGACGGCGGTCTATCTCTCGAACTTCTACTTCTGGCGCTACACCGGCGACTACTTCGGGGCTTCGACGACATTCGAGCCGTTGCTGCATACGTGGTCGCTCGCAGTCGAGGAGCAGTTCTACCTCGTGTGGCCGTTCCTGATCATCGGGCTGCTGAAGCTCGGAATCCGCCAGAACTTACGTCGCGATTTGCTCGCGCTACTCGTAGCGCTGTCCGGCGTGTCGTTCGTGCTGAGCCTGTGGGGGACGCGTGCGCAGCCCGACGCGGCTTTCTACCTCATGCCGTTTCGCGCGTGGCAGTTCGGCGTCGGCGGGATCGTCGCGATCTTGCTCGCGGACCGCGGTGCTGGGCGGACGGTGCTCGGCGGCGCGTTGTCGATTGCGGGGCTCGCGGCGATCATCGTGGGCGGCGTGACACTGCGCGAGCAAGGTTTTCCCGGCTGGGGCGCGCTGCTGCCGACACTCGGTGCCGCGGCCGTGATCGCGGGCGGTCAGCTCGCGCCGACCAACGCCGCGGCCGCTTTGTTGGCGTGGCAGCCGGTGCGATTCGTCGGCCTCGTCTCCTATTCGTGGTATCTCTGGCATTGGCCGCTGCTCGCAATCGCTCGCGCCGCATCGGTCGATTTGCACGATTTGCGCCGTGACGCGGCGATCGGCATCGTCTCGTTCGTGCTGGCCGTGCTGACCTATTACATCGTCGAGAATCCGGTGCGCTACAAACGGCCCGGTCCGTTCAAGACGAGCGTCGGCACGCTGGCTGCCGGAGTCACGATCTCGGTCGTCCTCGCGGGCGCTTCCGTCGCGCTCGGTTTAAGCGCGAAACGCGCTGCAGCGACCGACGGGCGCTATGCGGCACTCGAGAGAGCGCGCGCGGACGTGCCGGTGTACCGCGCGACGTGCCATCTGCCGATGTCTGACGAGTTTCCCGGCCTCCCCGAACAGAAGCGCTGTGTGTTCGGAAACGCCGACAACATCGGCGCGGTGCTCTGGGGCGACTCGCACGCGGACCACCTCTCCGGTCTCATGGCCGCGTTCTCGAAGGAGCACGGCGACCGCGGAATACTGCAGCGCTCGTATTCGAGCTGCCGCTCGTACGGCGAGGACACACTCAGCAAGAGCGACGCTGAGATCAAGGCGTGCGAGGACTTCAACGCCGCCGCGGAGGCCGAGATCTACGAGCTTCACAAGCAAGGAACGACCGGCGTCATCGTGTCGACGATGTGGAACTCGGTTTTCAGGGACAGCTCGGATCCGAAGGCGGCGTTCGCCAACACGTCGCGCGAGTACTATGCGGCCGCCGCTGCGTCGATCGACGAAGTTGTCTCCAGGCTCGAGGCCGCCGGCCTCCGCGTGCTCATCGTTGGCCCGTTCCAGCTCATGCCGCACGACGTGCCGCAATGCCTCGCGAGGCACAGCGACCTCGAATGCTCGGCACCCCGGGGCGCCATGGAGCGGCAGCGCAGCGTGTCGATGGGCGTGCTTCGAGATGTCGCGGCGCGCCACGGTCCGCTCGTTCGCCTCTGGGACCCGATCGATTCGCTATGCGACGCGCAGCGTTGTCCCGCGGTGCGGCACGACGTCGTCCTGTTCACCGACGCCCTGCATCTCACGGCCTCGGGCGGGGCGACGCTGCTCGAGGGTGCGCGCGACTCGCTGGCCTGGGTCACGGGCTCCGAGCAGCGGCTGCTGAGCGCTGGGGGGTCCAGCGCGCCCTGACTGCAATCCCGACCGCCGCCGCTAGACGATCTTGCAAGGGATCCAGGCGTCCTCGTCGACCTCGTAGACGGCGCAGAGCCGGTGGTAGCCGTCGGCCACGACGACCTTGCGGTTCTTCTCGTCGCGCACGAGCAATAGCGGCGAGAGCGCCTCGCCTTTGTCGATCTGCGCGCGGTCCTTCTCGACGTGCGAGTTGCTGATTCCCAGCAGCGAGAGCTGTGACGCGCGAAAGATGTCCTTCGCTTTGAAGTGGACGATCTCGGCGGCGCGCAGCGCCGCGACCAGCGTCTTGCATTGTGCGTGCGGGTAGATCAGCGCGAGATAGGAGGCCGCCGCGGCGAAGTCGTGCTCCTCGATCTTCGGGAGCCATTTGGGGTGCCGTGTCTTCCTCCGGCGTGTCTTCCTCGGCATGCCCGTCCCTCCCCTCGTTAGGTGACGCCGGCACGGTGTACCGCTCGCGATCAACGCCGGCGACAGCTTGAGCGCTTGATGAGCCTCGCAGCCGCTGATCGACAACACGAGTCCGCGATCGGGCCGCGCTTGGCGGCGCTGCGTGCTCGAGGAAACGATGATCGATGGCGAGAGACGACCGCGGAAGGGCAGGCTCTCGAGCTCGGCTGGCGCACGCGACAATGCGTTCGGATTTGGACGCCGTCCGACTATCTCACCGATGGTCTTGCGACAAGACGTGCTGGCTCGCCGCGATCTATCCGACTGCGGAGTCGGCGCGATGATCGGGACGCGCGAGGCGCGATCGATCTCGAAGCCGTTCGTTCGCTTTCGGATTCTTCCTCGGCGCCGCGTTCCAGATTCAGGACGATCTGCTGAACCTCGTCGCGGACGAGCGATACGGCAAGGAGCTCGGACGGCGATCTTGTGGGAGGGCAAGCGAACGCTGATGTTGATTCGCTCTGCTGCATACTGCGCGCAACCCGACGTAGCGTAGCGCGAGCTTGCCGCGATGCTCGAGCTGCGCGCGCAGAGCAGCGTACGTGGGCGGCGACGTGCAAGTGGATCCGAAAGAGCGCGATGGAGCGATACCACTGCGTCGGATACGCGCGCGGCGTCGCACACGGGCTCGCCGGCGCCGCGCAGCACGAGTATTCGTCGCTGTTCTCGTCGGCTTGCCCGAGTCGCGGGATAAGCGGTTCATCGAAGGGCTCGTCGACCTGGGTGTTCGAGCGCATCTTAGCCGAGCTCAGCAGTAGCCGATCGATCGATACCACGCGATGGCGTCGCTGGCCGTTTCGCGCGCAGGGGTCGCGGAGAGCCGCCGAGCTTCCGCCTGCGATCGGATCCCGTCGGAAGCCACTCGTTGCTCGCACAGCAGCATCGGCATCAAGTGATGGCAGTGGCGACGGTCGGCCGACGACGGCCCACGCGAGCTCTGCCCATAACGTCGGCAGCACGCCGAAAGCCGCCGGCACCGAGCCAGCTTGGGACTTGCTGCTCCCGGCAAGCTCGCACACCAATGCGACACAGTTCGCTACACGGACGTGTTGTGGCCCGTTGACGGCGATCGCGCTCGCCGTAGCGTCTCCGCGCGCAGCGCGCTAACGAGCAGTGTTGCGGCGACGTCGCGGGTGTCGACGACGTTGAGCCGGTGCTGCGGCGTTATCGTAAGCTCGCCCGTAACGAGCGCCGGCACCCAGCATTGCGCTCGCGGTTTGATGTCCCATGGACCGAAGCATGCCGACGGCTGCACGTACGATCGTCGCGCAGACCACGTGCGTGCGACGCATCGCGTATAGCCGTTCCTCGATCGACTGCTTGATCTCGAAATACGGTTGCAGTCGACTGCGCGAAGCGCGCGCTGAACCAAGCTTCGAAGCCGTTCGCTTCCGCGCCGCGACGCGCGAGGCTCAGCGCGCCGACGTACGCCGAGCCGAACGTCGATGACGCGTCGACGGCTGCTCCAGCAACGCCTCGGTCCTCAGCTTCGCGTGCTCGAGCGGCCCGAGGCCGTCTGCGTCCGGCACGTGACAAAACAAGTTCAGACGCGTAAGGGGCCGCCGCGTCCACCAGTCACGATCGTGATCCCGCGAGCCAGGCGTCGAGCTCATCGTGATCGATCGACGCTCGCCCGATCATGAAGCGTACGTCGACGTCGATCAGATTGCGCGCGCGGCGTCGGCGCGCCGGCTCACCGTCGTGACCTCGATAGCCGCGGGCTGACGAGACTGCGCACGATCGCGTTGCCGATCAGCGCCCGAGCCGCCCAGCACGAGCGCTCGTTCATGACACTGCGACCCGCTCGTGCCGAGAAGCTGCCTTCGGCCGCGCGTGAGATCGGCGGTTGTCGAATGCCTTCCGCCGAACGTCGGCGTACGCGGCGGATCCAACGTCCCGCGCCATCGTCGCGCCGCGCCTTGTGCGAGACGCAAACGCGATGCAGGCTCGACGCTGCGCGCAGCTCCGCGGACCTCGCGCGCTGGAGCTTCGCGACTGTCGAGCGCGCGCATGAAGATCCGATTCCGCGCCGGGCCGCGTCGGGCGTCCGATAACGCGAGTCTGATCTCGCCGCGCGTGTCGATAGAGCAACGCAAAGGAAGAAATGCTCGTTCGTCCGCTCGGCCATGTCGAAAGGCTTCGCCGACCAGCTCAAGCGGCCTCGGTCCACGTCGCCTGCTGCGCAACGCGACCTCGTGCCGACGGCGTCGGAGAAAGTACGAGAGATTGGCTTGCGCTCCGGCGCCGCGCAAGCCGTTCGATGCCCGCCGCTCGACGAGGACGAGGCCTTCCGTCGATCGCGCCCGGCCGTTGCCTTGCGCGATGCCGAGATGAGTGACACATCGAGTAGGTGCCAATAGTCGTAGCCGTGCTCCGCAGGCGATCCGACGTGCCTCGGCTCGCGTACTCGATCGCCTTCGTGGGTCTCGCCGCGCAATTGATCGAGCCTCGGCGGCGTACGGGCAGATCATGCGCCACGATTGATCGGCTGCGTCGAGCATCGCTGCCGATCGTTCGAACGCCGCGTCGATTTGCTGCGCCGCTTGATCGGGATTGCCCGAGCATCCAGAGCACCACGCCGAGTTGGCAGAGCGACGCGATTTCGGGATCTTGCGCCGTGATCGGCGTCGACAGCCGTGCCGTCGATGCTGCGCCGCTTCCCTTGAATCAGCGCGCGTCGCGGTTGCCGCCGCGCACGAGCGCTTGGAAGACGCGGAGCTGCTTCCCGGCGATCTCCGTGGCCCATTCGCCGAGCCAACCGATGTCTGTCGACTGGAGTCGGCCGAGATCTTGCCCGACGAGCTCGCCGAAGTGCCGCAGCAAGTCTGGGAACGACGCGTCTTGCGGGGCGTTGAACGCCCGTAGCCAGAAGGCCGGACCGTGCATGAACGACTTCACAAGGATATCCGGCGACAGCCCGACGCGACCGGGGACGAGCCCTGCCAGTATGCCGCCGATTTTGAGCGCGTAGTCTTTATCGCGCACGGCGGTCAACGCGATGACGCGCAGACAATGCATCCACAGCTTGGCGAAGCGCCGATTACGCGCCGCGGAGACAACGAGGTCTGAAATGCCGAGATCTGCGTCGTAGCATTCGTGACAACGGCGCTCGAAGTCCGCCATGCTCGACGAGCGGAAGTCGCCAGCCGCGAAAGCCCTGCGAATCGTCGCCGCGGCCAACTCGGCGCTATGCAGAGCGAGGGGAATGCCTTCGCCGGAAATCGGGTCGACGAAGCAGCCGGCGTCGCCGACCAACAGCCCCCGTTCAAAGTAGTTGCGCCCTGCACCGCCGTACGTCTTGATCGGCCAGCCAGCCGGCCGCTCGATTTCAAGCGACGCTCCATATTCCTCGGCTCTCTCGCGAACGAATTGTTCGAACCGATCGAAGAACCGCCGGACTTGAATCCCGTTGCGCTGTGCCGAGTCCTTCACCATTCCGACGCCGATGTTCGCCACATCCTTCCGGATCGGAAAGAACCATGCGTATCCGGGGAAGAACTGCTCAGCGAAGAACAACATCGCGTCGTCCACCGGCAGCCCGTGACAGTAGGCGCGCATCGCGAGTTGCACGTATCGCGAGTCTCGCATCTCGAGACCCGCGTGGCGCGCGACGATAGACGCGGCGCCGTCGGCGCCAACGATTACTCTGCCGCGGAAACGTCTACGGCGGCCCTTGACGTATGCGTCGACGTCGACCCCCTCGGTTCCGACGCGGTGTCCAACGACTGTGCACTCTTCTTGGACCTTGGCCCCCGCAGTGACGGCGGCTCGAAAGATGATCTCGTCGAGACATAGCCGCGGCACTGTGCGCCCTGAGTCCGGATATTGCGGCAGGCGTGGCAGCTCGCTGTTGATCAGCAACTCGCCGTCGAGATAGACGTCGCAGTGGGTTATCGGCACGAAATCGTGCCGCAGAATCTCTTCGGCGCACCCGATCTCCGCGAGGAACGTTAGGGCCCTGGCGCTCACCAAATCGCCGCAGACCTTGTCACGCGGGAAGCGACTTTTCTCGAGCAGCAATACGGAGTAGCCGTCGCGAGCCAAATGCACGGCTGCGGCGCTTCCCGCTGGACCGGCGCCGACAATGAGCGCGTCGAAAACTTTCATCGGAACGTTCCGTAGCTCGGGCGCCGTCGGCGCGGACACTCGGCCCTACCTCACCGCCGCTAGCATAACGTCTGCATCGGCGATACTCTACGTGACTCTCGATCGCGCCCAAGAAGGAAAACAATTCGGTGTCGCGAGTGGGCGGACGCAACCGCTGGGGCGGGGTATCTTCCGGGTTCGCGATCGGTCTTGCGATCCCGCTGCTCGTGTCGAGCCAGGGCGTTCACTCCCAATCGGCGGACGGAGCGAATGCTGCCACGACGGCGCCCGCAGTCCTCGATGAAGTGATCGTTACCGCCCAGAAGCGGTTTGAAAGTGCGCACGACGTACCGGTCGCGATCACCTCGATGGATGCGGCGGCGCTGCAGCGTACCAACCTGCTGGGCATCGAGCGGCTCGCCGCGATCGATCCGAACGTGGCCATCGAAACGGCTCAGAGCTTCCAGCGCAACAGCATCGACATTCGCGGCATCGGCACCATCGGCAACAGCCGTAGCTTCGAGGGGGCGGTGGGTGTTTTCATAGATGGGATCTATCGTCCGCGTGCCGGCATGGTTCTCACCGATCTTCTCGACATCGACAAGATCGAAATTCTGCGCGGCCCCCAGGGAACGTTGTTCGGAAAGAACACCTCGGCCGGCACGATCTCGCTGATGAGCGCGAAGCCGGTGCTCGGAACGTTCGAGGGCGACGCGGAGATGCGCTTCGGTAGCTACGAGCAGGCGTATTTTTCGGGCGCGCTGAACATTCCGACCGGTGACAAAGGCGCGCTGCGTCTCGCCGGTACCCGGCGCACGAGGGACGGGTTCTTCGAGAGCCCAGACAACGGCGCGCAATACGACACGATCGACCGATACGGCTTCAAGGTGCAGTACTTGGTCCAGCCGACCGACCGTCTTGAGGTGCTCGTGATCGGTGACTATGCGAGGTCCGCGGCGAACTGCTGCTGGAGCGCTGCAATAGCCGTCGCGGGTCCGACCGCGCCGCTCATCGACGCCTACAGCCGACTGAATGGCCTCACTTTCGTGCGGCCGCCGACTGCGGAGCAAGAACGTCAGGAATCTTTGAACTCGCCTTCCCGCGAAACGATAGAAGATGAGGGGATTACAGCGCGCGTGGACTGGCGGCGCGGCGCGGTGACCCTAACGTCGATCACCGGGATTCGCTCGTGGTCGAACGCGCAAGTCGAGGCCGACGCCGATTTCTCTCCGGCGAATCTATTCGTCCTTGGCGAACCGGCAACAATCGATAGTTTCTCGCAGGAAATCAACGCCACCATTCCGATCGGACGCACCGATTTGCTTCTCGGCTATTACTACGGCGAGGAAGATTACGACAGCCTCCGCGCGGCGAACAACGGACCGGACGCAGACAACTACCTGAACGCCTTGGTGAGCGCTAGCCGTGGCTCGGTCGCGTGTCTGCCGCCGATCATCGCCGTGGACTGCCTGTTCCCGACGGGAATTGCGGCGTTGCTTCCCAACGGCGAGTTCACGAAGGAGCGCTACACGCAGAACAGTCATCACAACGCGCTGTTCGCGCACGCGTCGACGACGTTATCGGACAAGTTCACCTTGGGACTCGGGCTGCGTCACTCGATCGACAACAAAGCCGGAGGCGTCGATAACTTGTTCTGGTACGACTCGGCGATCGTCCGCGGTGTGCTGGCGGCGGCTGGGATTCCGGACGACGGCACACCGAGAAACGGTCTCGATCTGATCGGAACGGTCTACAGCCCGAGCTTTCACGACGATGATCGGAACGAGACGACGACTGGAATGGCGTCGCTGCAGTACTACGCGACGCCGGACGTCATGGTCTACGGGGGCTACAACCGCGGATACAAGGCGGGCGGCATCAATCTGTTCCGAGAAGGCGCGATCACGAGCACCAAGTACGCGCCAGAATTCGCGGACAGCATCGAGGTCGGGATGAAGGCGGGGTATTGGGGCGGCCGCGCTCGAACAAACGTCGCGATCTTCGACGCTAGGTTCAGTGACCTACAAATCAACTTCTTTACGGGTCTCGAGTTTCGGACGGAGAACACGGGCGAAGCCACGAGCCGAGGCATCGAGATCGAGAACAATTTCCAGGTATCCGATGCGCTACGCGTCGACTTTTCCTTGACGCATCTCAATGCCGAGTTCGCTGACCTCATCGATCCGTCCTTGAGTTATCTCGATCATCGAGCCACTCCCAAGTCGCCGTCATGGGCCGGTGTCCTGTCCGCCGACTACGAAAAGCCGCTCGGCAATAGACTTACCCTCATCGCGAGGGGGCTGGTCTCGTATACCGGCAAGCACTTCGTCGGGGCTGAGATACCCGACGAGCAAGAGGCCAGCGCGTACTCTCTGATCAGCATCGATCTCGGCGTCCGCAGCCGTGGTGGACGTTGGGAGGCGCTGTTGTGGTGCACGAATTGCGGCGATCGAAGCTATCGAACTGTCTACTTCAACACGACGTTTCAACCCGGCTCATACAGTGTTTACCTGGGACCGCCGCGCGAGTACGGCGTTACGCTTCGCGCGCGCCTGGGTCATTAGCACCGCTACGTGCCGTTCGTACATCCACCGGCGGAGCAAAGACTATGAAAACAATCGTTCGGTTTGCCCAACGGGCTTGGACCTCTGGAGCGCTGCTCGTCACGTCGGCAATGCTCTCAGGCTGCTGGCCGACGACCGTCCAGGTGGTGACGCCGACCGTGATCGTCGCTGGTACGGACGAGTTCCTCGACGCTAAGGACTTCTACGGTTCGTTCGACGTCGACTCGGAGACACTGCCGCCGACATTCGGCGGGAAGTCGAGGTACAACGGACGTATCGTATTCGCAAACCTGCCCGTCGACGTGGTCCAGACGGTGCTGCCAAACGACCTTCAGCTCGCGCCACGGATCACTACGCAGCTGCCCGGCATGCATCCCGTCCTGTTGATGTACGGCTATCAGCTCGATACTGCGTGGCTCCTTACCCCTCCTTTCGGAGCGGTTGCGTCGCACGTCGACTACAAGGAAATCATCCTTCTCATCCCGTTCGTGCAGAGCAAGACCGGGTCTGGAAAATGGCACAACTACGCAGTGCGCATGTACCTCGACGCGGACATCCCGATCTGGCTCGGCAACATTTGGTACGGGTACTTCAAAGACAAAGCGGCGTTCACCGATCCCGGAACCGCAACGCCGTTGAGTGTGCTGAGGGACAGCGACGGTGTTCAGATGTTCAGCTGGACGTTCACGACGGTCGAGACGCCCATACCGCATTCGTCCGCCGTCTTCGCCCTCGAAAACTACACCGACGCACTGCAGATCATGTCCATGCCGATTCTCGGCACATTGCAGCCGGGACAATACAACTGCGCCTATTGGGTCTGGGAGACGCAGGGCGCAACGGCGAAGCATATCGACGTCGACTTCAACTTCGTGAACCCTTTCCGCCCGACAGGGATGAACTCCTGGCTCGGAGCGCACAAAAGCGTGCCGAAGGGTGCCTTCGAAATTCTTGGCGTGAACTGGGAACTGAAGTTCCCACCGTTCGCCTGTCGGTTCTGAGTCCTATCCCGGGACTAGATCAGCACCTCGACCGCCGGGTCGCGCAAATTGTAGTGCGAGCTCATCGCGTAGCCGTACGCGCCCGCGTTCGCGATCAGCAGCACGTCGTTCTCCTTCGCGGGCGGCAGCAAGCGGTCGGAGCCGAGCCGGTCGCCGGTCTCGCAGATCGGGCCGACGACCGTCACGAGCTCCGTGGCCGGCTTGCCGAGCCGCGTGAGATTCACGATGTCGTGATACGCGCCGTAGAGCGCCGGCCGAATCAGGCTATTCATTCCGGTCGCGATGCCGACGTACTGCACGTCGCCCTTGCCCTTCGTCTGCGTCACGCGCGCGA
Organism: uncultured Gammaproteobacteria bacterium; assembly: GCA_963841645.1. Lineage (GTDB taxonomy): Bacteria > Pseudomonadota > Gammaproteobacteria > Steroidobacterales > Rariloculaceae > FEN-1219. The sequence continues at coordinate 577,717 of CAWJDS010000005.1, read as the reverse complement.
GCAGCACGCCCGCCTGCGCGACGACGTAGCGGCCGGGCTCGAGCCAGAGCTCGCGGTCCGCCGAGGCCGCTCTTCACCTCGCGCAGCGCGTCGTCGAGCGCGCGCAGATCGAGCGGCGGGCTGCCCCGCCTTCTCGGGCACGCCGAGCCCGCCGCCGACGTCGACCTGGCGGACGTCGGGCAGCTGCTCGAGGAGCCTCAGGAGCTGGCGGCCCGTGTCGAGCCACGCGTCCGGGGCGAGCACTCCGCTGCCGGTGTGCGCGTGCAGACCGACGATCCGCGCCCCGGCCTTCTTCGCGAGCGTCGACGAGCTCGTCGATCTCGAAGAGCGGCACGCCGAACTTCGAATGCGCGCCGGCCGTGCGCACGTGCTCGTGGTGGCCGCGGCCCTGGCCGGTGTCGATACGGATGAAGAGGTCGCGGCCCTTGAAGAGTCTTCGGCCAGTGGCGCAGCGGGTAGAGGTTGTCGAGCGTGACCCAGACGCCCTGCTCGAGCGCGTGCTCGTATTCTTCGCGCGGCGCGAAGTTCGGCGTGAACAGGACTCGGCGGCGATCGATCTTCGGCAATACTTCGAGCACGCGCGCGATCTCTCCGGGCGACACGCACTCGAAGTTCAGACCGCGCTCGTGCACGAGCTTGAGAATCTCGACGTTCGGGTTCGCCTTCATCGAGTAGAACACGGCGTCGACCGCGCTCAAGCCCTTCAGCGAGTCTATCGCCGCGCTCGATGCTCTCGCGGTCGTAGACGTAGCTTGCCTCGCGCGCCGCGCCGATCTCGAGCAGCTGCGCCTTCTTCTTGACCCACCACGGTTTCGGCACCGACTTCGCGGCCGGCGCGCCGCCTTCTAGCTGCTCCCAGGTTGCGCCGAACACGCCGCCCTCGAACTTGTTCACGAGCAGGCCGTGCAGATGTTGGACGAGCCGATACGCGTGCTCCGAGTTCACGACGAACGTGAGGTTCAGGTCGTTCGCGGCCTGCGTGACGAGATGGACTTGCTGCTCCTGGAACACCTCGAGCACGGGCCCGAGCTCGTGCAGGATCGTACGGATCCGGCGGCCGACCAGCGTGATCGCGGCGCAGTCCGGTATCACCGTGACCTTGCAGAGCTTGCGGAGGTCCTCGGCGAGCGCCTCGATCGCCGCGCGGTCCGTCACGTTCGCGCCGACGTCGATCGACACCGTGACGTTGCTCTCCGACGTCGAGATCAGGTCCACCGAGAGGCCGTGCTCGCGGAACACGTTGAACGCGTCGGCGAGGAAGCCGACCTGGTGCCACATCTCCATCGATTCCATGGAGACGAGCGTGATGCCGCTGCGCTGCGAGATCGCCTTGAGCTGCGGCGCGTCGTCGCCCGGAGCGTTCGAGATCACGCTGCCTTCCCACTCGGGATGCGTGCGTGCACTTCAGGAACAAGCGGGATGCCCGAGGCGCGCACCGGCGAGATGCTGCGCGGATGCAGGATCCCGCCGCCGGCCGACGCGATTTCTTGGGCCTCGCGGTAATGCAGACTTCTTGATGAGCCGTGCCGACGGCACGGCCTTCGGATCGGCGCTGAAGAAGCCCGGCGCGTCGGTCCAGATCTCGAGCCGGCGCGCCTCGAGCTTGCCCGCGAGGTAGGCGCCGGTGGTGTCGGAGCCGCCGCGGCCGAGCAGCACGGTCTCGCCCTGCGCGTTGCGCGCGATGAAGCCTTGGGACAGCACGAAACCCGTCGATCGCCGCGAAGCGCTCTTGGAGCGCCTTGTCCGCCGAGAAATCGCAGCGCGCCGACAAGTAGCGAGCGCGCTCGGTTTGCTCGCGGATCGTCTGACACTCGAGGTGCTCGCGGATGTCGAGCCACTTCGCGTCGAGTCCCTGCGAACGGAGGTACGCCGCGCCGAGCTCGGTCGCCGCGAGCTCGCCGATCGCCGAGCACGCGCGCGTGCACGCGCGGGCTCACCTCGCCGACGAGCTTCGCGCCGGCGATCATCTGCTCGAGCGCCGCGGAAGCGCTCGTCCAAGATCGACGGGTCGACGCCGAGTTCCTTCGCGAGCGTGTCGTGCTGCGCGCGGATCTTGCGCGAGCTTCTCGTCCGTGTCGCCGCCAGCGACGGCCGTGTCGAGCAGCGCGATCAGCGCGTTCGAGACGCCGACGAGCGCCGAGTGAACGACCACCGGGCGCACGCCTTCCGCGAGCCGGTCGCGGATCAGCTGCGCGATCACTGCCCAGTTCGGCGCTGTCGACACGCTGCGGCCGCCGAACTTCAGCACGACCCACGGAGAGTCCGGGTACGGCGTATCCACGGCTTCGCTCACGCCGAGCGCTGCATGTAACGACATTGATGCCTCTGAGTGCCGAGTGCTGCGTGCTGGTATCGGTGGCGGCTGCTCAGCGAGCCGCGTCGCGAAGATTCAGGTCGGTAACCGCGCCTTGCGACGCCGAGCTCACGAGATGCGCGTACTTCGCGAGCACGCCGCGCTCCGCTTTCGGCCGCGGCGGCGTCCACGCGCGCAAGCGCTGGTCGATCGTCTCTTTCGAGACCCCGATGTCGAGAGTCTTGCGCTGCGCGTCGATCACGATCGGATCGCCGTCTTGCACGATCGCGATCGGGCCGCCGACGGCGGCCTCCGGAGTGACGTGCCCGACGACGAAGCCATGGCTGCCGCCCGAGAAGCGACCGTCGGTGATGAGCGCGACCTTGTCGCCGAGCCCGCGGCCGATGATCGCGCCGGTCGGGCTCAGCATCTCGGGCATGCCCGGCGCGCCCTTCGGACCTTCGTAGCGGATCACGACGACGTCGCCCGCGACGACCGTGCCGTCGAGAATGCCGCGCTGCGCGTCGTCCTCGTGAGTCGAACACGCGCGCTCGGCCTTCGAATCGTCAAACCTTCCTTGCCGGAGATCTTCGCGACCGCGCCGTCCGGTGCGAGGTTGCCGTACAACACCGCGAGATGGCTGTCCGGCTTGATCGGGATCGGCGAGCGGACGAACGATGTCCTGCTCTTCGGGATACGGCTTCACGGCCGCCAGATTCTCGGCGACGGTGCTGACCGGTGACCGTGAGGCAACCGCCGTGCAGCAAGCCCTGCATCGAGCAGCATCTCGCTGCAAAGGCTGGATGCCGCCGATCTTGATGAGCTCGGACATCAGATAACGGCCGCTCGGCCTCAGATCCGCGAGCACCGGCACGCGCTGCGCCGATGCGCGTGAAGTCATCGAGCGTGAGATCGACCTTCGCGTCGTGCGCGATCGCGAGCAGGTGCAGCACCGCGTTCGTCGAGCCGCCGAGCGCGATCACGGTCGTGATCGCGTTCTCGAAGGCCTCCTTGCGTCAGGATGTCGGACGGCTTGATGCCGCGCTTGAGCAGCGCGACGACCGCCTCGCCTGCGCGCCGACAGTCGTTGCTCTTCGCGCTCGACACCGCTTCCTGCGCCGAGCTGTTCGGCGAGGCTCAGGCCGAGCGCTTCGATCGCCGAGGCCATCGTGTTGGCCGTGTACATGCCGGCGCACGAGCCCGGCCCCGGGATCGCGGTGGACTCGACTTCCTTGAGCTCCGCATCGCTGATCTTGCCCGCGGCGTGGCTGCCGACGGCTTCGAACACGGAGATGATGTCGCGATTCTTGATGCCCGGGCGGATCGTGCCGCCGTAGACGAACACCGACGGTCGGTTCAACCGGGCCATGGCCATCGCGCAGCCCGGCATGTTCTTGTCGCAGCCGCCGATCGTCACGAGCCCGTCGAAGCCCTCGGCGCCGACCACGGTCTCGATCGAGTCCGCGATCACCTCGCGCGAAACGAGCGAGTAGCTCATGCCCGGCGTGCCGTTCGAAATGCCGTCGGAGACCGTGATCGTGTTGAACACGATGCTCTTCGCGCCGGCAGCGTCCGCGCCCGCGGCAGCTTCGCGTGCGAGCGCGTCGATGTGCATGTTGCACGGCGTGACCATGCTCCAGGTCGACGCGATGCCGACCTGCGGCTTCGCGAAGTCCTCATCCGTGAAACCGACGGCGCGCAGCATCGCGCGCCCCGGCGCCCTCGGCGCGCCGTCGACGACGACGCGCGAGCTCTCTGCGCGGATCCACCCCGTTGGGCGGCTTACGGTCCTCGTTCGCCATGAAATTTCGTAGCTTGCCCCGGTATTTTAAGGGACGCGATTATGGCGTCCGGGTCACGCCTGAGCAACCAGCGGCGCGGGTTTCAGGCCGACTCGCAGGCGTGCTCCAAGCCCTCATCCGCCTGCGCCGCCGCGGTTTCGCGGGGTTTGAGCCGTCTTTTGCAGCACGAATCGCCGAAGGGTATGATCCGGCGGCTACCCCTATTAGCGAAGAAGAATGGATAACCGGGATTCCGGCGTGTTCAGACTCGCCAGCGTCGGCAACTACCTCGACGCGCTTGCGGCGATCACCGACGAGATGAGCCTCAAGGAGCGGAGCAATCTCATCTTCCTCGACCGCGGCTTGCACGAGCTTTGGGGGCTCGGTCAGAACGTCATCTTGAATTGGTGCCCCGACGGCGACGGGATCACGTTGATCGTGATTCCGCACTACGGTGTCGCGACGTACTCGTCGGCGCCGCAGGTGGGCCCCGTGCGGTCCGCAGCCGAAGACATGCGGCCGAAACAGGACTTCTTTCAAACGTTGCTGTCGGCCCGACGTTGCCTGACCCGCGCGCAGTTGACGAAGGTCTCGCGCCTTCTCAGCGTCGAGCCGACGCACTTGACGTTACGCGAGCCGCTGACGAATACGGCGCCGCATAACGAGATCATCGAGCAGATGATCAAGCGCTACAGCATCACCTACGTGCCGAATCGCGGAGTGTCGTTGTTCGACATCGTGGGCTTCAGCCTGCTGTCGCCCTTCGAGCAGATGATGCAGCTCAACAGCCTGTCGTACTCGTTGAACTCGGCGCAGGCGAAGCTGCTCTCGAAGCGCATCGGCGTCGACTTCTCGCGCACCACGACCGGCGACGGTTTCTACATTTGGAACCGGAACCTGAGCCTCGAAGGCAACGTCAAGCCTCTATCACTTCATGCAGCTCGTGCTCGCCGACAATGCGATCGCGCACAAGAAGGCGGAGCACAACACGGTGCCGAGGCTACGCGCGAGCTTCCATGTCGGCAGCAGCTACGAGTTCCACCAAGCCGAGGGGCTCAAACCGACGATCCACAACTTCATCGTGGGCGACGTGACGGTCGAGCTCGCCCGGATCATCGAGCGCGCACTGCCTGGGCAGATTCTCGTCGGCGACTTCCGTTCGACGATGCGGGCGAGCGGCCCGGACTCGAGCTCTGCAACGCTCGACTCCGTCGCGTTCGTCGACATGGCAACGCGGTCGGTCGGACAGCTCGCGGGCATCGAGCTCTCCGGCGAGCGCGTCGACGCGATCCGCAGCTATCTCACCGGGCCGAAGCTAGCCAACGGTGAATTCACGGTGCGCCGGCTCGTGATCAGCGACAAGCACGGCATCTCGCGGCGCGTCTACAACGCGAAGGTCAACATCTACCGGCACAACGCCGAGCCGATCCTGCTCGGTATCGAGGATCGCGTGCTCGAGTCCCGTAGGTCCGCCGCCGGGCGGCGAGCGGCGCCCTGCACACGCCTGACGATCAAGGCGGCTAGCGCGGCGCCGCGGCCGAGCTTGGGTAGCTCGAGCTCGGGTTCGGAGTCTCCAACGTCGACTCGGACTTCGGCTCCGCGACCGCGTGGAGCGTATCGCCGTTGCGCGTGAGCTTGGCGGGACCCGAGAAGCGAAGCTGGTGATGACCGACGGCGATCAAGTCGCCGTCGCGCAGACGATGCTCGCGCACTCGCCTGCCGTTGACGAAGCAGCCGTTCGTGCTGCCCAGGTCGATCAGCAGCCAGCCGTCGGGCGTCTCCATGAACAGGTTCTGATAGCGGCTCACGTAGCGACTATCGAGGCTGATGTCGCAGCTGTCGTCACGGCCGAGCACCATCCGCGGCCGATTCAGCGTGATCTCGGCGACGACTCTGCGGCCGCTCGAGACGAGCAGGCGCGCGGCCTCGACCTTGAGCTCCCCGGGATCGCTGAGGTGCACCGCGTCGGCGGACAGCGTCTCCTCGGTAATCGGCGCCCAGGCGCTCAGCGTCGTAGCGCAGGTTCAGCTGCGTGCCGATCTCCTTCAGGAGCGCGCGCGTGACCTTGGGTTGCCGATTGCCGCCCTCGGCTCGCGCCGCGAGCGCATCGAGTGCTCCGCACGCGACCGCGTTCACGTCGCCGACGACACCCTGCGTGAACGCTTGGATGTCGAGCACGACTTCCTCGGGGATCAGCTCCTCGGCCCAGTTGCAGCCCGCACCCTGCAAGCAAGCGCGCAAGTACGACGCGCGTTTCCTCCAGCGTGAAGCCCGCGAGCCGCTGGTGCACGGCGCGCGCGAGCGGACCGCCGTTGTACTGGGGCAGCAAGTTCGCGACGAGCTCCTCGTTGCGGGCGAGCACGAGGATGTAGACGATCGGCCGCTTACGGAACCGCAGCTGCGAAAGCACCTCGAGCTCGCGCAATACGGCCGCCGAGAAGCGCTCGAGGCCGTCGACGACGATGTACGAGTAGCGCCCGTTGCCCGCCTGGTGACGCAAGAACACGTCGAGGATGTTGCGCTGCTCGGTGGCGCTGCCCTCGACCTCGCCCGGACCCAAATCTCCGAGGAGCTGGAGCAGCAACTGCTCGCTCGTCTCGCAGAGCGGGTCGATCCAGCTCACCGATAGGTCGCGGAGCGTTCGAAACCGCTGCCGGACCAGCGTCGTCTTGCCGACGCCCGCCGGGTCCGCTCAAGAACAGGCAGTGGATTTGCTTGTTGAAGAGATCGTCGAGCTTGAGCATCGCGTAGCGGCACGAGTGCGACGCGAAGGTCGGCCGGGCCGCATCCGCGGCAAACGGATTGCTTTCCAGCTTGTACTGCTCGATGAACAACCGCGGACCTTTGTCTAGTTATCGTTGGCGGCAGCTGTCACGATACCTCGGGGGCATGATCGAGACCAGGGGGTATCGTCAGGCCTGAACGTGGCCAGATTGCTCGGAAATGCCTCGCCGTACGGCTTGCGAGGGCCGTTTCGGAGCGGCGCTCGCGCGAGCGCGCGCCGCCCCAGGGTCAAGCCATCACCGCAGCGCCCTCTGGCGGGGTCGCGCCGATGCGTGCAGCATGTCGGCGTTCCTCGGCCGGCCCACCCGCGTTTCGGCGCCCGTTGCCGTCGTTCTTCCGCTGCTCCTTCATGAGCTCGTACCGGTCGAATGCTTGAGCCAGTCTCCGACCGATCCACCAGATGATGACGAAGATCCCGAAAATGACCAAAGATTTCAGCGGCATTCATTGCGTGTCCCTCCGCTCGTCCAGTCCATGACTCCTTTTCTGGATCTCGCTCAAAGGTTTGAGTCTGATTTCCAGAAATTGCTTCGCGTGCTCCCTCCCTTCGTGCGCTACCAGAGTCTTCGTCAGAGTAAATGCAATATTCACGCCGGCCGTGTGCGGGCCCTATGATCGCGCGGCGGACACGTGCGACGGTTACAACGAACTCGCTTCCTTCTCCTAGGACGCTTCGCACGTCGCAACCGGCCAGGTATCGCGTCCCCACAACTCCGCGGCGCAGCGATTGAACTCCTGAATGACGCCCACGGTATCGTGAAATAAACGGATGCTGGGCCGCCTCGATCGGAGGCGACGACGCTCGTCGCTCTAACCGACGACGCGCACTAGCCGATCGGCAACGACTCGAGGTACTGCGCACCAACTTGGCAAACCCGGCGACGTGCGGCGACAAGCCTTTGTCGCGCCTGCTTCTCTGCGACAGCTTCAGCGGCTGTCGGCGCCGTGTCCAACCCGTTGCGCGCGTCTTCCCTGCGCTTCACGATCACCGTGCTTGCAGCGTCGTAGTCGGCGCGACGCATCTGCGTAGTCTTTGTAGAGCCGTTCCTGCTGGTCTGCGTCGACGCCTGTCATACACGCAAATTACGTCGCATTTCGACCTTTGTTTGTGCGGTAGCGAACCGAGCACGCGAACAGGCCGACTACGATCTGCCCGTTATTCCACCCCGGATAACTTAACCCTGCTTCGGCGGGGTTTCTTTTTCTGACCGGCGGCATGCTTCCTGCATTTGTGATCGCGGGGAAGCAACACGGAGCCGATAATGACCGCGGCTAACCTCGCCGCAGCCGTCCACGAGCTGCTCGACCTCGGGCTCACGATCCGTGACATAGCCGAGATCCTACGCGTCCACGAGCGTGCGATCGCGGCGATTATCACGGGCTAGTAAACGTCGCACTTCCCTGAGAAGCCCGCTTCAGCGGAGCTTCTTTTCGTCGTTCTATTCCTTTCCGGGTGTTCCAAACCCGTTGGCGAGCGGCGACGACCGCAGCGCGGGCAGCCTTCTCCGCCGAGAGTTCCTGGTCTGTGGGCCGCTTGTTCGCGGCGAGACGATCAATCAGTGTCGCGGCTGCGACGTTGAACGCGATAACCGCGAGTTCGTAGTCACGCACTAGTGCCGCTGATTCCGGCGTCGCGGTATCGTCCATGCTCGGACGCTAAGGGGTACGCCCCCATATCTCTGTACGCTACCGAACATAGACCCATACGAGCTCGCTTTCCGCCGTCGATTCGGGGCATCACCTGATGGACGTCCCAACGTTCTCCTGCGACGATGAGTCCATGAACATCATCCGTCAGATCCGCCGTCGCGAAGTCATTCGCGCAAAGCTCGCCGCCGGCCCCTGCACCGTGGAATCGCCTGCGCTATGTGAGGTTATGCTCAACGTCGAGCTCGTTGGCCGCGTGCGATTCACTTGCTCGCACGTCACGGACCTTAGCCACCACCGACCGCATTGGATCTGTCGACGGGCCGAGCTCGTCGACTGAGTCGCGACGAATCCAGTCTAAGCGCGCATCTCGCGCCGGGACGTCTCTCGAGCAGTCCCCACTTCGGCGGGCAGGATTTGTGCTGTCTCTACCATTCCGCAGCGCGTCCGTCTCAAGTAGGCCGCGGCGCGATGGCCTCATACACGCGATCAGTCGCGCAAGAACCTCGTCGCAATCCCCGTGTCGCACTGCTGACCCGTCGGCTCCAAGTCGGGGCGATACGCCCATTGAAAGCTCCGCGTGACCGGCTCGGTTAGCGACAGCGGATCCTCGACCGTGAACTCGTAGGTCAACGTCGCGCGGTCGGCGTCGAGCGTGAGGCGCTCGATCAAGTGCTTGCTCGCGCCGGACGGGATGCCGAAGCCGGCGCCCTCGCGGTGCGCCGTGAACCCGACGGTGTCGATCACGAGCGCCGCGCCGTCCCAGCGGCCAATCGAATGTCCCTGCGGGCTCGGCGCAACGCCCGCGGGATGCTCCTCGAGATTCAAGTGGACAGTGCGCAGGCCATTCATCCAGTCGAAGCGCAGCGTGATCGTGTCGGCGCTGACGTCGATCGTGCGCATCACTGGCAGCGCCATCAACAGTGGGGCCGGCCACGGCGAGCACTCGGACTGCGACGCCTGTTGACTCCTGACGTCCTCGACGCCTTGGCGGCCCACGTCCGTCAACGGCCAGGTGCGAGCGCCTTGCACGAGTGCTTGCAATCCCGTCGTGAGCGGCACCCATCGCCCGGCGAGCCCGTCCGCTTTCTGCGCCGCAGGTGCTGGGCGCGCGCGGCCAAATACGTGCAGCGGATACACCCTGCCGTCGCTCGTCGTAACGTCTAAACCCACGACGGTGTGACCGGGTCCGGCGCGATTAGGGTTGGCACGCACTGTAACGCGGTCGCCCGTGGCAAGAGCTTCCTGGGTCAGGCCGAGCGGCCGCAGCGTGGAGAGCGGGCCGACCTCGACCTCCTGAGTCGCGGGCTGCCCACCGGGACCTGCTACCTCGAGTGTCATATAGACGTGAGGATTCGCCCACACCACGTTCTTCACGACGCCTTCGATGGTGACCTCGACCGTTGTGTCGAACGCCGCGCGGCTGTGATGCGCGCTCGCTGGTGCGATCAGCGCGCACGTCACAACGGCGAGCGCCACTCGAATTTCGTATCCGCGGGAAACCAGTGCGAATCTCTCGTTTACGGTGGGGCGGAATAGGCATGGAGATCGTACGGTTAGGACTGTCCTTTGTCACTGCGGCCTTTGGCAGCACCGACCTCTCGGCCTGGTAGACGACCAGAGCAGTCGTCGTGGCCACCCATTCCGATGGCGGCAGCGTTGTCCTAGCGCACCATTGCCACATGCGGTGATATAATCCCGTCACGCGATGTCGCCTGTGGGAAAAAAGCAGTTTCGCAAGGAGAGCGAATGACCCGCGACCAAATCTGTCGATCGGCTCCCAGTCTCGTCCCCGCCGAGTACTTCTCGTTTCGGCGCATGACACTTCGATGTGCCGCATGCGGCTGGGAAGGCTGCGGCGCCTATTGCCCCGTATCGGAGGTCTTCGGGGGGCGGCTCAACGAGCACATCTGCCCGAAGTGCTCAGCGGACATCGCCCTCGTGGTTTGGCCCACCGTCCAAGGCTACCGAGACCACTGGGATCAGCTCGACCAGACTGAGCGGAACTACGTGCGCCATCTTGAGAGCCGCAAAGCGCTCGGTTGATCTTCGGCCGCCGCCGCTCGGAAGTTCGGCACTTCGCGCGCTGAGTTATTCGACTCCAGCAGGCATGGCATTGCACTCTGAGCACGTCGGCGACGTCGCGGACAGTCAGTCCCAGGCCGAGCAGGTAGATCGCGATCAGTCGGGCGCGGTCGCGGGGCCATGCGGCGCACGTTGCCAGAGCCGTCAACCCCGGGTAGCAGCTGCGATCGTCGCGGGACGCGAGGCGTCCCCGCCCGAGGGTGCGGCCTTGGCACTCTATTAATCATTCCGCAGCAACCGCCTCAGCGAACCATTCGGGGAGTTACGCGCTCGACCGGCCGGCGTGCAACGGCATTTCAGTGGCTGCTGGAGCGAGCCGCTGAATTTCTGCGGTGACTACGTATTTAAGCGAGCTACGGAGCAGCGGAGAGTGCAACGCGAACGATCCGCTTTATGTCGACAGGGAGACACGTTATGTCTTACAGACGCCTCTCGGGGCTCGGCGCATTTCTTTGCATATCGTGGATCATTCTTCCAACTGCATCCGCGGATGCAAGCGACACCGTTCAAGCGGGCACTCCGAATGAAATCGTAAGCGCGATACTCGGCGCGAATACCAGCGGCAGAACCACTGAGATTCACGTAGCGCCAGGCGATTATCAGTTCACAGGGACGTTCGACTCCGCCGATGGACCGAGCTTTCTCCCTCCGATCACGGGCACGGTGCTGTTGATCGGCGAGAAAGCTGACACGACGCGCTTCATCGCTAATGCGGCCGCGCGGTTCATCAATGTTAGGGAGAACGGAATTCTGCAGATGCGCGGAATCTCCCTCATTGGAGGCTGTGGTGTACGCGGACTGCCCACCGCCGCCCCATCGACCCCGCTCGGGATTTGTCAACAAGGCGGCGGTGCTGCGCTGAACGCGGGCGGTCTGTTGTGGTTTGAGGATTCCGTGCTGTCGGGCAATCCGGCTATCGAAGGCAGCGGCCAAGAGGCCCTGGGAGGGGCCATCCTGAGCACGGGTGGGGATCTGCACCTCGCCAACACGACGGTCAGAGGAAACACGTCCACGAGGTTCGGAGGCGGAATCGCCGTGCTGGGAGGCACCGCGACTCTCCTCAATTCCATTGTCAGCGGCAACCAGGTCTCCACGGGCAACGCCCCGGGCGGTGCCGTACTGGTCGGATTCGGGCTCTATATCGAGAACGCCGAGGTATCGATTGATCACAGCACTGTCTCCGGAAACACGAACGCTACGACCCAATCGTCACGCACATTTCTTACGGCTTTGGTATCTTCAATGGAGGCGGAACTGTCTCGATCACCAATAGCGCCGTCGTGGAAAACGCTGCAATGCCCCAGCTTGTCTGATTGGGGGAGCAGGTGGCGGAATCTACAACAGCGGCACGATGTTCATCGCCGACTCGACGGTCGCTGGAAATGCGACCGGCACGTTTGGCGGCGGCATCGCGAACTTCGGCAAGCTGACCCTGCAAAGCGTCACGGTGGCCCGCAATCACGTGGCCGGAGTTACGCGACAAGGACCTACCCCCACTGATGCTGTCGGGCGATTCGATTGCATCGCCGGAGGAGGCGGAATCTGGACCTGGTCCGATGCGGACGCGACGACGACCGTGTTAAGCACCGTAGTGGCGCTCAATACGTTGGGGCAGGTCGCGCCCGGAATGAGTTTTGGGCCCGACTGCGGAGGGGCGATGATCTCAAACGGCTACAACGCTATCGGAGTGGCCACGGACTGCCAGCTGCAGCAGGCTGGCAGTTCGAGCCCTGCAGCCAGCGACCAGTTGGGGGTCGACGCACAGCTTGGCGACCTGACGGACGATGGCAAACCAGGGCATGCGCACGTGCCGATTCTCAGCGGCAGCCCGCTCATCGATGCCGGAGGCTCCGCGTGCGCCGTTCGAGACCAACTCGGCGCGCCTCGAACCGATGGCGACCACGATGGCCTCGTCGAATGCGACGTCGGCGCGGTTGAATTTGCGTCCAAGCCCGGACGGGTCCACGCTGACCTTCACGCAATCGCAGGCCGGCGGCACTCTCGTCACGAGTGCCGGAACGTGGAATTTCGGCATGGCGAGCAACGTGTCCGGGAATGCCGTCTTGCTGAACGGAGGCGGGACCGGCGGTTGGGCGACGTTGCTGGAAGTCGCCAACGGCGGGCAAGTCTACGCACAGGCCGGCGACGGCTCGTGGTGGCGGTGGAATAACTCCGGCTGGTCAGCTTCGACAGCGCCTTCGGGAGGTCAGGTAAGCCCGGACGGGTCCACGCTGACCTTCACGCAATCGCAGGCCGGCGGCACTCTCGTCACGAGTGCCGGAACGTGGAATTTCGGCATGGCGAGCAACGTGTCCGGCAATGCCGTCCTGCTGAATGGAGGCGGGACCGGCGGTTGGGCGACGTTGCTGGAAGTCGCCAACGGCGGGCAAGTCTACGCACAGGCCGGCGACGGCTCGTGGTGGCGGTGGAATAACCCCGGCTGGTCAGCTTCGACAGCGCCTTCGGGAGGTCAGGTAAGCCCGGACGGGTCCACGCTGACCTTCACGCAATCGCAGGCCGGCGGCACTCTCGTCACGAGTGCCGGAACGTGGAATTTCGGCATGGCGAGCAATGTGTCCGGCAATGCCGTCCTGCTGAACGGAGGCGGGACCGGCGGTTGGGCGACGTTGCTGGAAGTCGCCAACGGCGGGCAACTCTACGCACAGGCCGGTGACGGCTCGTGGTGGCGGTGGAATAACTCCGGCTGGTCAACTTCGACAGCGCCTTCGGGAGGTCAGGTAAGCCCGGACGGGTCCACGCTGACCTTCACGCAATCGCAGGCCGGCGGCACTCTCGTCACGAGCGCCGGAACGTGGAATTTCGGCATGGCGGCCAACGTGTACGGGAATGCCGTCTTGCTGAACGGAGGCGGGACCGGCGGTTGGGCGACGTTGCTGGAAGTCGCCAACGGCGGGCAACTCTACGCACAGGCCGGTGACGGCTCGTGGTGGCGGTGGAATAACCCCGGCTGGTCATTCTCTGCGGCACCGTAGCAGACCTGGCCCCGGCAGGTCCGTGGCAACGTAGGGGGCCGGATCCGCGGCGTCGGCAGGAGGCATTCTTGAGGCCGGCCTGGGTGCTGGCCGTAGTGTCCGAGAAAGTGTCCGCGCCCTTCCCTTTTTCGCGTGCCCAGATCCCCTGGAACCCGCGCCGTTAGTTGGTCGGGGCGACAGGATTTGAACCTGCGACCCCTTGCACCCCATGCAAGTGCGCTACCAGGCTGCGCCACGCCCCGACCGTGGGCGGAAGTTTAGCGGGAAAAGGCGCGGAGCGCTCAGCGGCGCAGGAGCTTCAGGACGTCCTCGAGCTCGGCGCGGACCTGGCGGATGATCTGCTGGCTCTGGCTCGTATCCGAGCGGGCTTCGTCGCCCGTGAGGCGCTGGCGGGCGCCGCCGATCGTGAAACCTTCCTCGTACAAGAGGCTTCGGATCTGGCGAATGATCAGCACGTCCTGGCGCTGGTAGTAGCGGCGATTACCTCGACGCTTCACCGGCTTCAGCTGCGGGAATTCTTGTTCCCAGTAGCGCAGCACATGCGGCTTCACGCCGCAAAGCTCGCTCACTTCACCGATCGTGAAGTAGCGCTTGCCGGGGATCGGCGGTAGCTCGTCGTTATTTGCGGGTTCCAGCATAAGCTTCGACGCGCGCCTTTAGTTTTTGGCCCGGACGGAAAGTCACGACGCGGCGTGCGGTGATCGGAATCTCCTCGCCGGTTTTCGGATTTCGCCCAGGACGTTTGTTTTTGTCACGCAAATCGAAGTTTCCGAAACCGGAAAGCTTGACTTGTTCTCCCACCGCAAGCGCCGCACGCAAATCCTCGAAGAACGAGTCGACGAGCTCGCGTGCTTCTCGCTTGTTGAGCCCGAGCTCGTTGAACAACGACTCGGCCATATCTGCTTTCGTCAGTGCCATAGAAACAGTTCGGCGTCAGATCTAATTACGTTCTTATTTTGGCCCCGAGCTCGCGTTCCAGATTTAGCCATCACGTTCTGCATCGTCTGGTCCGCATCGGCGTCGGTAAGGGTGCGTGATACGTCCTGCAAAATCAAGCCTAACCCTATGCTTTTCCGGCTTGAATCTACCCCGCCACCCCGGTATACGTCGAACACCACGACGTGCTGCAACCACGGACCCGCCGCCTTGCTCGCGACATTCTCGATCGTCTCGACCGGCGTCTTCTCGTCGACCACAACCGCGAGGTCGCGCCTGATCGAGGGGAACTTGGAATAGCTCCGAAAGGCCGGCACTCGCGACGCCGAACGCAGGCCCGATCTCGAGCGCGAACGCAATCGCGCCGCCGCTCGCCTGCTGCGGCCGGTCGAGACGCTTCTGTAGGTTCGGGTGCAGCGCACCGAGCCAACCGACCGGCGCGCCGTCGAGAGCGATACTTGCCGTTCTTCCCGGGCTCAGCGCAGGGTGTGTCGCGGTCTGTGAAGCGAAACTCACCCGAGCGTCCCGTGCTCTGCAATAGCGCTTCGAGATCGCCTTTCACGTCGAAGAAGTCGACGTCCGGCGACTGCCCGTCCCAGTGCTCGGGCGCCCTGCTCCCAACGGCCAGGCCCGCCACGACGGCGGTCTCGCGGACCCCGGCGCCGACGGCCTCGAACTGCTGACCGATCTCGAACAGCTTGAAGCGAGCGCGCTGGTGACTCAGGTTCTCGCGCGCGGCGGCGATCAGGCCCGGCCAAAGCGAGCTGCGCAAGACCGCCATGTCGCTCGCGATCGGATTCGCAAGCGACGCGCGGATCGCGCGCGGGCTGACCAACGCGTCGAGTGCCGCGTCGACGAAACTGTACGTCACGACTTCCGCGTAACCGCGGGCCGCGAGAACGTCGGCGATGTGATCCGGCGACACGCGGCTCTCCGTCGCGAGCCCGAGCACGCGCAGTCGGGGTGCCGGGCGTCGACGGAATTTCGTCGTAGCCGATCATCCTGCCGATCTCTTCGATGAGGTCTTCTTCGATCGTTACGTCGAATCGAAACGGCGGCGGCGTCACTCGCCAGCCGTCGCGTGTCGCGCTCGACACGCATCTCGAGGCGGTCGGAACAGCTCCTCGATCCTCGGGTCGGGCACCGCAATCCCGAGCAACGCGCTCGCTCGCGCCCGCCGCAACCGCACAGGGGCTCGGGTCGGTGCGTCCGCAGCCCTCTCGGTCACGCTGGTAGGCCCGCGCTGGCGCGCCGCAGATCTCGACGAGCAGCTCGGTCGCACGTTCGATCGCGCGCGCCTGGCCGGTCGGATCGACGCCGCGCTCGAAGCGCAGCGACGCGTCCGTATGCAACCCATACCGGCGCGCTCGACCCGCGAGTGCCTGCGGCGTGAAGAACGCGCTCTCGAGGAAGATCGACGTAGTCGCCGCGCTCACGGCCGTCGATTGCCCGCCCATGATGCCCGCGAGCCCCACGGGACCTCGGCGCGTCGGCGATCACGAGCACGTCTTCGCGCAGATCGATGTTCTTGCCGTCGAGAAGCACGAGCGACTCGCCGGGCCTCGCGAAGCGCGCTTCGATGCGCTCGCTGAGCTTGTCGAGGTCGTAGGCGTGCAGCGGTTGCCCGAGCTCGAGCATCACGTAGTTCGTAACGTCGACGACCGGGTGAATCGCGCGCACTCCGGCGCGTCGCAGTCGCTCGCGGAGCCAGAACGGCGACGTCGCGCCGCTGCGAATGCCTTTTAGCACGCGCCCCGCGAAACGCGGGCAATGCTCTCCGGCGAGCAACGCGACCGGGTAGAGGTCGTTCGACGTCGGCGGCACCGGCTTAGGCGCGCGGTCCGCGAGCACAGTACTGCGCCTCGCGGCGAGCTCGCGCGCGATGCCGAGCACGCTGAAGCAGTCGCCGCGATTCGGCGTGACGTTCACCTCGAGGATCGCGTCGTCTAGCGCCAAGTGCTCCGCCACCGGGCGGCCCACGGGCGCGTCGGCGTCGAGCAGCAGCAGCCCATCCACGTCGTCGGGCAGCTCGAGCTCTCGAGCCGAGCACAGCATGCCGTTCGACAGCACGCCGCGAAGCTCGGCCGCGCCGATGGCCTTGCCACCGGGCAGCGTGGAGCCGACGCGAGCGAACGGCGCTTTGATGCCTACCGCGACGTTTGGCGCGCCGCACACGACCTGGACCTCGCCGGTGCCGTCGTCGACCGTGCAGACCGACAAGCGGTCTGCCTTCGGATGACGAGCTACGGTGAGCACCTTCGCAACGACGACGCCGTCGAGAGGCGCACCGGCGCGCTCGACCGACTCGACCTCGAGCCCGGAGCTCGTCAAGTCGTCGGCTACGCCCTGCGCGTCGGCGTCGAGCGCGACGAAGTCGCGAAGCCACTCGAGGCTCACTCGCACGCCGCGGCCCTCATGCGAACTGCTCGAGGAAACGTAGATCGTTTTCGAAGAAGGAGCGCAAATCGTCGACGCCGTAGCGGAGCATCGTGAGGCGCTCGACGCCCATGCCGAACGCGTAGCCGCTGAACACCGACGGGTCGACGCCCGCGTTGCGGAGCACGTTCGGGATGCACCATGCCGCAGCCCAAGATCTCGAGCCAGCGCCCCGAGTCCGACAGCACGTCGACCTCCGCCGACGGCTCGGTGAACGGGAAATACGACGGCCTGAATCGCAGCCGCACCTCGCGCTCGAAGAACTTCGACACGAACTCGTAGAGCAGTGCCTTCAAGTTCGCGAAGCTCACGTCGCGATCCACGACGAGGCCTTCGACTTGGTTGAACATCGGCGTGTGCGTGAGGTCCGAGTCGCGCCGGTAGACGCGGCCTGGCGCGATCAACCGGATCGGCGCGCCGTTCGCCTTGAGCGCGCGGATCTGCACCGGCGACGTGTGCGTGCGCAGCAGGAGCCCCGAGCTCAGATAGAACGTGTCGTGCATCGCGCGCGCGGGATGCCCCTCGGGGATGTTGAGCGCGGTGAAGTTGTAGAACTCGTCCTCGACCTCGGGGCCCGTGTGCACGTCGAAGCCCGCGTGCTCGAAGATCGCGACCATCCGGCGCAGCGTACGGGTGACGGGATGCAGCTGCCCTGCGCGCTCGCCCCGCCCGGGCAGCGTCACGTCTACGCCCGACTTCGTGAGCGCCGCCGCGACTCGCTCGCTCTCGAGCGCCTCGCGGCGCGCGTCGAGGGCCGCGGTGAGCGACTCTTTCGCCGAGTTGATCGCTTGACCCGCGGCGCGAATCTGCTCGGGCGGCAGCTTGCCGAGCTCCCGCAGCTGCGCGGTGAACACGCCCTTCTTGCCGAGGTAATGGACGCGCACGGCATCGAGCGCGGCCAAGTCGACCGCTGCCTGAACGGCGCCCGAGGCCTCCTCGAGCAGTTCGGCGATGCTGCTCACGGCGGCGAATCCCCTTCGAGCGATCGAGCGGTTATGCCGCCTCGAGCGCCTCTTTGGCGACCGCCGCAAGGGCGGCGAAGCCCTCTTGATCGAACACCGCGATGTCCGCGAGGACCTTGCGGTCGACCTCGATTTGCGCGCGGCTGAGACCGTTCATGAGCCGGCTATACGACAAGCCGTTCGCGCGTGCGGCCGCGTTGATCCGCGTGATCCAGAGCGCACGGAACTCGCGCTTGCGCACCCGGCGATCGCGGAACGCGTACTGGCCCGCCTTGATGACGGCTTGCTTCGCGGCGCGATACACCTTGCGCCGCGCGTTGTAGTAACCCTTCGCCTGGTCGAGCACCTTGCGATGCCGGGCCTTGGCGGTAACGCCTCGTTTGACTCTCGCCATGTCCCTCTACCTCAAGCGTACGGCAGCTGGATGCGGAGGCCGGGAACGTCCCTCTCGTCGACCTGCATCGGCCGCGCGAGTTGGCGCTTCCGCTTCGCCGACTTCTTGGTGAGGATGTGGCGCACATGGGAATGGCCGGATTTGAACCCGCCATTACCCTTCGCGCGGAAACGCTTTGCAGCGCCGCGCTTCGTCTTCAGCTTCGGCATGACTCTCTCCTTTGGTTAGCCCGGTCCAGCGTTGCCTCATGCTGGGCAGGCGGTCCCGCGCCGACGTCGAGCGACGCACGGCACGCGGACACTTGTCTTTAAGTCGTCGACGGGGTCAGTGCTTGCGCGGAGCGATCACCATCACCATCTGCCGCCCCTCCATCAGGGGCTGCTGCTCCACCGAGCCGTAGTCCTCGAGGTCCTTTTGGACGCGCTTCAGCAACTGGGCGCCAATCTCCTGGTGCACCATCTCGCGCCCTCTGAAGCGCAGCGTCACCTTGGTCTTGTCGCCGTGGGTCAGGAACTTGATCAAGTTGCGGAGCTTGACTTGGTAGTCGCCCTCCTCCGTTCCCGGACGGAACTTGATCTCCTTGACCTGGATCTGCTTCTGCTTCCGGCGTGCCGACTGAGCTTTCTTGTTCTGCTCGAACACGAACTTGCCAAAGTCCATGATTCGGCAGACAGGAGGCTCGGCAGTCGGCGCGACTTCCACGAGATCCAACCCGACGGCCTCGGCGCTGCGGAGCGCCTCTTGCAATGTCATGACGCCGACCTGCTCACCGTTCGGACCGATGACGCGAACTTGAGACGAAGAGATCTCCGAGTTCCGTCGTACGCGCTTTGCTTGGACGATTCGCTGTTCCTCGCTTGACCCTTAAAAACATCGGCCGGTGGCTCGCGTCTGCGGGATCGATTTCCCGCGCTGCGCACGCCAACGGCCTTCCCGTCGAACATGCCGCGCGCCTCGGGATGGGCCGGTACGCGCGACAAGTGCGGCATTGTACGGACCCGTATCCACACGCACAAGGCGGATTGCCATTCCAAAGGCCTTGTTTTTCAGGCAGTTCGCGGCGGAATCAGCGAGGGGTCGGCAGCGGCGAGGCGCTGATCGGCGCGCGAATCGGGGCGTCGGGCGAACGTGGGCTCAGGATCTGGACGGCGCCACCCGGGCCGCGTCCGCCGCTCGGCGCGTAGAGAACGTCGAGCTGCGCGAGGTCGCCCCGTGACAGGCCCGAGACGTGCGGGATGTCGGCGCGCTCGCCGAGTTGCTCGCGATAGCGCATGAAGAAGCGCGGAATGTCCCCGCCGAAGCCGAAGAAGTACATCACGTCGGCGAAGTTCGCCGTGTGCCGTAAACCGAGTGCGTGGCCGAGCTCGTGCACGCACGTCAGGTAGACGATCGTGTCGCGGAACAGCGCGTCGGAGCGGGCGAGCTTGGCGATATCGGGACCGAGCGCGTCGGTGTCCGGCCTCACGAACACGGCCGCGCCGCGGCGACCGTTGACGTCGATCGCGCGCGTCTCGCCGTACTGGCCACCTCCGGCTTCGACCCAGTAGATGCGCACGAGCGCGTTGGCCTCTTCGCCCGGAACGAAGTGCAACCGGCCGTGCGTTGCGCGCTCCCAATCGGCGAGCGCCCAGGTCGCAAGATCGCGGTCCGCATCGAGGTAACGCGCGCTGGCCGGTCCGGCCGCGACGAAATACGTGACGACCCCGTGCGCGTCGAGCGGTCCGAGCGGGCGCAGCTCCTGCGACGCTGCTCCGCGCGGTGCGAGCGACGAAGCGGCAAGAGCCGCGACGCCGACGACGATTGCGAGGACGGGCAAACGCATGGACACCGGCTTCGCGAGGAGCTCGTGGGTTTGCGGCGGACTATAACGCGGACGCGCGGGCGCTACGACCGCGGCGGACTCGCGTAGAGATCGGGAAGCTCCGGCGGTCGCCACCTGAAGCGCTTTTGAATCCAGTGGTACTGCTCGGGGCACGCGCGAATGAACTGCTCGAGATAGGGAATGAGACGGCGCGTGTCCTCGACCGGATCGTCGCTCGGAAATCCTGCGAGCGGCGGGTAGAACCGGACTTCGTAGCGGGCTCCGCGCTCGAGCCGTCGATACGAGAACGGCAGCACCGCCGCGCCGCTCATCCGCGCGATCTTGGACGTAGCCGTGTTGGTCATCGCAGGCACGTTGAAGAACGGTAGCAACACGCCGTCGGGGTACGCCAAGTCGGGTGCGTACCAAATGACGGAACCCTTCTTCAGGGACTTGAGCAACGACCGCACGCTGGCGCTCGAGATCATTTCATCAGCCATCCGCATGCGGCCGCGCGTTTGAATCTCCTCGAGCAACGGGCTGCTACGGTGGCTCGCCATCGCCGCGAATCGTGGCCGCGAGCCCCCTGAACGACTGCCCCATGATTTCGAGCGTCGTGAAGTGGCCCGTATAAAGGATGACGCCGCGGCCGAGCGCTACGGCGGCGTTCAAATGCTCAGTGCCCAAGACATCGAAGCGGCCGGGTCGCTCCGCTCCGAACCATCCTGCGGCGCACTCCGCAATCGACATCGCGAGTGCCTCGAAGTGGCGCTTCGCGAGCGCTTCGACCGCGGCCGGGTCGAGCTCCGGAAAGCAGATCTCGAGATTGCGATGAACGAGGCGGCGCAACTTCGACGAGAGCCGGTAGAGCGCTTTGCCAACGAGGCGATGGATCGCGAGAGACAGCCGGAGCGGCAGCGCTGCGTTCAGGCGCATCCAGAGCCAGAGGCACCAGACCGGCCAATGACGAGGCTTCCAGAAGCGGGCGAGACTCGCCGACTCGCCGGCGTGTTCGCTGTCGTCGTTCAACTAGGTGTCGTTGAGCCTGAGAACCGGCGAGCGCGATTTCTTGAGCCAGCCCATCACGGCCGCGAACAGGACCGCGATGCCAAGCGCCCCGAGCAGAACGCCAGCCGCGCCGGGCTGCTCGTCGAGCGGCCCGAGCTTGTGCAGGTTGTAGAGACCGATCGCGACGATCGGGAGCGTCCAGCCGAGCGGCTCGCTGTAGCCCTTCACGAGCACGCGCCGCCAGCGGAACTCGGAGCCCGACAGCGTCTCGCCGAGACCGGCGAGCCGTGGTAACCAGCGCGGGACACGACGGCAATACTCGTCGAACGACGGGCCGAACTTCTTGCGGAGGTACGCCTCTTCCGCGAGCGTGACGCACTGATACATGAACGAGTACGCGAACGTAGATCGCGAGCAGTGACGGCCAGCGGTTCGACGCGAAGCCCACGCCGAGCACCATCAGGAATTTGCCCACATACATCGGATTGCGCGTGTGCTGGAAGAGCCCTTTCGTGACCAGCCCGTCGGCATAGACGCGGTGGTTGCGGCCGCCGCGCACGATGTACTCGAGACCGATCGTCGTCGCGCGAATCACTTGGCCGACGGCCGCGATCGCGAGGCCGATGAGCGCCGCAATCAGCGGGTCGTCGAAGACCGCGGGCCCGGGCACCAGAAGCAAGAGCAGAAGGAACGGAGAGATCGTCGTCCGAAACCGAAAGAAGAAGTTGCCGAGCGCGACCATCACTTCACCGCGACGAAACCGGCAAAGTTGTACCACTTGAAGAACACCTCGACCTCACGGAAGCCCGCACCCAGCAAGAGATTCCGGTTTTCCTGGAGCCGATACGGGATCAGCACGTTCTCGAGCGCCTCGCGCTTTTGCGAGATCTCGAGCTCGCTGTAGCCCATGCGGCGCTTGAACGCGTAATAGCGCTCGATGAAGAGGCGATTGAACAACGAGCCGTCGCCGAGCACCTTCTCGACCACTAACAGGCAAGAGTTCTCGTTCATGCCGGCGTGAATGCGGCGCATCAGCTTCTCGCGATTCAGCGGCCGCACGAACATCAGCGTGAGCACCATCGTCACGACGGATGCGTTCTCGATCTCGATGCCCGCGTCGAGGTCGCCCTGCCTGAGCTCGATCGACGTTGTCGAGGTCGAACTCCGCGAGCTTCTGGCGGCAGCGATCGAGCATCTCGGCCGAATAGTCGATGCCGACCAAGTGGGCGTTGACCGGCAGCGTCTGATGAAGCAGCGAAAGCGTGGTGCCGGTCGAGCAGCCGAGGTCGTAGATGTTCGAGCCCTCGGTCGCGAACGAGGCCGCGAGCTCGGTGATCATCCGCTGCATCTCGCCGTAGAACGGGACGCTGCGCGACACCATGTCGTCGAACACGCCCGCGACGGCCTCGTTGAACGCGAAGTCGCTGACCTTCTCGAGCTGGTTACGAAAGACTTGGTCGACTGGAACCTTGGTTGCCATGCGAGACCGTACCCCCTCGTGGCTCCGGATGTGGCAGGCCGTCCCCCGACGGCTGCCGTGGGCACCACCCACGAAGCCGCATCCTAGCGAGCGCGTGGCCCGTTGCCTACTGGCCCGAGCGTCGGCGGGTGCTCTTCGGCCGATCAAACGGTGCTATCGAGTCGGCGATCTCGAAGGCAGCGTTCGGGAGGCGCTCGCGGAGCTCGTCGTCGGTGAGCCAGGCGGCGTCGAATCCGGAGAGGTCTCTCGTGCGACCGACATTCCCACGACGAACTTCGATCACGCGGGTCTCGGGATACCAAGTCCACTCTGCGAGCGGCCGACCGTATCCATCGTTAAACCGTCCGCCCTTGCGATAGTCGGTCGGGTCCTTGAAAACATGTGCGTGCATAGGTACCAAGCTTCAGTGATCTCGACGTGCGTAGCCACGCGCTCGCAAACGAACGGACGTTATTCGCCAAATGCAACCGCATGCATGATGCGCCCGGGCATGAACGCAAGAACCCCAGCGATCCCGATGCCGCTTATGAACAGTCCCATCATTGTGGCGCGATGCAGCTTGTATCGGTGGGTACGGCGCAAACGATCAGGTTCAAGAAGCGTTCGTACGCCCTGCTGACCGGGGCAGTTGAAGTCGTCGGCGATCGCGGCGGTGGGGCCGTCCGCTGCGTCGGTCTCGCGGTCGACGCACCAAGTCTCGACGTCGATCGCGTAGCCGATATGCTCGACGCGGTCTGTGGCCGCGCATTGCATACGTACCATTGCGGCCCGCGCTGGTCGGCGCTGTGGTCAAGGCAGAGCTGGTGCCCGAGTGCTTCGACGCGCGCGCGGAGCTGTTCGACAGTAGTTACCGTTTGCCTTAGCCGTTTCGTGAACCTCCAATCAGGTTTGCGGGATGGTCAGGCCGCCCGCCGCGTGCCAGCGCGGAGAGCGGCCGTTTCCGCCGGAATGGCGGAACCTAGAGGCACAAGGAAATGCGCCGCAGTTTCCCGCGGCGCACTTACTACGCACTTACGACGACTTTTCGAGGGGTCGATTGGCCCAAGTCGTTGTTTCTAATGTGGTAGGCGCGATAGGTTTCGAACCTACGACCCCCACCATGTCAAGGTGGTGCTCTACCACTGAGCTACGCGCCTAGAGGGGCGCCACGATACCGATATCGTGTGCGACTTCTCAAGTGCCGCAGCGGACTCGCACCGCTAAGCGGGCTCTTCCTCGGCGCGCTTCGGAAAGCCGAGGCCTTGGCCACGCAGCTCGTTGATCTCGTCGCGCAGGCGCGCGGCCTGCTCGAACTCGAGGTCGCGCGCGTGCCCGTACATCCGCTTCTCGAGCTGCTGAATCCGCGCGACGGCCTGCTCGGGCGTTAGCCGCTCGTAACCGCCGCGCCGCGTCTCACCGCCGGGCCGGCGCGCCCGCTCGCCGCGAGCTCTGCCGCGCGCCGAGCGCGCGCCCTCCATTACGTCCTGAACCGCCTTGCGAATGCTCTTGGGCTCGATTCCATGGTGCGCGTTGAACTCGATCTGCTTGGCGCGCCTGCGGTCGGTCTCGTCGATCGCGCGCTGCATCGAGCCCGTGACGTGGTCGGCGTACAAGATCGCCATGCCGCGCACGTTGCGGGCCGCGCGGCCGATCGTCTGGATCAGCGAGCCTTCGGAACGCAAGAAGCCTTCCTTGTCCGCGTCGAAGATGGCGACCAGCGAGACCTCGGGCAAATCGAGCCCTTCGCGTAGCAAGTTGATGCCGACGAGCACGTCGAACTCGCCGAGCCTGAGATCACGCACGATCTCCATGCGCTCGACCGTCTCGACGTCGGCGTGCAGATAGCGCACGCGCACGCCGTGCTCCTGCAGGTAGTCCGTGAGGTCCTCGGCCATGCGCTTCGTGAGCGTCGTGATCAAGACGCGCTCGCCGAGCGCGACGCGGCCGTTGATCTCCGACAGCACGTCGTCGACCTGCGTGCCGGCCGGCCGGATCTCGACCATGGGATCGACGAGGCCGGTGGGGCGCACGACTTGCTCGACCGTCTGGTCCGCATGCGCCTTCTCGTATGGGCCCGGCGTCGCGGACACGAAGATCGTCTGCGGCGCGATCTGCTCGTACTCGTCGAACGACAGCGGCCGATTGTCGAGCGCGGACGGTAAGCGGAAGCCGTATTCGACGAGCGTTTCCTTTCGGGAGCGATCGCCTTTGTACATGCCGCCGATCTGCGGAATCGTCGCGTGGCTCTCGTCGACGAACAGCAGTCCCTCGTCCGGCAAATAGTCGAACAGGCACGGCGGGGGCTCGCCCGGCCTGCGCCCCGACAAATAGCGCGAGTAGTTCTCTATTCCCGAGCAATAGCCGACCTCGACGATCATCTCCATGTCGAAACGCGTGCGTTGCTCGAGCCGCTGGGCCTCGACGAGCTTGTTCGCGTCGCGCAATGCGTTCAGCTGCTTCGCGAGATCGACGCGGATCTGATCGACGGACGCAAGCAGCGTCTCGCGCGGCGTCACGTAGTGCGTCTTGGGATAGATCGTCACGCGGGGCGTGCGTTTGCTCGACCTCGCCCGTGAGCGGGTCGAACATGCTGATCTGCTCGATCGAATCGTCGAAGAGCTCGACGCGCACGGCGGCGCGCTCCGATTCCGCCGGGAATATATCGATCACGTCGCCGCGCACGCGATACGTGCCGCGAGCGAGATCGAGCGGGTTGCGCGTGTACTGAAGCTCCGCGAGGCGGCGCAGCAAATCGCGCTGGTCAATCCGCGTGCCGCGCGCGAGATGCAGAACCATCCGGTGGTAGGCAGCGGGGTCGCCGAGGCCATAGATCGCGGACACCGTCGCGACGATCACCACGTCGCGGCGCTCGAGCAGCGCCTTCGTCGCCGACAACCGCATCTGCTCGATGTGCTGATTGATCGACGCGTCCTTCTCGATGTACGTGTCGGTCGAGGGCACGTACGCCTCGGGTTGGTAATAGTCGTAGTAAGAGACGAAGTACTCGACCGCGTTGTGCGGGAAGAACTCGCGCATCTCGCCATAGAGCTGCGCTGCGAGCGTCTTGTTGTGGGCCAGGATCAGCGTGGGCCGCTGCAATGACTCGATCACGTGTGCCATCGAGAACGTCTTGCCGCTGCCCGTCACGCCGAGCAGCGTCTGTTTCGCGAGCCCGTTCTTGAGCCCGTCCACGAGCTGCGCGATCGCCTGCGGCTGGTCGCCCGCCGGCGCGAACGGAGACACGAGTTGGAAGGGTCTGTCGGTCATCGCGAGGTAGGCTCCTTAATGTCGCGGCCGTCAGCGCCTTCTTCAAGCTTGCCGAGGAGCCGGGGTCTGCCCTCTCCAGCCGCGGCCCGATGGCGGCGCTTGCGAGGTCCTACGAGCGCTTTAAGATAAGCGCCCCGTCCCGCCCGGAAAAGGATTCCCCGTTGAGTCTCAAGCTCGCGCAGCGGCTCAAGCGCGTCCGCCCGTCGCCGACGGTCGGGATCACCGCGCTCGCGACGCGCCTGCGGGAGGCCGGGCGCGACATCGTCGTGCTCAGCGTGGGCGAGCCCGATTTCCCGACTCCCGAGCACGTGAAAGCCGCGGCTCGCGACGCGCTCGCGCGCAACGATACGAAGTACACGGCGGTCGACGGCTCGCGCCTGCTCAAGGAGGCGGTCGTCGCGAAGCTCAAGCGCGACAATGCCCTCGACTATCGGCCCGACCAGGTGCTGGTCTCGAACGGCGCGAAGCAGTCCTGCTACAACGCGTGCCTTGCGCTGCTCGACGCCGGCGACGAGGTGATCATCCCGGCGCCGTACTGGGTGTCCTATCCAGACATGGTCGAGCTCGCGGACGCGACGCCCGTCATCGTGCCGTCTACGGCCGAGAGCGGCTTCAAGATCTCCGCGGACGAGCTCGCGGACGCGATCACGCCGCGCACGCGTCTCTTGATCCTGAACAGCCCTTGCAACCCGACGGGCGCCGTGTATTCGCGCGCTGACTGGGTCGCGTTCGGCGCCGTGCTGCGCGAGCACCCGAAGATCGCAATCGTGTCCGACGAGATCTACGAGCACATCTATTGGGCCGGCGAGCCGTTCACGAGCTTCGCGCAGGCCTGCCCCGATCTCTACGACCGCACGATCACGGTCAATGGCATGTCGAAGGCGTACGCGATGAGCGGCTGGCGAATCGGCTACGCGGCAGGTCCCATCGACGTGATCAAGGCGATGACGAGCATCCAGAGCCAGAGCACGACGAACGCGTGCACGATCTCGCAGGCGGCCGCGCGCGCTGCGCTCGCGGGCGACCAGACCTGCGTGCGCGAAATGTGCGCGGAGTTCCGGCGGCGGCACGACGTCGTGCTCGCGGGCCTGAACCGAATCGCGGGATTCCGTTGCACTGCGGCCGACGGCACGTTCTATCTGTTCCCGAACGTCGAGGCCGCGATGCGGACCAAGCGCGCGGCGACCGACGTCGAGCTCTGCGAGCGGCTGCTCGACGGCGCCGGCGTCGCGCTCGTGCCGGGCACCGCGTTCGGCGCGCCGGGACACTTGCGTCTTTCGTTCGCCGCGAGCCTCGAGACTCTCGGCGACGCGCTCGCGCGGCTCGAGCAATTCATGGCGACGTGAGTCGGTCGACGAGTTGTTGAGCAGCGCGAGATGCATGTTCTAACTTACTGAGAATTCAAGTGATTCAAGCGGAATTGCCTTGACTTGCCTTGGGCCTTCTTTCAGAATGCCGTGCCTTTCGAATCGGTTCCCCGGTAGCTCAGTTGGTAGAGCGACGGACTGTTAATCCGTTGGTCGGTGGTTCGAGTCCGCCCCGGGGAGCCAACTCTACCAAGCGGTTACGTGGCCGCGGTCCAAATAACCCGACTCCGAATAACTCCGTAGTAACCCGAAGCGAGGCCTTATGGGCTCAGCCATTTGAAAGTAACCCCGTCCCGGTAGGGCGGAACTACCGGTGGCGAGGGCTTCGGGTTTTTATCCACGGTGCAAGATTGTAGCAAAGCAAGAGGCCGCACCCGTCGACCGAGTGCGGCCCGCATATCGTTCCAAACGCGTCTTTTAGTTCGCCGGTCGGCCGTCGCGTTCGATGAGTTAGGCTATCCGCGTGGCGTGCTCGTCCGACTCAAACTTGCCCGTAACGACGGCGAGAATCTCTGCCTCGCTCAAACCGAGTCGTTGAAGATCGACCAGCAGTTCGTGCGTAATCTCCAAACTGACGCGGACCTTGTCGTCGGGCACCGTCGGACAGCACTCCCGTCAAAACGTAATACGCTTCTAGCTTACCGAGGCCGCGCCCGCCGGAACGCGGCCCGCGTAGCTGCCGAATTACCGCTTCTAGTTCGGCGCTCGGTGGTGCGCGCTCGATTAGATCGGCGACCCTTGCCGCATGCTGTTCGGAATCGAATTTACCCGTCACCGTGGCGAGAAGTATCGACCTCGTTTAAGCCGATTTTGGCGAGGCCGTCGAGCAGTTCGGATGTAACTTCAAGCTGGACGCGGTTTTTATTATCTGGCATAGCGCCACTCCCGTTTGGCGTTGCCGCACATAATCGCACAATCGGGACTGTCGGCGACAGAAGAAAGAAAGGGCCGCGACCGTCGCCGGGTGCGGCCCGATTCGAAGCGAGAACGTCGCCCCGGACGTTGCCGTACCGGTCACGCTGCAAGCTAGCGACGTGGTGCCCGTGAACGCACTCGGTGTGTTCCATGTGCCGTTTAACGTGCCCTGCCCTGTCGACGCGAATACGGGGCTTGTTCGCGAACGGTCCGGCAGCAAGCGAGCCCGCTACGATTTCCGCGAGCGTTCCCCACGGCGCAAACGAAAGCACATTGCCGGCGACATTCGCGGCGATCGTCTCGCCGCCGAATCGCGACTCGCACTCCGTCGTCGTGCCGTCCCACGTCCAACGGTATTGCGCGCCCGCTCGCTGAAACACATAAAGAGCCCGGCGCGCGAGGCATACCCGGTCATTCGCGCAGCGTCGCGGCTCGCCGGCCAGGAAAACGACTAAGCGATTTCCCCGTTTTTTTGCGGCCCGCCTCGGAAACGTGACGCGCGTCTCACAAGACACTGGCCGGCGGTGCCTAGGATTTGGCCATGCAGGAGCGGCCAGAGCCCAAGGGGCACGACGACACATGGACCTTGCCGGAAGGCGAGCTTGCGGCTCGCCGAACGGAGCGGATACTGATTGAAGATCAGCCGGAAACGTTCGTGAAGCTGGCGGCAATTCCCGAAGAGGACGTCTGACAAAGAACGGCGCGCGCCGTCGAATCGAAGAATCCGCGCCGCGTCGTTCGGGTTTTGTGCAGCGTGTCGCGTGTAACGGACGAAGCGTCAGACGCGCTATTGCCGGGTGCGGGGACACGCTTCGGGATACATCGGCTCTGCAGGGGCTTGGCTCCCGCGCCGTTCCTGGCGCATGGCCCGGCGCGCGGATAAGCCCCGGGGAGCCACTTCCTTCTCTGTTCGCGCAGCATCCGTCGAACGGTCGCTCCGAATAGCCCGCCGCGTCGCTTCGACGCTGGCACACCGCATGATCGATGAAAAAGACGACATCTGCTGTCGTCTTTGACCACCACCGTGCACGACGCGCGACGATTTGAAGTTGTGGTCACAAATTCGAGAAGAGCAACTCCTCCGGTCGAGCCGCACTGAGCCCGTAGCAATGGTGCGGGGCGGCATGGTTCATGCACCACCTGCCTACCGGCCTCAGGGTCTGTGCGGAGGTTGCTGCGATGACATCGATCAATCTCGTGTCGCCGCCGGCGCTGCGGAGGCATCGCTCGCTCGGCAAGGCGTGCGTCGCCGCCGATGCATTCGACCCGGAACGCGCCGCCCGCACTTTCGCGTGCGGAGCGCTACTGTCGTCGATGCTCGCAGTGGGTTGTGCATCCGGCCTCCAAGCCGCGGAGACGCGGCCATCCGCCGCGAAGACGCCGCCGCGAACGCAAGTTTCGGCCGGCAGGCCGCAATCCTACGAGGTGCTCGGTAAGCGCTATGACGTGCGCGCGTCGAGCGACGGTTATCGCGAGCGCGGCACGGCGTCATGGTATGGCCATCCGTTCGACGGCCGCCCGACGTCGAGCGGCGAAATGTACGACATGATAGAGCTCACGGCCGCCCACCAAACGCTGCCGATTCCGACCTGGGTCGAGGTCACGAACTTGAAGAACGGCAAGCAGGTCGTCGTCAAAGTCAACGATCGCGGGCCATTCGTCGAGAAGCGTTTGATCGATCTTTCCTACGGCGCGGCGACTGCGCTCGATATGGTCCGGGACGGGACGGCGCGCGTCGAAGTGCGCGCGCTCCCAGGTCCGCCGGCGGAAAAGGCGCCGACTCCGCGCGACAATCGGAACCAGAGCTCGACTCAGGCGCGCGAGCGGCGCGATGCGCCCGAGCGATCCCTATCGCCGGCGCTCGACGACAAAGCCGCCTGCCTCGCAGCCTAAGTCTCGACCCGACTCGCCACCGCGCACGATCGAGCGACAGTCCCCGCCTCTGGACCCGGAGAGACTATTCGCCGAGGCCGGCCGATTCACGAACCGCGACGAAGCGGTCGCAGCTAGTCGCCAGCCTCCGGGCCGAAGGCTTCATGAACGCGTTCGTCGTAACGGAAGACCGTCGCCGCAAATTGCTGCATCGCGTGCGCGTCGGACCACTCGCCGATGCCGCAGAAGTCGACAGCA
Organism: uncultured Gammaproteobacteria bacterium; assembly: GCA_963841645.1. Taxonomy (GTDB): domain Bacteria; phylum Pseudomonadota; class Gammaproteobacteria; order Steroidobacterales; family Rariloculaceae; genus FEN-1219. The sequence continues at coordinate 547,459 of CAWJDS010000005.1, read as the reverse complement.
TGAACGAGCGGCTGCGTGGGCTCGGCGCGAGGCGGTCGCACAGCGTTGCGATGAATTGATCCCGGCGCCACTCCCCGTCGGTAGTCGCCTACTCCGCCTTCAGCGTCTCCACCGGATCGATCGCCGCCGCGCGTCGCGCCGGCAGGTAGCTCGCGAGCGCCGCCGCCGCAAGAATCACGGCGAAGCGCCGCGACATACGCCGTCGCGATCGGGCGGCTCGATGCCGAACAGCAGCGACGACATGAGGCGCGTCACGCGAGCGCCGCGACGAGCCCGACGCGAAGCCCACGCGCCGCAGCGCGAGGCCGTGCCGCAGGAACATCTCCGCGCACGTCGCTGCGGCTGCGCGCCGAGCGCCAGCCGGATGCCGATCTCTCGCGCGATCGCTGCGAAACGACGTACGCGATCACGCCGTAGATGCCGAGCATGCCGAGCGCGAGCGCCATCGAGCCCGCGATCGCGAGCATCACGAGCGTGAACGACGTGTGCGCGAGCGAGGCGGCGTAGAGAGTCCTGCATCGTGCGCTCGAGCGCGACCGGGACATCTGCGTTCACCGACCACACCGCGCTGCGGATCTCGGTCGACGAGGCTCGCCGTGCCCGCGCGGTCGCTGCGGACGACGATACGCGACCGTCGGCATGCCGAGCTTCGGGCTCGCCGAACGCGTTCTCCATGAGCGACCGGCCAGTACACGAGGCTCGGCGCGTCCGCATGTAGAGCGCATCGTCCTTCACGCTCTGCACCACGCCGATGACCTCGCGCCAGGCGTCCGTCGTCGTCCGGCGTTCGAAGGCGCTGCCGAGCGCGGCCGCGGGCTCCCCGCCGAGCTCGCGAGCGAAGTCCTCGGAAACGAGCGCCACGCGGCCGCCCGCGTCGATGTCGGCCCACGTGATGTCGCGTCCCGCGACGATCCGCGTGCCCATCGCGTCGAAGTAACCCGGCGACACGAACTTGAGCCTGCGCGGCGGCGGCGCTGCTCGCCGCGCGCGAGCGGCTGGCCTTCGATCGACAACCGGCGCGTCGAATGATGAACGGCGCGCCCTCCATCGGCAGCCCGCTCGTGAACGCCGCGGCCTGCGACGCCCGGAAGCGCCGCGATCGCGTCGAGGATCTCGTGCTCGACGCGCGTGTATTCCGTCGGCGTCGCGCACGGAGCTCGTTCGGCGCCCACGTGCGCACCGTTTGGATCGGACGCGGCGTCCGCGAAGCCCGGATCGACGTCGCGCAGCGCCGCGAACGTTCGAATCATCAGCACGGCGCTCACCACGAGCACGAGCGCGAGCGCCACCTGCACGACGACCAGCGTGTTGCGCGTCGCGCTGCGCTCGCGGCCCGCGGTCGAGCCGCGCGCGCCGCCGAGCGCGCCGCGTCCGACGTACACCGCGTGCTTGAGCGCCGTGATCGATCCGAACACGAGCGTCGACGCGAGCGAAACGATCACCGTGAACAGCAGCACCGGCGGATAGACGCGCGATCTCGTCGAGCCGCGGCAGGTTGCTCGGGCCGAGCGCGACCAGAACCTGCAACCCGACGTAGGCGAGCCACGAGGCCGAGCGCGCCGCCGAGCGCGCCGATCACGAGACTCTCGACGAGCAGCTCGCGCGCGATGCGTCGCGGGCCGGCGCCGAGCGCCGCGCGCACCGCGAACTCCTGGCCGCCGCGCGTCCGCGCGCACGAGCATGAGGTTCGCGATGTTGGCGCAGGCCACCAGCAGCACCGCGCCGATCGCGCCCATCAGCACCCAGAGCGTGCTCGCGACGCCGCCGACGAGGTCGTCCTTCAGCGAGTCGCACGACCGGCGTGATTCGCCAGTTCTCGACCGCGTCGCGCGTCACGCTCGAGCCCGGGACCTCGGCCACGCGTCGAGCCAGATCGGCAGCATGCGCTCGATGTCGGCGCGTGCGCGTCCGGCGTGACGCCGGGCTTCAGCCGCGCGAGCGCGTTGAAACGCCGAAGCCGCCGCCGATGGCTTCTCGCGCAGGATCGAGCCGCACGCGCGACGATCATGTCGGGCTGCGGCGTCATGTTCGAGGAAGCGGAAGCTCGCGCGGCATGATGCCGACGACTTGCGAGGGACGGCCGTTGATCAGGAGCTCGCGTCCGAGCGCCGCCCGTCGCCTGCGAACCGGCTCTGCCAGAACGCATACGACAGGATCACCGGGACCGGGCCCCTCCGCCGCGGGTCCGTGCTCCTGCTCCGTGAACCAGCGGCCGCGCATCGGCTGCACGCCGAGCGCCTGGAGCACGCCGTGCGTCACGCGCAGCGAGCGCACGCGTTCCGTCTGCGTCCGCCGTGGTCAGCGTCTCTCCGCCGTCGTTCCAGAAGCCGAACTTCGGCGAACGTTCGGTTCTCCTTGCGGTACGTGAAGATACATCGACGACGCAGCGGACAGATCGTTCGTACTGATGCGCGGCGGCGCTGTGCCGGATCCGCACGAGCTCGCCCGAGCTCGGATACGGCAGCGGCTTGATCAGCACCGAGTAGACGACGCTGAAGATCGCCGTGGTCGCGCCGATTCCGAGCGCGAGCGTGAGCACCGCGGCGAACGTGAAGGCCGGGCGGCGCGGCAACCTGCGTAGCGCGTGGCGCACGTCCAAGCCGACAGAATCGACGAAGCTGGTGACGCTCATGCGAGGGCCTCCCCCGGCCGCTCATGGAGATCGCCAACCCTGGTGCAACAAGCGCGCCAAAGGTCGACTCGCGATAACTCGTTGTTTTTTGGCGGAGCGAGCTCTGGCATCCCGAGAGCGCGCGCAGCGGCTGCGTCCCGGATCCGCTTGGCGTGTCCCGTGGTCGGGACGATCACGAGCCGGCCGTTACCGCACGAGGCTCATGCCGAATGCGCGAGGATGGCCTGCAAACGCGCGTGCTCGTCGGCCAAACCGTGCTCGAACTCGATGTCGAGCATGCGGGCCCGGATCAAGAATCGCTCGAACTCCGTGTACGGTGCGCCGCGCTCCACGCAGCTCGCGGATCGCGCCCGTGAAGAACGCGCCCCAGTCGGGTTGCCGGCCGTCGGCGTCCGTGAAGCCGTACTCGCGCATCAACGTCCAGCTCGCCCAGGCTTTGCCTCGCTTCGCGTGCACGCGCGGATCCGCGGCGAGCGCCGCGACGGCGCGCCCGACGTAGAGCGGCGTCTCGGACTCGGCGAAGAACGAATCCTGCACGATCGCGTCGCGCCAGGTCGCCTCGGTCACGCCGAAGCGGTCGAGCATCGCCTCCGAGCGCAGAAAGCCCGGCGTCACCGCGAGCGCCGTGATCGCTCGGTCGCCGAGGTCGTGCGCCATGGCATACGCGAGCCGGATCGCAGTCGTCTTCGCGAGATCGTAGAACAGGTTGCCGCGGTAGCCGATCTTGTCGCCGTCGGTGATCTCGACGATCAATCCCGCGTTGCGCTCGATCATCAGCGGCGCGCCATGGCGACTCGTGATGATGTGAGCCCGGACGGCGCGATCGAGCATCGTGAAACCCTTGAGCGTCGCGAGCTCCCAAAACGGCTTGCCGAACTCCGTGAGCTCATCTCCGCCCCAGACGTCGTTCACGAGGATGTCGAGACGGCCTTGCTCCGCACGGACGCGCGCGAACAGGGCCTCGACCTCGGCGGAGAGGGTGTGATCCGTGCGGTGGGCGATCCCCTGCCCGCCCGCACGTGTCACGATCTCGGCCGTCTCTTCGATGGTCTCGGGCCGACCCGGCGTCGCGCCGGCGGCACGCGTGCTGCGGCCGGAGCAGTACACGATCGCGCCGGCCGCGCCGAGCGCCGTCGCGATGCCCCGGCCGGCGCCGCGTGTGGCACCCGCGACGACGGCGACCTTTCCTTGTAGTGGTTGCATCTGAATCCCCGGCACTTAACCCCGGATCGACAATACGCTGCATTCCTGACATCCGGATGTCACCTTTTTCTGCTACGGTTTCGCTCATGCGCGCCGACCGGCTCCTTTCGATCCTGCTTCTGCTCCAGGGTGGCGGCCGGATGACGGCCCGTACGCTCGCGCAGCGGCTCGAGTGCTCGCGAGCGGACGATCCTGCGCGACATGGACGCATTGAGCGGCGCCGGCGTGCCGGTCATCGCGGAGCGCGGCGTGGGCGGCGGCTGGCGGCTCATCGACGGCTACCAGACCAAGCTCACGGGCCTCACGGCCGCCGAGATCCAGTCGCTGTTCCTCGGCCGGCCGCCGAAGCTCATGGCGGACCTCGGCCTAAAGCAGGCCGCGGACGGCGCGTGGCTCAAGCTTCGGGCCGCGCTTCCAATCGAGATGCGCGCGCAGGCCGAATTCGTACGCCAGCGAATCCTCGTCGACGCGCGCGGCTGGCGAGATTCGGGCGAGACGATCACGAGCTTGCCCGTCGTGCTCGAGGCGCTCTGGCGCGGCCGGCGGCTGCGCTTCGAGTACGCGGCGTCGGGCGACGCGGCGAGCGAGCGGATCGTCGAGCCGTTGGGGCTCGTCGCGCGCGGCAGCGTTTGGTATCTCGTGGCTGACCGCGACGACCAGCGCCGCACGTACCGCGTCTCGCGCATCGCGAACGCCGCGGTGCTCGCAGAGCCGAGCCGCCGTCCGGCCGACTTCGACCTCGCCGCGCACTGGGAACGAGCCGCGACGGAGTTTCGCGACAAGTTGCCGCGTTTCTACGCGACGCTGCTGGCCTCGCGCGAGGCGTTGCCGCGAGTCCGCTACTACAGCCGACGCGTCGAAGAGGAGACGGATCACGGCGATCAAGTGCGACTTCGAATGCGCTTCGACGCCGAAGAGGAAGCGCTGCAATTCGCGCTCGCGCTCGGCGCGTCGGTCGTGGTGCTCGAGCCGGAGGCGCTGCGGGCGCGCGTGCTCGCGACGGCCGAATCGCTCGTGCGCCGCTACGGCTCGGACGTCACTCCGCCGGTTTGACCTGCGACATCAGCGCGAGCGGGCGCCCTTCCGGGTCCAAGAAGAACGCCATCCACTCCTCCGTGCCGTCCGCGTGCCGGTGGATCATGTGCGGAGCACCTTTGAACTCCACGCCGCGCGAGAGGAGCTCGGCGTGCTTCGCCGCGATATCGGAGACGCGGAAATAGAGGATCGATTCCGCGGCGCTTGCGCCGCCCTCGTCGGCGCTCAAGTACAGGCGCGTGCCGCCGCAGTCGAAGAACGCGATGCTTGCCGAACGTGTACAGGTGACGCAGACCGAGCGCGTTGCGGTACCACGCCTCCGCCTCCTTGATATCGCGCACGGTTCTCGAAACCTGGCCGATCGGCCCGAGCTCGGCTTGCTTTGTCTCCATCGTCGCCTCCTCGCGTTGTCTAGCGCGGCGCAGCGCGCCATGCCGTGGAGCGCCGCGCCACTGTCGCAGCGCGCGGCGGTCGACGAGCCCGAGCTTCGCGATTGCGTTCGCTACATGGAACTTCACCGCATCGACGCTGATGCCGCGGCGCTTCGCGATTTGCGGGTTACTGAGCCCGTGACGTACCGCATGCACGATGCGCCACTCGGCCGGCGTCAGCACGTCGTCGTGGCGCGGGCGGCCGCGGGGTCTTCTCGTCGGCATGGGGCGGCATGGTAGCGTCGGCACGCCCGGTTTTCCCTCCCCCGGCTCGCGTGTTCGACCGCCATTCGCCGTACCATGCCGGCATGAGACGTTGGGCGCTCGCGTTCGCGTTCAGCTGCGTGGCTTGCACGGCCAAGCCGCCGCCGAACGCCGCAACCGACGCCGAGATCGCGGCGCTCGACGCCGTCGGTCTCGAGGCCCGGCTCGCATCGGGCGAGCTTTCGGCCGAGCGCGTCGCGGGCGTGTTCCTCGCGCGGATCGAGGCATTGAACGACGCAGGGCCGAGTCTTCACGCCGTCGTCGAGGTCAATCCCGACGCACTCGCGATCGCGCGCGAGCTCGACCGGCGCCGCGCCGAAGAGCGGGCCGGTGGGGCCGCTCCACGGCCTACCGATCTTGATCAAGGCGAACGTCGATACCGCCGACGGGATGGCGACGAGCGCCGGCTCCGTCGCGCTTGCGCGCCATCGAGCGGCGGCGGACGCACCGGTCGTCGCGCGACTCCGTGCGGCCGGCGCCGTGATTCTCGGCAAGACGAACTTGAGCGAATGGGCCAACTTTCGCTCCACGCGATCGACGAGCGGCTGGAGCAGCCTCGGAGGGCAAACGCGCAATCCCTACGTGCTCGATCGGAGCCCCTGCGGCTCGTCGAGCGGTTCGGCGGTCGCAGTCGCGGCCGCGCTCGCGCCGCTCGCGCTTGGCACCGAGACGGACGGCTCGATCGTGTGCCCGTCCGCCGTGAACGGCGTTGCGGGCATCAAACCGACGCTCGGGCTCGTGAGCGGCCGCGGCATCGTGCCGATTGCGCACAGCCAGGACACCGCGGGGCCGATCGCACGCAACGTTCGTGACGCTGCTCTGCTGATGCGCGCGATCGAGGAGCCCGGCGCGCGACCCGATGCTCATACCTGGCCGGCGTCCTCGCGCGCGACCGCGGCCCGGAGCGCAGCCGGCGATGCGCGCCCCCTCACCGGCGTGCGACTCGGCGTCGTGCGCGACTACTCTGGGGCCGGAAACGATCCCGAGCTCGACAGGGCGTTCGGGCGCTGGGTCGAGCAGCTGCGCGAGCTCGGCGCTGAGCTCGTCGACCCGATCGAGACCGGCCTCGGCGAGGCCGTCGAGTCGGCCGAGCTCACGGTGCTGTTGCACGAGTTTCGCGTCCAGATCGACGAGTACTTGCGCGACGTGCGCGACGGGCCGCGCTCGCTCGAGGAGGTCGTCGCGTTCGACGTGGCGCACGCGGACGTCGCGATGCCGATCTTCGGTCAGGACCTGTTTCTGGCCGCGCAAAAGACGACGGGGCTCGATGCGCCGGCTTATCGCGACGCAGTCGCATCGCTGGCACGTTTCCGCGAACGGCTCGCCGCGACCTTCGCGACGCAGCGACTCGCCGCTCTCGTGGCGCCGGTCGCCAGCCCGGCATGGCGCATCGACCCCGAGGCCGGCAATCGAATCGGCGTCGGGAGCTCGACGATTGCCGCGGTCTCGGGATACCCAAGCATCGCGGTTCCTGCCGAGCTGCTCGATGAGCTACCCGTTGGGCTCGCGTTCGTCGGTCCGCCCTGGACGGAACCTGAGCTGACCGACATGGCGAGCGCCTTCGAGGCTACGCGCGGCGCGTTTGCGTCCCCGCGCTATCTCGCGACGATCGGCAACTGAGCCGACTCAGCGAATCTCCGTAGAGCGGTTGGTCTTTTGGCCTAGCCGAGGGGAGCCGTCTAGAGCACCCAAAACCCGGGTGGGATCGTGATGGTCCTCACGGCCATAGTTAGCTAGTACATATACAGTGTTCGCGCAATCTCGGAGTCGTCGTGGTCACGAGCACGGTCGTTCTACACGGTCAGCTGATCATCGAAGGGGTCAAGTTCCTTTGGTGGGTCATCGATGGCCGGCCGGCGCGCCTGACCGTGAGCCACCCCCTCTACGGCACCGAGATCAGGCCCGCCGAGAAGGAGCCCGAGCAGCAAGCGCGCATGCTCGCGCGCCGATTGCTCGCCGAGGTCAGCGGCGCCGCCCCTTCGAGAACGCCGCCTAGCGCGGTCGATTAGCGGTCGAGGTCGCTGAGCCCGTCGACGTAGACGAGTCCCGCGGTCCTGAGCGGCTCGCGCATCTTGTAGATGTCGAGCCCGAGCTCGCCCGCCGCAAGACGAGCGCGCTTCTGCTCCTCGTTCGCGACGCGAGCGCGCGCAGCCTCGAGCACGCGCGTGGCGTCACGCCGCGGCACGGTGACGACGCCGTCGTCGTCGGCCACGATCACGTCGCCTGGATTCACGAGCGTGCCCGCGCAGACGATCGGCACATTCACCGAGCCGACCGTCGCTTTCACCGTACCCTTCGAGTTGATCGTGCGACTCCAGACCGGGAACTGCATTTCGGTGAGGTCCTTGACGTCGCGGCAACCCGCGTCGATCACGAGGCCGCGGATGCCGTGCGCGCGGAACGACGTCGCGAGCAAGTCGCCGAACATTCCGTCTGCGTTCGTGCTGCTGACGGCCGCGACGACGATATCCCCGGGACGTGCGAGCTCGACCGCGACGTGCAGCATCCAGTTGTCGCCGGGGTGCAGCAACACGGTGAGCGCGCTGCCGCCGATCCGAGCTCCCGAGTAGATCGGGCGCATGTAGGGCTGCAGCGAACCCGTGCGGCCCTGCGCCTCGTGCACCGTCGCGACGCCGAGCTCGCCGAGCGCGTCGACGGTGGCCGCTTCCGCGCGCTCGATGTTCCGGACTGCAACGTTCTTCACCACGACTCTCCCGTCAGCGCCGCGCGCGACCGCCTATACTAGCGCGCGATTATAGAGCACAAGTCGGGAGCGCTCGTGGCCGTTCACGGACCGTTGCACGGAATCAAAGTCGTCGACATGACGGAGGCGCTCGCGGGACCGTATTGCGCGATGCTGCTCGGCGATCTCGGCGCGGACGTCGTGAAGGTGGAACGGCCCGACGTCGGCGATCAGGCGCGAAGCTGGGGCCCTCCGTTTCTCGAAGGCGAGAGCGCGTACTTTCTCGCGGTGAATCGCAACAAGCGGAGCGTCGAGATCGACAGCAAGGACCCGACCGATTCCGATCTGCTGCAACGGCTCATCGCACGCGCGGACGTTTTTCTCACCAACAATCCGCGGATCGATTCGCTCGCCCGCAGCGGGCTCGATCCCGCGACGCTGCGCGGCCGCGATCCGCGGCTCGTCTACGCCGCGATCAGCGGCTACGGTCATTTCGGCCCAAAGGCCAACCGTGGCGGCTACGACATCATCGCGCAGGGCGAAGCCGGCCTAATGGCTCTCACGGGCCCGACCGAGGGCGGCCCGAGCCGCTTTCCGTCGCCGATGGCGGACATCTCCGGCGGGATCTACGCCTGCCTCGGCGTGCTCGCAGCGCTGTACGCGCGCGACTCGAGCGCGCGCGGAACGGGCGCCGGCCAATTCATCGACGTCTCGCTCGTCGACGCGCAGACGAGCTGGCTAGCAAACATCGGCGCGAGCTACTTCGCGACGGGCAAGCGGCCGCCGCGGCTCGGCAATGCGCATCCGACCGTGACGCCGTATCAGCCCGTGCGCGCTCGCGACAAGACGATGATCATCGCGGTCGGCAACGAGCGGCTCTGGGAGAAATTCTGCAAGGTGCTCGGCGTCGAGCCGCTCTGCAACGACCCGCGTTTCTCGTCCAACGCACAGCGGAACGTGAACCGTGCGGCGCTGATCCCGTTGCTCGAGGAGAAGCTCGCGACTCGCGACGCTGCCGACTGGGTCGAAGCGCTCGTCGAGGCGGGCATCCCGGCCGGACCGATCAACTTCCCGGACGAGACGCTCACCGATGAGCACGTGCTCGCGCGACGAATGGTGGTGGAGCTCGAGCACCCGCTGATCGGTGTCGTTCGCTCGATCGCAACGCCGATCCACTTCGCCGCGAATGGCCCGACCTATCGCCGCTATCCGCCGCGCTTGGGCGAGCACAACGCCGAAGTTCGCGCCGTCGCCGACCACTGGTGACTTCCGCTTCCGTCGTTCCCAATCGCCGCTGCCTGTAAGACCCGCGCTTCAGAAGAATCGCACTTCGCACCTAGCCGCCGCGAGGCGGCGGCCGCGTGGGCTCGTTCCGGAGACACGCCAAGAAACCGTCCCTGGGGCTCGACGGCGCACATCCCTGTGCGCCGACGGTCTCCGGAACGAGCCCACGCGTCCACCGCCCCGCGGCTCCGTGCCAATCGACAGCGTCAGCGCACGCCGAGCTCGGCAGTCCCGGCTGCGCACCGAATCGCGGCCCCGGACGCTCCGCTCGAAGAGCGGTAGCACTCCCGGTTCAGACGCGGCTGAGCGAGCGCGAGGGCAATGGGTCTGGCAGGGAGCCGGCGAGGCGCGGACGTCGAGGGCCGTTCCCGCGACCGTCGGCGCACAGGGATGTGCGCCGTCGAGCCCCAGGGATGGTTTCTTAGCGTGTCGCGGGAACGGCCCTCGGCGGCCGCGCCTCGCCGGCGGTCGAGCAGCACCTCGTCTTTGCGACACTTAGCAGGAGCTGAGTCGCGCGCAGGAGCTGGCGGCGGCGACGGGGTCAGCGCTCCCAGACGCTCTGGAGATAGGCCCGGAAGCTGTCGCCGAGCTCGGGATGGCGCAGGCCGTACTCGACCGTCGCCCGCAGGTAGCCGATCTTGCTGCCGCAGTCGTAACGAATCCCGGTGAACGGCAGCACGTGCACGGGCTCATCGGCGAGCAGCGCCGCGATCCCGTCCGTCAACTGGATTTCCCCGCCCGCCCCGCGCTGCGTGCGCTGTAGCTTCGCGAAGATTGCCGGCGTAAGAATGTAGCGGCCCACGACCGCCAGGTTCGACGGCGCATCGGCGGGCTTCGGCTTCTCGACGATTTTCTTGACGCGCTGCGCGCCCGATTTTTCGGTCTCGACGGCCACGATGCCGTAGCTGCCGGTCTGGTCTCGCGGCACGGTCTCGACGCCGAGCACGCTTGCGCCATGCTTCTCATAGTGCTGAGCCATCTGCAGCAAGCACGGCACGTCGCTATAGATCAGATCGTCGGCGAGATGAACGAAGAACGGCTCGTTGCCGACGGCCGCTTGGCGCAGAGCACGGCGTGACCGAGGCCGAGCGGAACGCCCTGACGGACGAATATGCAGGTCACGCGCTCGGGCACGATGTCGCGGATCAATGCGAGCAGGTCGTGCTTGCCAGACTCAGCGAGCTGACGCTCGAGCTCGGGGTCCGTGTCGAAATGGTCCTCGATCGCGCGCTTGGATGATCCCGTGATGAACACGAGCTTCTCGGCGCCCGCGGCGATCGCCTCTTCCACCGCATATTGAATGAGCGGCTTGTCGACGATCGGCAGCATTTCCTTCGGCGACGCTTTGGTTGCCGGCAAGAAACGGGTGCCGCGTCCAGCGACCGGGAACACGGCGGTGCGAATTTTGGCCATCCAGTAAACCTCGTGAGCTCGATCTGAACCATGATACTGGACTCACGAGGCGCTTGGTGCGACCGCATTCGCATTCGCGTTCGATGGGTAATTCGGCCCAATGTGCTTCGGCGACGGCGCGGCGAGCGACTGCGCCGCGCCTCGCCGGCACGTTCACGCTCAGTGCTTCGGTGCGGGATCCGTGACCAAGATGTTCGCGCGGTTCTGCTCGACGATTTTCTGGCCGATCCCTTTGACCCGCGTCAAAGCATCGGGGGTGTCGAACTTGCCGTGCTCCGCGCGGTCTTTGACGATCGCCTGCGCGAGCGCCGGCCCCACACCGGTGAGCTCGGACGCGAGCGTAGCCGCGTCGGCCGTGTTGATGTTCACCGGCCCCGCGAATGCACCGAACGATGCGAACGCGAGGGCGGCCCCGAGCAGCCAGCGCACACTCCTCTTCATTGCCGTCACTCCTTCGATCAGTTGAGGAGCGCGAGATGCTAGGCGTGGCGTCGTTGGGCCGCAGCCGCCGAATCTCGCGGCTTGAGGCAGTTTCGGGCGGGCGTGCTATGTCAGCAGGTTCTCGAGCGGCAAGCTCTGGATCGGCCTCACGGTCTCCCACAGCTTGCAGCTCGGGCAGTGCCAGATGAACTGCTGTGTGCTGTAGCCGCAATTCGTGCACCGATAGCGTGCGCCCGTGCCCGCGATCTGGCGTAAGCCCTGGCCGATCCGCTCGATCGCTCGGCGCCGGGCCTCTGCGGGCAGGGACTTGAGCTCCTCGCCGTTCACGAGGTTCGCTAGCACTGGGCTACCGAGAACGAAGCTCTCGACGCACGCGTTGAGCGCGTCGGAGGTCGTGAGATTGGCGATGATCGCGGCATACGCGAATTCGCGGCGCAGCGTCGGATCCGCGGCGACCCAGTTCTCGATCTTCGCGTCGAGATACGGCTGCTTATCGATCGTGCGGTAGCACTCGACGAGCGGCGGCAGCACCTCGGTGATGAAGTTGCGATCCTTCTCGATCACCTGCTCGTAGAGCGCGATCGCCTGCGTGATCTCGCGCTCCTCCTGCGCCAGTGCCGGCGCGGATCAGAGCGCCGCGCAGCTGTCCCGTCTCGCTGCGAATCGTGTTCTTCAAGTACGAGCGCGCGAGCTCGCGGTCGCCGCTCGCGCGCGCCGCGTCGGCGAGCTCGCAGTAGTAATGCGCGACTTGATTGGACTTCGTGCCGCTCAACATCTCGAGCTTGCGGTGCGCGTCGATCGCCTTCTGCCACTCGCGCTCCCGCTCGTAGATATAGACGAGCTTCTCGAGCGCGGCCTCGGCGAGCGTCGGGCTGTCGTCGAGCTCGGCGAAGAGCTGCTCGGCGCGGTCGTACAGGCCGGCGCCGAGGTAGTCCTCGGCGAGCGAGAAGACGCGCCTGATGGCGCTGGGTCTCGTTCAGATTCGGCCGCGCGAGCAGGTTCTGATGGACGCGAATCGCTCGCTCGACTTCGCCACGGCGCCGGAACAGGTGACCGAGCGCGAAGTGCGTCTCGAGCGTCTCGTCGTCGACTTTGGCCATCTGGACGAACAGCTCGAGCGCTTCATCGGTCTTGCGGCTCAGCACGAGGTTCAGGCCGCGAATATAGTCGGCACTGATCCGCGGCGGCGGGTCCCGGTCGCGGTCGCTGTAGACCTTGAATGCGAAGCCGATCGCCGTGGCCACGATGATGATCGCGGCGAGCAGGAATGTGGCGTCAGTTGGCATCTTCGAGCTGCGGAGCGCGCAGCGTCGTGAGCTCGGCTTCCGCGTGGCGCAGCGTCTTTTTCAGTCGCCGCTTCTCGTTCGCGCTGCGCCAGAGCGTGAGCGCGACCGTGAGCAGGCCGAACAGCCAACCGGCGACGAAGACGAACGCGAACGCAAGCGCGAGCGACACGCGCTCGAGCTTCACGAAGCCGATGTCGACGTCGATCGGTGCTGGGTTGCTGTAGGCGAACATCGCCGCGAGCAGCATCAGAACGATCGACAGCGTCGCGAACAGAATCCTACGCAACGTAGCCAAGACGACTCACCTGAGCAGCGGATGGCAGCTCGATTGTAAAGTCGCTGGCCTAGTCGCGCACGGGCAGGTGACGGGACTCGTTGACTCGCTCGCGAAGATCTTTGCCGGGCTTGAAGTGCGGCACGTTCTTGCCCGCCAGCGCGACGGCTTCCCCCGTCTTCGGGTTGCGGCCCATGCGCGGCGGGCGGTAGTGCAACGAGAAGCTGCCGAACCCGCGAATTTCGATTCGCTCGCCGCTCGCGAGCGCCTCGCTCATGAGCTCCAAAATATGCTTGACCGCCAGCTCGACGTCTTTGGCGGGCAAGTGCTTCTGACTGCGGGCGATCGATTCGATCAGCTCAGACTTTGTCATGACTACGGACTCCCAGGCCGGCACCGGTTCTCGAGGACTCACTCCGGAGTCATCTTCTCCTTGAGCAAATCGCCGAGCGTCGTGCCCGTCGTCGGTCGCGCCGCATCGGTCTTGTAGTTCTGTAGCGCCTGCTGCTTCCTCGTGGGCTTCCTTCGCCTTGATCGACAGCGAGATGATCCGGGTCTTTCGATCGACGCCCGTGAGCCTCGCCTCGACGGTCTCACCGACCTTGAGAACCGTGCGTGCGTCCTCGACACGGTCGCGCGAGATCTCCGACGCCCGGAGCTGGCCGATGATGCCGCTATCGAGCGCGATGGTCGCCATCTTCGCGTCGAGCTTCCTGGATCACGCCCGTTACGATGCTGCCCTTCGGATGCTCGGACAGGAACAGCGAGAACGGGTCCTTGTCGAGCTGCTTGACGCCGAGCGAAATCCGTTCGCGCTCCGGATCGATCGCGAGCACGATCGTCTCGAGCTCCTCGCCCTTCTTGTAGTTGCGCACGGCCTCTTCGCCGGGCACGTCCCACGAGAGGTCGGACAGGTGCACGAGGCCGTCGATGCCGCCCGGCAGCCCGATGAACACGCCGAAGTCGGTGATCGACTTGATCTGGCCGGAAACCTTGTCGCCCTTCTTGTAGTTCTCGCCGAACTCGACCCACGGATTCGGCTTGCACTGCTTGAGACCGAGCGAGATGCGCCGGCGCTCCTCGTCGATGTCGAGGACCATGACCTCGACCTCGTCGCCGATCTGCACGACCTTGTGCGGATTGACGTTCTTGTTCGTCCAATCCATCTCGGACACGTGCACGAGGCCTTCGACGCCTTCCTCGATCTCCGCGAAGCAGCCGTAGTCGGCGATGTTCGTGACCTTGCCGAACAGACGCGTGCCGGGCGGATAACGGCGTGCGAGATCCGCCCAGGGATCCGCGCCGAGCTGCTTCAAGCCGAGCGACACGCGATTGCGCTCGCGATCGAACTTGAGCACCTTGACCTCGAGCTCCTGGCCGACGCTCACGACCTCCGACGGATGCTTGACGCGCTTCCACGCCATGTCGGTGATGTGCAGCAAGCCGTCGATGCCGCCGAGGTCGACGAACGCGCCGTAGTCGGTGAGGTTCTTGACGACGCCCTTGAGCATCGTGCCCTCCTGCAGGTTCTTCAGCAGCGACTCGCGCTCCGCGCTGTACTCGGCCTCGACGACAGCGCGCCGCGACACGACCACGTTGTTGCGCTTCTGGTCGAGCTTGATGACCTTGAACTCGAGCGTCTGACCTTCGAGCGCCGCCGGATCGCGGATCGGGCGCACGTCGACGAGCGATCCCGGCAGGAACGCGCGGACCAGATCGATGTCGACGGTGAAGCCGCCGCGCACGCGGCCGCTGATCATGCCCTTGACGATCTCGCCCTTCTGGAACGCTTCCTCGAGGCGCGTCCACGTACGCGTGCGCTTGGCCTTCTCGCGAGACAAACGCGTCTCGCCGAAGCCGTCCTCGACGGTATCGAGCGCCACCTCGACGGTGTCGCCGACTTGGACGTCGAGCTCGCCGCGCTCGTTGTAGAATTGATCGGCCGGGATGACGGCCTCGGATTTCAGTCCCGCGTTGACGATCACCACGTCTTGGTTCACGCCGACGACGATGCCGGTGAGTATCGAGCCCGGCTTGATCTTTTGAGTCGCAAAGCTCTCTTCGAACATTTTGCAAACGATTCGCTCATATCTCTTCCGTATCCACCGGCGTCCTGCGCGATCGGGTTGTTGAAACTCACAGCAGCATCCTGCCGCTGCGCACCTTTAGGCTCGCTTTGGCCCAACGCCCGCCGCTTCGAGCCACTGCAAGATGCGGGCGATGACTTCCTCGGGCGACAGATCCGTCGAATCGATCGTCCGCGCATCCGGGGCGGGCCGTAGCGGCGCGACGGTCGACTCGCGTCGCGTGCATCCCGTTGCGCTATGTCCCAGGAAAGGTCGCGCAGGCTAACATCAATCCCCTTTTCCTTCAACTGCTTATGCCGCCTCATTGCGCGCTCGTCGGCGGTCGCCGTCAAGAACACCTTGAGGTCGCGCGCTCGGGAAAACGACGGTGCCCATGTCCCGGCCGTCGGCCACGAGGCCCGGCGGCCTCGCAAAGTCCCGCTGCCGCTGGAGCAGCGCTTCGCGGACCGCGGGCACGGCGGCGACACGTGAAGCGGCCTCACCGGTCTCCTCGGTCCGCAGCGCCACGGTCGCGTCCTCGCCGTCGAGCAGCACCTGCTCGGCGCCGCCGACCGAGCCGAAGCTGACGTCCATCGAGCGCGCGATTCGCGCGAGGTCCTCCGGATCGTCGGGATTGCCGCGGCGCGCCGCCGCGAGCGCGACGAGGCGGTAGAGCGCGCCGCTGTCGAGCAAATGCCAGCGCAGACGTGAGGCGAGCCCGCGGCTGATCGTGCCCTTGCCGGAGCCGCTCGGTCCGTCGATCGTCACGATCGGAGCGGCCGGCGCCATCAAGGATTCCCGGCGCCCGGACCGACGCGGAGGCCCACGTCGGTCGCGACCTCGAGGAACGTCGGGAATGACGTCGCGACCTCGGTCGTATTGAGGATCTCGATCGGCGCGCGCGCGAGCAGGCTCGCGATCGCGAACGACATCGCGATCCGGTGGTCGCCGCGGCTGTCGACCGTGCCGCCGCGGATCCTGCCGCCGGTCACGCTCAAGCCCCCGGGCTGCTCCTCGACTGCGATCCCGACGGCCCCGAGCCCCTGCGCCATGACCGCAAGCCGGTCGGTTTCCTTCGTGCGCAGCTCCTCTGCGCCGCTCACGCGCGTCGTGCCGCGCGCGCCGGCGGCCGCGACGAACAGGATCGGGAACTCGTCGATCGCGAGCGGGACGAGCTCCGGAGGCACGTCGATTCCGCGCAGCTCGCTCTGGCGCACGAACAGATCCGCGACCGGTTCCGCGCCGAGTCGCCGCTCCGACTCGAGCTCGATGTCGGCGCCCATCTCGCGCAGGATCGTGAGCAGGCCGGTCCGCGTCGGATTCACGCCGACGTTCTTGATCAGAAGCCCGTCGGGCGCGCCGAGGCAGGCCGCGACGATGAAAAACGCGGCCGAGGAGAAGTCGCCCGGCACGCCGATCTCGCGGCCGCGCAGTGTCGCGGGACCGACGAGCGACACCGTGTGCCCGCGCCCGCGCTCGCTCGCTTCGACCTGAACACCCATGCTTTGCAGCATCCGCTCTGTGTGGTCGCGGCTCGGCCCCGGCGAGTGGACCGTCGTGCGTCCCTCGGCATAGAGGCCCGCGAGCAGGATCGCCGATTTCACTTGTGCGCTCGCCATCGGCAGCTCGTATTCGATTCCGCTGAGGCTGCTGCCGCCGAGCACGCGCAGCGGCGGCTTGCCGTCGGTGGTCTCGATTCGCGCCCCCATCCCGCGCAGCGGCGCAGCGACGCGCTCCATCGGTCGCTGCCGCAGCGACGCATCGCCCGTGAGCTCCGAGTCGAAAGCCTGACCCGCGAGCAGCCCCGTGAGGAGCCGAATGCCGGTGCCCGAGTTGCCGAGATCGAGCACCTTCGACGGCGCGCGCAGGCCGCGCAGACCGACTCCATTCACGCGCACGGGCTGCAGCGCGTTCCTATAGATCGACACGCCGAGCGCCTCGAGCGCCGCGCGCGTCGCGAGGCAGTCTTCGCCGTCGAGAAAGCCGTGCACGAGCGTTTGGCCTTCGGCGATCGCGCCGAGCATCAGCGAGCGATGCGAGACGGACTTGTCGCCCGGCACCGTGATCGTGCCCGCGATGCCGTCGACCGGCTGCGCTAGATAGCTGTGTGGATGCGTCATCACGGGCGCCGAAGGCGTCAGACGACGGCTTTGGGGTACGCGCCGAGCACTTTGAACAACGACGCCTTGGCTTTGACCTCTTCGAGGGCCTTCTTCACCGGAGGGTCGTCGGCGTGGCCGTCGAGATCGACGAAGAACACATAGTCCCACTTGCGCCGCCGTGACGGCCGCGACTCGATCCTCGTCATGTTCACGCCGTGGCGTGCGAGAGGGCCGAGCAAGTGCAACAGCACGCCGGGGCCCTCCGTGCCGCTCGCCGAGACCAGCACCGAGGTCTTGTCGTTGCCGCTCGCCGGAAAGAGCTTGCGGCCGACGACGACGAAGCGTGTCGCGTTGTCCGCCTGGTCCTCGACCTCGCGAAACAGGATCTTGAGTCCGTACACCTCGGCCGCGGCCTCGCCGGCGAGCGCCGCGGTGCCCTCCTCGTCGCGCGCGCGGCGCGCGGCTTCAGCGTTGCTCGCGACGGGCACGAGCTCGACGCCGGGCAAGTGCTCCGCGAGCCACGCGCGGCACTGCGCGAGCGATTGCGGGTGCGAGCAGACGCGGCGGACCGACCGCAAGTCATCCAGGTTGCCCATCAGGTGCTGATGGATCCGCAGCTCGATTTCGCCGCAGACCTTGAGCGGCGAGGTCAGGAACATGTCGAGCGTGTGGATGTTGACCGTTCCCTCGCTCGAGTTCTCGATCGGCGCGACGCCGAAGTCGGCCGTGCCCGACTCGACCTCGTGGAACACCTCGTCGATCGTCGGCACCGACAACGCGTGCACCGAGTGGCCGAAGTGCTTGAGCACGGCGGACTGCGTGAACGTGCCTTCTGGCCCGAGATAGGCGACTTTGAGCGCCTCCTCCTGCGCTAGGCACGCCGACATCAGCTCGCGGAAGAGACGCACCATCTCGTCGTTGCGCAGCGGCCCCTGATTGCGCTCGATGACCCTGCGAAGCACCTGCGCCTCGCGCTCGGGGCGATAGAAATCGGCCGTCGAGGTGAGGCCCTTGAGCACGCCGATCTCCTTCGCGCAGCGTGCCCGCGCGGCGATCAGCTGCTGGATGCTTCGCGTCGATCTCGTCGATCGTGCCGCGCAAGCGCTGCAGCGCCGCTTCGCCGTCCGGCTGCGCCTCGGGCCGCTTACCCTTCTTCGCGCGCGGCGTCTTGGCCTTGCTCGCCGACGGTTTGCGCTTGCTCATGGGCTTCGCAACGGGCCGTTTCGCGGCGCCGCCCTCACGACTCGATGATCGGCAGCACGCGCGCCGCGAGAATGCCCTCGATGCTTGCGGATTCGCGCGAGCATCTCTGTCGTTCGGCGCCGCGTCGAGGTCGACGAGCGTATACGAGAGCTCGCCGCGCGAGTGATTCAGCATGTCCGCGATGTTGATGTTCTGCGCAGCGATCGCCGTGAGGATCTGCGCGACCATGTTTGGCACGTTCGCGTGCGGGATCGCGATGCGATGAGGCCGCGTGCGCTGCAGCACCGTCTCGGGAAAGTTCACGGAGCGCGTCACGTTGCCGTTCTCGAGGAACTCGCGCACGTTGTCGGCGACCATCACGGCGCAGTTCTCCTCGGCCTCGACGGTCGACGCGCCGAGGTGCGGGAAGCAGATCACTTTCGGATGATCGAGCAGCGTCGCGCTTAGGGAAGTCGGTGACGTACGCGCGCAGCTTGCCCGCGTCGAGCGCGGCGACGACGGCCGTGGAGTCGACGATCTCGTCGCGCGAGAAGTTCAATAGAACGGAGCCGCGCGCATCGACTGCAAGCGCGCGGCGTTCACGAGCTTGTCGGTATCCTTCGTGAGCGGCACGTGCACCGTCACGACGTCGGAGCGCGCGAACAGGTCATCGAGGTTCACGGCCTTTTGGACGCCCGACGACAGCTCCCAGGCGTGCTGCACGGTGATCGTTGGGTCGTAGCCGAGCACCTGTCAGACCCAGCTTGCAGCGCGGCGTTCGCGACCTCGACGCCGATCGCGCCGAGCCCGACCACGCCGAGCGTGCGCTTCGGCAGCTCGAAGCCGACGAACTCCTTCTTGCCGGCCTCGACGGCCTTGTCGAGCTCCTCGCCCGAGCCCTGCAGCGAGCGTGCGAATGCCCAAGCCTGGGGCAAATTGCGCGCCGCCATCAGCAGACCCGCGATCACGAGCTCCTTCACCGCGTTCGCGTTCGCGCCCGGCGTGTTGAACACCGGGATGCCGCGCTTGCTGAGCTTCGCGACCGGGATGTTGTTCGTGCCCGCGCCCGCGCGCCCGACGCAAGCACGCTGTCCGGGATCGGCATGTCGTGCATCTTGAACGAGCGCAACAGGATCGCGTCGGGCTCGGCGGATCGCCGACGCGAGCTCGTAGCGATCGCGGGGGAAACGGTCGAGGCCCACTACCGCGATGCTGTTGAGCGTCTGAATCTTGAACAGGCTCATCGCGTGCGTCTCAACCCTTGCGCTTCTGGAAATCGGCCATGAACGCGATCAACGCATCGACGCCCGCCTCGGGCATCGCGTTGTAGATGCTCGCGCGCATGCCGCCGACGACGCGGTGGCCCTTCAAGTTCGTGAGACCCGCGGCCTTCGATTCCTTCAGAAACACTTCGTCGAGCTTCGGATCGGCAAGCGTGAACGGCACGTTCATCCACGAGCGAGCCGACTTCTCGACTGGGTTCTTGTAGAAGCCCGAGCCGTCGATCGCCGCGTACAGCTTCTTCGCCTTGCGCTCGTTCACCTTGCCGATCGCGGCGATACCGCCCTGCTCGAGCAGCCACTCGAACACGAGTCCCGCGACGTACCACGACAGGGTCGGCGGCGTGTTCCACATCGAGTCGTTCGCCGCCATCGTCTTGAAGTCGATCGCGCCCGGCGTCTCCTTGCGCGCGCGGCCGAGCAGGTCCTCGCGCACGATCACGATCGCGAGCCCCGCGGGGCCGACGTTCTTCTGCGCGCCCGCATAGATCACGCCGAACCGGCTCACGTCGATCGGCCGCGACAAGAAGTTCGACGACATGTCGGTCACGAGCGGGGCGTCCGACACCGCCGGCACGTCGTGGAACTCGACGCCGAACACCGTCTCGTTCGCGACGTAGTGCAAGTACGCCGCGTTCTTCGACAGCTTCCACGTGCTCGGCGTCGGGAATCGTCGTGAACTTCGTCGCCGAGCTGTTCGCGACGACGTTGACCTCGGCGTAGCGCTTCGCCTCGCCGACGGCCTTCTCGCTCCAATTGCCCGTGACGCGTAGTCGACGACCGAGCCCGGCGGCGCGAGGTTCAGGGGCACGGCCGCGAATTGCAGCGTCGCGCCGCCCTGGAGGAACAGCACCTTGTAGCTCGCCGGCACGTTCAGCAGCGCGCGGAGGTTCTTCTCCGACTGCGCCGCGAACTCGATGAAGGCGCTGCCGCGATGGCTCACCTCCATCACGGACATGCCGCTGCCTTGCCAGTCGAGTAGCTCGGCTTGCATGCGCTCGAGCACCGCGGTCGGGCAGCATCGCGGGACCGGGACTGAAGTTGTAGACGCGCTTCATCTTCGAGGGCCTCCGTACCCTTGCCTATTCGACCGGCGTGCCGTCAACCGGCGCACCATCGACTGGCGCGCCATCGACTGGGCGCGCCATCGACGGCCCGCCTTCGTCGTCCGGCAACCGCTCGACGCGCGAGATGCCGACGAGACGGTCGGCCTCGTCGAGCCGAATCAGCCGCACGCCCTGCGTATTGCGGCCCATCGTCGAGATGTCGGCGACGGGCGTGCGCACGAGCGTGCCGGTCGAGGTGATCAGCATGAGCTCGTCTTCGGGCGCCACCTGGAGCGCACCGACCAAGCGGCCGTTGCGCTCCGAGGTCTGGATACAGATCACGCCCTGACCGCCGCGGCCTTGAACCGGATGCTCTTCGACCAACGTGAGCTTGCCGTAGCCGTTCTCGGTCGCGGTGACGATCGGGCCCGCGCCGATGATGCTGAGCGCGATCACCTCGTCGCCTTGGCCCGCGAGCTTCAAGCCGCGAACGCCGGCCGCCGCGCGACCCATCGGCCGCACGTCCTGCTCGGAGAAGCGAATCGCCTTACCGGAGCTCGCGAACAGCATGATGTCTTGGTTGCCGTTCGTGATTCCGGCGCCGATCAATCGATCTTCAGGGCGCAGATCGAGCGCGATGATGCCGGCTCGTGCGCGGCCGCGCGAACTCGGCGAGCGACGTCTTCTTCACGGTGCCGTGGCTCGTCGCGAGGAACACGTACTTGTCGTCCTCGAAGCCCTTCACCGGCAGCACCGTGTTGATCCGCTCGCCTTCCTCGAGCGGCAGCAGGTTCACGATCGGCCGGCCGCGCGAGCCCGACGCCGCCTGCGGAATCTGGTAGACCTTGAGCCAGTAGACCTTGCCGCGGCTCGAGAAGCAGAGAACCATGTCGTGCGAGTTCGTGACGAACAGCTGATCGATGAAGTCCTCATCCTTGACTCGGGCCGCCGCTCGCCCGCGGCCGCCGCGGCGCTGAGCTCGATAAGCCTCGGCCGGTTGCGACTTCGCGTAGCCCGAGTGCGAGAGCGTCACGACGACCTGCTCGTCTGGGATCAGGTCTTCCATCGTGAGGTCGGCGTAGTCCTCGACGATCTCCGTGCGGCGCTTGTCCGCGTAGAGATTGCGGATCTCGGTGAGCTCGTCGCGGATCACTTGCTGGAGCTTCTCGGGGCTCGACAGGATCTCGAGAAACTTCTGAATATTGTCTATCAGCTCACTGTATTCGCTCGATATTTTTTCCTGCTCGAGACCGGTCAGGCGTTGCAGCCGCAGATCGAGAATCGCCTGCGCCTGCACGGTCGATAGCCGATAGCCGCCGCCCGCGAGGCCCGACTCCTCGGTGAGATCCTCGGGCCGCGTCGCGGTCGCGCCCGCGCGCGCGAGCATCTGCGTCACGGCGCCCGGCGTCCAGACGGTCGCGCAGAGCGCCGTCTTCGCGTCGTTCGGCGACGGCGAGCGCTTGATGAGCTCGATCACGGGATCGATGTTCGCGAGCGCGACCATCAAGCCCTCCAACACGTGCGCTCGCTCGCGGGCCTTGCGCAGCTCGTAGAGCGTGCGCCGCGTGACGACCTCGCGGCGATGGCGCAGGAACGCGTCGAGCAGCTCCTTCAGCGACAGCAGCCGCGGCTGGCCGTCGACGAGGCTGACCATGTTGATGCCGAACACGCTCTGGAGCGGCGTCTGCTTGAACAGATTGTTGAGCACGACGTCGGACAGCTCGCCGCGCTTGAGCTCGATCACGACGCGCATGCCGTCCTTGTCGGACTCGTCGCGCAGCTCGCTGATGCCGTCGAGCTTCTTCTCGCGAACGAGATCCGCGATCCGCTCGATCAGCCGCGCCTTGTTCACCTGGTACGGCAGCTCGGTGATGATGATCGCCTCGCGGCCTTGAGTCTCGAGCGGCTCGATGTGCGTGCGGCCGCGTACGTAGATGCGCCCGCGGCCGCTCGTGTAGGCGCTCACGACGCCTTGGATGCCGAGGATTTGGCCCGCGGTCGGGAAGTCGGGACCCGGCACGAGCTTGATCAGGTCCGCGATCGTGACCTTCGGATCGTTGAGTAGCGCGAGACACGCGTCGATGATCTCGCCCAAGTTGTGCGGCGGGATGTTGGTCGCCATGCCGACGGCGATGCCGGACGAGCCGTTCACGAGCAAGTTCGGCAGCCGCGTCGGCAGCACCGAAGGCTCGCGCTCGCTTTCGTCGTAGTTCGGGACGAAGTCGACCGTCTCCTTGTCGATGTCGGCGAGCAGCTCCTGCGTGATGCGCGCCATCCGGACTTCGGTGTAGCGCATCGCGGCCGCGGTATCGCCGTCGACCGAGCCGAAGTTGCCCTGGCCGTCGACGAGCAGGTAACGCAGCGAGAACGGCTGCGCCATGCGGACGATCGTGTCGTAGACGGCAGACTCGCCGTGCGGATGGTATTTGCCGATCACGTCGCCGACGACGCGGGCCGACTTCTTATAGGCCCGATTCCACTCGTTGCCGAGCTCGCGCATTGCGTAGCAGCACGCGCCGATGCACCGGCTTCAGGCCGTCGCGCACGTCCGGCAGCGCCCGGCCGACGATCACGCTCATCGCGTAATCGAGATAGCTTTGCCGCATCTCGTCTTCGAGATTGACCGGGAAGACTTCCTTACCGATGGCCATGGTTCCTGCTCAGAGCTAGCTCAGTTCGCGAATAAAAGGTCCCTTTCCCCGCCTCGCTCCGCGGCTCGAGAGGCGGTGAAATGACACGACAAGGTTTAGTGTTTGCGGACGGCGCGAGCGACCCCAATTCGTGCGCCCTGCACCACCCGTCCGAAAGCATCCAAGTGCCCAAAAAACAAGGGCGAAGTTTAGCACAGGGCCGCTCGCGCCCGTAGCGTTCGAGCGCATTCGAGCGGCTATACTGGCGCGCCTTTCGCGAGCCGAAGAACACCCCGTCCGATGCAACGTGTCGACGCTCTGATTCGTCCCCGCTGGACCATTCGCGTCGAGCCGCAAGTGCGCGTCGAGGAGCGACTCGCGGTCGCGATCGACGACGGCCGAATCGTCGCGGTGCTCCCCGTCGACGAGGCGGATCGGACTTTCACCGCGGGCGCGCGGCACGACCGACCGCGGCACGTGTCTGCTGCCCGGACTCGTGAACGCGCACGCGCACGCGGCGCAGAGCCTGTTCCGCGGGCTCGCGAGCGATATGCCATCGGCCCGCGCGCACGAGCGCGTCGAGGCTGTCGAAGCGCGCTGGCTCGGCACCGAGCTCGTCGCGGACGGCGCGCGCCTCGCGATCGCCGAAATGCTGCTCGGCGGAATCACCTGCTTCGCGGACATGTACGAGCACGCGGACGTCGTCGCGGAAGCCGCGATCGAGAGCGGCATTCGCGTGGTGCTCGGCATGGTCGTGCGCGACTCACCGAGCGCGTGGGCTCGCGACGCGAACGAAGGTATCCGCAAAGGGTTGGAGCTCCACGACCGATTCAGGGGCGACCCGCGCGTCGGTAGCGCGTTCGCGCCGTGGTCGCCGAACGACGCGAACGACGCGACGCTCGCTCGCATTCGTCAGCTCGCCGACGAGCTCGAAGCGACCGTCCACACGCAGCTGCACGAGACCGATGTCGAGATCGACGCATCGATCTCGCGCTTCGGGCTTCGTCCTCTCGCGAGACTCCAGAAACACGGCCTCGTGACGCCGAACCTGATCGGCGCTCACGTGAACCTGCTCGACGCTGGCGAGATCGACGCGCTCGCGAGCGGCGGGCGCGAGCGTCGTCCACTGCCCGCGCGCGAATCTCAAGCTCGGCAACGCCGCTTGCCCCGTGACGCGAGCTGCTGCATGCGGGCGTCAACGTCGCGCTCGGCACGGATGGGGCGGCGAGCAGCGATCGTCTCGACCTCTGGGCGGAAATGCAGACGGCCGCGCTGCTCGGAAAACACGTCGCGGCCGATGCCACGGCCGTGCCGGCCGCCGCGGCGCTTACGATGGCGACGATCAACGGCGCGCGCGCTCTCGGGCTCGACGGCGAAATCGGCTCGCTCGTCGCCGGCAAGGCCGCCGATGTGGTCTGCGTGGACCTCGGACGACTCGCGCTGCAACCCGTGCTCGATCCCCTCACGCGGCTCGTTTACGCTGCGTCGAGCCGCGACGTCACGGACGTTTGGGTCGCGGGCGAGCACGTCGTAACGAATTCCGAGCTGCTGCGGCTCGACCGTGACGCGATCGCCGCGGCAGCGGAGCGCCTGGGGTCGGCGGCTCGGTGCGGGCGCGCCGGGAGAAGGCTAGAGATGAGCAACGTCGATTCGGCAGAGCTCGCCAAGTTCGCGGCGCAAGCCAGCAGGTGGTGGGATCCGCACGGGCCTTTCAAGACGCTGCACGAGATCAACGGCCTGCGCACGGATTACATCGCCGAGCGCGCCGCGCTTTCGGGCGCGCGCGTGCTCGACGTCGGCTGCGGCGGCGGCTTGCTGAGCGAGGCGCTCGCCGGACGCGGCGCCACGGTGCTCGGGATCGATCTCGCGGAGCCCAGTCTCGACGCCGCGCGCGAGCACGCCGCCGAGGGCAGCGTCGCGGTGGACTATCGCTGCGTCGACGTCGAGGCGCTCGCACGTGAGCGGCCCGGCCAGCTTCGACGTCGTCACCTGCCTCGAGATGCTCGAGCACGTGCCCGAGCCGAGCCGTGTCGTCGCGGCGTGCGCGGCGCTGCTCGCACCGGGCGGCTCGATCTTTTTCTCGACCTTGAACCGCAACCCAAAGAGCTTCGCGCTCGCGATCGTCGCCGCCGAGTACGTGCTCGGCCTGCTGCCGCGTGGCACCCACGAGTATCTCAAGCTCGTGCGCCCGTCGGAGCTCGCATCATGGTGCCGGGCAGCCGCGCTCGACGTCGCGGAGATCACGGGGTTGCACTTCAACCCGGTGTTGCACAGCTACCGGCTTGGCGGCGACGTCGACGTCAACTACTTCATGCACGCACATAAGCCCCAGGCCGCCGCGTGACCCGCGGGGCGGTCATCTTCGATCTCGACGGCACCCTCGTCGACACGGCGCCCGACCTCGTGGCGGTCCTCAACCGCTTGCTGCTCGACAGCGGTCGGCCCCGAATGCCGTACGCGATCGCGCGCAACGAGGCCTCCAACGGCGCGGCCGGACTGCTGCGCCTTGGCTTAGGTGCCGGCGCGGCGGCGGACGAGGTCGAGCGCTTGCGGCCGAGGTTCCTCGAGATCTACGCTGCGCACATCGCCGCTAGATCTAGGCTGTTCATTGGGTTAAGTGATATTGATGAGCTTAGTTCGAGATTCGAGCTCGGCATCGTGACGAACAAGCCCGACGCCTTCACGAGACCTTTGCTCGCCGCGCTCGACCTCGCGCGGCGATTCGCCTGCGTCGTGAGCGGCGACCGTCTACCGCAGCGCAAGCCCGACCCCGCCCCGCTCAAGCTCGCAGCAACCGAGCTCGGCTTGCCCGTGAGTCGCTGCATTTACGTCGGCGACGCGCCGCGCGACATAGAGGCCGGTCGCGCCGCCGGGATGGTCACGATCGCGGCTGCGTACGGCTATATCCGGCCGAGCGAGGACCCGCACGCCTGGGGCGCCGACGCGGTCATCCGTCGGCCCGACGATCTCGACGACGCGCTCGTCGCGCTTAGGCTGGCGGCATGACGAGCGCCACGGCGTTGCTGGTTGCGCTGCTCGCCGGGCTCGCGGGGCTCGGAATCGGCCTTGCGATCGGCTACGCGCGCAGCGTGCGCGTACGCGAGCGGCTCGCGGCCCGTGACGCCGAGCTCGGCAGCCGCTCGGCGCTCGAGATCGAGCGCGAGCGCGTCGTGGAGCTCGCGGCGGAGAGACTCACGCGGCGTGTTCGGACAGTTCGCGAACGAGCAGTTCCGAACCCACTCCGAGACGTTCCTCAAGCTCGCGAGGGAGAGCTTGAGCGTGCAGAACGAACGCTCGAAGGGCGATCTCGCGGCGCGCGAGCAGGCGATCGACGGTCTCGTGCGGCCGATCCGCGAGGCGCTCGAGCGCGCCGAGCGCCAAATGCAGGAGCTCGACAGATCGGGCCGCGCGACGCACGTGAGCATCGCGCGCCAGCTCGAGACGCTCGCGGCGAGCCAACAGCTGCTCGGCGCCGAGACGCGGAACCTCGTCAACGCACTGCGCCGGCCCGAGGTTCGCGGCCAGTGGGGCGAGATCACGTTGCGCCGGCTCGTCGAGCTCGCGGGCATGGTCGAGCACTGCGATTTCGTGAGTCAGAGCCACCAGGCCACGGAGACCGGCGCGATCCGGCCCGACATGGTGGTTCACCTGCCCGAGGGCCGCGACCTCGTCGTCGACGTCAAGACACCGCTCGACGCTTATCTCGAAGCGACCGAGGCCAACGACGACGGCGCACGGCGCACCGCGCTCGCGCGCCACGCGACGATCGTCGGCGGCCGGGTCCGCGAGCTCGCTGCGAAGTCGTATTGGAGCCAGTTCGAGAAGAGCCCGGAGTTCGTGATCCTGTTCATCCCAGGCGATCAGTTCCTGAGCGCGGCGCTCGCCGAGAACCCCGATCTGCTCGACGAGGCGTTGCGCCAGAACGTGATCCTCGCGACGCCGACGAGCTTCGTCGCGCTGCTCAAGGCGGTCGCGTATGGCTGGCAGCAGGTCGCGCTCGCCGAGAACGCGGCCGAGATTCGGCGCCTCGCGGTGCAGCTCTACGAGCGACTCACCACGTTCGGCGAGCACGTCATCGATCTCGGCAAGTCGCTCGGCGACGGCGTCAAGGCGTTCAATCGGGCGGTCGGCTCGCTCGAGCGAATGGTTTTGCCGAGCGCGCGCCGCTTCACCGATCTCGGCGTGCAGCCGCGGCAACGGCTCGCCTCGTTGAAAGAAATCGAGGAGACGCCGCGCGACTTCACACCGAATGCCCCGCCGGTCGAGACGCCCGCCGGCCCTGCGCCGACTCTCGAACCGCCGGCGCCGCCGGACCGATCGCACTGAGCATGGCGACCGAGTCCCGCTCCCCCGTGAGCCCGTGGCTCGACTACCGGCCGGCCGCCGACGAGCTCACCGGCCGCGTGATCTTGGTGACCGGAGCGACGGCCGGCATCGGCCGTGCGGTCGCTCGCGCGCTCGCGCAGCACGGCGCCACGCTGCTGCTGCACGGCCGCAGCGCGCCGAAGCTCGAGGCGCTCTACCAGGAGATCAAAGACGATCGGACCGGAGCCTGCCGTTGCGGAGCTCGACCTCGAGCGCGCGCAAGGCCCGCAGTATCAGGCACTGACCGAGGAGATCGAGAAGCGCTACGGACGGCTCGACGGCCTGCTGCACAACGCCGGTCTGCTTGGCAACCTGAGCCCGATCGAGCACTACGACATCGGGCTCTGGCAGCGCGTGCTGCTCGTGAACCTGACCGCTCCTTTCATCCTTACGCGCTGCCTGCTTCCGCTGCTGCGGCGCTCGGCGGACGCCTCGGTGCTATTCACTACGAGCGGGGTCGGCAATCGCGGCCGCGCATTTTGGGGCGCGTACGCCGTCTCGAAGTTCGGCACGGAAGGGTTCGCCCAGGTGCTCGCCGAGGAGCTCGAGAACACGCCGATTCGCGTGAACTCGATCAACCCCGGCTCGACGCGCACGCGAATGCGCGCACAAGCGTATCCCGCCGAGAATCCCGAGACGCTCAAGCCGCCTGAAGCGCTCGCGGTCCCGTACCTGTATCTGCTCGGCCCGGCGGGCCGCTCGGTGCGCGGCCAGAGGCTCGAAGCCGGCCGTTCCAACGTGTACCCGTCGGAGACGTCACCGCGTCGTTAGCCGGGCCCCGCGGCGGCGAGCGCTGCGTCGATCAGCTCCGCGACAACGGCCTCGTGGTCCGACGCATCGGCGGGGCCATAAATGGTTTGCAGATCGTCCCGCTTCAGATAATCGGGGTGGTGGATCTCGACGAGCAGCGCGTATTCGAACGAGCGGCCGTCCCTCACGACGTCAAGCTCATACGCGTGCGCTGCGAGCCGCGTGCCGGGCGCGACGCGCATGAGACCCGCGACGCGCCCGGGCGCGCCGATCTCGAAGTACCGCAGATTGGTCTTCTGCACCTGCCAGCCGTGCGCTGCGAACACCGCCCCGATCGAGCCGCCGCGAACGATCTCGTCGTGCTCCGCGGCGAGCGCCGGATCGACAGCGGCCGGATAACGCACGACGGCGAACGTGCGACACGTTCTCTCCCCGCTTGCTTCGCTATACAGATTCGACACGCGCTCGCGCGGATCGCTCGCGAGGACCTCGATCCCGTAATTCCCGAAGCGCGCGGCAATCCGCTCGCTGTTGAGCAGCTGCCGGCTGCTCGATTCGCCGCGGGTTGCGGCCGCTTTCGCCGCTTGCGCCCCGGCGTCAGCGACGCATAGCGCCGCGATCCCGACCAGCGCAGCGGCGCTCAGGAAGGCGGCGAAGCGGATAGAACGGACGTTCACATCTGTCACCCAGGTCAGCGTGGCGGCGATTATGCCCGTCGCCCACTCGGCTTGGCGCGGCTTACGGCGCTCGTAGGTGTTGTAAGACGAACGGACCAGGGTGGGCAGTTGATTCGTAGCGCGGTATATACTACGGTCGTTTTCGCAACCGTTCATCGAGCCTGAGGGCAATTCCGCCCGGATTCCTCCTTAAACGGTTCTCAACTAAAGACGCCTGGGAGGTCTCGTGGGCAGGAAACTGTACGTCGGCAATCTGCCGTTCTCGGCTACCGAAGAAGATATCACCGTCGAAGTTCTCGGCGGTTGGCACCGTGGAATCCGCCAAGCTCATCACCGATCGCGACACGGGCCGTAGCAAAGGCTTCGGCTTCGTCGAGATGAGCAGCGACGCGGAAGCACAAGCGGCGATCGAGAAGCTCAACGGGCAGGATTACGGCGGCCGACCGATGACCGTCAACGAAGCGCGTCCGCAACAGAAGAAGGGCAACGGCCCACGCGGTGGCGGCGGCGGCTATGGTGGCGGTGGTGGTTACGGCGGCGGTGGCGGCGGCTACGGTGGTGGCGGCGGCCGCGGCGGCTACGGTGGTGGTGGCGGCGGCTACGGCGGCGGCGGCGGCGGCAATCGTCGCTGAGCTGAGGCGCCGAATCCGACGCTTTAGCTTCGGAGAATCGAGTGGAACGCCGGCCTAGCGCCGGCGTTTCCGTTTGTGCAACACGTGTTTGGGGGAAAGATCATGATCTCGCGCTCGTTCCGACTTGTGTTCGTCGCATTGTTGTCGGCCGGCCTCTTCGCCGCGATGCTCGCGCTGCCGGTGTCCGCTGCACGTGGACCGTCCACGACGGACCTCGAGGATCGCGCGGCGATTCAAAACCTCGTCGTCAAATACACGATCGCGCTCGACACGCTCGACGCGGACATGTATGCGAGCGTGTTCGCGGAGGACGCGGAGTTCACGTTCGGCGGCAAGACATACAAGGGCCGCGACGAGATCCGCAAGATCGTGACCGATTTGAAGGCGCGGCGCGCAGCGGCACAGACGACCGACGCGCCGAAGTCCTATCACGCGCTCTCGAACACCTACATCGAGCTCGTGAACGATCACGAAGCTCGTCACCGCTCGTACTGGCAAACGATCACCGGTCCGTCGAGTGGGCCGTTCACGGTCGGCGGAATGGGCCGTTACGAGGATACGCTCGTCAAACGCAACGGCACGTGGGTGATTCAGAAACGCCAGATCATCCAGTAGTGAGCTCGCCGTCTCCGGCGCGCGTCGTCGGCGAGCTCGCGAGGGCGCACATCGCTGCGCGCTGCCTGCACGTGGCGGCCGCGTTCGGAGTCGCAGACGCGATCGGCGACCAGCCGGCGGACCCGCGAGAGATTGCGGCGCGCACCGGCCTCGACGCGGACGCGCTGCGGCGGATCCTGCGATTGCTCGTCGCTCACGGTGTGTTCGAGGAGC
Source organism: uncultured Gammaproteobacteria bacterium (assembly GCA_963841645.1). Lineage (GTDB taxonomy): Bacteria > Pseudomonadota > Gammaproteobacteria > Steroidobacterales > Rariloculaceae > FEN-1219. The sequence continues at coordinate 516,955 of CAWJDS010000005.1, read as the reverse complement.
GCGCCGACGGCTACGTGCACAACGCCGCGTCGCGCCTTCTGCGCAGCGATCACCCCGAATCGCTCCGACCTTACGTACGCATGGGCGGCATGCCGGCGTTCTGGGAGCGCTATACCGACCTCGGCGAAACCGTGCGAACAGGTCGACCCTCGCGCGATTGGCGCGGCCTACTCGGCTACTTCGACGAGCATCAAGACGAGGCGCAGATCTTCAACGCGGCGATGGTCGCAAAATCGCGCGCAGTGTTGCCGGCCTTGGTCGATGCGTACGACTACGCGCGTTTCGACGTCATCTCGGATGTCGGCGGCGGGCACGGTCATCTGCTTGCGGCCGTCCTCGATCACGCGCCTCGAGCGCGCGGGATTCTATTCGACCTGCCGCACGTGGTAGCCGGCGCCGCTTCCGTTCGCTCGCCGCGGCTCGAAATCGCCGCCGGCGACTTCTTCGTCGATACGCCACCTGCGGCGGATCTCTACCTGCTGATGGACTTGCTGCACGACTGGCGGGACGACGACGCGGCCAGGATTCTCGAGAGCGTACGCCGCGGCGCGCCGGCGCACGCCCGGGTGCTGATCATCGAGACGCTGGTACCCGAATCTCCGGGCCCTCACTTCGGCAAAACGCTCGACATCATCATGCTCGCCGTCACGGGAGGCCGGGAACGCACGCGCGCCGAGTACGAAGCCTTGCTCGACCGCTCGGGGTTCCGGCTCGAGCGCGTGCTGCCGACCCGCTCGGAGTACTCGATCGTGGAGGCGCTCGCCTCCTGACGAGTTGTAATACATCCGGTCCTCGTTCGTATTGGGTAGGCAGGCGACTACCGAATCCGACTTCAGATGCGTGCAAGCAACAAAGACGCGGCGCGCCCCACGCCGGCCCGGGCGAACCTGCCATTCCCATGACATTTGTGACGACTAACCATAGGGACGGCGGGACCGCCTGTATAATCCCGCCGCCCGCGTAGTCCCACGCAGCAGACCACCGGAAGCCTATGGCCAACTCCTCCTATGTCGCGCTTGCGACAAACATCTTTACGGCGCCGCGCGAGGCATTTGCCGCTCTCAAAGAGCAGCCCCGAGTGCTGCTGCCCGTAGTCGTGCTGTTGATCGGCTTCAGCGCCGTGTCGTTCTACTTCCTGAGCCACGTCGACATGGGGTTCTTCCTCGACAACCAGCTTCGCGCCGGCAACGCGAACATCACGGACGCTCAGCGCGAGCAGGCCGTCGCGGCCGCGGCGAAGATACCGCCGCTCGTCTATGGCGCGATCGGCGCGGTGAGCTCGATCTTCTTCGTGTTCCTCATCATTTTCCTCGTCGCGTCCTATTACACGGTCGTCTCGTTCGCCACGAACGACGGCGTCAAGCTCAAGCAGTGGTTCGCGCTGCTCTGTTGGTGCACGTTGCCGCAAGTGCTCGGCATCATCGCGCAGCTCGTCAACATGGTCGTCAACGACCCGCGCTTCATGCTCCAAGACAACATCAACCCGCTCGCGTTCGGCAATCTGCTGTCGATCGATCGAACGGGGGCGTCGTTGGTCCAACGCATATTGCTCGGAATCGACGTCACCGCCATCTGGTCGCTCGTGCTGCCAGGTGCTCGGGTATCAGTCGTTCACGAAGAAGTCGTACGCGACGTCCGCGGCGATCGTGCTCGGCCCAATCGCGCTGATCGTCGCGATCGGTACCTTGCTCGCGCTGCGCTCCTGAACGGGCCAACAGACTAACCGATGAACAAGAGGCTCATCGTCATCGTCGGCATCGTGGTCCTCGTGATCGCGATTCCGCTCGTCCAGGCGCGAATCAGCGGCGGCGTCACCGTCAAAGTGAAGACGGAGAAGGTCGCGCCGCGCAGCATCCAGGCGTCCGTGCTCGCGTCCGGGCGGCTCGTCTACGAGCAGCAAGCCAAGCTCACGACCGAGGAGATCGGCCGTGTCACGGCCATCTTCGTCGAGGAAGGCGATCGCGTGAAGAAGGGGCAGCTCGTGCTGCAAATCGACGACCAGCGGTTGCGCGCCGCCGTCGAGCAAAACGAGGCCGCGCAGCGCGTGCAGGAGATCGCGATCGAGCGCCAGAAACTGCAAGTCGAGAACTTGCAGACGCAGTGGGAGCGCACGCGTGGGCTGCACGAGCGCAAGCTCATCGACGACGACAAGTTCGAGGTCGCGAGCAAGAACCTCGACATCGCACGCGTCGATCTCCAGTCGAGCCGCGCGTCGCTCGCGCAATTCGCGGCTCAGCTCTCCCAGGCGAAAGACCACTTGAGCAAGACGCGTGTCTACGCGCCGATCGACGGCACGGTCACGTCGCTCGACATCAAGGTCGGCGAGACGGCGATCGCGAGCTCCACGAACATTCCGGGCTCGAACCTGATGACGATCGCGAACGCCGACACGATGCTCGCCGAGGTCAACGTCGACGAGGCGGATATCGCGAACATCGAGCCGGAGCAGCGCGCGCGAGTCTTCGCGATCGCGTTTCCCGATACTGCCGTCGAAGGCGATGTCTCCTCGATCGCGGTGTCGGCGAAGGTGGCCGAGGGCCGCCAGGGGTTGAGCTTCGCGGTGAAGATCAGGCTCGACGGACACGAAGAGGCGTCAACCTGCGCCCCGGCATGTCTTGCCGCGCCGAGATCTTCGCGGCGGCCCGGGAGCGCGCGCTCGCGACGCCGATCCAGGCGATCCGCGTCGAGGAGGACCTCACGCAGAAGGTCACGAAGCGCTACGTGTTCGTCGTGCGCGGCGGCGTGGCGAAGCGCGTCGAAGTCCAGGCCGGGCTCTCGGACGACACGTACCAGGAGCTCACGGGCGGCGCTACCGAGGGCGATGCCGTGATCACGGGGCCGGATCGCGTGCTGCGCGCGCTGAAGGACGGCGATCGGATCGCGGTCGCGGGCTCCTGAGGCCGCGGCGATGCCCGTCATCGAGCTGTCCTCGATCAGCAAGCACTACGAGATGGGCCAGCAGCTCATCAAGGCCGTCGACAACCTCGACCTCTCGCTCGACTACAACGAGTACGTCGTGTTCATCGGCTCGTCCGGCTCCGGCAAAGTCGACGCTGATGAACATCATCGGCTGCCTCGACACGCCGACGACGGGACGTTACGTGCTCAACGGCCACGACGTCAGCGGCCTCGACGACAACGAGCTCGCCGACATACGCAACCAGGAAATCGGCTTCATCTTCCAGAACTTCAACTTGCTGCCGCGCGCGTCGGCGCTCAAGAACGTGATGCAGCCGCTGATCTATCGCGGCCTGAGCTTGGCGGAGCGCAAGTCCGAGGCAGAACGCGTGCTCGCGCGCGTCGGCCTCGCGGACCGCAGCGACCACCTGCCGAACCAGCTTTCGGGCGGCCAACGCCAGCGTGTCGCGATCGCGCGCGCGCTCGTCACGCGGCCGTCGATCCTTCTCGCCGACGAGCCGACCGGCAACCTCGACTCGCAGACGAGCACGGAGATCCTCGCGCTGTTCGACGAGCTCCACGCGGACGGCCAGACCATCGTGCTCGTCACGCACGAGCCCGACGTCGCGAAGCACGGCGGGCGCGTGATACGCCTCAAAGACGGCAAGATCGTCGAAGACTATGGCCAGCAGCCCGCCCGCGCCGCTCACTAGCGCGCCGGGACTGCGGCCCGGCGGCCGCACTCGCGCACGCGTGACGATCTGGTTCGTCGCCGCCGAAGGCGCGCGCGCCGCTATCGAGTCCATCCGCGCGCACGCGTTTCGGAGCTTCCTTACGACGCTCGGCATCGTGATCGGCGTGGCGTCGGTGATCGCAATGGTGTCGGTCATCCAGGGCCTGCAGTTCATGATCGGCCAGCAATTTCAGGGACTCGGCAGCAACAGCGTGACCGTGCAGTCGTATACCGCGCTCGCGGACGCGCTGCAGGGCAAGCAGTCGCGGCTGACGCAGTACGACTACGACCTGATCCGCTTCCGCGTCGAGGGCATCTCGTCGATCACGCCGATCATGTTCGTGCCGAACGGCCAGGCGACGGTCCGGTACGGCTCCCAGACCACGATCTCCCAGGTGCTCGGCACGAGCTACTCGTACCAGGACGTCGGCCAGTACTTCAGCGCGCGGGGCCGGTTCCTGTCCGACAGCGACAACGACACGCGCCGGCGCGTCGCCGTGATCGGCGAGCAAGTGCGCCAGGATCTCTCGCTGCCCGAAGACCCGGTCGGCGAGTTCATCCAGATCAACGGCGAATGGCTCAAAATCATCGGCCTGCTCGAGGCGAAGGGCGAGATCTTGGGCCAGAGCCAGGACAATCGCGTCATGATTCCGTACAACACGATGGTGGCCCTGCAGGGGAGACGCACTCAGCCCAATATCGTGGTCCAGCTCACACCTCGCCAACCTCGCCGATCTCGACAACGTGCGTCAGACGATCACTCGCTTGCTGCGCACGGCGCACAAGCTGAAGACCGACGCCGAGGACGACTTCAGGATTCAGACCGCCGCAGCAGCTGCAGGACACCTTCAATTCGATCCTGACCACCGTCACGATCGTGATGACGAGCATCGTGAGCATCTCGCTGCTCGTCGGCGGCATCGGCATCATGAACATCATGCTCGTGTCCGTGACCGAGCGGACGCGCGAGATCGGCATCTGCAAGGCGATCGGCGCGAAGCGCCATCACATCCTGCTTGCAGTTCCTGCTCGAGGCGCTCGTGCTGTGCCTGCTCGGCGGCATCGTCGGGCTCGCGATCGGCTACGGAATCGGCGTGCTCGCCGCAGTCGTTGATTCCGAACTTCCCGCCCGCCCATACGCCCTGGTGGGCGATCGCGCTCGCGATTGGATTCTCGGGAGTGGTCGGCGTCGGCTTCGGCATCTTGCCCGCCGCCAAGGCCGCGAACTCGGACCCGATCAGCTCGCTGCGCTACGAGTAGCGCGACGCGCTCAGCCCGCGGTACGGGCAAGCACTCCATCACCTCCACCGCTTCGCCGGGGAAGACCGTGAAGTGCGGATGGTTCAGGAACATCTTCGCGGCCGCCTCTTGCGACTCCGCTTGCACGATCACGTAGGCGGCCATGTTGTTGCGGACGTCCGTAATGCCTTTCGCGTCCGCTCGCTTCGTCTTGCCGAGCGGACCGCCATTCTCGACGATGCTCGCGCGATTCTTCGCCATCCAATCCTGCCAGGCCTTCATACCGGTCGCCTGTCGCTCTTTGCGATCGGCCTCGCTCAGCTTGTCCCATTTGGACATCGCGGCCGGCGAGCCGACATAGATCGCCATGAACTGCTTCATCGGATGCCTCCGTGTATCGGTTGATCTGTGAAGATAGAGCTTATTCGAATCGACAGGCCGCAGGAGCATTGTTCCCCGGTCCGAACGGACCAACGGGTGCGCTCAGATCGCGGCGCTACGAGCAGCCAGCCGACGCGTCGCACCGAGCGGCAGGCTCACACGCGCGATGCATCCCGAGGCCCCCGTTCGATTCTCGAGCGTGATCGCGCCGCCATGGTTCTCGACGATTTCGCGCGACAGCACGAGGCCGATGCCCGTGCCGCCGGGCTTGGTCGTGAAGAACGGCACCCACAAGTTGTCCGTGCGTGCGAGACCGGGGCCGTCGTCGACGACCTCGACGACCAGTCGATCCTCCTCGCTGCGCCACGCGACATGCACGGCGCCGCGCTCGCCCGCCGCCTCGGCGCCGTTGCGAAGTAGATTGATCAGCACCTGCTCGATTTGATCCGGGTCGATCGACAGCCGGGCGGCCGGCCCGTCCGTCGATCGTCACCCTGCCCGCTTGCAGCGACGCGACGCGGCCGCACGAGCGCGGCGAAGTCGGTGTCCCGGCGCGTCGGCGGCGGCAGCCGCGCGAGCCGGGCATAGGCGCCCATGAAACGCTCGAGCGATTCGGCGCGGTCGTGGATGATCGTGAGCCCGGAGTTCGCGTCGTCGCGCCAGTCCGCAGGCGCCGGCTCGCGGCCGATCAGCTTGCGCAGCGTGCCCGCCATCGACTTGATCGGCGCGAGGGAGCTGTTGAGCTCGTGGCCGATCACGCGCACGAGCCGCTGCCAGGCTTGCCGCTCCTCCTCGCGCAGCGCGCGGGAGAGATCCGAGATCACGAGCAGCTCGCTCGGCTTGCCGCCCTCGCGGAAGCTACGCCGGCGAACCTCCCAGCGCCCCGAGCCGCCCGGGAACACGTGCGTGACGATCCGGCCCGACGGCTCGGAAATCATCCGCTCGAGCCCGAGCTCCGCCGCGCGTGCGACCCCGAAGCTCCTCCGCGGTTCCGCCGAGCAACGATTCTCCGGTTCGATTCACGAGCCGCAGGCGCAGGTGCGAGTCGAACCCGAACACCGCGATATCGACGTCCGCGATCACCTTCTGAAGCAGCGCGCCGGCCTCGAGCGCCTCGAGGCGCTGGTCTTGCAGCGTCCGGCCGAGCGAGTTCACCTCGACCATGACCTCGCCCATCGAGTCGTAGGGATCGATGTTGCGGCCCCGCATCGAGTAGTCGCCCTCGCGCAGCGCCTCGAGCATGTTCGCGAGCGAGCGCAGCGGCTGCACGACGCGCTGGCGCATGGCGGCGAGCCCGATCAGAAAGAACACGCTCACGAACGCGAACAGCGTCCAGCGCAGCGCGGACGGCTCGTCGGACTGCCAGAGCAGCACGGCGACGAGCAGCCACGCCGGCCCCGCCGCGACGAGCGCAGGCAGCAGCACGCGATTCTGGTAGCGCAGGCGCGAGCGTTTGCTCACAGCCCGAACTTCTCCATGCGCCGGTAAAGCGCCGAGCGGCTCATGCCGAGCTCGTCCGCGGCGGCGATCACGTTGCCCTCGTGGCGCGCGAGCGCGGCCCTAATCGCGTCCTGCTCGATCTCGTCGAGCGTCATCGGCTTGCGGTCGCCGCCCGCCGACGCGGCCGGCGCGTTGAGCCTGCAGGTCGGCGGGTCCGATCGACGCGCCCGGCGCCATCAGCACGGCGCGCTCGATCACATGGCTCAGCTCGCGCACGTTCCCGGGCCACGGATAGTGGCGCAGCGCCGAAAGCGCCGAGTCCGCGAAACCGCGGACCGGCTTTCGATGCCGCTCCGCATGGCGCGCGAGAAAGGACTGTGCGAGCCGGACGATGTCGTCGCTGCGCTCCCGCAGCGGCGGCAAGTGGATGTGGATCGTGTTGAGCCGATAGAGCAAGTCGCTGCGGAAGCGGCCGGCCTCGATCTCGGCCTCGATGTTCGCGTTCGTCGCCGCCAGCACGCGCACGTCGACCTGCTGCGTGCGCGAAGAGCCGAGCCGCTCGAACTCCCCGCCCTCGAGCACGCGGAGCAGCCGCGCCTGCTGGGCGGGCGGTATGTTCGCGATCTCGTCGAGGAACAGCGTGCCGCCGTCGGCAAGCTCGAAGCGCCCGACGCGATCGGCCTTCGCGTCGGTGAACGCGCCCTTCACGTGGCCGAACATCTCGCTCTCGAACACCGTCTCCGCGAGGCTGCCGATGTTCACGGTCACGAAGCTGCGCTCGCGGCGGCCCGAGTGCTCGTGAATCAGGCGCGCGACGAGGCCCTTGCCGCAGCCGCTCTCGCCCGTGATCAGCACGTTCGCGTCGGTCGGCGCCACGCGCTCGATCGTCTCGAGCACGGGCCGCATCGACGGAGCCTCGGCGATCAGCTCCGTGCCGCCGCCGCTCGTCAGGCGGTTCGCGGCCTCGAGCACGCGCGTTCGGTTCAGCGCTTGGCCGAGCGCGACCTGTGTCCTGAGCACCGAGAGCAAGCGCTCGTTGTCCCACGGCTTCTCGATGAAGTCCTGCGCGCCGCGGCGCATCGCTTCGACGGCGACGCCGATCGTGCCCCAGGCCGTCATCACGACGATCGGCGTGTGCGCGTCGAACGCGCGGATCCGCGCGATCGTATCGAGGCCCTCGTCGCCCGACGTCGTGTCGCGCGTGTAGTTCAGGTCCATCAGCACGGCGTCGGGCGCGCGGGTGCGCAGCGCAGCGACGAGCGCCTGGGGGTGATCGAACGTTTCGGCCGTGTAGCCCTCGCCTTTCAGCAAGAGCCGCAGCGATTCAGTCGACGTCGCGCTGATCGTCGGCGACGAAGATTCGCGGGTGGTCGAAGCGGCATTTGCGCGTGGGCGCTAGCGGGCCGCTTCGATGCGCCGGTCGGCGTTGATCCAGCCGTCGGCGATCTCGATCACGCGCCGGCCGAACGCCGCGACGCGCTCGTCGTGCGAGACCTGGACGATCGTCGTGCCTTCCTTGTTGAGCTCGCGGAGCAGCTCCATGATCGCCTCGCCCTGCTTCCAATGCAGGCTGCCGGTCGGCTCGTCGGCGAGCACGATCCGCGGCTCGGCGATCACCGCGCGCGCGACCGCGACCTGCTGCTGCTGGCCGCCCGAGAGCTGCGGTCGGATAGAGATCCTTCTTGCCGACGATCTGGAAGCGATCGAGCATCTCGGCGACGCGCGCGTCGCGCTCCTTGCGCGCGCACGTTGCGGTACGACAGCGGGATGTCGAGGTTCTCGGCCACCGTGAGGTCGTCGAGCAGGTGGAACTGCTGGAACACGAAGCCGACGTTCTCCTTGCCGAGCCGCGCGCGCTCCTTGTTGCTCACGCCGTGCGCGGGCTTGCCGTCGAACCAGTATTCGCCGCCGAATTCGCCGTCGAGCATCCCGAGAATCGAGAGCAGCGTCGACTTGCCCGAGCCCGACGGCCCCATGATCGTGACGAACTCACCTTCCTCGATCTCGAGCTTGACCTGGCGCAGCACCCACGTCTGGCCGCCCTTGTAGGGATACGACTTCTCGACGTTGTCGAGGCGGATCATCGGGGCGGGAGCGGTCTCGGTCGTCTCGGTCATTTCGGCTTCTGTCATCGGTGTGCTCATCGCATTGTCTCCGGATTCGATGAAGGTGTCGCCGTCGGCTCCCTTGCCGCTGGTCTCACTCGTAGCGCAGCGCTTCGAGCGGCGCGACGCTCGAGGCGCGACGCGCCGGCACGTAGGCCGCCGTAAGCACGACAGCCAGCAGCGTCGCCACTGCCGCCCCGATCGTCACGGGGTCGTAGCTCGATAGGCCATACAGCATCGCGCCGGCCGCTCGACTCGCCGCGAGCGGCATGCGTAACGCAGGTTGCGAACGAGCATACGGCCCCTACTCCGCGTTCAACACTTCGGCCGGATCGACGGCCGCCGCGCGGCGCGCCGGCAGCCAGCTCGCGAGCGCGGCGGCGACCGTGAGCATCACCGCGACGAGCAGCATAGGTCAGCGGATCGATCGTCCGCACGTCGTAGACGAGCGTGCCCATGAGTCGCGTGAGCGCCGCGGCCGCGCCGAGGCCGATCACGACGCCGACGGCCGCGAGGGCGGCGCCGTAGCGCACGAAGGTGCGCACCACGCGCGCTCTGCGGCGCGCCGAGCGCGAGCCGAATCGCGATCTCGCGCCGGCGCTGCGACACCGCGTACGAGATCACGCCGTAGAGCCCGACGACGCCGAGCACGAGCGCGGCCGCGCCCGCGATCGCGAGCATCACGAGCGTGAACGACGTGCGCGCGAGCGAACGATCGTAGAGATCCTGCATCGTGCGCACGCGCGCGAGCGGCAGGCTCGCGTTCACCGACCAAACCGCCTGTTCGAGCTCGCGCGCGAGCGCCGCGCGTACCGGCCTGCGGCGTGCGCACGACGACCGCGATGCCGCGCGTCGATGTAAACCGGCTGGCCGCGGTAGAAGTCCTTCTTCAACACCGGCCAGTAGACCGTCGTCGGCGGCGCCTGGTCGGGGCCGTTCATCCGCACGTCCTCGACGACGCCGACGACCTCGCGCCAGGGCCCGCGCCACCCGAACGTGCGGATCCGCTGGCCGAGCGCGGCCTTCGCGTCGCCCCAGAGCGTGCGCGCGAGGTTCTCCGAGACGAGCGCGACGGGCCGCATGTCGTCGACGTCGTGCCAGTCGTACTCGCGGCCCGCGACGAGGCGCGTGCCCATCGTCTCGAGGAAACCGGGCGACATCGTGCGGTATACGTGCAGCAGCTGCGCGCGGTTCAAGTCGGGCCGCGACTCGATGTCGATGCCGTCCCAATCGCTGCCGTCGTTCGCCATCGGCAGCCCGCTCGCGAACGCGGCCGACGTCACGCCCGGGATCGCCGCAACCGCGTCGAGGATCGCGTGCTGTTGCCGCTCGGCTACGATCGGATCGGGCACGACGAGCGCGGGAATCTGGATTCGGAACGTCTGCAACGTCTCGGGCTGCGTGAACCCGGGCTCGACGGTGCGCAGCGCGAGGAACGTGCGGATCATGAGCCCCGAGCTCACGAGCAGCACGAGCGCGAGCGCGACCTGGCCGATCACGAGCGCATTCTGAGTGCGGTGCTCCGCGCGCCCTCCGCTCGTGCCGCGCCCGCCGCGCAGCGCGGTGCCGAGTTGCGCGCCCGCGGCGCGCAGCATCGGCGCGAGCCCGAACGACAGTCCCGCGACGAGCGTGACGGCGAACGTGAACGCGAGCGCGCGCCCGTCGAGCACGATCTCGTCGAGCCGCGGCAGCCGCGGCGGCGCGAGCCAGAGCAGCAGCTCGAGAGCGCCGTAAGCGACCGCGACGCCGATCAGGCCGCCGCCGAGCGCGAGCAATAGGCTCTCGGCGAGCAGCCCGCGAGCGATCCGCCACGATCCCGCGCCGAGCGCCGCGCGCACCGCGAGCTCGCGCCGCCGTTGCTCGCCGCGCACGAGCAGCAGGTTCGCGACGTTCGCGCACGCGATCACGAGCACGAGCCCGATCATCGCCATCACGACCCAGAGCGTGTCGCCGACCGTGCCGATCACGTCGGCTTTCAAGCGGCCGGAGCGCGGGCGCGATCTTCCAGGTATCGAGGTAGACGTCCTTGCCGCTGACGCCGCCCGGGAACGGGAACGAGTCGATCCAGACCGGCAGCAGGCGCGCCATGTCGGCGTTCGCCTGCTCGATCGTGACGCCGGGCTTCAGACGCGCGATGCCGATGCCGAAGAACGGCGGCGGCACCAGCTTCGAGCGGTCGTAGCGGTAGACGCCGATGATGTCGACGGCCACGTCGCCGAGCCGGAAGCCCTTCGGCATCACGCCGACGATCTGCGGCCGAGAGCCCGTTGATCGTGATCGACTTGCCGATCACGTTGCGGTCGCCGCCGAAGCGACGCTGCCAGTAGCCGTAGCTGAGAACGGTGACCGGCGGCGCGTCGAGCGTCTCGTCGCTCTCGGCGATCCAGCGGCCGAGCAGCGGCGGCACGCCGAACGCGGGCAACAGCTGACCCGTCACGATCGCGGCCGGCAGTTGCTCCGGCTCGCCGAGCCCCGTGACGCTCGCGACGATCGGCCCCCAGAGCCCGATCTTCTCGAAGCTGCGGCCCTGATCGCGGTACGTGACCATCATCGACGGCGACAGCCTCAGCCCTTCGTCGACGCCCGCGAGACCGCCGGCGCCCGGCGCGTCGTGCCACACGGCGACGAGCCGCTCGGGGTCGGGATATGGCAGCGGCTTCAGCAGCACGCCGTCGACGACGCTGAACACGGCGGTCGTGGCGCCGATGCCGATCGCGAGCGTGAGCACCGCGACGAGCGTGAACAGCGGACTGCGGCGCAGGCCGCGGACGGCGTAGCGAGTGTCGCGCGCGAACGTTTCGAGCGTGACGACGGCTCTCATCGGGACAGCCCTCGACGAGGGGGATGGCGTGTGAGCCGCATCGAACTTCGCTGCCTCACGTATTACTCCTCGATCCCCAGCTCACTCCGCCGCGAGCGCTTCGGCTGGATCGACCGCGGCCGCTCTGCGTGCGGGTATCCAGCTCGCAAGCACGGCCGCGATCGCGAGAACGAGCGTGACGGCCGCGTAGGTCAGCGGGTCGAGCGCGCGCACGTCGTAGAGCAGCGCGGTCATGAGCCGCGTCACGCCGGCGGCCACAGCGAGCCCGATCGCGACGCCGATCGCGGCGAGCACGAGCCCTTGGCGCACGAACTTGCGCGTGACGGCGCCCTGTGGCGCACCGAGCGCGAGCAGGATCGCGATCTCGCGGCGCCGCTGCGACACGGTGTAGGACAACATGCCGTACAGGCCGACGACGCCGAGCACGAGTGCAGCCACGCCCGCAATGCTCAGCATCACGAGCGCGAAGGACGGGCGCGAAAGCTCCGCGTCGACGCGCTCCTGCATCGTGCGCGTCAGCGCGAGCGGCACGCTCGAATTCACCGACCAGACGGCGCGCTCGATCTCACGCGCGAACGCCGCCGTACCGGAGCGCGTGCTGCGCATGACGAGCGCGATGAAATTCGAGCTGCTGAGCCCCGGCTGCCAGAAATCTTTGAGCGTCGCCGGCCAGTAGGCGACCGCGGGTCGCGAGTCCAGGAGGCTGTCGTCGTGCACGTCGGCCGCCACGCCGACCACCTCGCGCCAAGGGCCTTGGCCGGTGCCGTCATCGTTCCCCGGGCGCAGGCGCTTGCCGAGCGCGTCTTCCGGCGTGCCCCAGAGCTCGCGCGCGAGTGCCTTCGAAACGACCGCGACCGGCCGACCGCTATCGACGTCGGCCCAATCGAAGTCGCGGCCCGCTACGAGCGGGATTCCCATCGTCTTGAAGGCTCCCGGCGAGACGAACCGGAAGAGGCGCAGGGTTGCGGCGCTCATGACCTGGTCCTCGACGTTGAGCTTGCCGCGGCTCCTGCCGAGATCTTCCAGCGGCAGATCCGTCGCGAACGCGGCGGACTCGACGCCCCGAATCGCGGCGACGGCGTCGAGCATCGCGCGCTCCTGAGCGAGTACCGCGCGCGGATCCGGCACGAGCTGCGGCGGTAGTCCGATACGAGTCGTCTGTAGCGTCGCGGGATCGTTGAAGCCGAGCTCCACGGAGTGCAGCGCAGCGACGGTCCGGAGCATGAGACCCGACCCGACGAGCAGCACGAGCGTGAGCGCGACCTGGCCCACGACGAGCGTGCTCTGCACGCGGTGCCGCTCGCGGCCCCCGCTCGAGCCGCGGCCTCCGGTGCGCAACGCCTGCGTGATCGGTCCGCGAGACGCCCGCAACGCGGGGGCGAGACCAAGCAGCACGCCCGCTACGACGGCGACGACCAGCGCAGCGGCGAGCACGCGCGCGTCGAGCGAGATCGTGTCGAGACGCGGCAGCTGCGGTGCCAACCGGAGCAGGAACGGCAGCGCCCCGGCGGCCAGCGCTATGCCGAGCGCTGCGCCACCGAGCGCGAGCGCCACGCTCTCGATGAGCAATGCGCGCGACACGCGTAGCGCGCCGGCGCCGAGCGCGGTACGCACGGCGATCTCCTGCGCGCGTCTCTCGCCGCGCACGAGCAGCAGGTTCGTCACGTTCGCGCACGCGATCGCGAGCACCACGACGATCGTGCCGAGCACGAGCCACAGGGTGTTGCCGACCGTCGCCGACCACCTCGGCCTTGAGCGGTTTGAGCGCGGGGGCAACCCTGTAGGTCTCGAGGATGAGCTGGCGGGCGTCCCCGCCGCCCGGCAGCGATGGGAACATGTCGGCCCAGAGCGGCAACATCCGCGCGACGTCCGCGTTGGCTTGCTCGATCGTGACGCCTGGCTTGAGCCTCGCGACGCCGTTCAACCCGCCTCCCGATGGATTGGAGCGATCGATCGTCAGCGAGCTGACCAGTCGTCGGATCGAAGCCGGCGATCCGGAAACCCTTGGGGCTAACCCCGACGATCTCGGCTGGTACCGAGTGCAGGTTCAGCGTCTTGCCGACGACGCTCGGATCACCGCCGAAGCGGCGTTGCCAGTAGTCGTAGCTCAAGACGACCACGGGCGGCCGCCCAGGTGCCTCGTCGTCCATCGCGATCCAGCGGCCGAGCAGCGGCGGCGTGCCGAGGGTCCCTAGCAAGTCGCCGCTCACGTAATCGCATCGACACTTGCTCCGGCTCCGAGCCGGCGATGACGTTCGTGCCCGTCTGATAGTAAAGCCCGAACGAGGCGAACGAGCGGTTGAGCTCGCGATACGCGATGAGCATCGAAGGCGTCAGGCCGATAACGCCCGCCCCGCCCGGGAGCCCCGACAAACCCGGCGCGTCGTGCTGCAGCGCGACGAGCTCGTCGGCCTTCGGATACGACAGCGGCTTCAGCAGCACGCCATCGACGACGCTGAACACGGCAGTCGTGGCGCCGATTCCGATCGCGAGCGTGAACAGCGCAACGAGCGTGAACGCGGGACTGCGGCGCAGTCCTCTCATGGCCTGGCGCGCGTCGCGCGCGAGAGAATCGATTACGCCGGCGGTGGTCATCGACACGCTCCTTGCATCGGGCGTCACTCCGCGCGCAGCGCGATCATCGGATCCGTGTTGCCGGCCCGGCGTGCCGGCAGCCAGCTCGCGATCAGCGCGGCCGCCGCGAGCGCGAGCACCGCGCCGACGAGCACGACTGGATCGAACGCGCTCACGGTGCGCACCTGCGACGCGAGCACACGGCCGATCGCAGCCGCGCCGACGAGACCGAGCGCGCTGCCGATCGCGATCAGCTTGCCGCCCTGCGCGAGGACCATGCGCACGATGTCGCGAGCTCGCGCGCCGAGCGCGATGCGCACGCCGATCTCGCCGAAGCGCTGCGTCACGGCCCAGGTCAGCACGCCATAGACGCCGATCACCGCGAGCGTGAACGCGACGGCGGCGAACACGAGCGTCAGCACCATCGGCGTGCGCTGCGGACCGAGCGCGCGATCGAGGAACGTGTTGTACGCCGCGGTGCCGAAGAGCGCGAGGTCGGGATCGAGCGCCGCGATCGGCGGCCTTCGCGGGGCCACGTCAGCTGATCGGCCGGCAGCGTCGTGCGCAGCACGAGCCAACCGAACGGCAGCGACGGCTGCGTGTAGTGAAAATAGATGGTCTCCTTCGAACGCGTCCTCGGCGAACTCGCTCCTGCTTCACGGGCGGCACGACGCCGATCACGTGTACCACCGATCTTGGGGCTCGAAGTTCATTCGCAGTCGTTGGCCGAGCGCGCTGCCCCGCCGGCCAATACTTGTGCGCGACGTTCGTGTCGACGATCGCGACTCGCTCCGGCTCGCTCGCCGCGAAATTCCGACCCTCGATGACCGGCAGTCCGAGCGCGGGCAAGTAACCCTCGCTGATGCTGCGCTGCTGCGCGTGCGGCTCCGGAGCGCCCGGCGGCGGCGTGTAGCCGTCGATCACATAGCTGCCTTGGTTGTTGTTGCCCGTGAACGGCAAAATGGACGTGTACCCTGCAGCCGTGACGCCGGGCAGCGCGCGCAGCGCCTCGAGCGCGCGACGCCTCGAACTGCGCCCACGACTCGGGCGTGGGGTAGCGGCCCCGCGGCAACGCCACGGCCGTGGTCCAGGCGCCACCCGCGTCGAATCCCGGCCCTTCACTCTGGAGCCGATAGAAGCCTTTCGCGAGCAAGCCCGCGCCCGCGAGCAGCGCAACGCCCACCGCGACCTGCACGACGACCAACGAGCTTCGCAATGCGTGCGCACCGCGTCCGCCGGTGCCATGCCGTCCGGCCTTCTTGCACCACGCGGATCAGATCCTCGCTCAGCAGCACCAGGACGGGAGGCAGGCCGGCGACGAGCGCCGCCAGCACGGCCGCGCCGAGCGTGAACATCAGCACAGTCGTGTCGAGCTGGAACTCGAAACCCTGACTGGACAAGTCCAGTCCGAGCGCATGCACCAGCGCGAGGCCGCCGAGCGCAAGCACTAGGCCGGCCAGCGCGCCCGCGACCGCGAGCACGAGACTTTCGATCAGCACGAGCCGAGCGAGCCGTAGCACCCGGTGCACCGAGCGCCGCGCGGACCGCGAGCTCTCTGCGGCGCGCCAAGACGCGCGCGAGCTGGAGGTTCGCGACGTTCGCGCACGCGATCAGCAGCACCGCGAGCACGCTGGCCTGGAGCAGCAAGACCATCGGCCCGAGCTTTCCGACGGTCAGCTCGCGGTAGGACGTTGCACGCCCCGTGAACCCCGCGACTTCGACCACGTCGCGAGGGACGCGGCCCGCCGCGAGGTTGCGGCCGACGATGGCCGCGAGCTCGGCGTTCAGCCCCTCGAGCGTTGCGCCGGGCCGCAGCCGGCCGATGCTCGACGAGAACTGGTTGCCGCGTGCCGCGTCGGTGGTCTGCTGCGGCGTGAACGCGAACGGCAGCCAGGCGTCGATGGTGCGGTTCGGGTACCCGAACTCGGCCGGCATCACGCCGATCACGCGGAACGAGTCGCCGTCGAGCAGAATGTCGCGGCCGACGCACGTTCTCGCTCGCTCCGAAGCGCGTCGCGCCAAAGCTTGTCGCTGAGGACGACGACTCGGTCGTTGCCGGGCGTCGCCTCGTCGTCCGTGAACACGCGGCCGATCTGAGGCGCGACCCGGAGCACTGTGAACAACGACGCCGACGCTCGCATCGTGACGCAGGCGCAACGGATCGCCCGTCCCCGCCGAGCGTGCGCGCCATGCCCGCCGTGATCGCGAGACTCTCGAGCGACTTCGCCTGGTCTCGGCGCTCGAGATAGTCGGGGATCGCGGTTCCGGCGTTGTCGAGATTGCTGATCTTCGTGTACGAGTCGTACACCATCACGAGCCGGTCGCCGTCGGTGTACGGCAACGGCCGCAGGAACAGGCCGTTCAGCACGCTGAACACCGTCGTATTTGCGCCGATCGCGATCGCGAGCACGAGGATCGTGATCGCTGCGTACATGGGCCGGCGCGCGAGCGCACGCAGCGCATAAGCGAAGTCCTGGCACAACGACCGTCACTTGGCACCGCGCGGTGTTCGCCGCTTGCGATCCCTCTGCGGAGGGGTTTGTTGAATGCGAATCGTTCGCAGGGCTGCGCTCATTTCTCTACTCCGCCGCGAGCGCTTCCGCCGGATCGACGGCCGCCGCGCGACGCGCGGGCAGCCAGCTCGCGAGCACGGCCGCCGCCGCGAGCGCGAGCGCCACGCCCGCGTACGTGAGCGGATCGAGCGCGCCGACGCCGTACAGGATCGCCGTCATGAAGCGAGTGACGGCTGCCGCGGCGCCGAGCCCGATCAGCACGCCGACGCCCGCCAGCCCTGCGCCGTAGCGCACGAACGTGCGCGTCACCGCGCTCTGCTGCGCGCCGAGCGCGAGCCGGATCGCGATCTCGCGCCGGCGTTGCGACACGACGTAAGAGATCACGCCGTACAGGCCGACCACGCCGAGCACGAGCGCAGCCGCGCCCGCGATCGCGAGCATCACGAGCGTGAACGACGTGCGCGCGAGCGAGCGGTCGTAGTACGAGTCCATCGTGACGGGGTTCGCGAGCGGCAGGCTGCGCATTGACCGACCAGACCGCCTGCTCGACTTGGCGGATGAACGATGTCGCGGCCGGCGAGCGGGCTACGAATCGCGAACGCCACGTTGGGCTGCGCCACGTCGAACTCTTTCATATAGGCCGGCCAGTACGTGATCGACGCCGGCGGCTCCTGAAGCCCGTTGTCGTAGGTGTCCTGCACGACGCCGACGATCTCATTCCACCCGCCGCCGTGTCTGATCCTCTTGCCGAGCGCGGCGGACGGCTCGCGCCACAGCTCGCGCGCGAGGTTCTCCGACACGAGCACCACCGGGCGGTTGTCGTCGAGGTCGGCGCGCTCGAGCTCGCGGCCCGCGACGAGCCGCGTGCCGAGCGCGCGAAACACTCCCGGCGAGACGAACTTGAACTTGCGCAGCGGCGACGTCCCGGCGTCCGCTTCGCGCGGCAGGTCTTCGGCTTCGATGCTGTCCCAGAAGCCGTACGTTCCGTCCATCGGCAGCGCCGTCGTAAATCCGACCGAGCTCACGCTCGGGACCTGCGCGATCGCGTCGGCGATCGCGGTCTCGAGGCGGAAGACGTTCTGGGGATTCCGCCCGATCTGCGGCGGAATCGTGATGCGCGCGGTTTGCACCGTCTGCGGCTCGGCAAAGCCCGGCTCGACGGTCCGGAGCGCTTCGAACGTGCGGATCATGAGCACCGAGCCCACGATCAGCACGAGCGCGAGCGCCACCTGCGCGACGACGAGCGCGTCCTGCACGCGGTGCTGACGTCCTTCCCTGCATCGCGGTGCGGCCACCGGCGCGCAGCGCGGCGCCGATCGTCGGTCCCGTGTAACGCAACGCGGGCACGAGCCCGAGCAGCACGCCGGCCGCCGCCGAAAGCGCCAGCGTGAACAGCAACGCGCGCCCGTCGAGCGCGATCGCGTCGACGCGCGGCAGAGTTGCGGGTGCGAGCCGCTTGATCGCCACCAGCGCGCCGGCCGCCAAGCCGAGCCCGAGCGCACCGCCCGCGACGCCGACGAGCGCGCTCTCGATCAGCAGCGCGCGCATGATTCGCCAGACGCCCGCGCCGAGCGCGCCGCGCACCGCGAGCTCCGGGCGGCGCTTCTCGGCGCGCACGAGCAGCAGATTCATCACGTTGGCGCACGCGATCACGAGCACGACCCCGATCGTGCCCATGACCACCCAAAGCAGCGTGCCGACGTCGCCGACGACGTCCTGCTTGAGCGGCCGCAGCGCGGGCGTGATCTTCCAGGCGCCGAGGTAATTGGCCTTCGCGTCGCCGCCGTTCGGGTACGGGAATCGGTCGAGCCAGCGCGGCAACAGGCGCGCGAGATCCGCGTTCGCCTGCTCGATCGACACGCCCGGTTTCAGGCGCGCGACGCCCTTGCCGTAAAACGGATACGGCGCGAGACCCGTGCGCGCCGACGGAATCGGCCGCAACAAGTCTGCCGCCGCGTCGAGCACCCGGAACCCTTGCGGCATGACGCCGACGATCTCGGTGGGAGCGGCGTCGACCGTGATCGTGCGACCGACGATGTTCGGATCGCCGCCGAAGCGCCGTTGCCAATACGGATAGCTCAGCATCACGTGACGCGCCGAGCTCGGAACCTCGTCACCGGCCTCGAGCCAACGGCCGAGCAGCGGCGGAACCTCGAGCGCTTGCAGGACGTCGCCCATCATCGCGATCGAGGTAACTTGCTCGGGATCGCCGATTCCCGTCACGCTCGCGGAGCCCTCGACCCACATCCCGATCTTCGCGAACGAGCGGCTCTCCTCTTCATAGGTCACGAGCATCGACGGCGAAAGCCGCAGCCCGCCGGACACGTCCGTGAGACCCGGCGCGCCAGGTGCCGTGTGCCAGACGGCCACGAGCTCGTCGGGATCGGGGTACGGCAGAGGCTTCAGCAGCACGCCGTCGACGACGCTGAAGATCGCGGTGTTCGCGCCGCAGCCGATCGCGAGCGTAAGCAGCGCGACTGCCGTGAACAGCGGGCTGCGCCAAAGGCCGCGCACCGCGTAGCGCACGTCGCTCGCGAGAGTTGTCGAGCGCGGCCGAGCTCACGGCGTCGGCGCCTGTCCCGACCGGCCGGCCGCGCCGCGCCTGCTCCGCGATCCGACGGTCTTCTTCCTCGCGCAGGCGCTGCAGCGTCTCCTCGTCGACGACGCGGCCGTCGAACATGTGGATCTTGCGGTCGGCGTACTCGGCGTAGCGCGGGTCGTGCGTGACGATGCAGATCGTCGCGCCTTCCTCGTGCAGCTCGGTGAGCAGCGCCATCACGGCCTCGCCGTTCTTCGAGTCCAGGTTTCCGGTCGGCTCGTCGGCGAGCAGGATCGACGGGCTGCCGACGAGCGCGCGCGCGACCGCGACGCGCTGCTGCTGACCGCCCGAGAGCTGCGACGGGTAGTGCTGGAGCCGATGAGCCATCCGCACGCGCTCGAGCGCTTGGACGACGCGCTCCTTGCGCTCCTTCGCGCCCATCCCGGCGCGATACGTGAGCGGCAGCTCGACGTTCTCGAACACCGTGAGATCGCCGATCAGGTTGAACGCCTGAAAGATGAAGCCGATCTCCTTGTTGCGAATGTGGGCGCGCTGCGAGTTGTCGAGGTGCTCGACCGGCGTGCCGTTCAGCACGTAGCGCCCCTGCGTCGGCGTGTCGAGCAAGCCGAGGATCGACAGCAGCGTCGACTTGCCGCAGCCCGACGGGCCGGAAATCGACAGGTAGTCGCCCTTCTGAATCTCGAAGTGCACGCCGGAGAGCGCGTGCGTCTCGACCTCGTCGGTGTAGAACACCTTCTTGAGGTCCTCGAGCTGGATCAAGGGCGATGTATTGGGTGCGGGACTAGCGACAGCGTTCATCTCTTTACCTCGAACGAAAGATGCGCGGGCCGTTCATTCGGACCGCAGGGCGACAACGGGATCGACACGCGACGCGGCATAGCGGACGTCGTTCAGAAGGATCGCGAGCATCGTCCCCCTCTCGCTGGACTTATTAGTTCAGGCGGATCCGCTCTCGGTCGTCCCACGCGGACGTGTCGGACAGGATCACTTGATCGCCCGGCGAGAGCCCTTTCAGGATCTCGACGGCGTTCACCGACGTGCGACCGAGCTCGACGGGCACTTGCACCGCGTAGCGGCCGTCCTCGACGAGCTTGAACAGCTTCACCGTCGAGTTCGGCTGGCCGTAAGCCGGGCGGCCCGTGTAGACCACGTTCGGCAGCCGCTCGATCTCGATCGTGCCGTCGACGGAGAGATCGGGCCGCGCGCCGCGCGGCAGCGCACCCGTGAGGTCGACGTCGACCTGAACCGTGCCGCTCTGCACGGCCGGATCGATCCGGACCACGCGGCCCTCGACGATGCCGTTGCGCGTGTCGACGCGCACGAGCTCATCGAGCTGCACGTCGCGCGCCTGGGTCTCCGGCACCCTGAGCTCGGCGCGCAAATCGTCGGGCCGCGCGACGCGAGCGATGTTCGCGCCGAGCAGGACGCGTCTGGCCTTCCTCGACCATGACCTCCTGCACGACGCCGTCGATGCCGGCGCGCACCGAGAGAGCGTCCACCCGCACGCGCTTGCGCTCGTAGGCGTTGCGCGCCTGCTCGACCTTGGCCTTGCGCGACCGCGAGCTGCGCCTCCACGGATGCCGCGAACTGATTGAGCCTTTCCTGCTCGATGTCGAGCTTGACCTTCATCTGCTCGCGCGAGCAGCTCCGAGCGCTGGTACTTGATCTGCGGGACGACGTTGCCGGCCTCCTTCTCGCGCCTCGGCCTGGAGCCGCGCGCCCTCGTACTCGGCCTGGGCGCCCGCGACCGCCGCCCTCTGATCGAGCTGCTTGTTCTCGAGCGTGAGCTTGAGCTCGGCGAGCTCGGCCTCGGCCTGCACGACCGCGTAGCGCGCCTCCTCGGTCTCCTGCATGAGCTCCGGGTTCGTCATCTCGACGAGCACGGTGTCGGCCGTGACGGTGGCACCGGGCCGCACGATGACGCGCTCGACTCGCCCTTCCGTCTGCGCGCCGATCCAGCGGATGACGCGCGGCACGAGCGTGCCCGGACCGCGGACCTCGCGCAGCATCTCGCCTTGGCGGACGCTATCGATCCAGACCGACGCGCGCGTGACCGAGGGCGCCGCCGGCTCGAGCCGCATGAGGCCGAGCGTCGCGGCGCCGAGCACGAGCACGCCGACGGCCGCGAAGCCGGCCTGGCGCATGCGCTTCTTTCGTTTGAGCTCTGGGCGTGGGATGTCCATGGCCGTCTCTAGAGCAACCGGCGTGCCAAGCGGCACGGCCGCGGCAAGTCACTGATTCTAATGGATGCGACTCCGGACGTCGCGGGCGATGACCCGTCGCTGCGTCCCGCAATCGCCGGGCTTTGTCGCGCAATCGGGACGACGCCCTCTGAAGCCGACCCCAGCGTTCAAAGACACCTCCGAGGATTCACTGCACTGTTGCGGCGCCAAATCCTCCGCGGAGGGGCCGGCGCGGGTTAGATCGGCTCGCGCACGAAATTCGAGGACGGCTAGTCGCCGGTGATCGGCTGCGCCACGCGCTGCGGCAGTATCAAAACCGCCAGCGCGACGAGGATCAGGACCATGCCGATGCCCTCGGCAACGCTCGGCCGCTCGCCAAGCTGAATCCAAGCCGCCACCACCCCGACGATCGGCACGAGCAACGAGCTAAGGCTGCTGATCGTCGTCGGCAGGCGATGCAGGATGTAGAGCCAGAGCAGCGTCGCGACCGCCATCGCGCCGACGGCGTTGAAGGCGAGCGCGCGTGATCAGTGTCGCGTTCCACTCTATCGGGCGCTCGGGCGTGAGCAACGCCGCTACGATCAGCGGAATGCAGCCGAAGAACATTTGCCACGTGGTCAGCGACAGGAGCTCGTCGCGAGAGCGAATCGGGATCCGCTTGAAGATGATCGTGCTGATCGCCCCAGGACGCGCCGCCCGCAAGCGCCAATAGGCTGCTCGCGACGGAAGCGTCGCCGCGCCAAACCTCGAGCACAAGCAGAAGCCCGACGAACGCGAGCGCGAGCGCGAGCCACTGCCAGCCGCGCAGACGCTCCTCGAGGAACGGCCAGCCGAGCAGGATCACCCAGAACGGCATCGTGTAGGCGAGCACCGCGTTCTTGCCGGCCGCACCGGTTGAGAGCGACCAAGACACGAGCCCGACGAAGCCCGCGGTCTGAAACAGGCCAAGCCAGACGGTCTTCGCGAGCTCCCGCGGCCGGAGCGGCACGCGCAGAGCGATCAGCAAGTCCGAACAACAACAGCACGCCGAGGGCGCAGCGCCAGGCCGAGAACTCGAGCGGGCCGCTGTAGCTCATCGCGACCTTCATCACGACCCAGTTGTAGCCCCAGATCAGTGCCATCAGGCAGAACGCGGCCAAGGGGCCGGTGTTGGAAGAGCTGCGCAAGCGATCCTCGGTCGGAAGCGGGCGGCGGCGCCGTGGCGCGTGATTATAATGAGCCAGCACGGGACCGGGGGGGTTCAATGAGCTCGATATCGATGCGGCCGATCGGCCGAGGCGCGATCGTTTCGCTGTTGGGTATCGTCCTCTCGGCGCTCGTGTCGCAGGTCGCGGCCCAGCCGGCACGCCCCACGGCGTTTCGGCCGGCGCCGGCGTTCACCGCAAAGCAGCTCGTCGCACAACCGCGCGAGGGCTGGATCACGAACGGCGGCAACGTTTTCAATCAGCGCTACTCCCCGCTCACGCAAATCAACCGCGACACCATCGAACGCCTGAAGCCGAGCTGGCGCGTGCGCCTCAACGGCTCCGGCATCGCGAGCAAGTACTCCGGCCAGGGACAGCCGCTCGAGCACGATGGCGTGATCTACATGGTCACGGGCGCCGACGACGTGTTCGCCATCGACGTCGAGACCGGCGCGATGCTGTGGACGTATCTCGCGCGAGCTCGACGATAAGATCGACAGCGTGTGCTGCGGATGGTCGAGTCGCGGCCTCGCGCTCGGCGACGGCAAGGTCTACGTCGGCCAGCTCGACGGCAAGCTCGTCGCGCTCGATCAGCGCACCGGCGAGGTCGCGTGGTCGACGCAGGCGGAGCGCTGGCAGGACGGCTTCTCGATCACGGCGGCGCCGCTCTACTACGACGGCCTCGTGATCATGGGGTTCGCGGGCGGCGATCGTGCGTCGCGCGGCCGCCTGAAGGCATTCAGCGCCCGAGACGGATCGCTCAAGTGGACGTTCTACACGATGCCCGGACCCGGCGAGCCGGGCCACGAGACCTGGCCGCAGGACAACGACGCCTGGAAGTACGGCGGCGGATCGATCTGGCAGACGCCCGCCGTCGACCCGGAGCTCGGGCTCATCTACTTCTCGACGAGCAATCCGGGCCCCGACCTGAACGGCGCGCGTGCGCGCGGGCGACAATCTCTACACCGCTGTCGATCGTCGCGATCGAGGCCGCAGACGGGACGCTACCGTTGGCACTTCCAAGAGGTGCATCACGACCTCTGGGACTACGACGCGCCGAATCCCGTCGTGCTGTTCGACGCGCCGATCACGGGCCAAGACGCGCAAGGGCATCGCCGAGGTCGGCAAGACCGGCTTCACGTACATCCTCGATCGCACGAACGGCAAGCCGCTAATCGGAATCGACGAGCGCGCCTGTGCCGCAGGAGCCGCGCCAGGCGACGTCGCGACGCAACCGTACCCGTCGGCGACGCCGATCGTGCCGCACGAGATCGACATCGTGCCGGAGGGCTTCCAGGTCGTGAATCAGGGCCGGATCTTCACGCCGTTCTGGGACAAGCCCGTGCTAGCGAAGCCGCAGGCCACCGGCGGCGCCAACTGGCCGCCGAGCTCCTACGATCCCGAGACTCATCTCCTCTACGTCTGTGCGCACGACGGCATCAGCGCTTACAGCAGCGACGGCGAGACGAGCTTCATGGAGCCCACGCCCGGGAATCGCTACGCGCAGGGCACGTTCGGCCGCGCGGGCATCAAGGTGCGCGGCATCTTCGCGGCCGTCGATCTCACCACGAACAAGCTCGCGTGGCGCCAGCAGTGGAGCGAGATGTGCTACAGCGGCTCGATCGTGACGAAAGGCGGGCTCGTGTTCGTCGGCCGTAACGACAGCCGGTTCACGGCGCTCGACAAGGACAACGGCAAGTTGCTCTGGGATTTCCCGACCGATGCGGCCGTCAACGCGACCGCGAGCACATTCGAGCACAAGGGCAAGCAATACGTCGTCGTGCTCGCGGCCGGCTCGTTTTTCCCCGGCACGAAGCACGGCGACAGCCTCTGGCTCTTCACGCTCGACGGTAAGTTCCGTCCGACTAGCGGCACGCCCGGCGAAACATCGGCACCTCGCACGAGCGCGGGCGATTAGTTATTGACGTCTCCGGGGGCCCAGGGGTCGGCCGGGACGCTCGGCGCGGGTATCAGTCCCCTCAGCTTCATGAACTGCCAGCGATACTCGGACGCGACGTCCTCGACGGCGGCGGAGTCGGCCAAGTAGCGCGCCGCGAAGCCCTCGACGCCCCACTCCTCGAACTGCATCACGTGCCGCAACTCGTGCGCCCAGAGCTTTGGATCGCTGCGCGCTTCGTTCTCGTCCGCGAACACCACCACGTAGTCGAGCGTGACGGCCTGTGCGTCTTTGAACAAGAACGCGTTTTGCTGCAGCGAGAAGTCGCTCCCGCCTCCCGCGCGCCAGCGCACGCGCGCGAGCGTCTTGTCGCGGCACATAGCCCGCGAGCGAGGCGCGGATCGACTCCGGAATCTTCTCCACACCTTGTGCGATCGCCGCGTCACGCGAGCTTTCGATCCATTTCGCTAGCATGGGCGCCAGCGCCGTGAGCATCGTGCTGCTCTGCGGCTCCGGAGCTGGCCCTTCGATCGGGTCCGCGGCCGCTGCGCGAACGATGAACGTCACGGTTGCGAACATGCCGAACGCGCGGATCATCGAGCGACTGTTTGCGTGGAAGCGCCGGGCGGCGCTGTCAGTGGAGGGTCGGCGAGCAAGGCACCATCTCGAGCAGCTCCTTGAGCTCCGGCCTCGGCTTCTTGGCTGTGCAACCAAGCCGAAACCTTCGGCTGCCAAGAGCCGAGGTTGAGCGCAATCAGACGCAGATACGCGTCGATGGAGGCCTGGGAAAGCTCGATGGTGGTGTCCATAAACAACAACTCCCTGCTTACTTGGACTCCCGCAGAGATGCGGGGTTCCTAGGCCTGGAGATGGGGACGTCACCGAGCGGCCTCAAGCGAGCGTATCACCTCGCCGCCGCGAGCAATCGCTTCTTGTTCGCGGCCAACAACGAACGCACGCTCGTCGGTGGCCGGCCCGTGAGGTCGGCGACCGCGGTGGTCGGCTCGCGCAGCCACGGCGAGTTCAGCTCGGCGGCGAACGACAACGCACCGTTGATGGCCGTCTCCGGCGTGCCGTTGTCGAGCAGGTACTTCCTGTACGCGGCCTCGTCGAGCACGACGAGCTGGATACGCTTGCCGCTGATCTCCGAGACGAGCTTCACGAGCTCGCGCGGGCCGATCGCGTCGGGACCGGTGATGTTGTACGCCTTGCGCTCGTGCCCGGGCGTCGTAAGCACCGCCGCGGCCGCGGCCGCGCAGTCTTTGCGCGTCACGTACGCGACTCGGGCTTCGGGCGTGCTCGTGACGAGCTTGCCGTCGCGGACCATCTGAGCGGCTTGGTCGGGCAAGCCATCGGCGTAGATCTGGTTGCGGAGCAACGTCCACGCAACGCCGCTCTCTTGGAGATAGTGCTCGGTGCGCAGGTGGTCACCTGCGATGATCGAGTCCGTGAACCGATCAGCATTGACGTACGACGTGTAGGCGATCTGCTTGACGCCGGCTGCGATGGCTGCGTCGATCGCCGCCTTGTGGAGCTCGGGCCGCTGGTCGCCGCCGCCGTTCACGCTGATCAACAGCATTCGAGTTCCGCCCTTGTACGCCTCGACGAGCGACTCGGGCTTCGAGAAATCGCCGAACCGGACGCTTGCGCCGCGCTGCGCATAGCGCTTGAGCGTATCGGGCGTGCGGCTCACGAGGATCAGATTCTGAGGCGCAACCTTGCGAGCGAGAAGCTCCTCGACGACGAGCCCACCGAGTTGACCCGAAGCGCCCGAGACGACGATCTTGTCCTGCGCCGCCGTGGCTTGCACGAGGCCCAACAACATCAGCAAACCGACGACAAACTTCATTCGTGCTCCGTCACCTTCGGCTATGGGCTCTCGAACCGCGCGATGCGCGCGGCGCAGCGTGCGCACCGGCTCTCGTTGCGCCTCGTTTCGCTGGGCTCGGCCTCGGCGGCGCGAGACCGGCCAGCGCGTACAACCCGTCGACCTCTTCCGTGTTCAGCGGCCGGCTCGCCCCGCGGCGGAGCTTACCGAGCTCGATCGGCCCGAAGCGCACGCGGATCACTCGACTCACGGCGAGGCCCACCGCGCCGAGCGCCGTGCGCAGCTCGCGATGGCGGCCTTCGCGCAGCACGACGTGATACCAGCGATTGTTCGCCGTGCCGCCGGCGTGCTCGATCGATGCGACTCGCGCAACGCCGTCATCCAGCTCGACGCCAACCTCTAGCTCGCGGAGCTGCTCGGCCGACGGCTCGCCGAGAAGACGCACCGCGTACTCGCGCTCGACGATCGTCGCGGGGCGCGTGAGACGGAACGCGAGCTCGCCGTCGGTCGTGAGGATGAGCAAGCCGGAGCTGTTCGGATCAAGTGCGCCGACGTCGATCCACCGTCCGTGGCGTGGACGCGGCAGCTCGAGCAGCGGCTCCGAGTCTTGGCTTTCACTGGCCGCGCGCGGCTCGGCGTTCTTGTAGTACGCGAGATGCTGATGATCCGCCCGGGCCTGCTCCGGAGACAGCTTGATCAGCCGGCCGTCGACGCAAACGCGCTCGCGTCCACCGACCTGATCGCCGAGCTTGGCGACTCGGCCGTCGATCGTTATCCGCCCGTCAACGACCCAGCGCTCGATCGCTCGGCGCGAGCCGAGACCCGCGTTAGCAAGCGCTTTTTGGATTCGTTCGGACAGCGTTCGAGCCCCGTGCTCGCGGCCGAGCGCGCCGCGCTATTCCGACTCGCGCGGCTCGGCACCCGAGGCACGCAGCGGAATGACCTCGGCCGATCGCAGGTCGTCGTCCGGTTGCGGCTCGATCGGCTCCGAATCATTCGCGCTCGCCGGCACGCCTTCGGCGTCGGCGTCCAACGTGTCGTCGTCGATGTCGTCGTCACCCTCCGAGGAGTCCTCGCCAGCCTCGGCCTCGAACGGATTCGCGAGATCGGCATCGACCGCCGCGGGCGGCAGCTCGCCTCGAGCCTCGGCTTCGAGAGACTCGATCAGGTCCGTCTGCGGACTGAGCTCCGGCAGCCCATCCTTGAGCTCCGCGAGCGGCGGTAGATCCTCGAGCTTCTTGAGCCCGAAGTAATCGAGAAACTCGCGCGTCGTTCCGAACATTGCCGGCTTGCCGGGAACGTCGCGATGACCCACGACGCGAATCCAACCGCGCTCGAGCAACGTGCGGACGATATTCGTGCTGACCACGACGCCGCGAACTTCTTCGATCTCGGCGCGCGTGAGCGGCTGCCGGTACGCGATCAACGCGAGCGTCTCGAGCAGTGCACGCGTGTAGCGCGGCGCCCTCTCCTCCCAGAGCGGGTTGAGCCAATCGCTCACCGAACGCTTCACCTGAATGCGATAGCCGCTCGAGACTTCGGTGAGCTCGATACCCCGGCCCTGATAGTCCGTGGACAGCGTGTCGAGCACGCGCTTCAGCGTCGGCCGATCGACCGTGGAGCTCTTGGCAGAAAACAGTTCGGACAAGCGTTCGATCGTGAGCGGACGGCCGGCGGCAAGCAATGCGGCCTCGATGACGTGCTTGATCTCAGTTTCGTCCATCTACTTGCTCTTCCACTTTGTCTGAGGTGGTTTCCGGCAGCTCGACTTTGCTTCCGCTCGTGGCTGCGCGAATGTGAATCGGGCCGAACTGCTCGGCCTGGACGACTTCGATCAGCGTCCCTTTGAGCAGCTCGAGGATCGCGAGGAACGTGACCGTCACGCCGATTCGGCCCTCGAGAGGATCGAACAGTCGGATGAAATCGACGTAGCGCTCGGTCTGCAGCGCGACGAGAATGTTCGACATCCTCTCGCGCACCGACAGCGGCTCGCGCCTGACGTGGTGGTGCGCGAACATCGTCGAGCGATCGAGCACCTCCTTGAAGACGATCAGCAGCTCTTTCAGCGTGATGTCCGGCAGCTTGGTGACGACGGTGCGCTCGACGGCTTCGACGCTCGCCTGCAGCACGTCGCGCTCCATTCGCTCGAGCGCGTCGATGTCCCCGGCGGCCTTCTTGTACCGCTCGTACTCCTGCAAGCGGCGCACGAGCTCCGCACGCGGATCTTCCTCGTCCTCCTCGTCCTCCGCCGAGCGCGGCAGCAGCATCCGCGATTTGATCTCGGCCAAGGTCGCGGCCATCACGAGATACTCGCCCGCGAGCTCGAACTGTATCTCCTTCATGAGCTCGATGTACTGCACGTACTGGCGCGAGATCTCGGCGATCGGTATGTCGAGGATGTCGAGGTTCTGGCGCCGGATCAGGTAGAGCAGCAGGTCGAGCGGACCTTCGAACGCCTCGAGGAACACCTCGAGCGCGTACGGCGGGATGTACAGGTCCCGCGGCAGCTCCGTGACCGGCTCGCCTTCGACGACCGCGAACGGCATCTCGGCCTGGGCGGGTGCACCGGCGCCTTCTGCCGTGACAGGCGGCGGTGCCTGCGGCACGAGCCGGAGGTTCGGCTTGGAGGCCTTGGCGGGCTGTTCGTCCAATTAAGCGAGTCCTGCGACGGTTGAAGTAGAACTCGAGAAAGAAGTACCGCAACGGGTTCGATGACTGCCCAGAGCACGCCGACTCGACCATCAAAACAACGACGATGATAAGGCCAAACGGCTCGATCCGTTCGAGCGCGTCGGAGCCGCCCCGAGGCAATAGGCCGGACTAGTACTCGGCCACCATCGAGCGGCGGAATCGGAAGCAGATTGAAGACCGCAAGTATCACGTTGATCTGCATTCCGAAGACGCAATTGTTGAACAGCCATTGGGCCGCGCTCGAGTCGGAGCTCGAGTACGTGATCCACGAGCACGCCAAGAGCGCCCATGCCGACGCCATCGCAAAGTTCGATACCCGGGCCGGCGGCGGCGACGAGGACCATGTCGCGTTTCGGGTTACGCAGATTGCGAAACGCGACGGGCACGGGCTTCGCCCACCCGAAAGACATGGCGCCCTGGCTGAGCACCAGCATCGCGATTGGCACGACGACCGTTCCAATCGGGATCGACGTGCTTCAGCGGGTTGAGGGAGAGCCGGCCCAACATGTAGGCCGTTGGATCGCCGAGCTGCTTCGCGGCCCAGCCGTGGGCGACTTCGTGCAGCGTGATCGCCAAGATCCCGGGTATCAACGCGACCGACAGAACCTGGAGGATCTGCTGGATATTCGCTTCAGACATCGGCGCATTATACGTGCCGACGCGACTCTACGTGGTCGTCAAGCTTCGAACGCCGACGTATCGCCCTTCCCCTTCCGCAGGACCGCGATCTCGTCGCCGGCTGAAGTCGATGATCGAGGTCGGCTCCATCGCCGCACGCGCCCCCGTCGATGATCGCGTCGACCAGCTTGCCGACCCGCGTCACAACTTCCTCGGGCTCGGTCAGGGGGACCGAATCGCCGGGTAGCAGCAACGTCGAGCTCATGAGCGGCTCGCCCAAAATCTCGAGCAATCCTTGCGCGATGGGGTGGTCGGGCACCCGAATGCCGATCGAGCGGCGCTTCGGGTCTTGCAGGCGCTTCGGCGTCTCGTGCGTCGCACGCAGAATGAAGGTGTAAGGGCCAGGCGTGTGAGCTCGCAAGAGCCGATATTCCGAATTGTCGACCTTGGCGTAGGTCGCGATCTCCGACAGATCGCGGCAAACCAGAGTGAAGTCGTGGTCGCGCTCCGTCTGACGAATCCACCGGATCTTGTCGAGCGCGGCCTTGTCGCCGATGTGCCATCCAAACGCGTAGCTCGAATCGGTCGGATAAACGACGATTCCGCCGCCACGGATGATGTCGACGGCGCGTAGCAGCAAACGCCGCTGCGGATCCACGGGATGAACCTTGAAGTGCTGGCTCACGAGCGCCTCTGGGTTGCGATTCCCCGCACCCACCCTGGGGCGCTAAGATGGAGCGCCTTTGGGCAAGGAGGCGCCGCGAGGTTCCCACCACCAACGCGGTCCAGCATGCAGGTACTGTTCGACGTCTTTCCCGTCATCGTCTTCTTTGTCGTCTATCGCTTACAGGGCATCTACGCCGCGACCGCCGCGATTATCGCCACGATGGCGTTGCAAATCGCGTATCAATGGTTCCGATACGGCAAGGTCAACAAGATGTTCCTGGCCTCCGGGATCGTCGTGGCACTCCTGGGTGGAATCACTCTAGCGCTTCGCAATCCACTCTTCATTCAGTGGAAGCCGACGATCGTGAATTGGCTCTTTGCCGCGGCGTTTCTCGGCAGTCAGCTCATCGGCGACAAGACGTTGGTGGAACGGGTGATGGGCCACGCGGTTCAGCTCGATGGACGGTTCTGGCGACAGCTCAACTTGATGTGGGTCGTGGCCTTCGCTGCACTCGGTGCCGCGAATCTCTACGTTGTCTATCACTTCTCCGAGTCGGTTTGGGTCAATTTCAAGCTGTTCGGCATGACCGGTCTGCTACTACTCGTGGCGATCGCACAGGCCGTTTGGATATCACTGAGAACGGCGCCTGTTGGGGCGCGCGTCGAGGCCAATGAGTCGCGACCAGAGGAATAGTCCGCGGGCTCCTCGGTTCTTCGCCCCAATCGATTACGGCGAACGATGAACAACCCGCGCATCGCACAAATACGATCGCGGCTCGAGGCCGCGTTTAGCCCGGACGCACTTGAAGTCGTCGACGAGAGTCATCGACATGCCGGTCATGCGGGCGCTCGGGATGGTCGGGGACACTTCGTCGTCAGAATCGTCTCGAATCGCTTCGAGGGCGTTAAGACTTTGGCGCGCCATCGGATGATATATGCTGCGCTCGGCACGTTGATGCAGACCGACATTCATGCGTTGAGTCTCGAGGCGCTGTCCCCCACCGAAAGCCGCTAGCTCGCTGGAGATTTGAATGACCAAGTCCCTTGGCAGTCTCGTCGTATTGTCTTTCGTTGGCTTGGGAAGCGCGTGCTCGAATCCAAATGCCTCCACCGCCGGCGCAGATCCACTTGGACCGACGCAAGTCGCGACAGTCAACGGGAAACGAGTTCCAGAGTCCGTGTTTCGGCTACAGACGCTCGCCGCTCTGCGCAAGAACGTCGACGATTTGAGCCCCGACGAGCGCAAGGCCGCGCTCAACGATCTCGTGGGGTTGTACCTCATGGCGGACGAAGCGCGAACGCAGGGTCTGCTGACCGAACGCACGATCGCTGCGCAGTTCGAGCTCGCGCGCATCCAGCTTGAGGCGCGGGCGATGGCGACACGTTTTCTTGAGAAGAATGCTGCGACGGACGCGGAGATGAAGGTTGTCTATGACCAGAATCTATCGCGGCTCGGCGGCCTGCAGCAGTTCAAGGCGAAGAACATCCTCGTAAATACCAAGGAAGAAGCCGACCTCCTTGTTAAGCAGCTCCAGCAAGGGAAGAAATTCGCGGATCTTGCGAAGGAACGGGCGAATGGCCCGACAGGTCCGAACGGCGGAGACTTGGGCTGGTTCAACTCACAGACCATGGTGCAGCCCGTGGTCGAGGCGGTTAGCGCAATGAAAGTGGGGACGTACTCAACGGAGCCCGTGAAAAGCGAGTTCGGCTACCACGTCCTACTTCTCGAGGACGAGCGAACCCAAGACGCGCCATCGTTCGATGCGATGCGCAACGACCTAAAGACAGCGGTCGAGCGCGACAAGCTCCAGAAGCATATTCAGGAGCTCATCACGGCGGCGAAGGTTGTGGAAGGCAGCGGCGACGGCGGCCGCTAGTCGTCGTACGTCACGAAATGGTAAATCCCGACGCCGGTCCTAATCCGTTTCACGTTCCGGTTCTTGGCCGTTGCAGTGAGCTCTTGCGCGGACAGCCAATTATCCAGCTCTACAAGCAAAGTGTGCCCTTTCGCCTTAAGTAACGTCTCAAAGGCCGGCATCAGATCCTCGCGAAGACCGTCCTCTGCGAGCACAATTCTTTCGAAACGCCCAGGGCCGTGTCCCTTGCCCATATTGAATTCCACCGTATTTATGAAATCCCGGACGACTTCTCCAAGGCGCTGAAGGGCATCGGGGTGAAAACTCTCCGGAATATAAACTCGCATTAGTACTTTGAACGCGCCGGTCGTTGCTAGTCGCTCAACCGCGCCGACGTGAAGCAACTCGTCCAACATCGCGCGAGGCGCCATGTCACCGCTGTATTTGCGGACAAGCGCGACGAAGTCTGAGCCGCTCGCGGCTTCGAATGGAAGCTCCAGTGGCATACCGTAGGGACCCGTGAACACAGGGTCCGTGTGCCAGCCCAGCAATACACGGGTTACGCGATTCAGATTTCCAATGACATTTGGCGCCGCGCCGCTGTCAATGATGGACTTCTGTTTTGCGACCTCTTTGCGAGTCAGACCTGTGAGGATCGCAATCCGCGACTGTGACGTGCGCCGATCTGGCAAATTGAAGTCGCGCTCGGCGACTTCCACGAAGACGTACTTGAGGATCTCCGTCAGCTCGGAGAACGAGACACCGTTGCGAATTAGTATTCGAACAAGCGGTTGAAGAAGTTTTCGGTAAGCCGATAGTAGGCCGAGTCTGACAGCGTCCGTCATGATCCACGAGGCTTAGCGCATGTCGGCAGATCTGCTAGCTCGGACAGTGGGTGGTGGTCCGTGATGATGATAGCCTGAGAACGCCGCCGAGCTTCGGCCAGATAACGGGTGTGATTAACCGACCAACTCCAGGTTAGCCTGGGAACAGAGCGTCTCTACCGATTGACTTGATATTCGCTGACGACAGCATGATCCGAGGGAGCTGCCAGCAGGCTACTGCCACCAACGGGCTGGAGACCGTCAACCTCGATGACTTCATTAACTTGGGGTTGGAACTGCGGCTCAGCAACGAGATACGACGTGTAGTCAATAGCAACCCCGCCAACGGACATCGTCCCGCGCGATAGATCGACGGAACCCACAACGCCGCGCAGCGTGACTGGTGACACGCCCGCAACGTAAGCCTGTCCAGTTTGGTAAACAGCCGCCAGATCGCCTTCGTTGCCACCAGCGATCACGTAGTCACCAACCGCTACGTTTCTCGTCATGTCAGACGTCGTGGCAAAAGTCTGACCAAGAACACCGATCTTCGCGTTCGTCCCATCGAGCAGAACCCACTCGACTGGGCCAACAGCGACGGAGGAATACTGTGCGAGATCGGGCGCGTCCGCGCGCACTGCGCCGCCGCTGATCCCGCGTACCGCGCCGCCGCTGATCGCCGCGCTACCGCGCCGCCACTGATCCCGCGCACCGCGCCGCCGCTGATCCCGCGTACCGCGCCGCCGCTGATGCCGCGTACCGCGCCGCCGCTGATGCCGCGCACCGCGCCGCCGCTGATCCCGCGCACCGCGCCGCCACTGATGCCGCGTACCGCGCCGCCGCTGATGCCGCGCACCGCGCCGCCGCTGATCCCGCGCACCGCGCCGCCGCTGATCCCGCGCACCGCGCCGCCGCTGATCCCGCGTACCGCGCCGCCGCTGATGCCGCGCACCGCGCCGCCGCTGATGCCGCGTACCGCGCCGCCGCTGATCCGCGCCCCGCCCTGATCCCGCGCACCGCGCCGCCGCTGATGCCGCGTACCGCGCCGCCGCTGATGCCGCGTACCGCGCCGCCGCTGATCCCGCGTACCGCGCCGCCGCTGATGCCGCGCACCGCGCCGCCGCTGATGCCGCGTACCGCGCCGCCACTGATGCCGCGCACCGCGCCGCCGCTGATCCCGCGCACCGCGCCGCCACTGATGCCGCGTACCGCGCCGCCGCTGATGCCGCGTACCGCGCCGCCGCTGATCCCGCGTACCGCGCCGCCACTGATCCGCGTACCGCGCCGCCTCCCCGCCGCTGATGCCGCGTACCGCGCCGCCGCTGATGCCGCGCACCGCGCCGCCACTGATCCCGCGCACCGCGCCGCCACTGATGCCGCGCACCGCGCCGCCGCTGATCCCGCGTACCGCGCCGCCGCTGATCCCGCGCACCGCGCCGCCGCTGATCCCGCGCACCGCGCCGCCGCTGATCCCGCGCACCGCGCCGCCGCTGATCCCGCGCACCGCGCCGCCGCTGATCCCGCGCACCGCGCCGCCGCTGATGCCTTGCGTGGTTGCATCGGACACATCTGCAAAGACCGCGTTTGAGAAGCAGGCGAACGCCACGCATAGCGAGACGGTCGCCACGCAAAGGCGAGCCTCCCGGTCAGGCGGCCGAGCAGACCCTAGGTGCGCGACTTCCAATTTTCGATCTCCCCAAAATAGATCGAGTGATCACTTGACTTTTCTAGTGAGGCGACGTGGGTCGCTAAGCCAGGAAAGATGGTTCTTTTCAATTAGTTACTCGAAACAATATTTGGCGGTCCCTAGCAAAGCGCGCCAACTATTACACATAAGGTCTAAGTGCTAGACATAATTAGTGTTTCGAGGGATTTTGTTCCCAAACGAGAATCTGGTCAAGTTCGGAAAAAACGTAGCTGGACTAAAGCTTTTCCGCCTATGGGAATTAAGGCTTCGGCCTAACGGGGCGCGACAATGCGTACACCGACTAATGAGTCGCTAATGAAGGATGGGGCGGACAGGATGATGGAGGCGCGCGATGTGATGGCGCACCTAGAGCGCTTTAATGAAGCCTATTCGCGCTCTTCTTCGAAGTAGTAGAGACCGACACCTACATAGCGCTCATTCTCGGTTGTCCATGCACGGTGTGGAAGTTCGTGCTCGCCCAGATAAGCGTCCGCGCCTTCAAGGAACCGTACGCCCTCGCGTCTAACCCAGTTCCGGAAATCCAATGTCGCTTCCGGGCTCAGATGCTCCGCGAGGACGAGGCGTTCCAAGAAACCGTCTTTAAGGTTCATCGCCTCGGAGAAGCCCTGGGTATGACGTAAGCGCGTATTGTGAACAACAGTGCTCGACAAATTCGCAATCGAAAACAGGATGCGGCGCACGAAATCCTCATCGAGCTCCGTGGGATAGAAAAAGCGCTTCCTCGGTACTAGCAGGCCGTCAGTCTCTTCGACGGTGCCGGACTGCAGGAGCGTCGCGCGCATCGCGCCGGCTGGAATGTCACCGCCATATCTACCGACCAACGCTGAAAAGCTTGAAGGTCCCTGAAACGACAACGCCCGCGCTTCGTCCGGTGCAACGCAGAAATCCGCGTCGTGGTGCCAGTAATGGAGGACCATCGCGGCTGGATTGACTTGACTCGACGGGCTCCATCGCCGCGTTGCTGTTTTGTCTCGAAGGCGACTAACCTCCTTCCTCGATATACCTGTAATCGCCGACACCCTGGACATGTTGGTTGGGCGTCCGCGTAAGCCGTACTCTTCGGTTGCGACGTCCACGAATACGCCCCTTGCGATCGCGTCGAACTCTCTATAACCGACCCCAACCAGGAGCATCAGCTTAACTACGGGCTTGAGAACGGAAGTAAGCGAGAACAGGAGCGCCTCTTGTATTGACGACCTCATCAGTGCCACTTCCTCGAGATGTGAAGCGCACGAAAAAAAACTCGCGGGGCTGAAGTCGACCAGGCAGTCGAGTCACGCCCTTTCTTGCGCATGGGCATGTCTACGATAAATCTGGGTCTTTGGGATCGAAATGCGCTTAATGCGCCAAAGCGCCCGGAATCCCCGCTACCGATCGGTGCCTGAACCGTTGTTTTCATTGCAGCAGCCGCTGGTGCTCAAGGCTTCCGGAGGTCGACGTGGCAGACACCGACGATGAGATCAATGCCGCTCCGCCTGTAGTCGATACTCAATTATCTCTTCGCGCAGATACCTCTCGCGCTGCACGCTCCACGAACTGCCTCGCTCATCGTGAAGATCAGCTGCAAGCTCGACCGATAGCGCGCGTGCGGTCTCAACCATAGCGTCGAATCGCGCTACGGGGTCACCGATCCCGGGGAGAACGACAAAGAAGGTCAGCCCCGCGATCGTCGTCTCGTGAAGATTCGCGAGATCGAACGTGCCCGGCTCGGTGAGACTCGCCACGCTGAACGCAGGCTCGCCGGTGACATCTTCTTTATGAAAGATCCCGTACCTGCCGTGCTTGAGGCCTGCTCCGGTCAACGCGACCACCGCGCGCTGCGTGCTGAGCTCATCGTCCCCGCGGGGTATCAAGCGAAGCGTGATCACGCGATCCGGCGCGGCGGGCGTGCGAGGCGCAGGCCCAACCGCGACAACTGCGTCCGGCGGACGCGAAGCCGTGTCGCCGCTCGCAACGCCCGATGGATCTCCGATACTCGGCTCTGCCCGGACTCGGCGGGATGTGTCGGGGAAAAGGCGGCGACCGCCCAAACCCCTAGTCCAGAGATACACCCCAACGACTAGCAGGGCACCGAGCCCCAAGAGCACCCATCGCAAGTCCCACATTGCGTCAGGCAATTACATCGCGGCGAGTCGTACCGCTTCGTCGATGTCGACGGCGACCATTCTGGACACACCGGGCTCGTGCATCGTCACGCCGGTGAGCTGATGCATGGCCTCCATCGTCGTCTTGTTGTGGGTGATGATGACGAACTGAACGCGTCCGGACATCTCGCGCACGATCTCCGAGAAACGACCGACGTTCGCGTCGTCGAGCGGCGCATCCACCTCGTCGAGCAGGCAGAACGGCGCCGGATTGAGCTCGAAGATCGAGAAGACGAGCGCGACGGCCGTCAGCGCCTTTTCTCCGCCCGAGAGCAAATGGATCGTGCTGTTCTTCT
Organism: uncultured Gammaproteobacteria bacterium; assembly: GCA_963841645.1. Classification (GTDB taxonomy): domain Bacteria; phylum Pseudomonadota; class Gammaproteobacteria; order Steroidobacterales; family Rariloculaceae; genus FEN-1219. The sequence goes on along the minus strand of CAWJDS010000005.1, from coordinate 479,796 downwards.
TGCCCGGTGGCCGAGCCATCACCGTCACGCCCGCTGACAGAACGTCTTCGCCATCGAGCTCGAGATAGGCATGGCCCCCGCCGAAGAGTCGCGGGAACAAACGTCCGAGCCCCTGGTTCGCCTTCTCGAATACGTCCTGGAACCGCGTTCGCGTCTCGCGATCGATCCTGCGGATCGCGTTCTCGAGGGTCTCGAGCGCATCGGTGAGGTCCACGTGCTGCGCATCGAGATAGGTCTTGCGCTCGGATTGCTCTTTGAGCTCGTCGATCGCCGCGAGATTGATCGCGCCGAGGCGCTGGATCCTTCGCTCGAGCTGCTCGAACGTCTCGTGCCACGCGGCGTGCGTCGCCTCCGGGGGAAGCTCCGCCACGACCTTGTCGAGCTCGAATCCCGTCTCGGCGAATTGCTCAGCCACCGTCTCTGCACGAACCTGCACCTCACGCAGCTGGAGCCGCACCTGGTCAGCGGCCTCGCGGAGCTCGTTAACCGAACGCTGCAACGCGACCCGCTGCTGCTCTGCGTCACGGAGCTGAGTATCGATCTCCTCGCTTGCCGTACGCGCGTTGCCGAGATCGGTCTCCACGCTCAAACGCTCGTCGAGCTTCCCGACGAGCGTCTGCTCGTCGGTGGCGAGCGGCTCGGCCGCCGCCTCGATCTCGCCACGGAGCTCACTCTGACGCTTCTTCAGGTACGCGAGCTGACTTTGCACGCGCGTGAGCGCGGCGCTTGCGGACTCCTTCGTGCTGCGGCGAGACTCGACCCGAATCGCGATGGCTTGCGCGGCTTCACGGTGCTGCTCCGCCTTCGTGCGCGACGCGGTCACACGCTCTTGAAGCTCGCGACGTTGCTCGTCCGACTGCTCACGTTCTGCGACCAGCTCCAGCCGCTGCGCCTCTGACCGGTCGCGCCGCGTGCGACTCTCCTCGATCGACCGCGTGAGCGCCGTATGCTCAGCATCGAGGTTGGCGATGGCGCTATCGAGCGTCCCCGCGCGTGCGCGAACTTGCTCGAGCTCCGCGCGACAGGCCGCGAGCTCGGTCTTCGCCTCGGCCTGGTGCTGCTGGCGCTGCGTCGCTTCGGTCTGAGCGACGGCCCGCGAGTCTTCGAGTCGGTCCAGTTGGGTCCGCGTGTCGGCCAGGGCCTTGGTTACGTCCTCGATTCGTCGTGACGTGGCAGCCACGGCCGTTTGAAGCCGCTTGATCTCCTCGCCGCGGGCAATGACGCCGACTTGCGGGTCGTTGTTGCTGCTGATCCGCACCCAACGCGGCCCGATCCAATAGCCGTCGCGCGTGATGAACGATTCGCCCGGTGCGAGCTGACTACGGCGAGCTACGGCGGCCGCGAGCGACTCCGCGACACGTACGCCGGCGAGCAACGGGGCCAAGTCGGCAGGAGCGCGCACGCGGGCGAGCAGCGTGTCGTCTCCAACCGTGCCACCTGACGCCGCCCGCGGACTCGATCAGCGCAAGCCCACCTTCAGTGAGCTCGGGCAGCCGGCCAGCGACGTCTTCGATGCTCCGAATCGTGACCGCTTGCAGATACGGCCCGAGAACGGTTTCGACGGCGCGCTCCCAGCCAGGCTCCACGACGAGATCCTGCGCGAGACGATGCCGCTCGGAGAGCGACTGCGCCTTGAGCCAGCGCCCGACTTGCTCCGACGAAGTGCCGAGCGCGACATCTTGCAGTGCCTCGAGCGAGGCGAGCCGGATGCGATCGTTTTCGAGCTGCTCCCGGAGCTGATTCAGGTGCTCCGAGATGTTGCGATCCTGCTCGCGCAGCTGCTGAATCTGTTGCGTGGCCGTCTCGAGAGCACGCGAAGCGTTGTCGAATGCGGCAACCAACCGCTCTTCGTTTCCGACCAGCGTCGTGAGACGGCTCTCGATGTCTGCGGAGCTCAGGGTCGCCCGCTCTTCGGCGTGCCTCTGTCGCTCCTTCTCGAGTCGGTCGCCCTGGACGCGCAGTTGCTCGGTCAACGTGTCTTCGACGCCCGTCGAACGCTCGGCGGCCGCTAGCTCCTCGCCGAGCTGTTGCGCGCGCTCGCGCCAGCGCTCGAGGACTCGCTCAGCGTCCTCGAGCTCGAGCTGCGACGCGCGCTGCAAGGCCTGCGCCTGATCGAGGCCGGGCGCGAGCTCGCCGAGCAGCTCGTCGAGCTGCGCGAGCTCGATTTCGTCGCTCGCGATGTGCGTCTGAATCTCGGCGATCTGCGCGTCGGTGCCCTGAAGATCCTCGGTCTGCCGCTGAATCAACTCCTTTCGGTGCTGAATGGCCTGCTCGAGACGTGCGATCTCGGCGCCGACCTTGTAGTAGCTCCCCTGCACGGCATTGAATCGCTCGCCGCGGTCGGCAAGCTCCACCCGCAGCTTCTCGATCGTGCTCTCGGCCGAGCCCTGCGCCGTGATCGCAGCCTCGAGCGCGAGCTGGCGCTCGGCGAACTGCCGCTCTTGGTCGCCGACCTCGCCGCGCAGCCCAGTGAGCCGCAACGCGAGCAGCTCGGCGCCGACACGCCGCTGCTCGGACTTCGCCGTCTTGTACTTCTCCGCGTCCTTCGCCTGCTTCTGCAGGTGCACCAGCTGCTTGTCGATCTCCTCGCGCAAGTCCGCCAAGCGCGCGAGGTTGTCGCGCGTGTGCTGGATCCGGTGCTCGGTCTCGCGGCGCCGCTCCTTGTACTTGGATATGCCCGCGGCTTCCTCCAGGAAGCTCCGCATGTCCTCGGGCTTCGCCTCGACGAGCCGCGAGATCATTCCCTGCTCGATGATCGAGTAACCGCCGTGCCCGCCGAGACCCGTGCCGAGGAGGATCTGCGTGATGTCCTTGCGCCGGCAACGGCCGTTGTTCAAGTAGTACTGCGACGTGCCGTCGCGCGAGACAGTCCGCCGTACGGCCACTTCCGAGTAGCCCGCGTAGGGCCCCGTGATCGTCCCGTCCGCATTGTCGAACACGAGCTCGATGCTCGCGACGCCGACGGGCTTGCGCCCGCCCGAGCCGTTGAAGATGACGTCGGACATCGAGTCGCCGCGCAGCGTCTTCGCCGAGCCCTCGCCGAGCACCCAGCGGATCGCGTCGATGATGTTGGACTTGCCGCAGCCGTTCGGGCCTACGATGCCCATCAGGTTGCTGGGGAATTTGATCGTCGTCGAATCTACGAAAGACTTGAAGCCCGCAAGCTTGATCTTACTCAGGCGCAAATCGCGTGATCTCCGTTTGGTATGAGCCGGAAGCGCCAGACCGCATGGCTGCAACGACGGCCGGTAGTGTAAAGTAAAAAAGCGCTTCTAGGACACGGTCTACAAAAAAATCTTCGCGCCGAAATTTCTTGGAACCGAGCCGTGCCTACCGACCCACCGAAGCGACCGTCGAAAAAAATTCTCGAGACGTTCCCGAACCCGCAGTCGGATCGCGACTACGCGATTCGGATGCGCATCCCCGAGTTCACGTGTCTCTGTCCGAAGACAGGTCAGCCCGACTTCGCGTCCCTGCATCTCGAGTACGTGCCGGACCGACTCTGCGTCGAGCTCAAATCGCTGAAGCTCTACGTCTGGTCGTTCCGCGACGAAGGCGCGTTTCACGAGGCGGTGACGAACCGCATCCTCGACGATCTCGCGAGCGTGCTAGACCCTCGCTTCATCCGCCTGACCGCCGAGTTCAACGTCCGCGGCGGCATCTACACCAGCATCGTGACCGAGCAGCGCCGGCCCGGTTGGCGGCCGAGCACGCCCGTCGAGCTGCCGTCGGGGACCCCGGAACCCAACTGAAATCGGCCCTTCCGCTGCGCGGTCGCGTCTGTATAATCCCGCGTTCCGTTTGAACCGTCTTGGAGGTCAAACCGATGTCTGCCAAGAAAGCAGCGTCGAAGAAAAAGACCCGCGCATCGAGCAAGAAGAGCGTCGTCAAGAAGGCGAAGCCGAAGGTCGCCGCTCGCTCGGGCAAGTCGTCGTCTCGCAAGACGTTTCAGAAGCCGTCGTCGAAAAAGACAGTGAAGTCAGCCAAGAGCACGAGCCACAAAAAGGTGTCGAAGCACGAACCGCCGACCCACAAGGGTCACAACAAGGAAGTAGCGAAGCCGGCCCCGAGCGTTGCGAAGAAAGCGCCGATGCCCGCCTCGCCGATGTCGCATCATCCGGCGCCCCGACCGGCCGTGCCGGTCAAGCGGCGCAGCTCCGGGAACCTGTTGAGCGGGCCGGTTCGCGGGTTCACGCCATACCAGCCCAAGCGCGGCGAGGAGTACATGAACAGGGACCAGCTGGAGCATTTCCGGCAGCTCCTGCTCGCCTGGAAGCGCGAGCTCATGGAAGAGGTCGACCGCACGATGCTGCACATGAAGGACGATGCGGCCAACTTCCCCGATCCGAACGACCGCGCGACTCAGGAGTCGGAGTTCGGTCTCGAGCTGCGCACGCGCGACCGCGAACGCAAGCTGCTGAAGAAGATCGACTCGGCGTTGTCCCGAATCGACGACGGCAGCTACGGTTACTGCGAGGAGACGGGCGACGAGATCGGCCTACGCCGGCTCGAGGCCCGGCCCGTTGCGACGCTGTGCGTCGAGGCGCAGGAGCGGCGCGAGCTCGCCGAACGCCAGTTCCGCGACCGCGAGGATCAATACCGCTGAGGCTCGGCCGACGGTGAGCTACGTCGGCCGGTTCGCGCCTTCACCCACCGGCCCTTTGCACATCGGCTCTCTCGCGACCGCGGTCGCGAGCTTCCTTCACGCTCGCCAGTCCGCGGGCTCTTGGCTGGTCCGCATCGAGGACATCGACCCGCCGCGTGAGGTTCGCGGCGCGGCGGACGAAATCCTGCGCACGCTGGAAGCGCTACGAGCTCTTCTGGGACGGCCCGGCGATCTTTCAAAGCGCTCGACGCGACGCTTACGCAGCCGCGTGCTCACGGCTCCTGAGCTCGGCGGCTCGCGTTTCGCTGCAGCTGCACGCGCAGCGCGTTGCGCGCCGACGGCGACGGGCCCGCCGGCCCCTACCCCGGCACTTGTCGAGCCAGGACGACGCACGATCAGGCGACAGCCGTGCGAGTCCGAGTCGCCGACCAAGACGTCGTTCGTTTCGTCGACGGGCTGCAGGGTCCGCTCGAGACGGCGCTCGGCGAGGTTAGCGGGCGACTACGTGATTTGGCGGCGCGACGGGCTACCCGCGTACCACTTGGCTGTCGTGATCGACGACGCCGACGAGGGGGTAACGACGATCGTCCGAGGCGTCGACCTGCTCGACTCCACGGCCGCGCACCTGCATCTGCAGACAACGCTCGGTTTGCCTTCGCCGGCCTACTTTCACCTGCCGGTCGTCGTCAACGCAGACGGTCAGAAGCTCTCGAAGCAGACCGGGGCCGCGCCGATCGGCCGATCAGATCCCGGCGCGATCGCCGCTTCGGTGCTCGATCTGCTCGGCGCGCGCAGTCCCCGGCGATCTGCGCGGAGCGGCGCCGGGCGATCTCTGGCATTGGGCCGTGACGAATTGGCGAATCGAAGACCTGCGCGGCCGACGGAAGCTTGCGCTGCCGCCGGCGGCGGAATGAGAGCGAGCGACGACGCGGCGTTACGCGGCGTCGTTCACGTCGCGCATGCTGAGCCGAACCCGGCCCTGCCGATCGACCTCTAGCACCTTCACGCGCACGAGGTCGCCTTCCTTGAGCTTGTCGCTCACGCGCTCGACGCGATCGTTCGATATCTGCGAGATGTGCACGAGACCGTCGCGCCCCGGCAGGATCGTGACGAACGCGCCGAAGTCCATGAGCCGCGCGACCTTGCCCTGGTAAATTCGCCCGACTTCGACGTCCGCGGTGATCAGCTCGATCCGCTCCTTCGCTGCGCGTCCGGCCTTGCCGTCGACCGACGCGATCTTGACGGTGCCGTCGTTCTCGATGTCGATCGTGGCGCCCGTTTCCTCGGTGATCCCGCGAATCACGGCGCCGCCCTTGCCGATGACCTCGCGGATCTTCTCCGGGTCGATCTTCATCGTGATGATCGTTGGCGCCCATTCCGACATCTTCTCGCGCGGGGTGCGAATCACCTTGTTCATCTCGCCGAGGATGTGGAGCCGGCCCTCGCGGGCCTGCGCGAGCGCCTTGGACATGATCTCGCGGGTGATGCCGAAGATCTTGATGTCCATCTGCAGCGCCGTGACGCCGTCCACCGTGCCCGCGACCTTGAAGTCCATGTCGCCAAGGTGATCCTCGTCGCCGAGGATGTCCGTGAGCACCTCGAAGCCGTTGTCTTCCTTGATCAGGCCCATCGCGACACCGGCGACGGCCCCTTTGATGGGCACACCCGCGTCCATCAGCGACAGGCTCGTGCCGCAGACGCTCGCCATCGAGCTCGAGCCGTTCGACTCGGTGATCTCGGAGACGACGCGGACCACGTACGGATAGGTCTCCATGTCCGGCATCACGGCTGCGACGCCGCGCCGGGCCAATCGGCCGTGGCCGATCTCACGGCGTTTCGGCGAGCCCATAAAGCCTGTCTCGCCAACGCTATACGGAGGGAAGTTGTAGTGAAGCATGAAAGGATCGCGCCGCTCGCCGTCGAGCGCGTCGATGATCTGCGCGTCACGGCCGGTGCCGAGCGTCGTCACCACGAGCGCCTGCGTTTCGCCGCGCGTGAACACGGCCGAGCCATGCGTTCGCGGCAGAACGCCGACTTGGACGCTGATCGGCCGCACGGTGCGCGTGTCGCGGCCGTCGATGCGCGGCTTGCCCGCGACGATACGGCCGCGAACGATCTTGCGCTCGACGTTGTGGAACTCGCCCTCGACCTGACCGGCGCTCCAACCGCTCGTCTCGGTCGCGACCTCGGCGACGCACTTCTGCTTGATCTCGCCGATCTTCGCGTAACGGGTCTGCTTCTCAGCAATGCCGTAGGCTTCAGTGAGTTGCGGCGTAAACTTCTCGACGGCCTTAACTAGCGCCTCGTCGGTCGCCACCTGCTTCCACGTGATCGCGGGGCGGCCGGCCTCCTTCGCAAGCGATGCGATTGCCTGGATGGCGGTCTGCATCTGCTCGTGGCCGAACATGACGGCACCGAGCATGACCTCTTCCGACAAGCATCTGCGCCTGCGACTCGACCATCAGCACGGCGTCCTTCGTGCCGGCGACGACGAGATCGAGCTGCGACTCCTTGAGCTCGCTCGCGGTCGGGTTCAGTAGATACTGGCCGTTTCGATAACCGACTCGGGCACCGCCGATCGGACCGAGGAACGGCAAACCCGACAGCGCCAGCGCGGCCGACGCGCCGAGCATCGCCGGGATGTCGGAGTCGACTTCGGTGTTCATCGACAGCACGGTCGCGATCACCTGGACCTCGCGCATGAAGCCGTCCGGGAACAGCGGCCGGATCGGCCTGTCGATCAGCCGTGACGTCAGCGTCTCTTTTTCGCTCGGCCGGCCTTCGCGCTTGAAGAACCCGCCCGGTATGCGTCCCGCGGCGTAAGTCCTTTCTTGGTAATTGACGGTGAGCGGGAAGAAGTCGCGGTCCGCGACGTCCTTCTTCTGCGCCGACGGCCGTGACCAAAACGACGGTGTCGGCCATGTTGACCATGACCGCGCCATCAGCCTGCCGTGCGACGACGCCCGTTTCGATCGTGACGTCGTGGGCGCCGTACTTGAACGTTCTGGTAACTTTCACTGGATATTTCCTTGCGAACGGCAGAGGCGCTCCGATCGGACTCGGAACTGCGAGTCTGCGCGGTGATTCTGAAAACGCTCAGAGCCGGGCGAACCGGCTCTGAGACACGAAAATCGAGCTTCAACGCCGCAGACCGAGGCGGCTGATCAGGTCCTGATAGCGGGTCTGATCGGCCTGCTTCAGGTAATCGAGTAGCTTGCGGCGCTGATTCACCATCTTGAGCAAACCGCGGCGCGAGTGGTGATCCTTCTCGTGACCCGTGAAGTGCTCCGAGAGCTGCGTGATCCGCGCCGACAGCAACGCCACTTGGACTTCTGGCGATCCGGTGTCCGCAGGGCCTCGACCGTACTCGCCGATGATGGCGGATTTCTTGTCCGTCTTGAGGGGCATGCTAGTCGTCTCCAGCCGCGTTATCCGGCGGCTTATTTTCTGGCCTATTCCACGAAGCCGGGCATTCTACCCAAGAATCACCGCCGCTCCAATCACTTAACGTCGTAAAGCGCGACGATCGATCGATGGGCCGACGAGAGCGCAATTCGGCGGCTACCGCACGAAGACTCGGTGCGGAGCCAAGCGCCGATCGGGCGTGATCTCGCCGATGGCCAATAGCTCGCGCGGCTCGCGATAGACCTTCACGCGGCCCTGTGGCCAAGCCGGATCCGCGGCCACCGATTGGCCATGCGCAAGCCGCTCGGCTGCATCGCCCGACAACAGAACCTCGGGCCAACCCGCGAGCGCGCGGTCTGGCGGCAAGAGCCGCGCGTCGAGCGCGGTCAGTTCCGCCGGAGGCCGCGAGCGCCTCGAGCTCCGAGACCGTCGCCATGGGCTCGCCGCCGAACGGCTCGACCGCGACGCGGCGCAGTTCCGCGACATGTGCGACCGTTCCGAGCGCAGCTGCAAGATCGACGACGAGCGAGCGCACGTACGTGCCCTTCGAGCAGCGCACGTACATCTCCGCGTCCGGCCACTCATAGCGCTCGAGCGTAAGCTCGAAGATCGTCACGCGGCGCGGCTCCCGCTCGACGACGACGCCGCGTCTCGCGAGCTCATAGAGTCGCTGGCCGCGCTGCTTCAGAGCCGAGTACATCGGCGGGACTTGATCAATCTCGCCGAGGAACCGGTCCGAGAACGTCGCGCAGGGCGGCTACCGTCGGCCGCGGCTCATCGACCCGTTCGGTGACCGCGCCATCGGCGTCGGCGGTGTCGGTCGCGACGCCGAAGCGCGCCGTGACCCGGTATGCCTTTTCCGCGTCGAGCAGGAAGCCGCCGAGTCGCGTCGCCGGCGCCGAAGCAGATCGGCAGCATGCCGGTTGCGAGCGGATCGAGACTGCCGGTGTGGCCCGCCTTCGCGCGCGCCGTACAAACGCTTGACGTGCTGAAGGGCGTCGATTGGAGGTGAGACCGCGCGGCTTATCGAGCAGCAGGATCCCGCGGACGTCCCTGCCGCGCGTGCTGGTGGCCGGCACCGGCGCTCCGGCTCAGTCGCGAGCGCGGTCCGCGCCGGCTTCGTCGATCAGCCGGCCCATCTCGACACTGCGACGCGCGCTGGTGTCGTGGCGGAAGCGCAGCTCCGGCACGCGCCGCAGGCCGAGCGCCTGGCCGACTCGCGCGCGCAGGAAGCCGCGGGCCTTCTCGAAGCCCTCGCGGATATCGGCCGGGTCGTCGTCGAGAGCGATCGTGCTGAAAAAGATGGTCGCGACGCCGAGGTCGCCGCTCACCTCGACCGCGCTCACGGTCGCGCCCGTCAAGCGCGGATCCTTGACCTCGCCGCGCAGCAGCTCGTTGACGAGCCGTTGGATCTCGGCTGCGACCTTGTTCTTCCGCGAGCTCTCGTTCGCCATCGTTACACGACCTTACGCGCGACTTCGGTCCGCTCGTAGCACTCGATCTGGTCGCCGACCTTGACGTCGTTGTAATTACGCACGCCGATACCGCATTCCGTACCGGCACGAACCTCGTTCACGTCGTCCTTGAAGCGGCGCAGCGATTCGAGCTGCCCTTCGTAGATCACCACGTTGTCGCGCAGCACGCGAATCGGGTTGCTGCGCCGCACGTAGCCGTCGATGACCATGCAGCCCGCGACGTTGCCGAACTTCGGCGAGCGGAAGACCTCGCGCACCTCGGCGAGCCCCACGATCTGCTCGCGAACTTCGGGCGCGAGCAAGCCGCTCGCGGCCGCTTTGATGTCGTCGATCGCCTCGTAAATGATGCTGTAGTAGCGGATGTCGACACCGCTTTCCTTGATCGCATCGCGCGCGCCCGCGTCCGCACGCACGTTGAAACCGAGGATGATCGCCTTCGAGGTCGCGGCGAGCTGCACGTCCGACTCGGTGATGCCGCCGACGCCGGAGCCGACCACCGTGACCTTCACGTCGTCGGAAGAGACCTTCTCGAGCGCATCTTTCAGAGCCTCGGAGCTGCCGTGCACGTCGGCCTTGATCACCAGCGTGATCGTCGGCTTGCCGCCGGCGGCCATCTGGCTGAACACGTTCTCGAGCTTCGTCGCCTGCTGCTGCGCGAGCTTCGTGTCGCGCTCGCGCGCCTGCCGGAACTGCGCGACGTCGCGCGCCTGACGATCGTCCGCGACGACTTGGACGTCGTCACCGGCGAGCGGCGTGCCGGATAGACCCAGCACCACGACCGGCGTCGACGGCCCTGCCTCGGGAATCTGGGCTCCGGACTCGTCGAACATCGCGCGAATGCGGCCGTACTCATGGCCCGCGAGCAGGATGTCGCCGATCTGGAGCTTGCCCTTGTTGATGAGCACCGTCGCGACCGCGCCGCGGCCGCGCTCCAAGCTCGATTCCAGCACGACGCCCGCGGCCGGCCCGGTGTCCGGCGCCCTGAGCTCGAGCACCTCGGCCTGCAGCAGCAGCGCCTCGAGCAGCTTGTCGACGCCCTCGCCCGTCTGCGCGGAAACGTTCACGAACATCGTCTCGCCGCCGTACTCTTCGGGTATCAGCTCCTGCGTTACGAGCTCGTTGCGGACTCGGGCCGGATCTGCGCCGTATTTGTCGATCTTGTTGATCGCGACGACGATCGGCACGTCCGCCGCCTTCGCGTGCTGGATCGCCTCGATCGTCTGCGGCATCACGCCGTCGTCGGCTGCAACCACGAGCACGACGATGTCCGTCACGCGCGCGCCGCGCGCGCGCATCGCGGTGAATGCCGCGTGGCCCGGCGTGTCGAGGAACGTGATCTTGCCCTTCGGCGTCTGCACGTTGTACGCGCCAATGTGCTGCGTGATTCCGCCGGCCTCACCGGCCGCAACGCGCGTGCGGCGAATGTAGTCGAGCAACGACGTCTTGCCGTGGTCGACGTGGCCCATGATCGTCACGACGGGCGCGCGCGGCACCTGCTGGGCGTCGCCCTCGGCCTCCACGACGGCCTCGGCGAGCTTGTCCTCGATCGCGGTCTCTTTGCGCGCCGTCGCCGTGTGGCCCATCTCCTCGACGACGAGGATCGCCGTGTCTTGGTCGAGCGCTTGGTTGATGGTCACCATCATGCCCATCTTCATGAGCGCCTTGATGACCTCGGCTCCCTTGACGGCCATCTTCGCCGCGAGCTCGGCGACTGTGATCGTCTGGCCGATCTCGACCTCGCGCACGACCGGCGCCGTCGGCCGCTCGAACGCGTGCTGCGGATCGAGGCTGACTGCGACCGAGCGTCGGCGCGCCTTCTTCTTGCGGCGTCGCCCCGTCATGCCGTCGGCGACGTGCAGGGTATGGTCTGGGTCCGCTTCGCCGGGCTCCTCGACCATCCGCTCCTTCTTGAGCTTCTGGCGTGCCCTCTCGGCGTCCGCACGCTGCTGCGCTTCCTTTTCCGACACCGCAGCACGCTTGCGTTCTTCGTCGGCGCGCTTCTGCGCCTCCTCGTCGGCCTGCTGCGCGCGGCGCTTCTCTTCCTCGGCGCGGCGGCGCTCCTCGGCCTCGCGGGCCTCTTCGGCCTTGCGCTCGCGCTCCTCGGCGTCGCGCTTGGCCTGCGCCTCGCGCTCGACGGCGGTGCGAGCCTCCTCGTCTGCGCGGCGAACCGCGTCGAGCTCTTCCTGTTGCTTGCGGGCCTGCTCCTCGAGCACGTCGCGCTTGATGTAAGTGCGCTTCTGGCGAACCTCGACGTTGACCGTGCGCGCGCGGCCTTGGCTGCTGCCGAGCTTGATCTCGCTCGACGACTTGCGGTTCAGCGTGATGCGGCGCGGGGCCGATTCGCCGGCGTCCTTGCGGCCGTGCGTCTTGCGCAAGTGCGTCAGCAGCTCGAGCTTCGCGTCCTCGCTGATGACAGCATCGGCGCCGCCGACCTTTATGCCGGCTTCGTCGAGCTGCACGAGCAAACGATCGACCGGTACCTTTAGTACCTTCGCAAAGTCCGCGACCGTCACTTCCGCCATCCGCCGTCTCCTTGCCTACTTCGCCTGCTGCTCGCCGTCGAACCAATGCGCACGTGCTGCCATGATCAGCTTGGCAGCACGCTCCGGCTCGACGTCGATCTCGCCGAGGTCGTCAACGGCCTGCTCCGCGAGGTCCTCGCGCGTCACGATGCCGCGGCTTGCGAGCGTCAGTGCGAGCTCGCGATCCATACCCTCGAGCGCGAGCAGGTCTTCGGCCGGCTCCGCTTGGTCGATGACTTCCTCCGTCACGATCGCCTGCGTGATCAACACGTCGCGCGCCCGCGAGCGGAGCTCGTTCACGATCTCCGGCGTGAACTCCTCGATGCCGTTCAGCTCGCTCGCCGGGACGTAAGCGATCTCCTCGAGCGACGAGAAACCTTCCTGCACGAGGATCGTCGCGACGTCCTCGTCGACGTCGAGCTCCTTCATGAAGTTCTCGACGAGCGCGCGCGCTTCCTTGTCGCTCTTCTCTTCCGCCGCCGACTCCGTCATCACGTTGAGCTGCCAACCGCTGAGCTCGCTCGCGAGCCGGATGTTCTGGCCGCCGCGGCCGATCGCCTGCGACAGCTTCTCCTCATCGACCGCGAGATCCATGCTGTGCGTGTCTTCGTCGACGACGATGGACGTGCACCTCGGCCGGCGACATCGCGTTGATCACGAACTGGGCCGGGTTCTCGTCGTAGAGGATGATGTCTACGCGCTCGCCGGCGAGCTCGTTCGAGACCGCCTGGACGCGCGAGCCGCGCATGCCGACGCACGCGCCGACCGGATCGATGCGGTTGTCGTTGCTGCGCACCGCGATCTTCGCGCGCAAGCCGGCGTCGCGAGCCGCGCCAAGGATCTCGATGAGCCCTTGGCCGACTTCGGGCACCTCGATCTTGAAGAGCTCGATCAGGAATTTCGGCGAAGTGCGGGTGAGGAACAGCTGCGGGCCGCGCGGCTCCGCACGCACCTCGCGCAGCAGGCTCTTGATGCGGTCCTGCGGCTTGATCGGCTCGCGGGGAATCAAGTCCTCGCGCGGGATGAAGCCCTCGGCGTTGCTGCCGAGGTCGACGTAGGCGCCGTTGCGGTCGACCCGCTTCACGATGCCGCTCACGAGCTCGCCGGCGCGATCCTTGTACGCGTCGACGACTTGCTCGCGCTCGGCCTCGCGAACCTTCTGCACGATCACCTGCTTCGCGGTTTGAGCCGCGATGCGGCCGAATTCGACGGACGGCATCGGCTGCTCGACATAGCCGCCGATCTCGGCCTTGGGATCGACGTCGACCGCGTCCTCGAGGCGCAGCTCGCGCGCCGGCTCCTCGAGCTCCTTCGAGTCGTCGGCGAACACCTTCCAGCGCCGGAACGTCTCGTATTCGCCGGTAGCGCGGTCGATCGCGACGCGGACCTCGATGTCGTCGCCGTAGCGCTTGCGGGTCGCGGACGCGAGCGCGGCCTCGATCGCCTCGAAGATCACGTTCTTCTCGACGCCCTTCTCGTTCGAGACCGCGTCGACAACCATCAGAATCTCTTTACTCATGTCGCTTCCACCATCAAGCCTGCGGCGCAAGTCGCGCCATAGCGATGTCGTTCAAAGGCACTCGCCAAACTTCGCCGTCCACATCGATCAGCACGCGTCCGGCGTCCGTTCCCGCGAGCTTCCCGATCAAATTGCGCCGACCCTCGCGTGCGTCCTTCAGCTCCACCTTCGCGCGCTCGCCCGCGAAACGCGCGAAGTGCGCCAGCGTGCGCAGCCGGCGATCGAAGCCCGGCGACGACACTTCGAGCACGTAGCTGCCCGGCAGCGGATCCTCGACGTCGAGCCACGCCCCGAGCTGCTCGCTGACCCGCTCGCAGTCCTCGAGCTTCACTCCGGCCTCGCGGTCGATGAAGAGCCGCAACAATCCTCGTCGGCCCAAGTGCACGTCCAAATCGGCCAACTCGAAGCCGAGCGCCGCGAGCGGCGGCTCGAGGAGCGCGATCAATCTCTCTTTGTCGACCGTTTGACCCATCGCTCTCAAACAAAAAATGGGCCCAGGGCCCATTCTCCGTCGTCCTCGCTGGCCCCACGCTGACGCGGCGCGGGCCGGACCAGATAACAAAAAGCCCCGTGAGGGGCTTGCTAACTAACCATCTTGGTTAACTTCCAGCCCTAACCAGCTGATCCTCAGTGGACTTCGCTGGCGGCTAACGAGCCGACGCACCGTAAAAGCGCGGCTATGCTAACAAAAACCCCGACGCGGCGGTAGAAGGTTGCCCTAGTCTTTGCGGTCGGCACCGGCCGGCGGCGGCTGCGCCCCGAGCTTCAGAAGCGAGAACGGATCCACGCGCGCGTCGACGATCCGCACGCCCCAGTGCAGGTGCGGCCCGGTCACCCGGCCCGTCGCGCCCGCGAGCCCGAGCAGTTGACCGCGCTCGACCGATCGCGCCCGGCGCGACGTCGATCTTCGAGAGATGCAGATACATCGTATAGACACCGAGCGCCGTGGTCGATGATCACAGCGTTGCCGCTGTAGAAGAGGTCCTTCGCGAGCACCACGCGGCCGCGGTTCGATGCGTAAACCGGCGTGCCGACGTCCGCGCGCAGGTCCGCGCCCGAGTGCGGCGCGCGCGGCTGCCCGTTGAACACCCGGCGGTGGCCGAAGTTGCGGCCGTCCTTGGCGCCGTGGATCGGGGCGACGAACGGCGCGCTCCAATAGCACTCGGACGTCAGCGTCGCGTAGATCGCGTCGGTCTCTTGCGCCTCGCGCGCCGCACGTGCGGCGTCCTCGGGGCTGAGCTCGACGTAGCGGTCCTCGACCTTGAGCTCGGTGGTCGGAAACTTCTGCGCGTTGACCGTGACGGGCTCGCGAACGCTGCGCGATCGGCCGTCGCCGTAGCGGAACGTGACCTCGGCCGCATGAGCGCCCGCCTTCGCATCGAGGTCGACGCCGACCACCGCAATCCAACGCGCGTCGTGCTTCACGAGCGGGAAACGGTGACCCTCCCACTGCGCTTCGACCGATGCGAGCCCGGCCTCGTCCGAATACGCGAGCTCGAGCGCCTGCCCCTGCGCCGCCACGAGTGCGAGCGCTGCTGCTATCGCCAACATGGCGCGATGATCGGGCGCGCCCCGCAGCAGGTCAACGCGGTGCGTCTCGGTTTCCGGCGACTGCCGCCGGAGAACGCACGCATCACGTCACGCGATAGAACCACAGCTCGATCGCGCGCGCGTACCGCGCGCCCGTTGCCACGAACACGCCCTTGTTGAGCCAATCGTGCGGCCCGGGCGAGACGAGGAAGGTCGGCGAGGCGCGAAAGTAGTATTCCGACGGATCCACGTGCTCGCCTTCGGTCAGTCGCTGGATCACCTCGGCCGGACCATGACGCACTCCGCGATTGCGGATCTGGATCAGCGTGCCGTCGTTCGCCTTGAGCAGATAGACGGCTTCGGCGATCGTGACGCCGTCGCTGCGCACGTACTGCCAGTCCGCGCCGCCGCCGAGCACTTCGCCCCGCACGTTCGGCCCGTCGAACGTACCGTCGACGATCGGGATCATCCGGCGCAGCCCCTCGGGGGACTCGCCGATCACGACCATCTCGCCGAGTTGCGCCTTGAGCCCGAACACGAAATCGAGATCCGGTTTCATGAGGGGCATACGTGCGACTCCTTATTTCTTTTTAACGCGTTGCAACGAGCGTGACGAAACCGCGTTCGACGGTCGCCTCGGTCAGCGAAAACCCGGCCTCGCGCAGCCCTTCCTCGACCCAGGCCTGCGCGAGCCGGAGCTTGCGGTAGAAGCTCTTGGCGTACGCCCACTGGCCGTCGACCTTCCGGTAGAGAAGGTCGTGAACCTTGACGGTCTCGGGCTCGTACTCGAGGAAGCACGTCAGGATCGTGGTCTCGTCGCTGCGCACGGGAATGAACCGGTCGAGCTCCAGCGCCTCGCGCGACAGATCACGGTAACGTGATGACGAATCGGCCGCCGCGCTCGAGCGCCCGATGGACCTTTGCAAACAAATCGACCACGTCCGCTTTCGACTCGAGATGCACGAGCGTGTCGACCATGCATACCGCGAGCTCGATCGGTCCGAGCAGGTGCCGCTCGAAGTCGAGCAGGTTGCCGCGCACGATCGCTAGACCCAAGTCGCCCGCGTTCCGATGCAGCTCGTCGAGCAACTTGCGATCGATGTCGATCGCGGTCACCGCGAAGCCGAGCCGCGCAAGCGGAATGGACTGGAATCCGCAGCCGGCGCCGAGATCGACCGCGCGACCGGAGCGCACGGGCGTGATCCCTCGGGTCCTGAAGAAATCGGTGTAGCGCGCGAGCGCGGCATCGTACCCGCCGTACATCCACGAGTAGACGTCCGACAGAACCTCATCGTAGTGCTGGTCGACGTTGGCCACGGCGATGTCTTGCTTGCGTCGATGCGCGCGAGTATAGCGTTGGCCGGGACGCGCACGACGGCGCGCGGACTCGCGGCAAAAAGAAACGGCGTCAGCGCACTGCGAGGTCCGCTGCCGCTTCCGCATCGGCCAGCACGAGCGCGCCGTCGCGTCGCACGCGGCTGCCGACGACGCGGGCGTCGCCCGCGACGAGGCCGGCGAGTGCGGTCCGCTTGTCCGCCCCCGTCACGAGCCAGAGGATGCGGCGCGCGCGGTTCAACACGCGCAGCGTGAGCGTCATCCGTCGCCGTCCGAGGTGCGGCTCCGTCACGACGACGTCGCGCTTCCGCTCGGCCACGAGCGGCGAGCCCGGGAAAAGCGATGCGGTGTGGCCGTCGGCGCCGAGGCCGAGGTGCACGGTGCCGAGGGCGGGCGGCGATCCGGCCGCGGCCCGGAGTGCATCGGCGTAACGGCGAGCCGCCGCGTCGAAGTCCCGCTCCTCGACCGGCATCCAGCGAAAGCTCTTGGGATGACGTTCGATCGGCGCGCGAAACGCGGCGGCGGCTTGCGTGCGGTTGCGATCGGCATGGTTCGCCGGCGCGATCCGCTCGTCGACCTGGAATACCGCGATGCGATCCCACGGCAGCTCGAGCTGCGCGAGCCGCTCGAAGACGTTCTGCGGCGTGCGCCCGCCGCTCAGCGCGAGCGTCGCGCCGCCGCGCGCAGCGTCTTCTTCGAGATAGCTCGCTAGCAGCTCGGCGCCCCGTGCCGCGACGGCGTCCGGGTCCGGCAGAACCTCGATCGCGAGCTCGACGTTCAAATCCTGCGCCACGTGCAGATCAATTCGTCGGCCTCCGCGGGTCCCCAGCTGCCCGGCTCATAGAGGTGCACGGGTTGCGCCGAGTGGAGAATCGGATCCACGATGCGCCATTCCTCGAGCACGCCGTCCTCGCGCGCGAACAGCGACGTGTCGCCGTGCAGCGCCGCGCCGATCAACCGCTCGTACGCGTCCATCTCGTCCTCGCCGGAATTCGCGACGAAGAGCTCGACGTCGCGCCCGGCCATCTCAGGGCCCGACTTCTTCGCGACTGCTCCGAGCGCGATCGACACCTTGTCGGGCCCAAGCCGGAAGCGCAGATAGTTCGGTGTCTCATACACCGAGTCGCTGAAGATCTGCTGCGGCGGAGGCTTGAGCGCGACGAATACTTCGGTGCACGTCGTCGCGAGCTTCTTCCCCGCACGCAGGTAGAACGGCACGCCGGCCCAGCGCCACGAGTCGAGGTGCAGACGCACGGCCGCGTACGTCTCGACGTTCGAGTCCGGCGCGACGCCCTCCTCGCTGCGATAGCCCGACGTACTGGCCGCAGCACGAGATCGTCGGGCGACAGGGTGCGGATCGCCTTGAACACCTTCGCCTTCTCGTCGAGCACCGCATCCGACGTGTGCCCAACCGGGGGCTCCATCGCGAGATGGGCGACGACTTGCAGCAGGTGGTTCTGGACGACGTCGCGAATCGCGCCGACCTCCTCGTAGAACTTGCCCCGCGTCTGCACGCCGAACGACTCGGCCATCGTGACCTCGACGCGGTCGACGAAGTTGCGGTTCCAGATCGGCTCGAGGAACGCGTTCGCGAACCGAAAGAACAGCAGGTTTTGCACGGACTCCTTGCCGAGGTAGTGGTCGATCCGGAACACGTCGGGCTCGGCGAACGTTCTGTGCAGGGACTCGTTGAGCTCGCGCGCCGACTGCAGATCGCGCCCGAACGGTTTCTCGACGACCACGCGCGCGCCGTCCGCACAGCCCGACTCGCGAAGATTATCGGCGACGGTCGCGAACAAGCTCGGCGGCAGCGCCAGATAATGCAGCGGGTGCGCGGAACCGTCGAGCGTCTTGCGCAGCGCGGTGAACGTCGCCGGTTCGCGGTAATCGCCGTCGACGTAGCGCAGTAACTTGCGCAACTTCCCGAACGCGTCGGCATCGAGCCCGCCGTGGCTCTGCTCGAGGCTGTCGCGGATCAGCTCCTCGAACCGCTCGAGGTTGAAGTCCGAGCGCGCGACGCCGACCACCGGCACCGTGAGCGCGCCGTGCCGGATCATCGACTGGAGCGCGGGGTAGATCTTCTTGTGCGCGAGGTCGCCGGTTGCACCGAACAGCACGAGGGCGTCGGCGATGCCGTCCTTCATCGCGTCACTTCTTTGCGGCGCCCGCGTCGGCGGGACGCTCGACGTGGCCGCCGAACTCGAGCCTCATCGCCGACAGCAGTCGGTTCGCGAACTCGTCCTCACCGCGCGAGCTGAAGCGAGCGAACAACGCCGTCGCGAGCACGGGCACCGGCACGCCCGATTCGATCGCCGCGTCGATCGTCCAGCGCCCCTCGCCCGAGTCGGCCACTTGACCCTGGAAGCCGCCGAGATTCCCGTCGCGCTCGAGCGCCGCGGCCGCAAGGTCGAGCAGCCACGATCGGACGACGCTTCCGTGCCGCCACACCTCGGCGATCGCCGCGAGGTCGAACTGATACGAAAATAGCTCGGGATGCTTGAGCGGCGTCGTCTCCGCGTCCACAGCCCTCGTGACGAGCCCGGCATTCGCGTGCTTGAGCAGGTTCAGCCCTTCGGCGTATGCCGCCATGAGGCCGTACTCGATACCGTTGTGGACCATCTTCACGAAGTGGCCGGCGCCGTGGGAGCCGCAATGCAGCCAACCCTGCGGCGCCGTGCTCACGGGAGCTTTGCTCGCCCCCGTGTTGGCGGCTCGTTGTGGCCGGCCGCTCGGTGGACGCCGGCGTTCCGCCGCCTGGCGCGAGCGCGCCGAAGATCGGCGCAAGCCGCGCGACGACATCCGGCTCGCCGCCGACCATCTGGCAGTAGCCGTTCTCGCGGCCCCAAACGCCGCCGCTCGTGCCGACATCGAGATAATGCAATCCGAGCGCCTCGAGCTCCGATGCCCGGCGGATGTCGTCGACGTAGTGCGAGTTGCCGCCGTCGATCAGCACGT
Source organism: uncultured Gammaproteobacteria bacterium (assembly GCA_963841645.1). Taxonomy (GTDB): domain Bacteria; phylum Pseudomonadota; class Gammaproteobacteria; order Steroidobacterales; family Rariloculaceae; genus FEN-1219. The sequence continues at coordinate 460,449 of CAWJDS010000005.1, read as the reverse complement.
CGCCGCGTGCGAGCAACGGCGTGAGATCGCGGATCACGCCGTCCACGGCGGCTGCCGGAATCATGAGCCACACGGCACGCGGCGCGCGCAACTTCGCGATGAAATCCGCGAGCGTCGTCGTGATCGTCGCGCCCGCGGCCTGCAGCGGCTCGACCTTGTCGGACTTGAGCGCGAACGCGACGCACTCGTGACCCGCGGCGAGCAGGCGGAGCGTCATGTTCCCGCCCATCCTGCCGACGCCAATCATGCCGAGCTGCATCGGACTTACCTCGAGCGAGGGCCGCCTCGTGGAGCGTGAAGTGCGGCTTCCGTCGCGTCGAACAATGCGTGCAGCTCGAACGACACGTCCTGGATCGTTCCGTTCACGAAAAACCCCGGCGTGCCGCGCACGCGGCTGCGTTTGCCGCCGTCGATCTGCTCGCGGATGCGCTGCAAGTACACGTGGTCGTCCATCTCCGCGGTGAACTGCGCCATGTCGAGCCCGAGCCGATCCGCGTAGGCATGTAGGTGCTTGTCCTGCAAGTGGGTTTGATTGGCGAACAATAGATCGCACATCTCCCAGAACTTGCCCTGCTCGCCCGCGCATTCGGCGGCCTCGGCGGCTGCGAGCGCGTGGGGATGCGCGTCTTGGAGCGGGAAGTGCCGAAAAACGAAGCGCACCTTCTCCGTGTAGTTCTCGAGCAGCATCTTGACGGCCGGCGCGGCGGCTTTACATTGCGGGCACTCGAAGTCGCCGTATTCGACGACGATCACGGGCGCGTGCTCCGGTCCGAGAGCGTGGTCGGTGGCTTGAACGGGTACCGCGAGATCGTGGCGGGCTTGATTCATCTGCGCTCCATGCCTCGGTCGGGCCGAGATGACCAGCCAACTATGCCATAAGTCTTCGGTCGGTCGACGGCACACGAAGGTGTAACCAATCCGCCGACGGGATCTGTGGTAAATAATGTTGCCAAGAGACGCATGATGGACACGTCGACGGTACCGAGCCGCGAACAGCTGCTGCACGCGCTCTACGAAGCTGCGGAGCTCGAGCACAACTTGATGTGCACGTACCTCTATGCGGCGTTCAGCTTGCGCTCCGGAGAGGACGAGGGTCTCACGAGCGCCGAGGCCGCCGCGGTCGCGCGCTGGCGCGCGACGATCGTGCGAGTCGCGATCGAGGAAATGGGCCACCTGACGGCCGTGTGGAACATCACGTCCGCGCTCGGCGGCTCGCCTCGCTTCGGTCGCGGCAACTTCCCCCTCGATCCCGGCGCGCTGCCGGCTGGCGTCGTCGTGAAGCTCGCCCCGTTCAACGACGCGGTGCTCCAGCACTTCATCTATCTCGAGCGGCCCGAGGGCTCGGCCGAGCCCGACGGCGAAGGTTTCGCACCCGAGTTCGTATTCCGCCGCGGCAGCGCGAGAAGCCGGCTGACGCCGATGGGCGTCGACTACGACACCGTCGGCACGTTCTACGCCACGCTCGGCGAGCGGCTCGGCCAGTTCGTCGCCCATCACGGTGAGGCGGCGGCATTTTGTGGCGACCCTGCGCTGCAGCTGTCGACGACGGAGATCGAACTCGTAGGCGCGAAGCCCGTGATCTGCGCGAAGACCGCGCTCGCCGCGCTCAAGGCGATCATCGAGCAGGGGGAAGGCGCGCCAACGACATCGCTTGGCTCGCACTTCCAAAAGTTCCTCTCGGTCCGCGAAGAGATGCGCGCACTCGAGCGCGCGAACCCGAGCTTCAAGCCGGCCTTTCCGGCAGCGACGAACCCCGTCCAGCGCACGCCGATGCGGCCTGCGGGCCGAGTCTGGATCGAGAACGAGGACGCCGCCGTCACGGTCGACCTCGCGAACACCGGCTACATGCTGATGCTACGGTTGATCGCGTACGCCTACACGGTGCCGAGGCCGTCGCCGGAAAAATCTCTCGCGATCGACCTTGCCCTCGGCACGATGCGAGCCGTCACGTTCCTGGGCGAGCGTGCAGCGCGGCTGCCCGCTGGACCGTCGAATCCGCACTGCAATGCGGGCATCTCGTTCGCGATCCTGCGCGACTCGGCGCCGCTGCCGCGCGGCCCGAGCGCGCGGCGCTATTTCGTCGAACGGCTCCGGGAGCTCGCGACCGCTGCCGCGTGCGCCGCGAATCCGGACGCGCGAATGAGCTCCGCCGCCCGCGTGCTCGCCGACCTCGCGCAACGCGGCGAGCGCGGCTTCACTGCGCTCGCCGAGCCATCCATCGTGGTGCCGGTTGGCACCGCGAGCGCCGGCACGAACGGCGGCCGCGCGAGCGACCCGCCGATTGCCGCTTCGACCCCTGCGTCCGCGACACCTGCCGCGGGCGGCGCCTCGGCCGCAAGCCCCACGCCGCCGCCGCCTCGCGTCGTGGACGGCATCGACGAGATCGATGGCGCGAAGCTCACCCTGCTCTACGACGGCAGCAAGTGCATACACGCTCGCCACTGCGTGACCGGCGCGCCGAAGGTGTTCATCGCAAACATCGAGGGCCCGTGGATCAACCCGGACTCCATGGACGTCGAGCTGCTCGCCGAGATCGCGCACGTCTGCCCGTCCGGCGCGATCCGCTATCGGCGCAAGGACGGCCGGCCCGACGAAACCGCGCCGCCCGTGAATCTGATCGCGGTACGCGAAGCGGGGCCGTACGCCGTACGCGCGGACATTCGCCTCGATGGCAGGGCTGCGGGGTTTCGCGCGACTCTTTGCCGCTGCGGCGCGTCGAAGAACAAGCCGTTCTGCGACGGCTCGCACCATGAGGTGAAGTTCGGCGCGACCGGCGAGCCGGCCACGGGGACGCAGACGGCCATGCTGGCCGAGCGCGACGGCCCGCTCGCGATCGATCCGCAGCTCGACGGGCCGCTGCAGATCCGCGGCAACCTCGAGATCACGGCCGGCACGGGCCGGATGATCGCGCGCGTGACGAACGCGAAGCTGTGCCGCTGCGGCGCGAGCAACACGAAGCCGTTCTGCGACGGCTCACACGCGCGAATAGGCTTCCGCTCGACCTAGCGGCAACGGCTCCGGCCGAAGGGCGCCGCGGCTAGTCGACGTACTGCGGCGAGCGCGGCAGCTTCGCGTGTGTCGCGATGTCGTGCTCGATCCAGAGCTCGGCCTTGTTGTCCTTCACGAATTGCTCGATCTTCGCGCGCGACGCTTTCGACTGCTCCGCGTTGAACTCGAACGTCGGAATGCGACCCGTCGTGCGCTCCTCGGGATAGTGGTAGAGGTCGCCTGCGAGCACGACGAGCCCGCGGTGCGCGAGCTTGACCGCAAGAACCTGATGTCCCGGCGTGTGTCCCGGCGTCGACATCATTACGACCGTGCCGTCGCCGAACACGTCGAAGTTCTCGTTGTTCAGAATCTTCGTCTTCGCGTCCTTGAGCTTGCTGAACGAGTCGACGTCGATGATCGTGCCCTGCGGAATCACGCCGAACATGAAGTCGCGATCCGCCTTCTGCACGATCCACGTCGCGCCCGCGAACTGGTTCGCGTTGCCCGTGTGGTCGCCGTGATAGTGCGACAGCGCGAAATAGTCGATGTCGGCGGGCTTGTATCCCGCCGCCGCGAGCTGCGGGAGCAGCGGCTTGCTCGCTGACATGACGCCCTCGGTGACCGGCTGGCCGTCCTTGAACTTGGCGTCCGCGATCTCGCCCGAGTCGAACATCAACGTGCCGCGCGGGTGCACGATCAGATACGACACGTCGATGAAGTCGACCTCTTTGAGCTCCTCGCGCTTGAAGTTGAACAGCGCGGGATCCAGGCCCTTGATCGCGCCATTGTCGAAAATGTAGATCCGCGGCGTGGCCGGCGGCGCGGGACGGGTCTGCGCCGCCGCGACTAGAGACCAGAGCGCCGCTACAGCGGCAAGGGCGGCCCATCGCTTGGCAGTCATGCTCGACTCCTTCTTATTGTTGTCGGCTTATCGTTGTCCAGCGCGATTATTGGCTCAGCAGAACAGGCCGAGCAAGCGATTCAGCACTTCGAGGCCCGACGCGGTTGGCCGCAACACGCCTGGCTCGTCCGCGAGCCAACCGCGTGCGCGCGCCGCGTGGAGCCCCTGCTCGATCGCGCCAACGGCCTGCCCCGCTCTCTCTTCGAACAGCGCGACCGGCACTCCCTCGGGCAAGCGCAACGCGTTCATCAGGAGCTCGACGGCGACTTGGCCCGCATCCTCGATGCGTTCGACCGCAACTGCCGCGGCCGTTCCAGCCGCACTCTGGTAAGTGCGCGGATTGCGCGTCTTCGCGCGCCGCTCGATAGCGCCGTCACCGAGCAGCGTGACCTTGCCGTGCGCGCCGGCACCGATGCCGAGATAGTCGCCGAAGCGCCAGTAGTTCAAGTTGTGCGCGCAGCGGCCCGATCGCTCGTAGGCCGACACCTCGTAACGCCGATAGCCCCGCTCGGCGAGCAGCTCGCGGCCGCGGCGTTCCATCTCGAGCACGAGTTCCTCTGCCGGCAACGGCGGCGGCTTGCGATGAAACGCGGTGTTCGGCTCGAGCGTGAGCTGGTACCACGAGAGATGCGGCGGCCGTCGCTCGAGTGCGGCGTGCAAGTCCGAGAGCGCGCCCGTCGACGTCGTCGTCGGGCAGCGCGTACATGAGATCGACGTTGAAGCTCTCGAAGCCCGCGGCGCGCGCGAGGTCGATCGCCGCGCACCGCTTCGTCGGGCCCGTGCACGCGTCCGAGCCGCCGAAGCTGGTCGGCGCGAAAGCTCTGCACGCCGATCGACAATCGGTTCACGCCCGCGTCGCGATACTCGGCGAAACGCACGGCCTCGACCGCACCAGGATTCGCCTCGAGCGTCACCTCGGCCGGCGCTGCGACATCCAACCGCTCGCGCACTCCCGCAAGCAGCCGAGCGATCGCGGAGCCCGAGAACAAGCTCGGCGTCCCGCCGCCGATGAACACGCTCGCGAGCGCGCGGCCTTGCGCGAGCGGGACCTCGGTTTCGAGATCGCGCAGCAGCGCGTCGACGTAGGCCGCTTCGTCGAATCCGCCTTTCGCTTGCCTCGTACGAGTTGAAGTCGCAGTACGGGCACTTGCGGATGCACCACGGCAAATGCACGTAGAGCGCGAGCGTCGGGAGCGAGGTGAAGACGGGACGGCGAATCGGCGGCGCAGGACGCGCCGCCGCGAGTGGCGCGCGTCGCGTCGCCGCGAACGCGGGTCCGGCGGACAGTGAATCCATCGGCGGTCGGTTATTGCGTATCCGTCTGCGGCTGGTGCGCGCGGCGACGCTCGATTTCTTTCTGCATCTTTTCGCGCGCCTTCGCCTCGCGGTCGGCTTTTTCCTGCGCGGTCGCCGGCGTCGGCTCAGGCTTCGCGCAGGACAGCTTCGCCCAATCGAGCTCGCGCTGTTGGTCGAGCTGATTCATGTAGTTCGAAGACGCGTAGATGAAATCGAGCCGGGCGCGGAGTGCGTCTTCGAACTGACGTATCTGGGTCGGCGTCATTTGGCTTCCGCCGCTCATCTTGCCCTTGAGCTCGCAGTGGAATCCGCCCTCGCCGCCGGTGACGGTGAAATCTTCGAACCCGATCTGCCTGTCCGGATTGGTGCCCCAGTTCCAAACGAAGTCGTTCTGCGGTAGCTGGTAGTAGCCGAACTGTGCCTGCGCAGCGCGCGCCGCGAGTCCAGCCACCACTGCCGCGGCAACCAGCGCGAAAGCTTTCGGGCTCTGCATCCCCTCGCCCCCGTCCTTTGTGACGCAAGGATACCGCCGAATCGCGGAGCGTGCGCTATGCTTGCGCCGCGTGATGGCCCCCCCTGCTATCTCGGTCAAGCAGCTCGCCATGGATCGCGGCGGCCGGCGGGTTCTAGACGATATTACGTTCGATGTCGCCCCGGGCGAGGTCGTCGGCTTGCTAGGGCCGAACGGCGCCGGCAAGACAACCACGCTCGGGGTGCTCGCGACCCTACTGCCTTACGACGCCGGCGAGATCCGGATCGCCGGCCACGATCTGCGCACGGAAAAGCGCGCCGTACGCGCCGCGATCGGCCGCGTGCCGCAGGAGATCGCTGTCTACCCCACGCTGACGGCGCGCGAGAACGCGGTGTTCTTCGCCCGTCTCGCCGGTCTGCGCGGCGCGGCTGCGCGCAGAGCCGCGGCGGACGCGATCGAGCAGGTCGGGCTCGAGCAGCGGGCCGACGAGCCCGCCTCGACATACTCGGGTGGCATGCAGCGCCGCCTCAATCTCGCGTGCGGCTTGCTGGGCGAGCCTCGGGTCGTGCTGCTCGACGAAGCAACCGTCGGCGTGGACCCACAGTCTCTGGAGAGCATCGTCGCGGCACTTCGTCGCCACAAAGAGCGCGGCGCCGCGCTCCTCTACAGCACGCATCACATGAAAGAGGCCGAGCAGCTCTGCGACCGCGTCGTGCTGATCGATCACGGCCGCGTCATCGCGCTCGGCACGCCGCAGGAGGTCGTCGCGCAAGCTGGCCTCGAGCTCGCCGCGGAGGTCGTAACCGAGCGGTCCCTGCCCGAACGTTGGCTCGAGGGACTCGACGGCGCGCACGTGCTCGAATCGCACGCACGCGGGCTCGATGAGACGGGCAGCTTCGCGCGCGTCTCGATCGCCGAGCTCGCGGTCGCGGCGCGCGTGCTCGCCGCCGCCGAGAGCCACAGCGCGGTGCGCGAGCTGCACGTGCAGCGTCCGAGCCTGCACGACGCGTTCTTGGCGCTCACCGGGCGCGCGACGCGCGACTAGGGGATCAACCGCCGTGTCGCTCCGGGTAATCATTGCGAAGGATCTGCGCCTGCTGTTCCGCGACCGCGTCGCGCTCGCGTTCATCGCGCTTGCGCCGATCGTCGTGATCAGCGTCGCGGGCTTCTCGCTCGCGAGCCTCTACGGCGGCGACCGGACCGGTCAAACGGCCTATGACTTGCCGATCGCCGACGAGGACGGCGGCGACCTCGTCAAACAGATCACGGAGCGCCTCGCGAAGGACGCGAACGTGCGCGTGCGCACCGTCGCGTCGCGCGACGAGGCCGAGCGGCTCGTCGCGACCAAGGCAGCCGGCAGCGCGCTCGTGATCCCACCCGGCACGGCCGCGGCGCTCGCGGCAGGCGAGCCCGCCCGCGTGCTGCTCTACACCGACCCGGTGAAGTACCTCGAGCGTCTCAACGTGCGGCTCCGCGTGCTGCAAGCGCGCGACGCGATCGCCGATGCCGAGCGCGAGCGCGTCGCGCAGAACATCGCGCAGCAGCGCGAGTCGCTGCGGGCCGATCTCGAGAAGCTCGGCGATGCGATCCGAGCCGCGCGCACGGAGCTCGACGAAGCGAAACGCGAGTCGCAGGAGCTCGGCGAGCGCGCCACGCGCGTCTACGACGCCGAGGTCGCGCGCATTCGCGCCGACGTCGAGAAGCAGATCGACCAGCAGATTCGCACGTTGTCGACACAGGTCCAGAACGAGCTCAGCACGCGCGTCGAAAACCTCCGTGCGCCTGCACGCAGCTACCTCGACTCCCTGCGCCAGACGCGCACCGACTTCGAGAGGTGGTTCGCCGAGCTCCAGCGCCTCGCGGCGCGCCGCGCGGCCGACATCCCGCCGCCGCCGAACTTTCCCGAGCCGCCGCCCGAGCTCGTGCGCGCGCTCGACTCGCCGCTGCCACCGCTCGAGCTGCCGGCCCATCTCGACATTCGCGTCGAGCCGCGGGCTCCGAAACCCGTCGCGCCGCCGAACCTGCCGGACATCGCCCTCGACGTGCCGACGCTCGACGTCCCGGCCGTGCCACCGCTCGGCGCCGCGCTCAACGTCGAGGAGGTCGCCGTCGGCGGCGGCGCGAAGACGATCAACAGCTTCGACCAGCAGGTGCCAGGCTTCAGCGTCACGTTCTTGTTGCTCGGTCTGTTGCTCGGCGTCTCGCTCGGCCTGCTCGACGAGCGCGACTGGGGAACGTTCGATCGAATCCGCGCGATGCCGATTGCGTCGCGCAACGTGCTGCTCGGCAAGCTAACGGCGCGCTTCATCGTCGGCATGGCGCAGATGATCCTGCTGTTCGCCGTCGGCTACTTCTTTTTTGGGATGTCGCTCGGCCCGCAGCCGTGGGCGTTGCTTCTGCCGATCGCGGGCATCGTGTTCGCCGGCACCGCGTTCGGGCTGATCATCGCGGGAGTCGCGCGCACGCGCGACTCCGTGCTGCCGCTGGGCGCGATCGTGATCATGTCGATGGCCGCGATCGGCGGCTGCTGGTGGCCGATCGATCTCGAGCCGCGATGGATGCGCACGGTGGCGGTCGTGCTGCCGACGACTTGGGCGATGGAATCGTTCAACGATCTGATGATTCGCCTGCGCGGCGTCGAAGCCACGCTGAAACCGACCGCGGTGCTCGTCGCGTACGGGCTCGCGTATCTCGCGATCGGCCTTTGGTTGTTCCGCCGCCGACTCTCGCGGCGTTAGCGTCGCACGTCAGACCCTTTTGCACGCGAGCACGGCGTTCGTGCCGCCGAACGCGAACGAGCTCGTGAGCGCGAGCTCGACGTCTTGGCCCTCGCGCGCGGCGTTCGGCACGTAGTCGAGATCGCACTCGGGATCCGGCACGCGCAGGTTCATCGTCGGCGGCAGCGTGCCGTTGCGCAACGCGAGCATCGTCACGACGAGCTCGACGGCCCCGGCCGCCCCGAGCAAGTGGCCGTGCATCGACTTCGTCGAGCTCACGGGAAGCTTCTTCGCGTGCGCGCCGAACGCGCGCTTGATCGCGGCCGTCTCGACTGCGTCGTTCGCCGCGGTGCCGGTGCCGTGCGCATTGACGTAGCCGACTTCGGCGGGCGCTACGCGCGCCGACTCGAGCGCGAGCTCCATAGCGCGCGCTTGGCCGTCGATCGACGGCCGCGTGATGTGCGCGCTGTCGGTCGCGAGCCCGTAGCCGACCAGCTCGCCGAAGATCTCCGCGCCGCGCCGGCTGGCGTGCTGCCACTCCTCGAGCACGACGACGGCCGCACCCTCGCCGAGCACGAGCCCGCTGCGGTCGCGCGAGAAAGGCTTGCACGACGCCGCAGGATCCAGCGGATCCTCGGCCGCCAGTGTCTTGAGCGCTTCCCAGGCTTTCAGCGTGCCGAGCGTAAGCGGCGCCTCGGCTCCCGCCCGCGAGCGCGAGCGGCGCGGCGCCCGCGCGGACGCGGAGCCACGCTTCGCCAACCGCGACGGCCGACGACGAGCAGGCGGTCGAATAGGTGATGTTCGGTCCCGTGAGCCCATGCTCTAGCCCGATCCACGCGCTGGCGGCGTTGTTCATCGCAGTAAGCACGGTGAACGGCTTGATGCGGTCGGAGCCGTCGCGATAGAGCGTCGCGTATCCCTCGTCGGTGGTCGTGGAGCCGCCCATCCCGGTGCCGAAGAACACGCCGGTGCTCGCGCGGGCCTCGTCGGTCCATTCGATGCCCGCGCTCGCGATCGCCTGCTTCGCCGCGACGAGCCCTAGCTGGCTCACGCGGTCGAGCATTCGGAGCTGTTGCGCCCGAAAGTGCGCGCTCGCGTCGAATGACGCGCGCGCAGCGATCCGCGTTCCGAGGCGCTCGGTCCAGTCTTCCTCGAGCACGCCGATCGACGAACGGCCGGCCGCGAGGCTCGCGAAGAATTCGTTCGGGTCGTTGCCGCCGGGCGCGACGAGACCGAGCCCGGTGACGGCGACACGCTTCACCGCGCGCGCGCGCCGCCGCTCGAGCGCTTGCGCTTGCCGGGCGCCGCGTCGCCGGCCGGTGTTCGCGGCGCCCGCCGCTTCGCGCCGGCGGCGGGCTTCGCGACAGCCGAGCCGTTCGCGCCGGCCGCACGCGGCTTCGTGGTGCTCGTCCGCTTCGCTTTGGCCGCCGCGCGCTTCGGCGCCGGGCTCTGCTTGGCGTCGCGCTCGGCAACGAGCCGCGCGACGTAGTCCGCGAGGTCGCCGAGCGTCTTGAAAGCCGGGATCGTGTTCTCGGCTGTAATCTTGAACTCGTCCTCGATCTGGAATACGAGCTCCGTGATCGCGAGCGAGTCGAGCTCGATCTCCTCGAGCAGCGTGTCGTGCTGCAATCGCTCGGGCGGCAGCTCGAAATCGCGCATGATCATCGCGCGGATCGCGTCGAATGTCGTGGTCATGAATTCTCCCGCAATCTCAGCGTTGCGCTGCCGAAGCGGACGCCACCTTAGCATGTGAGCTGCGCGCGGAATGCCCGTCCGAGCTCGCACGTGTCGTGAGCGACGCCACCGGCGCGGCGCGAGCTTTACCGCCAACGACAGCGCCCGCGGTGAGCAGCCCGGGCCACATCTTCAGCGCGGGAAGCAGCGCGCGCGCCGCCGGCCGCATAGCGAGCGCCGCGAACAACGTGGCCCAGCGGATGCGCGCGCGGAACGCGCGCTGCCAATCGCGTTCATAGAGGCGCGCGGTCCGCTCCTGGCGCTCGCCCGAAAGCAACGCGTCGCGCCGCTCCTCGAGGCGCGCGCAGAGCAAGAAAGCGCCCTGCATCGCCATGCTGATCCCTTCGCCCAAGATCGGGTGCGCTTCGCCTGCCGCGTTGCCGACCGCGAAGCCCCCGCGCTCGCTCCAGAGCGCTCGTCGTCCCGGACGGATCGGACCCACGCTGAGCCAGGTACCCGCGCGCTCCGCGCCGTCGAGCGCGCGCCGCACTCCCGCGCACGAGCGCAGCAGCAGCGCTTCGACGGCGGTTCCCGCCGGATCGCCCGGCGCGCTCGCGCGCGTATCGCGCAGCGCGTCGCGTCGAACGCAGCACGCGATCGTGAGCTGGTCGCCGTCGCCGAGCACCATACCGCCGTAGCCACCGTCGAACGCGAGCACGGGCAGCAAGCCCGGTTCGATGTTGGCACGCACGAAGTTCGCCTTGAACGCAAACAGGTCCGCGGCGCCCGACTCCGCGCGCACCCGCATTCCGGCGAACGGCGACGGCTCCCACGACCCGTGCGCATCGATCAACACCGTCGCCGCGACGGTCGCCGACTCGCCGGCGCGATTCGTCGCGAGCGTGCACGCGTGCCCGCTGTCGCGGCGCTCGACGTCGACGACGCTCCACGGCTGATAGACCGTTGCGCCGAGCTCGGCCGCACGCGCGAGCAGCAGCGTGTCGAGCCGCTCACGGCCGAGCGCTCGACCCCACGGCGCTCCGCCGCGCAGGCGCGGCAGGTCGGCGTACAGCTCGTGCTCGCCGGCGTAGAGGCCGACGCGCACGAGCGGCGGGCCGGCCAGCGCGCGGAACTCGTCGCCCACGCCGAGCGCGTCGAGCAGCGCGAGGTTCGGCGCCGCGATGCATTCGCCGCAAACCTTGCGCCGCGGGAACGCGCGCTTCTCGACGAGCGCGACGGACCAGCCCGCGGCCGCGAGCAGGATCGCGGCAGTCGACCCAGCGACGCCGCCGCCAATCACGAGCGCGTCGAAACGCTTACTCATCGCGCCTCGCGACGAACAGATGGCTGAACGCGCCGGCCGCGGTCTCGCTCAGCGTCCAACCGTCCGCAACCGCGGCGCGCCACGCGGCGCCGATCTCGTCGTCGCGAAAGCCGGCGTGCACGCTCACGACCGCGTCGTGGCGCGTGACGTCGTTGCAGCCGATCAGCCCGAGCAGCCGGCTGCCGGCGAGCGCGAAACGCGACCGGCGCGGCTCGCAGCAAACGAACGCGTCCGTGCGGGAAGCGATTCCGCCGAGCAGGCGCGTGAGCCGCTCGGCCTCGAAGTGATGCACGAACAGATTCGCGAACACGACGCCGACTCGCTCGCGGCGTCGTTGCGCGAGCCAATCGAGCGCGTCCGCCGCGACGACCTCGAGCGTCCAGCCGCACGCGCGGATCGCGTCGGCCGTCTTCTGCGCGACGCTCGGCTCGAGGTCGAGCAGCGTCAAGTGAGTTCCGATCCAGGCGTTGCCGAGACTGCGGGCGAGCCGCAGCGCGAGCGTCCCGTCGCCCGCGCCGAGCTCGACGACGCCGCGCGCGCGCGCGGACGCGGCTTGAGACAGCCCTCGCTTGAGCCAAGTGACCGCGGCCATGATCCGGTTTATGCGCCGCAGGTCCGCGCGCGAGCGCCGCGCGCGCGGATCGCTCGCGGGCAGCTCGTCGAGGATCTCGGGCGTCACGCGGCGCGGAAACGCGTCCGCGCGCACGGCGGACCGGCAGCGCGTTGCTCATGCCACCTTGAGCAGCGCGCCGTGGCAGCTGAAGCCCGCGCCGAAGGACGACATCCACCACCAGCCGGGGCGCGGCCTCGCCGCGAGCGCGGCCTCGAGCACGAAGTAGCACGAATGCGCTGCTCAGATTGCCGAACTCGCGCAGCACCGCCGAGCTGTGCTCGAGCTGCTCCTCGGAGAGCCCGAGCCGGTTCCTGATCGCGAGCAGCACATCGCGTCCACCCGCGTGCCAAACCCACTGCGCGATGTCGGCGCGCTCGAGCTCGGCCTCGCCGAGCATCCGGTCGAGCACCTGCTCCGCGTGCTCGGCCGCGAGCCGCGGCACCGGTCGCGTGAGCACGTTGCGGAGCATCCCGCCGCGCTGCTCGAAGCGCAGCGCCTCGCGCTCGGCCGGATTCAGCAACGAGCCGATCGCGCCGCACTCGACCGGCCGCTTGTCGCGCGGCGGCGCCGCGCCGAGCACGGCGGCGCCCGCGCCGTCGCCGAAGAGGCACGCGCTGATCAGCACGCCGGGGTCATCGTCGAGATACATCGCGGCGCTGCTGAGCTCGACGCAGACCGAGACGACGTTGCGGCACCGCCGCGACTCGAGCAGCGCGTCGGCGAGCTGCCAATTCGGCAGCGCCGCCGCGCAGCCGTGCCCGACGAGGTCGAACGCGCGCACGTCGCGCGGCAGGCCGAGCCGCTCGACGACGTAGCCGGACAGCCCCGGGCAGAGATAGCCCGTGCACGTGCTCACGACGATCCCCTCGACCTCGTCCGTCTCGAGGCCCGCCGCGCGCAGCGCCTTCCCCGCGGCCTCGGTCGCGAGCTTCGGCGCGTGCTCGAGGAAGCGCGCGTGCAGCGTGTCGGGGTCGATCTCGAAGACGTCGGCGAGGCTCGACACCGCGAGCCGGCGAGCCTCGATGCCGTTCTCGCCGAGCAGCACGGTCTGCGCGATCGCGCGCGAGCGCCGGTCGAGCTTGGCGAACCAGGCGGACGTCTGAAACGCGTCCCAGCAGTCGGCCTTCGTGTAGCGCCGCGCGGGGTGCGCCGTTCCCAATCCATGCACGAACATCAGTCTGTAATCCTCCGATCGGCGGCGGACGGGCGCACTCGGTCCGCACGGCCAGCGCGCGCACAGCGGCTGCGGCCGTCGGCGCGCGCATACAACTATAGTTCCTTCGCGGCCCTAAAGCGTTCATCTTCAACCGGCCCGACGGCGTCGAGCTATGTCGCAATCGACACCGATCGGGCTGCAAGATCGTTCGGGGAGCTAGAGGGGGCCTGCCATGCTGAGACGCTACCTGCTCGTGTACCTGCTCGTCGCCGCGTCGGCGGCCACGGCGCAAGACGAACGCGAAGACATCGCCTGCGGCGCGACGCCCGGCACCGTGCTCGTGACCGGCGCGAATCGCGGCCTCGGGCTCGAGTTCGTGCGCCAATACGCCGCCGCGGGCTGGAACGTGATCGCGACCGCGCGCGATCCCGAGCACGCGGCCGAGCTGCGCGCGCTCGCCGCCGCGAACCGCAAGATCGCGATCGACGCGCTCGACGTGACCGACCACGCGTCGATCGCCGCGCTCGCCGCGAAGCACGCGCGCACCCCGATCGACGTGCTGATCAACAACGCCGGCGTGCTTGGGGATCTCGACGCGCAGAAGCTCGGGTCGCTCGATCACGCCGAGTTCGAGCGAGTGATGGACGTGAACGTCTACGGCGCGCTCGCCGTCGCTGAGGCGTTCCGCGATTCGGTCGCGGCGAGCTCGCAGAAGAAGATCGTCTCGATCACGAGTCGCTCGGGCGAGATCTCGCAGCCCGGCTACCGCGGCCCGTACTTCTACCGCGCGAGCAAGATCGCACTGAACATGGTGATGCGCGTGCTGGCCGACGATCTGCGCGAGCGCGGCGTGATCGTCGCGCTCGTCGCGCCGTACCCGACCGATACCGAGATGCTGCGCACGCTGATCGGGCCCGAAGCGGCCGCGCACCAGGCGCTTCCCAAGGATTCGGTCGCCGGCCTGATCCGCGTGATCTCAGGGCTCACGCTCGAGAACAGCGCGACGCCGCTGCTCGCGGACGGGAAAACGCTGCCGTGGTGACGTGCGCGCCGAGACGCTCGCGCGCACTCGAACGCTAGCGGCGCGCTCGCAGCGCTCGTCAGCGCGCGTGCAAGCGCGAACACCCAGACCACCCCGCCCTGCGGCACCACGGTGTCCGTGCCGCGCGCCTTGTCGATCCGGCCCAGCATGCCCTGCGCGTCGACGCCCCAACCCGACTGCACGGCGACGTACTGCACGCCGCCGACCTCGAACGTCGTCGGCACGCCGGTGATCCCGGAGTTCGTGCGGTACTGCCAGAGCTGCTTGCCCGTCGCCGCGTCGAACGCGTGGAAGTAGCGGTCGGACGTGCCGCCCTCGAATACGACGCCACCGGCTGTCGCGAGCACCGGTCCCCAGTTCGGCGACGCGTACTCATGTGTCCATGCGCGCTCGCGCGTCTTCACGTTCCACGCTTGCAGCTCGCCGATGTGCGTCGCGCCGGCCGCGACGGTGAAGTCGTTGGTCTGGGCCGCCGTGAACTGTTGACCGCGGCGGTATTCGGCTGTCGTCGCCTTCCATCTCGCTGCAGAGGTTCTCGTTCGCGGGGATGTAGAGCAGCCCGGTCTTCGGACTGTATGCGGCCGGCGGCCAATCCTTCCCGCCCCAGAGAGACGGGCAATACTTCGCGCTCTTGCCAACGGCCGGCTTGTGCGACTCGTCGTAGGTCGGGCGACCGGTCTTCGGGTCGATGCTCGTGAACACGTTCTGCTTCACGTACGGCTTCGCCGCGACGAACGAGATGCCGCGACTCGGCGCGCTCGAGGAACCAGAGATAGCCGTCGCGCGCGGGATGCACTAGTCCGTGCACCGTGCGGCCGTCGCGCTGCACATCGATCAAGAGCGGCGCGGACACTTCGTCCCAGTCCCACGAGTCGTTCCAGTGATACTGGTGATAGCCGCGCAGCTTGCCGGTCTCGACGTCGAGCGCGAGCACCGAGCTCGTGTAGAGGTTGTCGCCGGGTCGCCGGTCGCCGGTCCAAGGCCCCGGGTTGCCCGTGCCCCAATACGTGAGCCCGAGCGCGGGATCGAAGCTGCCGGTGACCCAGACCGGCGCGCCGCCCGTCTTCCACGAGTCGCCGGGCCAGCTGTCGTGGCCCGGCTCGCCGGGCCCGGGATCGTGTAGGTCTTCCAGACCTCCGTTGCCGCTCTCCGCGTCGAGCGCGACGACGAAGCCGCGGATCCCGCGCTCGCCGCCCGACACGCCGACCATGATCTTGCCGCGCGCCGCGAGCGGCGCCATCGTCATGTAGTACCCGCCGTTGTAGTCCTCGACGGCCTTGTCCCAGACCACGCGGCCCGTGCGCGCGTCGAGCGCGACGACCTTCGCGTCGGACGTCGCCATGTAAAGCTTGTCGCCGTACAGCGCAACGCCGCGGTTCGTCGGGTGGCCCATCCGGATGTCGGGCGGCATCCGGCGTTGATATCGCCAGAGCAGCTCGCCGCTCGCCGCGTCGAACGCGAGCACCTGATTGAACGGCGTCGTAATGAACATCGTGCCGTCGTTCACGATCGGCGGCGACTGGTGGCCTTCCACGGTGCCCGTCGACGCTGACCACACCGGCACAAGCTCTTGCACGTTGCGCGCGTTGATCTTGTCGAGCGGGCTATAGCCCCACGAGTCGTACGTGCGCCGGTACATGAGCCAGTTACGCGCTTCGGGCGATACCAGCCGCGCGTCGGTCACGGCGCTGTAGTCGCGCGCGGGTTCGGCCGCCTTGGGCGACTGTGTGAACGACACGAGCGCCAAGAGCCCGATCGCAGCACCGGCCGCGCGCGCCCTCGATAGAGCGCGGCCTCGGCAAAGAGTCTGCGACGATTCGAGCGAGCTGCGAGCTACCATCGATCCCCTCCTCGACTTGCGCCTCGGCTATTCACCCGAAGGCGAGCCCGGCTGCGCGAAACCGACCTTACCGACGAACGGCGCCGCGACTGCGAGCACGCCGTCGACTACCTTGAGCGGCAGCGCCGCGAGCTGCCACGGCGCGGGACCCGACACGACGCGCGCCGCGTCGCCCGGGTCGTACTCCGATTCGTGGCAAGGACACTTGAAGTGCTGCGCCGGCGCGACCCAGTCGGTCACGTCGCAGCCTGTATGCGTGCAAACGCCCGAGTACGCGACGACGCCGTCCGCCGCTCGCGAGCGCGTCTCGTCCGACAGCGCGCCTGCGGCGATCCGCACGACGATCAGCTGGTTCAGGCGCGTGCCGTCGCGCACGCGCCGCGTCGCGGGGTCCATCGGAAACGCCGTGATCTGCTTCGCGCCGGCCGCGACGTCGGCGAGCGCGATCGGCTGATTCGTGCGCGCGCCGAACGCGTACACGAGCACGTCGCCCGGCTGCGGCGGCGCGAGCGCCTCGGGCGGCGGCTCGGCGCCGGGTTCGTCTGCTCGAACACGCAGCGCGCGCGCGACTCGCGAGCGCGCAGCACGCGCGGAGCAGCGCGCGCCGCTTCTCACTTCGCAACCGCGGGACCCTCGGCCGTCGTGTCGAACGACGAGCCCGTGAACACTTGGCGGCCGTCGGGCAGGAATACCGAGCGGGCGTTCGCGACGTGCGGCTCGTCCTTCGACAGGAAGCCGCTGATCGTGACAATCTGGCCGGCACGCAGCGAGTTGCGGTTCCAGCCTTGGCGCATCAGCCCGTTCGGCGGGCCGAGCTCGAAGTCCCAGTTCACGAGCGCGCCGCTCTCGTCTTTCACGTCGATGTAGATCCGCGCGTGCGGATTCGTCCACTCGAGCTTCGTCACCGTGCCCGTGAGCTCGACCGGCTTGCTGCGGTCGTATTCCGCCGAGAACGAATGGTGCGCGAACGCGCGCGAGGCCGCGAACAACAGCGCGAGAACCAGGAAGAGCCCGAGCGGGCGGTATCTCATCGAGCGCGTCCCCCGTGGCGTCGAGGCCGCCGGCGCGGCGAGCGGAATGATAACCTGACGCGCCGTCTACGGAACGAGAGAACGAAGATGACGCGACCGCTCATCGCGAGTGATCGTCGGCCTGATCCTGATCGGCGCTGCGCTGCCGTGCGCGGCGCAATGGGGACCGCACGCGAGCGGCCGCGTCCCGCTCACGAAAGCCGGCGCGCCGGATCTCGACGCCAAGGCGCCACGCACCGCGGACGGCAAGGTCGACCTCTCGGGGGTCTGGCAAAGCCCGGGCGGCGGCCTCGGCGGCGCGCCGCCGCCGCCAATCACGTTCTCCGAGGGGCCGCCGGTCGCGGGTTTCCTCGACATCGCGCAGAACATCAAGGGAGGTGCGCCGCTCACGGCCGAGGGTGCCGCGCTGCTCGAGCAGCGCCGCGCGAAGAGCGGCAAGGACAATCCCGAGGCCGCGTGTCTGCCGATGGGCATCCTGCAATTTCACACCCAAGGCGCGCCGCGCAAGGTAATCCAGACACGCGACGTCGTCGTGATCCTCTACGAGGCGAGCATGGGCGTGCGGCAGATCTTCACCGACGGGCGTTCGGCGCCGAGCGACGATCCTCAGCCGTGGTGGTACGGCTATTCCGTCGGCCACTGGGACGGCGACACGCTCGTCGTCGAGACGACGGGTCTTCGCGACGACGGTTGGCTCGACGTGTTCGGGACGCCACTCACCGACGCTGCAAAGATCACCGAGCGTTTTCGCCGGCCGAGCTACGGCCGGATGGAGATCGACGTCACGATCGACGACCCGAAGGCGTACACGAAGCCTTGGACCGTCCGCGTGAACCAGCGAATCATGCCGGACCAGGAGCTGCTCGAGTTCGTCTGCCTCGAGAACCAGCGCTACGGCAAACGCTAGCGACGATCACGTAGCGGGCAACTGGGCCGGCTTCGGCTCCGTCACCTCGCGCCCGAGACGGCCGCGGCCCGACATCTCGGCGCCCGCGTTGCGTGGCAGCCGCCACATCATGAGCACCGAGCTCGCCGAAATCAGCCCGACGCCGACGAACGCGACGTAGAAGTTGTGCACGTCGGTCGCGGGCCGGCCGTTCAGCAGGCCGACGATCTGGAGTAGGTAGCCGCCTATCGCGACGCCGAGACTCAGGCTCAGCTGCTGCATCATGCCGGCGAGGCTGGTCGCATGGCCCATCTGCTTCTGCTCGACCTCGGCGTAGCTGATCGCGTTCAGGCTCGTGAACTGCAGCGAGCGGAAGAAGCCGCTCACGAGCAGCGTCGCGATGATCACGATGTGCGACGTCTCGGGCCGAAACAGACCGCACGCGCACAGCATCGCCGACGCGAGGATCCCGTTGACGACCAGCACGCGCCGAAATCCGAGGCGGTTCAGGATCTGCGCCGCGAGCGTCTTCATGAACATGGCGCCCATGGCCGACACGAACGTGAGCAGACCCGACTGCACCGGGCTCAGGCCGAAGCCGAGCTGCAGCATCAGCGGCAGCAGGAACGGCGTCGCGCCGACGCCGATCCGAAACAGCGTGCCGCCCGCCGACGCCCGCGCGATAAGTCGCGAGCCGGAATAGGTCGAGGTCGAGCAGCGGATGGCGCGTGCGGCGCGCGTGCACGACGTACGCCCCGAGACCGACCAAGCCGAGCACGAGCGTCGCAACCGCGACCTCGACCGGCACCAGATGGCGGCCGAGCGTCGAGAAGCCGAACATCGCGAGCGCGAGCCCGAGCCCGGCGAGCGCGAAGCCGACCCAGTCGAGCGGCGGCGGCGGCTCGCGAATGTCCGGGATGAAGCGCTTCGCGAGCAGGATCCCGAGCACGCCGATCGGCAGGTTGATCAGGAAGATCCAGCGCCAGTGGAAATACGTCGTGATGAAGCCGCCGAGCGGCGGGCCGACGACGGGTCCGACGAGCGCCGGAATCGTGAGCCACGAGAGCGCCTGCACGAGCTCGCTCTTCGGCACGCGTGCGGAGCAGCACGAGGCGGCCGACCGGCACCATCATCGCGCCGCCCATGCCCTGCACGAACCGCGTCGCGACGAGCGTGCCGAGCGAGCCGCTCGCGGCGCAGCCGATCGAGCCGAGCAAGAACACCGCGATCGCGGACATGAACGTCGTGCGCGCGCCGAAACGGTCCGCGACCCAGCCGCTGACCGGGATGAACACCGCGAGCGACAGCAAGTACGCCGTGAGCGCAAGCTTCAGCGCGATCGGGTCGGTCGCGAGATCCGTCGCGATCGCGGGCAGCGAGGTCGAGAGCACGGTCGAGTCCATGTTCTCGATGAACAAGGCACAAGCGACGATCAGCGGGAGAAGCCGGTCGAATCTCATCGGGTCGGGTCGAGCGGGGAACTGGCGCGGTCCATGCGTTTGGAGCATCTTAGCGCGGGTTCGTAACAACAATCCGAGATTGCCGCCGGGTTTTTTCGCACGGCACGGTGGTCCAATCGTTTGGGAGGGAGTCCGGTGCTCAACAATACGTGGCGTTCGGCCATGGCGGGTCTCGTCGGCGCCGCGCTGCTCGGCACGGCGAGCGCGCAAAATTCCGCGCCCGCAGGGCCGGCGCGACCGCGGATCGGCCTCGTGCTCGCGGGCGGCGGCGCGAAAGGTGCCGCGCACATCGGCGTCATTCGCGTGCTCGACGAGCTGCACATCCCGGTCGACTGCGTCGTCGGCACGAGCATGGGCGCGCTCGTCGGCGCGACGTTCGCGTCCGGCGTCTCGGCGCCCGAGCTCGAGCGCGCCGTGCTCGCGATCGACTGGAAGCGGACTGTCGGCGGGCAGGGTCAGCGCGACCGCATGCCGATCGAGCGCAAGCTCACCCAGCTCACGTATTCGATCCCGCTCGAGGTCGGCTTGCAGCACGGCTCGGTGCGGCTTCCCGGCGGCTTGATCGCGACCCAAGAGATCGAGCAGTCGATCCGCACGCTCGTCGCGGCCGCGCGCTACACGCACAGCTTCGACGACCTGCCGATTCCGTTTCGTGCGATCGCGACCGACATGGTCGCGGGCGAGATGGTCGTGCTCGATGGCGGCGACCTCGCGGAGGCGATGCGCGCGAGCATGGCGCTGCCGGGCGTGTTCTCCCCGGTGCAGATGGACGGCAAGGTCCTCTCCGACGGCGGGATCACGCGCAATCTGCCGATCGACATCGCGCGCAAGCTCTGCGCGGACGTCGTGATCGCGGTCTGGATGTCCACGCCGGCGCCGACGGCCGCCGACCTGAGCTCGTCGCTGAGCCTCGTGACGCGCTCGCTCGACGTGATGATCACGGCCAACGAGCGCGCGCAGATCGCGAGCTTGGGCGCGGGGGACATCGGCATCGAGGTGCCGATGGGCGACATCGGCTCCGGCTCGTTCGAGCGCGTGCCCGAGGCGATGGAGCTCGGCCGCAAGGCGGCCGACGCTCGCCGCGCCGACCTCGCCCGCTTCGCCGTTTCCGACGATGCCTATCAGGCGTGGCTCAAGAAAGTCGGCAAAGGCGAGGAGGACAAACCCGTGCTCGCCGACGTCAAGATCGTCGGCCTGCAGCGAGTGAACGTCGACTACGTGCGTGCGGAGCTTCAGCAGGTCGCTCCGGGCAAGGCCGTGAGCGCCGACGACATCGCGGCCGCGATCGAGCGGATCTATGCGCTCGGCGACTTCGAGCGCGTCGACTACGACGTCACGGGCCCGCCGGAGGCCCGCGTGCTCGAGATCACGCCCGTCGAGAAGGAATGGGGGCCGAACTTCCTGCGCTTCGATTTGGGGCTCGCCGCCAACGAAGGCGGCGACATGTTCGCGATACTGCGCGCGGATCACGACCGCACCTGGGTCAACTCGCTCGGCGGCCATTGGCACAACGCACTGCAACTCGGCCGGCAATCCATCCGAGGACGGACTTCTACCAGCCGCTCGACGTGAGGCAGCGCT
Organism: uncultured Gammaproteobacteria bacterium; assembly: GCA_963841645.1. Lineage (GTDB taxonomy): Bacteria > Pseudomonadota > Gammaproteobacteria > Steroidobacterales > Rariloculaceae > FEN-1219. Next base: position 439,468 of record CAWJDS010000005.1, on the reverse strand, counting down.
TCTTCGTGCAGCCGATCGCGCAGGCGGAAGACGACTACGAGGACGTCTTTAACGACGGCGATCGCGCCGCGCGCTACATCATGCGGCAGCGATACGGACAGGTGGATCTCGGCGTGAACTTCGGCACTGTCGCGCAGCTGCGACTCGGCGTGCGCAGCGGCTCGAAAGGCGCCGAGCTCGACACGGGCGCCGCGGTGCTACCGGAGTTCGCACGCACGCCCGACACGACCGTCGAGGTGCGCGCGCTGTTCGACACGCGCGACACTCTCGCGCTGCCGACGCGCGGCACGCTCGTGAATGCGCACTACGCGCACAGCGAGAGCTGGTTCGGCGGCCAGTTCGATTACAGCTTGTTCGAGGCCCTCGTCATGCGCGCGTTCAGCGTGCGCGGCGGCGACTCGCTCGCGCTGCTCGCCGGTGGCGGCTATGCGCCGAGCGGCGAGCTGCCGTCCACGGACCTGTTCAAGCTCGGCGGAATCCGCACATTCCCGGGACTGCGGCCCGGCGAGCTGCGCGGCACGAGCTATTGGACGGCCGGCACACGCTACGGCTGGCGGCTGGCGGACATCCAGCCGCTGTTCGGTCAGGCGCTGTACGCGGGAATCCGGCTACAGGCCTCGCAGATGCGCGGCCGAGTCGACGGCCTGCCCGCCGACACGCTCTACGGCATCGCCGGGACGCTCGGGGGCCGCACGCCGGCCGGGCCGTTTCTGTTCTCGATCGGCTGGGTGAACGATGGCAGCTGGCAGCTGCAGTTCAGCATCGGCCGCCCGGTAGTCCGAGGGCTCGCTGTTCGACGACTTGCAGTGAGCCGACGCTCTGCCGGACGTTGCCGATCAGCAGAATCGCGGGAGGCGCGGCGCAGGGTAGCGAGACCGGGGTCATCACGAGGTTGGCCTTTCCTCTTCCCACTCCGCGGCTATCCGCGCGCACCGGCAAACGCGCAATCAGTAAATTTCCGGAACCAGCATCTCTTCCGGCACGGCCTGACGCGAGTAGTGCTCGTGGCGCTGGCGCTCGGGCAGCACGATCGGCGGCTTCTGCATTTCCTGGTACGGGAACTGCTTGAGCAAGTGGTCGATGCAATTGAGTCGCGCGCGTTTCTTGTCGACCGCCTGCACGACCCACCAGCGCGCCTCGGGAATGTGCGAACGCTCGAGCATCACTTCCTTGGCCTTCGTGTAGTCCTCCCAACGTCGCCGCGACTCGAGGTCCATCGCGCTGAACTTCCATTGCTTGAGTGGGTCGTGAATGCGCCCCAAGAATCGCAGATGCTGTTCCTCGTCGGTGATCGAGAACCAGTACTTGAGCAGGCGGATGCCCGAGCGCACGAGCATGCGCTCGAACTCCGGCACGGAGCGGAAGAACTCCTCGTACTCGTCGGGCGTGCAGAAATTCATCACATGCTCGACGCCCGCGCGGTTGTACCAGCTCCGGTCGAATAGCACGATCTCGCCCGCGGCGGGCAGGTGCGTGACGTAGCGCTGGAAGTACCACTGCGTGCGCTCGCGATCGTTCGGGGCGGGCAGCGCTACCACTCGGCACACGCGCGGGTTCAGGCGCTGAGTGATGCGCTTGATCGCGCCGCCCTTCCCCGCCGCATCGCGGCCTTCGAATAGGATCACGACCTTCTCGCGCGCCGTGATCACCCAGTCCTGGAGCTTCACGAGCTCGCCCTGTAGCCGGAAGAGCTGCTGGAAGTAGCTGCGGCGATACGCCCTGCTCGCTCTCATCGTCCGCCGCCTTGGGCACGCCGGGCAGCGGATGGCGATCCTCCATCTCGAGCTCGAGCTCCTCGTCGTAGCCGTCGGCGATATCTCGGCCAATACGGCGAATCCTCTCGTCGTCATCCAGCGGCGATGCCATGCAGCATTCTCCAAATAGCGGGGCTCGGATCGTCCAACCCGAGTGTTTCCGTTTTGTGTCAACCAGCCGTCTCGAGACGGTGCCGCGCCGACGCCCGGAACGGAACGAGCCGTTTCAGCGCTTCGGCAGCTTGAACGCGAGCAGCTCGCCCGAGTATTGCGCGCCGCTGATCGCGACGACGACGTACTGCTCGCCGCGGTAAAGGTACGACATCGGGGAGCCGCTCTGCGGCGCCGGCATGTACACCGCGCCGACCTCGCGACCGCTGCCCTTGTCGTAGGCGCGAAGCATCGCGCCGAGCTCGCCCGTCGAGGTCGTCGTGTAGAGCCGCTCGCCTGCGATCAGCAGCGTCTTCGTGACGAGCTGGCCCGGCGCGGGCACGCCGGCCTGCCCCGTGCGTGGAATGTTCAGTCCCTTGAGCATCGGGTGATTGCGGATGTCGTCCGGCGTCTCGCCGTGCGCGATTTTCCAGAGGATGTCGCCGCGGCTCATGTCGATCGCGGTGATCGAGCCGTACGGCGGCTTGAGCAGCGGCAGCCCTTCGACGCTCAGCGCGACCTTCGGCTCGCCTCGCGAAGGATCGGTGGGCGTCGCCGGCTTCGCGGCCGCGCCTTGGAACTGCGAGCGGCCGCCGCCCGCGGCCGAGCCCGAGCCGCCCGACGTGCGCGGGCCGCTCACCGCGTTGCCTTCGACGTACGCCACGTCCGATTGCCCGGGCAGCGGCGCGACGAGGCCCTTGCTCACGACCGAGCCCCCGGACGCGACGTAGAGGATGCCGGTCTCGGGGTCGAACGAACCGCCGGGCCAATTGGTGCCGCCGTCTTGGCTCGGCGCCATCAGCGTGCCGAGTGGGCCGTCGACCTTGCTCAACGTCGGCGGCGTATAGAGCGGCCCGAGCTTGTGCCAAGACGCGACGTCGAGCGCCTTCTTGCGAAGCTCGGGCGTGAAGTCGATCAGGTCGTCGGCGGTCACGCCCTGTCGGTCGTACGCGGGCGGCTTGGTTGGAAACGGCTGCGTCGGCGAATACCACTCACCGGGCACGTCTCCTTTCGGCACGGGCCGCTCCTCGATCGGCCAGATCGGCTTGCCGGTCACGCGATCGAACACGTAAAGGAACGCCTGCTTAGTCGGCTGGGCCACGGCCTTGACGGGCCTGCCGTCGACCGTCACGTCGAGCAAGATCGGCGCGCACGGGATGTCGTTGTCCCAGATCCCGTGATGCACGAGCTGGTAGTGCCACTTGCGCTTGCCCGTGTAGAGATCCACCGCGACGAGCGACTCGCCGAACAGGTTGTCGCCGGGGCGGTTCGCGCCGAAGTAGTCGCCCGTCGCCTCCTCGACCGGCAGGTACACCGTCTCGAGATCCTCGTCGACCGAGATCTGCGCCCAAACGCCGGTGTTGCCGGTGTACTCGGCCGAGCCTTGGAGCCAGCTCTCGGTGCCGAACTCGCCACGCAGCGGGATCGTGTGAAAGATCCAGAGGCGCTTGCCGGTGCGGACGTCGAACGCGCGCACGTAGCCCTTCACGTTGCGCATGCTCTTCGGGTTCGCGCCGGTGCGATGCGCGGCGCCGACGATGATCACGTCTTTCGCGACCACCGGCGTCGCGTGCAAGCCGATCTCGCCGTTGAGCGGGTCGATGTCCTGGTCGTCGTTCTGCTTGAGATCGACGATGCCGCCGGTACCGAAGCCCTTCACGGGCGCGCCCGTGCGCGCGTCGAGCGCGACGAGCTGATAACCCGGCGTCACGTAGATCACGCGCGCGTCGTCGCCGCTCTTCCAGTACGCGAGCCCGCGACCCGAGAGCTGGCGCGGAGCGGCCTTGCCGCGCTCGCCTTCATCGAGCCGATGCATCCAGAGCAACTCGCCGTTCGCCGCATCGAGCGCGACGACCGCGCGGCGCGAGCCCGCGGTCGAATAGACGACCCCGTCGACCATCAGCGGCGTCGACTGCAACGTGTATTCCTTGGTCGGGCCGAGGTTGTCGGCCTTGAAGCGCCACGCGACCTCGAGCTTGTTGAAGTTGGTCGCGTCGATCTGGTCGAGCGGCGAGTAGCGGGTGTTGCCGAGGTCGCCGCCGTACGTGCGCCACTCACCGGCCTGCGGCGCCCCGTGCTGCGCGGAGGCGTCGAGCGCGACGAACGAAAGCGTCAGAACGGCGATAACTCTGCGACAGCCCATCCATCGACCTCGGCGGCGGCTTGACGTCGGCCGAGATTATAGCGGTCAGGCGAGCCGCGAGCGCGTTGCCTGCGCGTGCGCGGGCGCGGCGATTTCGGCCGGACTAGATCGGCCGCGGAGTCACGATGGCGATGTTTGCCAGAGTGTCGACGATCTCGTTGATGCAGCGGCCGCGCATGACGACCTCTGGCTCGAGCTCTGTGCCCAACGACTCCTCGATGGCGTTCAGCAGGATGACCCCTGCCACCGAATCGAGCCCGTATTCATCGAAGCCCTTGGCCGGGTCGATCTCGGCCTGCTCGAGCTCGAGTATCAATGCGATCTCTGCAATCAGCAGTGCGCGGATCTCGTCGGGAGAGACCGTACGTGTTTGTGGGAGCGCGTTCATCCTCAGCCTCCTTTGAATTTGACGGGAACGGACGCCAGCCGTCGCACCGTGACACTCGGACGGAAGGTCGGCGGTCCGTCGCGCTCGAGAGTCGGCAAGCCCAAGAAATGCGTCAGCGTGACTCGGGATTCGATCTTTGCGAGGTTCATGCCGAGACAAACGTGCCGCCCTGCGCCGAACACGAGATCTCGGCCCTCATTACGCGGCACGCGAGCCGAGTCCGGCTCCGAAAAAGTCTGCGGGTCGCGGTTCGCAGCGCCGACGAAGAGAATCAGCCTGTCCCCGCGTTTGATCGATTTCCCTCCGATGACGCGAATCCTCGGTGGCGAGTCTGAGCGCTCTTTGCACTGGGCTCTGGAGACGCCCCGCCTCGGCGGCCACCTCTGCGGCGAGAGAAACGTCGTTGCGTGCCCGCGCGTAGAGATCCGGACGCGCCATGAGCAAGTCGAGCGCGAACGTGATCAGCGAGCTCGTCGTGACGGTGCCTACCGCGAACGCGAACAGTATCAACGCCGCGGTGGTCATGACCTTGTCGTCGGCTGACTTGGCTCCTTCTTCATACAACACGGTCACGCCATTCTCGTGGCCCGCAGCGACGGCATCCTCCACGCGCTTGCAGAGATGCTTCAGCGCGATCTCGGCCTTCCTATCGAGCTCCTGGTAGACGCGGAGCGACACGATGTCGAACGCACGCACGATGTCGTCCCCGATGTCCTTGAGCAGGTCTCCGTCGGACTCTGGCAGGCCGAGAATATGCGTCATTACTCGAGCTGGGAGGACGTCGGCGAAATCCTTGGCCGCGTCGAAGCTGCGGCGCGTTGACAGGTCGGTCGCCAACTTCCGCGCCATCTCGTCGATCACCGGCTCGAGATCACGGAACGGCACCCGCGAGATCGCGAGGCCGAGCGCGCGCCGTGCGGCGCGGTGATCGTCGCCATTTTGCAAGAAGGTCATCGCGTTGACGGTTCTGACGAGATGACGGAAGTCCTTGCCGGCGAGTCGAGCCATTTCGGCAATCGGCTTGCCGATGTCGAACACATGAAAGGTCTCGTCGTTGAGCACCTCTGTCACTTCCGTCATCCGCGTCAGCATCCATGCGCGCAAGAGCGGGTCCCAGTAGACCGGATCCGCGGCCAGCAATCGCGCGTAGTGCGGATACGGATCCTCGTTGAATCCCGAAGCGTAGGGATCGAACGGCAGCGCTTCCCCGTCCTTGAGTGTCGCGACCATTTTCTTGTTCCTCTTCTAGTCTTCGTACTGAGCGGTTGTGAGCGCGGCTCGCGCCTCGACGTTGAGGCCGAGGAAACGCAGATCGCCCGGATCGTTCTGCCTGTTCAGCAAACCAGCGATGTACAGCTCTCGGCATTGCCCCCGCCGCACCTTGCCGCTCGAGGTGCGCGGTATGGTGCCCACGATAACCAGCACGAGGTCATAGAGGCGTAGGCCGTGGTGGCGCGAAACCTGCTCGAAGATGGCTTCGGTCTCGTCGCCGGATAGCTCCGCCCGGACTTCCTGAACCACTACGACTTCCTCGCGTCCGGACCGGTCGATGCTGAACGCCGCTTGTGCCGCCCCGGCGAATGAGCCGAAGCAGGCTGCGACGGTCGACTCGATGTCGGCGGGCGCGTGATTCGTCCCGCGGACGATGATCATGTCCTTCATCCGGCCGACGACGAAGATCTCGCCGTCCTGCAAGAAGCCGAGATCGCCCGTTCGAAGGAAAGCGCCGTCAACGCCCCTCAAGCGGGCTCCGAACGCGTCTGCGGTTTCCAGCGGTCGACGCCAATAGCCGCGGCCGACGTTCGGGCCGCTGACCCAGATCTCACCGACTTCGCCGTCGCCCACCGGCTCGCCGAGATCGGGGTCGACGATCACGATCGTTTCACCGGGACACGCGCGACCGCAGGCAACCGACCTCCGCGGGACCGCGTAGCCTCCGCGGCTCGACGCTCGACCGGCAACGTCTTCCGTCGTCCTAAGGCCCGCGCCGTGCTGGCTGCCCGTGACCATGAGCGTGGCTTCCGCGAGGCCGTAGCATGGGTAGATCGCGCCGCGGCTGAAACCGCTCGCCACAAACTTGTCGGCGAAACGCTCGATCGTCTCGGCGCGAATCGGCTCGGAACCGCAGTACGCGATTCGCCACGAGCCCAAGTCCAAGCCAGCGGCCTGTTCGTCGGATATGCGGTTGGTGCACAGCTCGAATCCGTACGTCGGGCCGCCGCTCGCGGTGGCTTTCCAATTGGCGATGGCTTCGAGCCACGTCAAGGGGCGTTGCAGGAACGTCAGCGGCGACATCAGGACCGATAGACCGCCGTTGAAAACGGGCTGTAGCACGTGGCCGATCAGACCCATGTCGTGGAATAGCGGCAACCAGCCGACGCCGCGCACCTCGGGGCCTTGCCCGAACATGTCGCGGATCATTTCGCTGTTCGCGACCAGATTTTCGTGACTCAGCATCACACCCTTCGGCGAGCTCGTAGAGCCGGAGGTGTATTGCAGTAGCGCGATCGACTCGGCGGACGAAACGCGAAGCGAATACGGGCGCGGCGCAGGCGGCAGCGCATCGACATAGATGGGCGCGATCCGCTCGACTGCGGGAGGCAGCTCGCCGCGAGCGCGCGCCTCGTTATCGAAGCGCGAGGGAGTGAGCATCGCGACGGGCTCGCAATCGCGGCAGATCGACTCGACACGCTCCCCCGAGCGCTTGGCGATCGCGTAAGGCGCCGGGACGGCGATACAACCGGCATAGAAGCAGCCGAAGAGCGCGTCTACGAAGTCGAGACCCGGCGGAAAATTGAGGAGCACCGGCGAGCCAACCAGGTCACGCTCGGCGAGCGACGCGGCTACCCTGCGCGCTCGCTCGTCCAAAGCTGCATAGGTGCGCTGGTCGACGGTCTTGCCGCGCCGGTCGAGGAAGACGAAAGCGAGATCGTCCGGCCGCCGGGCAGCTTGTCCCTCGAGAATCGCGGCGAACGTTTGTGCTCCCTGCACGTCAACGTCCCGTCAACAGGGAGTCGGGTGGGAATGAGTGCCGTCGAAGCCGACGGGCACGTGCGTGGCTGCGGGGAAACGGGATATGTGCATAGCCGTTCGTTGTTTTCAAGAAGTCTGCAAGGCTCGACACCGACCATCAATCGATCCCGTCGATCCGTAGCATCGAGCCCTCAAGCGCCCATGATTTTCGAGGGGCTGAACGCGCGGATGGACGCGGATTGGACGACCGTTAGGTCTTATGGAAACCGAAAATCCGCACGCCAAAAGGACGTTCCCGCCGGGACAGGTCAAGAAGACCGTCAGTCACTAACCGGCCCTGCCGGCGGAACGCCAAGTTCCGCCGGCAGAGGCAAGCCAGCGCGCAATTAGTTCGGCTTCGGCGCGTCGCCGACGAGCTCGATGTTGAGCCCGTTAGGATCCTTCACGAACACGTTGCGCAGCGTCGGGCTCCATTCGACGAGCTTGCGGTCCTTCGACACGATGCGCACGCCGGCTGCGTCGAGCTTCGGCAGCAGCTGGTCGATCGTCGCGACGCGGATGCACATTCCCGACGCGCCGGGGTCCGGCACGCGCAAGTCGAACGGCTTCGTCGGTACGCCGCGGAACTCGGTGACTTCGATGCGCGCGTTGCTTCCCGGCACGACACCGTGCGCGCTGCGAAACTCGATGTTGCCCTTCACGCCGAAGAGATCGAGCATCGCGGCGTCCTTCGAATAAGGCCCATCGCGCTCGAGATCGAAGCCGAGCTGGCCGTGCCAGAACGCGAGCGACGCGTCGAGATCCGCGACCGTGAGGCCCATGATCGAGCCGACGACGTTGCCTTCGTTCGCGCCTTCCGGCGGCGATATTTGCACCGCCTCGACCAAGTAGCCGTCGGGATCCCGGAAGAAGATCGCGTCGACGGAGCCGAGCTGGGCGGTCTTCACCCGCACGGGCTTGGTCGAGCGAGTGACGATCGTCGCATGGACCTTGTCGAGCCCCACTAGCACCGGCTTCAAGTCGCGCACGAGGACCTTCATGTGCGGCGCGCCCGGGTCGACGATCGCCGGCTGCGCCGGCGTGCGCGTCACGTTGGTGAACTCGGTGAGCTCGAAATTGAAGCCATGGCCGGGGAACCGAAGCATCGCGACCCTGAGCTTCACCCCCGGCGAGTCCGTGAGGATCGCGACCGCTGGATTCTCGAACGGCCGCACGTCGGCGCGCACGCCGAACACCTCGGTGTAGAACGCCAGCGTGGTCTCGACGTTGTTGGTAGCGTGGATCGCGTGCATGAAACCGACGGTCGCCGCGCTCGGCGGCACGGCGGCCGGCCCGGCAGTCGGCACCGTCTGCGCGCCCGCACTGGAGGACGCCAGCAAGATTGGAAGCACGGCCGACCAAAACAAGATTGCGCGATAGCTCATCGACTCCCCTTTCGGCCGCAGATCGGCGGCGCGTGTATCTCGAGCCGGGATTCTACCCGTGGGTATGAGCGGTGCACCTACTTTCCACCGCACTGCCCGCAGCCTTGCAACCCACTGCGCCGCTAGCGCATCGTTTGGGTTGGGACTGGCGGGTCGGGGGCGACGTTCATGCTCGGGCACTACCTCACTGTGGCGCTGCGCACGTTGCGGCGCGCGCCGATCACGGCCGCCATCAACGTCATCGCGCTCGCACTCGGACTCGCTGCGTTCGTCACGGCGTACGGCGTCGTGAACTTCTGGGACAAGAGCGAGCGACACTTCGTGAGCGTCGACCGCATCTACGTCGTCACGGCGAACCTCGAGGCGCGCAACGGCAGCGTCAAGACCGGTGTCTCGCCCACGACCAATCGGCTTTACGCCGACTACCTCAAAGCCGAGTTTCCGGACTTCGAGGCCGTTGCGCGCGCGCAGACGATCAGCAACGAGGCTTACGTCAGCGCCGGCGACCGCAACGAGCGAACGTGGGTTGTCGGCGTCGATCCCGAGTTTCTCGACATCTTCAACTTGCCGTTCGTTGCCGGCGACGCGAAGAACGCGCTTCGGGAGCCGAACAGCGCGGTGCTCACGCAGGACGCCGCGCGGCGGTTCTTCGGCACCGACGCGGTCGTGGGGCGCACCATCGCGCTCGGCGGCCTGTTCGACGTCACCGTGAAGGGCGTGATCGGGGAGATTCCCGAGCCGTCGTACTTCGGCCATTCGACCGCTGCGAACATCCGCTTCGACATATTGGTGTCGTGGGAAGCGATCGACGGCGTTGCCGCCGCCGGACGCGCGCGCGCTCGAGCCCAAGGTGCACCCGTGCCACCTGAGCCGCCACCGCGGGCAGCGGGTGCGCCCGCACCGCCCGAGAATTGGCTCGGCGGTTACTGCTGCATGACGTTCGTCATGACCAAGGCGTCGAGCCCGTTGACTCCCGCGACGCTCGACGAGCAGATGCGCGACTTCGGCAACCGGCACCTGCCCGTCGCGCAGCGCGACCTCGCGACACTCACGGTCGGCGCGGTGCCGCTCGGCGGCCTGATGGTCTCGCAGTTGAACGCGCAACTGCTCGGCGGCAGCGGCGTGTCGATCACCACCGTGCTGCTGGTGCTGAGCGCGCTCGTGCTCATCGTCGCGTGCGTGAATTACGCGAGCCTCGCGACCGGGCAAGCCGCGGGCCGCGCGCGCGAAGTCGGGTTGCGCAAGGCGATCGGCGCGAATCGCTGGAGCGTAATGCTGCAGTACTTGGCCGAGGCGGCGGTGCTCACGGTGATCGCGGGCGCCGTCGCGCTGCTCTCCGTACGCTTGCTCACGCCCGCATTGCGCAACAGCGTCGGCATCAATCTCGGTGTCGGCCTGTACGGCACCGGATTCTGGCTGTTTCTCGCGGGGCTGCTCATCGTCGTCACGGCGCTCGGCGGCGCTTACCCCGCCTTTGTCTTGGCGCGCGTGCCGCCGATCGAAGCGTTGCGCATCGGGCGCTCGAAGGCCGGTCCGAGGTTTGTGACGACGATACTCGTGGGCGCGCAGTTCGCGGCCGCGAGCTTCTTGCTGATCGTGGTCACCGTGATGTACTCGCAGAACCGCGAGCTACAGCGCACCGGCCTCGGCGTCGACATCGATCCAATTCTCGTCGTCGTGAATTTGCCCGAGTTCACCGGCGTCGACACCAAACTTCTGCAAGACGAGCTCCGGCGCATTCCACAGGTGAAGGGGGTGAGCCAGATGTCGCAGATGCCATGGACGCCGGGCGTCGGCTTGGCGCCGGTCGGCCCCACGCCGGAAGACAGCGTCGTGCAGACCACCGCCATCTTGAACACGGTCGGGTATGAGTATTTCGAGACGCTCGGCTACACGCTGCTCGGCGGCCGCGAGTTCAGCCGCGACCATGGCGAGGATCCACGACCGCAGGGGCCACCGTCCGGCAAGCCCTGGAACGTCGTGATCGACGCGGCGCTCGCCGAGGAGCTCGGGTTTTCACCGCCGCAAGCCGCCGTCGAGAAGGACATCTATTTCCCGAGCGGCGGTCAGCGCGCGTTCGGCGCGGTTGCGCAGCCGTTGCACGTGATCGGCGTGGTCGCGAACAAGCCGCTGCGCTTCGCCGGCGCGGGGGCGAAATCGAATCTCTTCTTCATGTCAGAGATCGGGACGCCGGTTCAGCTCGTGCGCCTGTCCGCGAGCGACGTGCCGCGTGGGCTCGCGGCGTTCGATGCGTTGTGGAAGCGGCTGGCACCGAACATCACGAGCAACCGGAAATTCATGGACGAGCTCTACGACGAGAACTACCGCAACTTCGCGCGTGTCAACCAAGTGTCGGCCACGCTCGCGCTCGTCGCGATTGCGATCGCGATAGTCGGGCTATTCAGCATGGCCGTGCAGGTCGCGGGCCGACGCATGCACGAGATCGGCGTCCGCAAGTCCGTCGGGGCGCGAGCGAGCCAGATCGTCGCGATGTTGCTCGCGCAGTTCGCGAAGCCCATATTGGTCGCGAACGTCATCGCCTGGCCGCTCGCCTACTTCGCGGCGCGTCAGTACTTGAACCCGTTTTCGCACCGCATCGCATTGACGCCCGCGCCGTTCGTCGCGAGCCTGGTGGCGACGGTCGTCGTCGCGTGCGCCGTCGTCGCCGGACAGGCGTGGCGCGCCGCGCGCGTGAACCCCGCGACGGTGTTGCGGTCGGAGTGAGAGGCATGACGATGAACACCGACAACACGGCCGACTCGGCCGAGCTCGTTGCCCGCGCGGCCGCGCTTCGCCCCTTGCTGCAAGAGCACGCGGACGAGACCGACCGCCTGCGCCGCTTGGCCGACGCGAACGTCGCGGCCCTCAAGGAGGCCGGGCTTTGTCGCCTGATGGTGCCAAAGCGGTTTGGCGGCTACCAGACGAACATCCACACGTACATCGCTGTCATGGCCGAGCTCGGCCGCGGTTGCGGCTCTACGGCCTGGGTCGCGAGCCTGCTCAACGTCTGCGCGTGGCTCGCCGCACTCTTTCCCGAGCGTGCCCAGCGCGATCTATGGGGCGACGATCCCAACACGTGGGTAGCAGGCTCGCTCGCGCCGAACGGCACGGCCGTGCCGGTCGAGGGCGGCTGGCGCGTGACGGGCCGGTGGCCGTGGGCGTCGGGCTGTTTGCACGCGCAATGGGCGGCTTGCGGCATCCGGATGACCAACGAGCGCGGCGAGATTCAGAATTTCGGCCTGTCGCTCCTGCCGATGACCGATCTATCGATCGAAGACACGTGGTTCATGGCCGGCATGAAAGGTACGGGCAGCAACACGATCGTCGCGAATGACGTGTTCGTCCCGGAGCACCGGTTCCTGCCGTATCCGCCCGCGTTCCAGGGGCATTACCGAACCGAGCACCTCGACGAGGTCACGTATCGCGTCGCGCTCGTGCCCGTCACGATCCTGATTCTGGTCGGCTCGCAGCTCGGCGTCGCGCAGGCCGCGCTCGATCACGTGATCGCAAAAGCTCCGACGCGCGGAGTCACACACACGAGCTTCGCGAAGCAATCGGAGTCCGCCGGCTTTCAGATCCAAGTCGCGGAAGCCGCGGCGAAGATCGATACGGCGTACCTCCACGCGTTTCGCGCCGCGGACGATCTCGATCGCGCCGCGGAGAACGGCCAACATCCGGACCTCGTACCACGGGCGCGGGTTCGGCTCGACACCGCGCTCGCCGCGAAGTACTGCCGCGAGGCGGTCGACCTGCTCGCCGACGCGCACGGCACATCGAGTCTCGCGGATGTGAACCGGATGCAGCGCTTGTGGCGCGACGTCCACGTTGCGAGCCGTCACGCGATCACGTCGTGGACCGTCAACCTCGAGATCTACGGCAAAGCACTGCTCGGCATCGAGCCGAACATCTCGCCGCTGATCTGACGAACGCGTCGCCGCATCGCCTCGCGCCGCGTGGCGTTCGTCTCCGGCTCTTGAGAATCCCATGGATGGGCGACCGCACGCGTCGCGCCGCCTATCGTATAGTTCGCGCTACGCCCCGATTCGAAGGGCATGGGGGAATCGAATGACCGACCAGCGCACGTTCTCGTGGGATCGCCGCACGTTCATCGGAGCCGGAGCCGCGGCCACCGCGCTCGCGCTCGGAAGCGTGCCGCTCAGGATTCTCGGCCAAGACCGCCGGCTCGCAACCGTCGGCGGCACCGCGAAGACCCGTTCGGGAAGCGTGCGCGGGCTGCTCAAGGACGGCGTTCAGCAGTTTTGGTGCGTGCCCTACGGAGCGCCGACGGGTGGCGCGAACCGCTTCATGCCGCCGCAGAAGCCGGCCGCGTGGTCGGGCGTGAAGGACCTCTTCGAGATCACGTTCGGGGCGCCGCTCGCGCCTGGCGCCGAGGAGCCCTCCCCGGTCGTGACTGCGCTCAACCGCAAGGGTCCGCGAAAGCGAGGACTGTCTCTCCGTCAACGTATTCACGCCGGGCCTCGACAAGCGCGCGCGGCCCGTGATGGTTTGGATGCACGGCGGCGGCTTCACGGCGGGCTCGGGCAACTATTTGCTCTACGACGGCACGAACCTCGCGAAGAAGGAGGACGTGGTCGTCGTCTCCGTGAACCACCGGCTCAATCTGTTCGGCTTCCTGCATCTCGCGGACTTGGGCGGCGAGAAGTGGGCCGGAGCGACGAATGCCGGCATCCAAGACCTCGTCGCGGCGCTCGAATGGGTGCGCGACAACATCGAGGCCTTCGGCGGCGACCCGGGCCGTGTGACGATCTTCGGCCAGTCGGGCGGCGGCGGCAAAACCACCACCGTGATGGCGATGCCGTCCGCGAAGGGTCTGTTCCATCGCGCGATCGCGCAGAGCGGCTCCGCGTTTCGCGGCCAGTCGCGCGAGCGACGCAACCGACGGCGCCGAGCGCTATCTCGCGAAGCTGGGTTTGAAGCGCGAGCAGCTCGACAAGCTGCACGAGCTCGACACGAAGACGCTGCAGAACGCCTATTACGCCGAGCCGCGCATCGAGCGACTCGCGAATGGCCCCGTAATCGACGGCAAGATTCTGCCGCGCCACCAGTGGGATCCCACGGCGCCGTCGTACTCCGCGGACGTACCGCTGATCGCGGGCTCGGTCGAGACGGAGAACGGCTGGGTCGGGCCCCCGCCCTTCGACCTCTCGGATGCCGACATGCTCGAGCGGTTCACGAAGCAGCTCGCGGGCAACGACGCGGCGCAGGGCGAGAAGCTGCTGGGACTCTACAAGCGCGTGCACCCCGACCTACGGAACCAGATGCTGTGGCTCGCGGCCGAGTCCGACGACCAGCGGCGCTGGAACGCTCAGGAGCTGTGCCGTCTCAAACAAGAGCAGCGCACGGCCGCGTCGTATCTGTACTTCTTCGACTGGTTCTCGCCGGTTCACAACAACCGGATGGGCGCGTATCACACGCTCGACATTCCGTTCGTCTTCTACAACATGGACATCGGCGCATCGATGACGGGCTCGGCGCAGTCGCGCTACGCGCTCGGCCACGTGATGAGCGCGGCGTGGGCCGCGTTCGCGCGGACCGGGAATCCGAATCATGCCGACATGCCAGCCTGGCCCGCGTTCGATGTCGCTAGCTACCCGACGATGGTGTTCGGCGAGCGCGTGCACGTCGCGAACGATCCGAATCGAGAGGAGCGCCTGGCGCTCGCGGAGCTGCGACGCAAACGCTCTAGCTGACCTGCTCCGCCGGGCACGCGCAGACGCACGTCACTCGCGTTCCGCCCTCGACCCGCGGAGCCACTTCGAGCGTCGCGCCGATCAGCGCCGCGCGATAGCGCATGCCGCGCAGACCGAGGCCCTCTTGGCGAGCCTCGCGAGCGGGAATGCCTTGACCGTCGTCGAGAACCTCGAGCCTCGACTCGGTACCGTCGCAGAAGTATTCGATCCGGACTTCCGAGGCGCCGGCGTGCCGCAGCGCGTTGGTCACGCTCTCCTGCGCTATCCGGTACAGCTGGATCTCGAGCTCTCGCCCGCCCGCGCAGCGCTCGGTCGGCACGTGCAGCACGCAGCGGACCGTCGTCGTCTCGTTCACCTGCTGGGCCAGCCGCTCGAGCGCCTCTCGCAGCCCGTAGTTCTCGGCGATCACGGGCGTGAGAGCGTGCGCAATTCGGCTTGCGTCGCCGATGCACGCGCTGACGGATTCCGAGATCCGATCGAGGGCGGCGCGATGTCGTAGGCCGTCGGTCCCGAGCTGTTGCTCGAGCTGCTTCAGCGCGAGCGAAATCGCAGTCAACGATTGCCCGAGCCCGTCGTGTATTTCGTGACCGATCCGGCTGCGCTCGCGCGCTTCGATGTCGATCACTTCGCGTTGCAGCTCGACGCGCTCCGTCACGTCGCGCACGATGACCATGACCTCGTCATCAGTGCTCCGCACGAAACGCGATTCCAAGTGCCGCATGCAACCCGGCCCCTTCTCGATCTGGTGCTCCCAGATCTGCAGTTGCCCCTTCGCGAGCGCCTCCTCGACATAGTGCTGCTGCGCGGCGGCGAACTCCGGTCCCATGATCTCGGCCGCCGTCTTGCCGACGAACTGCTCGTACGAGAACGGGAAATCGGCGCCGTCCGGAACGACGAGATCGAGGAAAACGCCGCGCCGGTCGATCCGAAACACGACGTCCGGGTTCGCCTCCGCTAGTGCGCGGTAGCGCGCCTCGCTGTCGATCAGCCGTTGCTCGGCATCCCTGCGAGCCGTGATGTCGCGGATCGAGCCCGCCATGAACACCGGCTCGCCGCGCTCGTTCCACGCCGCCTGACCACGGCTGTTGACCCAAATGTAGTGGCCGTCCTTGTGGCGCAGCCTTACGTCGATATCGACCGGAGTCCGATGCTTTAGGTGGCTATCGATGTGCTGCCGGAGCCTGGCTTGGTCGTCGGGATGGAGCATCTCGCGGTAACGTTCTATCTGCGCGGTCAGCTCACCTTCGGCGTAGCCGAGAGTCGACTTCCAGCGCGGCGACCAATAGAGCTCGTCCGTCACGAAGTTCCAATCCCACAGCCCGTCGTCGGTGCCGCGCACGGCGAGCTCGTACCGTTGGAGACTGTCACGCAAGCGCGCCTCTGTCTGTCGACGCTCGGTGACGTCGTCGACGTGAGCGATAGCGGTATCCGCGGAGACCGGAATCACGGTGACGACGACTTGCCGCCGAGCGCCTCCGGTGGACGGGTAGTCGAAGGCGGTCTCGACTCTGATGACGCGCCTCTCGGCGAGACAGCGATCGAGCGCGGCTCGCGCTTCGTTAGCCACGGAGCCCGTCACTTGCTCGAGGCGGCGCCCGAGCATCGTCGTGATCCGGCTCTGTGGGACGCTGGCCGCGGCATCGTTGTAACCGGCGAGCACGTAGTCGTCGCCGCTTCTTTGCCAGAGATAAGCGGGACCGGGCAGGTTCTCGAAATGCGCGCGCAGTGGATCTGCGACAGGACTTGCAGCAGCCAAGTTGATTCTTCCCTAACGCTTCCTCGCGACGGACCGTGAGATCGTCGCGATCGTGGAGGTTGTCGGGCAACTCGCGCGGCAGTCTACACCGACTCGCGCGGTTGTCGCGCGCTTGCGATGCGAAGGTTAATCTACGCCCCGAATGGAGAGTCGAGGTTTCGCCGATGCAGACGAGAAGTCAGTGCCGCGCTGTCGTCGCTCGTCGCGATAGTCGCGTTCTGTGCTCCGGCAAGAGCCGCGCCAAACGACTATAGCGACGCCAACATGGCGCCCGTCAACGGCTTGCCGAATCCGTATTCGGCGAAGCGCGTGATGCCTTTGCCCGACGGCCGCGCATGGGGCTCGACTGCGGGCGTCGACGCCGCGAAGGGCCACAGCGACATCTGGGCGATCGACCGATGCGGGTCGCAACGGCTGCGTCGGCTCGCACGCCGATCCGCTGATGCACTACGACGCGAGCGGCAAGCTGATCGGCCACATGGGCGCGGACCTCTTCGCGTTCCCGCACGGCATCCACGTCGACCCAGAGGGCAACGTCTGGGTGACCGACCCGCTGCCGCCGGACGGCCGCGGCGCGGGCGGCGCAGTCGGCCAGCAGGTCACGAAGCTCTCGCCCGCGGGCAAGGTCCTGCTGCAGATCGGCACGCGCAAGGTCTCGGGCAAGGGCCCGAACGAGTTCAGCTCGCCGAGCGACGTCGTCGTCGGCAAGAACGGCGACGTGTTCGTGGCCGACGGCCATGGCGAGGGCACGAACGAGCGGATCATGAAGTTCGACAAGACCGGCAAGTTCCTCAAGCAGTGGGGCAAGCCGGGGAACGGCCCGTGCGGCGCAGGCGAGTTCTCGAGCCTGCACGCGCTCGCGATCGACTCGCAGGGGCGGCTCTTCGTCGGCGATCGCGACAACAACCGGATCCAAATCTACGACCAGGACGGCAAGTATCTGACCTGCTGGTACCAATTCAGCCGACCGAGCGGCATCTACATCGATGCCGACGACAATCTATTCGTGGCCGACTCGGAGTCGACGGACGCGCCGACGAAAGGCAGGGATCTGTCGCACCCCGGATGGCAGCGCGGCATTCGAATCGGCAGCGCGAAGGACGGCAGCGTGAAGTACTTCATCCCGGATCCCGACCCACAGGGCGGCAGCAGCGCCGCGGAAGGCGTCGCGGCGATCGGCGGCGGCGCAGTGGTCTACGGCGCCGAGGTAGGACCGAAAGACTTCGTGCGCTACGAAAGAAAGTGACGCGCTTCTTGACGTTCTCGCGCGCCGTGTTTTACATGCGTAGGGACGAGCAGTGAAGAAGATTGGATTCTTGTCGTTTGGCCACTGGACGCCCTCGCCTCAGTCGCAGGTTCGAACCGGGGCCGACTCGCTGCGCCAGTCGATCGAGCTCGCGGTCGCGGCGGAAGAGCTCGGCGCCGACGGCGCCTATTTCCGCGTGCATCACTTTGCACGTCAGCTCGGCTCGCCATTCCCGTTACTCGCGGCGGTCGGCGCGCGCACAACCAAGATCGAGATCGGCACGGCCGTCATCGACATGCGGTACGAGAACCCTCTGTACATGGCGGAGGACGCGGGCGCCGCGGACCTGATCGCCGGCGGCCGGCTCCAGCTCGGCATCAGCCGAGGCTCGCCGGAACAAGTGATCGACGGCTGGCGCTACTTCGGCTACGCGCCGCAGGAAGGCAAGACCGACGCCGACATGGCGCGTCAGCATACGGAGGTGTTCCTCGAGGTGCTCAAAGGCCAAGGTTTCGCGCAACCGAATCCGCGGCCCATGTTCCCGAATCCACCCGGGCTGCTGCGCGTCGAGCCGTACTCCGAAGGACTGCGCGAACGGATCTGGTGGGGGTCGAGCTCGGACGCCACCGCAAAATGGACCGCGCAACAAGGCTTGAACCTGCAGAGCTCTACGCTCAAGACCGACGAGAGCGGCGAGCCGCTGCACATTCAGCAGCGCAAGCAAATCGAAACGTACCGAGCCGCATGGAAGGAGGCGGGCCACGCGCGCGAGCCGCGCGTGTCGGTGAGCCGCAGCATCTTTGCGCTCGTCGACGACCGCGACCGTGCCTACTTCGGCCGCGGCGGCGACGACAGCGACCACATCGGCTACATCGACGCGAACACGCGCGCCGTGTTCGGACGCACGTACGCCGCCGAGCCGGACCAGCTCGTGAAGCAGCTCGCCGCGGACGAGGCGATCGCAGCTGCCGACACCTTGCTGTTGACGGTGCCGAACCAGCTCGGCGTCGACTACAACGCCCACGCGATCGAGAGCATCCTCAAGTACGTTGCGCCGGAGCTCGGCTGGCGCTGACCCCTTAATTGTCAGCGGCGCGCCGCTTTCAAAGTCCGATAGACCGCAGCGACGAACTGCTGTGTGGTCCATGCGCCCGTAGTTGCGCCGTAACGCGGGTCATAGTCACGGGTCGGCCGCGCGGCCTGCACCTGCTCGAGCGTCATGCCCTGCTCGATCATGTGCTCGATCCGGTCGCGTACGATCGTGGCCATGTCACGGTACTCGACAACGTCGGCCTCGTCGCAGAGGCGACCGTGCCCGGGCACGATCAGCGTGCCACCCTCCTGGCGGTCCGCGGGCACCGCGATGTCGATGATCCGGTTCAGCGCGTCGACGATCCCTTTAATACTGCCGCCGGCTTGCTCGTCGATGACAGGGTACGTCGTCGTGAGGAACACGTCGCCCGCGCTGATCACGTCGGACTTGCGGAAGTACACGATGCTGTCGCCATCCGTGTGGGCGGCCGGCTGATGGAAGAGCTGCACCGCCTCGCCGTCGAAATACAAGTCCTTGCTCTCGACGAAGAACGTGTCCGTCGGCAGCGCGTGCTGCGCGACGGGCGGCATACGCTTCGTCATCGCGCGTCAGCACGTTCTCGTGAGCGACTATCGCAGCACCCTCGCCGGCATTTTGGATCGTCATCGACACGTTGCCGCCCGCGACGGTGCTGCCGGCCCTTGCGACGGCCTCATTCCCGCCCGTGTGGTCCGGATGCATGTGCGTGTCGAGCACATAGCGGATCGGGCGAGTGGAAAGCGTCCGGATCGCCGCGAGGACCTTGTCGGCGAGCTCCGCGGACTGCGGGTCGACGATTAGCACGCCGTCGTCGCCGACTTGCACGGTCGAGTTCGCAACCGGCCCGACGAGCATGTAGACGTTGCCCTGAACGGGCAGTATCTCGATCTTCGCGGTCGAGGAATCCGTGCGCGACTGCGCGCCGGCGACGCCGACGCCGAGTGCTGCCGCGACGCCGGCGAGCCGACGTGCACGCTTGCGACGCGCGCCCGTCACGGCTCGCTCCGGCAAGACTTCGGGCTCCACTTCGACGCGTCCTGCTCACGCCGAAAGTGCGTGCTCGTCACGAAGGGACCCCTGAGGTACGTCGGATCCTCGACGACGGTCGTAACGACGAGCCACTGCGCACCGTTCGGCGCCGCGAACTGATCGAAGTACTCCGTAAGCGTCGTACGCTCGCTATACGGGACGCCGTTGCGCCGCAACCAGCCCGGCAGCAAGTTCGTCGTCGTGACCTTGAGCGATCCGCCCGGCGGCGGCGGACCCGGCGGCGGCGGGCCGAGCCCGCTCACGCGGCGCAGCGTGAATTGCCATTGCGCGCTCGAGTCTCCCTGCAGGCTCGGAGCACCGCCCGGAGCGAGTGCGGCGCCCGGCGCCGCGAACCGCAGCAACCTCGTTTGACGGCCCGCGTCCGTCTCGAGCTTCAGCACGTCGGCGGACTGCCATGAGATCTTCAGGCGAGTCGGCATGCGCAGCAACGCGGGCGCGCCGTACGCCTTGCACGAGCCATCCTGCGCGGGGTCCCACGCTTGCGCCACAGCGCGCCCTTGCGCGTTCAGCGGTTGCACGCTCGTCGTGTCGCCCTTCGGCGGCGTCACCATACGCCAGCGCCAGTCCTCGTTGACGATCGACACCCAGGTGCCCGTCATATCGAACGGCGCCGCCTCGCGCGGCGGCCGCGGCGCGGGCGCGGATCCCGGCGGCGGTTGCGCGCAGACCCGCGCGCCGCTGGCGAGCGCCGCCGCGCTCGCGAGCGCGAGCACGACGCGGGCAGCTCGTCGCGGTGCGCGGCTCATTTGAGCTTTTGCTCGTACTCGGGCAGCGCCGTCTCCGCGCCGCCGCGCGTGGCCTCATACGGGAGATGATGGCTGTCGGCGAACTCGTGCAGAAACGGATTCTGCCCGGGCAGATAGCTCGGCACGACGCCTTCGGGCCGCGCCACCTCGATCACGATCTCGCACGGATAAGGGTCCATCGTGCCGTTCGGCACGAGCTCGAATCCGTTCGTCTTCACGAGCGGCTCCGTGAGGTAGACCGGGTCCTCGACGATCATGACGTGCGTGAGCAGATCGCCGTGCCGATAGAAGCGATCCGTCATCGTCGCACGATCGCTGAGCGGCGTGCCGTTGCGGCGGATCCACGCCGCCTTCAGGTGGGTAGTCTGGACGACGAGCACGTCTCCTTCCCAGCGCCCCGTCGAGAATCCCTGCCAGGTATGGCGCGCATATGCCGGAGGGTGCGGACGTCCGTCCATCCAGATCTCGCGATGCTGCGCTTGCCATGCGATGTGCGTGTGAACCGCGAGGAGCTCTTGCGTCTTCTCGTCTCGCTCTTCCCAGATTCGCAGCATGCCGACGCCGCGAAACCCGTACGTGCTCGGATGCGGCTTGCACTGGTGCTCAGGCACGGTGAGCAGCGACGCGTTCCAGGTCTCGGCGCGCATACGCGCAGCGTCGTTGATCGGCAACCCGAGGTAGTCACCCATCGCGGGACCTGGAATTCGCTCCTCCACGTCCTCGTCGAAGATCGGGTTCCAATAGCCGACCAGATTGAGCTGGGCTGCGGCGGTGAAGGCGTGCCCGGAGGCGAGCAACGCGAGCGCGCCGGTGGCGAATAGTCTCATGGCGTTTTGACGGATGGCGGCGTGCAAGACCGCGTCCGCAGAACGCTGCTGCAACGGACGATGGGCTCATTCCGCGCACCGCCACGAGGCCGCGTCCGCCTCGGCTCGGATTGGCGCGCCGCGTCGTTCGAGGTCATTGCGTGCTCGGCCGCATGTTGCGGATCGCCGCGATCTTCCACGCGCCGCCTTCGCGGCGCAGCACGATCGACGTGAGCATGTGCAAGTCCGAGCCGTCCGCACGGCCGACGCTATCGTAACGGCCGTCAGCGAGCGCGACGTCGGCCGCGATGAAGCGAATCGAATCCACCGCGATCGTGCGCTTCCCGCCCGAGCTCTGCTGCGTCGACAACGAGCCCTTGACGACCGCATCGCGGCCACGGCGCCTCTCGCCCGACGTCTGCTGTTGGTCGGCGTCGGCTGTCAGCACGGCGCTCACGCGCTTCGCATCGTTCGCGTCGCGCGCGTCGAGAAATTCCTGGATCACGGCCTTGATTGCTTTCTCGTCAGCCGCGCGATCGGACGTCTGCGCGAACGCTCACTTGCATCGTCGCGAGCAACAAGACGCCGAGCAGTATCGATCTTGGGTTGCGCATCGAGCACCTCGCTAGTCGGCGCGGCCCGCCCTTGATCCCGTCGCGATGAGCCGTCCGCCCGTGATCGGGATGAAGTGGAGCGAACGGCATGCTACAACGCAGCCGCGGCTTTTCCTAACCGGCCGCTCACGCGCGTCGACGGCAGCGCGACGATCAAACGCTCGACCGCGCCTCGCTCGCCGGCGACGAGAGCACCGCCGCGAGCGCAGCGACATCCGCGGGCTTCGTGAGATGCCGGTCGAAGCCTGCGTCGCGCGAGCGGCGCTTGTGGTCGTCGAGCGTCCAGCCGGTCACCGCGACGAGCGTCAAATCGCGGCCCCACGACTCGCTGCGCAAACGGCGCGCGACCTCGTAGCCGTCCATGCCGCGCATCTTGAGGTCGAGCAACACGATGTCGGGCCTGCGCTCTTCGGCGATCCGCAACGCGTCGCTGCCGTTGTACGCGACGTGCACCTCGTTATTGCCGAGCGTCTCGACGAGCATCCCGAGCGTGCGGGCCGCATCGGTGTTGTCGTCGACGATCAGCACACGATGCCCGCCGAGCGGTTTGCGCCGCTTGCGGCGCTTTCGAAGCTGACCGACGTAGAGCTCGCCGATCCGACCGATCGCTGCCGGCGCTCTCGCCCTCCCGCCGTGCATCTCGACGAGCGATCTCGCGAGCGTTAGCCCGGACGCCCGCGCGTCGCCTTGGTAGAACATCTCGAAGATCCGCGCGATCGCGGGCGCGGGGTCGTCAGGTCATTGCGTGACTACGGCCTCATGCCTTTCGCGCCGCCGCGAGCTTATGCGACGCCGTTGTGGCGCGTCACGTCCACGGGCACAAGTTCGACCGCTCTCGCAGCTCGTGTCGCTGCCGCTCGATGATCGGCCGCACGCTCGCGACCGCGTCGCCCAGCACGTCGCATAGCGGCACGCGCTGACTTCCGCAGCCGCAGGCGCCCTCCGCTCACGCGCGACAGCTCGAGCAGATCGTCGACCAGACGGACGAGCTGCTTCGCTTGACGCGCCATCGTCGCCGTGACCTGCTCGAGCACTTCGGGCTTGTCCGTCGCGTGCCTGAGCAAATCGATTCCGGCGACGATCGGCGCGAGCGGATTGCGCAGCTCGTGCGCAAGTAGCGCGAGGAACTCGTCCTTGCGCCGGTCCGCGTCACGACGCTCCTTCGCTTGTCTTGCTTCTTCGTCCGCCACTGCTACCACGTTGCGCTCGGCCGGTCCCTCGGCCGAGATGTTTCGAGCTAGGTCCACCTGGAAAGCCACAAGTTTCGTGCCACCGTTGGCGACGTCATGAATGTCACGACTACGCCGGCGGTCTTCTTCATGGACTTCAGGCGATACGCGCGACGACCATGATCTTGCCGGCTGCCCACGCGATCACGGGGCGCAAACGCGGCCGAGTGAGGGCGAAAGCCTCGGTGAGATCCACCCAGCGGTATTCATGGTGCTCGGGGCGTCCGAGCTCCGAGCTAATCGGCAACGCGACTCGCTCTGCTCGCGTCCGCGCCACGTAGTAGCGGGCAATCTTGTTGCCGGCGTATGGAGCCGTCTCGACGAAATCCTCGCCCCAGGCGAACTCGAGATCGACGATGCCGGCTCTCCTCGCGAGTCTCGCGGACGGCCGCGGCGAACGGATCCTCACCGGGCTCGACATGTCCCTTCGGGAAGTCCCAGTCCTTGTAGGCGCGCAGCAGCAACAGCCGTGCGCCGTCGTCCGTCTCGCGCGCGACCACGACGCCGGCGGACAGCCGGCGCGGCGTCACGGCTTACCCGCGGTGATGTGCGGGCTGTAGCCGACTTGCTCGTAGCGCAGGCCGTCCGCCGGCCGGTCGAGCTTCATGAGATAGAGGCTATGCGACTCGTCGCGCGCGGCGCTGCCGGTCGCGACCACGTGCTCGCCGGGCCTGAACGTCTTCGCCGTGACGCCGATGTCGGCGAGCTCGTAGCGGTTGTCCATCTCGAGCCGCCATGGGCCGTCGCCGGCCTCGGCGCCCGACGGCGCCACGATCAGGACCGGATGCGGATTGACGAACTGGAACTCGACGACGCGGCCGTCGATCGTGATCTGCCGGCCGCTGTCGTAGACGCCCGAGATCGAGTGGTGCGCGAGCGCAGCGCCGGGCGCCGCGAGCGCGATCAGCAGAGCCCGAAGGGGCCGGCACGGACGGTCGTCCGAGCGTGTCACTTGCCGCCGCCGTCGCCTCCGGCGCGCGCGGCCGTCACTTCGGTCGCGGGGTTCGCAGCCATCAGCGTCTTCAGGAGCGCCGCGGTTTCCGTATGCGGCTCGGCCTTCTGGCGCAGGAACGGCTCGTTGTAGTCGCCGAGCGCGAGATCGAGCGCCGTGCGGCCGTTCGCGTCCTTCGCGTACAGGTCCGCCCCGTGCGCGGCGAGGAACTCGACGATCGGGTTGAAGCCCTTCATCGCGGCGCCGTGCAGCGCGGTGCGATGCGGGATCGCGCGCGGGCTCGGCACTTGCCGGCCGCGGTAGTCGTAGCTGTAGTCGGAGAGGCGCTGCTCGATCACGAGCTGGTGCGCCGCCGCGTCGCCGGCGGGCTCCGCGAGCTCGCGCGCATTGATGTCGGCGCCCGCATCGAGCAGGAGCTGCATCGTCTTCAGCACGCCGTCCATCGTGCGGTTGCGGCCGCGCGTGACGCGCAGGCCGTACTCGAGGCCCGCGGCCGCCATCAGCGGCGTGACGCCTTGGTTGCTCGGCAGGTCGACGAGCGCGCCGTGCTGGAGCAGCAGCTCGACGAGCTCGGCGTCGCCCGCGCGCGCGGCGCGCAGCAGCGGCGTCGCGCCCTGCGAGAGGATGGCGTCGCCGCCGCGGTCTTGCGGCACGTTGCGGTACGGCGGCCGGCGTTTGAGCTGGATGTTCGGGTCCGCGCCCTTGTCGAGCAGCTGTTTCGCAACGTCGAGCCCGGTCAGCTTGTCCATGCTCGGCAGCACGACCATCGCGCCGTTGCCCATCACGGGCAGCGTGTTCGTGTCCGCGGCCATGTAGAGCGGCGTGCGGCCGTAGAGGTCCCACTTGTTGACGTCGGCGCCGGCGTCGATCAGGTAGCTCGCGAAGATCGAAGTGCAGATTCAGCAGCGCGAGCACGAGCGGCGTCACGCGCTGCGGATCCGGCAGGTTCAAGTCGGCGCCGCCCGCGACGAGCGCCCTCGCGCACTCGATGCAGCCTTCGCGCGCGGCGTACAAGCAGCGGCGTGAAGCCGCCGTTGTTCATGTCCTTCGGGCGCGGCTCCTTGATGACCTTGCGTTGCCACTCGCGCACCATGCCGCGCGCGTTCACGTCCGCGCCGTTCGCGAGCAGCAGCTTGATCATCTCGGGTTGGCTCTGCGCCGCAGCCCACATCAGTGGCGATTGGCCGCCCCAGGCTTCCTTCGCATTCACGTCCGCGCCGGCCTTGAGGAGCGCCTTCGCGGCGTCGAGGTTGCCGGTGCGCGCGACCTCCATCAGCGCCGTCTCGCCTTCCGCGTTCGCGCCGTTCGACTTTCGCGCCGCCGGCTATCAGCAGCGTTGATGACCGGCGGTCGAGCCGGTCATCGCGGCTTCGGACAGCGCGAACGCGCCGAAGTCGTTGCGCGCCTCGACGTCGGCGCCGGCCCGATCAGCTTCTTCACGAGATCGACGTCGCCGTTGTACGCGGCCCACATCAACGCGGTGGTGCCGTCCGCCCCGCGCGCGTTCACGTCCGCGCCGGCTTTCAGCGCCGCGAGCGCGCCGGCGCTGTCGCCGTCCTCCGCCGGCTCGAGTAGCGAGCGATGCCCGTCCGTTGCACGTTGCTCGGGCCGGCCGAGCCGTGACGGGCGACGAACAACGCGCCGCCGGCGACCGCCATGGCGGCGAGACCGGCAACTGCGAGCTGCGTTCTCATCTTCAGACCTCCGTGAGGCCGGTGCCGCTGTCGCCGATCCTCTCGACCGGGATCTGCGTGCGCTCGAGCAGCGTGAGCAGCAAATCGGAGTGCTGCGAATCCTGCGGGTAATGCAGGTGCTGGCCGCCCTTGATGCGGCCGTGCGCGCGGCCGAGCACCGCGGACGGCAGCGGATCGTTGTTGTGGCGGTTGCTGTCGCTCATGTTGCTGCCGAACAGGATCATCGAGTGATCGAGCAGCGTGCCGTCGCCGTCCTTCGTATTTGCAAGTCGATCGATGAAACGCGCGAACATCTTCGTGTGATACGTTCTGGATCACCGCGAGCCGATCCTGCTTCGCCGCGATCGTTGCCGTGGTGCGACAGCGGGTGGAACGCCTCCTGAATGCTCAGGTTGTTGTACGTCCGCATGCTCGCCTCGCGGTCCAGCGAGAACGTGATGATCGCGCGTGACGTCGGCCTGGAACGCGAGCGCCATCAGGTCGAACATCAGCTTGAAGTGGTCGTCGAAATCGTCCGGCACGCCGATCGGCGCGTCGGGGATCGCGAGGCCCGCTGCGTGTCCTTCTCCGCGCTGAGCTGCAAGCGCCGCTCGATCTCGCGGACCGAGTCGAGATAGTCGTTGACTGCGACCTTGTCCGTCGTCGCCGAGCGTGCCTTGAAGGCGATGCGCCTGCGCGGTGACGCGGTCGAGGATGCTGCCCGTCTCCTTGACGATCGCCGCGCGCTCCGCGTCCGTGTCGCCCTGACCGAACAGCCGGTAGAACACGTTGCGCGGGTTGATCTCCTGCGGCAGCGACTGCGTCGGCGTGCGCCAGCTCAGCTGAGCGCCGATCTGCGCGGTCGTGAGCTCGAGCGACGGCAGCTTCGTCTCCTGGCCGATGTGCCGCACCGCGAGCTGATCCGCGGTAACGCCCGCGTCGGGGCTGTCGACGCCGGAGTGCTCGGGCGCGACGCACGAGAGCCACGTGCGCTCGATCCGTTCGTGCGGCTCGGAGCTCTCGGCCGGCTTGTTGCGGAGGCCGGAGACGATCGTCATGAGCTCGCGATACTTCGCGAGCGGCTCGAGGATCCGCGGCATCTGATAGTCCTTGCCGGTCTGCTCGGGCGACCAGAGCCGCATCACGGCGCCGTGCGGGAAGCCGACGAACGCGAGCCGCTGCGGCGTCTTCGCGGGCGAGTCCGCGCCACGCGACGGCTGCGGGGCACATCGCATCGAGCAGCGGCAACGCGATGCCGACGCCCATGCCGCGCAGCACGGTGCGCCGTGAAAGATGCTTCTTCGTGATGAACATGCGCTCTCTCCTCTCGCCTGGCACCGCGATCTTCGTCCGCGGCACTCGTCCTTCAACCTAGTTCAGTGCGCATTCCGGGCCGTAACCGGCGTCGCGGCGGCGTTGCGTGCGGCGACCGGCGTCTCGGCCGTATTCTGCGCCGACACCGACGTCTGCGGCGCCTGGCGCATCCGGAACGGCTCGCTCGTCACGATCTGCCAGACGATCGAATCGAACTTCCAATCGTCGTTCTTCGCCTCGCGCACGATCTTGCGGACGGCCGGCATGTCGCGATAGTCGATCGTGCGGCCGAGCGCGTACGTCAGCAGGCGCTCCGTGAACGTCTGCACGAAGTGCTCGGGGTGCTTCATCAGCGCGTTGCGCAGATCGTCCGGGCCGCTCACCGGCGTGCCGTCCGGCAGCTCGCGCGGCCGAGTCGATCGGCACGTTCGCGTAGCGATCCTTGCTGCGCCAGGCGCCGACCGCGTCGAAGTTCTCGAGCGCGAAGCCGAGCGGATCCATGACGCCGTGGCACGAGAAGCAGACCGGGTTCTCGCGGTGCTTCGCCATGATGTCGCGCACGGTCTTCGGCTTTCGGCGCCGCTCACGTCGCTCTCGGGGAACGGCGGCACGTTCTGCGGCGGCTGCGTCGGCGGCGCGCCCGTGATGTACTCGAGGATGAACGAGCCGCGCAGCACCGGCGACGTGCGGTTCGGATACGCCGCGGCCATCAGGATCGCGCCCTTGCCGAGCAGGCCCCAGCGCGTCGAATCCGTCGAGCTCGACGCGCTGGAAGCGATCGCCCTTCACGTTCGTTGATGCCGTAGAGCAGCGCGAGGCGCTCGTTCAGGTACGTGTACTTCGCGGTCATGAACTCGGCGACGCTGCGGTTCTCGTCGAAAATGCTCTTCGCGAACAGCTCGAGCTCGGTCATG
The DNA here is from genome assembly GCA_963841645.1 of uncultured Gammaproteobacteria bacterium. Lineage (GTDB taxonomy): Bacteria > Pseudomonadota > Gammaproteobacteria > Steroidobacterales > Rariloculaceae > FEN-1219. Next base: position 411,553 of record CAWJDS010000005.1, on the reverse strand, counting down.
TAGTCGCCGCGCGGATCGCCGCGGCCCGACGCGTACGGGAAGATCGCGCGATCCGGGTCGACCTCGCCAAGCCGGCGCATGTTGAGCCAGTGGAACACGAAGTTGCTCGCGAGCGATTCCGCACGCGGATCCTTGAGCATCCGCGTCGACCTGCGCGCTTGAGCACGTCGTCCTTGCCGCAGCTCGCCGCGCGTCGCGACCTCGAGCAGCTCGGTCGTCGGGAATCGTGTTCCAGAGGAAGAACGAGAGCTTCGACGCGAGCGTGAGGTCGTCGATCGCGTAGGTCTGACCCGGCGCAGCGTTCGCGGGCACGTGCTCGACGCGATACAGGAAGTACGGGCTCGCGAGGATGCCCGTGATCGCGCTGCGGATGCCTTCCTCGAAGCCGCCCGCCGCGACGCCGTCGCGGTAGTACTCGAGCAACTCGGCGAGATCGGTCTCGGCGAGCGGCCGCCGATACGCGCGCGTCGCGAGCCGCGTGATGATCTTCTCGGCGCAGAGCTGCTCGTCGTCGCCCTTGCTCGGGCTGCAGGTGAAGATGCGCTCGCGGCTCGGCGTCTTGCTCAAGCCCGTGCGCGCCGTACGGGCCGCTGATCTCGAACGAGCTCGACGCGGAACACGCGATCCTGGCCGCCGCCCGGCACGAACATCTGCTGCTGGTCGTCGGACTCCGCGAACGTGCGGCCGCGGAACGTCACGCCGACACTTGTGCGGTCCCGCCGTCGCGGTGAAGCGGATGTTCTTCAGGCGCGCGTTGACCTTCTCCATCGCGCCGTCCTGGACCTGATCGTAGAGCTTCATGTCCTCGTCGCCGCCGAGCGAGGTCTCGTAGATCGGCTTGTCGTCGAGCGTCACGACGACGGTGTTCTCGAACTCCGAGTCGTTGCCCCAGATGTGCGTGAACATGTCGGCGATGTTGATCTGCGTACTCGCCGTCGGACGGGAACAGGTGCGTCACGACCAATGCCGCCGCGCGTGCCGAGCGGCAGACCCTTGCACGTGCGTCTGCTGATTGCCGGCGCCCGCCGTATACGTCTTGCTGCCGGGCCGCGCGTCGGGTCGGCCGACCGCGCGCACCGCGACGGCGCGCGCCGCGATCACGTACTGCTCGATGAACGACGGCGACACCTGCAAGCCGCTCGCGATGTTGTCGAAGTGCTTGACCTCGTCGTCCTGCGGCAGGAACTCGCCCGCGTCGACGTCGAGCGCGAGCAGATCGCGGACCGCGTTCGCGTACTCCTTGCGGTTCAGCCGCTGCGGCGCGATCGCGGGATAGCCGTGCTGGCTCGCCGCGACCGCGTCGAGCGAGCTCTCGAGCCACGAGACGAACGACATGAGCCGCTGCTCGTCGGGCCGCGGCTCCTTCGGCGGCGGCATCAGGTGACCGCGCAGCTTGCGAACGGCCTTCTCGAGCGTCTCGGCGTGCTGGGCGACGTTCTCGGGCTTGATCTTCGCGAAATCGAGCCCGCCCGCGAGGTCGGACGTCGTTGTGGCAGTCGCTGCAGTACTTGTTGACGAGCGGCCACTGCTCCGCGGCCTGGGCTTGGCTATCCTGGCCACCGAGCTTTCCGCAGCCCGCGAGCGCGAGCGCCGCGAGCACCGCCGCGGGCGCCGAGATTCGTAGCACTGTCGAAGCTCTGAAGCTCATCACTCTGGTTCCGACCATTTTAAAGGGTTGCTCGTTCCGCTAAGCGTCGGGTGAGAGGTAGGCCCATAGGCTCTTGAACGCGCGCCGCACGAAGGCCTCCGACGGGCCCATTATGTCATCGAACTCCTGGGTGGGCTTCGCGGCCACGGCCTCGTCGGGGCCGCCGCCCGCTGTAAAGTTTCTTCAAGAGCCGCTCCCAGATCGCGCCGTACATCTCGTGCTGGCGCTTCAGGTCCGTCGAAGCCGAGCACCGGGCCGCGGGCCGGCACGATGCGCGTGTCCTTGTTACGCGACCGTCAACAGCGTGTCGATGCCGCCGACGATTCCGCCGATCCAGCCGCCGGTCCACCAGTCGATCCAGGGCCAGCCCGCGCCGGTGCCGTAGACCGCATCGCCGACCGCAACCACGTTGTCTTCTTGGAAGAACACGTATATGTCGCCGTCGGTATGCGGGCAGTCGCGCAGATATCCGCACGGTCACGTGCTTGGTACCGAGCTCGAGATCGAGCGTCGTATAGAAGGTCTTGCCGGCCGAGCCACCGTCGGCAACGACTTCACCGTCGTCTGGTTGTCTTCGTACGGCCAGGTCACGTCCTCGTGAGCCAGAGCCGCGTGTTCTGCTGAGCGACGATCGTCGCGCCGGCCTTGCCGAGCGTCTCGTTCGATCCCGTCTGCTCCGGGTGCCAATGCGTGTTGAACAGCGTGTGGATCTTGGTGCCGCCCGGCAGCGCGGCGGCCGCTTTGAGCAGCGCGGCGGACTCGGACGCGGGACCGCCGTCGACGAGCGCGAGGCCGTCGCCGGTCGAGACCGCGAGCACGTTGAGCGCGCCCGCCTTGAGCAAATGGAAATCGCCGCCGAGCTGGGGCGTAGCCTGCTTGGCGCCTGCGCGAACAAGGAGCGCGCGCCGAGCAAGCCGAGCGACGCGCCGGCCGCCGCCTGCGCGGCCGACTTGAGCACCTCGCGACGCGTGCGGATCGTCATTTCGGATCCGGCGGCCGCCGCGCGGGCGCGCCGGGCTCCGCGGGCGGCAGCGTGCCGTCCAAGCCGAACAGCCAGAGCCGGTCGCCGCGCGCCGAGCCGATCAGCGCGTTGCCGGCCGAATACGCGAGCACGTATTGCTTGCCCGCGCGCTCGAAGGTGCTCGCGCCCGCGTGCATGCCGGCGCCGGTTTGAAATTCCCAGAGCTGCTTGCCGGTCGCGGAATCGAGCGCCGTGAGCCGGCCGTCGTTGCGGCCGACGAACACGAGCCCGCCTCCGGTCGCGAGCGAGCCGCTGTAGCACTGCTCGGGCCACGATAGCGCCAGCGCAGCGTGTTGGTCGTCAGATCGAGCGCCGCGAAGATTCCCATTCGCGGCAGAGCGCGTGATGCCCGTGGCGCCGCCGAGATACGTCTGGCCCTGCCCCGGCGCCGTGAACGTCGGGTCGCCGGCGGTCTTGTACTCGGCCACCACGGACGAAGCGCAAACGAACAGCGACTGCGCCGTCGGGTCGTACGAGCTCGGCGGCCAGCTCGCGCCGCCCCAGATGCCGGGATTCACGAGCGTCGGGCTGTCGGCCGCGAACGGCGTGAAGATCCGGCCGTCGTTGACGAGCTTGAACCCTTCGGGCGCCATCTCGATGACCTGCGGCACGACGGCCTCGCCGCGCGGGAACGGCTGCGTCGCGGCGGTCGCCTGCGCCGGCTCCTGCGGCACCGGCTGCTCGTCGACGCCGACGATCGGCTTGCCGGTCGCGCGGTCGAGGATGTAGGCCCAGCCGGTCTTGCCGACCTCGGCAATCGCCTTGCGCGCGCCGCCGTTCGTGCGTCAGATCCATCAGCACGACCGGGTTGGCCGCGTCGTAGTCCCAGAGGTCGTGGTGGACCTGCTTGGAAGTGCCAGCGGTATTTGCCCGTCGCCGCTTCGATCGCGACGATCGACAGCGGTGTAGAGGTTGTCGCCGCGCGCGGTACGCGCCGTTGTAGTCGGGGCCCGCGTTGCCCGTCGAGAAGTAGACGAGCCCGAGCTCGGGATCGACCGCGGGCGTCTGCCACACGGAGCCGCCGCCGTACTTCCACGCGTCGTTCGTCTTGCGGCCAGGTGTCGTGGCCCGGCTCGCCGGGTCCCGGAATCGTATAGAAGGTCCAGAGCAGCTTGCCGTCCTTCGCGTCGAAGGCCTTGACGCGGCCGCGCGTGCCGCGGTCGCCGCCCGCGAAGCCGACGATCACCATGCCGTCGTAGTAGAGCGGCGCGGCCGGTGATCGAGAAGTTCTCCTGCCAGCGCTCGGCCGGGATGTCCCAGACCGGCTTGCCCGTCGCGCGATCGAGCGCGACGAGCCGCGCGTCGAGCCGACCGACGAAGACCTTGTCGCGGCTCACGGCGACGCCGCGGCTCGTCCAGCCGCAGCAGACCGACGTGAGCTCGGGATCGAGGTTCGCGGTGTACTGCCAGAGGATCTCGCCGCTGTCGATCGACAGCGCAAACACGTCGTCGGCGCCGGTGATCACATAGGCGACGCCGTCGTAGACGATCGGCTGCGCCTCGCCGGAGTACTGCGCGCCGGTGCCCGAGCCGCGCAGTCGCGTCTGCCACACGCCCTTGAGCTTCGCGACGTTGCTACGGTCGATCCGCGCGAGCGGCGAGTAGCGCTGGTTCGAGTAGTTGCCGCCGTTCGTCGGCCAGTTCGCGACCGGAGCGTCGCTCCAGTTGTCGCGTGCCCGCGGCGCTCGGGCGCTCGGCCGCGTGCGTAGCGATGAACGGCGCGAGCAACGCGAAACCGACCGACAGAACGACTGTGCGCTTCATCGTGACGGCGTAGGGCGCAAGAGTTGCGCGTCTCAGCGCTGCGGTCTTTGGATCAGCTCGATCCGGTTGCCCGCGGGGTCGACGGCGATGCCGATCACGATGCCGGTGTTGCCGAACGGCTTCGGCTCGCTCGCCATCTTGCCGCCGGCCTTCTTCACGGCGTCGGCCGTCGCGGCAGCGTCGGTGACGTTGAAGATCAGATGCGGAACGGAATCGCTGGCGTTCGCGTCGGCATGCATGATCACGATCTGCGCGGCCGTGTTCGCCTTCGCGGCGTCGACGCTGTCGCCGAAGTTGAAGAAGAGCTCGGGGCCGCCCGGTGTCGTGAGCCGGTTGACCTCTTTGAGCCCGAACGCGGACGCGTAGAACTTGCCGAGTGCCTCGACGTCTGGGCCGCCGACGCGCGCCGAGTTCAGCGTGACGGCCGCTTCGGCGCCGAACGCCACCGCGAGCGCGGCAAACGTGCCGAGCGCGAGTCTCGCGACGTTGCTCATCTTGGGGACCCCCTATTGGACGACCGCCTGCGATGATAGCGTGCGTGCCCGGACCCCGCGAGCACGCTTAAGCAAACTATGCACGCTACGAATCACGGCTCGGCCGGATTAGACGCACTCCCCTTTCCGTCGATCGCAACCCGGCCCGCCGGACTTAGGAGCGCGCGTGGCGACTAGCCCTTCCGATGCGGCCGACGCGGGGCCGAGTACCCACCCCGAACCGCCGAAGAAGTCGAAACGGCGTCGCGTGCTCCTCGTCGTCGCGGTCGTCGTCCTACTCGTGGGGGCGTGATCTTCCATTTCGTGACTCGCGAGCCCTCGTCGATCGAGTTGACCGGCGTAGTCACGACCGACGAGGTCCGGGTCGGCGCGATGACCCAAGGGCATCTTCGCGACCTCATGGTCGGCCCCGGCGACACGGTCAAGAAAGGCGAGATGCTCGCGCGTATCGAGCCCGAGGACGCCCAGGCCGACTTCTCGTACTACAAGAACACCGAGAACGCGTCGGCGGCCGCCGTCGACGAGTCCGTGGCGCAGCTCGAGCTGCTCGAGATGCAGACGCGCGAGCAGATTCACCAGGCCGACGCGAACCTCGCGGTGAGTCGGGCGCAAGCAGCCGCGGGCGACGCGAATCTCGAGCAGGCGCGGCTCGAGCTCGACCGGCAGAAGAGCATGCGCGAGCGCCAGCTCAACTCCCAACAAGCGCTCGACCAGGCGCGGACCGCGCACGAGGCCGCGCGGGCGGCAGCCGAGTCCGGCCACAAGCAGATCGACGCGCGCAGGCCGCGCTCGCGCTCGCGAGGGCGAACGAGGAGCAGATCGCCGTGCGCCGCGCGTCGCTCGAGACCTCGCGTCGCCAGCTCGCCGCGGCCGGCGCGCAGAACGCAGCGCGCGAAGGTCCGGCTCGCGTACACGGAGGTCACCGCGCCGATCGACGGCATCGTCGACGTGCGCGCCGCGCTCGCGGGCGAGGTCGTGAACCCCGGCGCGACGATCGTCACGCTGATCGACCCCGACGACCTCTGGATTCGCGCCGACGTCGAGGAGACGTACGTCGAGAAGATCCGCGCGGGCGACAAGGTGACAGGTCCGCACGCCGTCGGGACGCGTACGCGACTGCGAAGTCTTCTTCCGCGGCGTCGACGCGGACTACGCGACGCAGCGCGACGTGAGCCGCACGAAGCGCGACATCAAGACGTTCGAGATCCGCGTGCGCTGCGACAACAGCGACCGCAGCCTCGCGGTCGGCATGACGGCGTACGTGACGGTCAACCTGACCTGAGATGGACCCCGTGCTCGACGTCGAGATCGAGAACCTGAGCAAGTACTTCGGCTCGTTCTGCGCCGTCGACAAGATGAACTTCAACGTGAAGCACGGCGAGGTGTTCGGCTTGCTCGGACCGAACGGCGCCGGGCAAGTCGACGCTGATCCGGATGCTCACGACGCTCGTCGCCCCGAGCTCGGGCCACGCGCGCGTGAACGGCTTCGACGTCGAGCGCGACCCGAACGGCGTGCGCCAGTCGATCGGCGTGATCCCGCAGGCGATGACCTCGGACTTGGACCTCACGGCCTGGGAGAACATGACGATCTTCGCGAAGCTCTACGGCCTCTCGCCGCAAAAGCGCAAGAGCGCGATCCACGACCTGCTCGCCGCGGTCAACCTGCTCGACTGGGCCGACAAGCCCGTGAAGACGTTCTCGGGCGGCATGCGGCGGCGGCTCGAGATCGCCCGCGGTCTCGTGCACGAGCCGCGGATCTTCATCCTCGACGAGCCGACGACCGGGCTCGACCCCGTGTCGCGCGTCGCGGTCTGGGAGATGCTCGATCGCCTGCGCCGCGAGCGCGACCTCACGGTGATGCTGTCGACGCACTACATGGACGAGGCCGACAAGCTCTGCGACCGGATCGCGATCGTCGACCACGGCAAGCTCGTCGCGCTCGACTCGCCGCTGAAGCTCAAGATGTCGATCCCGGGCGACGAACACGATCGAGGTGAGCTTCTCCTCGGTGCCCGAGGGCTGGCAGCACACGCTCGAGTCGCTGCCCGACGTGGCATCGGTGAAGGCGTCCGACGGCGGTATTCCGGATCTCGTCGGACAACGGGCCGCGTACTGTCGTCGCGCTGCTCGACGCCGTGAATGCCGCGAAGATCGCGATCGCGTCGTTGTCCGTGCAGAGCACGACGCTCGACGACGTGTTCGTCCACTACACCGGGCGCCAGCTCCGCGACGCGGAGCAGAAAGCGAACCCGGCCGACAGCCGATTCATGATCCGCCGCTGACCGCGAGGGCCGCGCACATGCATCGCCTACTCGCCATCATCGAACGCGACCTGCGCCGCTTCAAAGCGAACCCGATGCTCGTCGTCATGTCGCTGATGATGCCGCTGCTGCAGCTCGTCGTCCTCGGCTACGCGTTCGGCGGCAAGATCCGGCATCTCGAGGTCGGCGTCGTCGACCACGACGGCCACGTGCCGGCCGCGAACCTGACCGCAATGTTCAACGCGGTCGCCGCGAACGCGCGCACCTACGAGACTCGCGCGTACGCCGACGAAGGCGCCGCGATGGCCGACTTGCGCGACGGCCGGATCAACGGCGTCGTGAGCATCCCGCCGACGTTCTCGCGCGACCTGCTCGCCGGCGAGAACCCGACGGTCGCGCTGATCGAAGACAACACCGACCAGTTCAGCTCGTCCGCGCTCGCGGCGAGCCTACGGCAGATGCTCGGCGCCTACGACGCGAGCCGGCGTGCCGCCGCGGACGACCGCGAGCGCGAGCCTGTCGGTCGTCGAGGTCTATCCGTACGTGCCGTACATCCAGTATTTGCTGTCCGGCACGATCGTGCTCTCGATCTTCGTGTCCGCGATGATGGGCGGCGGCATCATGTTCATCGACGACAAGGCGCGCGGGCTGCACGAGGGCTACCTCGTGACGCCCGTCACCAAGTTCGAGCTCATCATGGGCTTCAACCTCTCGGGCGCGATCAAGGCGTGCATCGCGGGCTTCGTGCTCGTGACGGTCGGCTCGATAATCGCCGGAATTCCGAACCCGCTCGACATCGTGCGGCTCGCGAACATGTTCGTGCTCGTCGTGCTGACGGCGCTCGCGCTGATCAGCATGATGTTCCTGATCATGGTGCGCATCGACGATCCGGTCGTGCCGCGAGTGATCTTCGGCGTGATGAACACCGTGCTCTACTTCCCGAGCGGCGCCGTCTATCCGACCAACGCGTTTCCCGGATGGATGCGTGCGCTGTCGTCGGTCGACCCGTTCACCTACGCGGTGCACGGGTTCAAGTCGCTCGTGCTGAAGAACACCGGGCTCGCGGCGATCAGCACGGACATCGCGTTCCTCGCAGTGTTCACCGTGGTCACGATGGCCGTCGCGACGGCGCTGTTCAAGCGCACGCTCTGACGGCCGCGCTGCGACGAGCGCACGTTGTGGCTCGGATCGCGTCGCGACGCTTGCGCGGCCGCGTCCTGTTGTCACACCATTCCGCCGCACCAAACGCCGCCCCTTCGTAGGAGGGCCCCCATGCAGGCTCGCGATATCGCCCGCCCGCTTCTTCTTTGCAGCTCGCTCCTCGCGATCGTCCTCTCGCCGCTCGCCGCCGGCGCGCAGGCGCCAGCCTGCGACAGCGCGTGCCTCAAGGGCTTCGTCGACGGCTATATCGCGGCGCTCGCGCAACGCGATCCGAAGAAGTTGGCCGTAGCGGACGGCGTGAAGTACACCGAGAACGGCCGTGTGCTCGATCTCGGCGAGGGTTTCTGGCGCACGGCCGGCACGCCGCTGCGCTATCGCGATTACTTGCTCGATCCGGAGACCGGCCAGGCGGCCGCGCTCACGGCGCTGAAGGAATACGAGGGCGTCGCGCAGATGGCCGTGCGGCTCAAGGTCGCGAATCGGAAGATCACGGAGATCGAGACGCTCGTCGCACGCGTCGGCGATCAGCGCTGGTTCGCGCCGGACAGCCTCGAGCATTTGTCGGACGTGTTCGCGCAGCCCGTCGCGAAGGCCGAGCGGCCATCGCGCGAGGACCTCGTCGCGGCCGCGACCGCTTACTTCAACGCGATCCAGACCGAGGGCACGCCGCAGTTCGTCCAGGCGCCGTTCGCCCCCGGCATGAAGCGCTTCGAGAACGGGCTACAGACGACGAACGTGACCTCGAATCCGCTTCTGGAGCGGCACACGTGGAGCCCCGACCTGCAGCTCGAGCGCGCGCAGTACAAGGGCACGAACGTGATGGATCGGCGCTATCCCGTCATCGACGTCGAGCACGGCAGCGTGCTCGCGATCGCGACGTTCCGCCGCGACGGCGCGGACACCTCCACCCTGCTGCTCGCCGAGATCTTCAAGGTCACGGGCGGCAAGCTGCGCGAGATTCGCGCCGTGATCCTGAACCTGCCGAACGGCGCCGGCACCGGCTGGTCCGCCGCCACGCCGCGCTAGCGAGGCGCGAACTCGGGCGTAAGCTCCTTGCACTGCTGACGCTCGAACGGCACGTCGGACACGAGCACCGTGTCAGCGCCCTTGAGCGGCGCCGCGAGATACACCGGATCCTCGACCGTGTACTCGCGCTTGATCGAGTTGTTGTCGCTCGCGAGCGTGAAGCGCTCGACGATGTGCATCTTGTCGCTGTTGCGCGTCGGCGGCTGCAGCACGCCCGGTGCGAAGCCGATCGTGTCGACGACGAGCGTGCTCCCCTCCCAATGGCCGATCGAGTGTCCGCTGTTGCTCGGCGCGATCGACGTCGGGTGCTTGTCCGTCAGATGGATGCGGCGCGCGAAGCTGTACAGGCCGTAGTCGATGTCGATCACCTTCTCGCCGTCGCGCGTCGCCTGCGTGATCCGGTTGATCGGCCAATCGAACGTCCAGTCGAGGATGATGCTCGTCGGCTTGCACTGAAGGCGCGGGTTGTCCTCCGGTGACCACATCCGGAACGCCTTCGCGGCCGCGTCGCCTTCCGCGGTGTACTGCGGCCTCGCGGCCGGCGGATTGCGCGCGCGGATCTGCTCGATCGTGATCTCGCCCTTCGCGTACGCGTCGCGCACGCTCTTCGGCACGATGTCGCCGCGGCCGCCGCTCGGCGGCACGGTGAGCACTCCTTGCTCGACGGCCCAATCGCCCGTGATGTTCGGCTCGCCCGACGGCAGCGTCGCGGCGCGCGGCGGCGGCTTCGGCGCGTTGGAGCTCGTGAACTGGTCGTTGCGGTCTACGGACTTGCCGCCGAGTGTGAACGACTCGAGGTAGCACGAATGCGGATCGTCGCGGTGCGGATGCCCTTCGATCACGACGTGCGTGCCCGGCACGAACATGTCGGTCGACCAACCCGAGCGCTTGATCAGCGTCGCGGCGCGCATCTCGCAGCGCATCGCGAACGGCTTGCCGTCCGGACCGACGACGTCGAAGTGCATGTACGAGTGGGGATTCACGAGCTCCATGCTCGTGAGCGTGCCCGAGTACTCTTTCGGAGTGTTCATGTCGAACAACCCGAAGCCATGGTGTGCGAGCGCCGGGCCGGCCATCGCGAGCGCCGCGGCCGGAACCGCAAACCGCCTGAATCGCTCTTGTAGAAATCACCTGCGTATCTCCACCGTGCGCTGTGATGCAAAAGTATACAGCGCGAGACGCGATCTCATTTCTTCTGCGGATCCTGCGAGTAGTCCTTGTAGGTCAGGTCCTGGCAACGATCCGCTGCGTATGGCGCGTCGGCCGGCATCACGACGTCCGAGCCCTTGTACTCGTCGGTGAAATAGACCGAGTCGTCCGCAACGTAGTCGCGCTTGAGCGCGAGCGTCTTCGGATCGAGCGTGAATCGCTCGACGACGTGCAGCTTATCGCTGTTCGGCACCGTGCCCGCGAGGCTGCCCGGCGCGAAGCCGACCGTGTCGACGACGAGCGTGTCGCCGTCCCAGCGGCCGACCGAATGCCCCGCGCGGCTCGGCTTGATCGACGCCGGATGTTTAGCGTTCATTTGAACGGTGCGCGTGATTCCGCGGCTGTACTCGATCGTGATCGTGTCCTTCGTCTGCGCGATCCGGTTGATCGGCCCGTCGAACACCCAGTCGAACAGGATGCTCGTGATCTCACAGCGCGCGCGCGTGTTGTCTTGCGGCGCGACGCCCTTCAGCGCGTCGGAGGCGGCCTGACCTGCCGCCGTCAGCGTCACGGGCCGTTGGCCCCAGCCGTTGTTCGGAAGGTCCGCGACGTTCACCGTGCCGGCCTCGACGGCCGCGACTTGGCTCTTCGGCACGAGGCCGCCGCGGCCGGTTGGCGGACGCGCGATCAGGTACTGCTCTTGCGCCCAGTCGCCTGCGAGGTTCGGCTCGCCGCTCGGCAGCCGCGCCGGCCGATTGGCCGCGGGCGACGTCGAACTCGTGAGCTGCTGATAGCGCACGAGGGTCGGCGCGTCGCCGATCTTCAGGTCTTCGATATAGCACGTGCTCGGGTCGTCGCGGTGAGGGTGGCCGTTGATCGTGACGTGCTTGCCCGGCACGAACATCTCCTCGCTCCAGCCCGAGCGGCGCAGCACCGTAGCGGCGCGCATCTCGCAGCGCATCTTGAGCGTCTTGCCGTCGGCGCCGACCGCGTCGAAGTAGAGGTAGGCGTGCGGGTTCACGAAGTCGACGCCCGTGAGCGTGCCCTCGAGCGTGACGTTCTGCGACCCATCGATTCGGCCGAAGCCGTGATGCGCCCACGCGGCGCCGGACAGCGCGATCGCACCGACGGCGAGCAATGCAGCCCTAGCCATCTTTTCTCTCCCCGCCCGAGCCTGCATGCCCGGCCGCCCGAAAGTATACCGTCGGAACCCGAGCGCGGGTCGCGGCGCCCGATGCGCCGATCGAGCCAGATGTCCGCCTGGCGCAACCGGATTGCGAAAGGCCGGCTAGAATCGCGCACAGTCGCTCGAGCCCTCCGCGCCGCCGGGACGGGCTCGAGCGCATCGACACCGTCGGGACATGTTGTATATGGCAACGAGCTACCTCGTCCTCTGTGTTCTCGATCTCAGGGCTGCGCACCGCGAGGACCGCCTGGCGGCCTATATGGACCTCGCGACGCTCGGTCTGCGGCGCGTCGTCAAGTCCGAAAACGGACCGGACTTCAAGCTGCCGGCGACGGCCGTGATGGGCATGTTCGAGGGACGCAATGTCGACGATGTCCGCACGATGATCGGCGCGAAGGTCAAGAGCATCTTCGACGCGCGCGGCCTCGAGGGCGAATTCTTCGTGGTCGTGAGCGCCGATTGGGCGTGCGCGGGCGAATCCATATCGAGATGAGTCAGGCGCGTCGATTGTTGCAGCGGCTTTCTCGTGCGATTCACCGTTGGTCGAACGCACGAAGGGCATGCCCTCGGACGGCGAGCCGGGGCAACCGCCCTGGGTCGGCGAGGCTTCCGCGCGGCGGCGAGGCGGACCGTGCGACTATCGCCGCGCCCTATCGCGGATCACCCGAAATACCTGCAGATCGTCCGCGAGCACGTCGCGGAATAGTCCGAGCTGCTCCGACGTGAGGTGCCGGCGCCACTGGCCGGTCGTGCCGTCGCGCATGTGCTTGATGCGGCGCGAATCGCCTATTTCGCATCGCCGCGTCACGGCGCCTTCCGAACGACTGACGCTCGACCCCCGACGGCCAACGCGTGACGCGGAAGCAGTGCGCTGCCGAGATCGCGACGTCGCGCGGATCCCTGATCACATAGATCAACGCCGTGTCGCGAAGGCCTTGTGCGGCACGCAGTTCGCCGAGTTAAAGAAGTCCATAGGGGCGCATGCGCCATTTCTGGACCGTGGCAGCGGCCGTGCGGGGTTCGGTCGCCGCGAATCGCGGTTATTGCGTCTTGTGAGGCAGATGCAGCGACATCAGCACTACGGTGCCGTCGATGGCGCTGAACCAGTGCGGCGTGCGCTCCGGAACCATCACGAAGTCACCCTTCGCGACATGCCGCGACGTGCCGCCTTCGATGCCGTTGCCCGTGAGGTTCTCGGCGTTCGTGCGGCTCTCGCCCGTCAGCTTGCCGCCGGTCACGAGCGTCGCGGAGCCGTCGACGACATAGAACAGCTCGGCCTCGGTCTCGTGCACCGCCGCGTTACCCACGGAGGCACGGTACTCGAGACTCACGTTGTACGGCGCGAGTTGGATCAGCGATTGCGCGACGATCGGTTGGTTGTCTTTTCGCTCGGCTTTGGCTTTGGCGATCATCGCCGTGACCTCGGCTGCGCTCACCATCGTCCGCGATGCCGCGGCGGACGCCTGCGGGGACGCGGGCTGTTGGGCGCTGGCAGCAATCGAGAGCACCGACAAGGCGACACCGGTCATCAATACGCGCATGGTCCTTCCCCCTATTTCTGTTCTTCTTGCTAACGAGCCGCTGCAAGGTCCGCAGCCGCCGCACGAAGCGGTCGCGCAGCATACATAAGACCTCAACTCGAGTTTGTGTCAAGGCGGCGCGGCCTCCACCGCTGCGTCGGCGCCGCTCGACCCCGCGTCCCGGAGCTTGGCGCGAGGTACCAGGTCGGAAGAAATGTTGAGATCCCCGCCTCGCTCGCCCCGCGTCACGCGGCTAGAATTCCAAGTGTTTCTGCACCATCGTCGGGGGACATTTTGGTGGCCGCGAGAGCCAAACCCATCGTTGACCCGTCTCGTCGCGACTTGCTCAAAGCGGTCGCGGGCGGCGCGTTGCTGGCCGCGACGAGCGGGGCGTGGCGGTTCGCCTCGGCCGCCGACGACGTGAAACTCGCCGCCGAGCCGCTGCGCGGCGGGCTCACGCTGGTCAGCGGCGCGGGCGGCAATGTCGTGCTGCTCGGCACGCCCGACGGCTCGGTCCAAGTGGACAGCGGCTCGGCCGGGCGCGCGCAGGAGCTTGCGAAGCTCATCGCCGAACGTCTGCGCTCGCCGCCCGCCCGGACGCTGTTCAACACGCATTGGCACCTCGACCACACCGGCGGCAACGAGGCAGCGGCGCCGAGTGGCACGCCGATCGTCGCTCACGAGAACACCCGGCTCTGGATGAGCACGAAGTTCTATGTCGAGTGGGAGGATCGCTACTATCAGCCCCGCGCGAAGGCAGCCTGGCCGAACAAGACCTTCTTCTCGTCGGACCCGCAACCTCTGTTCGTCGATGTCGGCAAGACGCGCGTCGAGTACGGCCACTTGCCCGAAGCGCACACCGACGGCGACATCTACGTGCGCTTTCCGGAGCAGAACGTGATCGTCGCGGGCGGCGCCGTGACAGCCGCACGCTATCCGACGCTCGACTACATCACGGGCGGCTGGATCGGCGGCCTCGCCGACGCGACGAAGAAGCTGATCGCACTGTGCGACGCCGACACGCTCGTCGTGCCGGACGTGGGTCCAGTCCAGCGGCGCGCCGGTCTCGAGGCCCAGAAGGAGATGCTCGAGACGGTCCGCCAGCGAATCGAAGCGATCGCGCTGCAGGGACGCGGCGTGCAGGACATGATCGCGGAAGGCATCACGAAAGAGTTCGACGCGCGCTACGCCGGCGACTCGAAGCTGTTCATCTCGAATGCGTACGAAGGTCTCTGGTGGAGTCGGCTGCGCGGCATCGTCGCGTAGGACTTGGGATGCGATATAGAGCGCCGTCGATAGCCCTGCTCGTTCTCGTCGCGTTCGCCGGGTGCAGCAAGTCGCCCGACGAGGCGCTCGCGAGCCGTTGGGGCTTACTGCACCAATATTGCACGGACTGCCACAACGACGCCGAGCAGGCCGGCGGGTTCTCGCTCGAGCACGCGACGCCGGAGCAAATCGCGGCGCATCCCGACGCGCTTCGAGCAAATCGTCCGGCGGCTCCGCGCGAGCGTGATGCCGCCGCCCGGCGAGCCGCACCCCGGCGCGAAGGACGTCGGCGAGCTCGTCGCGGCGCTCGAGGCTAAGCTCGACGCCGCGGCGGCCGCTCGCGGCCCGATGCCGGGCCGTGTCGCGTTGCATCGGTTGAACCGCTCCGAATACGCGACCGCGGTCGACGACCTGCTCGGCGTCGACGTCGACGCGGTCGAAGCTGCTGCCGCCCGACGCGACGAGCGACGGCTTCGACAACGTCGCCGAAGTGCTGCGCGTGACGCCCACGTATCTCGACCAGTACATCGCGGCGGCGCGCGACGTGAGCCTGCGCGCCGTCGGGCAACCGGCCGGCAGACCGAGCGCGCGCCGAGTACGCCGCTACAACCAGAACCGCACGGTGCACATCGACGGCCTGCCGCTCGGCACGCGCGACGGCCTGCTCGTCGATCACTACTTCCCGGCCGACGGCGAGTACGTGTTCAACCTGAACGTCTCGACGGAGCCCGGCGCGGAGCTCCGAGCGTATCCGCGCGGCTGGCTCGAGTACCGGCACACCGCGATCCTCACGATCGACGGCGCGAAGGTGTTCGAGGCGTCGCTCGGCGGCGAGGACGACCTGCGGGATCTCGACCATCTCCAGATCGTCGCGGTGAACGCGATCAAGGATCGCTTCAAGAACATTCACGTGCCGGTCAAAGCCGGGAATCGCGAGAGTCGTCGCGACGTTCATCGCGCGCGATCCACGCGGAGTCGGATTACGCGCTCGAGAGCTTCGTGCCCGGCGAAGGCGTTCCGGACGTGCCGCTGATGCGCGGCTTCGACGTCGTGGGGCCCTACGCGCCCACGGGCATCAGCGTCGAGACGCGGAGCCGCGAGCGGATCTTCGTTTGCCGCCCCGCCTCGACGGCAGACGAGCTGCCGTGCGCCGAGCAGATCTTGAGCCGGCTCGCGCGTCTCGCGTTCCGGCGCGCGCCGACGGAAACCGAAATCGAGCGACTCTTGGCTTTCTACCGCGCCGGTCACGACTCGGGAGGATTCGAGTCGGGCATCCAAAAGGGCCTGCTCGCGATCCTGTCGAGCACGAACTTCCTGTATCGCGGCGAGCCGGGCGGCGCTCCGCACGGCGTCGAGCCGGGGCGCCTATCGCGATCAGCGACCTCGAGCTCGCGTCGCGGCTCTCGTTCTTCTTGTGGAGCGAAGGACCGGACGTCGGAGCTGCTCGACCTCGCCGACGGCGAAGCGCTTGAGCGACCCGACCGTCTACGACGCGCAGATTCGCCGCATGCTCGGCGACCGGCGCGCCGCTCGCTCGTCACGAACTTCGGCTTCCAGTGGCTCAGCGTGCGCACGCTCGACACGATCGACCCGGACCCGAAGCTGTATCCGAACTTCGACGAGGACCTCAAAGCGCGTTCGAGACCGAGATGCAGATCGTTCCTGACCAGCATCTTGCGCGACGACAAACGCAGCGTGGTCGACTTGCTGAACGCGCCGTACACGTTCGTGAACGAGCGGCTCGCGCGTCACTACGGAATCGACGGCGTCGTCGGCGATCGCTTTCGGCGCGTCGCGCTCACGGATCCGCAGCGCTTCGGATTGTTCGGCAAGGGCAGCGTGTTGATGGCGACGTCGTACCCGGACCGCACATCGCCCGTGCTGCGCGGCGCGTGGATCATGGAGCACCTGCTCGGCGTGCCGCCGACACCGCCGCCGCCGGGCGTCAACACGAACCTGCGCGCCGGTCGCGCTCGAGCAACCGAAGTCCGTGCGCGAGCGGCTCGCGCTGCACCGCACGAACAATACGTGCAACCACTGTCACGGCGTGATCGATCCGCTCGGGCAGGCGCTCGAGAACTACAACGCGGTCGGCGAATGGCGCACGCGCGAGCGCGACACGGGCGTCCCGATCGACCCGAATGGCCGCCTCGCAAGCGGCAAGCCGGTGTCGAGCCCGGTCGACCTGCGCGCGGCGTTGACCGCGGAGCCCGAGAAGTTCGTGCAGACGGTCGTGCAGAACCTCATGACCTACGCGCTCGGCCGCCGCCTCGAGTACTACGACATGCCGGCCGTGCGCGCGATCGTGCGCGCAGGCCAAAGCCAGGGCTACACGTTCGAATCGCTCGCGATCGGCGTCGCGAAGAGCACGCCGTTCCGCATGCGGTCGGCGCCCGAGCCGGCGAAAACTCAAACGGTGGCCGCGGTGCAAAGCGTCGCGGCCGCGAACGCAGGCGCAAGCCGCGACGGAGCTGGAGGACGATAGACCGATGTTCATCACCAAAAAGCACTTGTCGCGGCGCACATTCCTGCGCGCCGGTGGCGCCACGATCGGCCTACCGCTGCTCGGCGCGATGATCCCGGCCGCAACCGCGTTGTCGCAGACGGCCGCGGCGGCGAAGCCGCGCATGGGATTCTTCTACCTGCCCCACGGCGCGATCATGGCGAACACGCGCTACGGCGCGGAGATGAATCGTTGGACGCCGGACAAGGAAGGCCGGGATTTCGACCTGAAGCCGATCCTCGAGCCGTTCTCGGCGCAGAAGAAATACATGACCGTGGTGAGCGGCCTCGGCAACCGCGCGGCCGAGAGCCCCGCGGTGCACGCGATCCATCCGGGCACCTGGCTCACTGCCGTGCAGCCGCCGCGCTCGCAGACGCCGAACTCGGCCGTGTCCGTCGGATCAGATGGCGGCCCGCGCCATCGGCCAGGACACGCCGCTGCCGTCGCTCGAGCTCGCGACCGAGGGCGCGGGCGGCAGCTCGGCTGCGACGCGACGTTCGGTTGCAGCTACGCGCGCACGATCTCGTTCCGCACGCCGACGACGCCGATGCCGATGGAGGCCGATCCCGGCAAGGTGTTCGAGCGCATCTTCGGCCGCGGCAAGTCGCCCGAGGAGCGCACCGAGATCGCGAACGACTTCACGAGCGTGCTCGACCTCGTGACCGCCGAGGTCAAGGACCTGCAATCCGGTCTCGGCGCGGACGACCGCGCGATCGTCAACGACTACCTCGACAGCGTGCGCGAGATCGAGCGGCGCATCCAGCTGCTCAAGGCGCGCGACTTGTCGATCCCTCGACCTGCCGGAGATCCCGGTCGCCGTATCGGGCTTCGACGAGCGGCTGAGGCTGCAATTCGACCTGCTCGCGCTCGCGTACCAGACGAACACGACGCGGATCGCGACGTTCATGATGTGCGCCGAGGTCAGCAACCAATCGTACGCGCACGTCGGCGTGCCCGACGCGTTCCATCCGCTGTCGCACCACGCAGAGAACAAAGCGTCGATGGAGAAGCTCGCGATCGTGCAGAACTATCACAGCGAAGGTGTTCTCGGAGTTCCTCGCCAAGCTCGCGACGACGCCGGACGGCGACGCGGCTCGATCCTCGACAACTCGATCTTTCTGTACGGCAGCAACATGAGCAACAGCAACAACCACGACTCGTTCCCGCTGCCGACGATCGTGTTCGGCAATGCGGGCGGCAAGATCAAGGGCAACCAGCACGTGCGCTACGCCGATCACACGCCGATCGGCAACCTGCTGTACACGCTGCTGCTTCGCGCCGGCGTGCCCGTCGACAAAGTCGGCGACAGCACGGGCGAGCTCGCGGAGGTCTGAGATGAGCCAGCGCGCGACGGTCATCGGCATTCGCACCGGGCTCGCCGCCTTCGCAGCCGTCGCGTTCGGCGTCTGCGCATCGCCGGCCCTCGCCGCATCGCTTCTCGACGCGGCGCGCCACGGCGACCACGCCGCGGCGGTCGCGGAGCTCGAGCACGGCGCCGACGCGAAGCAGAAGTCGCCGGACGGCACCACCGCGCTGCACTGGGCCGTCTACCACGACGACGCGGACCTCGTCGCGCGGCTGATCAAGGCCGGCGCCGACGTGAACACCGTGAACGACTACGGCTCGACGCCGCTCACCGAAGCCGCGACCGCGGGCGACACGGCCGTGATCAAGCGACTGCTCGAAGCGGGCGCGGACGCGAAGGCGCCCGGCAAGGACGGCGCAACCGCGCTGATGCTGATCGCCCGCGGCAGCAACGTCGAAGGCGCGCGCCTCTTGATCGAGCACGGCGCGGACGTGAACGCGACAGAAGCCTGGCGCGGGCAGACCGCGCTGATCTGGGCGGCGGCGCAGCAGCAGCCCGCGATGGTGAAGCTGCTGCTCAAGAGCGGCGCCGACGCGAACGCGCGCTCGAACAGCAACGATTGGGACCGCCAAGTGTCCGGCGAGAAGCGCCGCCTGTACCGCCCGTTCGGAGGGCTCACCGCGCTGATGTATGCGGCGCGCGAAGGTTGCGCCGAGTGCGCGCGCGCGCTCGTCGAGGGCGGCGCCGATCCCGATCTCTCGGGCTATCGCAACATCACGCCGTTGATCATGGCGATCGACAATCTGCACTTCGACACCGCGGCCTATCTGATTCAGGCCGGCGCGACGCTCGACATGTGGGACTGGTGGGGCCGCACGCCGCTCTACATGGCCGTCGACATGAACACGCTGCCGCGCGGCGGCCGCCCGGATCGCGCGTCGACGGACAAGACCACCGCGCTGCAATTGGTGCAAACGATCCTCGACCGCGGCGCGAACCCGAACGTGCAGCTCAAGATCCTGCCTCCTTACCGCGAGCGAGGCGCGGATCGCGGCTGCGACGCGATGCTCGTGACGGGCGCTACGCCGCTGCTCCGCGCCGCGAAGACGTTCGACACCGACTCGATGAAGCTCTTGATCGCGCACGGCGCGCGGCTCGATCTGCCGAACTTCAGCGGCATCGCGCCGATGCACGCGGCCGCGGGCTACGGCTCGCTCGAATGCGACATCCGCGGCTACGGCCCCGGGATCCCGCAGTACATGACGGCCGACGTGCAAGCAGCGCTCGATCGCGGCGCTCCAGGTGCTGCTCGACGCCGGCGCCGATCCGAACGTCGCGACGACCGGCGGCGCGCGCGGCAAAGGCCCGGGTCAGACGCCGCTGTTCGGCGCCGCGTTCTGGGGCTGGAGCGACGTCGCGCAGTTCCTCGCGACGCACGGCGCCAAGGTCGGGGCCACGGACGCCGAAGGACGCACGGCCATCGACGCGGCGCTCGGGCAAGGCCGGCGGCCACGAGCGCGGCTCGTCGATCAAGGTGTTCGAGCAAACGGCCGAGCTGCTGCGCTCGCTGTGCCGGGATCAGCCCGGCTGCGCCCCCTTACAGGCCGGCAACTGAGAAATCGGCGCTCGGCGCGCGTTCAGCGCGCATAGCCGCTCAGCGCTTCAATACCGGCACCGTCTTCTCGTCCGAGAAGCCGAGCAGATCGATCTCGCCGTCGTTTGCGACCTCGCTCTCCGCGCGCTCGATGAACGCGGCCTCGTCGCGCACGGTCGCACCGAGCGCGCCCGCGGTCTCGAGCAGACGCGAATGGCCCGACAGCACTAGCGGCCGCGCCGTCGCAGGCTCGATCGACCGCATCGGCGCGCGCGCGATCGATCGCGCCTTCCTCGCCTTCGACGACGCGAGCGCGAAGCGCTCGTTGCGGCCGGCTTCGACGACCACGCGGTCGCGCACGAGCGTCATCGCCCTGCCCGCGCGCAGATGCGCCGCGACCTCGTAGCGCAGCGTGAGCACATAGAGCTTCTCGGCCGGACCCGTGATCCGCACGCACGGACCGAGCGCGGCGCGTGTAGTGACCTTGGGGTCGGCGTAGAGCGGGAAACTGATCTGGAGCGGCTCGCCCCGAGCTTGCTTGTTGAACGCGAGAACGGCGAACACGAGGTCGCGCACGATCGCCTGCTCGTGATCGGGCTGCATGATCAGGAAGTCGAGGTGGTCGTGGATCGTGTCCGCGGAAATGACGGTCATCTGTGACTCCGTGTCAGCTCGTGCCGCGGCGACCCTGGTCGGCGGCGCAACTACTCTACAACGGCGGCTCGGTCGCGCGCCCCGGGCCCGCAGCCGCAAGCGCGAGCGGTGCCTCCCGGGGGACGCCAAGACACCATCCCTGGGGCTCGACGCCGCACATCCCTGTGCGGCGACGCCCCCGGGAGGCACCGCTCGCACTTGCGGCTGCTCAGCGTGGCCGTCAGACGACGGCTCAGACGAACGTGTCCTTTACGCAGGCCGCGACGGCCGCGGGGACTGCGGCCTCCGGAACGTCGACTGTCTCCGGGCCCGAGGTGCCGTCGCGGGAGATTCGGTAACGGAATCCGTCGCGCACTGCAGATGCGACCTCGGCGGGTGGAGCACGGAACAAGTCGTCGATCGCCGCGCGATCGCGCTGCGACAGACTGCTCAGAGCAATCTCGCCGCAGCTCTTGAGGCGCGAGCGCGGCGTGCCGACTCCCGGCAGGCCTCCAAGCCGCTCGACGTGCAAAACCGTCATGGGTGGCGCGGCGCAGCGAGGTCGCCTATAGGCCGACTACCTTCCAGGCTCTGTCGACGGCCGCGAACGTGCTCGGGTCGCGGGGGAACAGCGTCTTTGCAACTTTGCGAGTCGTCTGCGCGAACGCTTTCATCGTCATGTTCGGCTGCGGCCCGAAGCCCGTCAGCGCCTGGTACCAGATCCTTCCCGCTTTCTGCCAGCTGTACCCGCCGATGGCTACGGCCGCGTTGTAGAAAGCCAGGTTCGGGATACCGCTGCTCTCATGCGGATCCATTCCGGATCGGAATTCCGAGAAGTGCGTCGGCTGCGGCGCGAGGCAATGCTTGGCCGCGGGGCTCGACATGTCGCGCAGACATTCGAAGCCCCTCGCCTTCGCGCCGCGTCCGATGATCTCCTTGCCGATGAGCCAGTCGGCTTTGTCGACGGTCTCGCCTCTGCGCCACTGCTTGAACATCGAGCCGAACACGTCCGACACGCTCTCGTTCAAGCCGCCGGGCTCGTCCGAGTAATCGAGCTGCGCGCTGAACTGCGTCACGCCGTGAGTCAGCTCATGACCGATCACGTCGCTCGCCTTCGTGAAGTCGACGAAGATCTCCCCGTCGCCATCGCCATAGACCATCTGCGTGCCGTTCCAGAACGCATTGTTGTAGCGCACGCTGAAATGTACGGAGGACATCAAGGTCTTGCCGGCGTCGTCGACCGAGTTTCGACCGAACAGCTGCTCGTAGAACGCGGCAACCGCCGCGGTCTCGGCGAACGCGCGCTTGGACGTCGCATCGTTCCCCGGCGCGCGGACCGCGACGCCGGGCAACGTCGTGCCGTGCTTGCAGTTGAAGACCGTGATCTGCGGCGAAGCGGGAGCCGCGCCTCTCTCTAGATCCAAGCTCGCAGCCGAGAGGTCGGTGTGCACCGCCCGAAGCCTTCGCCACTGCTCGTCGTACCTGATCGCGTCCGCAAACGCCTTGCGCGTCCTAGCTGACAGCCGCTTGTCCCGCGCGAACCGCTTCAGCACGTTCGGCGGAACGATCGAGCACGTGCAAATCATGTCTGCCTCGCGAGCTTCGTGCCGCGACAGCGGAGCATCGTGAACTCGCGGCGCGGCGGCCGCCGAGCGTCAACGCACGATCGCACCGTTGTCATCCGCCTGCGGTGACGGCGCATTGGGGTTCAAGTTCACGCTGAGCGTGTGCACGTTCGCGAGCTTGCCGTTCACGAGCCGGAACGTGTGCGAGTCGGGCATCCCGGTGCTGCTGTTGCCGAATCGGCAGAACACGTTGATCACGCCGAGATCCTCGTCGACGACGTAGTCGCGATTCACGATGTAGAGCACGCCGGCGGGAATTCCGACCTCGCACGTCGCGTTCGGATCGCCGTTGCGGTTCGTATAGGCGCCGCCCTCGAGGCGCGCGCACGGCCGGCCCCAAGGCGTCTTCACGAATTTGTCCGAGAACATGTCGAGATAGCTGTTCGCCGCGTTGATCAGCTCTTGGCCGGACAGATGCGCGGCACCCTTCGGCGCGGTCCAGTCTTCGGCGCTCGAGTACTTCAGGTACGCGTTCGCATTGAACAGCCAGTCGCCCTGGTCGGTCACGAGGCTATCGATCCGCGTGATCTTGCGGTTGTCGACGTAGAGCCGTGTGCCGATCACGTACGGGTGGTCGCCTTGCGTGACGATAACCTCGGTGAACGTCTTGCAGCGAGTCGCGTCCAGGAAGCTGCGCGCATGCGCGACGGCCAACCCTTTGTTCCAGAGCCCGTCGCCCTTGCCGACGTCGGCCATGTTCTCCTTGAATACGGCGTTGTCCGCGAACGCGAGCTTCGAGACGTCACCGGACTTCTGGGCTGCGACATAGCTGTCGACCGCGGCTTGCAAGTCCGCCCGCGTGCAGACCGCGCGCGGAGGCGGCGCCGGTGGAGTCGGCGGCTGCGCGTAGGCGCCTGCGGCGACGCACGACAACGTGCAAGCGGCGAAGATCTTCTTCAGCACGTTCTTTCCCCTCTTTTCGGCCTAATTCGGCCCTTATCTTGCAGCCTTCTTCTTAGCGACGACTGCATCAGCACCCGGTCTCGTGACCACGTGCGTCAACGCGGTTTCGTAGTATCCACTTGGAAAATCGGCAGATCCCAGTGGTTGACCGTGAGCTCCCAGCGCCGGTTTTCGTCGCGCTTGCGCGCTGCGGCGTCGGGGAATAGCTGCTGCGCGATCTCCTCCTCGTGCGATGCCGAGGCGACGTCCTTGTAGGTGATCTCGATTCGATAGTCCCAACGCGCAGCCTCGTCCGTGTGCAGCTGCGGATGATAGACGCGGTAATCGACGATGTAGCCGAGCTGCTTCGCGCGATCGAGGATCGCAATCTGGTACTTGCGAAAGAGGTCCCACCACTCGTCGATGAAGCCGTAGCGAACGCGATAAACCCACTCGACTTGGTAGCCCGTCACACCGGGCTTCGGCGGTTGTGCGAGGGCGGTCCTCGCGGACAACAGCGACAGAGCAAGACAAGCGATCGCTATATAGCGGAGCAGCGGCGTCGTGGGCATTCGCGTGATTCCCCCAAAGTGCGGCGACGACGCGGCCACTGCAACACAGCGCTCGCGATGCCGCAAGCGCCGGTGCTCTGCAGAAGAGCTTGCTGAAAACGCGTCGGGAGGGCGGCGTCCCTGCCACCCTCCCGAGCACCGGGGGACTCTACGAGTTGGCCTTCCTGCGGTGAATACGCCGGCTCTGATGGTTGTCCGAGCGCTGCACGCGCGCCTGCTCGCCCGCGCCGACGTGGCCGTCCCTCGCCGCGACGCCTTCCTTGCGGTCGACATGCGCCTGGCCGGCCTCGAGCGAGCCGACTTCGCGGTTCGTCAGCGTGCCGTTCTCGCCGCCCTGATCGATGCGCTGCTCTTGCTTGATGTTGCGCGCAACGTCCGACTGCATGCGCTCGGACGACTTCGAATCGGGGTTGCCGTCGACCGCGTTGTGCCGGTCGCGATAGATGTCGTGGCTCGCCTGATTCTGCATCTGGTTGATGTGCGCCTGCTCGGCCGGCGACAGCTTGCCGTCCTTCAGATCGCGCGCCTCGGTCTGATCGATCCGCGATTCCTGGCGCTCGATCTGCCCCGCCTCACGTGTCGTGAGCTGGCCTTGCTCGAGCCCGTTCTCGACACGCTGTTGCTGATTCACGTCACGATCGACGACTTGGTCCGTGCGCGGTCCGTCCGCGAACGCACTCGTGGCGACCAACAGAGCGCCGAGCGCGCAGAATCCGATTCCCTTGTTCATGCGATCCCTCCTTCGGGTACGGCCGCGACCACGGCCTTGCTCAACACAACGCGCGATCCGAGCTCCGCGATGACAGGGCTACGTTACAAAAGCTGGCTTCGACTATACTTTTGCGTCTCGAAGCCGGCAGCCGCCCGGAGCGCATGGCCTTCAAGCGCTGACGAAGCGCCGTCGTTCACAAGGAAGAGAATCAACGGAACGTCAACGATGACTCTAGACTCGCTAATCGACGTGCTCCTGTCCTGGCGTTTCATCCTGCTCGCCGTGTTCGTGTCGACGGCGCTCTACGCGCACTTCCGCGGCCGCACCCATCAACGATTTCTCCGTGAGGTATTCGGCCCCGCAACGCTGCTCGCGCCGATCAACGTGCCGATCTATCTCTCCTCCGCGGTGCCGAGCACGCCGTTCTTGAACATCGACTTGGTCCCGGGCCTGCGCTTCCTGGAGCAACACTGGAAGGAGCTTCGCGAGGAGGTCGAGCGGCTCTATTCGCAAGGTGGCATTCGCGCGTCCGACAGCTACGACGATGCCGGGTTCAACTCGTTCTTCCGCCACGGCTGGAAGCGCTTCTATCTCAAGTGGTACGGCGAACCGACGCCGTCCGCGAAAGAGCTCTGCCCGCGCACGCTCGAGCTGCTCGCGCAAGTGCCGGCGGTCAAAGCCGCGATGTTCGTGCGCATGGCGCCGAAGAGCCGCCTGCCGTCGCATCGCGATCCGTTCGCGGGCTCACTGCGCTTCCACCTCGGCTTGCGAACGCCGAACTCCGAGAAGTGCCGGATCACGGTCGACGGTCACACCTACTGGTGGAAGGACGGTGAAGGCGTGCTGTTCGACGAGACCTTTCTCCATCGCGCCGAGAACGAGACGGACGAGGATCGTCTGATTCTGTTCTGCGACGTCGAACGGCCGCTCCGCACGCGCGCGGCGCGCGCGTTCAATCATTTCATCGGCGACACGCTGATGCGCGCGTTCCGAACGAAGAACGTGCAGGGCGAAGAAGTCGGCGCGTTGAGCAAGACGTTCGCGGCGCTCTACCCGATCCGGGTGCTCGGCAAGCGCATCAAGCAGTACAACCGTCCGCTGTACTTCACGTTGAAGTACCTGCTCGTCGCGGTCGTGCTCTACCTGATCTTCTTCCGGCGCTAGACGTCGCGGCTCCGCCCGCCGCGCGCGGCAACGGACGGAGCGCATGAATCCTCAGGGCGGCGGGCTTACTTCTTCTCGTTGATGTCGTCGACCCAGAATTTGGTGCCGGAAACGTCGGCGCTCGCCATTAGCCCCTTGCTTGCCGATCTGGTAGTACGCGACGCCGTCGAAGAACGTCGACGAGACCTCGGCGTTCTTGTTGCCCGCCGCGGCCTGCGCGGTCGCCGACGAGTCCCAGCCGCCCTTCGCGAACTCCTCGAACTTCTGCGGCGTCTCGAACAGGATCACGACGTCGTACCGGCTCGCTCCGAACGTGAGCCCCGCGCCCGCGGAGCCCATCCGCATGTACGTGCGTCCGCCCGTCTTCTTGTCGACCGCGACTCCGCCGCCGCCGGCGCCCGACACGCCGAAGCCGGCCTTCGTGACCCTGAACACCGCGTAGCCGGCGGCCTTGCCGTAGGCCTCGGTGCCACCCTTCATCCCTTGGAAGTCCTTGAGAATCATCGTCGCCTCGGAGTCGACCTCTGCGCGTTCCTTCGCTGCCTTCTCCTTGTCCTTGGCGCTTCATCCGCACCCGCGACTTGGGTGCTCAGGATCAACAGCATGGCCGAAGTGCTCGTCCAAACCAGTCGTTTCGAGAAAGTCGTCATGGCTCTCCTCCCAACGCTCGAGCGAAGCTGAAAACAACAACCCGATCTTACCCGTCAGAATGACCAAGGAATACCGTTCCCGCAGCTACCGAGCTGATCATCGGCGAGAAGAGCAAGACGCCTCTGGAACTCGACTCGCTCGATCCGTTCGTGCGCGAACAGCCGCTTCATTTCTCGACACCGAGTACCGCCACCTCGACACGGCGGTTCTGCGCACGGCCCTCTGCCGTGCCGTTGTCGGCGATCGGGTTGCTCTCGCCTGAGCCGTTGACCTGAAATTTTTCCGGATCGGCCCCGAGACTTATCAGCTGGTCCCGCACCGCCTGCGCTCGTTGTAGCGAAAGCGTCGAATTGTAGGCCGCCTCCCCCACGTTGTCGGTATAGCCAGTGATGGACACATGATCCGCGTGACTCAGCTCGTCTTTCGCCTGTTCGCGGTACTCTTTGATCTTCTCGATTCCCTCGGGCTTGAGCTCCGACTTCCCGAAGTCGAACAACGCAGCTTCCGGGAATATCATCACTTTCGCGGCAGGCGCGGCGACGCTGACCGTCGCGGATGCCGTCCCTGATCCTCCGTCACCTGCCGCGGTGACGGTGTACTGAGTAGAGCTGGCCGGGCAAACCTGCTTGGAGCCACTCGGCTCGACTTTCCCGAGCGCCGGATCGATCGATACCGTGGAAGCGTTTGTCGACGTCCAAGTCAGCGTCGCGCACTGACCCTGTTTCACGGATGCCGGATTCACCGATAACGAAGCCGTCGGCGATGGTTTCGTACAACCAAAGAGCACCACCAAGAATATAGCGACGATGATTTTCTTCATGACTCTTCCCCTTCGTTTAGGCCCTCGCTGAAGCGACGTCGATGCGGAGCGACGCGCGGTAGATGTCGATTATCTTTTTCTACGCTCGGCGCGAAGTTCTTGCATTCCGATGCCATGCATAGCCACCGAATCGCACCGAGGCGATATTGGCACTTACGTGCTCTCGTGTCTCCTGCCGAGTTCCCCGCGCTCGAGCCCGGTGCGAAGGCGCCGCCCGTGCCGGTGCGCTGAATGCACCTGACGCGCTATCACGGAGTGTTTGCCACGAGTGTGCTCGTCCGCGAGAGGAACATGACGTCCGTCGCTACGAGCGGCGGCGGGTACCGACATGCGCTCGCGTTCTCGACGGCCGCGAATCTCTCACTTTTGCCAGAATCTCTCTCTGAAGCCGGTGCCTAAGCCCCGTGCTACGCTAGCTCGCGCGTCGAACGGCCTTAAGACATCAAGTATTGGTTGAACGAGCTCGAGCTCGGGCGAGGCCAGTGCGCCGACGCATTGCGGCACGTGAATCGGTCGGACCGTTGCTCCTCGCGTTGCCGCGATCCATCAAGTATAGGATCTACCTCTCGACAACGTGTTATGACAATTTGACGGTCGCCGGCGACGGGACCGTCTGCGAACTTGGGCCTGTGTTGAGGCTGCCGTCGCGTCTGGACGGCTCGCCGCGCATGCGCTCAACTTCGCTCGAAGCGACTATCCGGTATGATCAACTACGAATTGATGCGGTCTTGCTGACTACGGTCATCGATCGGCATCGAAGGGCAGATGTGTTTTATCCCGCGCCAAAACACGTTGCGACTAACGGTAGCGAACTGCTGCCCTTGAAGTGGGACCAGGGATGGGCCGCAGGCAAATAGTCAGATTGGTGTCCAACGTTCTGGCGCGGACTCGCATGGTCGGAACGCTGGACCGCATGAATGGACGTCGAGGCGGAGTCATTCTCGTCTTTCACGAAACGACGCCCGAAATTCTTCAGCGGCAGCTCGATCAGATAGCTCAACGATACACGTTCATCTCGCTGGACGCGTTTGTCGACCGTCTGATCGCCGGAAAATCGACCACAGGCGTCTGCGCGATTACTTTTGACGACGGGATCGGGTCGGTCACCGAAACGGCATCGGCGCTGGCAATCACACGTGGCTGGCCAATGACCTTTTATCTGCCGACGCGGTACCTTGACACCGGCGAGGCTTACTGGTTTTTTGAACTGGGTCTGTTGCTCAAGCGCGCCGCGGGCGCCAACGTGGTGTTCGAGAGGATGGCGCTGAACCTGGGCAGCCCCGAAGGGATCGATCGGGCGTGGAAGATTCTGCGCGGGTATTTCATAGCACTTCCGAGCTACGACGCTGTCACTCACGCATTGCGCCAGCTGCGAAGCTCCCTGCTGGGCGTCGAAGCGCGCCCTGAAGGACTGGACTTGCCGCCTCCCATTTCATGGGAACGCGTTCGACAATTGGCTCATCGTGACGAGCTCTCATTTGAGGCGCATACGGTCAGCCACCTGGCCCTAAGCCGCCTCTCCGACGATCATCTGATCGCCGAAATGGAGGACAGCCGAGCCCGCATCGAGGAAGTGACCGGGCGTCCTGTTCTTCATTTCTGTTATCCCTACGGCAGCCCGAACGAAGTTGGCCGCGTCGCTCCGAAACACGCACGCAGTCGTTTTCGTTCGGCGACCACGACGGCTCGTGGCCGGTGCGCCAGTGGCGTGGATCTGGCGTTGCTGCCCCGCGTCCCGCTGGACATTGCCGATCCCGAAGCAGTGGTCGACTTCAAGGTGAGCAGCGCGCGATGACATTGGCGGCGGCCTCAGAGACCGCGGCTGCTGACGCGCCTGATGGGCATTGTCTGATCAGCGGCACGATCCGCAACGCGTTCTGACCCGGCCCCGCGCGGGCCCCTGCCTTTAGAGTTTCGCGGCGACCGACTTGTGGCTCGCGCCGCGCAGCAGCTCCGCGACGGCTTCCGCGTTCGGAATCGGCCGGCCGCCGACCGGGGTCAACGCGATGTCGAGCGGCGACTTGCCGCGCTTGTCCGCGACGTCGACGTTCGCGCCGTGCTCGATCATGAACGCGACGACCTTCGTCCAGCCGCGGCCTGCGGCCGAGTAGAGCGCGGTCTGCCCTTCTCGATCGGTCAGGCCGCTCGGCCGCGCGATACGCGACGTGCGCGTGTACGCATCGTCGATCCGCGAGTTGATGTCCGCGCCGGCCTTCAGAAGGACGTCGAGCGAGGCGATCACCTTCGTCTCGATTTCCTTGTCTTCCTCGAAGTTCGGCGAGCGGTTCGCGCCGAAGTTGATGTTGCGCACGCCGAGCCCGGCCGCGGCCATCAGCGGCGTGATGCCCATGAAATTCGGCAAGTTGACATCCGCGCCGTGCTCGAGCAGCGCCTTCATCGAGTCGTTGTCGTGCGTGATAGCGGCGCGCAGCAGCGGCGTCGCGCCGCCGGTAAGCAAGTCGTCGGTGAAGCGCTCGCTGTTGCCGCCGCGGCCCGGCCGATGCTGGTTCAGCTGCACGTCGACGTCGACGCCTGCGGCGAGCAGGCGCTTCACGATGTCGAAGCCCGTCGTCTTCTTCGAATGCGGATACGCGGGCGTGCGCGGCACGTAGGTGTTCAGGTCGACCGCGAGATAGAGCGCCGTGCGGCCCCACCAGTCCGCGTAGCGAGGATTTGCGTTGAGATCGAGCAGCGTGTTTGCGGTATCGAACTCGTAGTTGTCGAGCGCGACCATCAGGGCCGTGACGCCGTCAGGGGTCGGCCGATCGACGCTCTCCCCCGCCGCAACGATTGCGCGCACGCATTCGGCGCAACCCGAGCGCGCGGCGAACAGCAGCGGGGTCAGACCGCCCGTCGGGCGGTACTGGGCGCGCGGCTCCGAGGTGATCTGTGCGCCCCAATCGTTAGCCGCCGCGCGCGCATGCACGTCGGCGTCGTGCTGGATCAAGAGCTTCACGAGCTCGGCGTTCGCGCTGTCCGCGGCCCACATGAGCGCCGTCTGCTCGCGCCAGATCTCGTGCGCGTTCACATCGGCGCCGTGCGCG
Organism: uncultured Gammaproteobacteria bacterium; assembly: GCA_963841645.1. GTDB lineage: Bacteria > Pseudomonadota > Gammaproteobacteria > Steroidobacterales > Rariloculaceae > FEN-1219. Next base: position 381,551 of record CAWJDS010000005.1, on the reverse strand, counting down.
AGCAGCTCCTTCGCGACCGCGACGGACCCCGCGCGTGACGCGAGCATCAGTGTCGTCTCGCCGTCGACGTTCGCGGCGTTGACGTCAGCGCCGGCCTTGAGCAGCGTTGCGACGAGCGGCGCATTGCCGGCCTTCACGGCTTCTCCGAGCGGGCTCGCGCCGTAATCGTTCTTCACGTCGGCCTTCGCGCCGTGCGCGAGCAGCACTCCGACGAGATCGGCGTCGAGCTTGTAAGCGGCCCAGTGCAGCGGCGTCGTGCCGTCGCCTTGGCTCGCGTTCACGTCGGCGCCGCCGTTGACGAGCTCGAGCGCCGCGGCGCGGCGGCCGTTCTGAATCGCATCGGCGAGCGCGCTGTCCGCTTGCGCCGCGAGCGGCGCGAGCGCAGACGAGCGCGGCGACGGCAGCACGCGGCGGCGCGCGCGATTCGATCCGGATTCGCGAGCTTGCGAGCTTCATGACCTTCGGCCCTCGTCCTAGACGATGTCGTGCGTCAACGTGTTGTGGTGCGCCCAGAAGCCCTTGTGCACGTCGTAGAGAAGCTTCGCGGGGTTCTCGAACGACCTGCCGAGCCCGTCGAGCACGCCGGCTTTCAGCATGTCGGCAGCCGTCTCACCGAGGCGCACGTGCTCGACCATTCGGTCGAACAGCTTCGAGTGCATGTCGAGCTCGGCCTGAACCTGGCGCGCGGCCGACCACCGGCCCCGCGCTCGGCACGAACCGCGTGTCCTTGTCGCCGAGCGCGAGCAGGCGGTTCAGCGAGTCCAATCGGCCGCCGAGCCAACCTCCGCCGAACCAGTCGAACTCGGGGTCCTGCTGCGGCGAGACGACGTCGCCGACCGCGACGACGTTGACGTCGGGGAAGAACACGTAGATGTCACCGTCCGTGTGCGCCTCGAGCAGATAGCCGTACTCGATCTTGGCCTTGCCGACGGCTGCCGTGCCGCCGGTATGAAACGCCTGCGTCGGCCGTCCCGCCGACGCGAGCGGCGGCTGATATCGATCCTCTGCGGCCAAGTAGTAGCCGGCCGTCAGCCGCTGACGCGTCTTCGCGTGCGCGTAAATCGTCGCGCCGGCCGCGCCGAGCGGCTCGTTCGCGCCGACCTGATCGAGATGCCAGTGCGTATTGAACAGCGCCGCGACGCGCCCGCCCGGCAGCTCGTCGAGCCTCTGCTGCAAGGCCTTGCTCGACGCTGCCGCGCCGCCGTCGACGACGACCTTGCCCGCGTCCGTCGAAAGCACGAGCACGTTCGCGCCCGCGCCGCCGATCAGCGTGAGCCCCGGAGCGACGCTCGTCGCGGTGAGCGCGTCGGCCGCGCGCGCGAAGCGAACGGTGCCGCCGAACGTCGCTGCCGCAAGACCGCTCGCGAGGCCGCGCAGCACGGTGCGCCGATCGAGGCCGCGCAGCGCCGGCGGCGCGAGCGCTCTAGACGCCCGCGATCGCACCGCTGCTGTCTCCGATCGCCTTCACCTCGACTCCCGCCTTATTGAGCACGGTGAGGTGCAAGTTCGACAACGTGGTGTACTCGGGCAGTTGCACGTGCTGGCCGCCCTTCAGCGCGCCGCGCGCTCCGCCGACGAGGATGATCGGCAGCGGGTAGTTGTTGTGCCGGTCGCTGTTGCTCATGTTCGAGCCGTACATCAGCATCGAGTGATCGAGCAGCGAGCCCTCTCCGTCCGGCGTCTTCGCGAGCTTGTCGACGAATTCCGCGAACCGCTCGACGTGATAGTGCTGCACCTTCACGAGCTTCTCGATCCGCTCCTTGTTGTTCGCGTGGTGCGATAGCGGATGGAACGCGTCCGACACACCGATGTGGTTGTACGTGCGGTTCGTGCCCTCGGCCACCATGATGTACGACGCGACGCGCGTGATGTCCGCCTGATACGCGAGTGCGATCAGGTCGAACATGAGCTTCACCTGCGCATCGAAGTCCGGCAGCTCGCCGATCGGCGTGTCGGGCAGGTCGATGCCCGTGAGATCGCGCTGCGAAGCCTTCTCGACGCGTCGCTCCGTCTCGCGGACGGACTCGAGATAGCCGTCGAGCACGGCGCGGTCGGTGGGCCCGAGATCGGCTTTGAGCTCGTTCGCGCGGCCGTTGATCATGTCGAGCACGCTCGCGCGACGGTGCGAGAGCGTCGCGCGCTCCTCGGGCGTGTCGCCCGCGCCGAACAGCTGCACGAACACCTTGCGCGGATTGAACTCCATCGGCAGCGGCGTCGTCGCGTTGCGGAACGACAGCGTCGAGCTGTAATAGCACGCGCCCGTGCCGCACGCGGCGCTCTGCGACGTCGTCTCGGATGCGACCTCGAGCGACGGCAGCACGTTGTCGTTGCCGATCTGCTCCGCGATCATCTGGTCGATCGTCGGCGCCATCTTCGCGCCGGTCGCCTTCTCGTCGGGGCGCACGCCCGAGAGCCACGTGGCCGGCACGAGCGTGTGCACGGAGCTCATCGGCGCTCGGTTCTCGATGTTGCCGAACGAGGTGACGTAGCGCTTGTGCGCCTCGAGCGGCGCGAGAATCGGGCTCAACTTGAAGCTCTCGCCCGCGCCGCTCGGCGTCCAGCGATCCATCTCGGGACCGAACACCGTGTTCCACATGATCGCGCCGTGCGGGATATAGAAGAATCCCGGCGCGCAGCCTCGGCGAGGCCGCGGTGTTCGCGAGCGCCGTGGCGGCCGGAATCATCGCGTCGAGCAGCGGCAAGCCCAAGCGCGACGCCCGCGCCCTTGAGCACCGTGCGCCGCGAGAGATGTTTCTTCGTGAGATACATCGCGCTTACTCCTGAACCCTAGCCGAATCCTTAGGCGTGGCCGACGCCTGCACGCCAGCGCCGTCGCCCTTCACGACGGCCTGCATCCGGAACGCGTCGCTGCGCACGATCCCGGTCACGAGCGCCGAGAACCGATAGTCTTGCGCCGCGGCGGAGCGCACGATCGCGCGCACCTCCGGCATGTCGTAGTACTCGAGCTCGCGCCCAAGTGCGTACATCATGAGCTTCTGCGTGAACGCCTGCACGAACTGGTCGCGGCGCTCGAGCAAGGCTTTGGTGAGCTCGATCGGCCCCGTGACTTTCTTGCCGCCCGCGAGCTCGGTGCTCGCGTCGATCGGCGCGCCCGCGTCACGGTCGCTCGTCGCGCCAGCTGCCGGTCGCGGTGAAGTTCTCGAGCGCCAGGCCGTAAGGATCGATCACGCCGTGGCACGACTTGCAGACGGAGCTCGTCCGGTGCTGCTCGCAGCCGCGCGCGGACCGTCTTCGGCTTTTCGCCCTGCGGCTGCGTGAGGTTCGTGTCGACGCCGGGCGGCGGCGGAGTCGGCGGCGTGCCCATGAGCTTGTCGAGCACCCACTGCCCGCGCAGCACCGGCGACGTGCGGTCGCCGTACGACGTGCGCAGCAGCACCGCGCCCTTGCCGAGCAGCCCGAAGCGGCGCGGATCCTCGAGCGTGACGCGGCGGAACTGTGGGCCGACGATGTTGGGAACTACCGTAGTGGCGCGCGAGGCGCTCGTTGACGAACGTGTAATTCGCCGTCAGCAGCGTCCGCACATCCTTGTCCTCGAGCAGCACGCTGCGCAAGAAGAGCGTGATCTCCTCTGCGAAGTCGCTGCGCAGCGCGTCGGTGAACTCGGGGAACAACAGCTTGTCGGGCTGGATCGCGTCGAGATCGTGGACGTGCAGCCAGCGCAGCGCGAACTCGTCGACGAGCACCGTCGGCACGCGGGTCCTTGAGCATGCGTCGGACCTGCGTCGTCCAGGACGTCCGGTTGCGACAGCTTGCCGGCGGCCGCGAGACCGAGCAGCGTCGTCGTCGGGCCCCTGGCCCCATAAGAAGAAGGAGAGCCGCGACGCGAGCTCGGCGTCGGCGAGCGCATACGCGCCACCGGCCGGACCGCCGCGCGGGGCGACCGAGCGGTAAAGGAAGTCGGGGCTTGCGAGCACGGCCGTGACCATGAGCTCGATGCCTTCGTCGAACCCGCCCGGGCCCTTGCGCCCTTCCTCGTAGAACGGCATGAGCCGGTCGAGGTCCGCCTGCGACACCGGCCGGCGGAATGCGCAGGCGCGCGAGATGCGACGTGATCTGCTCCGCGCAGGCGTGCTCGCGATCCGCGACCTCGGGCTCGCAGACGAACAGCTTCTTGCGGCTCGCGGTCGGGGACAGGCCCGGCGAATTGAACGGCCCGATCAGATTGATGCCGCCTTCGATGCCGGGCACGCGTGGGGCACCGGTCGAGCTGAACGTCTGCTGCGGCGTGAACGTCGACACCAACTCGTCGCTCGCAGCGCGCGAGCGCTCGATGAAAGTGACCGCGATTTCATGAGTCCCGGCCTTGACTTGCAGAGGAATGTTCATGAAACGCTTCATGATCTCTTCGCGCGCCGGCGCGCCGCCGCGGTCGATGAGCGCGAGGTCTTCCTCGCCGCCAATGTCGCCGCGCCACTCCTCGTGGCGGTCGATCAGCACGACGAGCGTATGCCGCGTCTCGAGCGAGCGCGGATAGAGCCCCGCGCCGAGATTCGTGATCGTGAGCCGGTACTCGCCGTCGGCCGGAAACGTGTGAGTCGCCTTCATGCCGCCGCGCGTGCCGAGCGGCATCCCTGCGACATAGCCCGTCTTGGTCGGACGCTCGGCTTCGGAAAGAACGCGGTCGCGACCTTAGGCTTCGGCTCGCCGACCGCGAGATGCGCGACCGCGCTCGCGGCGTCGACATATTGCTCGACGAACGACGGCGAGACACTGAGCGCCGCCGCGATGTTCGTGAAGCCCTTCACCTCGATCTCGGGCGGCAAGTATTCCGCCGGGTCGATGTCGACGTCGAGCAAGTCTTTTACCGCGTTCGCGTACTCGGTCCGGTTGAGCCGCTGCGCGGGCACGTAGCCGACTTGACCATGAGCCCGCGCGTTCGTGTCGATCGACGTCTCGAGCGTCGCGATCAGCCCGTCGGCGTCGGCAGGCTTCGGGCTGCGGATTGCCGGGCGGCGGCATCAGGTGGCCGCGCAGCTTGCGGACGGCGGCCTCGAAGACTTCCGGGTGCTGCGCGACGGACTCCGGCGTCACGCCTTGGAAGGACACGTTGCCCGCGAGGTCATCCTTGTTGTGGCAATCGGTGCAGTAGGCTCGAAACAGCCCCCAGCGTGCCTGCTCGCGGGAGTGCTCGACTCGGTAGACGGCCACGGTCGCCGCCACCGCGACGCCGGCGACGACCGCTCCAGCGAGCCAAGTCCGTGAGCCCATTGCTTTCCCCACCCGGGTCACGCACACGACGGCCCCGGTCGGGCCGTATTTTAAGCGCAATGCCCGCTCGCGGGCGCGACCTTGGCTAAACTTCGGCCTCTACGCCGGCGAGAAAAATCAGCGCGGAAGCCCGAATATCTGGATCCGGCTCTGGTCCGTCGCGCCGGGCCAGATCCGCGACTTCATGCCCGATGCGACCGCGACGAGCTGCCGACCGCCGGCCGAATAGCTCACGATGCCGCCGCCGATCGACTGGCCGACGTCGAGCGCCCAAAGCACCTTCCCCGTGTCGGCGTCGAACGCTCGCAGGTGACCGCCAAGGTCGGCGCTGAACACGAGCCCGCCGCCTGTCGGCGTGACGCCCGCGAGCACCGGCGCCGGCGCTGCGAACTTCCAGCGCACGGCGCCCGTGTCGGCGTCGAACGCGGTCAGCCAGCCCTTCGCCTCGCTGGACGGCCCCTGGATATTGCCGGCCGCCGATCCGAACCAGATCTCGCCCGGCGCGGGCGCCACGGGCTCGGGCAGAAGCTGCACTGTCGCGCACCAGTCGACGGCGCCGACATAGAGGGCGTTGCGCGCGGGATCGAACGCGGCGCCGTTCCATTCGTTACCGCCCTGAATGCCGGGACAGAAGCGCACCGGGGCGGTTCGCGACAGCGGCACGTCGACGTTTTCGCGAGTAGTCGTCGGAGACTGATACACGATCGGCAGCGCGTTGCCGAGATCGGCGGCTGCGGCCGAAGCGGTCTTGCCCGACGTGAGCCGCGAACGGTCGAGCACCGACAGGAGCCCGTCCTTGTTCGCGGATGCGACGATCGCGCGGCCGGCCTTCGTGGTCGCGAGCGCGGGCGGGCTGTTCACGTCCCAGTCGTGCGTATCGCGTTTCACGACCTGGTTATAGCCGAGCAGTTGGCCCGTCTCGGAGTCGAGCGCGATGACCGAGTTCGCGTAGAGGTTGTCGCCGCCGCGCGATTCGGCGTCGAAGTCGGGCGCCGGGTTTCCCGCCGGCACATACAGCACGCCGTTGTCGGCATCGAGCGTGAACGAGGTCCAGAAGGCGCCGCCGGTGATCGGCAGAGTGTCCGCGTTCGGCCATGTCTCGCGCACGGGGCCGCTGCTCGGCACGACGTCGAAACGCCAGACCGTGTGGCCATCCTTCGCGTCGAGCGCGTAGACGTGACCGGTCACCCCGGTCTGGTCGCCGCCGGCGTTGCCGATGAACACGAGCCCGTTCGCCGCGATCGGCGCCATCGGCATCGTCATGCCTGGCGTCTTCACGGCGATGTCGTGGTCCCAGATCGTGTGCCCGTCCTTCGCGTCGAGAGCGAGCACGTGCGCGTCGGACGTCCCGCGGAACAGGCGGCCGTCGGAATACGCGAACCCGCGATGCACCGCGAGCGCCGAGGGCTTATCGAGTGGCCGCTCGACGACCCACCTCGCCTCGCAGCTCGCCGCGTCGATCGCGTACGAGCGCGTCTCCGTCGTGAAATACATCGTGCCCGCGATCACGAGCGGTCCCGTTTGGAGCGCGGACACCTCGGGCAACGTGTAGTTGCACACCGATTGGAGCTTCGCGACGTTGCCGCGGTCGATCTCCGCGAGCGGCGAGAAACGGTCGCCGGACACGGTGCGGTTGTACGCGGGCCAGTCGCCCGGCGGGGTCTTGTCCGTTGGCGACGCTGCGGGCGCGGCCGATGCCGTGGGTGTGGCCGATGCCGCGGTTCCGCTTGCGCTACCGCCCCCCTGGCCGCAGCCGCCGCAAGCCAACATCGCGATCGGCAGCGCCGCGGCCAAAACGATTCGTTCTCGCATCTTCCCCTCCTCCATCGAACCTCGCGCGTGCCGGCGTTCTCGGGCGCCCGACCTCAGCGCGCTGCCGGCAACAGATTGCTCCACGTCTCCGTCAACACGTCGCTGCCGCTTTGCAGGTAGCCGCGCAGCTCGGTCGGCTTCGTGGGATCCAGCTGCTTCACGCGGACCATCATGCGCCACTGGCCGGTCGCGTCGACGCGGTACGCGTTCGACTCCTCGATCTCGCCGTTGGTGGGCGCCGACACGACGGCCTTCACCGGCGCGTCGGCGGGTAACTTGTCGAGCGTCGGCCCGGTGAAGTCGACGATGAACTGCTGCTCGTCGTCGGCGAGCGCCCGATAGCCCCGGCCCACGCGCGTTTGCACCACGTAGCCGCCGGGCGGCCGTTTCAGCGTGTGCAGCTGCCACTGCATCCGGTACGAAAAGTCGAGCGGCTGGCCGGGCGGCGGCACGCGGTCCGGCACCCAGTACGCGACGATGTTGTCGTTCGTCTCGTCCGGCGTCGAGATCTGCACGAGCTCGACACGGCCCGGCCCCCACGAGCTCGTGGGCTCGATCCAGCCGCTCGGCCGCAACTCGTAGCGCGCCTCGGGATCCTCGTAGCTCGCGAAGCGCTGATCTCGCTGCATCACGCCGAAGCCGCGCAGCTCGCTCATCGCAAACGAGGTGGTGAGCGTGTGCGTCGGGTTGATCAGCGGCCGCCAGATCCACTCGCCACTGCCTGTCGCAACCATGAGCCCATCGGAGTCGTGGACCTCGGGGCGGAAGTCGGTGCGATGCGGCTGGTTCTCGCCGTACTGAAACATGCTCGTGAAGGGCGCGATGCCGAGCGTCGCCACCGCGGCGCGCAGGTATAGCCGCGCGCGCACGTCCACGACGGTCTCGTCGCCCGGGACGACGTCGAATTGATACGCGCCCGTCACGCGCGGCGAGTCGAGCAGCGCGAACAGCGTCAGCGAACGCGCGTCCGCCGCGGGCTTCACGAGCCAGAACTCGATGAAGTGCGGAAACTCCTCGCCGTTGCCCCCGACGGTGTCGACCGCGAGACCGCGAGCCGACAGCCCATAGCGCGCGCCGGCGCACAGAGCGCGGAAGTAGCTCGCGCCGAGGAACACGATCACCTCGTCCTTGTACGCAGCCCCGTTCAGCGGGTAATGCACGCGGAAGCCGCCGAAATCGAGATCGCCCCATTTCTCCGGCGACAGCGTGTTCTTGCCGAAGTTGAAGTCGGCGCTCGAGTACGGGATGTGGCGCACCTTGCCGCCGACGACCTCGTCCATCCGTACGCGCACGTTCTCCTTGCCGTCGTGGAAGAACATCACCTCGAACGGCACGCCGTCGCTGCGCCACAACGCGTGGTCGGGCCGAAAACGTATGTCGCGATACTGGTCGTAGTTCAGCGCCGCGAGCTCCGCGGGCTCTTTGCGGTCCGGCGCCTTGTACGGAGCCCGCGCTTGCTTGCGCGCGATCGCCGCGACGTCGTCGAAACCGAACGCCGCGGCGGTCCGCGCGCCTGCAAGCGCCGCGAGCAGTGACACGCAGACCGCGGCGCGAGCGGCTGCGCGTAGCGCGAATGTCGACACGGAAAACACTAGGAGCCATTGTTGAGCAATCCAAAAAGCGGCCGGCGCACAAGATAGCCGCGCCGCGCCGCGCCGCCAAGGTCCGAGGCAGCGCGGGCGTCACCATCAGCCCCAACACATGCCCCTCTACGGTAGACATTCCAATCGATTCTAGGGTGTTTACCCGATGCCCGTCTCAAACGAAGCATGGTATTTACCGACCGCGGGGTTCTGACTGGGGGGCCAATGAAGCATGCAGCGGCCAAAACATGGAAGGCGATACTCGCCGACACCGATAACGACTCGGTGGCGAGCATCCGCGGCTGCATGCAGTCGTTCGGGTATGACACGGAGCGCGTACGGGATCCTGAAGCCATAGTGTCGGCGTTGAACGGCCGCACGCGCGCCGTGGTCATAGCCTCCGCCTCGCTGCCCGAGCTCAGCCCCGCGCAACTTTGCCGAGAAGTCCGAGCCGCGGCGCGCAACGTGTATGTGCTGCTCCTGCTCGACGGCGACACGAAGGAGGCGACCGAGCTCGCTTTCGAGGCGGGAGCGGACGACGTCCTTTCGAAGTCGATCGGCGAAGCCGAGCTGCGTGCGCGGCTGAGTCTCGCCACCCGCGTCGTTGCGCTCGAAGACGATCGGAACCGCATGCACGGCGAAGGCAACCTGCTCGCCGAGATCTCGGTGAACACGACGCTCCACAGCCGGCGATATCTAGAAGTCGAGCTCGGGCGAGAGCTCGATCGCGCGCGCCGATTCGCCCACCCAGTCGGCGTCCTGCTTGCGCAAGCGCAGCGTGGCGACCTCGACGAACGCATGGTGCGGGCGTACGGCGAGCTGCTCTGCGACCATTTGCGCTGTCGCGTGGATTGGGTGGCGCGCTACGGAGAGCGTTCGTTCGCAGTCGTGCTGCCGGAGACCACGCTCGACGGCGCCGCCCGGGTGGCGCTGAGGCTGCAAGCGTCCCTCAACGGCGACGCGATGAGATCCGTGGGGCTGCCTTCGCTGCTGCGGACCAACATCGGCGTATGCGCGTTCGATCGCGCTTCGATGCTCGACCCGAGCCCGCAGAGTCTGCTCGCGGGCGCGGAGGCGCAGCTACTGTTCGCGACGCGCGAGGGTTTTGGGCGCATCGCCCGGGGGTATCCGAAGGCGCATTGACGCCAACGCCTCGTAAGAGCGAGGTACCCGATCCCGCATTCGCGATTGTCACGCCAACGAAATGCGCTGATTATGGTTAGCTTGCCCGCTGGCGAGCGCCAACACCCTTAACTTGAATTCCGTGTGCGTTCAACCGGAGGTGTTTCGTGTACGAAGCAGAAAAACGACCGATTCCACCAAGCAGCGACGAGACGGCGACGACGTTACTGAGCGAGCTCGCCGCCCATTTACGCGAGAGCCGCACGCAGCTCCGCCAGGAATGGGCGCAGCGCATCACGAAAGCGCGGTTGCTGACCGCGATGACGGAGCAGGAGGTCTTCACGGAGGCCACGGCCGTGTACGACCAATACGTCGAAGCGCTCGAAACGGGCACCTTCGAGACGTTGACGGCGTACGCGCGCAACCTGTCCGAGCGCATCATCCCTCGCGGCGTCGAAACGGACGAGGTCGTGGGCATCGTGCTGCTGCTTCGCGACGTGCTCGCACGTTCGTTGTTCGCGAAGTATCAAACCGACTTCGCGATGCTCAACCGAATTCTCGACGCTTACGAGCCCGCGGCGAACCGTATCGCCAACACGGTGGCCGTCGGGTTCGTGCAAGAGCGCGAGCGCATCATCCGCGAGCAACAGGAAGCGATCCGCGAGCTGTCCACGCCCGTTCTCCAAGTTCGCGAGCGATTGTTGATTCTGCCGATCATCGGCGTGATCGATCCGCAGCGCGCCCGGCAGCTCACCGAGCAGTTGTTGCACGGGATCCGCGCGACGCGCGGCAAGGTCGTCGTCATCGACTTGACCGGTGTCGCCGCGATGGACTCGAGCATCGCGAACCACCTCGTGCAGACCGTCGAAGCGTCTCGCCTTCTCGGCGCAACGGTGATCGTCACCGGCCTCTCGCCGGCCATTGCGCAGACTCTCGTCAACATTGGCGTGGATCTCGGCAAGATGAACACCGTCGGCGACCTGCAAGGCGGCATCGAAGAGGCCGAACGGCTGCTCGGCTATCGGGTCGAGCAAATCACGCCGCGCGAGAAGCTGGCCGACCCACTGACCGACATAGCGCGCTAGCGAGGTGCCGCCGTGATCGTGCCGATTCTGAAGCAGGGCGAATTCCTGATCGCGAGCATTCAGTCGGCGCTTTCCGACAACGACTTGCTCGCCCTTCGCGACGCGCTCGTCGAGAAGGTCGTCACGCTGCGGATTCGTGGCGTGATCATCGACGTCACGGCGCTCGACGTGCTGGACTCGTTCGCGTCGCGCACGCTTCGCGACGTGGCCCATATGGTTCGGCTACGCGGCGCGCAGACGTGCATCGTCGGAATTCAGCCCGACGTCGCGTTCGCAATGGTGCAGCTCGGGTTGACCCTGGAGGACATCCCCACCGCGCTCGATCTGGAGGAAGGCCTGTCGTATTTCGCGCGACGACGCTGAAGGAAAGCGCGTGAGACTGAACGACAAGTCCGCGGTGTACGTGCCGATCGAGTCCGCGAGCGACCTGGTCAAGGCGCGCCAGGAAGGGCGCGCGCTCGCGAATCAGCTCGGTTTCTCGCCCGGCCAAGCGACGTTGATCGCGTCGGTCATCTCGGAGCTCGCGCGCAACATCGTCACGTACGCGCGCCGCGGCCAGATCGTTCTCGTAACCGACGGCAATTCAGCGGTCCAGATTCGCGCGCGCGACGACGGGCCCGGGATCTCGGACGTGACGGCCGCGCTCGAGCCCGGCTACTCGACCTCGAGCGGCCTCGGGCTGGGTCTGCCCGGCGTTCGCCGGATTGCGGACGCTTTTGACATCACGAGCGGGCCGAGCGGCACGATCGTGAACGTGACTATCATGCGCCGATGAACGGGAGCGCCGCCATCGATTGGGGGCATGCTGCCCTCGTGATGCCCGGAGAGACTCGGTCGGGCGACCGCTGCGTGATCGCTGTCGCGGACGGCAGGGCGTTGATCGCGGTCATCGACGGCATCGGTCACGGCGAGGAAGCCGCAGCGGCGGCCAATGCCGCCGCGCTCGTGCTCGAGTCGTCGCCGAATGAGTCGTTGCGCACGCTGTTCGATCGCTGCCACGCGCAGCTCCGTGCGACCCGCGGCGCGGCCATGACCGTCGCACGCTTCGAGTCTCACGAACGCACATTGGATTGGCTCGGCACGGGCAACATCAAGACGGTGCTTCTGCGCCGCTCGGCACGCGGTTTCACTTGCACGGATCTTCTGACGTACAGCGGCGTCGTCGGGGCGCAGGTGACGAAACGTGCCGCGTCGAAGACAGAAGTGACGCCCGGCGACGTTTTGATTCTCGCCACCGACGGCATCGACAGGAAATTCATCGACGCGATTCGTTACGACGAGGCACCGCAGACGCAAGCCGAACGCCTGCTCGCCGCTTACAGGTCGCCGACCGACGACGCGCTCGTATTCGTCGCACGGTTGGGGCGATGAGCGCCGAGCTCCAAGCTCGCCGTCTCGAGTACGGCCGTGCTCTCGCCGAGTTCCTCGAGAACCCGGAGCGCGAGGAGGCCCGGCTATCGGCATACGACTTCGGTCGGCGCGCGCTCGCAAACGGCGTCGGCCTCCTCGAGTTGGCGGAGCTGCACCACGAGGTCGTCGCGAGCCTGCTGTCCGACGCGCCGGCGCAATCGACATCGGAATCGCTGTCGACCGCGAAGCTGTTCTTCATCGAGGCCCTGGCGCCGTTCGAGATGAGCCGACGGCTCGTCGACGAGGCCAACGCTACGCTCAGGCGGCTGAACGAGACGCTAGAGGACGGAGCCAAGCGAATCGCCTTGTCTCTGCACGACGAAGCGGGCGGAATCATCGCGGCGGCACGGCTCCAGCTCGATCTCGCGATCCAGGACTCTCCGAACGCCGACGCCGAGCGGTTCGAGGAGGTCCGCAAGCTCTTGGACGAGACCGGCGAGCGGCTGCGCCACCTGTCGCACGAGCTTCGTCCCGCGATTCTGGACGACCTCGGCCTCGGGAAAGCGCTGAGCTTCCTCGCGCAAGGCATCTCGAGCCGCTCGACGATCAAAGTCACCGTCTTCGGGGCACTCCGCGACCGCCCTCCCGCGAGGGTCGAGCTCGCGCTCTATCGAGTCGTGCAGGAGGCGCTGAACAACGCGATTCGGCATGCGAGCGGAGTCTCCGCAATCGGCGTTCGCCTGCGCGCGAAAAAAAGTAGCATTGTCTGTTCGATCCACAACGATGGGCTCGGCTTCGACATCGACAAGACGCTGAGCGACAAGAAGAGACAAGGCCTCGGGCTGCTCGGTATGCGCGAACGTGTTCATTCGATCGGAGGCTCCATCGCGATTCGGTCCGCGCCCGAGGAAGGCACAACGATCGAAGTCCTCGTTCCCTTGGAGAAATGAGATGCCGCTGAAGATCCTTCTCGCCGACGATCATCTCGTGCTGCTCGCTGGAATGCGGGCCTTGCTCGAGCGCGAGGGCTATCAAGTGGTCGCCGACGTGTCCGACGGCCGTCAGGCCGTGAACCTAGCGCGTCGGCTTCAGCCGCATATCGCCGTGCTCGACATCACGATGCCGGGCCTCAACGGTCTCGCGGCGGCACAGAAAATCCGCCGCCTGTGCCCCGAGACCAAGGTCATCATCCTGACCATGCACAAGGAGACGCCTTACGTGATCGAGGCCCTCGATGCGGAGGTGATGGGCTACGTGTTGAAGACACAGGCCGCGCAGGACTTGCTGGCGGCGATCAATTCCGTCGCGGCGAACAACGTCTACTTGAGCCAGGGCATCTCAGATGTCGTCGTCGACGCCTATCGCAACAAGAACGGCCCGGATGGTCACCGGCTGACGCTGCGCGAGCGCGAGGTGCTGCAACTGATCGCAGAGGGCCACCGGACGCGGCAAGTCGCCGGCCTCCTGAACATCAGCGTCAAGACGGCGGAATCCCATCGCGGCCGGATCATGCGTAAGCTCGGCATCCACGACACCGTCGGTCTCGTTCGTTATGCGATTCGGAACGGACTGAGCACGCCGTAACCGCCCCCTGGAATGCCCCTCGGAGCCGCGCCGCTCCTGGCCGGGAGCGTCAAGTCACCTTTCCCGGAATTTCGGTTGTTTCATCGCAGCGGCTTAGGGTATTCACCTGATAGGCCGACAGAGCGCTCACACCATAACGTGGTGCCATTCGAGTTGGTTCGAGTGGGAGATTCAATGGGCCGCAATGCCAGTCAGCTCGCTTCACCGTCGGCAGCCGAATTTGCGTTCGGAGAGGTGCCTACGGCGCACGTGAAATCGAGTCAGGCGCTAGAGAGCGGATGGCTCGCAAGCCTCGACGCGTCCCCGTGCGTGACCATCGTCGCGGACCTGACGGGACGCGTTTGCTTCGTGAATAGCGAGGGTCGCACGGTTCTGGGCGCCGCCGCGACGGAGGCACTCCTGTCGGGCCGTTCTCTGTGCGAGGCGTTCGCCGACGACTGCCGCACACTGATCACGGACGAGGCGATTCCGGCGGCCTTACGATCGGGTATCTGGCACGGCGAGGCGTCGCTGCTGGCCCAGCAACGCGCTTCGATGCCCGTCGCACTGTCGATCTCCGCTAGAGAGCCGGCCTCGAACTGGCTCGTTTGCGTCGCCACGGACATCTCGAATCAGAAGACGCGCGAACGTCGGCTGGAGCATTTGGCTACGCACGACGCCCTAACCGGGCTGCCGAACCTCAATCTGTTCTCGGACAGGCTCGCGCACGAGTTGCACTTGGCGCGGCGCGGCAAACGGCCCTTCGCCGTGCTGTTCCTCGACATCGATTGCTTCAAGCAGCTCAACGAGGGCATCGGTCACGAAGGCGCGAACCGCGTGCTGAGCGAGCTCGCCGTGAGACTCTTCTCGTGCGTGCGCGCGATAGACACTGTTGCGCGGTATGGCGGCGACGAGTTCGCGATCATCCTGACCAACCTGAACGACAGCAGCGAGGTCAGTGCGGTCATCGAAAGGATCCGCGACAGCATGAAACAGCCGTTCTCGCTGCCTGAAGGGAACGTCGAGGTCAGCGTGAGCATCGGTGTCGCGATGTTCCCGTCGGACGCGAGCGATTGCGAGAGCCTCCTCGAGGAGGCCGACCGCGACATGTACCGGTCCAAGGTCCGCGCGCGGCGCGCGCGTCGGCCGGACGCCCCGAGCTACGCAGCCTTCAGGGAGCCGCGGGCCACGAGCCCCGTGCCGTTCATTAATCACTGGCGTTGACCCCTTCCGCATTCGACGGCCTCGGGTGCTCCAGTCCCCTCCCAAAAACTGGCGCGCCCGCTTTGGAACCCTGCCCACCACTCAGGCAGGGTTCGTTTTTTTGTCGTCTAGACAGCAAGCCTAATCGCCGCCGCGCGAGCGCGACGGCTCTTACTCAGGGACGAACGGCCGGTGGTGGTCGCAAGACCGCGAAGCGCGCGTCGAATCACCGCAAACTTTCGTCTGACGGACGCCGGCTTGACGGCCGGAGGCGGAGCGCCCCGACCGTCCGGTCACTGCGGTGCGGGGTAGTCGGAGCGGCGATCAGGGCCTGATCAGCCGCGCCTCGAGCGCCTTGCCGACAGCCTGCGCCCGATTCGCGACGTTGAGCTTGCGTAAGATCTTCTGCACGTGGTTCTTCACGGTGAGCGCGCTGATGTGCAAGATCGTGCCGACCTCCGCATTGCCTTTGCCGAGATAGATCCAGTGCAACACCTCGCGCTCGCGTGCCGTGAGCACCGGCGCACAGATGCCGCGCGGCAAACCTGGGTCTCGCTCTCTGATCTGCGTGCGAGTCCACGCCGCGCTCAAGAAGGGCACGATAAGCTGCAGCAAGTAGGACTGGTTGCCTCCGATGTCGGAGGGGCGACACCCGAAGACGAACAGGTTGGTCATCTCGCCGTCGGCATCGTGACAACCGTGCACGGCGATCCGTGTAACGCCGGCTCGCTCGAGTGCGCGAGCGAGCGCCGCACCTCCGAGCGTAGCAAGGTGACTCACCTCGCGCACGGCCGGAGAATACCGTGACGTCTTCCAAAGCTCCGTAAGGTTCGGCATCAGCACGGGGTCGCGCATCAGCAGCGATCCGAGCTCTGTCGCGTCGCTCACGAGAGCCGAAAACGTGTCCAACACGTAGGCCGACGGCTCCGCGCCGCGGCGCAGGCAGAACAGCATGCGATGCGGTACGAGGCCCTGAAGGAGCCCCTGTGTCCAAGTGTAGAATTGCCGCGCGGCGTTTATCGACAGCGACGAGTCGATGTTCAAGAGCAGCGCTTCGAGCTCGCGGCTCTCGAGCAGCACCGAGCGCGGTGGGTCGGGCTCGTGCAAGCCGTCGATCTCTGGGACGAAAGGAATCCGCGAGACGCCGCGGGCCAACTGATTGGGATCGATTTGAGTGTTCAAGGGGCTTCTTTCCTGGTTAGATCACTGCGATCGCTTTCGAGTATCGACGAATCGAGCAACGGCAAGCGCTTGCCAGCTCGAATTCCGGGTCGTTCGGATAGCGATCATGGCTTCCATCATGCGTCCGGGGACGCGGCGCGCGCCGCGATGTGCTACGCCGCGTTCACGCCGAGCGGCACGGAGCGCCGCTGGTCGCGTCCGCGTGCCGTCGCCGACACGGAGAAGTACGACGCCGGCAGCGCCGCCGAGAGCGGCTCACTGCAGAACCGGTAGCCGACGCCGCGCACGGTTTGGATCAGATCGCCGTGTCCGCTCGGCGCGAGCGCGCGGCGCAGCCTCCGCACATGCACATCGACCGTGCGCTCGCCGACGAACACATTGTCGCCCCAGATCTCGTCGAGCAGCTTCGAGCGAGTCAGCGTCCTTTGCGCGTGCGTGACGAAGAAGTGCAGCAACCGAAATTCGTTCTTCCGCATCGGGATGTCGTCCTCTCCGGCCCTGACGCGCTGCGCCGACGGGTCGACGGTCATGCCCGCGACCTCGATGACCTCCTCGCCCAATTGCGGAGCTCGCCGCCGTAGGACGGCACGCACGCGGGCGAGCAACTCGCGCATCGAGAACGGCTTGGTAACAAAATCATCCGCACCGCTTTCCAACGCGGTGATGCGTTCCTGCTCCCCCGCTCGTGCGCTCACGACGATGACTGCCATGTCCGAGGTGCGGCGGCGGCAGCGCATTTGCCTCACGAACATGAGACCCGGCGTGAGGCCATTCCATTCGAGCAGCGCGACGTCCGGCCGCGTACGGCGCACGACCTCTTCCGCTTCGGCCAAGCTGGCGGCACAGGCGATCCTATAGCCCGCGAGCGTCAGATTCCCCGTCAACAAGTTCCGGACGCCGGCGTCGCTGTCCACGATCAAGACTGTGCCCTGCATGTGCGTGCTCCTCTACCCTATGCGCCGATCGTATGAATCAAACGGCGCACCGAACATCGGGGCAATCAGCGCGGATACGGGGGGTAATTCACTGCCGCGGTAAGGTGCTCGCCCCGCTCGGAACTCAGGTGTTTACCTGCCGCGCAAAGCAGTCCTTCAAGCGCTTGCTTCCGTCGCGACGCACGCGGGGCCTGGCATGCATAGCTCGACTTGCGCATCCCGCCTGCACGGCGGCGGTGATCGGTGCCATCGAGCGCTTCTAGCATGGGTGCATGCTGAGCCGTCGCTCGCCCCTGCCCGCCGTGGGCTTCGCGATCGGTTCGGCCTGGGCCTGCATCGTCACCTTCCCGGCACGGTCGGCGGGCTCCTTGTCCGGGTGACAGACGCCCGCCGCGATAGATCGATCAGACCATGGGGGTGGAGTCGTCCGGCAATCGCGCGGGCGCAGGCTCTGAGACCCGTTCCGAGCGTGGAAAAGAACAGATGATCGACACGATCCTCGGACGTTGCATGGACAGCCGGTCGGCTTTCAACCAGCCCTGATTGCGGCCGATCGGACAACACGGATGTTGCGAACGCTATTCGTCACCGGCTCCCTCGCGTATGGCGGTGTCGAGAACCATACGATCACGTTGATGAACCGACTCGTCGATCGCGGTCACGAATGCCATGCGGCGTACATCAAGGACGACCATGCGTTGCTCGACCGCGTCCGCCTCCGCAGCGAGAGCGCCGTTCGCTGCCTAGAGGCCGAGCGTTTCCTTGACAAATCGGCATTGGCCGAGCTCGCAGCGTTGATCGCCAATGTTCAGCCCACCGCGATCATCGCAGTGGACGCGTATCCGCTTCTGTACGCGACGCTTGCGCGGCGGTTGGTGCGGGCTCACGGGGCAATGGTCGTCACATGCCAGTCGACCAAGGTCAGCGGGGCGAAAGAGTTCCTAAAAATGCTGCTATATCGCCCGCTGTTCTGGACTGTCGGACTGCGCGGTCTTCGTCAGCGACCGCCAGCGCCGCTACTGGCGGCGTCGCGGCGTGCTCGCGCGGCACAACACCGTGATCTACAACGGGGTCGATACGGACAAATTCACCGACACGACGACCCGCGAGCAACGCGCGGCGACACGCCGCGTGTTCGGCTTCGCGGAATCGGACTTCGTGATCGGCGCGCTCGGCGGATTGCACAAGGAGAAGAACCAGATCGAGCTCGTCGCAGCCGTCGAACGGCTCCGCGGCATTGGTGTCCCAGCGCGCGCGCTGTTGATCGGCGACGGCGCACAACGTAACGAAATCCACGCGTGCGCACGCGAGCGCGGCGTTTCGCGCGACATCGCGATCACGGGCTTCGTCCACGATGTGCGGCCGTTTGTCGCGGCCAGCGACACCGTCGCAGTTTGCAGCGTCACCGAGGGGATGTCTCTCGCCTCGCTCGAAGCGATGGCGCTCTGCAAACCGGTCGTGCATTCGAACGTCGGCGGCGCCGCCGAAATGATCCATCCCGGCTACAACGGATTCCTTTTTCGCGCCAACGACACAGCGGCGCTCGTCGAGCACCTGGCGCGCCTCACGAACCGTAACGATCGCCAGAGCATAGGCGCGCATGCGCGCGGCATCGTCGAGAGACGGTTTTCCGAGCGCAGAATGATCGAAAGCTACGAAAGTCTGCTGCTCAACCTCACGACGGGCTCCAACGGTCGGCGCAGCAAGTCGTATACGCGCGGGACGGAACGGCGCCCTGGACAGTGGCAGTGGGTCATGACCCCGCACCTTATGCGCGACTCCGAGGTGCGTGAATCGGCCTCGAATGCGGCCGCCGAGCATGGCCCCTCCGGCGCTGCGCGTTCGTATCTAAATCGGCTGCGCTGCATGACGCCCGCCGAAATTTCGTATCGCGTCGTACACAAGCTCCGCACCTGGGTTGAGCCCTGGCTCGATCAGGAGAGCGACCGCTACGAGGCGCCGACGCTCGGCCGAGACGGGCGGCCGTGGGTTCATCTCGATGCACCTGTGGGCGGAGCGCCCTACCTCGCGGCCGCCGATCGCGTGTTGAGCGACAAACACGATCTCCTCGCTTTGCGAGACGTCGAGCTCGGTGCGCCGCCGCACTGGAACCGAGACCCGAAGACCGGCGTCGAAGCTCCGCTCGTCCCTGGCATGCGACTCAACTGCCGCGATCGTCGGCTCGTGGGCGACGTTCGGTACCTGTGGGAGCCGAATCGGCACATGCATCTGGTCACACTCGCGCAGGCCTACCGATTCAGCGGCGACCTTCGGTACTTGGGCGTGATTCGGCAGCACATCGCGAGCTGGCTCGAGGCCTGTCCTTATGGAAACGGACCGAATTGGGCCAACGCGTTCGAGCCCGCGGTCCGGTTGATCAACTGGTCGATCACATGGCAACTCCTAGGGGCCGCGGAGTCGATGCTGTTCAGCGACGCGACCGGAACAGAGCTGCGGCTGCACTGGCTCGAATCCGTCCACCAGCACTGCCGTTTCGTGCGCCGCCATTTCTCGCGGTATTCGTCGGCCAACCATCAGCTGGTCGGCGAAGCTGCCGGGCTTTTCATCGCAGCGCTCACTTGGCCGTATTGGCCCGACAGCGATGGCTGGGCTTTGGATGCAGCGGCCGTGCTCGAGCGCGAGATCCAGGAACAGAACTTCCGCGACGGCGTGAATCGAGAGCAGTCCGTCGGCTATCAGCAGCTCGAGCTCGACTTGTTGCTGTTCGCATGGCTGGCCGGCGAGGCAAGCGGGCGGCCGTTCTCCGCGACGTTCCGCGCGCGGTTCGAGGCGATGCTCGAGTATCTCGCGTCGCTCATGGATTACGGCGGACACCTGCCGATGATCGGCGACTCCGACGACGGCTTGCGTGGTGAGATTGTCCCGAGAGCCTTCCTTCTCGCCTTACCGCTCTCTATTGGCGTCGGGCGCCTTGTTGTTCCGGCGAGCCGACTTCAAGGGCAAAGCGGGAACGCTCGACGACAGAACGCGCTGGCTATTCGGGCAGCGTGCCGAGGAGTCGTTTGCAGCCTTGGGCTCGGCCGCCTGCGACGACCTCGTGCCGCGCCGCGCATTCGTCGACGGCGGCTACTACATCCTCGGGTGCGACTTCGAGACGCCACGCGAGATTCGTCTGCGTCGTCGACGCCGGCCCGGTCGGGCTCGGAACGATCGCCGCCCACGGCCACGCCGACGCGCTAGCGATCACGTTGTCGATCGGCGGCGAGCAAATCCTGGTCGACCCGGGCATGTTCACCCACCAAGGCGATGGGCTGTGG
The DNA here is from genome assembly GCA_963841645.1 of uncultured Gammaproteobacteria bacterium. Classification (GTDB taxonomy): domain Bacteria; phylum Pseudomonadota; class Gammaproteobacteria; order Steroidobacterales; family Rariloculaceae; genus FEN-1219. The sequence goes on along the minus strand of CAWJDS010000005.1, from coordinate 361,209 downwards.
CGCGACTACTTCCGCGGAACGGCCGCGCACAACACGATCCGCGTCGACGGCCGAGATCAATCCGAGCCGGGCGGCGACTTCCTGTGGCTACGCAAGGCGAAGGCCGGCTGCTCACTCTGGCGCTCGGCGGCTGACCGCGACGAGTTCGTGGGTTGGCACGACGGCTACTCGCGCCTGGCCGATCCCGTCATCCACCGGCGCAGGATCCTGCTGGAAAAGCGGCCACGCCGGATCGAGATCACGGATCGCCTATCGATGAAGGGCGCGCACCTCGTCGAGATCTTCTTTCACTGCAGCGAGCTTTGCGAGGTCAAGCCGCGCGGCCAAGCGGTAGACCTGCGACACGCGTCGCTACCCTACCCGGTCAGGATCACGCTTCCGCAAGCACCGGATGCCGAAGTCGAGATCCGGCGCGGAGACGACGCGCCGATCTGCGGCTGGAGGTCACGCGCGTACGACGAGAAGGTGCCCGCCTCGACCCTCGTTTGGCGCGCACGCGTGTCGGGCAACACCGTCCTCGTCAGCGAGATTGCGTGCTAACCCACACGGGTCAACTGGAGTCGCGAGCGGGACCGGACGTCTTTCGGCGCCGTCAATTGATCGTGCTCGGCAGCGACGTCACTGCGCTCGCAGTCGTGCGCGACGCCTATCACCTCGGCGTGTCGTCGGTCGTCGTCGACAATCGGCCCGGCCTCGCGACCGCCTCGCGGTTCGCGCACGCGGAGGTCCATGCCGCGCTGCGGACACCCGATCTGGTGGCGCGAATTCGCGCCTTGGCCGAACGGGCCCCGAGCGCGCTGCTCGCGACGAGCGACGTCTGGCTGCGAGCAATCGTCGCGCATCGAGAAGAGCTGTGCGCGAACGGGATGGACATCCTGCACCCGGACAACGCGAGCCTCGAGATTTGCTTGGACAAACGTCGCTTCGCGACTTGGTGCGCCGACGCGTGGCTGCCCGCGCCGCGCCCCTACGCAATGACGGCCGATGCGAGCCCGGAAGCCGACCGCACGGTCGAGTTCCCCGTGCTTGTTCGTCCCGCCGAGACCGTGCACTCGAAAGAAATTCCGACTGCGCCGAAGGCGGTCGAAGTTCGCTCCGACCGAGACCTTGCGCGATGTCTAGCCGGATACCGAAGCGCGGGCGCCGTGCCCGTCGTCGAGGAGTCGCTGCTCGGTCGACACTTGCAGCAGTTCTCGGTCGGCGCGGCCGTCTCCGCCTCGGGGATGATGACGGTCGTGGCACGCAAGCTGCGACCTCCGCCCGATGCCTGCGCGGTCGGCTCGCTCGTGGAGGCGACGGAGCAACCGGACGTCGAGCGCCTCGCACGACGCGCGCTCTCCGCTCTCGACTACCACGGAATCGCGGAAGTCGAGATCTTGCGCGACGAGGACTCGGGCGAGGTGTTCTTGATCGAAGTGAACGCGCGGCCATGGCTGCAATTCGCGCTTGCAGCCGCGCGCGGGCGGGACCTACTCGCATTCGCGCTCGAGAGACGCGCATCCGCGCGCGGCGCGCCGACGCCCCAGATTCCGCACAAGGCCCTATGGCTCGATTTCCGCAACGATCTGCGCGTGTGCTTCGGCGAGCGCGGGCTCGTCCGCACGGGCCGGCTCGGGCTCGGAGACTATCTGCGCTCGGTCGCGCATGCGAACGTGTTTGCGCGCTGGTCGCTCAGCGACCCGCTGCCGGCCTTGAGAGACTTCAACGGTCGCGTCCGCGGCGCGCTGGGCCGCGCACTTGGGCTACGCTGAGAGCGCCGCACCGGTCACTTGACAGCCCGAATCTGAAGATGCCGCCCGAACATCGCGCCGAGCCCGCGCTCGATCGCGCGCGGCATCAGCGAGCCTTGTCGGCTTTGGAACCGGCTTTCTGCTGCGCCGCCTCTTCCGCGCGCGCTGCAGAGAGCACGTTGCGCAGACCGTAGTTGCCTTCGTGGCACGCGTATTCGAACGGCGGCTGCGCCTCGTCGTGCGTGAGGTTCATCGTGAACGTCCACGGCCGCGCCCAGGTGTGTGGATCGTCGAAGGTCACGGACCATTCGAGCGTGTCCGGCCCGAGCGGCGTGAAGCGCTCGACGAGCTTCAAGTACTGGCTCGAGCCGCGGTACGGAGTCTTATCGGTGAAGTTCGTCGTCTCGACGACGAGCGTGCTGCCTTCCCAGTGGCCGCGTGCGTCGCCGAGGTATTGGCGAATCGAGCCGTTCACGTGCGGCCGCCCGTCGAGCGGTATCACGTGCGTGTCGTGCACCATCTCGTAGGTGATCGTGACGGCGCTCGGGCTTTGGGCGATCTGATACGAATTGCCGTAGATCGCCGGCATCATCGAGCCCGGGATGCCGCGCGTGATGCAGCGATCGTAGAGACTCCGGTCGGTGTACGAGTCCGCCGGCCCTCGACCCTTGCGCGCGTTCTGGAGCGCGGTCGCACGCTGCTTCGCTTCCTCTGTCAGCGGCGGCACGCGGCCGTCGGGCGGATCCGAGACGAGCCATGCGCGGCTGTTCGCTGCGAAGTAATTCTCGAACCAGTGCATCGGGCTCGTCGCGCCCGGGAACTCGCTGAGCGTCGGGTTGCGCTCGATCGTCTGCTCCTGGCGCTGCTGCGTGATCTTCGCAAGCTCCTCGGGCGTGAAGCTGTCCAGCGTGCGCCCCGCGAACTCCTGCGGCCGCTCGAACGGGATCCCGCTCTCGTCGCTGTTGTTGTAGGCGCCTGCGATCGCCGGATCGCCCCACGAGGTCCGCGCCGGCTTGTAAGTCCCGCGCGGCGGCAGAGGCGCGATCTTCTTGTGCTGCGGCACTTCGCTCGCCTTGATCGGCGAGGCGGTTTGGGCGGCTGCGCCGAGCGCCACGGCGCCGAAAATGACGGAAATCGCAAGCGCTGCGCAAATCTGTCGCAAATGTCGAGTCGTAATCATTGCCACCTCGCTCGGCGCCGGTTCGCGCACGGGACGGCTCGGAATTGTGCTGTCTTCGGAGCAAGGCCTCAACATGCTCGGGCGGGACGGCCCCGCCTTTCTCGACCTGAGCTCGGCGGACGTCGGTCCCTGGCACGGCCCCGTTCTCCGGGCCTCGTTCTCTACGCCATTGGGGGAGAACGCTAGGGCCAGTGGGTCCCACGAGACGCGCCAAACGTGAGAGAATGCGCGCCCTACGAATTCTGACCACACAAGAAAACCCCAGTCTCTCGGAGGAGAAATGGCTGCTAACAACCTGAGCGCCGTGCTCAACGCGAACGGCGGCGCCGTCAAATTGCTGCGCAACTCGAAGATCGGCATGTACGTCTATCCGGTCGTCGCGCCGGAGTTCTCGAATTGGCGCAACGAGCAGGTCGCATGGCGCAAATCCGCCGTGCTGTTCGACCAGACCCATCACATGGACGAGCTCATCGTCGAGGGCCCGGATTCGGCCGCGTTCCTCGAGTACGTCGGCGTGAACAGCTTCGCGAACTTCGACTTGAACCGCGCGAAGCACTTCGTGCCGGTGACGCCGGCCGGCCACGTGATCGGCGACATGATCATCTTCCGCGAGCGCGAGGATAAGTTCGTGCTCGTCGGCCGCGCGCCGACGGCGAACTGGGTCAAGTTCCAGGCCGCGATCAACAAGTATCGCGTGCGCCTCACGCACGACCCGCGTTCCGACAGCCGCCCGGACGGCAAGGCGATCTATCGCACGCACTACCGCTTCCAGATCCAAGGGCCCGAAGCGAACAAGATCTTCGACAAGATCAACGGCGGCCCGGTCCCCGACGTCAAGTTCTTCCACGTCGACTGGATCAAGATCGGCTCGCGCCGCGTGCCGGCGCTGCGTCACGGCATGGCCGGCGCGCCGGGCCTCGAAGTCTGGGGTCCGTACGCCGACAAGCACTACATCCAGTCGACGATCGTCCAAGCCGCGCGCGACGTCGGCGTCGATCTCGCGCTCGTCGGCAGCCGCGCCTACTCGACGAACACGCTCGAATCCGGCTGGATCCCCTCGCCGCTGCCCGGCATCTACACCGGCGACGGCATGATGCAGGACTATCGCGACTGGCTCGGCGCGGACAGCTACGAGGCGGTCGGCTCGATCGGCGGCAGTTTCGTCAGCGACAACATCGAGGACTACTACGTCAATCCGTTCGAGCTCGGCTACGGCTTCTACATCGGTTGGAAGAAGAACTTCATCGGCAAGGAGGCGCTGACGAAGCTGAAGGACAGCAAGAAGAACCGCAAGAAGGTCACGATCGAGTGGAACCGCGACGACCTGCTCAAAGTCGTTGCGTCCTCGTTCGAGGAAGGCACGCCGTACAAGTGGATCGACTTCCCGCAGCCGAACTACGCGTCGACGAACGCGGACACGCTGATGAGCGACGGCAAGATGGTCGGCACGTCGATGTTCAACGGCTACTCGTTCAACGAGCGCTGCATGCTGTCGCTCGCGGTCGTGAACGACGACGTGCAGATCGGCGACCAGCTCACGCTGATCTGGGGCGAGCCGCAGACGACGGGCAAGACCTCGACCGAGCCGCACAAGCAGGCCGAAATCCGCGTGCTCGTCGCGCCGACGCCGTATGCGCGCGAGGCGCGCGAGAACTACGCGGATAGCTGGCGCACGAAGTCGTCGACTTGATTTACCGGCGGGAGAGCCCGCCGGTCGCCGATCTCTTCTTCGACTCGAGATGGCGCGGCAATCGCCGCGCCATTGTTTTCGCGTGCGTCCCTGGGCGCGCGTGGTACCTCGGCTTTTTTGCTGCAGTTCTCGCGATGGAACCAAGTCGCGCGAGTCCCCGCGCGCTGTCCGTCGCCGGGCGCGCATGCTAGCCTCGCGGCCGCTCGAGCTCGAGGCGATTTGGACTCGTGACAGCGAGTCCCCGGGCGGGCTCACCATCGACCGGAGGGCAGATGTGCGGAATCGTTGCGATCCTTCGTCAGGGCGGCCAAGTCTCCGTCGAGGCCTTGAACCGGGCCGTCGGCGCGCTCGAGCATCGCGGCCCCGACGGGCAGAAGATTTGGGTCGACCCGCGCGGCCGCGTCGCGCTCGGCCACGCGCGCCTCAGCATCATCGACCTCGCGACGGGCGACCAGCCCATCGCCAACGAGGATCAGCGCGTGTGGATCGTCGCGAACGGCGAGTTCTACGACTACGAGCGAGTACAGGCGGAGCTCGAGGCGTCGGGCGCTCATCGCTTGCGCACGCGCTCAGACAGCGAGATCGCGCTGCACCTCTACGAGGACCTAGGCGCGCAATGCGTGCACCGGTTGCGCGGCGAATACGCGTTCGCGATCTGGGATGACCGGGCGAAGAAGCTGTTCGCCGCGCGCGACCGCTATGGCGTCAAGCCGCTCTTCTACGCCCAGCACGAGGGCGCGCTATACATTGCTTCGGAAATGAAGGCTCTGTTCGCCGCCGGCGTTCCGGCGCGCTGGGATCCGAGCATCGTCCACTTTTCGATCGGCCTTCGCCCACCGCAGAGCACGCTGTTCGAGGGCATCTATTCGCTTCCGCCCGGACACTACCTGATCGCCGACGAACGAAGCATCCGCGTCGTGCAGTACTGGGACATCGAGTACCCGCGCGCCGACAAGCCGTCGGAAGCGCTGCCCGAGAGCGACTACGTCGCGGGCTTTAGGTCCGCGCTCGACGAGGCCGTGCGCATTCGGCTCCGCGCGGACGTGCCCGTCGGCTGTTATCTGAGCGGAGGTATCGACTCGTGTGCGGTGCTCGGGCTCGCGGCGCGCCATCGTAGCGACCCGATCCGCGCATTCACGCTGCGCTTCGACCACGACGACTACGACGAAGGCGACGTGGCGCGCGAGATGGCGGAGAAAGCCGGCGCCGAGTGGGTGCCGATACCGATCACGCAAGCGTCGCTCGCGGATAACTTCTCCGATGCGCTATTTCATGGCGAGGCCCTGTGCGTGAACTCCCACTTCGTGGCGAAGTATCTTCTGAGCCGCGCGGTCCGCGACGCGGGCTTCAAGGTCGTGCTCACAGGCGAAGGCTCTGACGAGGTGCTCGGAGGCTACCCGCACTTCCGCGCCGACATGCTGCGCTACGACAACGCGGGTCAAGATCCCGCCGAGGTCAAGCGCTTGCTCGCGGAGCTAGTCAGTCGCAACAAGGTTTCGCGCGGGATCCTGCTCGGCGGCACCGACGGCGAAACGATTTCGCCGTTGATGCTGCGCCTGCTCGGCTTCGAGCCGAGCATGTATGCCGCTTTCAGCGCGCGTTTCGAGCGCATGCGGCGATTCTACCGGCCCGAGGCCCTAGCCCCGTTCGAAGGCGTCGATCGCGCGAGCGCTTTGCTCGACGGCATCGACGTGAAGCAGCGGCTCAACGGCCGCGCGCCGGTGCACCAGTCGCTCTATCTCTGGGGGAAGACGATCCTGCCGGACTACATCCTCACGTTACTCGGCGACCGGATGGAGATGGCGCACTCGGTCGAAGGTCGCGTGCCGTTCCTCGATCACGAGGTCGGAGAGTTCCTCTGGCGGACGCCCGTCAACATGAAAATCCGCGGCACGACGGAGAAATACATTCTGCGCGAAGCGACGCGCGACGTGCTCACGGACGCTGTCTACAAGCGCCAGAAGCATCCGTTCTTGAGCCCGCCCGAGACGGCCGGCCGCCGCAGCCGGATGTCGGAGCTGATACGCGACACGCTTCGCAGCGACGCCGCAAGATCGGTGCCGTTCTTCCAAGCCGACGAAGTGCGCTCGTTCGCGGACGAGCTCGATGAGACGTCCGCTTACGAGCGCGGCTCGATCGATACGGATGTGATGCTCATGGTCAGCACGATCCTGCTGCACGAGCGCTTCCGCGTGGCGAGCGCCTAGCGCGCGAGGTCTTGGCTAGTCGGTGCTGGCGCCGTTGGAGATTTGGATCTCGCGCTTGTCGGCCAGCGTGATCGTGCGAATGAAGCCCAGCGGGGCGCCGTTGCGCGCTGCGAAGTACTTGATCGTGACCGTATCGCCGACATTAACCGCGTTCGGTCCGTTCTTGCTGATGCCGAGGCCCGCAAGCACGTTCGCAGAGCCCGTCGTCATCGTCCACTCCGTCGTCGTCCCGTCGGCGTTCTTCACGTCGAGATGCATCGCGCCATGCGGGTTCGTGAACGCAACCTTGGTCAGGACGCCGGTCACCGACCCTTCCGTCTTGATGTCGTAAACGCCCGAGAGCGAGTGATGCGCCTGCGCCATGCCAGCTGCCAGAAACGCCCCGCAAACGACGACTAACCCTAAAACCCGCTTGATCATGATGACTCGCCTCCGCGAAATGGTGACCGACTCCGAGGGCGGTCACCTACCCGAAAAACGGATGAACCTGGCGACGAGGTTATCACTGCCAACATTCGCTCTCAAAGCGGCGCCGCCTTTAGTTTTCGTGGCGTCATTATGTGCCCTGTGGCCGCGCCGTACGCCGCGCGAACAGCCACGCGCGCTCTGTAGGGGAGACGCTGAACCGAGGCGCGTTCCGATGCCGGTTGCGCACGCCTTCGGCTCAAGGTTCGGCTGGATTCTCCTGCCGGTGATTACGGTTTTCGTGTACGTTGCCGTCGGATCGATCGGTGTCGCTCCATCGATCACCCGGGGGAAGTGGCCATGCTCGGTGTTTTTCCGGCTCGTTGCTCGAGCTCCGGCAACGGAGCACCGCGATCGCGGGCTCGCACCGTCGCGATCGCGTTGCTCGCCTCCTCGCTCGCGACCGGTCCGGCAGCCGCTCAGTGGCTCGGCTATGCGACGGCCGGCGTCCCGCGCAAGGCCGACGGCACTGTGAACACGGCCGCGCCGGCACCACGGCTCGCGGACGGTAAGCCCGACTTTTCCGGAATCTGGGCTACCGCGACCTCGAACCGGCCAAAGGCCGTCGAAGACAAACCGAGCAGCGGCAACGACATCTCGGCATCGCGAGAGATGTCGAACTTCGGCGTCGATCTGCCAGGCGGCAAGCTGCCGTACCAGCCTTGGCTCCTCCCGATCGTCAAAGAGCGAACCGACAACCTCGCGATCGACGATCCCCACATCCGCTGCCTGCCGGACAACTTCCTGCGCGCCTATGGTCTGCCGCACATGCTGAAGTTCATCCACACGCCGAGTCTCTTGGTCGTCCTCAACGAGATGAACGCGGGCTATCGCCAGGTGTTTACCGACGCGAGGAAGCTACCTGAGGATCCCGCTCCCGCGTGGCAGGGCTATTCATCGGCGAAGTGGTCCGGCGACACGCTCGTGATCGACACGATCGGGCTGCGCGACGACACCTGGATCGATTGGAACGGCAGCGTCGTGACCGAGGCCGCAAAGGTGCGGGAGGAGGTGCGGCGGCCCGACTTCGGCCATCTCGAGGTGAAAGTCACCGTCGACGATCCGAAGGCCTACACGCATCCGTGGACCGTGACGCTGCATCAGCGAATCGTCGTCGACGCCGAGCTGATCGATGAGATCTGCCTAGAGAACGAGCAGTTCGTGAAGCACACCGACGCTCTTCAGTCGGCACAGAAAAAGTAGGATCAAGCGCGATGAGCCGATTCAACTCAAAGACGTATCAAGGAAGTGGAATGAGCACGGCGTTTCGAGCGGCCGTACTCTCGTTGACCGCGAGCGTGCTCGCGGCCGCGCTGCCGGCGCGCGCGCACCACTCGTTCGCCGCGGAATACGACGCATCGAAGCCGATCAAGCTCGCCGGCAAGGTCACGAAGATCGAGTGGACGAATCCGCACATATTCATCTACATGGACGTGACCGACCAGAAGACCGGCGCCGTCGAGAGCTGGGCTCTCGAGCTCGGCAGCCCGAACTCGCTGATGCGGCTCGGTTGGAAGCGCGACTCGCTGAAAGTGGACGATGCGATCACGGTCGACGGCACGCTGGCGAAGGACGGCAGCAAGCTCGCGAATGCAACCACGATCGTGCTCGCCTCGACGGGCAAGCGGATGCTCGCCGGCTCGAGCGGCGGAAACCAAGCCGCCGCGGACACGCAATAGCTCGCGCCTCAGATCGCGCGCACCAGAATTCTTCACGTCCGCACCCGAATACTTTGGCGGCCGCGCCGCAGCGGCCATTGCCAGACTCGGCCGCGGCGACCGAAACTGTGCGTTGCGCGAATGCCCCGGGGAGCCCGCGATGTCGTCGAGTTTGTCAGCCGTTGCCAATGTGATCTTGGGTTGCGCCGCCCTTGCGGCCTGCGCCACCGTCTCGGCCGCGGAGCCTGCGCATCCTGATTTCACGGGGCTTTGGACCGGACACCGCGAGCCCGGCCAGGGGCGCGCCTCGGGGTTCGGCGGCCCTCAAGCCGGGTTGCCGTTGACCGAGGAAGGCAAGAAGCGGATCGCAGATTACAACCAGCTGCTCGGCCCCGAGAGAGCGAACCCGGCCGCGTATTGCGTCGACTACGGTGTTCCGACCGTGATGGAGCTGCCGGGCGGCTATCCGCTCGAGTTCATTCAAAAAACCGACCAGCTCACGATCATCTACGAGGTCGAGAACGAGACGCGGCGGATCTACATCGGCGCCCGACAACTGCCGCCGCAGAAGCGCCTGCCGAGCCGCGACGGGTATTCCGAAGGTCAGTGGGAAGGCGATACGCTCGTCGTGAAGACGACCGACCTATTGGACGGCCAGGATCAAGGCGGCCACCCGCACAGCGACAAGGCGACGGTTGTCGAGCGGTTCTCGCTCGGCAAGGACGACAAAGGCACTAAGCTGATCAGCTACGAGGCGACGATCACCGACCCGGTTTATTACACGGCGCCGGTCAAGATTCAGCGCAAGTACGAGCCGCTCGCGGACGGGTTCATCATCCCGTACCGCTGCCCCGACGAGTTTTGGTATTCGCTGCTCGACCTGCGGCGCGAGCAAGTGAAGGACGGCAAACCCGCCAATGCGCGCATGAGCGATGTCTACAAGGCGCGCGAGGCGAGTGAGTGATTGGGAACCCTTTCGAGGTGCGCGTGGTCGCACGCATGGGATTAGGAGACTCGATATGTCCAAGACTTTGGTATCCACGATTTTAAGAAGGCTCATCGTTGCGCTCGGCGCTCCGGCGCTCGTGCTCTGGGGAACGCTCGCTAGCGCGCACCACTCGGCCGCGCAGTTCGACTTCGGCCAGCGCGTCACGGTCGAGGGCACGGTGAAAGAGTTCAACGTCACCAATCCGCACACCGAGGCGATCGTCACCGTCAAGGACGCGAAAGGCACACGCGAATGGAAGTTTGAAGGCCACAGCGCGAGCCACTTCTACCGCGCGGGCTACACGCGTGACATGGTGAGCACCGGCGACAAGATCGCGATCTTGATCGCGCCGCGTAAGGACGGTGGCGACGGCGGGTTCATCCAAGCGTTCACGGTGAACGGAAAGACCGTCGGCTTCGGCGGGCTGTCGCCCGAGACCGGGAAGCCGCTCGACAGCGCGACAAGCTCGACCGGCTCGAGCGAGACCGGAAAGTAACGCGTTTTTCGCGTGGCCCGCGCGACGCATCGCCGCGCGCGCCGCTTTCCCGGAGTCCCGCTTTACTTCACGGCCGCGTCCGAGCGATAGGCCGTGCGCGCCTTCTCGACGAGCGGCGCCGGCATCACCGTCGCGCGGATCTTGACCTGCACGTGATCCTCGACCTGCACCTTCGGCGACCGCTCGTCCTCGCCCCAAACGAGCGTCACTTCCGTGCCGGGCTTGGCGAGCGCGGCGTCGATCGTTCCGAGCGAAAGGATCGCGCGCTCGTTCGCCGAGTAGCCGGTCCAGGTGGATAGCCCGACTACCTCGCCCTTCGACTCGATGCGGTCGGCATGGAAGGTGTCGTACAGCGACATCGGCAGGTTGATGAACTTCGCGCCGGTGCCGCGGTGGAACATCGAGCCGTAGGCGGCGGCGGTGTCGTCGCCGTTCCAAACGAACGTGACCTTCTTGCGGCGCTCGTTCTTGCCCGCCGCAATCATCTTCTCGAGCGCCTCACGGCCGATGAAGTCGTGGTCGAAGCCAATGATGCGCCCGTAATCGAGCTCGAACGGCGTGAAGTAGTAGTCCTCGATGTTGTCGGAGTGAAAGCTGCCGCCGAGCGGTGACGTCGTCTCGTACGCGTTCTCCGTGAGCCACTGGCGATACGGCTTCATCTTCTCGCCCGAATAGACCGCGGGCAGCGGGCGCGGCAGCCAGCCGGACTCGAGCGCGTTCGTGTGATACGCGCGGCCGCCGACCTGAGTGATGCCGTATTTCTTGCCGGCCTCGAGCAACGCCGCATTAATGATTTCGTTGTCCTTCCATGGGCCCCACATCTCGAGGCCCGGCTCGCCGGCCATACCATGGCGCAATGCGCGGACTTCTTTGCCCGCGATCTTCAGGCGCGTCATGTAGAAGAACTTGAGCTTCGGCGGCGGCTGACCGGTCGCCTCGCGAATCACTTCCATCGCACCCGGGCCCTGGACCTGGTAGCGATACAGGACGGGGTCGCCCTTGCGATAGAACGAGTTGTCGTCGCGCCAGACGCGCACGTCGTAGCCGCCCGTCGTCGCGTGGTAGTGGAGCCAGTTGATGGACGGCGGAATACCGACGGCCTGGTACTCGTCGTCCTCGAGGTGGAACAGGATGTTGTCGCCGATCACGTAGCCGTCGTGGTTGACGGCCACGAACTGCTTCGCCATGTCTACCGGGAAGTTTGCGACGCTGTTGATCGCGAGCTTGCTGATCACCTTCAGCGCGTCACGGCCTTTGATATTGAGGTTGGCCATGTGGTGCGACTGATCGAACAGAACCGCAGTGCGTCGCCAGGCCAGCTGCTCGTCGCGCCAGTTCGAGAATTCCTGCACCACGCGCGGCACGACGGCCGGTGGAGTCTTCGACTCCCACAACAGCTTGACCGGGCCGCCGGCCTGCTGAATCGCTTCTTCTAAGTTCTTCGCCATGATGTTCGCTCCAAACGTTCCACCAAACGGCCACGCCGCACAGCGCGGCGATTTCCACCGAGTCTTTCAAACCGTTTTGGGGTTGGCCGCGTGGCGTGGGCCCCGAGCTCGAGTGGTAGCGGGGTGTGTTAGTACCCGCCAATCAGCTTGCGGCCCGCCGTCTAACGGACGACGTACTATAGCAAAGCGCTAGCGTCCGCTCGTATCACTCGCGTTTCGCTTACTATCTTGCGACTCCGGGCGAATACGCGCGGAACCATTGACCTTTTGGGGGAGAAATAAATGCGAAGAACGATCACGACGATACTGGGGCTCGCGGCCGCAACTTGGTTGACCGGCGTTTGCGCCGACACGTCGGTGCTGGCTGTCCGACTCGGCGCGAAGGACGCACCCGCGCTCGCGAAGTTCTACGAAGCGGCGTTCGGCCTGAAGCAGATCGACAAGGTCGGCGATCCGCCGACGGAGGTCATCATGCGCTTCGGCGCCACGGTGGCCGCGGCCAAGGCCGGCTCCTCGCCGGAGTTCCTCGTGGCAAAGCGCGAGGGCGGTGAGACGGCAGGCTCGATGGCGCACGCGATCTTCCACGTGTCCGACATCAACGCCACCGTCGCGGCTGCAAAGGCCGCGGGCGCAACGATGAAGGGCGAAGTGGCTTCGGTGCCGATCGGAGGCACGCCGATCAAAATTGCGACGATGACCGATCCCGACGGCAACGTGCTCGAGATCATGGAGCTGCCGAAGGGCACCGACCACCTACCGCATTGATGAAGCGATCCGCGCGTATCACGTTCGGAGCGTGATACGCGCGCGGTCGACTTAATGTCGGATCTGCGTGCTGACTTCTTCCCGTTCGCCGTCGACGCAGCTACCGCGCTCCGCGATCATCGCCGGGTTGGCCGAGATCCGCAGCGTGCGCGGATTCATGACCCAGGGTTTCACGAACACTTCCGGATCATCGACCGTGACCTCGTAGAGCATCTGGTTCCCTTTGCGCGTGAGCTTCTCCACGACGTGCATCTGATCGGAGTGGAACAAGCCGCCGCGGCCGAGCCAGGTCTCGTCGGTGAAACCGACCGAGTCGAGCACGAGCGTGTCGCCTTCCCAGCTCCCAACCGTGTATCCGGTGTACGTGTACTGGAGCGCGCGCTGCGGATCGTGCTTGCGGCCGTCCGTCGGCACCATCCGGAGCTCGGTGTATCCGCCGCCGCCGTCGAGCCCGCCTCGGTAGATCATCGTGATGTCGGAGTCGGTCGCAAAGATTCGCGCCGGCGCGCCCTGCCGCGGAATTCCGAGCGGTAGACACGTCATGACCGGATCGTCGCGGTTCGTCCACATGTCGAGCTGCTGGACCTTGTCCCAGTACTCGGGCTTGTACAGCGGATGGTTCGGATCGAGCCGCGACGGCGCCATGAACACGAAGTCGGAGCTCTGGTTCGTCCATTCCATGCAGTTCGACTGAAACGGCGAGCAGCGCCGGAACATGCCGCCCGCGACGCCGCGTTGCCCGCCGCCCGAGGGCTGCCAGGAACCCGTGAGGTCCGGCTTGCCGTTCGGGAGCCTCGGCGTCGGCAGGGAGGCCGGATCGGGTCCGCCGGGCGGCGGCCCCGGTGGCTGCGCGTGCAGCGACGTGAATGAGAGGAGCACGCCGAACGCTGCCACGAGACGCGTCGCGATGACTTGTCGTTTCCCCATGAGCTGAACCCTCTATTCGAACGGACCGGCGCCGCGCGCAGCGCCGTCGAGAATTAGTTCTTTGCCGGCCCTGCTTTCTGCACGCTGTCAGGAACGGGAATGACGACGTACACCTGGCCGATCTCGGTCACCTTCGTCTTCAGGTCGCGCACGACCACGCCGTTGCGCCGCTCGACGATCGTGCCCGCATACAGCGCGTTGATCCGGTGCAGCGGGTTGTTGAAGTCCTCGAAGTCGCCGTAGACAAACTCGGTGGTGTTGCCACCGTGCTTCACGACGACGCGTTCGGGGAGAAAGGTCTCATCGAGTGTCGCCGTTGCAACGGCCCCGGGGACGTCGGGAATCGGGAACGTGACGATGGCGTACTTCCCTTCCCAGGTCAGCGTCGTCGTTCCCTTCACGCCCGCAGTAGCCTGCTTGTCGAGCAACGCGGCCGGGTTCTGCGCGAACGACTCCGAGTACGGCACGCCGGCCGCCGCCGCGATCGCGGCCTTCGCCGCACCGTGCGGGCTGGCCCACAAACGAATCAGGCGCTCCTCGAGCACACCACGCCGCGGCGTGGCCTTGCCGTGACCGGCGACGATTTCGGCGCCCGGAATATCTTCGTCCCAAACGTACTGACCGCTGATCGTCTCGACGTTGGAGTACTTTTTGCCGTTCGCGCGCGTGCACTCGATCTGCGTGCGGTATCCCGGAATCTGATAGTTCGCGCTGATTCGATACTTCGAGAGCTTGCACGGCTGGCCGTCGACCTGAATCGTGCCCTCGGCCTGATATTCGACCGTACCGATGAGCTCGGGCTCGGCTTGGCCTCGCAGCATGCCCATGTGCCAAGTCCAGTTGTATAGGACCGCCTTGAGGTCCTTAGCGCCGGGCTCGGGCGTGTAAAGCGGCCCGCCGCCGAATGCACCCGCCGCCCCGCCCGGCGGGCGGCCCTGAGCGCCTGCGGGCAGCGCGCCGCAGATCGCGACGGCCGCGACGAGCGCGCCCGACGCGAAAGATCGTCGAAAGGACATCACACCCCCCGGAGCGTGTCGGCTAGTTGTCGCCGGTGTCGTTGAAGAGCTTGAACTCGTGGTCGCCGACCTCGAGCTTTCGGATGAATCCGGCCGGGTCGCCATTTCTCGCCGGCAGAGCAGTAATCTTGAGGGGGTCGCCGGGCTTGATCGAGCTCTTGTTGAAACCCTTCGAGGTGAGCACCTGAGTGGACGCCGTCGTGAGCACCCACTCGGTCATCGTGCCGTCCGGGTTCGGAACCGAAAGATGAAGGTTCGAGTGCGGGTTCGCGAAGTTCAATTTCAGGAGCGTGCCCTGCAGCACGATCTCCTTATTAAGGTCGTACGCGCTCGCGACCGCGTGATGCGCTTGCAGCTCTGTGCCTATAGCCACGAAGCTGCCTACCGCTACCAACCGAATGGCCCATTTGTTCATCGCTGCTCATCCTGTCGAGGTTACGCGGGCGCGATGCTAGCCAATTGGGTACTGGAGTCGCAAGCAGCCCTAGTACCTCCCGCGCAGGCTATCGGTCGATTTCGTCATAAGTCTTCACAAGGGTCGGATCGCGCGGTGGCCAGCGCCTTCATCGAAGCGCCGAATTGAGTCGCGCAGCACACGGCACCGACCTGGCTACGATTTCGGCTCGTACAGTAGTCCCGCCTCCTCCACTACTGGTTGGACGATGACGCCCGACGTGGCACAACATCGGGGTCCCCCAAGCCCGGGAGGACAACAGCCATGAACGAAGATCCGACACCGTGCGCGCGCGATGACACGAACGTACTGGCACGGATCCGCGGCGACGACGTGGCCGACGTGCTGAGCTCGCTCGAGCCGTGCACGAAGGCATCGCCCGATCAGGTCGAGGTCGTTCGTGAGGTCGACGGCGCGCGAGTGCGCTTTACGTGCCGCAAGTTCCACGACCGCCGATGGCACCGCCTGTTCTGGACATGCGACCGCGCCGTACGGGAGTAGCCGCACGCTTCGGGCGGGGGTCTTTCCCTATCCGGTTGAAAGCGGGCCTGGTGCCAGCTGAGATTGCGGAGAGCGCCGCAGTATCACGATGCCCGTGATGCCGATTACGGCGTGGATCGTGGTCAGGACTATTCGTCCGGTGTCGAACACGTGCAGCGTAGACACGACATCGACCGGTATCCAGACGAGCAACTCCCACGCGGCGATGACGACGATTAACACACGTCCGCGCGCCGGCGCGCCGGAGTAGATCCACGCCATCGCGCCGAGCAGCACCCACGTCAGCACGCCGGGCAGACCGCCGATCAGCGCGGCTCTGACGCCGAGCGCATCGATCGAGCCGACGGGGGCCACGGCCCAGGTCGCGGCGAATTGCTCCGGCGCGAGTAGTGCCATTAGCGTGAGACCGCCGCCCTCGAGCAGATAGAGAGTGCCGACGACGCGGAGCCACCACTTCGCTGCTGTCATTTGACCGTCCCCCGAAAGCCTAGCGCCGCGACGCGGACACGCCGGCCGGCGATATCGCGACCGCGCCAATATACGCGAGGTCCTGCAGGTGGTGCGCCCCACCGCCGTCGGACCATCGACTGATTGCAATCTGCCCGTAGTACAAGCGGCGCAAAGTTGGGACCTGGGCGCGGCAGAGCAGCCGGGGCCACCGAGCGAGGACAGCGCAAGCGTGTCGCTGCCCCGGGGCTCGACCGAGAGGCAACTTCATCTAGCGATCGACCGGAGACAACGACAACAATGGACTACGAAGCGATGCGCGTTGATTTGGTCAGTGCGGGCGTTCGGGCCGGCACGACCGATGGGTTCGTATCCGCGCTCAGAGAGACTGAAGCGCTACAACTCGCGATCTTTAGAGCTGCCCAACGCGGTGAGCCGCAAGTCGCTACCATGCTTCGCGGCGACTTCGACAAATCGTGCCGCAGACTCGACGAGGCGGTCGCCGAAGTCATGGCACAGAGCGCGGAGGCCGGAACTAAGGTTAGGGCCATGTGCGAAGGAGACGGCTTGCTGCCTTCCCGCAACTCGCAGCCCTAAACGCAACGACCCTCACTTCGCGACGTCATAGCAACGAGCGCCTGAAGCCGAACGGCTGCCGGCAGAGCTTCGAGCGCGACGTCGCGCTTTAGATTGGTATCGCGCGCGCGATACACCTCGCCCAAGCCGCCCGAACCGAGCGCCGGTGAACGACCACGGGGTCTGTTCGTCGGTGCTCAGCGGTCGTCTCAATGTAGTATGAGCCGCGCGTCTTATGGGAGTGGTAACGCATGGCGTGTCGGCAGGCTCTTGGGGCGATCGTTGGTTTGGGGTTAGCGTCCGCCTGCGGGTCTGCCCTCCTCGTGCAATCCGCTGAGTCCGCTACGGCCGAGGCCGATGCCGTATATGGCAAGGCCTATGCCCTCTACCTCGACTTGCATCAGCATCCCGAGCTTTCGGGCGCCGAGACGGCGACGGCGGCGAAGCTCGCCGGCCAGCTACGCGCGCTGGGCTACACCGTGACCGAGCATGTCGGCGGGACGGGAATCGTTGCCGTGCTCCGCAACGGGCCCGGCAAGACGGTGATGCTGAGGACGGAGCTCGATGCGCTGCCCGTCGAAGAAGCGACCGGCTTGCCGTTCGCGAGCAAGGTACATGCGAAGGATCCTGCCGGTCGCGACGTCGCTGTCGGCCACATGTGCGGGCACGATCTGCACATGAGCGCGCTCGTCGCAACGGCGAGCATCATGGCGCAGCGACGGGAAGCGTGGCACGGGACTTTGGTTCTCATCGGCCAGCCCGCCGAAGAGACGATCAGCGGTGCCGAGAAAATGGTCAAGGACGGACTCTTCACGCGCTTCCCGCGACCGGACGCGGTGTTAGCGCTGCATGTGATGAACGATCTTCCCGCCGGCCAAGTCGGCGTTGTCGAAGGTGCCTATTCTTCGAACGCCGATTCACTGCGCATCACCATTTACGGCAAGGGCGGCCACGGATCGGCGCCGCATACGACCGTCGACCCCATCGTGATTGCCGCCCGCACAGTCGTCGCGCTTCAGACGATCGTTTCGCGCGAAGTCAAACCCGGCGAGTTCGCGGTAGTCACGGTCGGATACCTGAACGCCGGCACCAAGAACAACATCATTCCCGATCAGGCCGAGCTCGGACTCACGGTCCGCACCCACTCGAATCAAGTCCGAACGCAGATACTGAACGCGATCACTCGTATCGCCAACGCGGAGGCGCAGGCGGGGAACGCGCCGCGCGCGCCGGTGATCGAGCGTTATGAGGCGACGGATGCCGTCTACAACGACCCGGCGTTGGCGCGGCGACTGCAGCAGTCGCTGGCAGCGGCGCTCGGCGGCGACCACGTCGTCAAGGGAGAGCCGATCACAGCATCGGAGGATTTCTCGGTGTTCATTGCGCAAGGAATTCCCGGGTTCTACCTGACGCTGGGCGGCGCGGATCCGCAGAAATTCGCAGAGGCTCATGCAAGCGGGACAGCCCTCCCCTCGAACCACTCCCCTTTGTTCGCTCCGGACGTCGACCCGGCGCTGCATATGGCGATCAACGCTGAGGTTGCGATGCTGCGCGATCTACTGAACGGCGGCGATTGAGTTAAGCGTTATCGGGCGCAGCGATCGCGCGCTGGCGCGCCGCTGGCGGAGCGGGGCTTGGTCGGCGATCGAGGTTTCTGTCTGCGTGGTGCCGTCGTGGCCCCGCGCTATTCCTCCGGCAGAGATCGCCGCGCTGCCTCCGGGTCGCACGGAGCGCCAGACGGCTCGAGATCCGGTCGGTAGTCCCAGGTCGCACGGAAGGTCGCGGGCTCGACGAGGTACGCCGGGGCATCGAGCGTGAACTCGTAGTCGATGTGCCGCCGGTCTTGCGCGAGCGTCAGCTTCTCGACGAGATGGCTGTCCGGATGAGTCGGAAGGAAAAGGAGGTCGGGTTTCCACGAGGGGGCAAAGCCGACGGTGTCGATCACTAGCGTCCCGCCTTCCCATCGGCCGATCGAATGCCCCTCTACGGTGGGCTCGAAGCCCGCCGGGTGCGCGTTCTGATCGAGATGAACGACGCGCTCCTGCATCACGCCGTTGGTCTCGGTGCGGATCACGACGGTGCGGTCGGCGATCTCGATCGTGCGCAGGTCGGGGAAGACATGCAGCAGCGGCGGCGTTATTCCGTCGCAGATCCCGACGCCGGCGCCGCCCGGAGCCAGGTACCGGCTCATCGCCTCATCGCGCGCCGCACGGCCTGCCTCATTGACGCGCGCAGCGGACCCAGCCGCCACCACCTTGCGAAAGCTGTCGACGCTCGGAGCCCATCTCCCCGCCAGATCTCGAGCTTCCGCAGCAGGCGGCGCGGCGCTGAATCCGGCGAAACTGCTGAGCGGCATCCGGGCGCCGTCGCTCGTCGTGACCTCGCGGCCGAATACCCGCCCGACCCTCGCCGGCTGGGGCTCGCGCTTACCACGACGCGCGCGCCGGGGCTGATCGCTTCACGTCGAAGCCCGAGGCCGCGGGCCTGGGCTACGGACATCACCTCGATCTCCTGCAGAAACGGAGAGCCGTCGGGATTTTTCGTCTCCAGCATCATCATGATGTGAGGGTTCGACCACGAGAGCGCGGCGACCGTCCCTTCAATGGTCACTTGCCGCGTCATGTCGTAGGCCGCGCCGCTGTGGTGGGCGAGCGCGGGGCTCGACCCGGCCAGAGCGGCGGCGCACACGATATGCAAGCGCTTCATGAACTGGGCCCCGATGCCCTCTTATTGCATCGCTGCGCCGCAGTGTAAGCACATGCCGCAATGGCTGCGACAGCCCAATCGGTGTTCAATAAATCGTGGACGACACGATCAGAAAGAAGATCCTCGCGCTGCTCGCCAAGCACCGGAAAATGACGATCGCCACGCTGCGGCCCGACGGGTGGCCGCAGGCCACAACCGTGGGGTACGGGAACGAAGGGCTGAGGATCTACTTCCTCTGCGGTCCGGATAGCCAAAAGGCGGCGAATCTCGCGCATGACAATCGCGTTTCGCTGACCATTGACGACGACACGGGGCAAGTAATGGCGATCGACGGTTTGTCCATGGCGGCGCGGGCTGACGTCGTGACCGATCCGATTGAGGCCGAGAAAGCATTGCAGCTCATGATAGAGCGCTATCCCCAGCAGGATGTCCCGCTACCAATGCCAAATGCCGCGGACCTGCGCATATTTCGTGTAACACCGACCGTGATCTCGGTGCTCGATTACTCGAAGGGTTTCGGACACACCGATCTGGTCACGTGCTAAGTCGCAGCTATTGATCCGCCTCGAGGCGCAAAGTCGTCGACGTCACTTCAGGGCGTACGGCCCGACCTCCGGTCTTCCCTGAGTGTCCTTGAGACTGCCCAGTTCCGCCGCCACGCCGCGGGTGATCGCCGCCATCTCGCTGCCCGCCTGAAAGCACGTGAAGTCCGGCCGGTCGCGCCACGCGAGCGGACCGCAGAGCCGCACCCCGGCCTTGAGCGCCGCATCGTGGACGATGTTGATCGCGCGCTCGTAGTCGGGTTGGCCTTGACGGAAGCCGGAGAAGTTGCCGAGGTCGCCGCTCGCCGCGAACACGGCCGTGACGCCGGGAATCTTCGCGATTGCTTCGGCGTTCTTGAGGCCCTCGAGCGTTTCGATCATCAGGATCAGCACGAGGTTGTCGTTGATCGTCTCTCGGTAGCCGCCAGGCACGCCGCCCCACACCGCCGGGTCGAACGCCTGGCCGCCGCCGTTGCTGCGCTTGCCGAGTGGCGGGAAGTAGGCCCAGTCGCGCGCGGCTATGGCTTCTTCGACGGTGTCGACGGTCGGAATGACGAGCACGAGTGCGCCGGCGTCGAGCGCATGTTGCTCTTCGCGCTCGTCCGTGTACGCGACGCGGACGCCCGGCACTGCCTTCGCGTGCGGACAGGTGCGCCACATGTTGGCGACTTCCTTCCAGTTGTGCGCGTCGTGCTGCATCTCGGTCCAGATGAAATCGTAGCCCGCGTTCGCGAACGCGCAGTACGTCGACGCGTCGCTCGACGCGAACAGCGTCCCGCCCGTCACCTTCTGACCCGTCATCATCTTCAGCTTCACCGGATTCCAGATCTTGCTGTCGGCTGGCGTGTTCCACGCGGTGCCGTACTTCCACTTCGCTTTGTCGAACGGGCCTTGATTCACGGCACCGGCAGGCGCGGCGTTCTTCGCATTGCTGTCCTGCCCTGCCTTTGCGGCGAGCGGAAAATTTCCGCCCGTCGCGACCGCGTCTTCAGTAGCGCTCGGCTGCTCGCGCGCGGGTTGCTGTGCGCGCACCGCAACCATGGCGAGAACGGCTGTGAGCGTGGCGACAAGAAGTGTCTTCTTCATTTACCGACTCTCCGGACATGAGGTACGACGGGTGAACTATGGATCGGAGGCACGGCTCGGGACAACGGTATTTCGATGATTCGTGTAAGTAGAAAGTGCGCGGTGGCTATACTGCCTCGTACGTTCGGCGACGATCGAAATACCAGCCTCTCGCGAGTGCTGGTCGTTCAGGTCAAAGGTTGGCGGCGTCAACCAACCAATAGCGCTTCCACCCCGAACCCTGCCGGCTCCCGCACTCGCCATGTTGCACGCCCACCAAACGAAACAATGAGTTACCCTCGAACACCGCCTGTGGCACGGCGATTGCTACGGTGTGCGTCGATGAGAGTGGGCCCAACAACCCGACGGGGAGTGACCATGAAGATTCTCTCGATCCTCGCACTGATGTCCGTTCTTGCCGGCTGTTCGAGCTACGGCCCTGACGCCGGACACGAGGTCGTGCTCATCGAGAAGCCCTGGATCTTCGGTCATGGCGGCGTCGTGGACGAGCCAGTGAAAACCGGCCTCACCTTCACCGCATTCACGACCCACGGCGTGGACGTGAACATGCAGCCGCAGAAGCACGAGGTCGAGATGGACGACACCATGACGTCCGACGGCGTGCCTATCTCGTTCCACGCAATCGTCGTTCTACAGGTCGTCGACTCGGTGAGCCTGATCCGAACCTTCGGGCCTCTCTGGTACGAGAACAACCTGCTCGAGCCGTTCAGGACGATGGTCCGCCAAGCCGTCCGCAAGCACGGCATGAACGAGACGGCCATCAGCACCACCGCGCTCGATGACATCGACGCCGAGATCCGGGACGCACTGGCGGCGTTCATAGCGGACAAGCAGTTGCCCGTACGCATCGTGACGATGACGGTCGGCCGAGCGAATCCTCCGGACTCCATCAAGCACCAACGCATCGAGACGGCCACGCAAGAGCAGCGGATCCAGACCGAGAAGCAGACGAAGCTCGCCGAAGACCAGCGCCTGCTCGCCGAGCAGAGCCGTGCGGCCGCGGACAACGCCTACCGCGAGGCCATGCACCTCTCTCCCGAGCAGTTCATCCAGCTCGAGACGATCAAGATGCAACGGGACGCGTGTGGACGACCGGGAAGGCCGCGTGCACGTTCATCCAGAACGGCGCGTCACCCGTGCTGAACCTCTCGAAGTAGCAGGATTTTTCAGCCTGGAACGTCTAAGCGTCTGACACCCGCGGAAGTGGTAGCGGAGATGCTTTGTGAGATGCCGCCACTCTATCTTGCAGCCTGCGGCGAGCGGAGTGTTCCGAACGATCCCGTCTAAGCCGCGACCTCCTTCCAGCGGAACAGCCGGATGGCGAGTGCCAGGCCAATCGCGAGCCAGACACCGAGCCCGAGCACAGTCGGGATCTGCTCCGCCAGCGAGAGCCCGTTGACGATGACCTCGCGCAAGCTCGAGACGACGAAGGTCAGCGGCAACACCCTCGCGAGCGGCTGCAAGATTCCGGGCATCGAGTCGACCGAGAAGAACACGCCCGATAGAAATATCTGCGGCAGCGTGATCAGGTTGCCGAGCAACATGATGGCCTGCTGCGTCTTTGCGATGCTACCCATGCAGAAGCCGAGACTCAGGAAGATCGCGGAACCCAGGAGGATCAGGATCGCCAACTCGAGCACGTTGCCGACGACGGGCACCTTGAGCAGAACGACCGCGACGGCCAGCAGGAAGGCCACCTGAATGACCGTGATGACGAGCCGAGCGAGCACGATGCCGGTGATGAAATCCCTCGGCCGGATCGGCGTAACGAATAGCCGTTTGAGAATCCCCTTTCGCCGGTACTCGACGATGTTGTAGCCGCTGCCTGCGACGCTGATCTGCATGATCGTGAGCGCGAGCAGACCCGGGATGAGGAAGTCGATGTAACGCTGCGAGCGTGCCTTGACGTCGACGACCGTCAGCGGGAACAGGGGCTCGACGCCGCGCACCTTGCGCTCGATATCGAGCAGCGTGTGCTCGACCAAAGGCTTGAGCATGGCGGTCTGGCGGGCCTGGGCCGCATCGACGAGCAGGGTCACCTTGGCCGCTCTGTCGTCGGCGCGGAACTCCACTGGCAAGAGAAGGACGAACGACAGCTCGCCCTCGACTACGCGGCTCTTGAGCTTCTCTTCCTCGCCGACTGTCACGTCGAAGAGCGGGTTGGTCTTGAGCGCCGTGATGAACTCGGCGCTGAAGGCGCTATCGGCACCGTCGACGACACCGATCTTCATTGGCTTCTCACGCCCTGTGCTGATAAAGCCGAAGATCGCCATGAACGTGATTGGAAAGAACAGCGTGAAGAAAATCGACTGACGATCCCTCGAGAAGATCTTCAGAAACGTCCCGGCCATGACCCATGCCGATCCCATAGGCTTACTCTCTCAGCGCGTGACCGGTGAGCGTCAAGAAGACGTCCTCGAGGTTGCCCGAAGTGCGTTGGACAGGCGGCTCGGGTGCGTACTGCATGATCAGATCCCGAGGCGAGCCCTCAGCGATGATCTTGCCGTGATCCATGATCGCGATGCGCCCGCAAAGGTGCTCGGCCTCCTCCATGTTGTGAGTGGTCATTACGATCGTCATTCCCGATTCGTTCAGGCCCTCGACAAGCTTCCATAGATTTCGTTTGGCCTGTGGATCGAGCCCCGTCGTCGGCTCGTCCATGAACAGCACCGTGGGCTCGTTTACGAGTGCGCTCGCGATCGAGAAGCGCTGTTTCTGTCCGCCCGACAACGACGCGGGCTTGGCCTCCGCCTTGTCCTCGAGCTGCACGCGTCTCAAGAGGTCCGCGGGATCGTTGTCGCGGTGAAACAAGCGGCTGAAGAGCCTGAGCAGGTCCGACAAGGTCAAGTGATCGAAATACTCGTTCGCCTGCAGCTGCACGCCGATGATCTCTTTGACCTTGTGCGGCTCAGCCTTGACATCGATTCCGGCGATCCAGGCCTCGCCGCCGTCGATGTCCGTGAGACCTTCGAGCATCTCGAGCGTCGTCGTCTTGCCGGCACCGTTCGGGCCCAGAATTCCGAAAACCTCGCCGGGTTCGATCGCCAGCGAGACGCCGTCGACTGCAACAAGATGCCCTTTGTCGCCGCCCGGCTTCGGGTAGCGCTTGACGAGCTTGTCAGCTTTGACTATCGCCACGAGAACGGACGCCGCGCGCTATCGACGAACTCTTTCATCGGGCCATCCGTCTTCTTCACTTGCCGGATGATGAGCGACGCCAGCTGCTCCGCTTCGCCGAAACCGTGCGAGACGACGGCGTCGTTGGCGAGCGCGGGCGCCAGAGTCTTGCGGGCGACGTCCCCCTTTAGATTCGTACCGCGCCGCGATACACCTCGCCCATACCGCCAGAGCCAGCGAACTCGTAACTTC
Source organism: uncultured Gammaproteobacteria bacterium (assembly GCA_963841645.1). Lineage (GTDB taxonomy): Bacteria > Pseudomonadota > Gammaproteobacteria > Steroidobacterales > Rariloculaceae > FEN-1219. The sequence continues at coordinate 336,958 of CAWJDS010000005.1, read as the reverse complement.
GTATGCCCCAAACCGCGTACCGGTGGAAATCGGCATCAGCCATCCCTCCCCGAGTCCAACGCGTGGTTGTTCTTGTGGGAGATTCTACGCCCTCGGCGGGATTCAGCTGAAGCCGGTGCCCTTCCGGGTCGGAACGGTCATTCACCCGGGCCCAATCGCGATGGCGATCAGCTCTGCCTTAGCGGTGCCCTTCTGGCGAACTCGACCACGGGTCACCTTCTTCCGAGCAGGTCGGTCGATCGCGATCCAGCGGCGCTTTCGATCCGGTTTCAGTTCAGCGCGAACACATGCAGCACGCGCTCGCTGCCCACCTGAATTTCCGGCGTCATCCGGCCGATACCGCCGGACTCGGGCGACGACCCGGTCGCGACGGCGACGAACTGCTTGCGGCCGACGGCGTAGCTGATCGGTATGCCCGACACCGCGCCCGCGAATTGCGTCTGCCAGCGTACTTCGCCGGTCTTCGCGTCTAGAGCGCGGAAGCCGCCAGTCGCGTCACCGGCGAACACTAAACCTCCGCCCGTTGCGACGACGGCCATCATGCCGGCGCGCTGGTTGTAGCTCCACGCAGTCGCACCCGTCTTCACTGACACTGCGCGCACCTGACCAACATTGGTTTCGCCCGGCGCCAGCTTCGCGGTGTAGTCGATCTTCATGCCGAGCTGACCCTTGCCGGTTTTCGGGCCCGCGCTCGTCACGACCGAGCAGAGATTCTCGAGTGGCATGTACATGAGCCCGGTCTTCGGACTGTAGGCGCCCGGCATCCAGTTCTTACCGCCCGTGAAGCCCGGACAGAGGTCGATGGCTTGGTCGTCGTGCGTGAAGACGGTGTCGGGGTTCATGCGGACTTTGCCCGTCGCGCCGTCGATCGACGACACCACGGTCTGTTTCACCGTGGGCTCGGCCCAGAGGAATTCGCCGGTGCGCCGATCGAGCGTGTAGACGATGCCCGTCTTGCCAGGGATGCCGGTGAGCACCTTGCGCACTTCGCCAGGCTTGATGTTCGGGCTGATCCAAGGCACTTGCCCGGCCGCCGGCGCGACCTCGGTGTCGACGAGAATGCGATCGAACGTGTGGTCGAAGTCCCAATGGTCGACGATGTGCTGGTAGTGCCACACGATCTTGCCGGTGTTCGCGTCGAGAGCCAGCGTCGACGTGTGGTAGAGATAGGTCTTGTCGTTACCGGCCATCAGATATTTCGGCGTAGGACCGGTGACCGAAGTGCCGAAGTAAACGAGCTTGAGCTCCGGGTCGTAGCTCGGCGGCATCCAGGTGCCGACCTGCTGGCGCTTCTCCCAAGGCACGTCGCCCCAGGTCTCGTCACCCGGCTCGCCGGGCTTGGCGATCGTCCAAGTGCGCCAAAGCTCCTTGCCGGTGCGCGCGTCGTTCGCCACCATCACGCAGCCGACGGGCCCGCTGTCGGGCGCGCACGCGCGGCCGGAGATCACCTTGCCGTCGGCGATGATCGGCCCGCTCGACGTGTTCGCCGGGCCCGTGATCTTGACCTCCCACACCGGCTTGCCGGTGCGCGCATCGACGGCGAACTCCGATCCATCGTTCGAAGTACCGATCAGGAGCTCCTCGTAGATCGCAATGTTGCGCTTGGTCCCGCCGGGTTGACGGCCGTTCGGAAGCTCGCGCACGAATCTCCATCGCTCTTTGCCGGTTGCCGCATCTAACGAGACGAAGCCATCGCCGCCGAGCGGCAGGTACATCACGCCGTCGTGCACGAGGGGCGTGAGCTCTCGAGCCCACCACCGGCGCCGACCAGACCTCGTGCAGATTTTTCACACTGCCGGCGTCGATCTGATCGAGGGGGCTGTAGCCCCATGCGTTCAGTGATGCTCGGAAGGACAGCCAATCGGCCGGCGGGGGATTTTGCAGCATCGCATCGGTGACGGGGTGGAACGACTGCCCGAGGTCCGGCGATTGGGCCGCGGCGGCGAGCGCAACGCCCGCTACGAGAACGACACGACAAATATGAACGGGGCGCCAGTTCTGGAGATGCTCGGTCATTTGTCTTCCTCGCATGAGGACCCGCGTGCTCGACCGTAGTGCCGCAGCGATGGCGCGGCGCACGCGGACGATACAAGGATTCCGAACAGACTAGAAGGCCGCGGAGATGAGGCGACGCCTTCAAACTGCGACTGGAGACGCGGTCCGTCCGGAACCGAAGGCGACTCCGCACTAGTAACAGCGCGAGCCCGAGGTTAGTCTGGGCTCGGAGCTTGGCTAGTCGGTGTCACGCCGGTCGGCCAGCTTGCGGCGTTGCGCTGTGTTGAACATCGCCGCGCTGAGCCCGTCGTGTCCCCATCGGCGCTCGTCCGTGCGTCGGTCCGAAAGCTTCGCGAAGTGGCAGTCGCAGCGCTTTTTCGTGCAACCGGCAAGGGGCAACGCCGGAGAGTGATTCGCTAGAAAGCGTTGTCCGTCGAGCGCACGAGCGGCCTGGCATGCCCCGCTGCCCCGACGAATCTCAACGGCAGCAAACCGTTCCGCTGCACGCGCGGTGCGAGACGGGACCGGTGGGGACCGTGGGCGGCGCGACCGCCAATAGACACCCGCTGCCAAGACAGCAATAGCAACCAGGGTCGCGATCAGAATCATGGAGCCGCTCTCTGTTCGTTCTTCTAGCCGCGATGCGCGGCGTGTGCCGGCGGCTAGCTCACCACGAGACTCTTATGGGTCCGGGCGCAGCCGAGCCGATGTAGAGTCTATGCGTCGTGACTTGTGGCCTTCTGGACTCTCATCCCAAATTCACCGCCCCGTGTTTGACATATGGGCGCCACGCATCGACCCGCGATAACACCAAATGTCGGGAACGCGAGGTGGCGTTGAACGTCGACCTTATGTCCCACCGTGACGCTCGTCATCGGACGGGACCACGCGATCGACTACGGTTGCGCGCACCGTAGGCAGCCGCGGGGGAAACATGAAGGACTTTAAGAAGGTACCCGAGGACAGCGAAGAAACTCAGGAGCTCGAGCAGAGCTCCGATGTCGCGAGCGAGGATGACACCAAGCGACTGCGTACGTTGACGGTCCAGGAGATCGAGCGGCTCTTGAAGGACAAGAAGCCCGGTTCATAGACCGGCGTCGTTCTAGCGGATGGCAGGAATTGCTACCGAGGAAAGCGCGGGCTAGCCCCTCGCGACCTTGAGTCTCTCCGCCATACCGAGAAATCGCGCCTGCGCGCTCTTGTGGACCGGCTCGACGGACGTTCCCTTGACCGCCTCGGCGTCGAGGCGAGCACGGTCGGCAAGCTCGCGACAGGCCTGCTCGACGAGCTCTAAGTCTTCACCTTCAAAAGCGATCGTAACGCGTTGCATTACGCCATAATGCAGCTGCGTCGCGAGAGTGTCGAGTGTCGGTCCTAGCAGACAGCCCAATCCGCCTACTGACTGGACTTGAACCTGAACCTCTCCCGGATGATCGCCGCCAACCGCGATTCTGGCGCCGCTCTGCGCGAGCATGAGCTCGATCACGCGACGAAGAGGCGGGTCGGACGTCGTTCGGTCGGCGAGGTAGGCCGTGCGCTCCGCAACGGGGCGTTTGAGAGCCTCCTCGTAGATCTCTCGGACCTTGTCGTCGGTTGCGAGCCGGAGTAAACGACGACGGGCCGCCGCCTCCGCCGCGCCAGTACTGGGGCGCAGTAACACAGCCCCGCTTCCGGGGGCTCTCTTTTCCTGCATCCGAGATTCTCGTCACGATACTGGCGACCCCCGACGAGTAATCGATCAAGGCTTGGCGAGCCTGTTCCTCCTAGACTTTGCCCCCATATAGCCGACGCGCAGCACACGCGGATATCGACGATCGAGACTAAGAAGAGCGAACGTGACAATGGCAAGCCGGCGCCCGGATTCCGTAAACTCTGCCGACACAGCGGCCGTTGCATACCAGCTCGTATGCGACGGCTGTGCGAAGCGCTCGACGGCCAAGAATTCGATCGGCTGGCGCACACTCGTGCTCGATCGCGGCTTTCTCGAAACTAGCGATAACCAAGGCAGCGTCGAGCACGTCGTCGAATTTCACCTATGCGGCGATTGCGACGACAAGCTCGATCACGACAAGGTAATGCGCGCGCTCGTGACGGCTATTCAGAAGTGAGCCAGAACGAAGGGTAATCGCTCACGATCGCGGGCGCTTCGAAACGTGCCCGAGCCTAGCTCGCTGGGAGACTTTTATTGTCTCGGGCCGTTGCTGGGTTGTGGGAGGAGCAACCCAGTCACGGACGCCATCGTAAGCGCGTTCGTATCGCATGCACAGGAAACGCCTCACACGTTTCGCTCGCGCAAGCTGCTTATGTCGCGAGGACGCGATCGTGCAGCTGAGGCAAGTGCACTACAAGTCACGCACTAATCGCCAATCAACCGGTGTATGTAGTTCTCGTTGGCGCCAATCAGCACCACGTTGACATTGACCTTGGCCGCTTTCGTCACATTCACACAGGTCTGTTTGCCGGGCTTGAGGAAGTCCGCCCCAACGACGTCGCCAACTTCGGCCCGCGGGCCGCTGATCCATTCGAGGATAGCGTGGCTGCTGTGGTCCGCGGACCTCACCGCCACGAGCCCCTTGACTCCGTTGATCGCAATCACGGTGCCCATGCTTCGCATTGCGGCGACCTCGATCATGTCGGATCGGCAAGTACATCACACCGAAGAGCGAAGGTTTTCCGCCAACGAGCACAAATTCAGTAGTCAATTCGGCACGTCTCGGCGCGCCGCAAGAAATTATCGATGCCGCTCTTTCGCGCGGTGGCTCAACGCCCCTGCCACCAAACAGGAGCGCCGGCACTGAGGCCGGCGCGTGAGCTGTTACTGGTCCGCAAGGCGAACGAAAACATCAACCGGGGCCGTCCTCCATGCGCGGTCGTAAACCTCTGAACCGTGGACGATCCGTGTCTTTTCGCCACTGTCGTCGATGGCGATGATTGCACATGGTCGAAATTCTGGAAGACTTCCGGGCGCGAAGCGCGCATAGCCGGGGGTGTTGACATGCTCAATCCGAATGTCGTCATCCGAATCTTTTTTCAGCAGCGGCCAGAATTGATATTCAAAGTCATTGCTCCTTACATCCAGACCAACTTGCGAGCATGCGCGGGCCCGCACAAATTCCGCGGCTCCACGGTAACCCTCTTCGGAGTCCGGAAAGTTCATGAAATAGCCTGAGACTCTGTCCATGTTGAAGATGCTTCTGTCCGTGTTGATGACCCCTCGGGGGCCATACCGGCCCAGCAATGGCCGCGTCTCGTTGAGAAGAACCCAAGGGACCGCTGCAACCAGAAGCAAGACTGCGACGACATTGGCCGCCTTCTTGTTCGGAAAATTAGCGAGCATCAGGCCTACTACTGGGGACCAAAGCATGAAGGACGGCAAATGATAACGAGCGATCCATGGAGCCCACTTTAGATAGGAAGCAATCAACACCAACCCGACCGGCACGCAGATCGAATAGATCGTAACCACGCGCCATTTCTTGTCCCGCCACAAGGCCAGCAAGGCTATCGTGCACACCGCGATGAGCATCAGGTGAAGAGGATTGCCCACCGTGTCTTCATGGAGAGGACTCAGACCCTCCAATTGGAACTTGGGGGTGTCGCTCAACGTTGTTCTGGGATCATTGACGTCAATGTTGAGGTAGCCATGCACGACGTACACAACACTCTGCACGGCGCGTGTTAGGCCATCGAACGGCACCACTCCGTGTAAGGCAACGTCGCGTAGCGTATTTGAAAAAATCGCTGACGCAGAAACAGTTTCATTGAGATTGTCGAAAAGGTCGACGGGCCCAGGATTGAGGGGATGGCCGAACGACCTGATATTGCGAGTGTAGTGTCCCAAGTTCAGTCCGAGAGCGATCACAGCGATAACGGAGAGAGGTTTCCACGCAGACCATCGCCTCGTTCGCAAGAGATGCAGCCCGAGCCAGATCAAGAATGGGGGCGCAAGTAAATACGCGGTTGCCTTTGTCAATAGCGCGAGACCCAGGCTCATTCCTACGAGATAGGGATAGAACCATTCTTGGCGCCTCCGCATCACCAACAAAAAGTAGACTAAACAAGTCAGCCAGAGAGCCTCCACGGCATCGTTCTGGGTGCTCGAAGCCTGCAGGATGACCATGGGAAGCGTGGCGCAAACCACTACCGACAGGATTTGTCCCCGTTCGTCGGCACCCAACTCCGTGGCGATCAGCGACACGCCGCACAGGCCAGCAGCGACACTAAACCATTGAACAAGGTTCGCGAATCGATCGCCTCCACTGAGAACTTGCAGGTGCAGGATCGCCAGCTCTGCCCCTGGAGGAAGGACGATCTGCCTGAGAATGTGCGTCGGATAATGTGCAATGCTGTGATTTTGCTGCCAGTGAACAACGCGGCTCATGTGATACGACATTGAGTCGTTCGTGTTCGGCGGTGCAATCAAACCGATCAAACCGATGGTCACGAGAATTAGCATCACTGCCCACAACATCGACAGTGACCATGGCTCTAAATTCGTGAAGCTCGGGATTTGAGCAGGGCGCGACGTTCGTCGCTGCAGCCCGCCATAGACAACGGCAACTGTGACCGCCACCAATCCCCACAGTGCCAGTAACCATGGGAATGCGACCAGTCCGAGCGGACTCAGGATCTCCGTAATCAGAACAAGGATGACGCCCCCAAGGATCGAAGCAATCAGGATCGAGCTTCGCCAGTTGTGGCCGCCAGCGTGGATGACGAGAACGAGGCCAATCCAGGATGCCAACGGTAGAGCCGTAAACATGCTGACGACGCCTCCCTCGGCGAGTGATGTGGGCACCTGAGGAGTCCGAGTATCGCCGAGGTTCGCCCCTTCACAAGGGCGTCAACGACGAGGGCAAAGTAGTCCAGATGGTCGCGACCATGTCGCCAACGAGACAGTGCCGTGCTCCGCGGCCTGCGGCTTCAGAGGAACGCGATAGATCGCTACGTCTCAACCCCGCGACGGAGCCGCAGATGTACGACGCGAGCGACACGTCGCCGCCCTCGAACTCCGCGATAAGTCGCGGCTCGAGCCGTCAGCGCAACGCCAAGCGCGCCTGCGCCGTGCAGCCCTTCGCAGCGAGCCATGCGGCGGCGGCGAGCCCGTTGCTCGCGACCGCCGGCTCGAGCAGCCTGATGCGGATCGCGACCGAGCGCGTCACGCCGTCGAAGCGGACGAGGTAGATCCGATCATCGATCGCGGGCAGAACGTCGGTCGGCCACGCCGCGCGCGCAGCGCCTTCGACCCAGCGAACCGTGACGACCGCGTCGTTCTCGGCCGAGGTGATCTTCGCGGTGGTGCCGGCGGCCGTCTTCTCGCGCCAGAGCTCGATCGACCGATCGCGCAACGCGCACTGCTCGCCGTCAATCTCCGCGTGGAGCAACCAGGGCCCGGGACGTGTGTCGGCGTCGATCGCGCTTTCTTCGCTACCTCGCACGGCGCCGACGCCGCCGACTCTCGGCTGATCCGCGCTCACGAGCCGATCGATGGCCTTCCGGACTGCGCTCTCGTCCGGCGACGTGCCGATCGCGGGGCCGTCGTGCGGACCGACGATGCGCACGAGGCGCGCGTCCTCCGTGACGACCACGACGAACTCGCCCGCCGCAAGCTTGATCGGCGTAGCCGCGCCAATCATCTTCCCCGCCGGGTACGTCGGCGCGCCGCTTTCGAGCACCACGAGGTCGGCCGCCGCGACCGGCGCGGACACGGCCGCTCCGAGCACGGCCAACGTCGCCGCCGCTGTGAATCGATTCATCACTTGCTCTCCAACACGATCGTTGTGCCGACCTCGCCTCTCTCGAGCCGCCGCAGGTGGAACCGCAGCAGCCCGTGCTCGGGCGCCTCCCGGCTGAGCTCGCCGAACAGCGCCGCGCTCGCCGCCGCGTCGCGCTCGAGCAAAGCGTAGGCCTCCCGATACTTTCGCACGGCCGCGGCGGACAAGCCGCGCGCGAACGTCACGCAGTCGAGCGCGGCCACCCTCCCCTTCAGCACGAGCCGCCCGATCGGCAGCAGATCGCCCGGCGGCTGCGCGCCCGCCACCTCGCTGCTCATGCACACGCGCGTGCCGACATGGCGATTCGCGCCCTCCAAGCGGGCCGCCGTGTTTACACAGTCGCCATGCGCCGTGTAGTGGAACCGCTCGGCGCTGCCGACGTTACCGACGACGGCGCTCCCGGTGTGCACACCGATCCGCGTGATTCCGAGCTTCACGCCCTTTTCGAGCTGCTCCTGCCGAAAAGCCTCGCAATGGCGGTCCCACTCTCGCGCGCAGCCGACGGCCCGCGCGGCGTGATCGGGCTGGGCCGACGGCGCGCCGAAGAATACCGCGATTCCGTCGCCGACGAGACGATCGACCGTGCCGCCGAAGTCGAGCGCGATCTTGAGCATGCCGTCAAGGTACGACTGCAGCAACGCCACGGCCTGCTCCGGCGCGAGCTTCTCGCTCAGGGTCGTGAAGCCTTCGAGATCGGAAAAGACGAAGCTCATCTCGCGCTTCTCCCCGCCGAGCGCGAGCTTGCTCGGGTCCGCCAGCATCTCGTCGATGACGGCGGGCGATACATAGTGACGAAACGTATTGCGAATGAAGCGCTTCTCGCGCAGCTCGCCGCTACGCGCGTACGTGCCCGCGAGAACGATCGCGAAGAACAGGCCGCTCGTCGGCAGCAGCAGCGGGAGCAGCGGACCGCCGCGCGCGAACCAGACGAATCCCACGAGCCAATACGCGACCAGCACGCCGAGCGCCGCGAGCGCCTGCGGCACCACGCGCATCCGCAGAAACGGCACGATGATCCCGATGGTCACCGCGACGATGAGGATCGCGGCCTCGGCCACCGTGCTCACGGCCGGATAGCGGACACCTTCGAGAAGCTGCGCGACGGCTTGCGCGTGAATCAACACGCCGGTCATGTCGTCGACGCCGGAAACCGAGAGCGGCGTCCGAAAAGTGTCTTGGTTCGGCAGGTCGGCGCCGAGCAGCACGATCGCGCCGTCGAACCATTGCGCCGGCAGCAGCTTCAGGCCGTGCGCCGGGAACGTGCGGATCGGCGGCGCGCCGCCGACCGAGGTGCGCAGATACAAGCGCTCGACCTCGGCGGGCTCCCGCGCGCCGACCACGCCCGCGAGCGCGACGGCGAAGCCAGGCTTGAACCCATCGGGACCGACCTCGCCCGGATAGATGTGCCGGACAACGCCGTCGGTGATCAACATGCCCGCGAGCGCCGTCCGGCGGCCGGCGAGATAACGGCTCTGGAAATCGAGCTGACGCGGCGTGAGCCCGTTCGACGCATCGCCGACCGCGATCACGGTCGGAGCCGGAAACGCGTCGAGCGCCTCGAGGAACCGGCGGTCGTCGGCGGGATTCGTCGCTTGGTCGAAGAGGAAGTCGATGCCGAGCGCGCGCACGTTGCGGCGCCCGAGCTCGCTCACGAGGTCCGCGAGAAAGCTACGATCGATCGGCGAGCGGAACGGAAATCGCGACACCGTGTCCTCGTCGACCGCGAGCACGATGATGTCGCTGCGTTGCGGCCGCGGCGCCGCGAAGTACGCCGTTCGGAAATCGTCGAGCAGCAATGAACCCTCGCGCAACACCGCGACGTCGTGAACGCCGACCCACGCGAGCACGGCCGAGAGCGCGCCCAGCCCGCAGCAAACGGCGATCGTGCGACCTTGCTTGATCATTGCAGGTGACCGTGGCACGAAGGAAGCCGAGGCGCTTCGGCGCGCCGGTCAGCTGAGTCGCCCTCAATCGTGCGCCGTCGACACACCGAGTCTTCTCCAAACCGGTGCTACAGTACAGTACTAAGAGAAAGTCCAAGAAATGGGCACGATCGCCGCCTCCACCCGGAACCGCGCCAGCCGCGCGCTCTGCGCGCTGGCCTGCACGGCCGCACTCGTGGGTGCGATCGGCCCAGCGCATGCGGACGAGGCGACGGCTGTGCGAGCGCGAAACCGGCCCGGACTCGCGGCGGACGACGGCGCCCCGACGGTCGTCGAGCTCACGCGCGAGCTCGCTGCACGCGCGGGCGAGCTCACGACGTTAGAGACCGCGTCGCTTCTCAACAACCTCGGCAATGCGTACATGTCGCTCGACGAGCCGCTGCGCGGACTCGCCGCGTTCGCCGACGCACGCCGGCTCGCGCCGCCGCGCACGCCGCTCGCGGTGATCGCAGGCGTCAACGTCGCGCGCGCGCTCGAGGACAACGGCGTGGACCAAGGCCTTCCTGCGCGGTTGACCGCGCTCGACGAGGCCGCGCGCGCGCTCGATCCGTCCGCCATGCAGGCGCGCATCTTCCTCTCGCTCGCGGAGCTCTATCGCGACGCGTATGCGCGCGAGCCTGCGCGCGGTGCGCTCATGAGCGGCGCGTCCGGTCTTGCTGAGTCGGCGCGCGCTTTGGCCGAGAGCGAAGACGACGCGCTGTTGCTCGGCGAGGCTCACGGCGCGCTCGGCTTGGCGCGCGCCGCGCAAGGCTCGCTCGACGACGCGCTCGCGCATACGCGCAAGGCCGTGACGCTCGCACAGAGCGCCGGCGCAAACGACAGCCTATATCGCTGGGAGTGGCAGGCCGGGCGATTGCTGCGCTCGAAGGGCGACGTGGCCGCGGCGCTCGCGTCGTACTCCGCGGCGATCGAGTCGCTCGGCACGACTCAAGTCCCGACCGCGCAGTCCCGCAGCGGCTTCGCGAAGAACGTGCTGCCGCTCTACGAAGAGTACACGGACTTGATGCTCGCGAGATCGCGAACGCTCGGCCCGGCCGCGGCCGAAGCCGCGCTCCTCGATGTCCAACGGACGCTCGAAGGTCTGCGGGTCGCCGAGGTCCGCAACTACTTCGAGAACCAGTGCTCGGTACCCGAGGTGTTCGACGCGCGCACGTCGCGTCAGGAGCACGTCGTCGTCATCTACCCGCTCGTGTTCGCAGACCGCACCGAGATCCTCGTGAGCTCCGGCGACAAACTGCGGCAATTCACGGTCGCATCCGATCGGGAGAACATGACGAACGCGATCCTGTCGCTGCGGCGCGCGATCGAGGACGGCGACTCCGGCGACGCGTTCCTGCGCCCGTCACAGGCGCTGTATCGCTTACTCATCGCGCCGCTCGAGCCCGTGCTCGAAGCGGAAGCTCCGACGACGCTGGTCATCGTGCCGGACGGTCCGCTGCGCACGATACCGTTCGCGGTGCTCCACGACGGCAGCCGCTTCCTCGTCGAGCGTTACGCGCTCGGGATCACGCCCGCGCTGTCGCTCGTCGGAGCCGTTCGCGCGCAACCGATCACCCGCGTGCTGTTGAACGGAATCATCGCGCCGACGCAGGGCTTTCCGGGGCTCCCGTTCGTCGCCGAGGAGCTCGCGAGCATCGGTGCGACGTTCCCGTCGCGCGAGTACACGGACGCATCGTTCGTCACCACGACGCTCGAGCGCGAACTGGTCGAAGGCGGCTATTCCGTCGTGCACATGGCTACTCACGCCCAAATCGAGTCCGACTACCGGCGCTCGTTCCTGCTCGCGCACGATGCCCTCATCACGATGGACGAGCTCGAGGACACGATCGGTAGCCAGCGATTCTCGGATCGCCCGGTCGATCTGCTCGTGCTGAGCGCTTGCAGCACCGCCGTGGGCGACGAGCGCGCGGCGCTCGGCCTCGCGGGTGTCGCGGTCAAGGCCGGTGCGCGCAGCGCCCTCGCCTCGCTCTGGGCCGTGAACGACGAATCCACCGCGCTGCTGGTCGGTGAGTTCTACCGCGAGCTCGCGTCGGGCGCGAGCAAGGCGGCCGCGCTGCGCGGCGCGCAGCTCGCGCTGCTCAACGACGCGCGCTATTCGCATCCCGCGTATTGGGCGCCGTTCCTGATGATCGGCGATTGGCGCTGAACCGCATGCGCCGCACGACAGTCATCCCGCTATTGGTGCTCGCGGCCCTCGGTTGGACGGGCGGCGCTGCGCACGCGCAACCGGCCGCACCGGCGTCGTCGGCCGAGCTTGCGTCGACAGCCGACGACTCGCTCACCTCCATGGGCTCGATCCGGCTCACCGACGTGGCCGTGCAAGGCAACACCGTGTTCTCGGCGCGGGAGCTCGCGGAGCTCACGGCCCCGCTCGAGAACCAGGACGTCTCCTTCGAGAGGCTTCAAGAGCTCAGGCACGAGCTTTCGCGACTCTACGTCGAGCGCGGCTACGTGACGTCCGGCGTCGTGATTCCCGATCAACGCGTGACTGACGGGGTCGTCGTGCTGCGCGCGGTCGAGGGCGAGCTCACGCAAATCGACGTCGAGGGCAACCACCGTCTCCGCAGCGGCCCGATCGAGCGCCGCGTCGAGCACTACGTGACGACGCCCGTGAACGTCGCCGACCTACAAACCAGCTTGATCTCGCTGCAGAAGGATCCGCTCGTGGAGCGCGTCAACGCCGAGCTCGTTCCCGGCGAGCGGCTCGGCGAGAGCCGCCTCAACGTCGCGGTCACCGAGCGCGCGCCGCTCGAGTTGTCTATCGCGGCGGCCAACGACCGCTCGGCCTCGATCGGCGAGAATCGCGCGAGCGTCGGGCTCATGTATCGCGGGCTCGTCGGCAACGGCGACTCGCTGAGCGGGCGTTTCGGAATTAGCGAAGGCGCGGGGGACAACGCGCTCTTCTACGACGTGCCGTTGACGCCGGGCGGGGTGAAGCTCGACCTCGCGGCATCCGAGCAAGACGCAGACATCATCGAGGAGCCGTTCAAGGCGATCGACATCTCGAGCCGCATCGATCTCTGGAGCATCGGCGCGAGCCGCTCGTTCGTCGACGACGGCGTGCACGCGCTATCCGCACAGGTCGTATTCGAGCACAAGCGCAGCGAGAGCACGCTGCTCGGCTCGCCGTTCTCGTTCTCGCCGGGCGACGTCGACGGCAAGGCCGTCGGCAGCTCAGTCGCGCTCGGCACGGAGTGGTCGCGGAACTTCGGCACGCGCTCGCTCGTCGCGCGCGGCACGCTCCAGTTCGGCGTCGACGTGCTGAACCCGACTCACAACGACGTCGGCCCGGACGGCGACTTCACGCTGTTCTTCGGGCAGGTCCAGCTCGTGCAGAGCTTGCGCTGGCGCGCGAGCCGCATCCTCGTGCGCGGGCTCCTGCAGGTCGCAGACGACTCGCTGCTCGCGATGTACAAGTTGCCGATCGGCGGCCGCTACAGCGTGCGCGGGTATCGCGAGAGCCAGCTCGTGCGCGACAGCGGCTTCGCAGCGACCGCCGAGTGGCAGTTCCCGGCGCTCGTCGACTCGACCGGCCAGCCCCGCGGCCACCTCGAGGTCGCGACGTTCGTCGACTACGGCTTGTCGGTCGACGCGGTCGCGTCCTCGTTCGGCTCCAGGCGCGAGCACATCGCGAGTGTGGGCGTCGGCCTGCTCTGGCACCCGCTGCCGGGGCTCAGCATGGAGCTCTACCGCGGCGTGCCGCTCGTCGACCTGCACACTACGGGCGACAGTCTCCAGGATCGCGGGCTCCACTACGCGTTGGTCTATCGCCGAGCGGTGCAACCATGACGCGCGGAACCATTCCGTTCGAGACTTGGTCCGCGCGCCGACGCGTCGCGTCGTTGTGCGCGCTCGGCGTCGTTGGCGCGGCGCTCGGCCTCGCGCCAAGCACCAGTCGCGGTCAGATCGTGCTCGACGGCACGACCGGCGCGGCCGGGGCGCTCACGGGGCCGAGCTACACGATCCCGAACACGCTCGGGAAGCAGGTGGGCCAGAACCTATTCCACAGCTTCTCCGAGTTCAACGTGCACAGCGGCGAGAGCGCGACGTTCACGAGCGCGTTCACCGGCACGACGCAGAACATCATCGGCCGCGTCACGGGCGCGAACGTGTCCCAGATCGATGGGCTCGTCGCGAGCACGGTGCCGGGCGCGAGCCTCTGGCTCATCAACCCGAACGGCCTCGTGATCGGGGCCGGCGCGACGCTCAACGTGCAAGGCTCGTTCTACGCAAGCACTGCGGACGCGCTGCTGCTCCCAGGAGGCGGGCGATTCGACGCCGCGAATCCGCAAGGATCGACGCTGACGGTCGGCAATCCGCTGTCGTTCGGCTTCCTCGATGCGCAGATCGGCTCGATCTCCATCACTGGCGCGACGTTGCGCGTGCCGAGCGGGCGAACGCTCGCGCTCGTCGGCGGGTCGATCGACGCGACCTCGGCCACGCTGAGCGCTCCGGCCGGGCACGTGGTGCTCGCGAGCGCGGCGGGCGCAACCAACATCGGGGTGCCCGGGGCCATCGTTGCCGGGGGCGTCGTCAACGCGGGGATCTCGGCGCCGGCGCCTCCACTCGGCTCGATCTCGCTGACCGCGACGTCGGTCACCACCACTGGCGGGACGGGCGGTGGTGGGGCGGCGGCGGCGGTGGCGGAGGCGGAGGCGGCGCTTCGGTGACACCGGACGTCTATATCCTCGCCGGCCAATTCATGATGCGCTCCGCAAGCCGCGTCGCAACGAATACCGCGACGAGCACGACCGCGACCGGCGACGTGCTGGTCGGCGTCACGGACGCGACGCTGCTCGACGGCAGCCAGATTCGGACGGGCACCGCGGGCGCGAATCGTGGCGGAAACATCCTGCTCAGCGCGACCGGGACGGTGAGCATCGACGGCTCGGCGAGCGCCGGCGGTGGCGGGGGCCCTGGCGGCGGGGGCCCCGGCGGGGTGGCGGTGGCGGGGGTGGCGGCGGGGGTAGCGGCAGCACAGCGCCGAGCACCGCGTCCGGGCTCTTCTCGGACGTCGCCGCGACGGCCACGGGGCGCGGCGGCTCGATCGACGTCTCGGCCGCGCAGCTGAGGGTCACGAACGGCGCCACGCTGTCCTCGAGCACGCTCGGCGCCGGCGGCTCGGGCGCCATCTCGCTCAAGGCGACGAGCCGGCTCACGATGACGCAGGAGTCGCAGGTCAACGCGAGCACGTCGGGCAGCGGCGCGGGCGGCAACATCCGGCTCGAGGCGCCGACCGTCGAGGCGCTGACCGGCGCGCGTATCGGTAGCACGGCGCAGAGCACCGGCGACGGCGGCGACATCGCGATCGTCGCGTCCGATGCGTTCGTCGCGACCGGCACGAACGGCGTCGCCGATCCGGCGAACAATCGCGGCACGCGCGTCACGACGTCGAGCTTCTTCACCTCGACCGGCGACGCAGGCTCGATCTCGGTCCAGGCCGGCCGCGTCGAGCTCGCGGACGGCGCGCGGCTGTCGTCGAGCACGTCAGGCATCGGCAACGGCGGATCGGTGACGATCGTCGCGACCGGCGACGTCTCGCTGCGCGGAGCGCGCGGCGACGGCAGCGGGTCGGCGATCAAAGCGTCGACCGAGGTCGATCCGGGCGAAGGCGGCGCGGTCGACGCGCCGCGGATCGGCTACGCCGGCACCGTTGCAATTCAGGCGCCGTCGCTCACGCTCGCGGATGGCGCCGAGATCGTCGGCAACACGGCGCTGCTCGGGGCCGGCGGGCGGGTCGCGATCGATGTCGGATCGCTGCACGTTTCGAACGCGCGGATCGCAAGCGAATCGACCGCGGTCGGCGGCGCCGCCGGCGCCGCCGGCGAGATCGCGATCGACGCGAACGACATCACGCTCGAGAACGCGGCGCGTATTTCGGCGTCGACAGTCGACGGCACCGGCGGCGCGGTCACGCTCCATGCTGCAATCGTTCGCCTCGATGGCGGCTCCGAGGTCTCCGCGGCGACGGCGGGCCTCGGCAACGGCGGCGACGTCGCGATCTCCGCAACCACGATCAATCTCACGGGCGGCAGCGCGATCTCCGCAAGCAGCTCGGGCGCCGGCAAGGCCGGCGCGCTCCGGCTCACGGCGACCGACACGCTGGCGCTCGACTCGAGCGCGCTGCGAACCAGCGCGCTCGTCTCGGCCGGCGGCGACATCGTGATCGAGGCAGGCCACTCGGTGGAGCTCACGGACTCCACGATCGGGGCGCAGGCCGGCGGCGTGACGGCCACGGACTCGGGCGGCAACGTCACGATCGATCCCGACTACGTGCTGCTCAACCGCAGCGACATCCTCGCGAGCGCGAACGCCGGCAACGGCGGCAATATCACGATCACCGCGGGGTTCTTCGTCGCCTCCACCGATAGCACAATCGACGCGTCCTCGACGCGCGGCCTCGACGGGGAGATCTTGATCGACTCGCCGAACGAGCTCACGGGCACGATCCTGCCTCTGGCGACCCCCGTCCCAGTGGTCGCCGGGCTACTCGCGCAGAATTGCGTACCGCGCCTCGCGCGCGAGCGCAGCACGCTCACGGTGCGGACGCGCGCGTCGGCGCACGCGCCGACCGGCTACCTGCCGAGCCCGCCGGTCACCGAGACCGCGCCGGCCAAGGCGGCCGACGCGCCCAACGCAGACCCCGCTGCGAGATCGTGCTGAGGGACGCCGGCGCCCCGCTCGCCCCGGCGCTAGCCTTTACATCGGCGGGTTCGCCCGCGATCGACCCAACACCCCGAGTCCGCGGCGCAGGCCGGCAACACGAGGACGATCTGCGCGGTGATCGTGTGTATGGTACCGAACAGAATGCCCCGCGGCGGTGGCATACGATCCGAGGCGCATCCCCACAAGGGTGCAATCCCCCCCCAAGGATCATCTACCCGCTTCGGCGGGTCTTTTTTTCTGAGAACTAGGCGCCTAGCAGCGGTCGGGAGTCCAAGCTGAACCGCGCTGCGAATGGTTACAGCGGTCCGCGCAGCGATCTCAAGAGGTAGCTATGCCCACACACGTCTTCAAGGACCCGACCGACTATCGCAAGGGCGGATGGTTTAACGATGGATACGGTCGACCGCTGGCAGAGTGGACTTGGCATCCAGAGACCCGCGTGATCGAAGTTCGTCGTGGGAATGTCGGGCACACGAAAGATCTCTCCGGATTCGACGCCGCCTGGCTCACCGACGACGAGCTCCGCCAGCGTCTCCCGGACGCTGCCTTCGAGCTCGCCGACTCGATAGCACCGTTTGATAGGCCGAAGAGCACCCGCCGATCTTTTGGCGCGTAGTGTCGGCGACGTTCGCAACGCGGGAGCGTCGTTTCCGTGAACGGGGTCGTTGAACGCCGAGCGGTATGTCGCCGACGCTTGGCGTAACCAAATCGCCCCGGAGTCTCGCCCCGCATGATAGTCCGTCTCGCGTGCATGTTGCTGCTCACGGGGGTCGTGTGCACGCCGGCCTCCGCCCAAAATGGCCAAGTCGCAGACAACCTAGTTGACGCGCCAGCTGGCGTCGATCGCGCTGCCGCGCACCGTGAGGGGCAGCAGCAACCTGCCGACCTCGAACTTGCTCGCGCGAACCCTGAACCGGCTCGTGCGACCGCCGAGCTGGCCCGAACCGAGGAAGAAAATCGGCGAACGGACGAAGGCTTTCGGACGGCGCTCGCAAGTCACTGGGAACGCGCTGGGGCTGTCTCCCGACGAAGCACGTTCCGTCGCGGCCGCGTGGCAGTGGACAGGGCAAGAGGAGGCGATTATGGACAGCATCCGTCGCAACGGGCTTGAAGCCACAACTCGCGACATTGGCACCGCTTACCGAGCCCACAACTACCTGCTCGCCGATCAGCTCTTGCTCGCATATCTCATCGTTCGCAGTGAATGACGGTCGTTCGACGCGTTTCCAACGTGGGCTTCCGGCCACGAGCGGTCTATTCGCGGGCGGTTCCCGCAAGGCCGTATCTCTTATACCAAGGCGCGTTTGTCCGCTGTAGCACTTGCCTCGCTAAAGCCGTAGACCTTGCCGTCATCGCCCATGGCGATACGGTACTGATGAACGTCATTCTCATGCTGAACTTTGTAGATGTCCCATCCCTGATTGCTGACGCGCAAAAACTCGATCGACACGATCGCACCAAAGTACTGGCCAACAATCTGCCAATACGGCAGCTGCCCACGTGCGACCTGTGCAAACTCCGGGCTCATCTGGTCGTAGTTGGGGTTGCCCGCTCTGCCCGTGTCGAGCATTTGGCGCAATGCCTCTTGGCTGCCCGGCGCAGGAATGCGATCCTTGATGCGGTCCGCGATAGTCTGCTTTATGACCTTGGCGGTTTCCGCGTCGGTCCTTTCCAATCGAAGCGCGGTGCCACGCTGCCAGATCACCAGCCGCTTCGCGGCACCTTCTTCGATCTGTTCGAAGCACAGCACGAGATCGAACTTCGGGATGGCAAAATCCGCTTCACCGGTCTGCTCGAGCTCCAGCACTGGCTGACCAATGGGTTCCAGGACCAGCTTGGTGTCCTTACGTGTGATCGTAGACACCCCCAGTGCGCGGTTGCGGAAGTAGTAGCCGACATAGCGATCCAGCGTTGAGGCGTCTGGTGTGACTTGTTCATCGGCAGCGGAAATCGGGGCCTCAGCGGTAGATGTGGTCATTTCAAAACTCCTAATAAGAGAGCACAGTTCCTCGACAGACAATGAACGGCCCGCCTGCAGCTGCATTAGCGCAGCCTCGGCAACGGTCTGGCCACGTTCCGCTTCGGCGCGGCGATGTTTCCAAGTGTCCAGTTGCAGCTCCAAAAGCTGACGCAACGTGGGGGACGATGGCCGCCGCGTCAGATCGCGAATCTGATTTAGGGTCAAACCAAGGACTTTGAGCAGACCGATTTCGTTGAGCTTGAGCAGCTCCTGGGCGCCGTAGCGGCGCCACCCAGCCGCGGAACGCCCCGGCGTGATCAGCCCGTAGTTCTCATAGACACGCAGTGCACGTACCGTGAGTCCGGTGCGCAACGCGCACTCCGCCGCGGTCAGCCATTCCGTAGTCGCTTCGTTCATTGTTGATACTCCCAAAGCCACTCTACGGTGTGACCTTAGGTACGGTGCAAGAGAGTGGCGTTATATCCGTCGGCGGGTAGGCTTGAATCTCAGGGTGGTTTGTAAGATTCCGCCACACTAATCTGCGAACTGCGGCGCGAGCGGAAGACGATGCCCCTCGCCGCCTGCATTTGAACGGACAGGAGCATCGAAATGAGTGCGCAGATAGCACAAGCTCGCGGCGCAACCGCAGTCGTGGTCGGGGTGGGACCGGGCCTCGGGCTCGCGCTCGCGAACGCGTTCGCCTCGCATGGCTACACGGTGTTCGCGGCAGCGCGCGGCGAAGGCCTTGCGCAACTCGCATATTCGCCCGGTGGCCGCGTGATCCCGCAGCGATGCGACGCGACGCAACCCGAGCAGGTCGAGCGTCTGTTCGCGGCAGCCGAGGCGCACGGCCCGGTCGCGGCCACGGTGTTCAACGCAGGGACGTTCGAGCGCGGGGACGTCGTCGACACGGCGCCAGCCGACTTTGAGCGTTGCTGGCGGGTCGGCTGTTTCGCGGGCTTTCTCGTGGGTCAGGCGGCCGCGCGGTCGATGCTCGAGCGCGGCGCCGGTACGATTCTTTTCACGGGAGCCACGGCATCGCTGCGTGGCGGCGCGGGCTTTGTGAATCTCGCGTCGCCAAAGTTCGGCTTGCGCGCTGTTGCGCAAAGCATGGCGCGCGAGCTCGGGCCACGCGGCGTGCATGTCGCGCACGTAATCGTCGACGGGCAGATCCGCTCGGAACGTTACGCGCACCTCGCTACCACCCGCGGACCCGACTCGCTGCTCGAACCCGACGCGATTGCAGCGGAATACCTTCGCCTGCATCTGCAGCCGCGCAGCGCCTGGACGTTCGAGGCCGATTTCCGGCCGTGGGTCGAGAAGTTTTGAGGTGCCCTCTATGCGACGCGGCGTTTTGCTCGGTCTGCCCCGTCACCATCCGCGCTGTTAGCCCGTGTCACGGCGGTCGGCTTGTTTCCGGCGTCGCGCTGGGTTGAACATCGGCGACCGGGTCCCCTACTGCGCGGCGCCGGCCGCAGCTCGGAACTCGCTGATCAGCCCGTCGAGCGCCGCCTGCACGTGGAAATCCTCCCACGCGAATTTCTTCCGCACGACCTTTTCTATGTCGGCGCGCGACATATATTTACGCGTCAATTCCGACAGCGTCGCGCTGAATCGCTTCGAACGGTCGAGATACGCTTCGAGGTCCGCGCGCGTCGAGACCACGCCGTGACCGGGTACGACCGTATCGAAGTCGAGCTCGAGTGCCGATTCGAGCGCCTGAGGCCAGGCTCTCGCGCTGCCGCCGCCCGCGTAGTCCACGAGTTGCGCGGACGTGCCCGGACCGTTCGCGAAAATATCGCCCGACGCTAGCACGCGGTAGTCGGGAAACAGCACAACGACGTCGCCGTTCGTGTGCGCGGGTCCGACTGGGTGAATCTCGACCGTCTTGCTCCCGATGTAGATGGTCATGGGGCCGCCCACTGTCAGGTTCGGCAAGCCCGGCTGGTTCGTCACGAACATTTTCGCGCCCGCGTGATCGGACGCCACGACAACCGCGTTCAGCGCTTGGAGCTTCGCGTTGCCCCCGCTGTGATCGGCGTGATAGTGCGTATTGATCACGTATTTGACGGGCTGGTTCGTCACGCTCTTCAAGAGCTTCATCATGTTGTCGTGATCGATCTCGAACTTGTCGTCGACGAGCAGCACGCCTGCGTCGGTGACCAGCGCCGTCACGAGGCCGGGTACGGTCGCGTTGCTGATCACATACATGTCTTCATTGAGCTTGATGAGCGACAGTTCCGCCGGTGTGGTCCCGGACTGCCCGTGGGCGCTGAGGGCCGGGAGCCCTGCGCATAGGGCGAACGCGACAGCAAGAACTCTCATTTTCACCATCGACACTCCGCGGAAAGTACGCATCCGGCAAGTCGAGACAGGATCCTTGCGATTGGCGAAGAGGCCGTGCTCGCGCGGGGGGAGTGTTGCACGACGGGACGGATGGAGCAAAGTGAGCCTCGGTGCACGCGAGTCGGCGCGGAGTCTGCCGCAACCACGTCGATCTCGACTGCCACGGCGCGACAGGCGATTCCCTGCCAAGACGATCCGTTTTTGGTTTGGATCGCCTGAACGCCCAGCGTCCTTTGTCTTGCGGTTGTGGACGCGAGGCAACGAAGTCTATCTGGAGCACGCGCCCGGTAGTTCGCCCAAATTCAGCTTGTAGTCGGCTAGCCGCAACATGGCCCTGAGTCAATCGGCGCCGAATTCTTTGCACCCTGGCCGTTACCGCCGCGCGTAAGTCGCAGAAGATCTGTTGAGCATGCATTGATTGTGCGGTACGTTGTCGGGGTCGCGCCCTCCGCGCGAAAAAGCTGAGTGCTCTCGAGACCAACGCATCGCAACGCGAGCAACGGATGCTGGTCCGTGCCGTTGATGGCCGGTATTCGACATGGAGTCTGGGATGACGAAGCCTCACTCAGGAGAAAACACATGGCCGCACAAACAGTCCAACAAGTCGTGGATTTCCTGAAAACACATCCGGAAGTTGCGCAGAAGGCCAAGGACTACATCAAGGCGCATCCGGAAGAGGTGAAGGAGGCGCTGAAAGATATCGCCGAACAGCGTGGTTGGGATCTGTCGATGATCGATACCAGCGCGCTCAAGGCTGAGATCGCAAAGATCACTCACTGAGAAGTAGCAACTGAGATCTAGAACCTAACGTAGGACTGCTTCGTCTCCCAGACCCATTCCCCATCGGGCCGGACCGGGCCCGGCCAGAACGCAGGAGCAGTCTCGCCGAGGCGACGGCCAAGTACACGAAGGCGCTACGAGCTTGCGCTCAAGCCGCCCCCCCCCGACGGGCTAACCTGTAAACGATGTGCCCGGGGTAGGACCCCCGCGGAAATTGGTAGCGGGGGGCGCCCTTTGACCCGCGACCACCCTCTTCTGCTGGCGGCTTGAGATCCGTCTAACGCCAAACATGCGTTTGGCCTAGGCAACGAAAAGGTGGGATGTTGAAGCCGGAGATAGTCGCGCGAAGGGGCTGGCAACTCGTCATGTCGTTGAGAGAACGCTGATACTCGTCGGCGGTGGCTGGACGAACTTGGTCAAGACCCCGCCCGGCTATCCCAATGATCCGCGAACAACGCCCCGACTCCGTGAGACGGTCGCGTCGCATCGTACGACCTGAGGCTTCAGCGGTACTGAGATTTCCGAGCTTCGTTCTTGATCCTCTTCGCAGCCTTTCGCTCTTTCGGAGTCATCGTCGGCTTCTTCTTGCCTTCCTTCTGCGTGCTACGTTCTTTGGACATACCATTTGCTCCCTATCGAGTGCGCATCGGAGATGCATTTCGTATTGACGGTTGATCGAGCGTACGCAGCTACAATACGAGGGCAAGAGGGAACGCATCAACTGAACCACCTACGCAGACATAATGGATCGGCTGGCATAATGCCCATCCCTCAGCACCCATACACTATGAGCACCCGAACGAATCTCCTGCCCGCCAACGTCTACGCGTACGTGCTACGCCAAACGCGCGAACCAGAGGTGCTCGCGGAGCTGCGCGCGGCCACGTCGAAAGTGCCGCACAACGTCATGCAGATCGGCGCAGACCAGGGCGCGCTGATGGCCCTGCTCGTGCGGCTCATCGGCGCGAAGCGCTGCATCGAGCTCGGCACGTACACGGGCTACTCCGCACTCGCCGTGGCGCTCGCGCTGCCGACGGATGGAAAGCTGATCACGTGTGACGTCAGCGCCGAGTGGACGGCCATCGGCCAACCATTCTGGCGCAAGGCCGGCGTTGCGGATCGCATCGATCTGAGACTCGGGCACGGGCTCGACACGCTCGACGCGCTGCTCGCGGCCGGCGAATCGGGCGCGGTTCGACTTCGCGTTCATCGACGCCGATAAGCCTAACTATCCCGCCTACTACGAGCGGCTGCTGAAACTCGTGCGCCACGGCGGCCTGATCGCAGTGGACAACACGCTGGCGCTTTCGGGCGCCCCGATCATCGAGCTGGACTCCATGAACGCGCAGGCGATGCTGGCGTTCAACGAGCTCGTGCGCAAAGACGAGCGCGTGGAGCAGGCGATGCTGACAGTCGGTGAAGGGCTCACGCTGTTGCGCGTGCGCTGATCGGCCGCGCTAGCGCCCGGCGTCGAAGGAACCCGCTTGGCCTCCTAGCTCATCGATACTGAGACTTTCTGCGCATCGTGCTTGGGCCTGACTTCGCGGCCTTTCGCTCTATCGGAGTCATCGTCGGTTACTTCGTCGCCGTCCTGCTGTCGTGCTGTGTTCTCTCGGACATCCCGGCCACTCCCTGGTCGATTGGTACCTGCGGTCTCGCGGATTCCGGTCACGATAGTTTGCGTGATCTCGCGTAGCCGGATGCGCAGCTTACCTCGCGCGACGCGGACCCGATCCGGTCGTCGAAATCGCGAGGAAGCCGTCGAGCTGGATGGACGTGAGCCCGCGCAGCTTGCCTGCGACCAACACATGACGGGCTCACTTGAGATGGGAAAATTCGCCGACATGATCATGCTCGAACTCACGACGTCATGACGGCCGCCCGAAGAGTGTTGAAGGAGCATCAGGGGTGGCTTGCTAGAATCATCTCCTGGCATGGGGCTTTTAGGCCCCGTTTTCGGGAGAGCTCAACGTCCATGTCCGCGATCCGACCCATCCGCCTGTTCGCACTGGCCGCCCTGCTGGCCGCGCCCGCCGCTTACGCCGGCGATGCCAAGGGCGATGCCGCCAACGGCAAGGAACTGTTCATGGCCAGTGGCTGCCCGGCCTGCCATGGCGTGACCAAGGAAGACAATTCGAAGGTGGGCCCCAATCTCGTCGGCGTCGTGGGGCGCAAGGCTGGCACCACGCAGAGCCTCTTGGGCCCCAGCGAGAACCTGAAGAAGTACGGTGTGACCTGGAGCGCCGAGACCTTGGATGAATTCCTGGCCAACCCGAACGCCAAGGTGCCTGGCACAGCGATGGCAGGCATTCTGACCGATCCGCAGCAGCGCGCCGATGTGATCGCCTACCTCTCGACGCTGAAGAATTAACGCCGTCGCCGGCGTGTCCGCAACACGTCACGAGCAGCCCCCGGCCTCAAGCCGGGGGCTGTTGCTCATACGGCAGGCTGCAGCTTACCGGCTGACCTGGACGCTGGTTCCACCACCAGGGGCGCCGCTGCCGGCGGTCACCGTTGGAGACCACCTTGACCCAGAGTGCATCCTTGTCCTTGAAGTACGAGGTGTCGCTGGCCTTGCGCAGCGCATCCAGGCTGCTCTGCTGCGTACCCGAGGCTGCGGTGGTGAATCCCGGCAGCTCGAAGATCACCCACGAGCCGCGATCCAGTTCCGTCAGGGTGAGGGGCACGGACGGCCTTTCGGTGGTCACCTTGATCTCGGTACCGGCTCGTACGTTGGTGCCGGTTACGGTGTACTCCTTGCCATTGCGGCTGAGAACGACTGGCGGCTGAGCAGGAGCTCCACCGGCACCGCCGGCACCAAATGCGCCAGGACCGGCCGCTCCTCCAGGAGCGGGTCCGCCGGGACCGGCCGCTGCACCAGGACCGCCAAATGCGCCGGGACCAGTGCCGCCAGCCGGAGCAGCAGGTCCGCCAGGACCGGCTGCCGCACCAGCACCCGCCGCGCCCGGACCGGCACCGCCGGCTCCTCCGGGACCTGCGCCCCGAGCGCCGCCGAATCCGCCGCCGCCGGGGCCGGCAAAAGTCAGGCGCCCGACATCGCCCTTGCACACGGCAGCGTTCCAGGTGGGCTTGATCTCACAGGCTTCTGTGTCGACTGCGATGCTGTCGTTGACGCCGTCGTTGATGAGAACGTAGGAATTGGGACCACCGCCGAGCGAGCCGTCCTTGTCGCGGTACGCCGCGGTCTTATAGGACGCACTGCTCCAATTATCGCTGGCCCACTTGCTGTTGTTCGCCATCGGCGGGAAATACACCGGCTTGGCGTTGACGAACTTCACGCGCTCGAAGGCGTTATTGGTGCTGACCCCGAAGCTGCTGAACAGCAGGTTGGAGATCGCTCCCGTCTTGCGAGTGGCGTTGTCCTGGTAGTTCCGGAAGGTGATGTTCACCACGTCATGACGGTAGTCGTAGTACTCGTAGCCGCGGATCGGGAAATCCGGCATTTGCGGCTTCGGCAAGCTGCGGCCGTAAGCCTTTTCCGCGTCAGTCCTGGGGTTGCCGATGTTCTCGGTTTCGCCCACGAACAGCGAGTCAACGACCTGTGACGTAAAGGCGTAACGACCGAATGCGCCGGACGCGTGCGTAAAGCCCATGGCGTTGTCGGCCAGCTTCACGTTCCTGAACACGTGCATCTCACCGCGGCCCCAGATGCCGCCATTGCGGTTCTTGTAGGCGGTGAGATCCTCGAAGACCGATTCCAGCGCCTTGCTGTTCGGGTCAGCGGGATTTTCAAGGCCGGTATGCGAGCTGCCGGTAACACCGAAAGTGTTATTGGGCGCGATGTTCCGGTCGAACATGAACGAGTCGTAGTTGGAGTGGGCGACGTTGCCCTTGAACTCGCGGAATGGCGTTCGACGCGGCCAGGTGGCCTTGCTGATCTCCGTGCCCTCGAACTGACCGTTCGGGTGCTCCGGCAATGACATCCAGAAGCCGTTCGACGTCGGAACCCGCGGCCACGTTGTCGCGGTAGATGTTGTCCGGGTTGGTGATCCAGTAAGCTCGACACCGTGTTGTCCGAGGGCAGCAGGACATCCTTGGAGGCCTGGCCATTCGCTCTGACGGCCTGGCGATTCTCGTAGTCCGGGTTCTCTCCGGCTGCGGCGAGGTTGGTCGGGACGCACGGCTTGGACGTATGGCACTTGGTCTGGATCGCCAGGTTGTGGACGAACTCGTTGCCGTGCTCGATGCCGTCTTCCATGAAGAAGCAGTGACCCACGGTGTTGTAGGTCACGTTGTTCTCGACGTGCAGGTAATTCGTGCCGTGCACGGTCACGCAGCGGTTGTAGGTGTCGTGGATCGCGGCGTTCCTGATGTACTGGCCCTTCGCGTCGCCGACCAGATGCCAGTGGATCGGATACCGGGCCAGCGTCAGGTTCTGACCCATGCGATTGAGCTCGACGCCCTCGACATACATGTGGCTCGAGGGCATCGCCATGATGTGACCGCCGAGGAACGACTGTTCCGCGTCGGCCGATGCCTGGATCTTGATGTTGCGCGTCAGCAAGCCGACTTCGCCGCGCTCATCCACGTCGAAGGTGATCTTGCCGAAGTGCATGTAGTCGAGCTTCTTGTCGAGCGTGATCTTGTTGCCGCTGATGGCGGCAATGGTGCGCCGCTCGGCCTGCCGGGGATCGTAATCCGTCGACGCGAGGACGATCTCGTCGCCCACCCGCCAGTCCGCGGCGTTCAGGACCTCGATCGAGGTGCTGCCTGCCTTGGCCGTGCTCGCCAGCTTGGTCCAGGTGTTGGTCCGGTCACCGTGCAGGTTCAGGGTTCCGCCCGAGATCATGATCCCGCGGTCACCCATGCCCGCCATGACGTCTTCACCCTTGACGTTGTTGGTGAGGGTGATGGTCGCCTTGCGCGTGTGGGGGCTGGCTTCGCTGCCGATGGCCAGCTCCCCGTGCAACATGATCCACTCGGTGGTCAGCTCCAGGTCGGCATTGTTCGCGAAGCTGAGCTTGCCGTCGATGGACAGACCGCCCAGCGCCGGCGGACTGACGTCGAGGATCACTTCCTTGTCTCTGCCGATGGTGACCTTGTCGCCTGCGACCGGCACCTTGCGGTTTGGCCAGGTGGCAGGATCGGACCAGTTCGTCGGCTTGGCCGCCGGCGATCCGCAGTCTGAGCCTGAGCGACAGCGAATACGCCGCCGAGCAGGAATGCAGGAACGAGCGATAGAAGAAGGACCGAGCGATTCTTTTTGCTCATGACGTCAACCCCCAAAAACCCGAACATGACCCCGAGACTTGGTGGCAGAGGATAGCGCGATTGGCGAATGCCAAATATCGGGCAGACGCGCCGCGCTGCAGATCGCTCGAGCTTGGTGCAAAATCCCTCCATGGAGGGCTCGTAGCGTCTGCTCTGTCCTTCTTCATGTTGTTCTAGCTACGGTGGGTCTCGCCGCGCGAACGCATCGATGACAACCGACGCCGTCAGAATCGCCCTGCCGACCAGGCTCTTGCCGGTACTCTCGCTCCTGATTTGCCCAATGGCCTTTGGACAAGAGGAGCTCAAGCTGGCTGCGATAGATGAGCCGCAGCGGCAGCTCGTCCAGCAGATCCAGGCAATCCAGGCACGCGACGGCGTCTACGCCGAAGGGTTGATCGGTCCGTTCTCGGACCTCGCACGGCAGTACGAGCAAAGCGAAGATTACGCCCTCGCGGTCGCCGCTCTCGACCGGGCGGCGCAGCTCGTTCGCGCCAATCGCGGAGTCAAGTCGCTCGACCAGGCGCCGCTGCTGCAGCAAGCGATTCGCGACGCGAAGGCCGGGGGCAATCTCCAACGCGGCGTGGGAGCGCGAGGAGAATCTGCTCGACTTCGCCGCGCGGCATCCCGAGGACCTGCGGACCGTGCCGCTGTTTCGCGAGGCCGCGGAAGGATGGATGCGTCTCTTCGCGCTCTCCCAAGCTGGCGAGTACCCCGAATTTCCGCCCGGCTATTGTAGTCCGTTGGTGCCTTCCATGTGTATAGTGCAATTCGAAGTTTTCGATAGACGAAAAAAGCCCCCGGCCTCGAAGCCGGGGGCTCTTGCTCACACGACAGGTGTCAGCTTACCGGCTGACCTGGAGGCTGGTTCCACCACCAGGGCGTGGCGCCACGAGCACCGTCGCCGTTGGAGACCACCTTGACCCACAGTGCATCCTTGTCCTTGAAGTACGAGGTGTCGCTGGCCTTGCGCAGCGCATCCAGGCTGCTTTGCTCCGTACCCGAGGCTGCGGTGGTGAACCCCGGCAGCTCGAAGATCACCCACGAGCCGGCATCCATTTCCGTCAGGG
Organism: uncultured Gammaproteobacteria bacterium; assembly: GCA_963841645.1. Lineage (GTDB taxonomy): Bacteria > Pseudomonadota > Gammaproteobacteria > Steroidobacterales > Rariloculaceae > FEN-1219. The sequence goes on along the minus strand of CAWJDS010000005.1, from coordinate 309,195 downwards.
TGAGATTCAGGGACGGCCTTTCGGTGGTCACCTTGATCTCGGTACCGGCTCGTACGTTGGTGCTGGTCGACGGTGTACTCCCTGCCATTGCGGCTGAGAACGACTGGCGGCTGAGGAGGCGGTCGGCCGGCACCGGCCGGAGCACCCAACGCGCTAGTACCGCCCGCTGTGCTAAACGCGGGTCCGCCGCGGACCTGCCGCTGGCAGCCGCTGCACCAGGACCGCCAACTGCGCCGGGAGCCGCACCGCCCGCCGCCGCAGCGGTCCGTAAGCACCGGCTGCCGCACCAGGACCCGCCGCGCCCGGACCGGCGCCGCCGGCTCCTCCGGGGCCTGGGCTCGACCGCCGCCGAAGACGCCGCCGGGGCCGCCAAAAGTCAAGCGTCCGATATCGCCCTTGCACACCGCAGCGTTCCAGGTGGGCTTGATCTCACAGGCTTTCTTGTCGGTTGCGATGCTGTCGTTGACGCCGTCGTTGAGAGAATGTAGGAATTGGGGACACCGCTGACCGAGCCGTCCTTGTCGTGGATCGCCGCGGCCTTCCAGGCCACACCGTTCAAATTGTCGTTGCCCCACTTGCGCTCCATCGGCGGGAAATACACCGGCTTGGCGTTGACGAACTTCGCGCCCTCGATGGCGTTCTCGGTGCTGACCCCGGCGCTCGTATACATCAGGTAGGAGATCGCTCCGGTCTTGCGGGTGGCGTTGTCCTGGTAGTTCCGGAACGTGATGTTCACCACGTCATGACGGTAGTCGTAGTACTCGTAGCCGCGGATCGGGAAATCCGGCATCTGCGGCTTCGGCAAGCTGCGGCCGTAAGCCTTCTCCGCGTCGGTCCTGGGGTTGCCGATGTTCTCGGTTTCGCCCACGAACAGCGAGTCAACCACCTTTGACGTAAAGGGGTCACGACCGAAGTGCCGGACGCATGCGTGAAGCCCATGGCGTTGTCGGCCACCTTCACGTTCCTGAAGACGTGCATCTCGCCGCGGCCCCAGATGCCGCCATTGCGGTTCTTGTAGGCGGTGAGATTCTCGAAGACCGTCTCCACCGTCTTGCTGTTCGGGTCAGCGGGATTTTCCTTGGGCATATGCGCGTTGCCGGTAACGCCGAAACGTGTTATTGGGGTTGATGTTCCGGTCGAACATGAACCCGTCGTAGTTGGAGTGGGCGACGTTGCCCTTGAACTCGCGGAATGGCGTGCGACGCGGCCAGATGGTCTTGCTGATCTCCGTGCCCTCGAACTGACCTTGCGGGTGCTCCGGCAATGACATCCAGAAGCCGGTCGCGTCGGAACCCGCGGCCACGTTGTCGCGGTAGATGTTGTCCGGGTTGGTGATCCAGTAGCTCGACACCGTGTTGTCCGAGGGCAGCAGGACATCCTTCGATTGCTGGCCATCTGCTCTGACGGCCTGGCGATTCTCGTAGTCTGGGTTCTCTCCGGCCGCGGCGAGGTTGGTCGGGACGCACGGCTTGCGACGTATGGCACTTGGTCTGGATCGCCAGGTTGTGGACGAACTCGTTGCCGTGCTCGATGCCGTCTTCCAGGAAGAAGCAGTGACCGACGGTGTTGTAGGTCACGTTGTTCTCGACGTGCAGGTAATTGGTGCCATGCACGGTCACGCAGCGGTTGTAGGTGTCGTGGATCGCGGCGTTCTTGATGTACTGGCCCTTGGCGTCGCCGACCAGATGCCAGTGGATCGGATAGCGGGCCAGCGTCAGGTTCTGACCCATGCGATTGAGCTCGACGCCCTCGACATACATGTGGCTCGAGGGCATCGCCATGATGTGACCGCCGAAGAATGACTGTTCCGCGTCGGCCGATGCCTGGATCTTGATGTTGCGCGTCAGCAAGCCGACTTCGCCGCGCTCATCCACGTCGAAGGTGATCTTGCCGAAGTGCATGTAGTCGAGCTTCTTGTCGAGCGTGATCTTGTTGCCGCTGATGGCGGAAATGGTGCGCCGCTCGGCCTGCCGCGGATCGAAATCCGTCGACGCGAGGACGATCTCGTCGCCCACCCGCCAGCCCGCGGCGTTCAGGACCTCGATCGAAGTGCTGCCTGCCTTGGCCGTGCTCGCCAGCTTGGTCCAGGTGTTGGTCCGATCACCGTGCAGGTTCAGCGTTCCGCCCGAGATCATGATCCCGCGGTCACCCATGCCGGCCATCACGTCTTCACCTTGACGTTGTTGGTGAGGGTGATGGTCGCCTTGCGCGTGTGGGGGCTCGCTTCGCTGCCGATGGCCAGCTCCCCGTGCAACATGATCCACTCGGTGGTCAGCTCCAGGTCGGCATTGTTCGCGAAGGTGAGCTTGCCGTCGATGGACAGACCGCCGCAGCGCCGGCGGACTGACGTCGAGGATCACGTCCTTGTCTCTGCCGATGGTGACCTTGTCGCCTGCGACCGGCACCTTGTGGTTGGGCCAGGTGGCAGGATCGGACCAGTTCGTCGGCTGGCCGCCGGCGATCCGGCAGTCTGAGCCTGAGCGACAGCGAACACGCCGCCGAGCAGGAATGCAGGAACGAGCGATACAAGAAGGACCGAGCGATTCTTTTGCTCATGACATCAACCCCCAAAGCTTGAAGATGACCCGAAGCTTGGCGGCAAAGCATAGCGCGATTGCTCCGCCGTCCAGCACATGTCAGGCAACCGTGCAATTCGAAGTTTTCGAAAGACAAAAAGCCCCGGCCTCAAGCCGGGGGCTCTTGCTCACGCGACAGCTCAGCTTACCGGCTGACCTGGAGGCTGGTTCCGGGTCCAGGGCCCTGACCAGGGCCGCTGCCAAGGACGTCACCGGTGGAGACGATCTTGACCCAAAGCGCACCGTTGCCCTTGTAGTACGAGGTGTCGCTGGCCTTGCGCAGCGCATCCAGGCTGTCCTGCTGCCGTACCCGAGCTGCCGTGGTGAATCCCGGCAGCTCGAACATCACCCACGAGCCGGTATCCAGTTCCTTCACGTTGATGTTCAGAGATCGGCCTTTCGGTGGTCACCTTGTACTCGCTGCCCGCTAGTACGTTGGTTTCCCCGTCGGCGGTGAACTCCTTGCCATTGCGGCTGAGAACGACCGGCGGCCCTGAAGGTGCACGGGTACCTCTGATTCGACCACCACCTGGGGCAATGGGATAGACAACAGGTTGAGCAGGAGGTCTGGCGGCACCTGCAGCAGGACCGGCGGCGCCAGGGCCGGGAGCTGCGGCTCCTGAGGGACCGGCACCGGGAGCTGCGGCTCGTGCGGCACCGGCACCGGGGCCACCGGCACCGGGAGCGCCGCCACCACCACCGGGACCGCCGGCACCAGGCGGTCCGCCGCCGCCACCGAAGCCGCCGAACCCAACAGCACCACCACCACCGCCAACATTCATGCGTCCGACATCGCCCTTGCACACCACGGCGTTCCAGGTGGGCTTGGCCTCGCAGGTTTTGTCGGCGTCGATTCCGGTGACGTTGACGATGGTGGAATTGGGGATGCCGGTGATGGTGCCGTCCTTGTCCTTGAACACCGCGGTCTTGTAGACCGTATTGCCGTAATCGTCGTTGCTCCACCGGTTGTCGATCGGCGGGAAATACACCGGCTTGGCGTTGATGAATTTCGAGCGCGACACGGTGTTGTTGGAGCTCATCCCGAAGCTGGTGAACAACAGGTAGGAGATCGCTCCCGTCTTGCGGGTGGCGTTGTCCTGGTAGTTCACGAAGGTGTCGTTGTCCAGCTCGTGATGGTAGTCGTAGAACTCGTAGCCGCGGATCGGGAAATCCGCGATCAGCGGGCTTCGGCAAGCTGCGGCCGTAAGCCTTTTCCGCCGGCGTCCTGGGGTTGCCGATGTTCTCGGTTTCGCCCACGAACCGCGAATCAACCACCCGTGACGTATAAGCGGATTGACCGAAGTTGCCGGACGCTTGCGTGAAGCCAATGGCGTTGTCGGCCATCTTCAGGTTCTTGTAGAGGTGCAGCTCACCGCGGGCCCAGATGCCGCTATTGCGGTTCTTGTAGCTGGTGAAATCCTCGAACTACCGACTCCCGCTCTTGCTGTTCGCGTCAGCGGGTTTGCCTTGGGCATGTACGAGGGGCCGGCCAACCCGAAGACGTTTTCCACATTGGGGGTCCGGTCGAACATGAACCTGTCGAAGTTCGAATGGGCGATGTTGCCCTTGAACTCGCGGAGCTTCGTGCGACGTGGCCAGGTGGCCTTGCTGATCTCCGTGCCTTCGAACTGGCCCGTGGGTGCTCCGGCAACGACAGCCAGAAACCAGTCGCGTCGGAACCCGCGGCCACGTTGTCGCGGAAGATGTTGTCCGGATTGGTGATCCAGTAAGTCGACACCGTGTTGTCCGAAGGCATCAGGATGTCCTTGCCGGACTGCTGGCCTGCCTGATGGTCTGGCGATTCGTCGCTCGATCGCTCCGATCGGGGCGAGGTTGGTCGGGTCGCAGGGCTTGGACGTATGGCACTTGGTCTGGATCGCCAGGTTGTGGACGAACTCGTTGCCGTGCTCGATGCCGTCTTCCAGGAAGAAGCAGTGACCGACGGTGTTGTAGGTCACGTTGTTCTCGACGTGCAGGTAGTTGGTGCCATGCACCGTCACGCAGCGGCTGTAGGTGTCGTGGATCGCGGCGTTCTTGATGTACTGGCCCTTCGCGTCGCCGACCAGATGCCAGTGGATCGGATAGCGGGCCAGCGTCAGGTTCTGACCCATGCGATTCAGCTCGACGCCCTCGACATACATGTGGCTCGACGGCATCGCCATGATGTGCCCGCCGAAGAATGACTGCTCCGCGTCGGCCGATGCCTGGATCTTGATGTTGCGCGTCAGCAGACCGACTTCGCCGCGCTCATCCACGTCGAAGGTGATCTTGCCGAAGTGCATGTAGTCGAGCTTCTTGTCGAGCGTGATCTTGTTTCCGCTGATGGCGGAAATGGTGCGCCGCTCGGCCTGCCGCGGATCGTAATCCGTCGACGCGAGGACGATCTCGTCGCCCACCCGCCAGCCCGCGGCGTTCAGGACCTGGATCGAAGTGCTGCCTGCCTTGGCCGTGCTCGCCAGCTTGGTCCAGGTGTTGGTCCGATCACCGTGCAGGTTCAGCGTTCCGCCCGAGATCATGATCCCGCGGTCACCCATGCCCGCCATCACGTCTTCACCCTTGACGTTGTTGGTGAGGGTGATGGTCGCCTTGCGCGTGTGGGGGCTCGCTTCGCTGCCGATGGCCAGCTCCCCGTGCAACATGATCCACTCGGTGGTCAGCTCCAGGTCGGCATCGTTCGAGAAGGTGAGCTTGCCGTCGATGGACAGACCGAGCAGCGCCGGCGGACTGACGTCGAGGATCACTTCCTTGTCTCTGCCAATGGTGGGCTTGTCGCCTGCGACCGGCACCTTGTGGTTCGGCCAGGTGGCAGGATCGGACCAGAGCGATTGGCTGGGCCGTCTGAGCTCTTCCCTCCTGAGCGCCTACGACAGCAAGTGCGCCGACGAGGCCGAATGTCGATAAAAGAAGGAACGAGCGAGATTGTTTTCGCATGTTATCGACCCCCATGAGTGACCGGTAATTCAGCGGCGAAGGATAGCGCGATTGCAGACGCTGGCGCATGTCAGTCGTGCGATCCGGGCGGATAGGAATTTCGAACGCCCTTCGGCGCCTGTCTTCCTGTTCCCCGCCATGCCCGAGCGTTCGCAGCGAACGATACGACGGCAGCAATCCCGTCGACTGGACCTGCCCTATGAGCACCCGAACCAATCTCCTGCCCGCCAACGTCTACGCGTACGTGCTGCGCCAAACGCGCGAGCCGGAGGTGCTCGCGGAGCTGCGCGCGGCCACGTCGAAAGTGCCGCACAACGTCATGCAAATCGGCGCAGACCAGGGCGCGTTGATGGCGCTGCTCGTGCGGCTGATCGACGCGAAACGCTGCATCGAGCTCGGCACCTACACGGGCTACTCTGCGCTCGCCGTGGCGCTCGCGCTGCCGACCGATGGCACGGTGATCGCTTGCGATGTGCAGCACCGAGTGGACTGCCGTCGGCCAACCCTTTTGGCGCAAGGCGGGAGTCGCAGATCGCATCGACTTGAGAATCGGGCCCGGACTCGAGACGCTCGACGCGCTGCTCGCGGCGGGTGAAGCGGGCCGCTTCGACTTCGCGTTCATTGACGCCGATAAGCCCAACTACCCCGTCTACTACGAGCGGCTGTTGAAACTCGTGCGCCGTGGCGGCCTGATCGCCGTGGACAACACCCTGGCGCTATCGGGAGCGCCGATCATCGAGCTGGGCTCCCGCTCCACACACGCCCAGGCGATGCTGGCGTTCAACGAGCTCGCGTGCAAAGACGAGCGCGTGGACGAGGCGATGCTAACGGTCGGTGAAGGGCTCACGCTGTTGCGCGTGCGTTGACCGGCGATTGCTCGGCCGACGCGCGATCGCACGCAGCCGGGATCTCTTACTGCTGGGAACGGCTACGCATCTGAAGCGCGAAAAGTGGTAGCGGGGGCGTACTACGCGCTGTCCCTACGCTATCCGCAGCGCGTCCGCGTGAAATGAGCCTTACATATACGGTGCGCTATACGGGCTATCAACAGCCCGATTTAGCCGTTTTTTCCGCGACTGGTGCCAATATCGCCCCAGATGGATGACGGCGATCACGATAGGGCCACCGAACAATTCGAACCAGCTGAATGACCACTGGCTGACATATAGTCGAGCCAGGGCCCCGGCTGCACCAAGAATCCCAAGACTAAGACCGATGGCGACTGTCGGCGTAATCACCGGCACCAATGCCGCTCGCCATAGAGCAACGTAGCCAACAAGCCCCATCACTGGAAACAACAGCACGGCAGGACCGAGAAAGGCGCGCGGTCCATCGATGGGTGTCGTTAGCAAAGCGTCAACGCCGACTCCAAGCCCAATAACCGCGGACCACGCCAAGAGCGTCCCGGGCACTATTCCGACGATGAATGTCGTGAACCCAAGCAGACCGAAGCCCATACCATCCTTTGGAACGCCCACTCGTCTATTGTAGGACTGGACGCACCTGCTGACAGAGTGCGCGCGCCGCCGGGAGCGTGCTACGCGCTGTCCCTATCGTATCCGCCGCGCGTGCGGGTGAAATAGACGTCAAGGGGAGGGTCCCCATCCGCGCGCCTCTCCCGATGGGATTCGCGGGGTTGGCTCAGGTGTCGAGCCGCACCAGCGGCATAGCTTCGAAAGCGGCCCTCCAGCCAATCACGTCTCCTTTCCGCCTATCAATGCCGTCAGACACCATCTGAGAGTCCGGGTAGTTGACGATCCGTACCAGCATCGACCTCACCTCTTGCGCTAATTTCGGATCGTCCTTAGACAGAATGATGTGACCGATCCCTCCAGCGGAAGTGAACCGGCGACATCGCTCCGGTTCTAGGCGATCGCGACTACCCACTATAGAGACTCGGTTGTCATCGGCCCTCTGAACCTGAAGGTGTCCGCGAGAGCCCTCGTCGTCGATGCGGAAATGGAAGCTCCAGTTGGGCCACGCGTAGCGGTACTTTTCGACTTGCAGATTGTGCCGCTGGGCAAAGGCCTCAAGCGCGAGCGGCGCAAAGAAGCGCTCGAAGTCGGCGAGCTTGGCGTCGGTTAGATCTGGATCTACCACTATCCTTATCCGTCCCGTCGGGCGCGCGTACGCCGGATACCACCGATTGTTTTTGCTCCCTCTGGTGTGACTGAAGCCCGAACGATATGTCCGCAAATGACGTCCCAAGTGGACGAGCGCCATGAGAATCGGTCCGCCGAAAGAACAATAGAAGAGTGGCGTAGCAGCGAAAAATTCTCTTTCCATCCGGACGAATCCGCCGACCGCCCCCAAAATGCCTGCGACCAGTGCTGAGGCCACCCTCGGCGAAACGTTTGGCGCCAAGGCTGCACGAAACAAGCCGGCGTATCCCACGAGGCCCATTGCCGGCAACGCTATCGCAAGAACGGTAACCACTATGCCGCGGAATCCCTGTTCGCGGACCGCGTCCAAGTGCCACGGCAACGTGACCAATCCGGCGAGGCTGCCGACGAGGAGCAGACCCGAATAGGCGGCCAGAAGACTGCCGGGAATTATCCCGACGACGACGGTTAGGGCCGCAAGCACGCCTTGGCGAGGTCTCTCTTTACTCAGGGATCGAGTCTCACGAGCGGCTCAGCCGCAAACACTTCGCGGCCAAGGTCGTTTTCTTCTCTGCTTCGCGTTGAATAGTCGAAGCCGTCGGATTTGAGCTGGGGGTCAGGGTAGTTGAGGGTCTTTGTCAGCATCGACTCCAGTTGTTGTGCGAACTGCGGGTCTTCCCTAGCCAACGTCACGGTGCCGATTCCGCGGTAGGAGATGAATCGGCGGAAACGCTCAAAATCTCTCCGTTCACGATTTCCCGCTATGAACACCTGGTCGATGCCAACCCGGAGAACCTGAATGCTCCCCCGAGTGCCCTCCTCGGCCAAACGGAAAATAAGGCTCCAGCTGGCCTGGGCGCGATGATATTTCTCGATGCGAAGGTTATGTCGCTCGGCAAACCCCTCGAGTATCGGCGCAAGTGGCGCGAAGAATCGCTCGAAGTCGGCCAACTTGGCTTCGGTCAGATCTTCAGGATCTTCCATCGATCTCGGGCTCCGTCTTCAGCGCAGAAGTTGGTCTCGCGCGAGATAAATGAGGTGTGCAGAACAAGCAAGCGGCAGCACAAACGCGAACACAAGCGGAACTACTACGCCCGGCCTCACGCCATCCGCCCAGGTGCTCGCCGAGAAAAGTCCACTGTCGATCGGGAAAATGACGACAGCAACCAGTCCCATCAACACGAACGTTTGGATGACGCGGCGCATTCTAAAAGAAGGTCGCCAACCCCCAATCAAAAAGACTGTTGCCGCAATACCGAGCGTCCCAACTACACCACCCAGCGTGTACAAGATCGGGCGTACGGCATCGTACTCGCCAGACAAGACGTCGCCGATCCAACCTGGCAGGAAGATAAGTCCGAAAGGGATGTTTAGAAGCGACGCGCCGAAGCAAACGGCGACTTCTAGGTATAGCCAATCGAGGCTTGGGCTCACCGTCTTCATCGCAGCGCAGCAGTCTAAGGGAGCGGCGACTCCCAAGGCCACGGACGGCGTCACGTATGTCGATGTCGGCGCGCCGCGAATCTCGCAGGAATACGGACATACAGTACTCGCGCACCGCCGAGTACTGTATGGACAGCGGCTACGTCGGCGGTGCGTGCTCCAACGGGCAGCGCATGCGTCGAGACCGCGGCGAGCGCGAGATCCTCGACCCGATCCGCAACGGCATGTTGGCGCCCGAGCGCGTCGCGCGGATGGCCGCCGAGTACGAACAGATCGATGCGGAGCGCCTGCGACAGTCCGCCGAGAAGGCCGAGGCGGCGCCAGCAGAGATTGCGGCCATCGACACGCGCATCACGAGGCTTCGCGAGCGCCTTGCTGCCGGAGACCCCGACCTCGAAGCGGACGAACTCCAGGCCGCGATCGACCGGGCCGAGGCAAAGCGTCGCGAGCTACTCGCTGCTCAGCCCGCCGCGAAGCAGTCGGCCAAGCTGTTCGCGATGATGCCGCGCGCGGCTGAGGAGTACCGCGAGCAGATCGGCATGGGCCTCGACGGCAATCCGCGCGAGGCGCAGAAGGCGCGTCACACGCTACGAAAGATGATCCCGGAGAACGTCCGGCTGACGCCGAACGGCAACGAGCTGTGGGCCGAATATGCCCTGAAACCCGCGGCTGTGCTGGTGTCGTGTGCTTAGCGAGAGATAGCTGACACCGTATTCCGGAGACATGGTTTACACAACTGGCATTTGGGGAGAGCCCAGATGCCGTGGAAGGAGTGTAAACCGATGGATGAGCGCCTCCGGTTCGTGGCTCGTCTGCTCGAGGGCGAGAAGATGGCGGCGTCTGTGCCGCGAGTTCGGCATCTCTCGGGTCACGGGCTACAAGATCTTCGATCGCTACAAGGAGTGCGGCCTCGAGGACTTCCATGACCGCAGCCAGCCGCCCCGTATCGGCATGCCAACAAGCTGCCGTTTCAGGTCGAGCGCAGCATCCTCGCGCATCAAGAAGCGAGCACCCCTCGTGGGGCGCACCGAAGATCCGCGACAAGCTGATCCGTCGAGTACCCGATGATCAAGCCGCCGGCCGTCAGCACGATCCACGCCGTGCTCGATCGCAATGGCCTCGTCAAACGACGCAAACGCCGCCGCTACAAGGCCCGCGGCACCGAGCTCACCGCCGCGCACGCGCCCAACGGTCTCTGGTGCGCCGACTTCAAGGGCGAGTTCATGCTCGGCAACAGGCAGTACTGCTATCCGCTCACCATCACCGATTACCGCTCCCGCTACCTGCTCGCCTGCGAAGGCCTCGCGTCGACGCGCTCGGAGTTCGCCTTCTGCCGTATTCGAGCGCACCTTCAAGGACTTCGGCCTGCCGGACGCCATCCGCACCGACAACGGCACGCCGTTCGCTTCGCGGCCTGGCGCTGTTCGGACTCGTCCCGCTCGCCGTCTGGTGGCTGCGCCTCGGGATCCGCATCCAACGCATCAAGCCCGGTCAGCCGCAGCAGAACGGCCGTCACGAGCGCATGCACCTCACGCTGAAGAAGGAAACCACCAAGCCCGCCGCGTTCAACTTCCTGCAGCAGCAGGAGCGCTTCGATCACTTCATCCGGGTTTACAACCACGAGCGTCCTCACCAGGCGCTCGGCGGCGCTTACCCCGCCGAGATGTATACACCCTCAGCTCGCCGCTACCAGCCGCCGCAGGATCCCGAGTACCCGTTCCACGACCGCACCGTGCGCGTGACGCGCTGCGGCCGCATCTGCCTCGGCAGTCGCAAGATCAACCTGAGCAAGGTGTTCGCTGGCCAGTGGTGGGCATCCGCGAAGTCGACGACCAGGTCTGGCTGGTCAGCTTCATGGAGTACGATCTGGGATTCTTCGATCGGGATGAGGACCGCGTCGAACCCGCGCCCAATCCCTTTGCCCCAGACAGTGTTAACCATGTGTCCGGAATAAGATGTAAACCATGTGACCGGAATACACCCCTACACGAGTGGTAGCGGGGGTAGGATTCGAACCTACGACCTTCGGGTTATGAGCCCGACGAGCTACCAGGCTGCTCCACCCCGCACCGGAAGAGGCGGCATCATACAGAGGCGCTGCCCGGCGCCGCAACCGAACTTCACTTTTTCGCGATCGGCCAACACACCTCGGTGCGCCAATCCTTCGGATCCGGGGCGATCGACGGGTCGTTGAGATAGACCTCCCATGGCGCGCCGTTCGCGCGCCAGCCGTTCTGCTCCATCCATTGCTCGAGCGCGGCGTAGGTCTGCTGCAGTTCGTCGTACTGCCCAGCATGCAGCGCGACGGCGGCCGGGCCGGCTTGCAACGTCGCAGCCTCGATCTCCCCTCTCCCGACTGCCGTCGCGGCTAGCGGCTTGCACGCCTCGATGGTCCATAAGCCGGGCCCAACAGCCTGATACCGCACCGTCGGACGTCCAGTCTCGGCGAGCCCCGCCTTCTGCGCGAAGTCCCAGAGCAAGCCGAAGCATTCGCCGATCGTCGCGGCGAGCTGGTCGCGCGGAATGCGGCGGCGGATCAGCAGCACCGGAACCTCGGGTAGCTGTCGTCGTTCGATCGAGAGTGTCGGCATTGTCGTGGTCCCCCGTCGGATCGTCGTCATTCGGTACAAGCGAAGACACGGCACGGTGCTCGAGATGAGCTCGCGGTGCCCGCGGCGCACGTGTCGCGGCGCATCACGGAGCACCGTCGCGCGATATTGCTGCGGCGTGCGGCCGAGTGAGCGTCGAAACGCGCGCGTGAATACGGCATGGCTCGTAAACCCGGCCGCCGCTGCCACGTCGCCGATCGAGCGCTCCGTCGTCGCGAGCAATGCCGCGGCCTTCGCGAGCCGCAACCGCTGCGTGTAACGCTTGGGCGTCTCGCCAAGCAGCGCGCCGAGCTCGCGATGCAAGTGAAAACGCGACCAGCCCGCGTGCCTCGCGAGCGACTCGAGCGAGACATCGCGATCGAGTTGGTGCGTCACGTCGCGCAGCAGCCTGAGTAAAGCGTGCGTGTCCGGCATGCCTCGATCATAGCGAACGGCATGCCGAGCGTTTGACGTTTCTTGCGGTGGACACCCGGTCCGAACGCCATGGCGCCAAGTTGCAATCGCTCGGGCTTGCTGGCGCAATGCCCGGCATGCTGCAGGTGCTTTTCGCCGTGAGCGGTTGCGCGGCGCTGATCTATCAAGTCGTTTGGTTTCAGCTGCTGTCGTTTGCGATCGGTGCATCCGCGCTCTCGCTCGGAGTGCTGTTGCCGACGTATCTCGGCGGCCTCTGCATCGGCAGCCTGCTCTTGCCGCGCTACGTCTCGCGCAAAGCGCACCCGTTGCGCGTGTTCGGCGCTCTCGAGATCGCGATCGGCGCGCTCGGCGTCGCCGCGCTCTATTTGATCCCGGCGCTCGGCGGCATCTACTCCGCCTGGGTCGGAACGGGCACGGCGGGTCTTGCGCTGCGACTGCTCGTCGCCGCGCTGGCTCTGTTGCCCGCGACGATCCTGATGGGCGCGACGCTGCCCGCCGTTGCGCCGTGGACGGAAGCCGGCGCGGACGGCGCGGCGCGGCTCGGCCGCCTCTACGCAGCGAACGTCGCGGGCGCAGTCGCAGGCTGCGTGCTCGCGGGCTTCTACCTGCTTCGCGTTCACGACGCGTACGTCGCGACGTACGTCGCCGTCGCGCTCGACATTGGCGTCGGTCTGGCGAGCTTCGCGCTCGCCGCGGTGAGCACGTCGCCGCAAGCGGCGACGCTCTGCATCGACCGCGACGATGTCCGGCGGCGGCCGAGGCACTGCCCGCGGCGACGTCCACGGTGACGCGTGCAGGACCGACAGCCAGCCGCGCATGGCCGATCCTTGTCGCCGCCGCGCTATCCGGCATGACGGCACTTTCCGCAGAGATCCTCTGGACGCGCAACCTGTCGCTGCTTTTCGGCGGCACGGTCTACGCGTTCGCGCTGATACTCGCCGTCTTCTTACTCGGTCTCGGCACCGGCAGCACCGCGGGCGTCGCGCTCTGCCGGCGGAGCGACGCGCGCCGAGCGCTCGCGTGGTGCCAACTCGCGCTCTGCGCCGCGATCGCGTGGGGCGCGTTCGCGATCGCGCGCGCCCTGCCCTATTGGTCGCTCGACGTCACGCTGCCGTCGACGGCAGCGCTCACGCTCGCGGTCGACTTGTTGCGCACCGCACTCGCGATAATGCCCGCCGCGTTGCTCTGGGGCGCGAGTTTTCCGCTCGCGCTCGCGGCATCGACGTCCGTGCGCGCGACGGGCGAGCACGACTCGCGGCGCACCGTGAGCTCGCTCTACGCGGCGAACACGGCCGGCACGATCGTCGGCGCGCTTGCGACGAGCTTCGTGCTGGTCCCGGCGCTCGGCAGCGCGCTCACGCAGCAGGTCTTGATCCTCTTCGCTTCGGGCGCAGCCATCCTGCTCGTCGCCACCGACCAGCACGAAGCGCAACGAGCGACGCCCGGCGAGCGCATCGCACGGCTCGACGCACGAATCGTGGGTCGATGTGCCGTCTCGCTCGCCGCCGCGGTCGTGCTCGCATGGTCCGTCGTTCCGCTGCCGCCCGCGCTCGTCGCTTACGGACGGTTCCTGCCGACGCGAGGTCAAGATGCGAACGTCGTTTACGTCGGCGAGGGTGTCGCCTCGTCGATCGCGGTCGCGCGTGAGCCGAGCGGGATCGTCACCTATCACAACGCCGGCAAGACGCAGGCTTCGACGTACCCGCAAGACATGCGCCTGCAGCGCATGCTCGGCCATCTCGCGACCCTGATCCCCGAACGGCCGCGCTCGGTGCTCGTGATCGGCCTCGGCGCGGGAATCACCGCGGGCGCCGCGAGCATCGACCCCGCGGTCGAGCGCGTCGTCGTTGCGGAGATCGAGCCGCTCGTGCGGAAGGTCGCGAAGGATTACTTCGCCGAGGCGAATCATGGCGTCGTCACGAGCGCGAAGGTCGAGATCCGCGTCGACGATGGCCGCCACGTGCTCGCAACCGCGCGCGAGAAGTTCGATTCGATCACGTCCGACCCGCTCGACCCATGGGTCAAAGGCGCTGCCGCGCTCTACACGCGGGAGTTCTGGGAGCTCTGCAAGTCGCGCTTGAACGACGACGGCGTCGTGACCGCGTTCGTGCAGCTGTACGAGACGACCGAGGGCGCGGCCAAAAGCGAGATCGCGACGTTCTTCTCCGCGTTCCCACACGGCGCACTGTTCGTCAACACCGTCAACGGCCGCGGCTACGACGCCGTGCTCGTCGGCCGCGCGAACGACGCGCCGATCGACGTCGATCTCATCGAGCAGCGGCTCGACCAACCGAGCTACGAACGCGTCGCGCGCTCGCTGCGCGAGGTCGGATTCGACTCGGCGCTCGACCTCCTCGGCACTTATGCGGGCGGCGCAGCCGACATGTCCGGCTGGCTCGGCAAAGCCGCGCTCAATACCGATCGCGGCCTCCGGCTCCAGTACCTCGCGGCCGACGGCCTGAACGTCCAACGCGCCGACGACCTCTATCGACAGATCATCGCGCGCGGCGGGCGCTTCCCGGAGCGCACGTTCGTCGGCTCTCCGATCGCGATCGAGGGGCTTCGCCAGAGGCTCCGCCTGCGCGGAGACTACTGACCGGAAAATCCCTCCGCGGAGGGATTTCGCACCGAAATCGTGCAGCGACGCTTCCGCGGAAGCGTCCTCGTAAGTCGCTCGAAGACTCAGCGCGGCAACGGCTCGGCGGGACGCGCGGCCGCTTGCGGACCGGCCGGCGGCGGCGCGGTGCGGCACGGCGTCGGAGTCCACTTCGCACCGTTCGCTTCGCGCTTGAACATCGTGCTCGTGTAGAACGGCTCGTTGAGGTACTCGGGATCCTCGACGATCGTGACGACGTGCAGATACACGTCGCCGTTCGGCGCGTCCGGCAAGCGGTGGAAGTACTCCGTGATCGACGCGGACTCGCTGTACGGCACGCCGTTCTTGCGCAGATAGCCTGCGCGGAAATTCGTCGTAACCACTTTGAGCGAGCCGCCCTCGGCGAGCGCCGGCGAGAGCTCGGGGCCGCCGCGCTGGCCTCGACCGCCGCCGCCCGGCGCGATCGGTCCCGTGTTGTTGCCGATCTGCGCCCGTTGCGGCCCGCCGCCGGCTTGCGGTGGACGCTGCCACTGCGCGCGCGAGAAGCCTTGCCAGGTCTTCTCGCCGCTCTGCTGCGCCGTGCTCGCGAACTCGAGCAGCCGTGTCTGCGTGCCCGCGTCGAAGTCGACGCGCAGCGTGTCGTCGTCGGCCCACGTGATGTGCAAACGGCCCGGCTGGCGAATCAAACCGCCGACACCGAATGCCTTGCATTGCACGCCGGCTGCGTTATCCGCATCGAGGTTCCACGCGTCGGCCGTGCGGCGCCCGTTCGCGTTGAGCGGCAAGCTCTCGTAGTCGCCCTTGCGCGGCGTCGCCATCCGGTGCCGCCAATCCTCGCTGACGACCGCGACCCAGTAGCCTGTGAGGTCGATCGGCGCGCCCGCCTTCGGCGGCGCGGGAGCGCTCGCGGGCGGACGTGGCTGCGCGAAAGCCTGGCCGGCAAGCGCGGTGAGCACCGCGGCACACGACGCGAGCACGGCGCGGCGGCCGGGATAGCGGTACGCGCTCATTTCGTGGCCGCCCGCTGCTTGCCGCTCGTCGTCTTGCCCGCGTCGCGGTAGATCGCCTCGACGAACATCGCCGACGTCCACGCGCCGCGCGGGTTGTCGTAGCGTCCGTCGTAGTCGAGCGCAGGCTTCGTCGCGAGCACTTGTTGCAGCGTCATGCCCTGCGCCGCGAGGTTGCGGATCCGGTCGCGCACGATCACGACCATGTCGCGATAGTCGAGGAGATCCGCCTCGTCGCAGACGCGGCCGTGGCCCGTGATCACATACGTGCCGCCTTCCTGCAGATACTTCGGCACCGCGATGTCGAGCATCTGGTTCAGGCCCGCGACGAGGCCATCCACGCCGCCACCCTGATCCGCGCGTATGACCGGGTACTGCGTCGTCGTGAACAGGTCGCCCGACACGAGCACGTCGGAGCCGCGGAAGTAGACGAACACGTCGCCGTCCGTGTGCGCGTTCGCCGGGTGATAGAGGAACACGGCCTCGCCGTTGAAGTAGAAGTCGCGCGCGGGCTCGAAGAACGTGTTGAGCGGCAGCTCGGTGATCGGACGATTCGCCTCCGTCATCCGCGCGAGCACGTTCTCGTGCGCGATGATCGCGGCCGGATTGCCGTTCACGGTCTGGCCGGCCTGCGAGATCGTCTCGTTGCCGCCCGTGTGATCCGCCTCCGCGCTCGTGTTCACGATCCAGCGGATGGGGCCGGTCGATAGGCGGCGAATGGCCGCGAGCACGGCCGCGCGCTTCGCGGCGCCGCCCGTGTCGACGACGAGCACGCCGTCGGCGCCCGTCTGCACCGCGACGTTCGCGCCGGCGCCGACCAACATGTAGACGTTGCCCTGCACGTGATACGTCTCGATGCCGTCGACGGTGCGCTCCGCGCGATCCAGACCTGAGCGCGCGTCCTTGTCGGACGCCGAGTAGCTCGCGCGCGCGGGGCTCGTGCCGTCGAACGGCGAGCCGCTCTGCGCGCGGGCGCCTCCCGAAACCAAGACGAGCGACGCGAGCGCAACACCGGTGACGACGCAGCGCGCAGCGTTCACACGACGCGGTTTCGGCGCAGATTGCGGGGCGGCGTGCCTCATCGGCCCTTCATCAGTTGCTCGAGCTTCGGCTCGTACTCGGGATACGTCGTCGGCGCGCCGCCGAACACGGCCTCGAACGGCAGGCCGAACTTCTTCGCATAGTCCTGGATGAACGGATTCATGCCGGGCAGGTAGTACGGCACCTTGTTCTTGTCCATCGGCACTTCCATCACGTACTCGCAGTTGTAGAGCCAGTTCTGGTTGCCGCGCTCCATCAGCACGAACTCTTCGCTATTCAAGTACGGCTCCGTGAGATACACGGGGTCGGTGATGATCATCACGTGCGAGAGCAAGTTGCCGTGGCGAATGTAGTGCTCGACGAGCGTCGTGCGATCGCTGCTCGGTATTCCGCTGCGCCGGTAGAACTCCTTCTTGATGTGCGTCGTGGTCACCGTGAGGATGTCGCCGTGCCACTCGCCGGTCGAGAAGCCCATGTTCGTGTGCGGCACGTAATCGGGCGGACGCGGCCGGTTGTCCATCCAGATCGTGCGGTACTGCTGATACGTGCCGAGGTACTCGCGGTACGCGATGATCGACTGCGTCGCGGGATCCTTCTCCGTCCAGATCCGAAACTGCATCGGGCCGCGAAAGATGTGCGCGACGTTGTACGGTTGGCACTGGTGCTCGAGCAGGTTCACGCGCGTGACGTCCCACGACTCGGCGAAGCGGCGCGCCGCGTCGTTCATCGGCACGCCCGTGAAGTCGCCTTGGACGTCGCCCGGAACGCGGTCGTCGAAATCCTCGTGAACCTTGGCAGCCCACTCGCCCGAGAGGTCGATCTGGGCATGCGCGCTCGCCGCCGCGAGCGCAGCGGCTAGTGCTCCGCAGAGGACGAGCGCGCGCAAAGGTCGCGGCTCTATTGGAAGGATTCGCCGGGCTTCTTGCCCCACTCGAACCCGTCGGAATCGCGGCGCAGGTACTGCATCCGCATCCGATAGTCGCCCGCTTCCCGGCCCGGGTTGCCCGTGATCTTCACGACGTCGCCCGCGCGCAGCGTCTGGTTCGTGACGCCCTGCCCCGCGAGCGCGCCCGCGCCGCCCCACTCGACCGCCCAGCGGTGCATCTGGCCGTCGTCGCCCGGAGCCTCGATGTGCACGAACGAGTGCGGGTTGCGGAACATGAACTGCAGCAGCTTGCCTTCGATCGTGATCTGGCGATCTTCGAAGTACGTGGCCGTGAACGAGTGATGCGCTCGCGCCGCGAACGCCGCGGCAAGAGCCAGCAATGCGGTGGGAAGGACGACTTTCCAGTTCGCTCGCATCTCGCGTTCCCCCGAGGAAGAGCCGAATCGGCTGCCGGTGAAGCTGGCGCCAGATTCTACTACAACCGGCTCAGCCGCCCAGCACGCGAGCGCAAAGATCGATCAAGAGACCCGGGAACACGCCGAGCGCGAGCAGCCCGAGCCCGTTCGCGCTGAGAGCGATTCGCATGTCGGGCGCGGCCGCGAGCGGCTCGCGATCGGTGGGCTCCGCGAAGTACATGAACCAGACGATTCTTATGTAGTAAAACGCGCCGATGACCGCGAACAGCACGCCGACCGCGGCGAGCCATACGAGCCCCCTGTCGAGCACGCTGCCGAGCACGACGAGCTTCGCGTAGAAGCCGACGAACGGCGGCACGCCGGCCATGCTGAACATGATCATCAGCGTGACGAATGCGAACCATGGGCTGCGCGAATTCAAGCCTTTGAAGTCCTCGAGCCGCTCGGCCTCGAAGCCCGCGCGCGACAGCAGGATGATCATGCCGAAGGCGGCGGCCGCCATCAGCACGTACGCGAAGGTGTAGAACATCGCGGCCTGAATGCCCTGCGGCGTGCCCGCGATGAACCCCATCAAGATGAAGCCGACGTGGGAGATCGTCGAGTACGCGAGCATGCGCTTGAGATTCGTCTGCGCGATCGCGACGCAGGTTGCCGACGCCGAGCGACAGCACCGAGAGCACGATCAGCATGTCCTGCCAGCCCGTGTCGTGCAGCGGCCCGAGCCCCTCGACGAGCACGCGCCAGACGAGCGCGAACGATGCGATCTTCGGGCGCCGAGCCGATGTAGAGCGTCACGGGCGTCGGCGCGCCCTGGTAGACGTCCGGCAGCCACATGTGGAACGGCACCGCGCCGAACTTGAACGCGACGCCCGACGACGATGAACGCGAGCGCGAGCAGCGCGGGCACGCCGATCCCGCCGGGCCGCGCGAAGTGCTCCGCGAGCGTGTCGAGCTGCGAGCGTGCCCGTGATCGCCATAGAGCAGCGACACGCCGTACAGCAGCGTGCCGGACGCGATCGCGCCGAGCACGAAGTACTTCATCGCCGCCTCGGCGGAGATCGCCGGAGTCGCGATTGAACGCGACGAGCGTGTACTGCGATAGCGCGAGCACCTCGAGCCCGAGGTACAGCGTGAGCAGGCTGTTCGCCGAGATCATGATCATGATCCCGAGCAGCCCGAACAGGCCGAGCAGGAAGAACTCGCCCTTGAGCAGCCCGTTCTGCTCGCAGGTTCTCGCGCGAGTACAGGAACACGACGCCGACGATGATGTAGGCGAACATCTTCAGCACGCCGGCGGTCGGATCGGACACGTAGCTGCCGCCGAACGCGAGCACGCGATGATCGACCGACGTGTGCAGCGTGATGGCCGCCGTGCCGATCAGCGCAAGCATCGACAGCACGTACGTGACGTTGCGCTGGTCGTCGCGCAGGAACACGTCGACGAGCAGCACCGCGCAGATCGCGAACGTGAGGAAGATCTCCGGGGCGGCGGCTGACTAGGTCGGTGGTCGGCATGGCGGGCGTCGGTTTTCCTGGCTAGAGCTTCGACTGGATGACGTGATCGAGCAGCGCGCCGAGCGTCGGGTCCATCGCGCTCACGATCGGCGCGGGCCAGATGCCGACGATCAGCACCGCAACCGCGAGCACCATGAGCATCCAGAACTCGCGCGCGTTCACGTCGGGGAGCTCCGCGACGTGCGTCGTTCGCAACCGCGCCGAAGACGACGCGCTTGACCATCCACAGCGTGTACGCCGCGCCGAGCACGAGGGTCGTCGCCGCGAAGAACGCGAGCCATGCGCTCGCGTGGAAGCTGCCGATGATCACGAAGAACTCGCCGACGAAGCCGGACGTGCCGGGCAGCCCCGCGTTCGCGAGCGCGAACAGCACCATCAGCGCCGCGAACTTCGGCATCGTGTTCACGACGCCGCCGTAGTCGGCGATCTGCCGGCTGTGCATTCGGTCGTAGAGCACGCCGACGCAGAGGAACATCGCGCCCGAGATCAGGCCGTGCGACAGCATCTGCATCATGCCGCCCTGGAGAGCGAGCCGCGCGCCGTCGCTGCCGGGCGCGTTCGCGGTCGCGAGGAAGATCACGAAGAAGCCGAGCGTCACGAAGCCCATGTGCGCGATCGACGAGTACGCGATCAGCTTCTTCATGTCGGCCTGCACGAGCGCGACGAAGCCGATGTAGACGACCGCGATCAGCGACAGCGCGATCATGAGCCAGGCGAGCGAATGGCTCGCGTCCGGCGTGATCGGCAGGCTGAAGCGGATGAAGCCGTACCCGCCCATCTTCAGCAGGATCGCGGCGAGGATCACGGAGCCGCCGGTCGGCGCCTCGACGTGCGCGTCCGGCAGCCACGTGTGCACCGGGAACATCGGCACCTTGACCGCGAACGCGAGCAGGAACGCGAAGAAGATCAGCACCTGCTCGTGCATCGTGAGCGGCAGGTTCTGGAACGACGCGATCGAGTAGTCGCCGGCCTTCGAGTACATGTAGATCAGCGCGACCAGCATGAAGACGGAGCCGAGGAACGTGTACAGGAAGAACTTCACGGTCGCGTAGATGCGCCGCTCGCCGCCCCAGACGCCGATGATGATGAACATCGGCACGAGCATCGCTTCCCAGAAGACGTAGAACAGCAGCGCGTCGGTCGCGGCGAACACGCCGATCATCAGGCCTTCGAGCAGCAGGAACGACGCGAAGTACTGCGCGGGCCGCAGCTTGATCACCTGCCAGCCCGCGATCACGACGATCGGCGTCAGGAACGTCGTGAGCAGCACGAGCGGCATCGAGATGCCGTCGACGCCGAGCGCGTAGTACGCCTTGAACGCGCAAGATCCAGGGCACGTGCTCGACGAACTGCATCGCGGCCGTCGTCTGATCGAAGCGCGTGTAGAGCGGGATGCTGAGCACGAACGTGAGGATCGACGACGCCAGCGCGACGACCTTGCCGAGCTGCACGCGCGCGCCGGAGCCGAGCAGCAGCACGACGATCGCGCCGGCGATCGGCAGCCAGATCAGCGACGCTCAGCATGGGCCAATTCATCTCGTCACGTCTTGCAACACGAGCCAGCCGACGAGCGCCGCGAGACCGACGATCATCGCGAACGCGTAGTGGTAGAGGTAACCCGACTGCAGGCCGCGCGCGACGCTCGCGACGAGGCCGACGGTCTTCGCGCTGCCGTTCACGAGCGCGCCGTCGATCAACGTCTCGTCGCCGACCTTCCAGAAGAAGCCGCCGAGAAGCCGCCCGCCCCTCGCGAGCACGTTCTCGTTGAACCAGTCGAAGTAGTACTTGTTCGCGAGCACGCGATAGAGCCCCGAGAACTGCTGCTGCCAGCGCGCGGGCAGATCGGTGCGCTTCAGGTACAGGAACCACGCGACCAGCGACGCCGGCCGCGGCGAGATAGACCGCCGGCGCCTTGAACGCGTGCGATCACGAACTCGAGCGGGCCGTGGAACTCCTCGCCGAGCTCGCGCAGCGGATCGTGCTCGGGCAGCACGAAGATCGAGCCTTCGAACCAGTCGCCGAACAGCACGCGGTCGATCGTGAGCCAGCCGATGACCACGGACGGGATCGCGAGCGCGACGAGCGGCAGCCAGTACGACCCACGGCGTCTCGTGCAGGTGCTCCTTCGTGTGGTGATCCATCCGCTCCTCGCCGTGGAACACGACGAACAGCAGCCGGAAGCTGTAGAGCGACGTCACGAACACGCCGAGCAGCACGGCCCAGTACGCGAGCATGTGGCCCGGCGTCTCGCGACGCGTGCACCGCCTCGATCAGCGCGTCCTTCGAGAAGAAACCCGCGAATCCCGGGAAGCCGATCAGCGCGAGCGTGCCGATCACGAACGTCCAGTACGTGATCGGCAGGTATCTTCCGCAGCCCGCCCATCTTGCGGATGTCCTGCTCGTGATGCATCGCGATGATCACCGAGCCCGCCGCGAGGAACAGCAGCGCCTTGAAGAACGCGTGCGTCATCAGGTGGAAGATGCCCGCGCCGTAGGCCGACGCGCCGAGCGCCACCGTCATGTACCCGAGCTGCGAGAGCGTCGAGTACGCGATCACGCGCTTGATGTCCTGCTGGACGATGCCGAGGAGTCCCGTGAAAAACGCCGTGATCGCACCGATCGTGATCACGACGATGAGCGCGACCTCGACTGTGCTCGAACAACGGCGACATGCGCGCGACCATGAAGATGCCGGCCGTGACCATCGTCGCGGCATGGATCAACGCCGAGATCGGCGTCGGGCCTTCCATCGAATCGGGCAGCCAGACGTGCAGCGGCATCTGCGCCGACTTGCCCATCGCGCCGACGAAGAGACAGATGCACGACGAACGTGAGCAGCGACCAGTGCGCGCCCGAGAAGATCTCGATGCGTCGTCGACGCGAGCCGGTCCGCCTGCTCGAACGTCGAGCGAGTAATTCGAGCGTGCCGGTGTAGGTCGCGAGCGCCGCGATGCCGAGCAGGAAGCCGAAGTCGCCGACGCGGTTGACGAGGAACGCCTTGAGGTTCGCGAAGATCGCCGTCGGCCGCGTGTACCAGAAGCCGATCAGGAGATACGACACGACGCCGACCGCTTCCCAGCCGAAGAAGAGCTGCAGGAAGTTGTTGCTCATCACGAGCATCAGCATCGAGAACGTGAACAGCGAGATGTAGCTGAAGAAGCGCTGGTAGCCCGGATCGTCGTGCATGTAGCCGATCGTGTAGACGTGCACGGCGAGCGACACGAACGTCACGACCACCATCATCAGCGCGGTCAGGTGGTCGACAGGAATCCGACCTCGAACGACAGCCCGCCGAGCTCAGCCCACGTCGTAGACACGGCCGTTGTAGATCGGCGCGCCGTCGGAGCTGTCCGTTGAGCACGTAGACCGACAGCGCGAACGAGATCGCGACGCCCAAGATCGTGACCGTGTGCGCGCCGGCGCGGCCGATCGCCTTGCCGAACAGGCCGGCGAGCGCGGCGGCGACGAGCGGCGCGAGCACGATCGTGAGGTAGACGTTCTGCACGGCGTCAGCCCTTCAGCCTGTCGAGCTCGTCGACGTCGATGCTGCGCGTGCTGCGGAACAGCACGACGAGGATCGCGAGGCCGATCGCGGCCTCGGCCGCCGCGACCGTGAGGATGAAGAACACGAACACCTGCCCGAGCGTGTCGTCGAGCATCCGCGAGAACGCGATGAAGTTGAAGTTCACCGCGAGCAGCATGAGCTCGATGCACATCAACAGCAGGATCACGTTCTTGCGGTTGATGAAGATGCCCGCGACGCTCAGGCTGAACAGGATCGCCGCGAGCACGAGGTAATGCGCTGTCGTGATGGTCAGCATCAGCGCTCCGTGCTCGTTTCCACTTTCACGATCCTGACTCGGTCCTCGCGCCGCACCGCGACCTGCTTCGCGACGTCCTGCACCTTCAGGCCTCGCCGCGCGGCGCATCGTGAGCGTGATCGCCGCGACGATCGCGAGCAGCAAGATCACGGAAGCGATCTCGAACGCGTAGACGTGCTGCGTGTAGAGCACCGCGCCAAGCTCCTTCGTGTTGCTGTAGCCCTCCGGCGTCGGCTTCGGCGTCGTGGCGAACGCGAGCCCTTGGGAGCGGAACCAGATCACGTGGCCGATCTCGAGCGACCACGATCAACGCGACTGCAACGCCGAGCGGCAGCGTAGCGCGTGAAGCCTTCGCGCATCTTCTCGACGTTGATGTCGAGCATCATCACGACGAACAGGAACAGCACCATGACGGCGCCGACGTAGACGAGCACGAGCACGATCGCGAGGAACTCGGCCTCGATCAGCAGCCAGAGCGCGGCGCTCTGCACGAACGCGAGCACGAGAAACAACACCGCAGTGCACGGGGTTGCGTGTCGTGATCACGCCGATCGCGGCGGCGATCAGGAACGCCGCGAACACGTAAAAGAGAACGCCGCTCAGCAAGACTCAGATTTCCTTCTTCTTGATCGCGGTAATCCGACGCCGCATCACGCGGCGCGCAAGCCGGCGGGTCAACAGGCGCTTGGCGAACTTCTGGCTCAACTTCTTCTCCCGTGGGCTCGAGCTCAGCGGAACTGCGCGTCGGCGGCCTTGTCGGCCGCGATCATTGCTTCGTACTTGTCCCCGACCGCGAGCAGCTTGTCCTTCGTCATGATGTTCTCGCCGCGTGCTTCCATGTGGTACTCGTGGATCCGCGTCTCGACGATCGCGTCGACCGGGCAGGCTTCCTCGCAGAAGCCGCAGTAGATGCACTTGAAGAGATCGATGTCGTAGCGCGTCGTGCGGCGCGTGCCGTCGGCGCCGACGTCCGATTCGATCGTGATCGCGAGCGCCGGGCACACGGCCTCGCAGAGCTTGCACGCGATGCAGCGCTCCTGCCCGTTCGGATAACGGCGCAGCGCGTGCAGGCCGCGGAAGCGCGGCGACTGCGGCGTCTTCTCCTCCGGGTACTGCACCGTGATCTTCTTGCGGAACAGATTCCGCACAGGTCACGCTCAAGCCCGTGAGCGAGCTCGGTCATCAGGAACGTCTTGACGAGGCTACGCATCCTGCCCTCCTACACCGGTCCCGACCACGGGCCGACCTTCAGCGCCGCCAGCACGCCCTCGACCGCCGATCCAGACGATCGTCACGGGGATCAGCACTTTCCAGCCGAGCCGCATGATCTGGTCGTAGCGGTAGCGCGGGAACGTCGCGCGAATCCACAAGAAGACGAACGCGAACACCGCCATCTTGAGCGCGAGCCATACGACGCTCGGCGCTGCGAGAAAAGTGCCTTCGAGGCCCGGGATGCCGGCGAGCGGCGACAGCCAACCACCGAAGAAGAACACGACCGTGAGCGCCGTGATCAGAATCATGTTCGCGTACTCGGCCAGGAAGAACAGCCCGAACGCGATGCCGGAATACTCGACGTGGAAGCCCGCGACGATCTCCGACTCGCCCTCCGCGACGTCGAACGGCGCGCGGTTCGTCTCGGCGACGCCCGCGATGAAGTAGACGATGAAGAGCGGAAACAGCGGCAGCCAGAACCAGCTCAGGATGCTCGTGCCCTGCTGCGCGAGGACGATCTTGCCGAGGTTCAGGCTCCGCGACGCCATCAGCACGCCGACGAGCGCGAACCCCATCGCGATCTCGTACGCGACGATCTGCGCCGCCGAGCGCATCGCGCCCAAGAACGCGTACTTCGAGTTCGACGCCCAGCCCGCGAGGATCACGCCGTAGACGCCGAGCGAGGTGAGCGCGAGCACGTACAGCAGGCCCGCATCGATGTCCGCGATCACGAACCAGTCGTTGAACGGCACCGACGGCCCAGACCGCGAACGCGGGCACCAGCGAGAGCATCGGCGCGAGCACGAACAGAAAGCGGTTCGATTTCGTCGGCACGACGATCTCCTTGATCAGCATCTTGAGCACGTCGGCGAACGGCTGCAGGAGACCCCATGGGCCCACCCGATTCGGGCCGACGCGCCGCTGCATCCAGCCGAGGATCTTGCGCTCCCAGTACGTGAAGTACGCGACGGACAGGATCAGCGGGATCAGCACGACGACGATCTTGACCAGCACGACGATCAGGAACTGGAGCCACGCGGGAACCGCGTTCCAGATCGACATGCCTTGTGCGAGCAACGAGTCGAACATCGCTACACCGCCACTCCGCGCTGCGCGAGCTCGGTGAGCTGCAACGGCTCCGAGCGGCGCACGAGCGCGTCGACGGCGTAGATCGGCACATCGAGCTCGCGAGCATCTAGAGCGTGCGCGCCGCCGCTTCCGGACGCGGCGAAGCCGCCTCGATAGCGCTCCGCGCCGAGCTCGGGTCTACCGCCGAGCTCGTGCTCGAGCTCCGCGCAGACGTCGCTCGGCGTGCGGTACTCGCAGCCTGGCAGCTCGAGCTCGTTGCCAAGCACGCGGAGCACGCGCCAACCCGGGCGCGACTCGCCTGCGGGCTCGCGCAGCCGCGTCGAAGCTTTGCCAGCGCCCCTCCGCATTCACGAAAGTGCCCGCGGTCTCGGCGAACGTCGCGATCGGCAGCAGCACGTCCGCAACGTCGAGGAGCTCGGCCGAGACGAATGGCGTGAAAGCTACGACCTTCGCGGCGCGCAGCGCGTCGAGCGCCTTCGCGCCCGCTGCGATGTCTTTGCTCGGCTCGACGCCGAACAGCACGTAGGCTGCACGAGGCGACTCGATCATCGCGCCCGCGTCGCGGCCGGCGCGCGACAGCGGCTCGCCGCCGAGGCCGCGATGCGGCAGCGCGCCCGCGAGCGCCGCGCCCGCCGCGTTCGCACCCTCGCTCAAATAGCCGAGCGTAGCGCCCGTCAGGTCGGCGAGCGCCGCTGCGAGCGCGCGGATGTCGGAATACCGCGGATGGCGCTGCGCGATCAGCCCGAGCAGCACGAGGCCCGGCTTGCGCGCGAGCGCCTCGGCCGCCGCTCGCTGCGCGTCCGTCGGCTGCAGCGCGCGCGACGAGCTCACGCACGTTCTGCGGTGCGTCGACTTTGGCCGCTTGCGAAGCAGCCGCGACGACGCCGGCGAGCGACGCCGCGAACGACTCGAGCGGAGCGTCGACGTACGCGGCCGTGTTGAAGTGGTACGTGTAGCGCTCGGGGTTCACGAACGCGACGCTCGCCCCCTTGCGCGCGGCCTTGCGGAGCCGGTGCGCAATGATCGGCACCTCCATCCGCAAGTTCGAGCCGATCACGACGACGCCGGCCAACGAGTCGAGGTCCGCGATGCTGACCCCGAGCGAAGGCGCGGTCGGATCCGCGCCCTGGTCGCGGAAGTCGCGCCGGCGCAGCCGCGTGTCGATGTTGTCGCTGCCGAGGTGGCGCGCGACGCGGTTCAGGAGGTACAGCTCCTCGAGCGTCGAGCTCGGGCTCGCGAGCACGCCGATCGAGTCGCCGCCCGCGTGCGCGGCCTCGGTCAGGAGCTCGGCCGCGCTCTCGAGCGCGTCCTGCCCAACTCGCGTCGGCCCAGTCGCCGTTTCGCTTCACGCGCGGCCCGAGCAGGCGGTCCTCGGTATAGAGCGCGTGGCAGCTGAAGCGGTCGCGGTCGGAGATCCAGCTCTCGTTTATTTCTTCATTATCGCGCGGGACGATGCGCCGCAATTTCCCGCGCAACACGTGCGCGAAGAGGTTACTGCCCGCGCAGTCGTGAGCGCCGACGAGCGGCTTCGCGATCATCTCCCACGCGCGCGCGCTGAAACGGTACGGCTTGTTGTTGAGCGCGCCGACCGGGCAGAGATCGATGATGTTGCCCGACAGCTCGTGGTCGACGCTCTTCTCGATGTACGTGCCGATCTCCATCTGGTCGCTGCGGCCCGTCGTGCCGAGCTCCTGGATGCCGGCGATCTCCGCGCCGAAGCGCACGCAGCGCGTGCACTGGATGCAGCGCGTCATGTCGGTGGAGACGAGCGACCCGAGATTCTTGTCCTTCACGATCGCGCTTGCGCTCGGTGTAGCGCGAGACGCCGCGGCCGAAGCCCATCGCGAGATCCTGGAGCTCGCACTCGCCGCCCTGGTCGCAGATCGGGCAGTCGAGCGGATGGTTGATCAGCAGGAACTCCATCGTCGCTTTCTGCGCCGAGATCGCGCGCTTGCTGACGCGTGAAGACCTTCATGCCCTCGGCGACCGGCGTGGCGCACGCAGGCAGCGGCTTCGGCGCCTTCTCGACCTCGACGAGGCACATGCGGCAGTTCGCCGCGATCGTGAGCTTCTTGTGATAGCAGAAGCGCGGCACGTAAATGTCGGCGTGGTCCGTGACCTCGATGAGCATCTGGCCCTTGCGCGCCTTCAGCGGCACGCCGTTGACCTCGATGTTCACGACGTTTGGATCGGCGGGCGGCGCGGTGGCCTGTGGCGCGGCCGACGTGGGCGGCGGCGGCAGCTGCGGGCGGCGTCGGGCTCGGCGTGCTCATGCGGCCACCGACGGCAGCGTCTCGACGATGCTGCGGCCCTTGTGCTCGACCATGTACTCGAACTCGTGGCGGAAGTGCTTCAAGAAGCTCTGCACGGGCCACGCGGCCGCGTCGCCGAGCGCGCAAATCGTGTGGCCTTCGATCTTGTTCGCGACGTCGACGAGCATGTCGAGGTCGGCCTTCGTGCCCTGCCCTTGCGTGATTCGCGTGAGCACGCGGTAGAGCCAGCCCGTGCCCTCGCGGCACGGCGTGCACTGACCGCACGACTCGGCGTAGTAAAAGCGCGCGAGCCGGCGCAGCACGCTGCACCATGCACGTCGTCTCGTCCATCACGATCGTCGCGCCGGTGCCGAGGCCCGAGCCCGCCGCCTTGACCGTGTCGAAGTCCATCGTGAGCGTCATCATCTTCTCGGCCGGCACGACCGGGCACGACGAGCCGCCCGGGATCACGGCCTTGAGCTTGCGTCCGCCGCGCACGCCGCCCGCGATCTCGAGCAGCTCCGGGAACGGGATGCCGAGCGGCAGCTCGTAGTTGCCGGGCTTCTCGACGTGGCCGGACATCGAGAAGATCGCGGTGCCGCCCGAGCCCTTCACTCCGAGATCGGCGAACCACTGCCCGCCCTTGCGCAGGATCGTCGGGATCGACGCGACGCTCTGCGTGTTGTTGATCGTGGTCGGCGCGCCGTAGACGCCGTAGTGCGGCCGGGAACGGCGGCTTGAAGCGCGGCTTGCCCTGCTTGCCCTCGAGCGACTCGAGCAGCGCGGTCTCCTCGCCGCAGATGTACGCGCCGGCGCCGACGAAAGTATGGATGTCGATGTCGATGCCGGAGCCCGCACGTTCTTGCCGAGCAAGCCCGCAGCGTAGGCCTCTTTCAGCGCGGCCTCGAAGCGCGGGATCGGCTCCGCCATGAACTCGCCGCGGATGTAGTTGTACGCGACCGTCGCGCCGATCGCGTAGCTCTCGAGTGCGAGCCCCTCGACGAGCGCGTGCGGGTTGTAGCGCAGGATGTCGCGGTCGTGGCAGGTGCCGGGCTCGCTCTCGTCCGAGTTGCAGACGAGGTATTTCTGCATCGGCGCCGTGCGCGGCATGAAGCTCATCTTCACGCCGGTCGGGAAGCCCGCGCCGCCGCGGCCGCGGATGCCCGCCTTCTTCATCTCGTCGATGATCGCGTCGCGCGTGAGCTCGCCTTTCAGCACGCGCTCCCACGACTCGTAGCCGCCGATCTTGCGGTAGTTCTCGAGCGTGTACGACTCCGTGCCGAACTGCAGCGTCTCGAAGCACACGAGGTTGAAGCGCCGTTCCGCCACTAGCTCTAATCCTTCACCGCGTCGAGAATCGTCGTCGACGGTCGTCGGGCGTGAGATTCTCGTGATAGACGTGATCGATCATCATCATCGGCGCGCCGCAGCACGCCGCGAGACACTCTTCTTCGTGCTTGAGGTAGAACTTGCCGTCGGGCGTGCTCTGCCCCGTCTTGATGCCGAGCTTCTTCTCGACGTGCGCGACGATCGTCGTCGGCGCCGCGCAGCATGCACGAGATGTTCGTGCAGACCGAGATGCTGTGCCGGCCGACCGGCTTCGTCTCGAACATCGAGTAGAACGATCGCGACCTCGAACACCTGGATCGGCGGCAAGCTCAGGTACTCGGCGACGGCGGTCATGATCTCGGGCGTCAAGAAGCCGTGGTTCTCGTGCTGCGCCGCGTGCAGCGCGCCGATCACCGCCGAGCGCTGCCGCGCCGGCGGAAACTTCGCGACCCAGTGGTCGATCTCCTCGCGCACGTGCGCCGAGAGCTACGCGCGAGCTTCGCGCGCTTGCGCTGCCGTGCCGCTTGCCGGCTGCGCTCATCGGTCGATCTCGCCGAACACGATGTCTTGCGTGCCGATCACCGCGACGACGTCGGCGAGCATGTGGCCGACGACCATCTCGTTCAGCGACGCGAGGTGCGCGAAACCCGGCCGCGCGGACCTTCAGTCGATACGGCTTGTTCGAGCCGTCCGACACGAGATAGACGCCGAACTCGCCCTTCGGATGCTCGACCGCCGCGTAAGCCTCGCCTTCGGGCACGGTGTAGCCCTCGGTGAACAGCTTGAAGTGATGGATCGAGCGACTCCATGTCGTCCTTCATCTCGATGCGCCGCGGCGGCGACGACCTTGCGATCCTCGAGCATCACGGGCCCCGGGTTCGCCTTGCAGCCAGTCGACGCACTGCTTGACGATCTGGTTCGACTGGCGCATCTCCTCGACGCGCACGAGATAGCGGTCGTAGCAGTCGCCGTTCACGCCGACCGGAATGTCGAAGTCGATCTTCGTCGTAGACCTCGTACGGCTGCTTCTTGCGCAGGTCCCACGCGATGCCGCTGCCGCGCAGCATCGGACCCGAGAAGCCGAGCTGCATCGCGCGCTCGGGCGACACGACGCCGATGTTGACGGTGCGCTGCTTCCAGATCCGGTTGTCGGTCAGCAGCGTCTCGTACTCGTCGATGTTCGCGGGGAAGCGCCTCGTGAAGTCGTCGATGAAGTCGAGCAGCGAGCCGTTGCGCGCCTCGTTGCATCCGCTCGAGCTCCTTCTCGTCGCGGCTGCGACGAGCCTGATAGCGCGGCATGCGCTCCGGCAGATCGCGAAAGACGCCGCCCGGCCGGTAGTACGTCGCGTGCATGCGCGTGCCCGAGACCGCCTCGTAGCAGTCCATCAGGTCCTCGCGCTCGCGGAAGCAGTACAGGAACATCGTCATCGCGCCGATGTCGAGGCCGTGCGCGCCGAGCCACATCAGGTGATTCAGGATTCGCGTGATCTCGTCGAACATCACGCGGATGTACTGCGCGCGCAGCGGCGGCGTGATCCCGAGCAGCTTCTCGATCGCGAGCACGTAGCCGTGCTCGTTGCACATCATCGAGACGTAGTCGAGCCGGTCCATGTAGCCGATCGACTGGTTGAACGGCTTGCTCTCGGCGAGCTTCTCGGTCGCGCGGTGCAGCAGGCCGACGTGCGGATCGGCCTTCTGGATGACCTCGCCGTCCATCTCGAGCACGAGCCGCAGCACGCCGTGCGCCGCCGGATGCTGCGGACCGAAGTTCAGCGTGAAGTTCTGGATCTCAGGCATTGCCGGGCGGGTCCTTCAGATCCGTCTGCGTAGCGGTTGTCGCTGCGGATCACCTTCGGCACGAGCGTGCGCGGCTCGATGCTCACGGGCTCGTAGACGACGCGGCCCTTGCACCGGGTCGTAGCGCACCTCGACGTTGCCGATCAGCGGGAAGTCCTTGCGGAACGGGTGGCCGATGAAGCCGTAGTCCGTGAGGAGACGCCGCAGATCGGGGTGACCCTTGAACAGGATGCCGTAGAGGTCGAACGCCTCGCGCTCGAACCAGTCCGCCGAGTTCCAGACGGGGTAGACGCGAATCGAGGATCGGCCGTTCGTCGCTCGGGCAGAACGCCCTGAGCCGCGAGCCGGTGGTTGTGCGCGATCGAGAGCAAGTGGTACACGGCCGCGAAGCGAGCCGCGGGCTCGTAGCCCACGGCCTCGATCTGCTCCTCGTCCCCGCTCGCCGCGGCGGGCCTCGGTACGCGGCCGCGGCTGAAACCCGTCGCGGTCGCGCTGTCGGTTTGCCACTCGTCGTGGCCGTAGGCTTGATAGTCGACGCCGCAGACGTCGATCAGAATCTCGAACTTGAGCTCGGGCTCGTCGCGCAGCGTTCGGCAGACCTCGACCAGCAGCGCGGCGTCGACGCGGTAGCCGAGCTCGCCCGTGCTCGTCGGCAGGCGCTCGAGCTTCGAGCCGAGCTTGGCCTCGACCGCGGCCGCGAGGGCCGCGTACTTCGGCGTCAATTCCTTGTTCTGCATTCGCTCGACAGCTCGTTGTTCAGATCGATCGCAACCAATCACGCCTGCTTGGGCCGGTCGCCCGGCTCATCGATCGCCGCTTCGAGGCTCCTCAACGCGCGATCGTTTGAGTGCGCCGGATTTTCTGCTGCAGCTGAATCACGCCGAACATCAAAGCTTCGGCGGTCGGCGGGCAGCCCGGCACGTAGACGTCCACGGGCACGATGCGATCGCAGCCGCGGACCACGGAATAAGAGTAGTGATAGTAGCCGCCGCCGTTCGCGCACGACCCCATCGAGATCACCCAGCGCGGCTCCGGCATCTGGTCGTAGACCTTGCGCAGCGCGGGCGCCATCTTGTTCACGAGCGTGCCCGCGACGATCATCACGTCGGATTGGCGCGGGCTCGGCCGAAAGATCACGCCGAAGCGGTCGAGGTCATAGCGCGACGCGCCCGCGTGCATCATCTCGACCGCGCAGCAGGCGAGGCCGAACGTCATCGGCCACAGCGAGCCGGTGCGCGCCCAGTTCATCAGCGCGTCGACGCCCGTGACGAAGAAGCCCTTCTCCATCACCTCCGGCACGTTGAACGGCGTTTCGATTTGCTGGCTCAATCCCACTCGAGCGCCCCTTTCCGCCACTCGTACACGAATCCGACCACGAGCACGGCGAGAAAGATCCCCATCGCGACGAGGCCGATAGACGCCGATCCGATCGAGCGACACGGCCCACGGGAAGAGGAATGCGATCTCGAGATCGAAGATGATGAACAGGATCGCGACGAGGTAGTAGCGCACGTCGAAGCGCATGCGCGAGTCCTCGAACGCCTCGAATCCGCACTCGTAGGGCGCGAGCTTCGTCTGCGATCCTTGCGGCCGCGGCCGAAGGTGAAGCCGAGGAACAACAAGACCACGCTCAAGGCGCCGGCGACGATCAGGAAAATCAGAATCGGAGCGTATTTTTCGAGCATGGTCCCTGACTCGAAGTCGGCGCGGATTGTAGCAGCCTCCGCACTCTCGAGTTTCACCGAATTTTGGTGCCCACGGTCGGACTCGAACCGACACAGCTTGCGCCACTACCCCCTCAAGATAGCGTGTCTACCAATTCCACCACGTGGGCATGAAACAAATGCAACTGCACGCGCGTTGCTCACGAGAGCGCACGCGCGTCGTTAACGCGGCGCGTTGCCTCCGCCGGAGTCCGGGCTCGCAGGCGGCGGCGTATCGCCGGCCGGAGCCGAGGACGAGTCGTTCGGCAGCTGCGGCAGATCTGTCGCAGCCGGAGGCGCGCGGCGCTCGCGGCGGGACCGGCGGCGGCGCTTGCGGCGCCGGCGCCGTCTGTGCGGGCGCGTCGAGCAAGCTCGTCGGCGCCGTGCGCTGCGTCGACAAGTACGCGAGCGCGAGACTCGTTATGAAGAACACCGTCGCGAGCACACCCGTCGCGCGCGACAGGAAGTTCGCCGAGCCGCGCGCACCGAAAACCGTTCCGGACGCACCGGCCCCGAAACCCGTGCCGGCCTCGGCGCCCTTGCCGCGCTGCAGCAGCACGAGCCCGACGATCATGGCCGCCACGACGAGGTGAACACCTAGCACGATACTGTGCAGCATCTTCGAATCCGTTCCCGTTCAGGTAGCTGCGCGGAAGATATCGAGAAACTCCGCAGCAACGAGTGACGCGCCGCCGACGAGCCCGCCGTCGATGTCGTCCATGTCGAACAACGCTCGCGCGTTCGAGCCTTTGACGCTTCCGCCGTAAAGGATTTGCAAACCGGCAGCGATTGTAGCATTCCGGGCCGCGACCGCGGCACGCAGGAACGCGTGCACCTCTTGCGCCTGCTCGGGACTCGCCGTGCGGCCGGTGCCGATGGCCCAAACCGGCTCGTAAGCGACGACCGCGCCCGCGAACGCGTCGACGCCGGCCGAATCGAGCACCGCCGAGAGCTGGCGCGACACCGTCTGCTCCGTCGCGCCGGCGTCGCGCTCCGCGAGCGTCTCGCCGACGCAGAGAATCGGCATGAGCTTCGCGGCTTGAGCCGCCTTGAACTTGGTCGCAACGATCGCGTCCGTCTCACCGTAGAGCGTCCGCCGCTCCGAGTGGCCGACGATCGCATACCGGCAGCCGAGGTCCGCGAGCATCGCGCCGGAGACTTCGCCCGTGTACGCGCCGCTACCCTGCTTGTCCGCGACGTCCTGGGCGCCGAGCAGCAACGAGCTGCCCGCGATCCATTCCTCGACGGCGGGGATGTAAACGTACGGCGGGGCGAGCAGCATGTCGGCGCCCGACCCGGAGCCGACGCCGGCGCGCAACGCGTCGACGAGCTTGCGGCTCTCGCCGAGCGAGCCATTCATCTTCCAATTGCCAGCAATCAGCGGTCTGCGCGCCACGTGGATTCCGCTCCGCTACTCGTTTCGCGGGGCCGCAGCTTAAGGGCGTGCCCCCGAGAGCGCAACGCCACCAGTGCGGTGTCTCGCTCAGGAGCGCGGTCTGAGACATGCCGCTCGGGCGCGCACTCCAGTGCTCGCAAGGTCTGGGAAGGACGCTCGGCCTCCGCCTCCGAGCGAGACGTCTAGTTATCTGCGCTTAGCAAGTCCGGCCGGGGCCCGTGGAGGCCGCTCTCGGGTTCCGCAGCGAGCCGTTCAGCTGCCGCCGAACGTCTCGCGGACCGTATCGGCTAGCCGATTGGCGACCGTGCCGACCTGCTGCCGATCCTCGCCCTCGACCATGATTCGGATCACCGGCTCCGTTCCGGACGCACGCAGCACGACGCGGCCGCGCTCGCCGAGCTCCGACTCGGCCTCGTCTATCGCATCGCGGATCAGCGGGTCGTCGTTCGGGTTCACGGGCTCGCGGATCTTTACGTTAACGAGCACCTGAGGGAACTGCTCCACGCCCCTCGTGAGCTCGCTGAGCCTGAGGCCGGTCCTCTGCATCACCGCGAGGACCTGCAGAGCCGTCACGAGACCGTCACCCGTCGTAGTCCGATCGAGGCACAGCAGGTGTCCCGACGTCTCGCCGCCGAGCACACCGCCGTGCTCCTTGAGCAGCTGGAGAACGTGACGGTCGCCGACTTTCGCGCGCAGGAACTTGACCCCGCGCTCGCCGCAGCGCGAGCTCGAGGCCGAGGTTCGTCATGACGGTGCCCACCACCGGGCCGACGAGCGTCTTCGACTCGAGCCGGTCGCACGCGAGCACGTACAACAGTTGATCGCCGTCGACCAAGGTGCCGCGCTCGTCCACCATCACGATTCGGTCGCCGTCGCCGTCGAGCGCCATGCCTACGTGCGCTCGCACGCCCGTGACCGTGAGCTTCAGCAGGTCGGGCCGCGTCGAGCCGCAGTTCTCGTTGATGTTGCGGCCGTTCGGCGAGCAGCCGACCGGCACGACGTCCGCGCCGAGGTCCGACATCACGCGCGGCGCGACCTTGTACGCGGCGCCGTGCGAAGCGTCGACGACGATCTTGAAGTCTTCGAAGCCCATGCCCGCCGGAATCGTGCCCTTGCAGAAATCCATGTACTCGGAGCGCGCGGACGCCGCCGTCTTGGCCTGTCCGAGCGCACGCGAGTCGCGGGTGACGGGCGCCGACGCGAGGCCGCTCTCGATCGCTTCCTCGAGCTGCGTCGGAAAGCTTCTCGCCTTCGGCGTCGAAGAATTTGATGCCGTTGTCGTAGTACGGGTTGTGCGACGCGCTGATGACGATGCCGAAGTCGGCGCCGGACTTCTTCGTCAAATACGCGATCGCGGGCGTCGGCAGCGGACCGGTGAGCAGCACATCGACGCCTGACGCCACGAAGCCGGCCTCGAGCGCGGACTCGAACATGTAGCCCGAGACGCGCGTGTCCTTGCCGATGAGCACGGTGCCGCCCTGCGGAGCCAAGACGTGGGCCGCTGCGCTCGCAAGCCGCAGCGCGAAGTCGACGGTCATCGGGTCCTCGCCGACACGGCCCCGAATACCGTCGGTGCCGAAATAGCGCCTCCCCATCTCGAATCCCCTCCCGCGTCAGCGACGCGACCGCATTGTAGTAGCGCGCGCGCTTCGTGGATGTCCGAGCCGACGAACAGCGCGGTTAGTGCTGGCCGGCCGGCCCGCCGAGCGGCGCGGCGCCCTTGTCCGGCGCGACCTCGCGCTGCGCGAGCTTGCCGGGCTCCGACGGCTCGTCCCAATCCGCGGGCGGCCGCGGGTCGCGGCCTTCCATGATGTCCTTGATCTGCTGTCTCGTCGATCGTCTCGTACTTCATGAGCGCGGCGGCCATCACGTCGAGCTTGTCGCGATTGCTCTCGAGAATCCGCTTCGCCTCGCCGTAGCAGTTGTCGATCAGCGTCCGCACTTCCTCGTCGATCGCGTGCGCAGTGACGTCGGACACCTGCTTGTGACGAGTCACGCTGCGGCCGAGGAAGATCTCGCCGTCGTCCTCGGTATACGTGAGCGGACCGAGTCGATCCGACAGGCCCCACTTCGTGACCATGTTGCGGGCGATGTCGGTCGCTCGCTCGATGTCGTTCGCGGCGCCCGTCGTGACGTATGCGGGACCGAACACGATCTCCTCGGCGAGCCGGCCGCCGTATAGGCTCTTCATTGAGCTCATGAGACGCTGCTTCGAGTAGCTGTAACGATCTTCTTCCGGCAAGAACATCGTCACGCCGAGCGCGCGGCCGCGCGGAATGATCGTCACCTTATAAACGGGATCGTGGTCGGGCACGGAGAGCCCGACGATCGCATGGCCCGACTCGTGATAGGCCGTGAGCTTCTTCTCCGCCTCGCTCATCACGAGCGAGCGGCGCTCGGCGCCCATCATGATCTTGTCCTTGGCCTTGTCGAACTCCTCCATGCTCACGGTGCGGCGGTTCGAGCGCGCCGCGATCAGCGCCGCCTCGTTCACGAGGTTCGCGAGATCGGCGCCCGAGAACCCGGGCGTGCCGCGCGCGATGACCGACGGCTTCACGTTGCCGTCGACCGGCACCTTGCGCATGTGGACCTTGAGGATCTGCTCGCGGCCGCGCACGTCGGGCAGCGGCACGACGACCTGACGATCGAAACGGCCCGGGCGCAGCAACGCGGGATCGAGCACGTCGGGGCGGTTCGTCGCCGCGATCACGATCACGCCTTCGTTGCCCTCGAAACCGTCCATCTCGACGAGCAGCTGATTCAGCGTTTGCTCGCGCTCGTCGTGACCGCCGCCGAGGCCGGCGCCGCGATGCCGGCCGACCGCGTCGATCTCATCGATGAAGATGATGCACGGCGCGTGCTTCTTGGCCTGGTCGAACATGTCGCGCACGCGCGAGGCGCCGACGCCGACGAACATCTCGACGAAATCGGAGCCCGAGATCGTGAAGAACGGCACCTTCGCCTCGCCCGCGATCGCGCGCGCGAGCAACGTCTTGCCGGTGCCAGGGCTACCGACCATCAGCACGCCCTTCGGAATCTTGCCGCCGAGCCGCTGGAACTTGGCCGGGTCCTTGAGGAAGTCGACGATCTCGACGACCTCTTCCTTCGCCTCTTCGACACCCGCGACGTCCGCGAACGTGACGCTGACTTGGTCCTCGCCGAGCAGCCGCGCTCGGCTCTTGCCGAACGACATCGCGCCTCGGCCTCCGCCCGCCCCCTGCATCTGGCGCATGAAGTAAACCCAGACCGCGATCAAGCAGCAGGATCGGGAACGAGGAGATGAACAGTTGCAGCAGGAACGACTGCTGCTTCGGCGCGCTGGCCGAGATCGTGACGTTGTGCTTCTCGAGCTCGCCGATCAGCGCGGTGTTGGACGTCTCCGGGCTATAGGTGACGAACGAGTCGCTGTTGTGCCGATCGTCCGCGAATCACCTCGCCCTCGAACACGACCTCCTCGATCGAGCCGTCCTTGATGTAAGACAGGAACGTCGAGTACGGAATCGGTTGCGGCGCGTTGACCGCTGCCGGGACCAAAGCTCTGGAAAACGGTCAGCAGGACGACGGCGATTACGATCCAAAGAATGACGTTCTTTGCCAGGTCGTTCAATGCGTTACCTCGCGGGCGGTCCGTAGACCGTGTCCAATCGCCAAGACCCTACACCATCCCATGTTTCATCGCCAGCAAATAAATCTCGCGGCTTTCGGCCCGCGACGCCTTCGGCTTGATGCGCTTCACGACCCCGAAACGAGCCTGGAGCGAACGCACGAAGTCGTCGATTCCCTCGCCTTGGAACGCCTTCGTGAGCAGCGTGCCGCCTGGCTTCAGAGCCTCTTCGGCGAACAGCAGCGCTTCTTCGATTAGAGCGAGGCTGCGGGGCTGGTCCATGGCGCGGGTGCCGGTGATGTTGGGCGCCATGTCCGACATTACAAGATCGACCTTGGCCAGCGCCGAGCTTGGCTCGCAACGCCGCTAGCGTCTCGGCCGTCGTGAAGTCGCCGAGCACGAACTCGACGCCCGGCAATGCGTCCATCGGCAGCAGATCGACGGCAATCACTCGACCGCCCGGGCCCGCGAGCTTGGCCGCGAGCTGGCTCCAGCTCCCAGGGCTCGAGCCGAGATCGACGACCACGGCGCCGGGCCGCAACAGGCGCTCTTTCGCGTTGATCTGCTCGAGCTTGAACACGGCGCGCGAGCGCCAGCCGTGCGCGGCCGGCCTGCTCGACGTAGATGTCGCGCTCCTGGCGTTGGCGCCAGCGACTGCTCGATCCGCTGCGGCGCGGCATCGGGGCCGCCGGACCTAGATGTACTCGACCGAGGCGATCTCGTAAGCGCGGCGGCCGCTCGGCGTCGTGACCTCGACCTCGTCGCCTTCCTGCTTGCCGATCAACGCGCGCGCAATCGGCGAGCCGATCGACAACAAGCCGACTTTGATGTCCGCTTCGTCCTCGCCGACGATCTGATAACGCGCCTCGGTGCCGTCCTTGACGTCGACGAGATTCACGGTCGAGCCGAACACCACCTTGCCGTTCGCGTTGAGCTCGGTGACGTCGATGATCTGCGCGTTGCCGAGCTTCGCCTCGATGTCGCGGATCCGCGCCTCCATGAGCCCCTGCTGATCCTTGGCTGCGTGGTACTCGGCGTTCTCCTTGAGATCCCCGTGCGCGCGCGCCGTCGCGATCGCCTGCGTGACCTTCGGGCGCTCCTCGTTCTTCAAGCGCTTGCAGCTCTTCCTTGAGTTTCGCCGCGCCGCGCGCGGTCAGTGGCACCTTGCTCAAACCGAAGCCTCCGCGTGCAAGTCTTGGAGCCGATTCACGCCTACGTTATCGATGTGGTCGATCGCGTCGCAAGTCGCTTTCGCGGCGGCCAGGCGTCGTGTAGTACGTGACCTTGTAGTGCACCGCCTCGCCGCGGATCGAGTGCGACTCGCGGATCGCCTGCTTGCCTTCGGTCGTGTTCACGATCAGCGACGAGCTCGCGGTTCTTGATCATGTCGACGACGTGCGGGCGGCCTTCGCGAACCTTGTTCACGCGTTGGCACGGGACGCCGCCGTCGGCGAGCGCCTGCGCCGTTCCGCCCGTCGCGACGATCTCGAAGCCGCGCGCAACCAGCATCTTGCCGAGCTCGACGACGCCCGGCTTGTCGCGGTCGCGGACGCTGATGAACGCGAGCCCGCGCCTCGGCAGCACGACACCCGACGCGATCTGCGCCTTCGCGTACGCCTCGCCGAAAGTGCGTCCGGTGCCCATGACCTCGCCCGTCGACTTCATCTCCGGACCGAGGATCGGATCGGCGTCCGGGAACTTGATGAACGGAAACACCGACTCCTTGACCGAGTAGTAAGGCCGCCGGCCGACGACCGACACGCCCTGCTGCTTGAACGTCATCCCGGCCATCGCCTTCGCGGCGATCTTCGCGAGCGGCTGCCCGATCGCCTTCGACACGAACGGTATCGTTCGCGACGCGCGCGGGTTCACTTCGAGCACGTAGATTACGCCGTTCTGGATCGCGAACTGCGTGTTCATGATCCCGTTGACCTTGAGCGCCTGCGCCATCTGGCGCACCTGATCGGTCAACTTCTGCTGCATCTCGGGCGCTCAGGCTGAACGGCGGCAACGAGCACCCGGAGTCCCCGGAGTGAATGCCGGCCTGCTCGACGTGCTCCATGATGCCGGCGACGATGACTTCCTCGCCGTCGGCGATCGCGTCGACGTCGACCTCGACCGCGAGATCGAGGAAGCGGTCGAGCAGAATCGGGCTGTCGTTCGAGACGCTCACGGCCCGCTCGACGTAGTCGCGGAGCTCGTCCTCGCCGTGCACGATCTCCATTGCGCGGCCGCCGAGCACGTATGACGGCCGCACGATCAGCGGATAGCCGACCTCCTTCGCCATCGCGACCGCTTCGTCGGCGTTACGCGCGGTGCGATTCGGCGGTTGCTTGAGCTTCAGCTTGTGGACCAGCTGCTGGAAGCGCTCGCGATCCTCGGCGAGGTCGATCGAGTCCGGCGACGTGCCGATGATCGGCACACCCGCTTCCTCGAGCGCGCGAGCGAGCTTCAGCGGCGTCTGACCGCCGTAAGTCACGATCACGCCCTTCGGCTTCTCCTTGTGGACGATCTCGAGCACGTCCTCGAGCGTCACGGGCTCGAAATACAGACGATCCGACGTGTCGTAATCCGTCGACACGGTCTCCGGATTGCAGTTGACCATGATGGTCTCGAAGCCGATCTCCTTGAGCGCGAACGACGCGTGCACGCAGCAGTAGTCGAACTCGATGCCCTGACCGATGCGGTTCGGCCCGCCGCCGAGGATCATGATCTTCTCGCGGTCGGTCGGGTCCGCCTCGCAGAACTCTTCGTAGGTCGAGTACAGATAGGGCGTCGCGCTCGCGAACTCGGCCGCGCAGCTGTCGACCCTCTTAAAGACAGGTCTCACGTTCTCTTTGTAACGTGCTGTTCTGACGATTTTTTCCTTGACGCCGATCAGGTCTGCGATCCGCCGATCGCTGAAGCCCTTGCGCTTGAGCGGTCGCAGCTCCGAGGCTACGAGAATGCCCGGGCCTTCCTCGACGATCCGCTTCTCGAGCGCGACGATCTCCTGGATCTGCACGAGGAACCAGCGGTCGATGTTGGTGAGCGACTGGACCTCGTCGAGACGATAGCCCGAACCGGAATGCGTCGCCGACGTACCAGAGTCGCCGGCTGCCGGCCATCTTGAGCTCGTGCCGGAGCTTGGCCCAGTCCTCCTCGCCGTCGACCTTGCTCATCACCGGGTTGAATCCGTCGACGCCGATCTCGAGCCCGCGCATCGCCTTCTGCAGCGACTCTTGGAACGTGCGCCCGATCGCCATCACCTCGCCGACCGACTTCATCTGCGTCGTGAGGCGGTCCGCGGCTTGCGGGAATTTTTCGAACGTGAAGCGCGGGATCTTGGTGACGACGTAGTCGATCGTCGGCTCGAACGAGGCCGGCGTCGCGCCGCCCGTGATCTCGTTCTTGAGCTCGTCGAGCGTGTAACCGATCGCGAGCTTCGCCGCGACCTTAGCGATCGGGAAGCCGGTCGCCTTCGACGCGAGCGCGGAGGAGCGCGACACCCGCGGGTTCATCTCGATCACGAGCAACCGGCCGTCCTTGGGGCTGAGCGCGAACTGGACGTTCGAGCCGCCCGTGTCGACGCCGATCTTGCGCAACACCGCGATCGAGGCGTCGCGCATCCGCTGGTATTCCTTGTCGGTCAGCGTCTGCGCCGGCGCGACCGTGATCGAGTCGCCGGTGTGGATACCCATTGGATCCACGTTCTCGATCGAGCAGATGATGATGCAGTTGTCGTTGCGGTCGCGAACAACCTCCATCTCGAACTCTTTCCAGCCGATCACCGACTCCTCGACCAGCACCTCGCCGGTCGGGGATTGGTCGATGCCGCGGGTCACGATGTCCTCGAACTCCTCGCGGTTGTACGCGATGCCGCCGCCGCTGCCCCCGAGCGTGAACGACGGCCGGACGATCGTCGGAAATCCGACCTCCTCTTGAACGGCCCAGGCCTCCTCGAGCGAATGCGCGGTGCCGGCGCGCGGAGTCGCGAGGCCGATGTCCTTCATCGCGTGCCTGAAGAGCTCGCGGTCCTCGGCCATGTCGATCGCTTCGCGCGACGCAGCGATGAGCTCGACGCCATGTTGCTCGAGCACGCCTTCGCGAACGAGGTCGAGCGCGCAGTTGAGCGCCGTCTGGCCGCCCATCGTCGGCAGCAGCGCCGACGGCTTCTCTTTCTCGATGATCGCGGCGACCGTGCGCCAGTGAATCGGCTCGATGTAGATCGCGTCGGCGCTCGCGGGATCGGTCATGATCGTCGCGGGGTTCGAGTTCACGAGGATGACGCGATAGCCCTCCTCCTTGAGCGCCTTGCAGGCCTGTGTCCCGGAATAGTCGAACTCGCACGCCTGGCCGATCACGATCGGTCCGGCGCCGATGATCAGGATGCTCTCGA
This sequence comes from uncultured Gammaproteobacteria bacterium, assembly GCA_963841645.1. Taxonomy (GTDB): domain Bacteria; phylum Pseudomonadota; class Gammaproteobacteria; order Steroidobacterales; family Rariloculaceae; genus FEN-1219. Next base: position 267,078 of record CAWJDS010000005.1, on the reverse strand, counting down.
GGTCGTCACGACGCGGCATCTAGTTAAGCCTTGACCTTAGTTAATTTCTATAAGTAATTGATTCAGATTGCCTGAGCGCGGTGCCGGTAAGCCTTCATCGCGGCCGTGAAGCGCTGGAACAGCGGCTTCAGGTCGTGCGGCCCCGGGCTCGCCTCGGGATGGCCCTGGAACGAGAAAGCGGCCGGACGATCGATCCTCTCGATCCCCTGCAGCGTGCCGTCGAACAACGAGCGGTGAGTCGCGCGAACGTTCGCCGGCAGCGTTTCCTCCTGGACCGCGAAGCCGTGGTTCTGGCTCGTGATCATCACGCGCCCGGAGTCGATCTCGACGACCGGGTGGTTCGCGCCGTGGTGGCCGAATTTCATCTTCACGGTCTTCGCGCCGCTCGCGAGCCCGAGCAGTTGGTGGCCGAGACAGATGCCGAACGTCGGCACGCCGATATCGACGATCTTGCCGATCGCTTCGATCGCGTAGTCGCACGGTTCCGGGTCGCCGGGGCCGTTCGAGAGGAACACGCCGTCCGGGAGCAGCGACATGACCTCGTCGGCCGGCGTCGTTGCGGGCACGACGGTGAGCCGGCAGTCCTGATCGGAGATCAGGCGCAAGATGTTGCGTTTGATCCCGTAGTCGAACGCGACCACGTGGAAGGTCGCGACGCGCTTCGTGTAGACGCTCTGACGCTCGGGCCAGATGCTGCCCTGGTTCCACTGATAGGGCTGCTTCGTGCTCACGAGCCGCGCGAGATCCATGCCCTTCAAACCGGGGAACTTGCGCGCCGCTCGAACCGCCTCGTCCGGGTTCGCCTTTGCACCGGTGACGATGCAGCCGGCCTGCGCGCCTTTGTCGCGCAGAATTCGCGTGAGCCGCCGCGTGTCGATCTCGGCGATCGCGACGGTCTTGCCGCGCTTCAGGAAATGCTCGAGCGAGTCCTCGGCGCGCCAGCTGCTCACGGTCGCGGAGAGATCGCGGATGATCAGGCCGGCCGCGAAGATCTTCTGCGACTCGAAGTCGTCCGAGTTCGTGCCGGTGTTGCCGATGTGCGGATACGTGAGGGTGACGATCTGCCGGTAATACGACGGGTCGGTCAGGATCTCCTGGTACCCGGTGATCGCGGTGTTGAACACCACTTCCCCGAGTGTGCGGCCTTCGGCTCCCACCGAGATGCCGTTGAACACCGTGCCGTCTTCGAGCGCTAGTATCGCCGGCTCTGCCACGCTGAGCTCCTAGAAATCGCGCGTTGCGCGCGCCGCGGGAACCCGGTCTTTTTGCCGCGCTCCCGTAGTTCAGTTGATCGGGGAAAACTCAGGCGGCAATTGTAGCCCGAGCTTTCGTCGACGATCTACAGATGCAGCGCGCCGACGAACAAAATTTTCTTGGGGCTAGGTGCGCGCGAGACCGAGCACGTCCGCCATCGAGTAGAGACCCGGCGCCCGGCCAGCGACCCAGCGCGCCGCGCGCAAAGCGCCCAGCGCGAACATCTTCCGGTCTTGCGCCTCGTGAGTGAACGACAGCTCCTCTTCGGCGCCGATGAACCTCACGGTGTGCTCGCCGACGATGTTGCCGCCGCGAATGACCGAGAAGCCGATCGTGCCCGGAACCCGTGGGCCCACACGGCCCTGGCGCGCATAGACCGCGAGATCCTCGAGACGCCGGCCGCGTGCCGCCGCGACGCGCTCGCCGAGCGCCAGTGCGGTCCCCGACGGGGCGTCGACCTTGTGGCGGTGGTGGCTCTCCGCGATCTCGACGTCGTAGCCGTCGCCGAGCGCCTTCGCGGCACGCGCGACGAGCTCCATGAACACGCTGACTCCCACGCTGAGATTGCGCGAGTAGACGATCGGGATCTCGTGGGCGGCCTTTTCCATCGCCGCGAGTTGGCGGTCCTCGAGGCCGGTGGTACCGATCACGAGCGCCGCGCCGCTGTCGATGCAGGCGCGCAGGTTCGTCTCGGTCGCGCTCGGCAATGTGAAGTCCACGACGACTTGGGCGCCGTTCAGCCCATGCCGAGCGTCGTCCGTCAGCGGCACGGCCAGCGCGGCCGCGCCGACGAGCTCGCCCGCATCGCGGCCGAGCAGCTTGTCGTTCGGCTCCGTCACCGCGCCGACGAGCCGCAAGTCGTCGGACTCGAGCACCGTGCTGAGCACGGTCCGGCCCATCCGCCCTGCGGCACCGAGCACCGCAATCTTCAACAAGATCAGGCCCCCATCCGCTCGAAGAACTCTTTCACGCCGTCGAACCACGAACGAGCGCGCGGATTATGCCGGGAACCCTCGTTCTGAAGCGACTCGTCGAGGGCCCGTAGCATTTGCTTCTGCTCGGCGGTCAGGCTCACGGGCGTCTCGACCTGCACGCGGCAAAAGAGATCGCCGACGCCGCTCGCGCGCACGGACCGCACTCCCTTGCCGCGCAGCCTGAACACGCTTCCCGACTGCGTCTCCGCCGGCACCTTGAGCAGCACGTTGCCGTCGAGGGTAGGCACGTCGACCGAGCCGCCGAGCGCCGCGGTCGCAAAGCTCACGGGCACCTCGCAGCTCAGGTTCTGGCCCTCGCGCGTGAAGATCGCGTGGTCCTTGACCGAGATGTCGACGTAGAGGTCGCCGGGCGGCCCGCCGTTGCGCCCCGCCTCGCCCTCGCGAGACAGCCGGATCCGGTCGCCGTTGTCGACGCCGGCCGGCACTTTGACCTTGAGCGTCTTGACCTTGCGGACGCGGCCGCGGCCCGAGCACTCGCGGCACGGGCGTTCGATCAGCGATCCGGCGCCGCCGCAGCTCGGGCACGTCTGCTGTATCGAGAAGAATCCCTGCGCGATGCGAACCTGCCCCGCGCCACCGCAGGTCTTGCAGGTCGTCGGCGACGTGCCGGGCTCCGCGCCCTTGCCGGCGCAGCGCGTGCACTCGACTTGCGTCGGCAGCTCGAGATCGATCGAGTCTCCGGCGACCGCCTGCTCGAGCGACAGCTCGAGCTCGTAGCGCAGATCGGCCCCGCGGAATACCTGGTTGCGCCCGCCGCGGCGGCCGGCGCCGAAGATGTCGCCGAACACGTCGCCGAACAGGTCGCTGAACGCGTCGCCGGCCGAGAACCCGCCGGCGCCGCCTTGGGCACCGCTGACGCCGGCGTGACCGAACCGGTCGTACGCCGCGCGCTTGTCCCCGTCGGACAGAACCTCGTAGGCCTCCTTGCACTCCTTGAAGCTCGCCTCGGCCTCGGGATTGCCCGGATTGCGGTCGGGGTGATGTTTCATCGCAAGGCGCCGATACGCCTTCTTGACGTCCGCCTCGGCGGCGTCCTTGGCCACCCCAAGAACTTCGTAGTAGTCGCGCTTTGACATCCCGATCCCCGGCAGCGAACGCGGAGAGCACGCTCGCGCGTGCTCTCCGCCTCAATCACTCCAAAACATCGGCCGCTTGGTACGGCGACTTTAGGTGTTGCCCTTCTTGTCGTCCTTCACCTCTTCGAACTCGGCATCGACGACATTGTCGTCGCCGCCCGCGGCGCCCGAGCCTTGTCCGCCGCCGGCAGCCGAGCCCGCGGCACCGCCCTGCTGCGCGTAGAGACGCTGCGCGACGCTGCCGGACGCCTCTTCGAGCGCCTTCAGCTTGGTCTCGATCGTGCTCTTGTTGTCGCTCTTGATCGCGTCCTTGACGCCCGCGAGAGCCGACTCGATCTTCGCACGCTCCTCGCCCGACACCTTGTCGCCGAGCTCTTTCAGCATCTTGTCGGTCGCGTGCACGAGACCGTCGGCCCGGTTGCGGATGTCCGCGAGCTCGCGGAACTTCGCGTCCTCGGCCGCGTGCGACCTCGGCGTCGCCGACCATCCGCTTGATCTCGTCCTCGCTCAAGCCCGAGGACGCCTTGATCACGATCTTCTGCTCCTTGCCCGTCGCCTTGTCCTTCGCGGACACGTTCAGGATGCCGTTCGCGTCGATGTCGAACGTGACCTCGACCTGCGGCATGCCGCGCGGCGCCGGCGGGATGTCCGTGAGATCGAAGCGGCCGAGCGACTTGTTGTCGCCCGCGCGGCCGCGCTCGCCCTGCAGGACGTGGATCGTCACGGCGCCCTGATTGTCCTCGGCGGTCGAGAACGTCTGATTCGCCTTGGTCGGAATCGTCGTGTTCTTGTCGACCAGCTTCGTCATCACGCCGCCGAGCGTCTCGATACCGAGCGACAACGGCGTCACGTCGAGCAGCAGGACGTCCTTCACCTCGCCCGCGAGCACGCCGGCCTGGATCGCCGCGCCGACCGCGACCGCCTCGTCGGGGTTCACGTCCCTGCGCGGCTCCTTGCCGAAGAGCTGCTGCACGGTCTCCTGCACCTTCGGCATGCGCGTCTGGCCGCCGACGAGGATCACGTCGTCGACCTCGGACACCTTCAGGCCCGCGTCGTTGAGCGCGGTCTTGCACGGCGCGATCGTCTTCTCGATCAAATCCTCGACGAGCGACTCGAGCTTCGCGCGCGTCAGGTTGATGTTCAGATGCTTCGGACCGCTCGCATCCGCCGTGATGTACGGCAGATTGACCTCGGTCTGCTGACGCGACGACAGCTCGATCTTCGCCTTCTCGGACGCCTCTTTGAGCCGCTGCATCGCGAGCGGGTCGCGGCGGATGTCGATGCCGCTCTCCTTCTGAAACTCCTTGGAGAGGTAGTCGATGATCCGCTTGTCGAAGTCCTCGCCGCCGAGGAACGTGTCGCCGTTGGTCGCGAGCACCTCGAACTGATGCTCGCCGTCGACTTCCGCGATCTCGATGATCGAGATGTCGAAGGTGCCGCCGCCGAGGTCATACACCGCGATCTTCTTGTCGCCGCGCTTCTTGTCGAGGCCGTAGGCGAGCGCCGCCGCCGTCGGTTCGTTGATGATGCGCTTGACCTCGAGACCCGCGATCTTGCCCGCGTCTTTCGTCGCCTGGCGCTGCGAGTCGTTGAAATAGGCCGGAACCGTGATCACGGCTTCCGTGACCTTCTCGCCGAGGTAGTCCTCGGCCGTCTGCTTCATCTTCGTGAGCACGCGCGCCGAGATCTCGGGCGGAGCCATCTTCTTGCCGCCGACCTCGACCCACGCGTCGCCGTTGTCGGCCTTCGACGACCTTGTACGGCACCATGCCGACGTCCTTCTGCACGACGTCGTCCTCGTAGCGGCGGCCGATCAGGCGCTTCACCGCGAAGAGCGTGTTGGTCGGATTGGTGACCGCTTGGCGCTTGGCCGTTTGGCCCACCAAGACCTCGCCGTCCTTCGTGAACGCGACGATCGAAGGCGTCGTGCGATCGCCCTCGCTGTTCTCGATCACCTTCGGCTTACCGCCGTCCATGATCGCGACGCAGGAATTCGTGGTTCCCAAGTCGATTCCGATCACTCTTCCCATCTTCGTTCGCTCCAAAAAATCCCCAAAAACCTTCTGTCCAAAAATCGTTCGCCTTACGGCGTCACCCCGAAATGGGGCGAAGCCCTTTCAATTCAACCGTCCTCGCCTCGCGCGACGATCACTTTGGCCGCGCGCAACAGCCGGTCGTGAAGCTGGTAACCCTTCTGGATGACCTCGAGCACACTGTTCGGCGCCGCGTGCGGGGCCGGCAGCATGCTGAGCGCCTCGTGCTTCGAGGGGTCGAAGGGCTCGCCCTTCGGATCGATCTCGGTGATGCCGGCCGTCGCGAGCGCGTCGTCGAGGAGCCGTAACGTGGCCTGCTGGCCTTTGACGACGCCATCGAGATCGCCGGTTGCGCTCGCCGCGAGGCCCGCCGCGAGACTGTCGCGGACCGGGAGAATCGCCTGCGCGAGCCGCTCGGCGCCGTACTTGCGCGCCAGATCGAGGTCGCGCGCGCTCCGCTTGCGGAAGTTGTCGAACTCCGCGGCCGTGCGGAGGTATTTGTTCCGGCTCTCCTCCGCCTCTTTGCGGGCAGCCTCGAGCGCGGCAAGAGCGGCGTCGGAATCCAAGGGCTGATTCCCGGCCGCCGAATCGCTTTGTCGGTCTTCACTCATGAATCGAATCCTCCGCGCCGACCGCTGCCGGCAGCGGGCCTGTGGGCTGTAGACGGCAAATTGGGGGTCAGCCGGTGGACTTCAAGGCGCGGCCAAGCAGCTTCGCGGTGACATCGACGATCGGGATTACGCGCTCGTACGCCATCCGGGTTGGGCCGATGACTCCGAGCACTCCCATCGTATCGTCCTCGGTCGCATACGGCGCAGCGACGATGCTGCAGTTATCGAGCAGCTGGTAGCCCGACTCGTGGCCGATGAAGATCTGCACGCCCTCCGCGCGCATGCTCTGGTCGAGCAGATGCAGGATGTCGCGCTGCCGTCCGAACGCCTCGAACAGGCCCTTGAGCCGGTCGACGTCCGCGAGCTCCTCGAGACCCATCAGGTTGGTCTCGCCGGCCATCACGAACTCGGGCTCCGGCTCGCTGTCGGGGAACACCTGATGAGCCATCTCGATCGCCTCGACCATGAGCGCGTTCATCGACTCGCGGGTCTTCTTGAGCTCGCCGAGCAGAAGCTCGCGAACCTGCGGCAACGAGCGGCCGCTGAAACGGTCGTTCAGGTAGTTCGTCGCGCGGCGCAGCTCGTCGGCGCTGTAATCTCGCTGGACGTTGACGATTTTGTTCTGGACCTCGCGGTCGTTGACGACGAGGATCGCAAGGACGCGTTTACCGGACAGCGGTAGGAACTCGAGCTGCCGGACGCGAGGTCTGCGCGCGCCGCGGCACGGTCACGATGCCGGCGAGCCGCGTGACCGCCGACAACAGGTTGGACACCGAAATCGCGAGCGCCTGCGGATCCCCGGCCACCTCGTTCAGGCCTTGAGCGAAGCGCAACAGGTCATCGCCGTTTGGCGGAGTCAGCTTAATTAAGGTGTCGACGAAGAACCGGTAGCCCTTGATCGTCGGAATGCGCCCCGCGGACGTGTGCGGCGAATCGACGAAGCCGAGCTCCTCGAGGTCGGACATGATGTTGCGAATGGTGGCGGGACTCAGGTCGAGGCCCGAGTCGCGCGATAGAGTCCGCGAGCCGACCGGCTGGCCTTCCCGAATGTATTTGTCGACGAGAATGCGCAACAACGTCTGCGCACGCTCGTCCAGAACGTCTCGACGCTTGTCGCTCGCCATACGTCGGGCTGTGGTAATTTAGCGGCACGTTCGAGCGCCGGCCACGCTAACAACCGTTTCCGGCCACTGTCAAGAAAACTCGAACGGATGCCGCAGCAATTCAAAACGGTCGGCCTATGGGGACGTTTGAGCGAGCCAAGCGTTGCGGAACCCGCAAAGCAAGTCGTCGCTCATCTTCGTAAGCGCCGCATTCAGGTCTTCGCGCCGCGGCAAGCGGAAACCGAGTCGCTCGGCGACGGGCTCAAGACGGTCGCCGAGACGGAGCTCTGCCGAGCGCGTCGACCTCGTCGTCGCGATCGGCGGCGACGGCACGCTGTTGCACGCGGCTCGCCACGTCGCCGGGCGCGACGTGCCGCTGCTCGGCATCAATCGCGGGCGGCTCGGCTTCCTGACGGACATCTCGCCCGAGCACATGTTCGAAGCCATCGACGCGATCCTCGCGGGCGACTACCTCGAGGAACGGCGCCTGATGCTGAAGCGCGCAGATCGCGGACGGCACGTCGCATCCGCGGCTCGTCGCGCTGAACGACGTCGTGCTCCAGAAGGGCGAAACGGGACGCATGCTCGATTTCGTGACGACCGTCGACGGCAGCTACGTCAACACGCACCGCGGCGACGGCTTGATCGTCGCCACGCCGACCGGCTCCACGGCCTACGCGTTGTCGTGCGGCGGCCCGATCATCCAGCCGAATGTCGACGCGCTCGTGATGGTGCCGATCTGCCCGCACACGCTGAGCGATCGGCCGCTCGTGCTGAAGCTCACGAGCTCGATCGAGGTGCGCGTCGACACCGGCGCCGACTCGGCGGCGCAGGTCGTTTGCGACGGCGAGGCGCTCGGCCGCATCGTGAGCGGCGAAGTGCTCCGGATCGGGCTCGCGGACGAGACAGTCACGTTGCTCCACCCGCGCGACTACAACTACTACGAGCTTCTGCGCTCGAAGCTCAACTGGGGCCGAGCGAATCGCGGCGATCCGTCCGTCCCGCGCGCCTGACGCGATGCTGAGCCTGATCAAGGTCGAGGAACTACGCGATCATCGACGAGGTCGAGCTCGAGCTCGAGCGCGGCTTCAGCGTGATGACCGGCGAAACGGGCGCCGGCAAGTCGATTCTCGTCGACGCTCTCGGGCTGGCGCTCGGAGACCGCGCCGACGCGAGCACGGTACGCTCGGGCGCGGAGCGAGCCGAGATCAGCGTGCTATTCGATTGCCCGGACGGGCACGCGGCGATCGATTGGCTTCGCGAGCGTGGACTCGACGACGGCGCGCAATGCACTCTCCGGCGCGTCATCGGCGCCGACGGCCGCTCGCGCTCATTCATCAACGGCCAGCCCGCGACGCTCCAGGACTTGAAGCTGCTCGGCGGGCTGCTCGTCGACATCCACGGCCAGCACGAACACCAGTCGCTGCTCGACGCGGGCGCGCAGCGCGCGCTGCTCGACGCGCACGGCGCACTCGAGGAACGGGCACGCGGCGTGGCCGACGCGTACGCTGCGTGGCGCGCGGTGGAGCGTGAGCTAGAGAGCCGGCGAGACGCGAGTGCCGACCGCGAAGCGCAGCTCGAGCTGCTGCGCTTTCAAGTCGCGCGAGCTCGAGTCGCTCGCTCCCGCGAGCGGCGAACCAGAGTCGTTGCGAACGGAGCGCGACCGGCTCGCGAACGTCGATCGACTGCTCGGCGGCGTTGCCGCCGCGCTCGACTCCTTGCTCGACAACGAAACCGGCGCCGCCGACGCCGCCGTGGTTCACGCGCGGCGCGAGCTAGAGCGGCTCGCAGAGCACGATCCCGAGTTGCTGGCTTCGGCCGAGCGTCTTGCCGGCGTCGAGATCGAGCTTCGCGAGGTCGGGCTCGACGCTGAATCGTTATCGCGAGCGCCTCGAAGCGGATCCCGCACGTCTCGAATGGCTCGACGAGCGGCTCGCGAAGTTCCGCGCGCTCGCTCGGCGCCATTCGGTCGAGGAGCACCAGCTATCCGGCGTGTTGGACACGCTCAGGCGACGGCTCGCCGACTTGGACGGCGGAGCCGAATCGATCGAGGACCTCGCGGCGCGCGCAGCGACCGCGCGCGCCGCCTACTTCAAACGCGCGACCCAGCTCTCGGCTGCCCGAAGGAAGAGCGCCGCAACGCTCGGGCGCGCGGTGACCGAGCAGCTCGTGGAGCTCGGCATGCCGAACGGCGAGTTTCGCGTCGAGCTCACGGAGAAGCCCGAAGAGCGTGCGGACGCGACCGGCCTCGAGCGCGTCGTCTTCGAAGTGCGGCTCAACCCGGGTCAGCCGTTCGGCCCGCTCGAGCGAGTCGCGTCGGGCGGCGAGCTGTCGCGCATCAGCCTTGCTATCGAGGTCGTGCTATCGGGCGCCTCTCCCGTCCCGACCTTCGTCTTCGACGAGGTCGACGCCGGCGTCGGCGGCCGCGTTGCAGAGATCGTCGGACGCAAGCTGAGCCAGCTCGGCGACAGCCGGCAGGTCGTCTGCGTCACCCACCTGCCTCAGGTCGCGAGCCAGGGACAGCGGCACTATCGGGTAGTCAAGCTCACCGACGGCAAGCACAGCCGCACGAACGTGCGCGCTCTCGGCTCGGCCGAGCGTGTCGAGGAGCTGTCGCGAATGCTCGGCGGTATCGAGATCACGGAACGAACTCGCGCGCACGCCGAAGAGATGATCGAGCGCGCGAAGCGGTGAGCGCCAAGAAGTAAGCGAATTAGCGCTTCTTCGGTCTCACGTACAGCACAAGGCTGTGCTCTTGGATGTCGTAGCCGTGCTTGTCGGCGATGTCGCGCTGTAGCTGCTCGATCCGCTCGTCGTAGAACTCGATCACTCGGCCGCTCTCGAGACACACCATGTGGTCGTGGTGCGTGCGATCGGCGAGCTCGAAGACGGCCGTGCCACCCTCGAAGTTGTTGCGGGTTACGAGCCCCGCCCTCTCGAACTGGGTGAGCACGCGGTAGACCGTCGCGAGGCCGAGCTCCTCGCCGCTATCGAGCAGCGCGCGATAGATCGCCTCGGCGGACATGTGCCGCTGGAGGCTCTTCTCGAGGATCTCCAGCACCTTGAGGCGCGGCGACGTGACCTTGAGGCCGAGCTTGCGAAGATCTTGTCCTTCCACGTTCCACTCGTCTCAATTCAATCGGGTATGATTGCGCCTCCGATTATGGACCGAACCTGACGTGCGCTCCACTTTGCCTAGTCGCGAACCGTTCTCGTCGTCGCTGCGCTTGCTGGCGGCGCTGTGGATCGGCGCTCTCTTCCTCAGCGCGTGCGTCTACCGGATAGACATTCAGCAAGGGAACCTGCTGAAGGATTCGGACATCGATCGCGTGCAAGTCGGGATGACGCGCAGCCAAGTCCAATTCCTGCTCGGCACTCCAATGGTCGCGGATAGCTTTCACCGCGATCGCTGGGACTACGCCTATTCCTTCCATCATGGCCGGTCTCGCGAGTTCCAGCGGCGCTGGATCATCGTCTATTTCGAGAATGAGCGCGTCGCCAAGATCGACCGCAACGTCGAGCTGAAACCGTCCTGACGGAGCGCCGTCCATAGCGCGCGACCCCGCTCGCGCGCAATCCGGACCTAGCGCGGCGACGCCGCGACCCTCACGTCGCCCGCTCGCCATACAAGGCCGCCGCGCGCTGCGTGAAAGCGTCCATCTGGGCGCCCGCGAGCTGCTCGAACACCTTCGAGAACACCGCACCGAACGGCGACAACGTGACCTCGAACGCCAGCGACAGCGAAATGTCGGCGCCTCCGTCGGGCCGATCGTTGAAACGCCATTCGCCTCGCAGTCTGCGAAAAGGTCCCGACACTAGCTCGAGCGCGATTCGGTCGGGACTGCGCAGCGTGTTGCGCGTTCGGAAGCTCCGCTGAAAGCCGAGAACCGCGATGTCGAGCGTCGCCTCGATCGTGCTGCCTTGACGAGAGTCGACTCGAGCACCGGTGCACCAATGCAGAAACTCGGGGTACTTCTCGATGTCGTTGACGAGGTCGAACATCTGTTTCGCGCTATAAGGCACGCGCGCGTTACGCTGCACTGTCGGCAAGAACCGTCTCCCCGCTGCGCCAGCGCGCAGTATTTTTCGGCGAGCGATTCTAGGATCATTGGCGCGGCATGGCCAAGAAAGAAGAAAAGAAATCGAGCACGATCGCGCAGAACAAGAAGGCGCGCTTCGACTACTTCATCGAGGAGCGTTTCGAAGCCGGGCTCGCGCTGCAAGGCTGGGAGGTAAAGAGCCTGCGCGCGGGCAAAGCACAGCTCGTCGACAGCTTCGTGATGGTGCGCAACGGCGAAGCGTGGCTGCATGGCTCGCATCTCACGCCGCTGAACTCGGCGTCGACGCACGTGTCGCCCGAGCCGGCTCGCATCCGCAAGCTGCTCCTGAATCGGCGGGAGATCGACCGGCTCACGGGCCTAGTCGAGCGCAAGGGCTACACGCTCGTCGCGCTCGAGCTCTATTGGAACAAGGGGCGCGTGAAGCTGGCGCTCGGCCTCGCAAAAGGCAAGAAGCAGCACGACAAGCGAACGACCGAAAAGGAGCGGGATTGGGACCGCGACAGGGCCCGGATCCTGCGGGCACGGGCCCACTGAACCGAATCTGCGAGACGCGCGACCTTGCAACGCGCGGTTTGCGCCCTACACTAGGCTTGCACTTGGGGGCGACATGGCTTCGACGTGGGTCGCGAAACCTGAGGTGCATGCCGAGGTGCAGATTACCTTCGTTAAACCATCTGCAAACTGTTAGTTGCCAACGACGACAACTACGCACTCGCCGCCTAAAACCCGGTAGGGTGCCGTCTGACTGGAGCCGTGCTCGTGCGTCCAGCGTCCGCAAGGACATTCAGGCGTCACATCTCACGAGATCGCGATGAGGCACGTCCGGGGCCGAATCGTTAAGACCTAAACGGAATCGCTGTCAGTGGGCCCTGTCCGTCGGGTTGCTGCCAGTTAAAACAATAGACGCGAATAAGCATGTAGAGCCGACGGCGGAGGACTTGCGGACGCGGGTTCGATTCCCGCCGCCTCCACCACATAAGACGGGCTGGCGCGGCCTGCAGAGGCGCGCCGGACGAATTAATCCGCCTGAGTTGGCTCGAGGCGACATGGTCCCGTCCGCGCATTGACGCCCGGTCGTTTGAACGTCCTGCTTGCTGGCACGGGGAATATTGACTACAAGGGCAAATGAGGATCCATATCAGCCTTCATCGAAGCCGCGCTGCGCGAACGCTGCACTGGCGACGTCAGGCCCGGTTCCTCGTCTGTCGTTGCTCCTTCTTCGCTCGCCGCTTTTCCGCTTTGCTACAGAGGCTGATCCCAGCCGTCGGGCGGAGCGTGATCATTCCGACCTAGCTTCGATCCCGCGTCTTCGGCGGACCTCCGCCGGGGTATTCGTGCTCCGTTGAGCGCGAAGTGCAGTTCCCATCGAAAGGATCGACGCAATGAATCAAGAAACTTTCGCATTGGTAAAGTCAGTCGTCCAAGAGCTCAGCGACGAGCTCGGTTACGACTCGTTCGCCGATGCAAATCCTGATACGCCGCTCTATGGCGAAGCGACAGGAATCGACTCTTTGGCCCTCGTGAGTATCGTCGCCGAGCTGGAGCGCGCCGCGGAGGCCGCCTTCAAGAAACGAGTGCTGCTGGCAGACGAGCGAGCGATGTCAAGGCGCAGTAGCCCCTACCGGACGCTAGGCACGCTTGCGGAACTTCTGCAAGAGCGGCTGGCGGAGTGAGCGGATATTCGAAGCTTGTTCTAGTCGCGCGCCGCTTTCTGATCCCTCGCTCGTTCGTAACACTCTATGCAATGCTGCGTTGGCGAGCCAATATCAGCACGCGCGCTGAAGTGGAGCTCGGTCCGATGCTGCATCTCGGCCGTGGCACGGTCGTGAGCTCCTTCACCAAGATCAAGGTTACGGACGGCACGCTGCGGACGGGTAAGAAATGCGGCTTCGGCTGCGGGTGTTTCGTCGACACGGGATCCGCAGGGATCGAGATCGGAGATCACGCGGTCTTCGGTCCGAACGTGTCCATCGTGGCGGTCAATTACCGCTACCAATCTCTCGAGGTGCCCTTCGCCGAGCAGGGATTCACTTCCATCGGCATCCGAATCGGGCGAAACGTCTGGGTTGGCGCGAACTCCGTGATCCTCGACGGGACGGTGATCGGGGACAACTGCATTGTGGTCGCCGGTAGCGTGACAAACCGACGCTTTCCGTCAAACTGCATCATCCAGGGCAACCCGGCTAAAGTCGTTCTGCGGCGTGCCGCGAGTTGATCGAGGTTTCGTCGATGTCTAAGGTCATGATCATCACCGGCACCCGCAAAGGGATTGGGCGTTTCCTCGTTGACCGCTACGTCGAGCAGGGCTATATCGTCGCGGGCTGCAGCCGGCAGCCATTCGACGGGGCGTTGCCGGAGGGCTACCACCACTATTGCGTCGACGTCACGAACGAGCGCGACTCCGTGAGCATGGTCCGCGATGTCGCAAGAGATCTCGGCGTCCCCGCCGTGCTTATCAACAATGCGGGGATCGCAACGATGAACCACTTGCTGCTGACGCCGCTTTCTACCTTGCAGAAGATCTTCGCCACCAACGTCTACGGGACCTTCGTGTACATGCGGGAGGTAGCGAAGCTCATGAGCGCCGCGCGATACGGACGAATCGTGAATTTCGCGACAGTGGCGACGCCTCTGAACCTCGAGGGAGAGGCGGGCTATGCGGCCTCGAAGGCGGCAGTCGAATCGTTGACGCGCATAGCCGCGCGCGAGCTCGCGGCCTTCAACATCACGGTCAACGCCGTGGGGCCGACACCCGTGCTCACGGACCTGATCAAGAGTGTGCCGAAGCAAAAGATGGACTCGCTCATCGCGAGGCAAGCCATCCCGCGGATCGGCGAGCCGCGCGACGTCGCCAACGTGATCGACTTCCTGATCTCGCAGGACAGCGACTTCGTCACGGGACAAACGATCTACCTCGGCGGAATCAGCTGACCTGCGTGAGCCGAGTGAGCCTCGGGACGCGTCATTGACTTGCCCGGCCGAGCCGAGGTCGGGCTCGCACCGTCGCATACGCGCCGTCGGTGTGATCCGAGATCGGGCGGCGGCTCGTGGGCGGTCGCTCTGATACGTGCGCCAGAGACTGGCAGTCGCTACGGGTTCCCGATGCGGTCGTCGCGCCGCAGGACCTTCTGTCGGTCGGAGCTCAGTGGGCCCGTTGCGACATCGACCGTCACAGGGACTTTGTGACGCGGCAGACGGCTCCGACAGTGGCGACGGACCAGTGCCTCGACCTTCGCTACGTCGACGCCCGGTCGAAGCAAGACGCGGGCAGTCACGATCTGGCCCAGGAGGGGATGCGCGCGGCCGCTCACGGCCACGGACGCGATCTCATCGAGCTCGAGAATGACTTGCTCCACTTCGACGGGCGCGACCTTTTCACCGCCGACGTTGATGGTGTCGCCCTCGCGACCGAGTATCCGCAGCCATTGACCGTCCTGCTCCACGAGATCACCAGTGCAATACCAGCCATCATGATCGAGCGCCGTTGGTGCGTTGAGATAGCCGAGAAACGTCCCTTCGCTTCGTATCCAGAGGATACCGTCCCTGATTTGCGTTTCGACGCCTTCGCCGCAGATCTGCACCCACACGCTGTCGTTCGATCGCGAGACCGTGCGCGGAGCGCCCGTCTCCGTCGTGCCGTATTTTTGGCTGACGCGCGCCGCCGGAAACATCTCGTTGACGCGCCGCAACGTCCCCGCATCCATCGGCTCGGACCCGTAAGTGATCACCATCAGGCTCGACAGGTTGCGACCGTCGGCAGCTCCCGAAGCCCAGAGCAGGCGAAGGAAGCTCGGCGAAGTGCTCAATACCTGAACATTTGCGGCTTCGATCAGGGCGCAAATCGCGCTTGGAGCGCGATCCGACGGCACCACCAACCCGCCTCCCGCGACAAGGGTGTACAGCAGCGTATCGACGCCGGCGACATGATCGAACTGCAAGAACGCCAGCGTCCGCAGCGCTCGTCCGGGCCGGTCGAACTTATGGAGAAACCGTTCGACGCTGTGCAGTGCCGCTTTTGCGCGCCCGGTGGAGCCCGACGTGAAGATGATGATGCCGGGATCGCGCGCCGACCTGAGTTGATTGAGCAACGGATGCGGGGTCTCCACTTGGCGCGGAGTCCACACGGGCGGTCCCGAGGCGCGAACCGCGAAGCTGCCGACGGCACATGAGTCTGTTAGACAGATCTGTGGCTCAGCGTCGCGCGGCACCAGCGCGACGATCAAGCCCTCGGCCCAAACGGCCAGGAGCAAGGCGATCGAATCCAGCGAGTAGTCTGCCTCGAGCCCGATGACCGAGCCGGTCTCGAGCGTGAGACTGATCAGGTGCTGCCGCCAGAAAGCGATGCGAGCGACGAGCTCGCCGTAGGTGTGCCAGCGACGATCACAGTACAGACAGCTCTGGTCGCCCCGTGTTTCGAGAGTCTGGAGCAGACGAGCGAGTCGGGCCATCGGCCACCTTAGCGGACGCCGCCAGGGTGGATCGTCTGTGCGGTCTTGCGCGTGCCGGTGATCAGAACGACTTCAGGCATCGACCGCACCGAGCCGAACATAGAGCAGCTCAGCCAATGCCCCTGCGGTGCGGAACGGGCTGTTCCGCATCGACATTGCCCTCTCGTCCGCTAGGACGATGTCCTTGCCGAACCGAAGCTGCGCGGCGCGTTCGACCGCAGCGACCAGTCGCACGAGCGATAGCGAATCAACGCCGGCGTCGCCGCCGAACAACGGTGTTTCGGCCGTCGGCGCACGCAGCTCGTCGTAACCGATGTCGTCAGCTTCCTCCCCGACGGTCGTGAGCACGAACTGAAGCACCTGTTCCTTGTCCACCAGACTCTCCTCCTCCGGGGCCGCGTCTCAACACGACCTTCGCGGGATTTCCCTGGAGAATAACGTTCGGCGGAAAACGCCGATTGACCAGGCTGTTCGCGACTACGATCGTGTTGTCGCCGATGACTGATCCGTCCAGGATGGTGCTGTTCGCCCCGATCCAGACGTTTCGACCGATTCGCACGCCGAGAGAAGACAGACCTTGTTGGTCGAAGGGTACGTCCAGCTCCGCGTAGCGATAGTTGCAGCCGATGATGGCGACGTTGGGCCCGCACACCACGTGATCGCCGAGCTCTATGCCGCCGCTGCCCGGCGCCACGAAGCAGCCATTTGCAAACCCGCACTCGTTACCGGTCCGAAACACTCCCTCCGCGGTCTTCACCTTTGCAAACGAGCTGATCGTGGTCCGTCGGCCAAGCTGCAGATTCGAGGTCCATTCGACTTCCGCTCTCCATGAGATCCGGGCTCCCCAGCGGATGAGGGCGAGCAGTGACACGAGCGGTGCCGGAAGCACGAACCGCTGGACGAGGCGTCCGAGGGAAACGTGTCCGGCAACGCTAGTCACGGCAGCCCATTAATCTAGAGACAATCTACTGCGGGACGCCGTTGACCCTCAGGTGCCGAGATCCGTATTTGGCAGGGACGCGCCCATCTGGTTGGCCGCGTCACCCCACTGTGTGTTGTCGTTGTGGCCAAGTTGGCCAGAGTCGTTCGCACCCCAGCAGTTCAGCGTGTCGTCGGTATTCCAAACGCAGGTCTCGAACCCACCGGCCGTCGCCTCTTCCACCTTAGGCGCTTTCAAGGCCGTCGTGGCGAGCGCGGCCATTTCACCGGCTTCGTCGCCAATGATCTCTTTGCTAGTCGGGTTGTCACCCAAGCCGAGCTGCCCCTGCTCGTTGGAGCCCCAGCACTTCAACTCGCCGCTGGTCAGGAGCACGCAGTTGTGACGGGTGCCGACGGTCAATCGAGCAACGTTGGCGGCGATCGCGGGGGTCAGCGCATCGCCCATCTCGCCCGCGTGCATCGCCAATGCAGTCGTTAGCGCTGTCACAGACCACCTGGTCGGCCGGATCATTGGTCACGTTCAGGCCTACCTGACCCCACGTATTCAGTCCCCAGCACTTCACCGACGCGTTGTCGAGAAGCGCACAGCTGTGACCGCCGTTCGCCAACACCTGTGTCGGCCGTCCGCCCTGCTCCGAAATTGACGTCGCTCAGATTGACTCATTGGGTTGACGTCGTCGCCGATATTTGTGCCTGCGCCCTCATTGCCGATGCCCAGTTGACCCCAACGATTGTCGCCCCAGCATCTCACATGGTTGCCGCCGGTCGAGTCCTGCAAGAGAGCGCACGCATGGTAATGGCCGAGCGCAAGCCCGCGCGGCGTTAGGCCGGTTCCGAGAATCGATGGCGGGCGCAGCCGCGATGTCGCCGGCGTGCATGCCCAGCCCGGATCGTGTTGTCTTGGCCCAGCTGACCGCTCGTGTTGAGCCCCCAGCACTTGACCGTGTCGTCGTCGAGCCGCGCGCACGCGAAGTCCTCGCCGCCCGCGATCTCGAGCGCGAAGCGACCCGTCCCGAAGTTGATCGGCTGCAGCGTCTCCATTTCGTTTGGCTGGTCACCGATGGATTGGTTGGCATTGTCCGTGCTCTGCCCCAATTGCCCGTACTCATTGGACCCCAGCACTTGGTATCCCCATTGTCGAGCCGCGCGCACGTGGAGTTGTCGCCTGCTGCGAGCGCGATCGCGATGCGGCCCGACCCCAGGTTCACCCGGGCGAGCGTGTTCGTGTGAGGCCCGAACGTGTCGCCACGATTCTGATTGTCGTCATAGCCGAGCTGGCCGTAGACATTGGACCCCCAGCACTTGACTCGACCATCGTCGAGGCGCGCGCAGGCATGTTGGAAGCCGATCGCGAGCTTCTTGCCGGTGTTGAACGTCCACACCACGTTGGCAGCGAGCGCGTTGTGCGAGGGATCGCGCACGGCCGTCGTGAGCGTAACCGTGTAGTTCGTGTCGTACGCCAGCGTCGCCGGTACCGCCACGGAACCGGGCGTAAAGATCGCCTGCGTATTGTCGGTCGCAAGAGTGATCTCACCGCTCACCGGACCTGACGGCCCCTGCACGGTGAAAGAGGACGTGTTGACGCTCGACGGATCCACCGCCTCGGAGAAGCTCGACGAAGACTACGCCTCCTTGGACCTTGCTTCCCACCGCGGTCGGCATTGGCGTCCGAGCCGTCATCGTCGGCGGCGGTCTGATCGACGCTGACGCAAGTGACCGTGATATTGATTACCGCGGCGGCTGCCGATCGTTCCCGAGCCGTTCGTGACGGTGCACGTCTGAGCCGGGTTCGTCGGCTGGGTCGCCACCGTGACGGCGTAAGCCGTGCCGTTAAGCTTGCGCCGCGAAGCTGAAATTGCCATCGGCAGAGATGGGCTTATCGTTCGCGCCGTTGTTCCGCAGCACGACCGAGCCGATCAGACCCGAGACCGTGCCGGAGACGCCGTAGGTAGGCTAGCCGCGCAAGTGACCGCGACGTTCGTGACGTTGGCCGACGCCGTCCCGCTTGCCGTTGCGGCGTGACCGTACAGGTCTGACCCGCGGGCTGCGTCGACACCGTCACCGCGTACGTAGCACCGCTGTTGATCGGGCGTCGCAAACGTGAAGCTGCCGTTGGCGGGCACCGTCAAATTCGAGCCGCCGTTGTTCTGCAGCACGACGCTGGTGCTCGCTGCGAGACCGCTCACCGTGCCGCCAATGGTGAACGTCTGCGGCGGCGTGTTGGTGCAAGTGACCGCGACGTTGGTGACGTTCGCCGACGCCGTTCCGCTTCCGCTCGCAACGGTGCAGGTCTGCCCCGAAGGCTGCGTCAACACCGTCACCGCGTACGCGGCACCGCTGTTGATCGCGGTCGCGAACGTGAAGTTGCCGTCGGCGCTCACCGTCAAATTCGAGCCGCCGTTGTTCTGCAGCACGACGCTGGTGCTCGCCGCGAGACCGCTGACCGTGCCGCCAATCGTGACCGTGCCCGGCGCCGTTGGTGACGCAAGCAACCGCGACGTTGGTGACGTTCGCCGACGCCGTTCCGCTTCCGCTCGCAACGGTGCAGGTCTGCCCCGAAGGCTGCGTCAGCACCGTCACCGCGTACGCCGCGCCGCTGTTGACCGCGGTCGTGAACGTGAAGCCGCCGTTGGCGCTCACGGTCAAATTCGAGCCGCCGTTGTTCTGCAGCACGACGCTAGCGCCCGTCGCGAGGCCGGTGAGCGTGCCGCCGATAGTGAACGTGGTCGGTGGCGTGGCGGCGGCGGCGCCGGATCGCCACCGCCTCCGCCGCCGCCGCAAGCGGCAACAAGAGCTGAACAAACCATGAGGCTGACGAGCCGGAAGGTGAACAGCGATTTCATTGGTGTCGATCCCTGATGTTTTTATCGTTGGCCCGGCATCGCGTCCGGGATGTTCTT
The DNA here is from genome assembly GCA_963841645.1 of uncultured Gammaproteobacteria bacterium. Lineage (GTDB taxonomy): Bacteria > Pseudomonadota > Gammaproteobacteria > Steroidobacterales > Rariloculaceae > FEN-1219. Next base: position 247,658 of record CAWJDS010000005.1, on the reverse strand, counting down.
GTTCGTTGCGGTGGCTTCGAGCGGCGCTGATTATGAACCCACTATGCGTGTGTGTGTAGAGCCTAATTTGTCATAGATCCTAATTCGTTATTTGTCATATCTCGCACAAATTGTGACGCAGTTCACGGCAGCTCGACGAGCGCCGCAGTAGCCGGGCGCGAGAATCGCAATGAGTATGCGGGAGCGACCGACTTCGAAAACGAGCGGTTGCGACGGCGCGAGCCCGCCTAACGGCCCGCATCGTGAGTCGCAGCACCGCAAGAGCAAAAGGATCCGAGGCCCGCGCAGGCTCTGTGAAATGCGCTCCTGTTCGAACTACGATAGTTGCGACGCCGCTGGCGAAACGCGCCATCGAGCGTGATGGTCGAGAACGAGACTACTAGGGGGACGTCTGTAATGGTGATCGAGGCGAAGAAGCGACTGCCGCGCCCGCTGGCCGCGCTGCTCTGGGGCGCGGTCGTGGTTCTCGGCAGCGGCTTCGCTCGCCGCCATCGCGTCGAGCCGCGGCGAGACCGTGAACGCGATGTGGTTCATCTTGGCCGGCGATCTGCGTGTACGCGCTCGGGTACCGCTTCTACAGTGCGTTTCTCGCCGCAAAGGTGCTCGCGCTCGATGCCACGCGCGCGACGCCCGCCGAGCGGTTCAGCGACGGCCGCGACTTCATGCCGACCAATCGCTGGATCGTCTTCGGTCACCATTTCGCTGCGATCGCGGGCCCGGGCCCGCTGATCGGCCCGACCCTCGCGGCGCAGTTCGGTTACCTGCCCGGCACGCTCTGGATCGTGTTCGGCGCGGTGCTCGGCGGCTGCGTGCAAGACTTCGTTGCGCTGTTTTGCTCGATCCGGCGCGACGGCCGCTCGCTCGGCCAGATGGCTCGTGACGAGCTCGGCGCCGTCGGCGGCGCAGTCGCGCTGATCGGCGTGCTCGCGATCATGATCATCCTGATCGCCGTGCTCGGCCTCGTGGTGGTCAACGCGATGCGACACAGCCCGTGGGCCACGTCGACCGTCGCGGCGACGATCCCGATCGCGATCCTCGTCGGTCTGTTCATGCGCCATCTGCGTCCCGGCCGCGTGCTCGAAGGCACTGCGATCGGCGTCGTGCTGTTGCTGCTCGCCGTGTTCAGCGGCAGCTGGGTCGACGCGCATCCGACGATCCGCGCGTGGTTCGACTACGACGGGCCCGCTCTCGCGTTGATGATAATTCTCTACGGTTTCGCGGCGGCCGTTCTGCCTGTCTGGCTGCTACTCGCGCCGCGCGACTATCTCTCGACGTTCATGAAGATCGGCACGATCGTCGCGCTCGCGATCGCGATCGTGATCCTGAATCCAGACGTCAAGATGCCGGCCGTCACGCAATTCGTCGACGGCACGGGCCCGATATTCGGCGGCAAGGTGTTTCCGTTCGTATTCATTACTATCGCGTGCGGCGCGATCACGCGGATTCCACTCGCTGATCTCGTCCGGGACGACGCCGAAGCTGCTCGCCAACGAGCGCGACGCGCGCTTCATCGGCTACGGCGCGATGGCCGTCGAGTCGTTCGTCGCCGTCATGGCGATGGTCGCCGCGTGCGTGCTCGATCCGGGCGTGTACTTCGCGATCAACAGTCCCGCGGGCGTGGTCGGAGCGCGACGCGGTCGATGCGGTCACGAAGATCTCGTCGTGGGGCTTCCCGGTCACCGCAGCGCAGATGCACGATCTCGCGCAATCGATGGGCGAAGCGACGCTGTTCGCGCGCACCGGCGGCGCGCCCTCTCTTGCAGTCGGCATGGCGAGCATCTTCTCGAGCGCGTTCGGCGAATCGCTGCTCGCGGTCTGGTATCACTTCGCGATCATGTTCGAGGCGCTATTCATACTCACGACCGTCGACGCGGGCACTCGCGTCGCGCGCTTCATGCTGCAAGACATGATCGGGAACGTCGTGCCTGCGATGGGCCGAACGAGTTGGTATCCGAGCGTGCTGATCTGCAGCGGCCTCGTCGTCGCGGGCTGGGGATACTTTCTCTATTTCGGCGTAATCGACCCGCTCGGCGGTATCAACAGCCTCTGGCCGCTGTTCGGCATCGCGAATCAGATGCTAGCGGCGATTGCGCTCTGCGTCGCGACGACCATCATCGTGAAGTCGCGCAAAGCGCACTTCGCGTGGGTGACCGCCGCTCCGCTCGCCTGGCTCGTCGTCGTGACATCGACGGCGGCATGGCAGAAGCTCTTCAGCCCCGACGCGAAGCTCGGTTTCCTCGCGCACGCAAACGATCTCGCCGAGCAGCTCGCAGCTGGCGCGATCACGGGCAGCGCCGCGATCCAGGCGCCGCGTCTCATCTTCAACGACCGACTCGACGCCGCGCTCACTCTATTCTTCTTGATCACGGTTTGGGTGCTCGTCGTTCGAGACGTGCCGCGTGTGCTACGCGGCGCATACCGGGAAGCGGTGCCCGCCGACGGCGGAGACGCCGCACGTGCCGAGCCGCCTCGTCGAGGATTGGGTTCGTGACTGAGCTAATGCGGCGCTGTCTGGCAGACGTTACGCGCGATCAGCGGCGACGACGCATACGAGCGCTACCTCGCGCACCGGCGCGCGCACCATGCGGCCGATGCGCCGCCGCTCGAGCCGCGCCGAGTTCTTCCGCGACGAGCAGCAGCGCAAGTGGAGCGGCGTGAAGCGCTGCTGCTGAGGCTCGAGCCTTAGATCGGATTCCGCACGCCGCCCTGCGGCTGGGCGAGCCGCTCGCCCCGCGCGGGCGCGGGCGGCTCGGCGGGCGCGGTGGCGGGTTGGTCGGACGGTGTAGCGCCGCCCGGCGCGGCCCCGGTGTCGGGCTCGGCGCCGCCATCGAGGCCGAGCGCCTTCGCCGCGTCGACCTCGTTCTCGATCTCCTGCATCGGCTCTTCCGGCAAGCCGCGAATCTGCCGCTCCGTCTTCTCGTTCAGCACGACGAGGCTGATGCGGCGGTTCATCGGGTTCAGCGGATTAGCGGAATCGAGGGGCAGCGACGAGCTCAAGCCGACGACGCGCAGCACTTTGCTCTCGTTCATGCCGCCCGCAACGAGCTCGCGTCGCGACGCGTTCGCGCGATCGGCAGACAGCTCCCAGTTCGAGTAGCCGCGCTCGCCGCCCGCGTACGCCTTCGAGTCCGTGTGACCGGCGAGCGAGATCGCGTTGTCGACGCCGTTCAGGAGCCCGCCGATCGCGTGCATGATGTCGCGCGTGTAGTCCTTCACGCGACGCGCTGCCCGTGTCGAACATCGCGCGGTTCTGCTCGTCGACGACCGTGACCTGCAGTCCTTCGGGCGTGATCTCGAGCTTGATCTGGTTCTTGAACTGCGCGAGCTTCGGGTCCTTGTCGATCGCGTCCTCGAAACGCTTCTTCAGGCCCTCGAGCTTCTCGAGCTCGCGGCGCGTGAGCTCGGCGCGCGCGGCCTGAAGATTGATCGTCTGGCGCTTCGCGGGCGCATCGGTCTTCTGCACCTGTCCCGTGCTGCGCGTGAGGTCCTGGCCGCCGCCTTGAATGACGCTCGAGCTGTCGCCCGAGCCCGAGCCGCCGGCGAGCGCGACCTTGAGCGGCGTGCGGAAGAACTCGGCGATACCCTTCGAGATCGCCCTTCGTCGTCGAGCCGATCAGCCACATCAACAGGAAGAACGCCATCATCGCGGTCACGAAGTCCGCGTACGCGATCTTCCACGCGCCGCCGTGATGGCCGCCGCCCTTGACCTTCTTGATCCGCCTGATGACGAGCGGAGCGCCGTTCGACTTCGTCGGTCATTGCGCGGCTACTTCTTCGGCCGGCGCGCGGCCTTCGCCGCGCCCTTCACGTGCTTCTCGAGCTCCGCGAAGCCCGGACGCTCGGTCGAGTAGAGCACCTTGCGGCCGAACTCGACCGCGACCGACGGCACCGCGTCGTTCAAGCTCGCGAGCAGCGTGACCTTGATGCACTCGAGCGCCTTGGTCGCCTCGTGCAGCTTCTGCTCGAGCACGCCGGTCAGCGGCGCCGACGAATCCGTACGACAGCAGGATGCCGAGGAACGTGCCGACGAGCGCGTGCGCGATCAGGAGGCCGAGCTCGGACGGCGGCAGGCCGACGGACTCCATCGTGTGCACGACGCCCATGACCGCCGCGACGATGCCGAACGCCGGCAGGCCGTCGGCGACTCGCTGCAGCGCGTGCGCGGGGATCTCGCCTTCGTGATGATGCGTGTCGATCTCGCCGTCCATCAGTGCCTCGATCTCGAGCGCGTTCAGCTTGCCGCTCACCATGAGCCGCAAGTAGTCGGTGATGAACTCGACCAGGTGATGGTCCTTCAGAACACGCGGGTACTTGCGGAACAGCGCGCTCTCCTTCGGAGCATCGATGTCGCGCTCGATCGCGAGCAACCCCTCCTTGCGAGTCTTGTCGAGGATCTCGTACAGCAGCGCCATGAGCTCCATGTACAACGCCTTCGTGTACTTCGAGCCCTTGCAGCAGCGAGGGTAGCGCCTTGAACGTCGCCTTGAGCGTCTTCCCGGGGTTGCCTACGATGAAAGCCCCGAGCGCCGCGCCTCCGATCATCAGAAGCTCGACGGGCTGCAACATCGCGGCAAGATGGCCGCCTGCGAACGCGAATACCACCGAAGACTGCACCGACCACGATCACGTAGCCGACAAGGACCAGCATCCTGCTCTCCTGAACGTCACGAGCGCGGCTTGGGAGCAGCCGAGCCCACTCGAGCCTGATTTCGGCTACGCGCAGGGCAATCTTGAGCGCCGACAACGGGACTCAAGTCACAGTGAGAGAGGACGGAATCGCGGTAACCTCGGGAGCCCTCTGCGGACCCGCTCGGCTCAGCGCGACGGCGACGCAGCGACTGCGTGGATCTCGGTAGACGAACTTCATGTTGTCGGCGACCTGAAGCGCGCCGAGCATCACGGTGAACGGCATCATGCCGAGCGTCGTGTGGGTGAGCTCGAACTCCCCGCTAGCGGTCAGGTCGTCGCCGTGCACCTCTACCTTGGTCGGCACGGTCGAGCGGCACACTGCGGCCCAGCAACTCGACGGTGATCTTCAAGGTCTGCGCGCCGTCCGGGCCAGCCGGCCCGACGCCCGTTACCTTGATCGTCTGGTACTTCTCGCCCATCAGGACGCGATCGCTCAGCATGTTCTTGCGCGTGCCCGCGATGTCGTCGGCGCTCGGAACGCTGGCGAAATCCGGGCCGAGGCCGCTGCGGAGCTTCGCGTCGTCGACCACGAGTGTCCCGACCTTGAACTGCACGTCGAAGCGCGACGCGGAAAGGTCCGTCGGATTCGCGGTCACGCTGCCGGCGAGATCGGGAATGGAGATCACGTGGTTGTGGCCGAGGCGTGCAAGGCTGCCGGCCTTGTAAACGAGCCAGTGGACGTCCGAGCCGGACGCATCGATCGAGTACTTGGCGCGCGTCGTCCGCGAACGCGGGCGCGGCCGAGACCACGCACAGAATCAGCCAGAATTGACGCCGAAACATCCTCGCCTCCTCGCACGCAACCCCGTGAGTTGCGTACCAAAATCCGATTCCCACTTTAGCACGCTCGACATCGAGGCTCGCCGCAGCCGTCGGCCGCCTTCAGAAACCTCGCGGCGAGACGATAACCGTTGAGTGCCTTTGCGGGCAGCTCGCGTTCAACGCGCGATGTCTCGCAAAGGCGAGCACGAATCGAAAGGAATCGGCGTGGATCCAGCAACTCTGATCGGCCTAGTCGGCGTCTGCATCGTGGTCGGCACGGCGATCGTGCTCGGCGGCTCGGTCGCCGCGTTCGTGAACGCGCCTTCGCTCGTGCTCGTGCTCGGCGGCACGTTGCTCGTGACGCTGATGAAATTCAGCTTGCGCCAGTTCCTGAACGCAACCAAGGTCGCGATCAAGGCGTTCACTATCGCGTGCCCGAGCCGCAAGACCTGATCGACAAATCGATCGAGCTCGCGAACCAGGCCAGGGCGAGCGGCTTGCTTGCGCTCGAGGATGCCGACGTCCCCGACGACTTCTTCAAGCAAGGCGGTGAACCTCGATCGTCGACGGTCACGACCCCGAGGTCGTGCGCGTGATCCTGAGCAAGGACCTCGACCTCACGCTGAAGCGCCACCGCGACGGTCAGGCGATCTTCAAAGCGATCGGCGACGCGGCGCCCGCGATGGGGATGATCGGCACGCTGATCGGCCTAGTGCAGATGCTCGGCTCGATGAACGACCCGAAGCAGATCGCGCCCGCGATGGCGATCGCGCTGCTCACGACGTTGTACGGAGCGATGATCGCGAACCTGATCGCGATCCCGATCGCCGACAAGCTCGCTCTGCGCAGCACCGATGAGCGCCTCGCGAAGTCCCTGATCATCGATGCCGTGATGAGCATCCAGGACGGACAGCATCCGCGCCTGATGCGCGACTTGCTGCAAGAACTACCTGCCGAAATCGCGGCGCGCCGAAGAGCAGCGCGCAGCCTAGGCGCCGCGATGAGCAGCTACGGCGACGAGGCGCCGAAGACTTACAGCGCGCCGCCGTGGATCGTCACGTTCGCGGACCTCATGGTCCTTTTGATGTGCTTCTTCGTGCTGATGCTGTCGTTCTCCGAGATGGACGCGGAGAAGTTCAAGCTCATGTCGGGCGCGATGCACGAGGCTTTCGGCGTCCAGACGACGGTGCTGGCCGATGGGCCCCCGAAGGGCACGAGCCTCGACGCCCAAGAATTCAGCCCGGGCACTCCCGAGCCCACCGATCGCAACGAAGTACGCCAGCACACCGTCGACTCCGATCTCAACACGCTCGACCTCGGCCTCGAGGCAGCGGCTCAAGGAGCTCAAGGCGCAGGAGGAGCAGGCCGAAGAGCGTACGCAGCGGCTCAGGGATCTGTTCAGCCAGGAAATCCAGGACGGCCGAATCGTGATTCGCCGCGACAGCACGAACGTGGTCATTCAGCTGCTCGAAAAGGACTCGTTCGCTTCCGGCAACGCCGAGATCGAGGCGGGAGCCCACGACGCGCTCGCCAAGGTGGGCCGGCTCATCGTGAGCATGCCGGGCGCAATCACGGTCGCCGGGCACACCGACAACGTGCCGATCAAGAGTGGCGGCATGTACCGCTCCAACTGGGACCTCTCGGCCGCGCGCGCCGCGTCGGTCGCTCACGAGCTGCTCGCGGCCGGCGTCGAGCCGGCGCGGCTCGAGGTGAGCGGGCACGCAGACACCCAGCCGCGCGTCGCGAACGACACGGCCGAGCACCGCGCGCAGAACCGGCGTGTCGACATCACCTTCATCGCCGGCAAAGACCGGCACGGCAGTGGGCCCGACGCCGCGACGACGCGCAACGCTGAGGCCTTCGAACCTTCCGCTCGAACCGACCGCGAGCCGCGCGCGTCCCGACCGCGGCCCGGAAGGTTCATCTCCAGTACCGTGGGATCTTTGCCCCTGGACTGCGGTCATAAGCGGTCGACACCGGCCGTCGATCTTTGGCCGGGCTCGCTTCGATGTTAACGTTGAAACCGCTACGCAAGGGTCCGGGGAGGACGTAGAATCCGGCTCATGCCGATCCCGTCTCGAATTCGCTCGCTGCGCGTCTGGTCGGCAATCGCAGCCGGGGTGCTCCTGGCGGCGTGCTCGTCCAACGTGATCGTCGAGTCCAAGTTTCCGTCGCCGCTCGTCGAGGCGCTGCCCGTCCGCATGGGCATCATCATTCCCGAGGAGCTTTACAACTACATCTACCAGGAAGAGATTCGCGACGAGTCTCTCTGGACGATCGCGCTCGGCGACGCCAACGTCGCGATGCTGGACCCGCTGTACTCGAAGATGTTCCGCGAGACACGCAAGGTCAGCGCGGTGCCGACCGACGAGTCGCTCGACGGTGTCTTGAAGACGACGCTCGAGAAATTCGAGTTCGATGTGCCCGTCAACGAGAAGAACAAGTTCGTCGAAGTCTGGATGCAGTATCAGCTCACTCTGTTCGAGCCGAACGGGAACATGATCGCTGCGTGGCCCGTCAGCGGATATGGGAAGCGCCAACTCAGTCACAGCCGACAGGACGCCGTTCAGAAGGCAGCGATCACCGCAATGCGCGAAGTCGGCGCAGCGATTTCCACCAAGTTTGCCCAGCAGCCTCAGATCAAGGTCTGGCTAGCGGAGAAGCAACATGAATCAACGGCAGCAGCCGGTGTCGCAACGGCACAATCAGAACCCAAGAACTAGCTCGTTCGCAGCCCGGCCCTGGCTGGTGGCGGCGGTCCTCGGGCCGCTGTTCGCCTCCTGCGGCGTCGAGACACACCTGGAGCCGTATAAGCAGACAGATGTGGTCATCAGTAAGGGCGAGCAACTCGTCGTGCTGGCCCGCAAGCAACATTCGAACCACGAAGCGGAAGAGGGCTTCGTGCAGTGCATCAGCGACGCGCTCGCGAAGGGCGATGGCCGCCTCGAGGTGCATTCGACGAAGGCGTTCGAGGACAGCATGTACCCGTGGTTCGAGCCGTCGACGGCTCCGCTCAGCACTGACGATCTGTCTCGTCTGCTCGAGAAGCCCGCGGTCATGCAGCAGGTGAAGAACACCGGCGTCCGATACGTCGTCTGGCTCGACGGCTCGACGGATCGCGTCGCGAGCGGCGGCGGCATCACCTGCGCGGCGGGGATCGGCGGCGCGGGCTGCATGGGGCTCGCTTGGTGGGAAGACGACTCGCGCTACGACGCGACGGTTTGGGACATCAAGCAGGCCGAGTCCGCGGGAACCATCCACGCCGACGTCAAAGGCCGCTCGGTGATGCCGGCGATCATCATCCCGATCCCGCTCATTGCGCGGCCGCAAGCGGCGGCGTGTCGCGGTCTCACGCAGCAGCTGAAGCAGTTCCTGACCTCGCCGCATGGTTACGGCTCGGGCCCGGAGCCGGGTATCGGCTAAGGGACGCGACGGCGGCGGCGCGACGAAGCGCAGTTTGATTTGACAATGGCTCGCGCGGCGGTCGCCGCGGCACGCCAATCGGCGCGCCGACGCGCTTGTAGCCACGAGAGTCGCGCATAGCGACATCCACGGGATGCCGAGCCGCCCGACGTAACACTTTAAAATTTACCTCAAGAATTAGCGATAAGGCGCTGAAATGCCGATAGATCCCGATCAGGATGATCGCATCGACATCGATCTCTCGGACGTCGACCTCACCGACGAGCTGCCGGTCCTCATCGAGACCGCCGTCTTCGAGTCGGACAAGCACTTGATTGCCGTCCCCGAGGATGAGGACAGCGAGCACACCGCGCGTGTCATGGCGTTGGTCTCTGAGGAAGCGGAGAGCATCGAAGGGCTCAAGAAGGATCTCGAGCAACGCGCGGCGAAAACAGAGGAGCTGGAACGCGACATCGAACGGCTCTCCACCCGTTGGCTCGAGATCGAACGGCTGCTGAACGAGAAAGACACCGCGATAGGCAGCCTCACGGGCGCGCTCGATGCGGCACGATCGGCGATCAAGGAGAGTCGCGGCGTCGAGGACGGCCTCGCGGCCGAAATCGCCGACCGGGACAGCCGAATCGCGCGCCTGCTCGACAATGCCGACCTGCTGCACAAGGAGACGGCTGAGGCACGGACCGAGGTGGAGCGGCTGCGTCAGGAGCGTGAGGTCGAGCGCCGGGAAGTCGCGACACTTCGCGCGGAGATCGAGCGACGAGCACCTGCCGATGACGGCAAGCTCGACCGTGAGGTTGCGCAGCGCGCCAAGCCACTCCAAGCGGAATCGACGAGCGCGGCGGCCGATCTCGAAGCCGCGCGTAAAGAGCTCGCCGACACGCGCGCGCAGCTCGAGCAGGCCCGTGCGGATGCCACCAGGTTGGAGCAGGCTCTCGTCGAGAAGGACCGGGCACTCGCTGCGCGCGACGAGCGAATACGGACGCTGCAGCTCGAGATCCAGCAACGCCCCGGTGCGCTCGTGCAGCTGAATGTGCCGGACGCGTCGCGCCAAACTCGCGATTCGAAAACTATGCAACGCGCCGACGCCGCGCCCGATTCGGCGAGCACGCCGGCATTGGTCTGCCTCACTAGCGACGGCCCGCGCCGGTTTGCGCTCGCGAAGGGAACGGTAACGATCGGCCGCAGCTCGGCTTGCGACATTCAGATACTCACCCATTTCGTGAGCCGAGAGCACGCGCGGCTGACGGTGTCACCGCGAGGCGGCGTCGTAATCGAGGATCTCGGCAGCACGAACGGCGTATTCGTGAACTCCGTCCGGGTCGACCGCCACGAGTTGCATCACGGGGATGTCGTGACCGTCGGCGAGAGCCAGTTCCGCTTTCTGGAAACGATGGCACACTAGACAGGTTTGCCGTTGCAGGGCCGGACCATCAGGCGCGAAATTGCGATCGCAGCCGCGCTATTCGCGGCGGGTTTGGTGTTGCTTCCGCTGGCCATCTACTGGGTCGGCCGACAGGTCGCGGGCGAATACGCCGGCGGCGGCGGACCGCTCGCGCTCGCGGACCAGGTTTGGTCCGACTTCTTGCAGCTCGAGCCCTCGGCGTGGCTGCTCGTGCTGAGCCCGTATGTGTTCGTGCAGCTCGCCCGGTTGATCAGGCGCACTTGGCGGGCGCGCCCCGTGTGATTCGCTTCACAGATTCACGCGAAGCATGGTCGGCAAGTTGGCTCATCTGCTATCTTTTTCTAGGATTTATCCCGACACTCTATGTGCGGCGTGGGCCGCGTTGGAAGCACGGCCGCTGCGGCGAATTCCATGCTTAGACTTTTGAAACGTTGGCTCGGCTGGGACTCGAACTCGGGTCCGTTCGACTTCAGCGAGTTGCGCTTCGGTGCGCGCCAAAACCCGTCGCCGCCACGGCCGCAGCCCCAGCAGCGAACGCCGGCCATGTCGCGCAACGAGGCGCCCGCGCGCCCTGCGGCGGGCTCGCCACAGGCGGCGCAGCCCCCGGCCAAGCCCGCCACGGCGAAGAAGCCGAAGAAGAATCTGGGTCCGATGGACCTTCTCGATAACCCGCAACTCACGCTGGACCGACCGACTGACGACGGTTTCGATCCGTACAACACTGGCGCGTTCAATCGGAGCGCGTCGTGGGAACGCATTGGTCGCAACAAGAAGAATTGAGGAAGTTGGCAGCGCTTTCCCTCAGCGAGGCCACAAGATCCAGCCCACGGCGGCGATCCCGAGCAATAAGACGACGATCGGCGCCCAGCGCCAACCTGTCATCCTCAGTTGGCCGTAGAAACTCAGCGCAGCCGCACCGGTCAAAGCACCGAACATGCCGAGAGTTCGCCAGAGCGTCGGCAGCTCGTTCTCGAGGCGCGGATATTCGGGCAGCAGCCACGTGAATACGACGGCTACTCCGAAAAGCCCGAACGTGATGGCGCCCGCGCTTCCGAGCACGAATCCGAGCAGCACTACGGAAGGCCTCAATGGATGGCTCCATGCGCGGCGAGCCGTGACAAATCTTGTCGTGACCGCCATCGGGTTTTCTTGGCCTCGGGCTTGATTCGCCAGGCCAACGAAAGGACACTTGTCGGACGCATACCGTCTTCGCCACGGATCCCCAAGGAGGTCACGTGAGGGAGTTTCTCGGCCGGATTTGGACCGGCGCATTGATCTTATCGACCGTCACCGTGGCGTACGCGGCGGTCGAGCCGCTGAAGCCGATCCAAATGGATCCAAAGCAGCCGGCGATCAGCAGTAACGTCACCAAGCTCATCGAAGAGCTGCACTACTCGCAACCACATCTCGACAACTCGCTGTCGTCCGCGATTCTCGACCGCTACCTCGATACGCTGGACGGCAACCGAATGTACTTCACCGCGACGGATGTCGCGAGCTTCAACCGCCTCCGGTACGAGCTCGACGACCGGACTCGCAGCGGCGAGCTCCAACCAGTCTTCGACATGTTCAACCTCTTCCGCAAGCGCGCGGCGGAGCGAGTCGACTACGCGATCATGCTGCTCGACACCAAGCCGGACTTCACCGTCGACGAGTCGTATCGCTGGGATCGCAGCATGCTGCCCTGGCCGGCATCGACGCAGGAGCTCGACGAGGTTTGGCGGCAGAACGTCAAGAGCGACGCGCTGCGCCTGATACTCGCCGGCAAGGAGTGGGAGGACGCCAAAAAAACGCTCAAGGAGCGTTACGAGCGGTCCTACAAGCGCGTGACCCAGCTCACCTCGGACGACGTGTTCGAGACGTACATGAACGCGGTCGCGCACAACATGGATCCGCATTCGAGCTACTTGTCGCCGCGCCAGAGCGAGGAATATCGGATCCAGATGAGCCTGTCGTACGACGGGATCGGCGCGTCGCTCCAGCTCGAGGATGACTTCGTCAAGGTGATGAACATCATCCCGGGCGGGCCTGCGAAGGTCGACGGCCAGCTCAAAGAAGGCGATCGCATCACGGCCGTCGGCGAAGGCAAGTCCGGCGAGCTCGTCGACGTGATCGGCTGGCGGCTCGACGACGTCGTATCGAAGATTCGCGGCCCTGGCGGCACACGCGTGCGCCTCCAGATCCTGCCGGCCGGTGCTACCCCGGGATCACCCGAGAAGACGCTCGAGCTCACCCGCGACAAGATCAAGCTCGAGGAGCAAGCGGCGAAGAAGACGACGCTCGAAATACCGTTCGACAGCCAGAACGTTCAAGATCGGGGTGATCACCGTCCCGAGCTTCTATCAGGACTTCGCCGCTCGGAGCCGCGGCGACGACGACTACACGAGCACTTCGCGCGACGTGACCCGCCTGATCGACGAATTCAAGGCCGAGGGCGGCGTCGACGGCATCGTGATGGACTTGCGCGCGAACGGCGGCGGCCATCTGTCCGAGGCCACCGAGCTCAGCGGCCTCTTCATCGACCGCGGCCCGGTCGTTCAGCTTCGCGAGACGCGCGGCAACATCCAAGTGCTCGACGACCCGAGCCCCGGCGCTATCTACACGGGCCCGCTCGCGGTGCTCGTGGACCGCTATAGCGCGAGCGCATCCGAGATCTTCGCGGCGGCCATTCAAGACTACGACCGCGGCGTGATCATCGGCCAGCAGACGTTTGGCAAGGGCTCGGTGCAGAACTTGTTCCCGCTCGACCGTTTGATGCGGGGGACTGACAACGGCCAGCTCACGCTCACGATCGGCAAGTACTACCGCGTCACCGGCGAGAGCACCCAACACCGCGGCGTGATTCCCGACATCGAGCTGCCGTCGATGGTCGACACCGCGACGGTTGGCGAGAGCACGCGCGACACCGCCCTGCCCTGGGACCGGATCCAGCCGACTCGTTTCCGCCCGGTGCCGGGACTCGATGCGGAGCTCGATACTCTGAGATCACATGAAACCACTCGCTCCGCGAACGACCCCGATTTCCGCTATCTCGTCAGCGACGTTGCCGCGATCAAAGAGCTCAACGCTCAAAAGGCGGTGTCGCTGAACCTCAAGACGCGGCAAGCGGAGAACAAGGCGATCGAGCAAGGCCGCCTCGCGCGCGAGAACACGCGGCGCGCGGCGCTCGGCATTGCACCGCTCGCGAGCGTGGACCAACTCGAGTCGGCGGAGTTGCCCGAGACGATCCTGCTGCGCGAGGCGGCACGAGTAGTCGCGGATATGGCGGAGCTACAGCATCCGCATCAACGGCAGCTGCTGACGGGGTCGGAAGGTTCGCGACCGGCCGAGACCACGAAGGCGCACTGAGCGCGAAGGGCTCAGCGCAGAATATCGAGCAGGTCCCAGTAGCCGTCCGCGAGCACGTTGATCCGCAGCGGCGCGTCGCTCGAGCGCCGCGTGAGATCGCCGTCGCTCGGCTGCGGCCCCGGCAACCTGCTAATCAGCTGTAGGCTCTCTACCGTCGGCACGGAATCGGTGTCGTTGCGGTATTTGACTTCGGCCAGCAGCTGGTCGGCTCGCTTCTTCACGTGATCGGCCAGCGCCTTCTGCTGCTTGACCTCTTCGATCTTCTCGCGCACGCGCTCGACCATCCGATCGCAATCGCGCCGATCGCCGAATTTCATGTCGCCGACTGCACGCTCCGTGGCCGTCTTCGCGAGAGACGCGAGATCGTGCTCGGAGAAATGCACGACGAGATGCTGCGCTAGCGCAATCACGGCCGTGTTGATCAGACGCCGGCTCTCGAGCGACAGCTCCTCGGCCTCCGGCAGCGGCTCGCCCTGAATCTTCTCGGCAAGCTCCTTGAGCTCCTCGAGCTTCTCGTCGAGCATCTGCCGGCCATTCCCGAGACCTTCGAGCCGAGTCTTGATGCGGGGGCCTCGAAAGAAGCGGATCAGTTTGTTCATCTTCTCGAGCTGCTGCTCGAGGCGCGTCGATTCGTCGATGACGGCCTTGCGCTTCTCGATGAGCCCACGGACCTTCTCGTTGATCGCGTCGAGGCGCCGATTGCGTTTCGCCGTCTCAGCTTCGTGCAGCGCAGCGCGCTCGCGCTTCTCTCGCTGCAGCTGGAGCTCCTTGCCGAATTGCTCTAGCCGCTGCGCGCCGATCCGCCAGAGATGGCGGAGCTGGAAGTAGACCATCGCATTCGCCGCAGCCAGCGGATTGGTCAGAAGCCGCTCGAGACCCTCGAGCTGCTCCTGTGCGCGGACGATCGCGCCCTCCTGCTCCTTGAGCTTGTCGAGCAACTCGAAACGCTCGCGACGCAGCGCCTTGAGCTCGCGCTTGACGCCCGCCCGGTTCCAATAGAGCTTCAGCAGCTGCTCTGCGGATTCCGCGCGCTGCTTCTCGAGTAGCGCTCCCAACATGCGAGGATTCTGTCTACCGTGCCAGCCGCGAATATAGCCCTCGGGCGCTCGGCAAACCGTGATTCAGAGCAAGATCGGGACGTCTCAGGCTCGCGAAACGGCCTTCTCTGAGGGTCCGTGGAGGCAATGGCCGACGTCGAAAAGATAGTCGAGCCACTTGTTCAGCATCATGTTGATCCGCCAACGGCGATCGAGCTCCGAGCTGCTGTCGCCGGCGAGCTCACGCAGTTTGTGGTGCGTGTGCCGGTCGCGACCGGAGACGGCTTCGGCAAGCCGTGCGTCGTGGTAAACCCGCAGAATGAGGTCCGGGTCCGGCACCAGCACTCCGCCCGATTCCTCGAACCAGTACGTGAGCTTCAGCGTGGTCGTGTACGGCTCTCGGCGCACGAGCTGCGCATGCAGGTCCTTGTCCCGGGCGGACGTCGACACCATCGACCACCCCGACCATTCGAACTCCGTCGTGAGCTGGCTCAGCTTGATGTAATTGCTCTCGTACAGCGTCATCAACCCGGTGAAACTGCCGGGTCGATAGATACATTCAGGAACGATCAAGCTGTCGACGAGCATGCGCGATACACTGTCTGAAAAGCTGGCGGCTCGCAACCTGGCCCCTACCAGTCGGAGCGACGCTTACGGCGTAAGCTCGGCGCGATCAAACCGATCACGATTCCGCCGAACAACACCGCCGCACCTACGATGAACCAGTTCTGACGGCTGCGCGAGGAGAGCGCGCCATTCGCTGCGGTGAGCTCCTCGACTTGCCGGTCGCGGTCGACCGTCTTCTGCCGCAGACTCTCGTTCTGCTGCTGTATCTCGACGACGTTGGCCGCCGCGGTTTTGATGTTGGCGAGCTCGCGGCTCACATGTTCGTGGTTGTCGCGCGTGTGGTCGAGCTCGGTTTTCGTGTCGCCGAGCTGTGCAGTCAGCTCCGCGACTTGGCGCTCGAGATCGGCCGCGCGCGCCTTCGCATCGCTCGCCGCCCGTTCGGCCACGGCAAGGCGGTCGCGCGCGCTCCTCTCCGTGGTCAGGAATTGCGTCAGCACCCAGCCTTCGGTGTCACCCACGTGCACGCGCGAGTAGCCCTCAGGCGTCTGTTCGACGACTTCGACCGAGAGGCCGGCATCGAGGTTGCGCGTGATCTTGTACTCATTCCCCGGTCCGCGGCGCAGCTCCACCGACAGCTTGTCGGTGATGTAGCGCGTCTCCGCGTGCGCGAGCGTCGCACACAGAAGACACGCAAGAGCAGCGATCCGCGCCATCATCGAATACCCCCAATCCTGCAGTTTTGCCGAGACTAGCCTATCCGTCCGGCCTTGAAAACCGAGAGTTTCGTTTTCTGTCGATTGCGGCTCATTCGCCGCCGGAGGCGGATCAGCTCTTGAAAAGCTGCTCGCGATAGAAACGCAGCTCGCGTATCGAGTCGTGGATGTCGGCGAGCGCGAGATGCACGGAGTTCTTCTCGAAACGACCCGCGATATCCGGCATCCAGAGCTTCACGAGGATCTTGAGGGTCGACACGTCGAGATTGCGGTAATGGAAAAAGCTCGCGAGCTCCGGCATGTGACGGATCAAGAAGCGCCGGTCCTGGCAAATGCTGTTACCGCAGATCGGGGAAGCCCCGAGGTCGACGTGCCTGCGCAAGAACGCGAGCGTCTGCCTGCTCGGCTTCGTGCTCGGTCGTCGTGCTTGCTCGCACGCGCTCGGCGAGGCCCGACATCGCATGTTGGCGCGTGTTCCAATCGTCCATGCCCGCGAGGACCTCGTCAGACTGGTGGATCGCGCACACGGGTCCCTCGGCGAGCACCGTGAGCTCCTTGTCCGTGACCACCGTCGCGATCTCGATGACCCGGTCCTTGTCGGGATTCAGCCCCGTCATCTCGAGGTCGATCCAGATCAAGTTCTCTTTACGGTTCATTGGCAAATCCGGCGTGAGGGCTAGCCTAGCGCGCCCGCGAGCGGGCGACCGCCGAGCACGTGCAGGTGCACGTGGAAGACGACTTGGCCGCCTTCGCGGCCGACGTTCATCGCAACCCGGTAGCCCGGCAGCGACGCGTCGGCAGCGATGCGCTTCGCCGCGAGCAACAGCGACCCGATGAGCTTCTCGTCGCTCGGACCGAGATCGTTCAGCGTCGCACGGTGAATCTTCGGAATCACTAGACAATGAAACGGAGCCTGCGGGTGAATGTCCTTGAACGCCAGCAATGTCTCGGTCTCGTAGACACGAGTCGAGGGAATTTCGCCCGCGACGATCTTGCAAAAGAGGCAGCTCGGGTCGCGATCGATCATCAGCGGCTTCCGGGAACCGACTCGATCTCGCGCCGGCCGCGCAGCGCGCGCGACAACGTGCCGCTGTCGATGTACTCGAGCTCGCCGCCGACGGGCACGCCGTACGCGATGCGGCTCGCCCGCACGCCGTGCTTGTGCGCGAGCGCCGCGACGAGGTTTGCTGTCGCATCACCTTCCACCGTCACGCTCGTCGCCAAGACCACCTCCGCGAATCCCTCTTGCTCGAAACGCCGCTCGAGCAGCTCGAGACCGAGCTCGCTCGGCCCAATGCCGTCGATCGGCGAGAGATGTCCCATCAACACGAAGTAGCGTCCGCTGTAGGCGCCCGACTGCTCGATCGCGAGCAGGTCGGCCGGCGTCTCGACGATGCAGAGCTGCCCCGCATCGCGCCGATCGCTGGCGCAGAATCGGCAGAGCGTTTCTTCCGTCAGCATGCGACAGCGCTCGCAGTTGCGGATCGAGCGCAGTGCCTCATCGAGCACGTTCGACAAGCGATCGGCGCCGCCGCGATCGCGCTCGAGCAAATAAAACGCCATCCGCTGCGCCGTTTTCACGCCGACGCCCGGCAGGCACTGGAGGGCCTGGATCAGTTGACTCAGCAGCGGCGAATAAGCGTCGGCCACGTTGGTCAGAACGGCAGCTTCAGACCCGTCGGCAACGCAAGACCGCCGGTGACGGCCGAGAGCTTCTCCTGGACCGTGCGCTCGACCTTGACGCGCGCGTCGTTGAACGCAGCGGCGATCAAGTCTTCGAGCATCTCCTTGTCGTCGCCGAGCAGCGCCGGCTCGATCGTCACGCGCCGCACCTCATGCTTGCACGTCACGATCACCTTGACCATACCGCCGCCCGCGGTGCCCTCGACCTCGATCGAGGCGAGCTCGTCCTGGGCCTTCTGCATGTTCGCCTGCATCTCCTGCGCCTGGCGCATCAACTGGCTCAGTCCTTTCATCGGGTACCTCGATCGCTTCATCGTTCCCTCGAGCTATTTCGCCGGTCGGATGCTGTCGGCCTCGAGCGTGGCGCCGAGCTGCTCCTGAAGCGCCCGGACGTTCGGATCGCTCTCGATCGCCTCGCGCGCGGCGCGCATGCGCTCGTTCTCGCTCGCGAGCCGAAGGTCTGCGGGCGTCGGACGCGACGGCGTTCCGGACACTATGGCAAGCCGTAGCTCGCGGCCAAAATGCTCGCGCAGCGCACCTTCGATTCGGCCGCGCAGCTGCTGAGTGTTCAAGTGTTGCTTGTCGGCCGGCAGAACGAGTTGCCAAGCGCCGCCCGCGTGCGATTGCAGGTCGCAATGATCGGCGAGCTGTCGCGCCGGCCCGCGCAGATCGAGCGAACGGAGCAAAGCCGGCCAGTCAACGTCGCCGCCCGGAACGCCGTTGCGCTTGCCGTTGGTCGCGTCGGCTACGCGCGGCCCTGCGTTTGGCACGCCGACCGGCGCCTCCCGCCGCGGTGCGACGGGCGCCTGCGGCGGCGCAACGGGGCCGCTCGCGGCGCGATTCGGTCCGGAGGGCTGTGGCGCGCGTGGAGCGCCGGTGGCGGCCCCAGCAGTCGCGCGCGGCGCGTCGACGTCCACCGGGCGAAACGCGAGCATCCGCAGCAGCGTCATCTCGAAACCTACGCGCGGGTCCCGCAGGACCGCGAGGTCGCGCCTACCGCTAAGCGCGATCTGAAAATACAGTTGCACGTCCTCGGGCGTCAGACGCGCGGCGAGCGGCGCGAGTGCCTCGACCTCGGCGTCGTCGAGCCGGCCCTTCACGAGCTGCAACACCGCAATGTTCTGCAACGCCGCGAGTAGGTCGTCGAGCACGGCGCCGTAATCGGGCGAGCGCTCGTCGAGCCGGTCCACTTCGCCGAGCAGCGCGGTGCCGTCCTGATCCGCGAGCGCCGCGAGCAACCGCAACACGTGCTCGCGGTCGATCGTGCCGAGCATCGCGCGGATCGCGGGGCCCTCGACCTTGCCGGCGCCGAACGCGACGCCTTGGTCCAGCAAGCTCAACGCGTCCCGCATGCTGCCGTCGGCCGCGCGCGCAAGCGCCTTCAGTCCGTCGGCGTCGGCGGGGATCGCCTCGGCTTTGCAGATCTCGGCGAGCCGCGACTCGATCTCGGCCACCGTGTGCCGCCGCAGGTTGAATTGCAGGCAGCGCGACAGCACGGTGACCGGCAACTTCTGCGGATCTGTCGTGGCGAATAGAAACTTAACGTGCGGCGGCGGTTCCTCGAGCGTCTTCAGTAGCGCGTTGAACGAATGCGCCGACAGCATGTGCACCTCGTCGATGAGGTACACCTTGAACCGCCCTCGAGTCGGCGCGTATTGGACGTTGTCGAGCAGCTCGCGCGTGTCGTCGACCTTCGTGCGCGAGGCCGCGTCGACCTCGATCAGGTCGATGAACCGGCCCTCGTCGATCGCCACGCACGTCGAGCAGACGCCGCACGGCTCCGGGACGATGCCCGTCTCGCAGTTCAGCGCCTTCGCGAGCAGCCGCGCGATCGTCGTCTTGCCGACGCCGCGAGTGCCGGTGAACAGGTAGGCGTGGTGGAGCCGCTGCTCCTTGAGCGAGTTCACGAGCGCCTGCACGACGTGCGGCTGCCCGACCAGCTGGTCGAAGCGCCGAGGCCGCCATTTCAGTGCAAGAACCCGATAGCTCAAGCGATCTCCTTTGTGATCGTGGGAGGTCCGCGCCAGCCCGACCCCGGCACCCAACTCGACCGCTACCGCTGCTCCCTTCCGGGCCTGACGGGGTTCACGGCTTGTTGTCGCGGGGGAACCGACGCGGACCAACACTACTTTACCAGCCCGTGACGCGCGCAGGGCGACTCACGCGACGTGCGAAGTCACTGAGGTGGCGGCGTGGCCTCACGGATGCAAGCCGCCCGCAAAGTCCAGACGAAGCCGAGCCCGCGCAAAGCATGCTACGCTGCCGGCCCCGCGGACGCGGGGGCTAGCGAATCCGGAGAGGTGGCCGAGCGGTTGAAGGCGCACGCCTGGAAAGTGTGTATACGCCCAAAAGGCGTATCGAGGGTTCGAATCCCTCCCTCTCCGCCACACGCTCGCGCGCACCACGCAGCGGACCCGCAGTTGCATCGAAGTCCCCTGCCCCAGCCGGCAGAGCGCTGCGAGCAGACGCGTCACCGGCGACGGCCGCGGTCGCGTTTGACCGGCCTATGCGCGCGTGCTCTAGTGACGCGCCGCGCTTCGCGGCGTGCCGTGCAGGCTCACTCATGCGCAGACTATCGCTGCTGCTCTGCCTCGCGCTCGCGGCCGGCGCGGCGTTCGCGCAACAATCCCAAACCGACTGGAACGCACCGTTCCCGCCGCATCGCGTAATGGACAATCTCTACTTCGTCGGCACCGCGCAGCTGGGCTCGTTCTTGATCGTAACGCCCGCCGGCAACATCCTCGTCAACAGCGACTTCGAGAGCACCGTGCCGTTCCTCGAGAAGAACGTCGAATCGCTCGGCTTCAAGTTCACCGACATCAAGATTCTGCTCGGCAGTCACGCGCACGGCGATCACATGGAGGGCGACGCGCTCGTCAAGAAGCTCACGGGCGCCACCGTGATGGCGATGGAGCAGGACGTGCCGGCGCTGCGCAACATGCGTCCCGGCGGCAAGGAGCATCCGATCGACCGCGTGCTGCACGACGGCGACACTGTCTCGCTCGGCGGCACGACGCTCACCGCTCACCTCACGCCGGGTCACACGAAGGGCTGCACGAGCTGGGGCCTCGACCTGCGCGAGGACGGCAAGACGTATCACGCGCTGATCGTTTGCAGCTTCGGCGTCAACGACGGTTACGTGCTCGTCGGCAACAAGGACTATCCGCAAATCGCATCGGACTACGTCGCGACGTTCGCGAAGGCACGCTCGCTGCCGGTCGACGTGTTCTTGGGATCGCACGGATTCTTCTACGGACTGAACGAGAAATACGCCGTGCTCAAGGACCGCAAACCCGGCGAGCCGAACCCGTTCGTCGATCACGCCGGCTATCTCGCGCATATCGCGGCGCAAGAGAAACGGTTCGAGACGATGCTCCACGAGCAGCAGCAGGCCACGCACTAGCACTGTTGCTTGGGCCGTTCGGCGGCCGTCCACGCGCGCTCGCCTCTACTCTCCCTCGCGAAACGCGTTTATGCTTCGGCTCTTCTTCCGAAACGTCTGATCGAGGGATTCATCATGGCCGACAAGAAAATCATCGCAGTACTTGGCTCGACGGGCTCGCAGGGCGGCGGACTCTGCCGAGCGATCCTCGCGGATTCCGCGGGCGGGTTTGCGTGCCGCGCGGTCACGCGCGACACGAGCAAGGACAAGGCGAAGGCCCTCGCGTCGGCCGGCGCGCAAGTCGTGAAGGCGGACCTCGACGACGTCGAGAGCCTCAAGAAGGCGTTCGCCGGCGCGTACGGCGTCTACGCCGTCACGAACTTCTGGGAGCACTTCTCGGGCGAGAAGGAGAAGGCGCAGGCCAAGAACGTCGCCGACGCCGCGAAGGCCGCGGGCGTCAAGCATGTGATCTGGTCGACGCTCGAGGACATCCGCAAGTTCATGAAGCCCGACGACAAGCGTATGCCGATGCTGCAGCAGAAGTATCGCGTGCCGCACTTCGACGCGAAGGCCGAGGCGAACGAGTTCTTCACGGGCGTGCCGACGACTTTCCTCGTCACGTCATTCTATTGGGACAACCTCTACATGTTCGGCCTCGCCCCGAAGAAAGGTCAGGACGGTCAGCTCGCGTGGACGTTCCCGATGGGCACCGCGAAGATGGCGGGCATCGCGGCCGACGACATCGGCAAGGTCGCGTACGGAATCTTCAAGGGCGGCTCGCAGTACATCGGCAAGACCATCGGCATCTACGGCGAGGCGCTCACGATCGACCAGATGGGCAAGACGCTCAGCAAGGTGCTCGGCGTAGGCCCGGTCAAGTACAACGCGGTCGAGGCCGACGTCTATCGCGGCTTCGGATTCCCGGGTGCGGACGAGATGGGCAACATGTTCCAGGCATACCGCGACTTCGAGAAGGAAATGCTCGCGG
Organism: uncultured Gammaproteobacteria bacterium; assembly: GCA_963841645.1. GTDB lineage: Bacteria > Pseudomonadota > Gammaproteobacteria > Steroidobacterales > Rariloculaceae > FEN-1219. The sequence continues at coordinate 225,667 of CAWJDS010000005.1, read as the reverse complement.
CGCGCAGCGCGGATACCGCGCGCAAGCTGAACCCTGCCCTGCAGACGTTCGAGCAGTTCGTCAAGAACAAGAAGGACGCGATCCTGCCCGCGATGGGCTGATTCGTACGGGTCAGGCCTTCGGCTTGACCCGGACCACGAGGACGTCGCATGCGGCCTTGTGCAGCACGGCGTCCTCGGTGAAGTCCACGAGCAACGACAACCCGTGACGCTCGCGGCCGCCGAGCACGATCAGCTCGGCGCCGCCGTCGCTCGCCGCGCGGACGATCTCCGCCTGCGTGTTGCCGACGATCACTTCGGCGCGACTCGGCGGTACGCCGAGATCGGCAGCGAGCTTCTCGAGCCGCTTCTGCGCGCCCGCCGCGAGCTCGTCTTGAGTTTGCAGCACCGTCGGCGCCATCACGTCGGGCACGTCGAACGGAGTCACGAGCGGCACGGGCTCGATGACGTGCAAGAGCGAGATTTCCGCACCATGTATCTTCGCGAGCGCCTTCGCACGTGCCACGATCGGCGCCGTGTCGGCCGTGAGGTCCACTGCGACCAAGATCTTCTTATACATGCCTCTCTCCGTTCGACGGCGCGAGCACTCGACCCCGCGAGCCTAAACTAATCTCGCTTCATTGCGAGGGCGTGCGCGCAGCCCGGCTCGCGGCGGTCTCGGCGTAGTAGTTCGTCACGCCGTCCGGGTCGGCGAGCCAGATCGTTCGCAGCGCGAAGCCAGGCAGGCCGCTCAGCGGTTGCTCGACGGCGATGTGGCGCTCGGCCGCGAGCGCGGCGACCGCGTCGACGTCCGACACGACGTATTGAATGCCGCCGCTGCCGTCGTCGGCCGGCAGGGCATGCGAGAAGCTCCGTAAGCTGATCGTCGTCGCGCCGTGACGAAACGAGTACTTCTTCGTCCCGAAGCGCGCGTCTTCGACCGGCGCGAGCTCCTCGAGCCCGACGAAGCTGCGGTAGAAGGCTCGGCTACGATCGAGATCGGCCACCGTGATCCCGACCTCGACGGCCGCGAGCTGCTCGGGAGTCGCGTCGGGCAGCACGACGAGCTCCACCGCCTGACCATCGGGATCGACCACGAGCGCGCTGCGCCGCGTCGCACCGTGCTGCGCGGCAAACGCGGGCGCCGGATAACCGGCCGCAGAGAAGCGAGCCGAAAGCGCGGCCTCGTCGGCGAAGAAGAACGTGAGCAGCCGCAAGCCCGTCGCGTCGCGTACGCCGCCCGGTTGATAGTGCTTGCCAGGAACGCGGCCCGTGAGCTTGAGCTCCTGCGCGCCCGCCTGAAAGCGCGCGACGCCGCCACCGCTCGTGTTGACGTTCAGCGTCGTGAGTTGCCGAAACCCGAGCACGGTGCCGTAGAACTCGAACATCTTCTCTTTCGGCGCGGCGAAACGGCGGAACACGTTCATCGAGGGCTGCCACAGCACGGGCGCCGTCGTGTCGAGCGAACGTGGCGCGCTCGGCTTCGTGTCGCTGGTTTGCGACGACGCCGATCGTCGCCGCGAACGCGGCGAGAGACACGACCAACGTGCGCAACGAGCGACTCATCGCGGGCAGTGTGAATCACGCGAGCTGCCGGTACAATCGCGCCCCATGTGGAAAGTACTCGTCGTCCTCGTCGTCCTGATCGTCGGCGGCATCTTGATCTGGGTCAACGCGGGCAAAGCTCCCGGCCCGGCAATCGAGATCATCGGACCGGCCGTGATTGGCCGCACGGGCGAGGTTTCGGTCAGCGTCGTCACGCCAAAGGCCGCGCTGAAGCGCCTCGAGGTCGTGCTCGCGCAGGACGCGACGACCGTGCCGGTGTTCACGCTGACGCAGACCAACGCAAGCGAGCTCACCGTGGCCGGCGACCGGGTCTCGATCACGCGACCATCCGGTAAGAACGTCGTCCCCGAGCTCAAGCAAGGCAACGCCGAGATACGCGTGACGGCTGTGCGCCCCGTCTTCTTTGGGCTCCGCGAGGCCGCCGCAACGCAGAAGCGCGGCGTCGAGGTGCGGCTCTTGCCGCCGCAGATCGCGGTCGTGTCGTCGTTCCACTACGTGAACCACGGCGGCTCGGAAGCCGTCGTCTACCGCGTGACGCCGCCCGACGCGCAATCCGGCGTCAAAGTTGGGAACTACGAATACCCAGGGTATCCCGCGAGCGGCGCGGGCATCGCGAGCAGTGATCCCGCGCTGCGCATCGCTTTCTTCGCCCATCTCTGGGACCAAGACCTCAACACGCCAATCCGCGTCTATGCGCGCGACAGCGTCGGCAACGAGAGCAGCGGAAGCTTCGACTATCGCGTGTTCCCGAAGCAGTTTCGCTCGAGCCGCATCGAGCTAGACGACGCGTTCCTCGCGAAGGTCGTCCCGCCGATCGTTCAGAACTCACCGGAGCTCAAGGTCGACGACCCGAGCGACCTGCTCGCCGCGTACCTCAAGATCAATCGCGACCTGCGCAAGACGAATAACGACACGATCACGAAGCTCTGCGGCGCAGACGTCTCCCGAGATCCTTTGGCGCGGCCCGTTCAAGCAGCTGACGAACACGGCCGTCGAGGCCGGTTTCGCGGACCAACGCACCTACCTGTACAAGGGCAAGGAAGTCGACCGCCAGGTCCACTTGGGCTTCGATCTCGCGTCGCTCGCCGGCGCGCCGGTCAAAGCCGCGAACCGCGGCCGCGTGTTGCACGCGAGCTGGCTCGGCATTTACGGCAACTGCGTGATCCTCGATCACGGCATGGGGCTGATGTCGCTATACGCGCACCTGTCCTCGATCGAGGTGCAGGTCGGCGACATGGTCGATCTCGACAAGGAGCTCGGCCGCAGCGGCTCGACCGGCCTCGCGGGCGGCGATCACCTTCACTTCACGATGCTGCTCGCAGGCAACGCGGTGACGCCGATCGACTGGTGGAGCGCGCAGTGGGTCCAGGACCGCGTCACGCGCAAGCTCAACGACGCGGGCGCGCCCGCTACGTCAGCGGCGCGCTGATCAACCCCTAAGCAGGAACTTGCGCGGCACCAGGACGGTCGCGCGCAAGCCGGAGTCGTTCGCGATCTCGAGCGTCCCGCCGAGCTCGCCGAGCCGGTGCTCGATGCTCCAGAGCCCGAAGCCGCCGCCCTCGAAGGGGTGCTTGCGCTGCGCGACCGACTGTAGCCCGATGCCGTTGTCGGCGACGGTGATCGCGATTTCGTCCTTCTGGAAGCGACTCGTGAGCTTCACGACGGTCGCTTGAGAATGCTTGCGTACGTTGGTCAGGAGCTCACGCAGCGTGCGAAACACGATCTCGCCGACGCCAGGCTCGAACTCGACGTGCGCGGGAACGACCTGGAGCTTGCAGTCGATGCCGCTGCCCGCCTTGAACTGCTCGCAGAGCTCGTTGAGCCGCGACGAGAGCGGCAGGGGCTGCGACGCGTCGCCCATGAGATCGCGGATGATCTGCTGGAGGTGGTCGATCGCCGCCTGCGCGAGATGACTTACCTCGACCGCGCGCGCGGCCTGGTTCGCGCCTTGGCCGACCGAACGGAGCAGGTTGGCCGTCGCGAGCTGCAACGCGACGAGCTCTTGCAACGGCCCATCGTGCAGCCGCTCGGCAAGCGCCTGCTGAAAAGACGAAATATCTTCGGACATGGATCCTTCTCGGCGCACCGGCAACGCGAACATGTCCCCCTCCTAGACACTCGCCGACTCACGGCGAAGGGCGCGCTTTATACCGGGCCGCGGCCGGTATTGAACGTGTGACACGGTGTCGCGAAGCCGTAACGGCCGCGCTGCGCTTGGGTTTGCGCTAGTTCGTGATCTCTCGGTCGCCGCCGGCGGGCGGCTCGTCGGTTGACGGCAGCGCGGGCGCGGGAACGGGCGGGCTCGACTCGGCGGCGGGTGCCGGAGCCGTCGTGGGCGCGGGGGCCGCGGTCGGCGGCGGCGCTGCTTGCCGTGGCGCCGGCGCCGGCGCGCCGGTCCGTCGTTGCCCGGTGCCGCCGCGCGGGTTGTTCGGAGCGCCGTCGGCATAGAAGCCGGGCGGTGTCTCGAGGCACGCCTTGCTCGACTGGGCAGTGCGCCCCGTGTCCGGGGGCAGCCTCAGCGAATCCGTCTCATCGGGCGGATTGAGGTCGTCGGGAATTCTAACGGGGCCGATCGTCGCCGCCGCCGCATAGCGCGACGTCGGCTCGCACGCGATAGCGCCCCCGTGCGAGCACGCGCACAGCTGAGAGGCGACGATGAGCGCAGCGGAGGCTGCCGCGAACCGCCGAATCACGCCGCGGCGACTTGGACGCCGGCCGTGATCATCGCGCTCGCCACGAGCGAATGATATTGCGGCGCCAATGGAGTCAACGGCAGGCGAATTCCGGGACCGATGAGTCCCATCTTTTGAACGGCCCATTTGACCGGGATCGGGTTGCTCTCGCAGAACAAATTCTTGTGCAGCCCCTGCAAATCGGCGTCGATACGCTCGGCCTCGACGCGCCGGCCACCGCGGGCCGCGTCGCAGAGACGACGCATTGCCTCCGGAGCCACGTTGCCCGTGACCGAGATCACTCCGTCGCCGCCCTGAAGCATGAACTCTCGCGCAGTGGCGTCATCGCCACTGAGCAGCACGAAATCGGCGCCGCACGTCTCTCTGAGCACGCGCACGCGCGCGAGTTCCCCGGTCGCTTCCTTGATGCCGGCGATGTTCGGATGCGTCGCGAGCTTCGCGACCGTCTCGGGCTTCAAGTCGACGCCGGTGCGGCCGGGCACGTTGTACAGAATCACGGGATGATGAACGGCGTCCGCCACCGCCGAGAAATGCCGGCGCATTCCTTCCTGCGGCGGCTTGTTGTAGTACGGCGTGACGACGAGATACGCCGACGATCGGCAGGCGATCGACGGCGCGCGAAAGACTCAACGTCTGCGTCGTCGAGTTCGAGCCCGTGCCCGCGATGATCGGAATGCGTCCCTCGGCGAGCTCGCAGGCGCGGTCGAGCAGCTCGATGTGCTCTTCGTGATCGAGCGTCGCAGACTCGCCCGTCGTTCCGGCAACGATCAAAGCCTCGGTGCCGCCGGTCACGTGAAAGTCGATGACGCGCGCGAGGTCGCGATAGTTCACCGCGCCGTCGGCGTCCATCGGCGTGACGACCGCCACCATGCTGCCCTTCAACATCGTCGAGTCCGTACCGCTGCCCCGAAAGGCGCACGATAGTACCGACGGGCCCTAGGAGGCGCAACCTCGCCACGTTGCAGGGCGGGAGGTTCTAGGTACACTGCCGGACTGGCTTAGAGAGATAGTCCGCCGATGGAACAACTGATGGTCATCTCGGCAGTCGGCGGCGATCCCACCGCCGTCGTGCAGGAATTGACCCGGGTGATCATGGACTGCGGCGGCAACATCAAAGAGAGCCGGATGGGTGCGTTCGGCTCGGAGTTCGCGATGCTGCTGCTCGTTGCCGGCAACTGGCACACGATCAGCCGCATGGAACGCGAGCTCAACCGTTTCGCGAATAGCAATGGCGTCACGATGCAGCTCAAGCGCACCGAGCCGCGCCGCTTCGGCAAGGAGCTGCTGCCCTACGCCGTCGACGTCGTCGGACTCGATCAGCCCGGCGTCGTGCACAGCTTGAGCGGTTTCTTCGCGGCGCGAAAAGTCGAGATCGCGGAAGTGTCGACGCGCAGCTATGCGGCAACGCACACGGGCGCGCCGATGTTCTCGGTGCAGATGTCCATCAATATCCCGGGCAGCGTGCACATCTCGGGATTGCGCGAGGAATTCATGGACTTCTGCGACCAGCTCAACGTCGACGCGATCTTGGAGCCGGTGAAGCAGGCTTGAGCAGCGGCGCTGAGGACGGAACAGGGAGCACGGAATGGCAACACCGACGGTCGGCAAGAAAATCCCCGCGTTCTCCGCGCCTTCGACCAGCGGACCTGTGAGCAGCAAGGATCTCGCGGGCTCGCCGTACGTTCTCTATTTCTATCCCAAGGACGACACGCCCGGGTGCACGCTCGAGGGCCAGGGTTTTCGCGATCAGCGGGCCGCGTTCAAGCGCTTGGGCGTCCGCGTGCTCGGCGTGTCGCGCGACAGCTTGGCGTCACACGAGAAGTTCAGGGCGAAGTACTCCCTGCCCTTCGACCTGCTGTCCGACGCGGACGAGAAGCTCTGTAAGCAATTCGACGTAATCAAAGAGAAGAACATGTACGGCAAGAAGGTGCTCGGTATCGAGCGGAGCACCTTTCTCGTCGACGCCGACGGTGTATTGCGCAACGAGTGGCGTAAAGTAAAGGTCGACGGGCATGTCGACGACGTGCTCAGCGCGGCCAAAACGCTCTGATTTGAACGCGCGGGCGGTCCTCGGGTCCAATGGATCTCGTGGCCATGCACATGGAGGCTGGCTCATCGTGAAATTGCTCGTGACCTTGCTGGCGTTCGCCCTGACGGGAATCGCGGGAGCCGAGCCCAACGACAAGCTTCCGGACTTCGGCACGCCGGCCGACATGGCGCTCAGCAAGAGCCGCGAGGCTCAGCTCGGCCGCGGCGTGATGCTGCAGCTTCGCAACGCCGGCGCGGTCGTCGACGACCCGCAGCTAACCGAATACATCGGCTCGCTCGGCGGCCAGATCGCGAGCCACGCGAACAACGGCGATTTCAAGTTTCACTTCTTCTTCGTCAAAGAGGACGAGATCAACGCGTTCGCGTTGCCGGGCGGCTATCGTCGGCGTGAACTCCGGCCTGCTGCTCGCGACGAACAACGAGAACGAGCTCGCCGGAGTGCTCGCGCACGAGGTCTCGCACGTGACGCAGCGGCACATCGCACGCGCGATGTACGACAACGAGCACATGAGCATCGTCTCGATGGCCGCGATGCTCGCCGCGGTCCTGCTCGGCGCGGCGGCCCACGTCGGGGGCGACGCCCTGCACCGGCGTGATCGCGGGCACGCAAGGCCTCGCCCAACAGCATTCGATCAACTTCACGCGCTCGAACGAATCTGAGGCCGATCGGGTCGGCATGGACGTGCTGTCGTCTGCGGGCTTCGATCCGAACGGAATGGCTAGCTTCTTCGACGAGATCCAGAAGCGCTACGGCTCGGTGGAAGCGCATGTGCCCGCGATCCTCCAGAGCCACCCTGTCACGAGCGAGCGCATCGCCGAAGCGCGCTCGCGCGCGCGGCAGCTGCCGCCCACGAAGCATGCCGACAGCGCGGCGTATGGTCTCGCGAAAGCGCGACTCGAGGTGCTCTCGGCCCCGACGCCCGAGGCCGCGTACTCGCTGTTCAAGGACCGCGGCGACAGCGACAACCCCGCCGACCGCTACGGCCTCGCGCTCGCGCAGATGCGTCTGTCGCTCAACGACAACGCGGAGCGGGCCATGCGCGATCTCGCGATGGAGAATCCGACCGTCATCGCGTATCGAATCGGCCAGGCCGAGGCGCTGATGGCCGGAGGCTCCACCGACGAGGCGCTCAAGCATTACAAGGACGCCGAGCGGCTGTTCCCGCGGAACATCCCGCTCACGATCAGCTACGCCGAGGCGCTGATCGCGGCCGGACAGGCGTCCGCCGCGCACGTGCTGTTGCTCGACTTGCTCAACAACGTCGAGGCGACGCCGGAGCAGCTCCGGTTGATCGCGCGCGCCGCGAACGCGGAAGGCGACGTCGGCGACGCGTACTACTACATGTCGTATTACTACGGCCTGATCGGCAACCTGCCGCTCGCGATCAGTCAGGTCCGGCTCGCGCTCGAGACGCCCGGCGTCCACACGGTCGAGCGCGAGCGGTTCAAGGCCCGGCTCAAGGAGCTGATCGACTACCTGCCGCCCGAAGAGCGGGAACGCGCGGCCAGATCGGGGCCATAGAGCGCCCCACCCTTCACCTCGAGATCCGAGCCCAGTGCTCGGCACGGCCCGCATTTGGCCGGCGATTAAATTAGTACTAAAATAGTCCACTTTCATCACCAGGACGCGGCCCATGCTCCGAATGAGCAAGCTGACCGACTACGGAACGATGGTTCTGGCCGAGCTGCCAGCCAAAGACCAGGGTCTATCGACCGCGGGCGAAGTCGCGAGCGCGACCCACCTCGGCCAGCCGACGGTCCAGAAGCTGCTGAAGTCCCTCGTGCACGCGGGACTCGTCGTGTCGACGCGCGGCGCACAGGGCGGCTATGCGCTCGCGAGGGCGCCGGACACGATCAGCGCGGCCGAGATCATCGATGCGCTCGAAGGCCCGGTCGCGATCACCGAGTGCAGCTCGGCCGACGGCGGCTGCGACTTCGAGTCGTTCTGCCGGGTCGGCATGGCCTGGCAGCGGATCAACTCGAGCATCCGTAAGGCGCTCGCAGGGCGTGACGCTCGCGGATCTCCAGCACCGAAGCCAGCCGCTCCCGCCGCCGGACTTGAGCGCGGGCCTTCGCGAGAGCGCGGGCGCGGGCGCGCGCTTGAGCACATAGGGATAGGAACAGGCATGGCGACGAACACAAAGGACCTCGACGACCTCGTCAAACGGAGCTATCGGCACGGCTTCGTCACCGACATCGAGCAGGACACCGTGCCCCCGGGTCTCGACGAGGGCGTCATCCGGTTCATCTCGGCCAAGAAGGGCGAACCCGAGTTCCTGACCGAGTGGCGGCTGAAGGCGTATCGGCACTGGCTCACGCTCGAGGAGCCGACCTGGGCCCATGTCCGCTATCCCAAGATCGACTATCAGGGCATCTCGTATTACTCGGCGCCGAGGCCCAACGCGCGACGCGCCGAAGAGCCTCGACGAGGTCGATCCGAAGCTGCTCGAGACCTACGACAAGCTCGGTATCCCGTTGCACGAGCGCGCGAGGCTCGCGGGCGTCGCTGTCGACGCCGTGTTCGACAGCGTCTCGGTCGCGACCACGTTCAAGGACAAGCTCGCCGCCGCGGGCGTGATCTTCTGCTCGTTCTCCGAGGCCGCGCAGAAGCACCCGGAATTGGTGCGGAAATATCTAGGCAGCGTAGTACCTTACAGAGACAACTTCTTCGCGACTCTGAACTCTGCCGTGTTCACCGACGGCTCGTTCGTCTACGTGCCGAAAGGCGTCCGCTGCCCGATGGAGCTGTCGACCTACTTCAGGATCAACGCGGCGAAGACCGGGCCAGTTCGAGCGCACGCTGATCATCGCCGACGAAGGCAGCCACGTGAGCTACCTCGAGGGCTGCACGGCGCCGATGCGCGACGAGAACCAGCTGCACGCGGCCGTCGTCGAGCTCGTCGCGCTCGAGGACGCGCAGATCAAGTACTCCACGGTGCAGAACTGGTACCCGGGCGACGAGCAACGGCCGCGGCGGCATCTACAACTTCGTCACGAAGCGCGGCGACTGCCGCGGCGCCCGCTCGAAGATCTCGTGGACGCAGGTCGAGACCGGCTCCGCGATCACCTGGAAGTACCCGAGCTGCGTGCTGCGCGGCGAGGACTCGGTCGGCGAGTTCTACTCGGTCGCGGTCGCGAACAACTACCAGCAGGCCGACACCGGCACGAAGATGATCCACATCGGCCGCAACACGCGCAGCACGATCGTCTCGAAGGGCATCTCGGCCGGCCACGGCGCAGAATTCCTACCGCGGCCTCGTGAAGATGATGCCGACGGCGCATCAGGCGCGGAACTACACGCAGTGCGACTCGCTGTTGCTCGGCTCCGAGTGCGGCGCGCACACGTTCCCGTACATCGAGTCGCGCAACCGTTCGGCGCGCATCGAGCACGAAGCGACGACGTCGAAGATCAGCGAGGATCAGCTGTTCTATTGCCGGCAGCGCGGCCTCGACCAGGAAGACGCCGTGAACATGATCGTGAACGGCTTCTGCCGCGAGGTATTCAAGGAACTGCCGATGGAGTTCGCGGTCGAGGCCCAGAACCTCCTGAACGTGAGCCTCGAAGGCGCGGTCGGCTGAAGCCATGAGCACGATGCTGAAGATCGAGAACCTGCACGCCCGGATCGGCTCGCGCGAGATCCTGAAGGGCATCGACCTCGAGATCCCGAGCGGCGAGGTCCACGCGATCATGGGGCCGAACGGCTCGGGCAAGAGCACGCTCGCCCAGGTGCTCGCGGGCCGCGAGGACTACGAGGTCACCGCCGGCCGGATCTTGCTCGACGGCGCAGACCTGCTCGCGATGGCCCCCGAGCAGCGCGCCCGCGCGGGCCTGTTCCTCGGCTTCCAATACCCGATCGAGATCCCGGGCGTGAACAACGCCTACCTGCTCAAGGCCGCGCTGAACGCGCAGCGTCAGGCCCGCGGCGAGCAGTCGATCGATGCATTCGAGTTCATGAAATTAATTAAGAACAAGATGGAACTCATGCAAATCCCTAAGGATTTTCTCAACCGCAGCGTGAACCAGGGGTTCTCCGGCGGCGAGAAGAAGCGCAACGAAATCCTGCAGATGCTGCTGCTCGAGCCGCGGCTCGCGGTGCTCGACGAGACCGACTCGGGGCTCGACGTCGACGCTCTGAAGGTCGTCGCGGCCGGCGTGAACAGCCTGCGGAGCCCGAAGCGATCGATGCTGCTCGTGACGCACTACGAGCGGCTGCTCGAGCTCATCGTGCCGGACCGCGTCCACGTGCTCGCGGGCGGGCGCATCCGCCGATCGGGCGGCCCCGAGCTCGCGCGCGAGCTCGATGAGCGCGGCTACGACTGGGTGCAGGCGGAGGCGGCGCGGCTCGTGACGTGTCACGACGCTCAAGCAGGCGCTCGCCGCGCCGCGCGCCGCCCTACCCGGCTCGGCCGCGTCGCAGGACGTGCGCGCGGGCGCGCTTGCCGAGCTCGGCGCGACTGGCCTGCCGACGCCGCGGCGCGAAGACTGGCGCTACACCGACTTGAAGCCGCTCGCCGACGCCGAGCTCGACTTTGCTCCGCGCGTCCCGGACCGAAAGGCGCTCGACGCGGCGGCGCGTGCGCTCGCCGAGCACGGAGTGCCGGCCGACGTGCCGCGCCTCGTATTCGTCGACGGGCATCTCGCCCCGGAGCTCGGCACGCTGGACTCCGCTTCCGGCGTCGAGGTCCGCGACCTCGACGCCTATTGGCTCCAGCCGACGCGGCCCGCGGCACACGGATCTCGACCGCGGCTCACCCGCTCGCGGCGCTCAACACGGCATACGCGCAATCCGGCGCCGTGGCTCCGCGTGGCCGACGGCGCGCGGATCGCCGGCGAGATCCGCCTCGTGCTCGTCGCGAGCGGAGCGCCGAAGGTCGTCGCTCAGCCGAGGATCGTCGTCGAGATCGGCCGCGGCGCCGAGGTCACGATCGTCCAGCACATCGTCGACGCGGCGGAGACCGACGGTTGGCTCAACGTCGTGACCGAAATCGCGTTGGGCGAGGATTCGCGGCTCACCCTGTATCGGCTCGAAGAGCACGGCCTCCGCCATGCGCACACCTCGCTGCTCGCAGTCGAGCATCGCGGCGCGCGCTATCGCCTCGCTCGGGCTCTTCGACCTCGGCGGCCGGCTCGTCCGCAACGACGTCGACGTGAAGCTCCGCGAGCCCGGCGCCGCGCTCGATCTCTACGGGCTGTTGCTCGCGGGCGAAGGCCAGCACGTCGACGACCACACGCGAATCGACCACATCGCGCCCGACACGCGCAGCAACGAGGCGTTCCGCGGCGTGATCGGCAAGCGCGGCCGAGGCGTGTTCAACGGCAAGGTGGTCGTGCATCGCGGCGCGCGCGGCATCGACGCGCGGCAGACGAGCGACAACCTGCTGCTCGTCCGACCAAGCCGAGATCGACACGAAGCCCGAGCTCGAGATCTATTCGGACGACGTGAAGTGCAGCCACGGCTCGACCGTCGGCGAGCTCGACGCCGAGCATTTGTTCTACCTGCGCGCGCGCGGCCTCGACGAAGCCGACGCGCGCGAGATCCTGACGACCGCGTTTGCGGCCACGCGTGATCGAGCGCATCGCGGCGCAAGACATCCGTGCGCGTGTCGCCGACAAGGCTCGTGACCGCGCGGCTGCGCACGCTCGTGGAGGTCTCGCGATGAGCCGCGCCGCAGAGCCGCGTCAACCGACCCTCGTTGATCACCGACATCGCGAGGCTGCGCGCGGATTTCCCGGCGCTCCAGCAGCTCGTGCACGGCAAGCCGCTCGCGTATCTCGACAACGCGGCCTCGGCGCAACAACCGCGCTCCGTGCTCGAAGCCGAGGCGCTCCAGCAACGGCTGAATCACGCCAACGTGCACCGCGGAGTCCACGAGCTCAGCGAGCGCTCGACCGCCGCGTTCGAAGGCGCGCGCGACAAGGTTCGGACGCTTCATCAACGCCGCGGCTCGCGAGGAGATCGTGTTCACGCGCGGTACGACCGAGGCGCATCAACCTCGTCGCAGCGACGCTCGGTCGCCAACGTGAGCCCCGGCGACGAAGTCCTGATCACCTGGCTCGAGCACCACTCGAACATCGTGCCGTGGCAACTGATCTGCGGCATGACCGGCGCCCGGCTCGTCGCGGCGCCGATCACCGATGCCGGCGAGCTCGATCGCGACGCCTTCCGCCGTTTGCTGTCGCCGCGCACGAAGATCGTCGCGCTGAACTACGTCTCGAACGCGCTCGGTACCGTGAACCCGGTCGCCGAGCTCGTCGCCGAGGCGCCATGGCGTCGGCGCTCTGGTGCTCGTCGACGCGGCTCAAGCCGTGCCGCACTTGCGCGTCGACGTGCGCGCGCTCGACTGCGACTTCCTCGCGTTCTCGGGGCACAAGATGTTCGGACCGACCGGCATCGGCGTGCTGTACGGCAAGCGCAAGCTGCTCGAGGCCCTGCCGCCCTACCAGGGCGGCGGCGACATGATCCTCACGGTGTCGCTTCGACCGCACCACCTACAACGCGCTGCCCTACAAGTTCGAGGCGGGCACGCCGAACATCACGGGCGCCGTTGGGCTCGGCGCGGCGATCGACTATCTCGAGCGCATCGACTTCGGCGCGCTCGCGGCTCACGAGCACGCGCTGCTCGAGCACGCGACCGAGCGCTTGCTCGCCGAGATCCCGGGCGCGCGGCTGATCGGCACGGCGCGCGACAAGAGCGAGCGTGCTCTCGTTCGTGATCGACGGCATTCACGCGCACGATCTCGGCACGATCGTCGACCGCGAGGGCGTCGCGATACGCACGGGGCATCACTGCGCGATGCCGGTGATGGAGCGATTCGGCGTCGCCGGCGACCGCGCGCGCGTCGTTCGCGTTGTACAACGACCGGTCGGACGTCGACCGGCTGATGGCGGGCCTGAAGCGCGCCGTGGAGCTGTTTCCGTGGATGAGCTGCAAGAGCTGTATCGCGAGGTGATCCTCGATCACAACCGGCGGCCGCGCAATTTCGGCGAGCTGCCGGCGCGCGAACCACGTGATCGAGGCGGTGAACCCGCTTTGCGGCGACAAGCTCACGCTCTACGTCAACGTCGCGCGACGGGCGCGTCGAGGACATCCGTTTCAAGGGCAGCGGCTGCGCGATCTCGGTCGCGTCCTCGTCGCTGATGACCGAGCGCGTCAAGGGCCAAACGGTCGGCGAGTCGCTCGAGCTGTTCGATAAGGTGCACGACCTCCTGACCGGCGCCGTCGAGGAGCCCGCCGAGGACCTCGACAAGCTCGCGGCGCTCGCCGGCGTGCGCGAGTACCCGACGCGCGTGAAGTGTGCGAGCCTCGCATGGCACGCGCTCAAGGCCGCGGTGACGAGCCACGACCAGGCGCCCGTCACGACGGAGTGACGCGATGTATCAGTCCCAGAACGAGCCTGTGACGCTCACGCGCGACTGCGACGCCGTCGTGATTCCCGCGGGCGACAAGGTCAAGCTGCTCGCGGGCATGACGGGCTTCATGACGCAGGCGCTGGGCGGCAGCTTCACCGTCTACATCGACGGCAACCTGTTTCGCATTGCCGGCAAGGACGGCGACGCGATCGGCAAGGAGCCGCTCGCGGGGCCCGAAGTGCCGGAGGACGCGACGCGAGGCCGAGATCGAGGCTGCGGTGTGGCAGCAGCTGCGCACGTGCTACGACCCCGAGATCCCGATCAACATCGTCGAGCTCGGTCTCGTCTACGAGTGCAAGGTCGAGCGCGCAGCGAACGGCGAGCGCGAGGTCAAGATCAAGATGACGCTGACGGCGCCGGGCTGCGGCATGGGCGAGATCCTTGCGCAGGACGTGCGTGAGAAGGTCGAGCCTGATTCCGACCGTCGAGCCCGCGCCGACGTCGAGCTCGTCTTCGATCCGCCTTGGAACCAATCGATGATGTCCGAGGAAGCGCGGCTCGAGGCCGGGCTTGCTGTGACGCGGGACGCGCGGGCACCATCGTGAAGCAGCTGATCCTGTTTCGGCACGCGAAGTCGAGCTGGAACGACGACGCGAGCGACGTCGACCGTCCGCTCGCGGGGCGCGGCGAGCGCGACGCGCCGCGCATGGGCAAGCGGCTCAAGGCTCGGCACGCGCGACCGGAGCTGATCGTCACGAGCCACGCGGCGCGGGCGCAGCGCACCGCCGAGCTCGTCGCGAAGGCGCTCGGAATCAAGCGCGGCGAGCTCCGTATCGAGCGCGCGCTCTACCTGGCCTCGCCTGGCGAGATTCTCGGCGTCGTCGCCGCGCAAGACGACTCGCTGTCGTGCCGTGCTCTTCGTCGGCCACAACCCGGGCCTCACGGAGCTCGTGAACCGGCTGCTTCCCGACCTCGCGCTCGACAACCTGCCGACCAGCGGAATCGTCGCGATCGATCTTTCGACGCCGAGCTGGCGCAACGCGGCGACGGCGAGCGCGAAGCTCGCCTACTACGACTATCCGAAGAACCCCGAGCTGATCGTCACCGAGAATTGACGCGCTAGCGCCGGTCTCGGGCGCGCAGCAGCAGGCGACGCGTTCGCTTGTCCGGCCGGCCCAGAGTCGGAGGCGGCGGCGCAAGCGCGCGCGCCTCGGCCGCGGCCCGTCGGCGCTCGATCGACTCAGCGGACTCGACGTAGCACGTCGCGGCCTCGCTCGCGGGCCCTCGGCGCACCGGAATCGCGGCGATCGTCACCTCGCGTTCGTCGCCGCGCGTGCCGAACTCGATCGTGACCGCGTCCCCGGCTTCACGTCGTGCGCGGGCTTCACCGCTGCCGCCATTCAGCCGTACTCGCCCGCCGCGCACCGCCTCCGCGGCGGCGCTGCGCGACTTGAAGAAGCGCGCGCACCAGAGCCAGCGGTCGATTCGGAGCCGGTCGCCACCGCTGTCCTCGTCGCCGCTCATCGCATCAGTGGGTGTCGCAGAAGCAGTAGGCGTAGACGCCCCGCGGGTCGTTCCAGCGCTCGAGGAACGCGAGCGGCTGACATCGCGGTCTCGAGCCAACGCGAGACCGTGTCCTGCCAGCCGCGGCGCCGAGCTCAGCGCTTTCATCGCGGGCTGCGGCGGCCATCGCGAACTGAAGCGCGAGCTGCTCGCTCAAGCCGAGCTGCGGCTCGATGTGCTCGATGCCATAGGCGCCCTTCTCGAGCCCGGCGAGCTCCGCTGCGGACGCGATCGCGTCGTCGAGGTTACCGAGCTTGTCGACGAGCCCGCGGTCGAGCGCCTCGCTGCCGACCCAGACGCGGCCGCGCGCGGACGCGTCGACCTCGTCGTACGACTTCTTGCGGTGCTCGGCTACCTTGCCGACGAACTCGCGATACGTGTGCCGGATCGACTCCGCGATCACGCCCTTCGCTGCGTCGTTCATGGGCTGCAGTGGGTCGAACGTGCCCGTGATCGGCGTCGTAGCCGATGCCGTCGACGTGCACTCCGACCTTGTCGAGCAGGCGCTGGAACGTCGGGATCGTCGCGCCGACGCCGATCGAGCCCGTGAGCGTCGTCGGGCTCGCCCAGATCTCGTTGGCGGCCATCGATATCCAGTAGCCGCCCGGACGCCGCGACGCTGCCCATCGACACGACGAGCGGCCGCTTCGAGCTCCTGAAACGCCTGGAGCTCGTCGAGGATCACGTCGGACGCGAACGCGCTGCCGCCGCCCGAGTCGACCCGCAGCACGAGCGCCTTGACCGAGTCGTCGTCCTCCGCCTGGCGAATCAGCTCGGCCAGCGAATCGCCGCCAATCGACCCCGCAGGCTGTGTGCCGTCGAGGATGGTGCCCGATGCGACGATCACGGCGACGTTGCTCGCCTTCTCGGTGCGCTCGGCCTTGCGAACCGCGCGCACGTAGTCCTCGACGCCGATTTCCGGGAAGTCGTCCGCATGCCGCTTGCCGCGGCCGGTCGCGCCGATCGACATCGCGGATCCGCGCGCGCATCGCATCGCGCGTCAGCAGCTCGTCGACGAGCCCATAGTCGACCGCGACCTTGGCCGAGTCGCCGCCGGCGTCCGTCGAGCAGCGTCACGATGTCGTCCGCGTAGCGCTGCAACGCATCGGCGGGCAGCTTGCGCGCCGACGTGACGTCGGCCTGGTATGCGCCCCAGAGCGCTCGCAGATACTCGCGCGCTCGATTCCTTGTCCTGCGGCGACATGTCGTCGCGCGTGATCGGCTCGACGAAGGACTTGTACTCGCCGACCGTCCAGACGTTGTAGTCGATGTAGAACTTCTCGAGCGCCGACTTGTAGTACGGCAAGAAGCGGCTGTAGCCGTCGACCGCACCTGGCCCATCGGATGCATGTAGACTTTGTCGGCCTGGGCCGCGAGGTAGTACTGGTCGCGCGAGAACGCGTCGCCGACCGCGGTGACCGGCTTGCCGCTCTCCTTGAACGCGTCGAGCTCCTTCGCGAGCTCCTGGAGCTTGCTCAAGCCCGCGCCGCTCAAGTTGTCGAGCTCGAGCACCACACCCTTGATGCGGCTGTCGGTGCGCGCGGCGCGCAGCGCGTCGATCACGTCGCGCAACGAGCGTCTCCTGGACGCGGGTGCCGCGAGCGCGCGCGAGCGCGCGCTGGAGCGGATCGCCCGAGAGCTGATCGACGAGCGTGCCCTGCGGCGCGATCACGAGCGCGGCCGCTGCTCGGGACGAGCACGCGCTCGCCGAACAAGCTGGCGACCACGATCAACAGCAGGAAGAGCAGGAGCAGTAGATGGAGAGCCCTGCGGAGCCGATCGAGACCGCGCCAGACTGCTGCGCCAGACGCGCCACGGCCAACTACGTTCGCTTCGTGCTCATGTTCTCCTCGCCGCTCAGTCTCAATGTAGCAGCATCAAAGAGAGTCCGGGCCAAAACGCGATGATCGTGACCGCGATGATCGAGACGATCAAGAACGGCTGCGTCGCCCAATAGATCGTGGTGATCTGCTTGTCGAAACGGTGGCTCGCGATGAACAGGTTCAGGCCGACGGGCGGCATCAAATAGCCGAGCTCCATGGTCGCGATGAAGACGATTCCGAGGTGAATCGGGTTCACGCCGTACTGCGCGGCGATCGGCAGGATCAGGGGCACCACGAGCACGGTCGCGGAGAAGATGTCGAGGATCGCGCCGAGGATCAGCAGGAACACGAGCAGCACGAGCAGGAAGCTCCGCGGGCCCGTCACGAACGAGCTCACCTCGCGAACAGCGCCTGCGGCACGCCGGCGTCGATCATGTAGCTCGTCGACGCGAGCGAGACGCCGAGGATGATGAAGATTGCGCCGACGAGCACCATCGACTCGCGCATGATGCCGGGCAACGCGCGCCAGCTGCACCTCGCGCAGGACGGCGAGCTCGACGATCGTGACGTACAACGCCGTGACCGCCGCGGCCTCGGACACCGCGAAGTACCCGCTGTAGATGCCGCCGAGCACGACGACCGGCAGCGGCAGATCCCAGCGCGCGCTCCGTGATCGCAGCCCAAACCTCGCGGCCCGAGCGCTCCGTCAACGCGTAACGCGCGCCACGATTGCGCCAGTAGCTGTAGGCCGTGAGCAACAGCAGATATCAGCACGCCCGGCAGCACGCCCGCGACGAACAAGTCGTCGATCGGCGCCATCGCCACGACACCATAAAGAATGAGCGGCAGCGACGGCGCGAACAGCAGCCCTAGGCTGCCCGACGCGGTGATCAGCCCGAGACTAAAGCGCTCGTCGTAACCAGCCTGCATCAACGCGGGATGGAACAGCGATCCGAGCGCGATGATCGTGACGCCCGAGGCGCCCGTGAACGCGGTGAACAGCGCGCACGACACGAGCGTAACGATCGCGAGCCCGCCCGGGAACCAGCCGAGCAGCGCTTGGGAAAGCCGCACGAGGCGGCGCGGAGCTTGACCCGCGCTCAGCACGAAGCCCGCGTAGGTGAACAGCGGGATCGCGACGAGCACGGGCGTCTCGGAGAGCTGGAAGAAGTCGACTCGCGACGACCGAGAGGTCGATGCCCTCGCCGTGAAACCCGACGATCGCGCTCGTCGCGATCACGGCGAACAGCGGCGCGCCGAGCAGCACGAGGACGACGAGGATCAGCGGCACCCAAGGCACGGGTTACGAGCCTCGCTTGCGGCCGAGCGCATGCAGCAGGAACCGATACGCGATCAACGCGAACGCGACCGGCATGATCGATTCGAACCACCAGGCCGGGAATTGCCCGAGCAGCAGGTCACCGTAACTCCGCGAGTCACGCACGAACTCGAACGCGAGATACGCGAGCACCGCGCAGACGACCGCGGCGAACAAGTCCGAGCCGACGCCCGTGACGAGCTGGAGCCTCGGCGGCAGCCGCTGCAGTAGCGCGTTCATCCGGATGTGCCTCCCGTCGCGGCTCGCCGCGAGCGCACCGAGCAGCGCGAGCCAGAGCACGACGATCCGCGTGAGGCCGTCGCCCCAGGTCACGCCGATCGAGAACACGTTGCGCAGCACGATCTGCGCACTCGAGAACACGACGAGGAAACCGAGCAAGACGACCAGAAGACCGTTCTCGAGCGCCTGCCCGAGCCGGACGGCACGCGCGAGCCAGGAGGGTTGTGAGCCGTCGTCCAAGGGCGGCCGGCGCGCGAAGCCTACGGGTGCGCCTTGCGATATTCGGCGAGAACCGCCTGCAACTCGTCGAACAGCGCCGCATCGACGTCCGGCCGCGTGCGGAGCTGCGGATACAGACCTTCGATCGTGTGCCGCCACGCATCGGCGTCCTCGGCGCTGACCTCGACCGGCTTGAGGCCGGAGCCGAGCAGCGTCGAGTAGGCGCGCTCGTTCTCTTCGCGCGCGTCGTGGTCGAGACCGCTCATGGTGCCGCGTCATGACCTCGCGAACGACTTTCTGGTCGTCGGCGCTCAGTCGCGCCGAACGCCTCCTTCTCGATCGCGAAGATGCCGTACGAATAAGAGACCGGCAGCCGCGTGATGTACTTCACCTTCGTGTGCCACTGGAGCACGAGCGCGACGACGGGCGACGCGAACGTAATCTCGATGAGGCCCGTCTGTAGACCGGTCAACACGTCGGTCACCGGCAACGTCACCGGCGACAGTCCGAGCTCTTGCATCGCAAGGAAGCTGATCTGATCGCCGTCGGGGACCCAGACCTTCTTGCGGCGCATCTCGCTGACCGCTGTGAATCGGCTCGTTCGAGAACAGGTTCGCGAAGCCGCCCTCGATGAAGCCAAAGCTCACGAAGCCTTCCTGCTCGAGGCCCGCGATCGAGCTTCGGATCGATCTCGCGCTCGGACCGCGTCGACCTCTGTCGAGCGAGCGGAACAGCAGCGGGATGCCGTAGAGGTTCAGCGCCGTTGTAACGGTCGGCGAGGCCGCCCGACGCAAATGCGCCGCCCTGCAGCTGGTTCGCACGGATCTTGCGCAGCACCTGGGAGTCGTTGCCCATGACGCCGCCGGGATAGAACTTCACGGTCACCCGGCCGGCCGTGCGCGTCTTGATCTCCTCGGCGCCCGCGCGCATCTGCTGCATCCAGTGGGAGCCGTCCGGCGCGACGGTCGCGATCTTCAAGTCGGCAGCGGAGGCCACGAAGCCGACACACGCGAGCAGCACGGCCGCGAGAACGCGCGACGTTCGGATCGCTGCTCGGATCATCAGAAATACTCCTTCGACGTAGCGAGCAAGCCCTCGGCTTCCTGTTTCGCGAGGACGTTGAAGAGCGTGAGCTTATGCGCCTCAGTGGGCGAGTTCAGTACTTCCGTCAACAAACGGTCGTGCAGCTCCTGATCGAACACGAGACGCGCGTAACGGCGCGCGTATTCTACTTTGATCGACAAATCTTTTCCGCCCGACAGCTCGATCGCGCGCTCGAAGTGCGCGCGCGCCTCGTCGGGTTTGCCGCCGAGCGCGGGTGGCCGCAGCGAGCCCAAGATCCCGAGGTAGCCGTGGATGGCGCCGTGCTCGTACGTCTCGTCGAGCGCGAGCGCGCGCTCGAGCACGGCTTCGACCCTCGGCAAGTCCGCGACCGCGCCCCAGTCCTCGCTCGTCGCCTGGAGATTGCTGAGCCAACCGACGGCGTAGGAATAGAGCGGCGCCGATTTGCTTGCGCTCGACCTTGCCGAGCTCAGCGACGAACGTGTCGTAGTCCTTCGTGCTCCAGCTGCACGCCTCAGTGTGAGCGATGCAGATCGCGCGCTCGCCATAGCGGCGCGCTTTCGCCGTCAGCACGACCGCGTGATCCGGGGTCGCGAAGCGCGAGCCGTAGACCGCGAACAGCTGCGCGCCGGCCGACAGCAGGTTCACGTTCTGCGGGGTGCTGCGAGATCAGTCCGTCGACGAACAGGAGGTACGCGGGCAGGCCGCTCGTGATGAGCTCGGGGTCGTCCTGATCGAGGACGATCGTCGAGAGCGTGTCCGCGGCCCGCTTGCCGATCATCGAGCAGCCGGACGACGAGCACAGCACAGAGCGCGCCGCAGACGAGACGGCGAAGCAGCAGGGTTGCGACGCGTGCGCGCGGGGCCGAGCGCGCGCGGTCAGACTTTTTCTTTGATTCGGGCGGCCTTGCCGCTGAGGTCCCTGAGGTAATAGAGCTTGGCTCTGCGGACATCACCACGTCGTTTCACCTTGATTTCCGCGACCGCTGGACTGTGGGTCTTGAAAACGCGCTCTACCCCCTCGCCGTGCGAAATCTTCCTCACCGTGAACGATGAATTGAGCCCGCGATTTCTTTTTGCGATCACGATCCCTTCATAGGCCTGCAGGCGCTCGCGGTCGCCTTCCGTGACGCGTACCTGGACGACTACGGTATCGCCCGGTCCAAAGTCCGGGACGTCCTTTTTCATGAGCTCGTTTTCGATCTGGTCAATCAGTCTGGACATGGCTGAAAAATCCTCTTGCAGTGCCGTCCGGCCGCCGTGGTCGTCCCGGGGTCGCCGCCCCAAGCGTCACCAAATTCGTCACCAAATTTCGCGAGCGCGTATTCTACGGGAACTCGCTCCGAGAGTTCACGGCCGACCATTCGTCCCGGAACTCCTCCAAAAGCTCGCTCTCCTCCGCCGTCAGCACCCGAGCCGCGAGCAGCTGAGGTCGCCTGAGCCAGGTCCGCCCGAGCGCCTGCTTCAGCCGCCAGCGCCGCACCGCGGCGTGATCGCCGCCGAGCAGCACCTCCGGCACGCCGCGGCCGTCGACGACCTCGGGCCGCGTGTACTGCGGGCAGTCGAGCAGCCCGGCCGTGTACGACTCCTCCACGTTCGAGTCCTCGTGCCCGAGCACCCCGGGCAAGAGCCGCGCGACCGTGTCGATCACGACGGCCGCCGCGAGCTCGCCGCCCGAAAGCACGTAGTCGCCGAGCGACAGCTCCGTGCCCACCTCGCCTTCGACGAAGCGCTCGTCGAGCCCCTCGTAGCGCCCCGCGATCAGCAGCAAACCCGGCGCCGACGCGAGCTCGCGCGCGAACGCCTGGTCGAACGGCCGGCCCTGCGCCGTGAGCACGATCTCGCGCGTGCCGGCCGGCAGTCGCGCTCGCAGCGCGCGCACCGCGTCGCGCAGCGGCTCGTACTTCAGCACCATGCCCGGCCCGCCGCCGTACGGCCGATCGTCGACCGTTCGGTGCCGGTCCGTCGTGAAGTCACGCGGCGACACGTGCTCGAGCGCGAGCAAGCCGCGCTCGCGCGCGCGCCCGACGACGCCGACGCTCGTCACCGGCGCGACGAGCTCCGGAAACAGCGCGACGACCCCGATCCGGTACATCCGCGGCCTCTCAGAACTCTGGAGACCAGTCCGCGACGATCACACCGGCGGCGAGATCGACGCCGTGAATCACTGCGCCCTGCACGAACGGGATCAACCTCTGCGGATGCCCCGCGAGCACGAGCACGTCGTGTCCGCCGGTCGCAACGAGGTAATCGACCGTGCCGAGCCGATCGCCCGCGGGCGTGACCACCTCGAGGCCTTCGAGGTCGGCCCAGTAGTACTCGCCCGGCCCGCACTCGGGCAACGCAGCGCGTTCCACCACAATGTCCGCCCCGATCAGCTCGCGGGCGGCATCGCGATCGTCGACTCCGCGCAGCTTCGCGACCACGCTCGCACCCTGCGCACGCCCGTCCTCGACTTCGACCGTTCGCTCGCCGCCCCGCGCCCGGATCGTCCAACGCTCGAAGCCGACGACGTTGTCACGCGGCTCGGTGTAGGAGTGAACCTTGACCCAGCCGCGCACGCCGTAAATGCCGCTGATGCGGCCGAGCGTGACGAGTCGATCGGGGGACTTCGCGCTCACTGCGTGGATCGCAGAGCGCGCGCAGCGCGCGCGATTAGGCCGCGGCGGCGGCCCCTTTGTTCTGCTTCAGAAGATCGGCCACGCGCTCCGACTGCTTGGCGCCCTGGCCCATCCAGTACTCGACGCGGCTCGTGTCGACGCGGAAGCGTTCCTCGCCGCCCGTCGCGATCGGGTTGAAGAAACCGATCCGCTCGATATAACGCCCGTCTCGGCGGCTGCGCCGGTCCGTGACGACGATGTGATAGAACGGCCGCTTCACGGTGCCGCCGCGCGAAAGACGAATGACGACCATAGCCTTAGGTGTCCTGCGGTAGTACGCCTTGGGAGCGCCCTAGCCGTCCCGGCTGGGCGTCGAAAACGCGGCATTCTACTGATTTGCCAGGCCCGGCGTAACCCCCCGGGCGCCCGTAAGCCCGCGAAAAATCGGCCCTTCAGCGCCGGCCTCGAAACGGCGGCGGCCCGCCGCCGCGCATCGCTCCGAGCAGCCGCTGCATGCCGCCGGCCTTCGTCATCTGTTTCATGGTCTTCGCGAGGTTCTTGTGCTGCTTGAGCAGCCGGCTCACGTCCTGGACCGGCAGCCCCGCACCGGCCGCGATCCGGCGTTTGCGCGATCCGTCGATGAGCGCCGGGAACCGCCGCTCGCGCGGTGTCATCGAGTCGATGATCCCGATCTGGCGGCGAAAGAGCTTCGGATCGAACTTCGCGGCCGCGAGCTGCTCAGGTCTAACGCCGGGGATCTTGTCGAGCAGCTGCTCGAAGCCCCCGAGGTTCGCGATCTGGCGTAGCTGATCGCGGTAGTCCTCGAGGCTGATCTCGCGGCCCTGCTTCACCTTGGTCGCGACGCGCTCCATCTCCTCGCGGTCGATCTGCTTGTGGACCTGCTCGACGAGACCCACGACGTCGCCCATGCCGAGGATCCGCGACGCGAAGCGCGTCGGCACGAACGGCTCGAGCGCGTCGACCTTCTCGCCGGTGCCGACGAGCTTGATCGGCAGGCCCGTCACCTCGCGCACCGAGAGCGCGACGCCGCCGCGCGCGTCGCCGTCGGTCTTCGTGAGGATCACGCCGGTGAGCGGCAGCGCTTCGTGGAACGCGCGCGCGGAATTCACCGCGTCCTGTCCGGCCATCGAGTCGACGACGAACAGCGTCTCGGCGGGATTCACGAGCGCGTGCAGAGCGCGCGCCTCGGCCATCATCTCCGCGTCGACGTGCAGGCGCCCCGCCGTATCGAGGATCAGCCAGCGCTGCCCGCCCCGCTTCGCGGCCTCGAGCGCCTGCTCGGCGATCACTGCCGGCGAGCTCGCGTCGGTCTCGAAGTAGCCCGCGCCGATATCGGCCGCCGAGCTTCGCGAGCTGCTCGCGCGCCGCCGGTCGGTAGACGTCGGTGCTCACGAGCAGCACTGCACCGCCGTGCTGCTCGAGCAGGCTGCGCGCGAGCTTCGCGGCCGTCGTGGTCTTACCCGCGCCCTGCAAGCCGACGAGCATGATCACGGCTGGGCGGCCGTGCGGGGCGATCGGGCTCGCGTCGCCGCCGAGCACGGCGACCAGCTCGTCGTGCACGATCTTCACGAAGGCCTGCCCGGGGTTCAGGCTCCGCGCGACTTCCTCGCCGAGCGCGCGATCGCGCACGCGGTCGACGAGCGCTTTCGCAACGGGCAGCGCGACGTCCGCCTCGAGCAACGCCATACGAATCGTGCGCACCGTCTCGCGCACGTTGTCCTCGGTGATTCGGCCGCGCCCCGTGACGCGCTGCAAGGCGGCCGTGAGGCGCGCGCTGAGCTGATCGAACATGAGTGAAAGTTTCTCCGTCGTTGGCGGAAAAGCCTAGCACGGCACGTCCTCGCGAAGCCGGACGAGCGAGGCCGGCGTGGCACGCTGCGGGCGCTTTCTTGACCCCGTTTTGACGTTCGGCGAATCTAGCCCGCCGCCTCCTCGAAGGAGTCGCGCTCCTTGTTAGACAGAGCCCCAGTGGGCATGCTGGTCGGGCTCGTGGTCGTGCTGATCGTGCTGTCGGCGTTCTTCTCGGCCACGGAGACCGCGCTCATGAGCCTCAACCGCTATCGGTTGAGACACCAAGCACGCGCGGGCAACCGCGCCGCACGCGTCGCCGAGCGGCTGCTACAACGGCCGGACCGGCTGATCGGCGTGATCCTGCTCGGCAACACCGGCACGAACATCGCGGCGGCCGCGCTCGTCACGTTCATCGCGCTGCGCATCGGCGGCGAGCGCGCGATCTTCGCGAGCACGCTTGCGCTCACGGTCATCGTGCTGATCTTCGCCGAGGTCGCGCCTAAGACGCTCGCCGCGCTGAATCCGCCGCGCTACGCGCTGCCGTCCGCGCCGATCTATTACGTGCTGCTGAAGATCGTGTACCCGATCGTATGGGTCTTGAACCTCATCACGAACGGGCTGCTCCGGCTGCTCGGCGTGGACCCGGACAAGATCTCGTCGCACTCGCTGAGCGCCGACGAGCTGCGCACGATCGTGGCCGAGGCCGGCGTGATGGTGCCGCGCCGTCACCAGCGGATGCTGCTCAGCATCCTCGACTTGGACGCGATTCGAGTCGACGACGTGATGGTGCCGCGACAGGAGGTCATCGGGCTCGACCTCGATCGCGACTTGGCCCGACAACCTCGGGATCATTCAGACGAGCCAGCACGATCGGCTGCCGGTCTATCGCGGCGACATCGACAACATCGTCGGCGTCACTCGCGTGCGCGACCTGTTGCCCGAGCTCGTGCGCGGCGAGCTCACGCAGGCGATCTTGCTCGAGCGCATCCGCGAGCCGAATTTCGTCCCGGAAGGCACTCCGCTCAACAAGCAACTGCTGAACTTCCAGCAGCACCGCCGCCGCTCCGCGTTCGTCGTCGACGAATACGGCGACGTTCAGGGCTTGATCACGACGCAGGACATCCTGCGCGAGATCGTCGGCGAGCTCGCGACGGCGGTCGACATCGGCGTGACGAAGGAGAGCGACCGCAGCTACGTCGTCGACGCGAGCGCGAACGTGCGCCAGCTCAATCGCGTGATGAACTGGAACTTGCCCACTGACGGCCCGAAAACGCTGAACGGCCTGATCGTCGAGCAGCTCGAGACGATTCCCGAGACCGGCACGGGCGTCACCGTCGCCGACTATCCGATCGAGATCCTCGACGCGAGCGAGCACGGCATCAAAACGGTGCGTGTGTTTCCCCCGGGGTCGCAGAGCCCGCCGAAGGTGGCCGCTTAGCGCCCGCGAGCGACGCTTCTCTCGCCTCGCTCGGCGCGCTCAGCCGCTCACCGCCGCAAGCGCGTCGCTCACGCGATCGACGGGCACGACCTCGATATCGAGCGCGCGCCGGGGCACGTTCGCGCGCGGCACGAGCGCGCGCTTGAAACCGTGCTTCTGCGCTTCGACGAGCCGCTCCTCTCCGAACGGCACGGGACGGACCTCGCCCGTGAGCCCGATCTCGCCGAACACCGCGAGATCGTGCGGCACCGCCTGCTCGCGCAGGCTCGACACGACCGCGAGCGCGAGCGCGAGATCGGCCGCCGTCTCGCCAATGCGCAACCCGCCGACGATGTTCGCGAACACGTCGCACTGGCCGAGAGCGACTCCGCAGTGCCGGTGCAAAACCGCGAGCAGCAAGCCCATGCGCTGCGCGTCGAAGCCCTGCGCGAGCCGCCGCGGAGACTGCGTGGCGCCCGGGTCGACGAGCGCTTGCACCTCGACGAGCACGGGACGCGTGCCTTCGCGCGTCACGAGCGTCACGCTACCGGGCACCGGCGTGCCATGCCGTGCGAGAAAAATCGCGGAAGGATTCTTGACCTCGCGGAAGCCGTCCTCCGCCATCACGAAGAAGCCGAGCTCGTTCGCGGCGCCGAAGCGATTCTTCGCCGCGCGCACGATCCGAAAACGGCTGCCGACGTCGCTCTCGAAGTAGAGCACGGTGTCGACCATGTGCTCGAGCACGCGCGGGCCCGCGAGCGTGCCCTCCTTCGTCACGTGACCGATCAGCAGCGTCGCGACGTCGCGCTCTTTCGCGAAGCGCACGAGTTGCGCGGCGCACTCGCGCACCTGGCTCACGGAGCCCGGCGCCGATTGCAGGTCCTCGCTGTACAACGTTTGGATCGAATCGATCGCGAGCACGCCGAGCCCGCGATTCGCTCCGACGCCCGCGAGCACGCGCTCGACGTTCGTCTCGGCGAGCATGTCGAGCGGCGCTTCGCCGACGCCGAGGCGGCTCGCGCGCAGAGCGATCTGGTCGAGCGACTCCTCGCCCGTCACGTAGCACGCGGGCGTGCGCACGGCGAGGTTCGCGAGCGCGCGCAGGAGCAGCGTCGACTTGCCGATGCCCGGGTCGCCGCCGAGCAACACGACGCCGCCGGGGACGAGCCCGCCGCCGAGCACGCGGTCGAACTCGCCGAGCCCGGTCGAGACGCGACTGACGCGAGTCGCGTCGAGCCCGTCGAGCCGCGTGAGCGCGACCTCGCCCGGCTGCGCCGGCGTCGCGTGTCGACTCTCGCGCGGGCGCTCGTGCCTCGCTCAGCGTGTTCCACGCGCCGCAATCCGGGCATTGCCCTTGCCACTTCGGCTGCTGCGCCCCGCAGCTATCGCAAACGAACACGATCTTCGGTTTCGGCATCGGCGGAGGATAGCCGAATTGCCGCGGGCGGACCGCCACCGAAATCGGGCGCAAACCCGGGCTTTCCGGGCTCTGACTCCCGCCGAAAACGGGCTTGCATCACAGGGTCGGGGATGGCCTGCGTGGCATACTCCTCGGCCGTCGGGGCGGGCTCCCACGATGGATGGCGTGCGCAAGTTTCGCGAGAGTTTTCTAGAAGCTGCCGCGCTCGGCCTGCTGGCGACCGCAACGCTTTACGTGGCGCCGTTGCAGATCGCGAACCGGCTCGACGGTTGGCTATTCGACGCCTGGACCCAGCTCGCTCCGCCGGCTGCTCCGGCGGATCTGCTGCTCGTTCACCTCGACGACCCGTCGGGCCTCGATCGCGTCGTCGCGCTCGCGCGGGCTGAGCACGCCAAGCTCGTCGTCGCGACGCAGTCGCTTGCCCCCAACGCCCAAGACGACGCGTTCGTGCTCGGACCGACGCAGGTGCCGCGCGGCGAATCTCGTCTCGAGTCGACCGACTGGAGCGACGGCGGCCATTTGCTGTTCCAGCCCGACATCGACGGCGTCGTGCGCACGGATCGGGCGATCGTCGAAGACGGCATCGTGGTTCAGTCGCTCGCACAACGCGCGGCGAGCGCGCTCCTTCAGAGCGCGCCGACGTCGGCGCGCACGACCGACGACGCACCGAATTGGCTGCGATTCTTCTCGCCACAGAGCTTCGCGACCGTCGGCGCCGCGGCACTCGGCGACGATCCCGCGCGCGTGCGCGACAAAGTCGTGATCGTCGGCGGCTCCGAGCAGGCGGAGATGACGCCGTTCGGTCCGCAACCGACCTACATGCTGGTCGCGAACGCCGTCGCAGGCTACATGCACGGCGTCGGCGTCGCGGCGGACTGGCGCGGCACCGCCGTCGCATGGGGCGCGGCCGCGCTGCTCCTCGCTCTGCTGGCACTGCCGGCCTCACGCTCGCGCGCGCTGATGTTCGCGGCTCCAGTCACCGCGGCGCTCGGCATGCTGGCGCTCGGCGCGTTGGCGTTTCGCGCGGGGCTCTGGACGCCGGTCGTCGGACCGATCGCATGGGTCGCGATCGTCGGCGCGGTGCTGTCGATACGCGCACCGGCAGCGTCGGACCCGTCCGTCGACGACGAGCTCGTGAATGCGCGGCGCGCAGTCGCGGGCGGCGAGCTCGTCGAGGCGTGGACTCGGTATCGGCAGATCTCCGCGAGCTCCGCGCTGCTTCCGGAGCTCTACGATCTCGCATGCGAGCTCGACTCGGGCGGCAAAGATCAGTACGCGGCGGAGCTGTTCCACCGGATCGCGCTCGTCGACGGCCGCTTTCGCGACGTCGCGAAACGGCTCGTGCGTACCACCCAATCGGCACCCACGCCCGAGCGAGAATCGATGCCCTCGACGATGGGCCGATACGAATTGCTCGAGCCCATCGGCCGCGGCGCGATGGGATTCGTCTACCTGGGGCGCGATCCGAAGATCAACCGGATCGTCGCGCTCAAAGCCGTCGACCTTGCAGCCGAAGTCGATCCGGACGACCTCGACGAGGCGCGCAAGAACTTTCTCCGCGAAGCGGAGATCGCGGGCCAGCTCAGCCATCCGAACATCGTCACGATCTACGACGTCGGCGAGACCGACGGGCTCGCGTACATCGCGATGGAATACCTACGCGGCCGCCACCTGAGCGAATTCGCGACGCCCGAACGTCTGTTGTCGGTGCCCGTGGTGCTCGAGCTGCTGAGCCGAACGGCCGACGCGCTCGATTACGCGCACTCTCGAAACATCATGCATAGGGATATCAAGCCCGCCAATATTATGTATGATTCCGTGTCGGACGGGCTGAAGATCACGGACTTCGGTATCGCACGCCTGATCGACATCGGCCGCACACGAACCGGGATCGTGTTGGGGACTCCGGCTTTCATGTCGCCGGAACAGCTCGAAGGGAAAAACGTGAACGGCCACACTGACTTATTCGCGCTGGGTGTTAGCCTGTATCAACTACTGACCGGCCACCTGCCCTTCCGCGGAGCATCGATGACCAAGCTCATGTTCGTGATCGCAAACGAACCGCATCAGTCTGTCACCGAGCTACGTCCGGAACTGCCCGAGCACCTCAACGCGATCGTCGACCGGGCGCTCGCGAAGGACCCGAGCGAGCGCTTTCAGTCCGGCGCCGAGATGGCTTCGGCCCTGCGCAACGCGGCGCAAGCGGCTTGAGCCAACGGTGAGCCGGCGATCACGCGCGCATGAGCCTCAAAGGTAAATTCGTCCACGTCGAGGTCAGCGACGTCGGCAAGGTCCGCGATCACAACGAGGACGCGATCGGCGCGCAGCCGGAGATCGGTCTCTGGGTGCTCGCCGACGGCATGGGCGGCTACAACGCCGGCGAAGTCGCGAGCGGCATCGCGGTCAAGACCATCATCGAGCTCGTGACCGAGGCGTGCAAACGCCCCGAGAAGCGCAACGAGATCGAGTCGACGAGCGGCTACATGCGCCAGACGATCGTGCTGCGCGACGCGATCCACCGCGCGAACAAAGTGATCAACCAGACGGCGCAGACGCAACCGCAGTGCGAAGGCATGGGCACGACGCTCGTCGCGAGCCTGTTCTACGACGATCGCGTGTCGATCGCGCACGTCGGCGATTCGCGCGTGTATCGTCTGCGCGGCAACCGGTTCGAGCAGATCACGATGGACCACTCGCTGCTCCAGGAGCTCGTCGATCGCGGCTTCTACTCGCAGGAGGAAGCGCAGCGCTCGACGAACCGCAACTACGTCACGCGCGCGCTCGGCGTCGAGGCAAACGTCGACGTCGAGGTTCAGGAGATCGAGTGCCAGAAAGGCGACTATTTCCTGATGTGCTCGGACGGCCTCCCCGACATGGTCGAGGACGAGGACATTCATCTCACGATCAGCACGTTCAACAACGACGTGAAGACGATCGGCGAGCAGCTGATCAAGCTCACCAACGACAACGGTGGGCGCGACAACGTCTCGGTGATCTTGGTTCGTGTAGCGGATGCGTTCCCGGCCGACACCGGCTTGCTCGGGAAGTTCCGCAGCCTTCTCAATGAGTCGAAAGCGTTCGTCGGACGATCGAACAAGTAAGCGGCAGCTCCGCAATTGGGACACCTAACCATGGCACGTTTGATTCTCAGCTTGGACGGTCAGACCTTGGCTGAATACAACATGACCAAGGAGCGCTATACGGTCGGCCGGTTGCCGGACAACGACATCCGCATCGACAACGCTGCGGTCAGCGGTCATCACTCGCTGATCATCAACATCCTCAACGATTCGTTTCTCGAGGACTTGAACAGCACGAACGGCACGTACGTCAACGGCAAGCTGATCAAGAAGCACGCGCTGCAGCACGGCGACGTGATCACCGTCGGCCACCACCAGCTCCGCTACGTCGACGATCAGGCGCAACAGGCGCCCGAGGACGAGTTCGAGAAGACGATGGTGATCCAGCCGAGCGCGCAGGTGGAGAAGCACGTCGACAAGCACGTCGCGCAGGCCGACGCGCGCCGAAGCCGCCGCGACGGAGCCCCCGGCGCCGAAGCGCGCGACCGCGAGCGCCGAGCCGCCGAAGCCGCGCAGGCCGTTCGCCCCGACCGCAACGCAGGACGTCGACCCGGATGCGGTGCCCGTGCTTCCGCACGCGAAGCTGCAGGTGTTGTCCGGCACGTTCGCGGGCCGCGAGCTCGAGCTCAACAAAGCGCTTACGACGCTCGGTCGCCCCGGTGTGCAGGTCGCGGCGATCACGCGCCGTGCCGAGGGCTACTACATCGTGCACGTCGAGAGCGGCAAGTCCGAAGGGTTCCCGCTCGTGAACGGCATGGCGATCGGCCCGCAGGCGCGCAAGCTGCAAGACAACGACGTGATCCAGCTCGCGGGCGTGAAGATGGGGTTCTTCGTCACCTGAGCACGCGGCGCGCGGCCTCGGCCGAACGTACTACCTAGACCGGCTCGCCGACGCGGCCAGCCGAGCTCTGCGTCAAAACACGCCTTCGCCGTACGCTTCGTCCACGAGGTTCTCGAACTTCGTGAACTCGCCGAGGAACGTGAGCCGGAACTCCCCGACCGGGCCGTTGCGCTGCTTGCCGATGATGATGTCCGCGATGCCCTTGCGCGGCGTGTCGCGGTCGTAGACTTCCTCGCGGTAGATGAACACGATCAGGTCCGCGTCCTGCTCGATCGCTCCCGACTCGCGCAGATCCGACATCACGGGCTTCTTGTCGTTGCGCTGCTCGACGCTGCGGTTGAGCTGCGACAGCGCGATCACCGGCACGTCGAGCTCCTTTGCGAGCGCCTTGAGCGACCGTGAGATCTCGGAGAGCTCCGTCGCGCGATTCTCGACGGTTCCCGCCACCGACATCAGCTGAAGATAGTCGACCACGATGAGCCCGAGCCCGTGCTCGCGCTTCAACCGGCGAGCACGCGATCGAACCTCGGTCGGCGTCAGCGCGCCGCCGTCGTCGATGAAGATCGGCGCGTTGGACATCATCGACACGGCCGAGTGCACGCGCGGCCAATCTTCCTCGGAGAGCTTGCCGTTGCGCAGCCGTGTCTGGCTCACGCGTCCGATCGAGCTCAGCATCCTGAAGCTCAGCTGCTCGGCGGACATCTCCATGCTGAAGATCGCCGGCGGGGATACCACTGCCGATCGCCGCGTGCTCGGCGATGTTGACGGCCAGGGTGGACTTGCCCATGGACGGACGTCCCGCAATGATGATGAGCTCGCCGCGCTGCAAACCGGCGGTCATCTTGTCCATCTCGGTGAAGCCGGTCGACACGCCGGTGATATCGCTCTGCGAGTGGCTCAGCATGTCGAGCCGGTCGATCGTCTTCGGCAGGATGTCCTTCAACGACGTGAACCCCGGCCCGCGCCGGCCGCCTTCCGCGATCTCGAACACCCGCTGCTCGGCGAGATCGACGATCTCTTCGACCGTGAGACCCTGCGTCGAATGCGCGCTCGCCGCGATGTCGCCCCCGATCTCGATGAGCCGGCGCAGCATCGCGCGCTCGCGCACGATCCGCGCATACGCGCGGATGTTCGCTGCACTCGGCGTGTCCTCGACGAGCCGAGCGAGATACGCGACGCCGCCGCCAGCCTCGAGTTGTCCGGAACGCTGCAAGTGCTCGGCGACGGTGACCGCGTCGGGCGGCTGATCGCGGCCGACGAGCTCCGCGATCGCGCCGAAGATCAGCCGATGATCGGCGCGGTATAGATCCTCGCCGTGGACGACGTCCGCGATTTGGTCCCAGGCACGCTGGTCCAGCATCAGCCCGCCGAGCAGCGACTGCTCGGCCTCGACCGAGTGCGGCGGCAGGCGGAGCTTGTCCGCGGCTGCGAGCGCGGATCTCGGCGTTGACGCTGGTTCGGCCACTCCCTTCTCGCTCGGCCGATCTCGAGGCGACGCGGCCCTACTGGGCCGCTTCTTGCTCGTCGGACTCGACGATGACTGTAACCTCGACGTTCACGTCCGCGTGCAGATGCAGCTCGACCTTGTGCTCGCCCACGACACGCAACGGTCCCTCGTGAAGCCGTACTTCGCTGCGCTCGACGGGAACGATCTTGCTGGCCGCCTCGGCGATGTCGACCGTGCCGACCGAGCCGAACAGCTTGCCTTCCGAGCCGCTCTGCGCCTTGATCTTGAGAACCTGGCCCTCGAGCTTCTTCGCCCGCTGTTGCGCGGCCCCGAGCTCGGTGGCGGCTTTCGCCTCGAGCTCCGCGCGGCGCGCCTCGAACTTCGCGATGTTGGCAGCCGTCGCGAGCGTCGCCTTGCCCTGCGGGATCAGGTAGTTCCTCGCAAAGCCGGACTTCACCTTCACGCGATCGCCGATGCCACCGACGTTATTGACCTTTTCGAGCAGTATCACTTCCATCTTCGTACTCTCATTTCACGTCTGCGGACGGATCCACGCTCGCAGATCGAACCAATTGTCGACGACACCGACGACGCTGAGCGGCAACACCACGAGCACGTTCAGCGCGGGCACCAGCAGCAGCACGTATAAAGGCACCACGAGCCCCGGCGGCCAGTGCCTCGCGTGTGCCCACGCGTGCACCACCGAGACCCCTTGCACCACGAATCCGAGCAGCGCCAAAGGCGCAAGATTTTGAACCAGCTCGAAGTCGAACGCTAGCGCGAGCACGAACACCACGGTCGCGATCGCGCCGAGCACGCGGCCGAGCGCAAGCTTCCTGAACTCCAGCCCGAAACGCCGCTGCCGCGTCGCGAGCAAGAACCACCAGTAGCCGAGCAGCAACGTGCCGACGAGCTGCCAGAACACGGCCGCAGCCAGTACGACCGCCGCGCCGCGCTCTTCGATCAACGTGACGTCCTCGGGCGGCATCTCGTTCGACTTCAGCAGCGCCACGAGCTCGCCCACCGCCGGGTCGAAGAACGAGTCCACATCGAAGTCCAGTATCCAGATCGCCGCGACCAAAACCATCGCGACGAGCACCGCGGTCTGGTACGCGAGCACCAGGTTGCCCGCGCGTCGAATCAGCAAGCCGATCCCGACTCCCGAGATCGCGCAGACCACTCCGATCGCGGCGAACAAGCCCATGTCCGCACCGGAGAGCCACGCGACCGCGAGCAACCCCGCGAGCGTGCCGAGCCCGCAAATCACGCCGCCCGCGAAATCCCGCCGCGTCGTCTCGAGTGCGATCAGCGCCGCCGCGACGGGCTGCAGCAACGGCGCAGCGACGACGGCGAGAAGGATCGGCCGCACTCGCTGCGCGAGCACCCAATCGATGAACGCATTCACGCGCCCGTGCCTCGAGCCTGCGTCGCGCGCAGGAAATCAAAAACGTCGGCTCAGTGCTGATCGGTATACGGCAGCAACGCGAGGAAGCGTGCGCGCTTGATCGCCGTCGCGAGCTGACGCTGATACGGCGCACGCGTGCCGGTGATGCGGCTCGGCACGATCTTGCCGGTCTCGGTGACGTAGGCCTTGAGCGTCGCGAGATCCTTGTAGTCGATCTCCTTGACGCCTTCGGCGGTGAAGCGGCAGAACTTCTTGCGGCGGAAATAGCGGGCCATGTTCGTGTCTCCGTTCTGTCTCGATCGCGCGCCTTAGCGCGCGGGCTCCCAGTCGCGCTCGCCGCGATCCGTCGGCGCGGACGCTCGGCCGGGGCATCGTCGTCGCCTTCGGGCTGATCGCCGCCGTCGAGCGGACGCGGCGGCCGCTCGCGCGGCGGACGCGACCCGCCTTGCGCCTCGCGCGCCTCCTCTTCCTCGCGGGCCTTCGC
Source organism: uncultured Gammaproteobacteria bacterium (assembly GCA_963841645.1). Taxonomy (GTDB): domain Bacteria; phylum Pseudomonadota; class Gammaproteobacteria; order Steroidobacterales; family Rariloculaceae; genus FEN-1219. The sequence goes on along the minus strand of CAWJDS010000005.1, from coordinate 191,298 downwards.
CATCAGCGACGGCTCCGTGATCGCCTCGTCGCGCGCGATCACGAGATGGCGAAGCACGGCGTCGCTGAAGCGGAACGCGCCGACGAGCTCGTCGAGCGTCGGCTTGTCGACCTCGATGTTGAGCAGCAGGTAGTGGGCCTTGTGAACCTTGGCGATCGAGTGCGCGAGCTGGCGGCGTCCCCAATCTTCCTGGCGATGGATCTTGCCCTGCGCCCCCTCGATGAGGGTGCGATACCGCTCGAGCATCGCGGGCACTTGTTCACTCTGGTCAGGGTGGACCAGAAACACGACTTCGTAGTGTCTCAAAGCGACTCCCCTTGGGTTAAAAGCCTCCCGACGCGCGGTGAGGCAAGGAGCAAAACCCCGATTGTCAGGTTCCGGGGGTGGCGCATCTTACTCGCTTGGCCTGGGCGGCTCAACCGGCGACGGCGACGCACCGACGAGCTTTCAGCCCTTGGCAAGCCGGGCCGTTCCCGCTACCGCGGCGCCTGGCGCAGCAGCTCGAACAAGACGATCCCGCTGGCGACCGAGACATTGAGGCTCTGCGACCGCGCCCGCCATCGGAATCGAGACGAGCTCGTCGCACGTGTCGCGCGTGAGACGGCGCAAGCCACGCCCTTCGCCGCCGAGAACGAGCGCGATCGGCGGCGCGAGCTTCGCCTGCATACAGCGTCTGCGGCGCTTCGGCATCGGCACCGACGACCCAGACACCGGCCTCCTTGAGCCACGTGAGCGTGCGCGCGAGATTCGGCGCGCGCACGAGCGGCACCGTCTCGACGGCGCCGGTCGCGGCCTTGATCGCGGCGGCCGTGAGAGGAGCCGAGTGCGCCTTCGGCACGACCACGGCATCGACGCCGGCGGCATCGGCCGTGCGCAGGCACGCGCCGAGATTGCGCGGATCCTCGACGCCATCGAGCACGAGCAGTCGCACCGCGCGTCCGCGCTGCACGACGAGGTCCTCGAAGTCGCCGAAATCCATTTCGGCTCGCGCCGCGCACCTCGATCACCACGCCCTGGTGGCTCGCCCCGTCGCAGAGCCGATCGAGGTCCGGGCGGCGCACCCGCTCGACGGGCACGCGCCGCTGCCCGAGCTCGCGCGCGAGATCTTCGAGCGGGCCGCTCGCGTCGGCGAGGATCGTCGCGGAAACGACGGCTTCGGGCCGGCGCTCGACGAGCGCGCGCACCGCGTGCAGCCCGTAGACGCGTTGGCGTTTGTCAGCCACGGCCGCGTTTGCGCCGCGGAGAGCGCGCGCCCGCGCCGCCGCCCGAGCGCCCACGCTTGTCGCCGCGCTCGCCCCCGCCCTGTATGTCGCGCGGCGCACTGCGCGAACGGCCTTTCCGTGCGGCGTGCGGCTCGTTCGCCGCAGAGTCCGCCTCCGCATCGTCGTGCTCGGGCTCGATCGGCACGAAGTCGATCTTGCGCTCGTCGACGTTCACGTTCGCGAGCCGCACACGGAGCTTGTCGGTCAGGCGATAGGTCGTTGCCGGAGCGCTCGCCGCGAAGCTCGGTGCCGGTCGGATCGCGGTGGTAGTAGTCGCGCGGCAACGACGTCACGTGCACGAGCCCGTCGACGTGAAGCTCGGGCACGCGCACGAACAGGCCGAACGCCACGACGCTGGCCACGATCACGTCGTAGGTCTCGCCCACGTGATCCTTCAGATAGATGCACTTGAGCTGCTCCGCGACGTCGCGAGTCGCCTCGTCGGCCCGCCGCTCCGTGCGCGAAGTGTGCTCGCCGAGCTGCTCCATCTCCTTCAGCGAATAACGGAAGCCCTTCACGCCACCCTTCTCGTTCAGCTGTCGAATCGCGCGATGCACGAGCAGGTCGGGATAACGGCGGATCGGCGACGTGAAGTGCGCGTACTCGGCCAGGGCAAGGCCGAAATGGCCCGACGTTGCTCGGCTGATAACGCGCTTGCTTGAGCGAGCGCAGGATCACGGTCTCGATGAGCTCCGCCTCGGGCCGGCCCGCGACCTTCTCGATGATCCGATTCAGCTCCTTCGGCGCGATCTTCTCGGCGCTGCCGAGCTTGAATCCGAACGTACGCAGAAAGAGCTGCAGCTCCTCGAGCCGCTCGTCCTCCGGGCCTTCGTGCACGCGATAGAGACCCGGGATCCGCGCCTTCTTCATCCGTCTCGCGGACTCGACGTTCGCCGCGATCATGCATTCCTCGATGATCTTGTGCGTCACGAGCCGCTGGACCGGGCGCACGCTCGCGACCTTGCCGCGCTCGTCGAGCAGGATCTTCGTTTCCGTGAGATCGAAGTCGATCGCGCCGCGACGCTCGCGCGCGCCGCGCAGCGCCTCGTAGACGTCGTTCAGTTGCGCGAGCGCGGGCTTGAGCTGCGCATGCTTCGAGCCGCGCGGCTTCGACTCGCGCGAGAATCTCGGCCGCCTCCTCGTACGTGAGCCGCGCGTGCGAGCGCATCACAGCCGTCGAAGAAGCGCGAGCGCGTGACCTCGCCGCGCGTCGTAACCGTCATCTCGCAAACGAAACAGAGACGATCGACGTTCGGGTTCAGCGAGCAGAGCCCGTTCGAGAGCTCCTCGGGCAGCATCGGGATCACGCGGTCGGGGAAGTAGACCGACGTGCCGCGCAGCCGCGCCTCGCGATCGAGCGGCGTGTCGGGCTGCACGTAGTGGCTCACGTCGGCGATCGCGACGAGCAGCCGCCAGCCGTGCGCGCTCGGTTCGGCGAACACCGCGTCGTCGAAGTCGCGCGCGTCGATGCCGTCGATCGTCACGAGCGGCAGGTCGCGCACGTCCTCGCGGCCGCGCTTCGAGCTTTCCTGCACCTCGTGCGGCAGTGCGCGCGCCTCTTCTAGAGTTGCGTCCGGCCAGTCGTGCGGGATGCCGTGCGCGAGCATCGCGACCTCGGTCTCGATGCCGGGGTCGTCGCCGCGGCCGACGATCTCGACGACGCGGCCGACCGCGTGCTTGTCCTTCGTCGGATACTCGAGCACCTCGACGCGCACGATGTCGCCGGGCTTCGCGCCGAGGTTCTCGTCGCGCGCGATCAGCACGTCGCGTGCGCTCGTCGCCGTCCTCGAGCACCCAGTCGATGCCGCGCTCGCGGCGGAAGCGGCCGACGATCGTGCTCTTGCCGCGCGCGAGGATCTCGACGAGGTGCCCTTCGCGGCCGCGCGGCGTCTCGCTCGTGCGCACGGCGACGCGATCGCCGTCCCACAGGCTGCGCATCTCGCGCGCCGAGAGATAGATGTCGTCGCCGCCGTCGTCGGGCGTGAGGAAGCCGAAGCCGTCGCGATGCGCGCTGCACGATGCCGGTGACGAGTTCGAGATGGCGCACGAGGCAGTACTCGTCGCTTGCGGTTGCAGCAGCAGCTGGCCGTCGCGAACCATCGCGCGCATCCGCGGCTTCGAGCGCGCGGCGATGCTGCTCCGTGTCGATCTCGAAGCGCGGTGCGATCGCTTCGAGCGTGAGCGGCCGGCCGGCCTGCTCCATCGCCCGCAGAGATCTCGTCGCGGCTCGGGATCTGGTGCTCGTACCGGCGTTCTTGCTTGGTCGGCGTCGCGGTCGCGCGGCGGGCGCGTCATGGCCGGCGGCCCATACGCGTGAGGCGAAGTCGGATTTGAATCATGCGCGCATCTTATACGATCGTTGGTTTGACACCCCTGGGATCAGGTCAGTACATTCGTGCGCCTTCGCCCCGTGCCCAGGTGGCGGAATTGGTAGACGCGCTGGTTTCAGGTGCCAGTGGTAGAGATACCGTGGAGGTTCAAGTCCTCTCCTGGGCACCACACATCGCGCTTGCGGCAACCCACCAACGGCGTACCATCCGGGTGACATTGGAGTTGCGCGTCCGTTCGCCGGCTCGGAGCCGCCTTCCGAAGTCGGAGGTGCGGTTCGGGCCGGACGGGAGACTCTCGATGCGTCCGGCGATCTTGCTGATACCGTTTGCGTTGTCGGGACTCGTCGCCGGGGCGCAACCCGCGGACGATGGCGCTTCCACCGCGCAGCCGCACGTGCAGCGTACATTCCAGCGGCGTTGCCCGCTGCCGACTGTTCAAGCAGGTCAGGCCAAGGCCCTTGAGAAGGTCGTCGCGTGCGAGGAGAAACTCGGCCTCCGCTTGGATGTGCCGGTAGACTTGTCCACGACAATCAATGTGCCTCAGAACGCCTACTGCGCAGCGACCTACGCGATCGAATACACGCAGAAGGATACGAAGGTCGGCCTCGCAGGCGTGATCGAGAACAGGGACTGCGCGGCGTCGAGCGGCGACTACAAGCTCCTGGTCCGCGTCAGAGACGAAACGGGCGAGGTGAAGACGCTCGGCTTCCCCGGATCATGGCAGCGCGACGACGATGAGGCCGTGAAGTTCGGCGGCGACTACCCGATCGGGAAGAATGTGGACCTCGTCGACGTGCGGGCAGTCCAGGTGCGCTGCACCTGCGCCCACGCGACCACGGAGTGAGCGTCGCGCGTTATCGCCGCACGTCTATGCGGTGGCGCAGCGTGCGTGACGCCTCCTGGGCACCATGGGTCACAGCCAGCGTCCCGCCTGTCAGCCAGAGCCGGGCGCCGTCGGTCTCGGCGATGATGTGGCGCTCTCTTCGACGAGCAGATCCAGCGCTACCGGGAGGGTCTGAGATCCACGACCCGCGACTCGTCGCCAAAGAAGAAAACCGGGGTCTCTGTCGGGCGGAGAAATCCGTCGGGCGTCGTTACGACGCCGCTTGCGCTTGCCCCAGCGACACGACTGCCCACTGGTTGAAATACTCGAACCGGTAGACGCTGCCTCTGTTTTCCCAGCGCGCCGCAGGATAGCGCCGAAAGACGACCGCCCGCGGCTCGTCGTTGTATCGACCCTTCACCAAGACCGACTGGCCATCGCTAGGGAGATGCATCGAGGTCGGTATCCAGTTCGGCTCGGCCATTAACTGGCTCTTCTGGTTCAGCATGTTCGCAACCTTCTTTGGCGACCGCGGCCAGCTCAAAAAACCCCTTGCTGCTTTTACAGATCCAACTTCTTGTCCAACACGAAGACTTTGACGGTGTCCCGCTTCACACCATCGGAGGTCATTGCATCCACTGTCGATTTTGATTCGAGAACCTGGAAGTATTTGGCCTGGTCGGTCGCGTCCGTGCAGACCGCGATCTGATTGCCATCCGTCACCGCATAGTGAACCGCCGTTGCGGTCATACTCTTGAATAGATCACGATGCGTCCGGAAGCCGTCTTCCCATTCCTTCGAGTCTTCCACCTGTGCTGTGACGAGAATTCTGACCATCTCTGAGTCTCCTTATTGGGTTTCGCCTTGAACGGTTGAGTCGGTGTTTCAAGTCGAAACACTCTCACTGCGGTCCGACGGTTCTGATTGCTGGCCGTGAATGGCAGGCCACCATCGATCTGCCGCGGCCAGCTTAAGAGCCCCTCTGCGAGCGCTCTGTTCGACACCGCACATAATCATCCTGGCGTAGTCGACGGCGATGGCCGCCATCGCCAAAAAAAGACCCGCCGAAGCAGGTCTGAAATCCTTGGGGGGATGCACCCTTTGTAGGAGGGGTGCTGCATCAGATCGTATGCCTTCGTCGCGGAGCGCTCCGTTCGGTGTCGCACACGTCCGCTCCTGACACAAGCGCCTCCGCCCTGCCCTTGCGGCACCACTGCGACAGGCGTAGCGTCGGTGGCGATCCGAGTCGGAGGACACCTCATGACCAGCAAGAACTGCATGTGGGCGTTACTGGCTTTCTGCGGCTCACTGCTTACCGTCGCAGCACCCACGGTGACTCAGGCGGCCGACCAGCCGGCTAGCAAAGTCAAAGGCCAAACAGGACACCGTCACCTGCCGCTACGTCGACTCGCCGGGCTCGCGCGTAAAACGACACGTGTGCGGGACGTCCGCCCAGTGGGCTTCTGAGAGTCGCATGCCGGCTACTGGCCCACCCCTTGCTGCTCCTCCCTCCGTCACTCCTAACATGTCGGAGTTCAGCAACCCAGCGAACCAGTCGGCTTATCGGGGATATAGATAGTCCCGAGTCGGCCACCGCGTGCACGATCTCGCGCGCGGTCCCCAGCTCGTCGGAAGTCAGCACGCGCCGGACATTCGGCGCGGCTCCGGATCAGGCTAACCTCTCCGCATCAGCACTCGAAGATTTGACGGCCACGGCTCCGGGGTTCTAGCAACCTTGAGTCTCTCGGCCATCCCAAGAAATCGCCGCTGCGCGTACTTGTGGGCAGGCTCTACTGACGTTCCCTTCACCACCTCCGCGTCGCGGCGAGCACGCTCAGCAAGCTCGCGACAGGCCTGCTCAACGAGCTCTAGGTCTTCACCTGCGAATTCGATCGTAACGTTCTGCATCACGCGATAGTGCAGTTGCATCGCGAGTCAGTCGATATGTCGGTCCTCGCAGACATTTGGTCGAAGTGGTGTCTGTCATTCGCGACTGATCGGCCGCACATTCGACGGCAGCGGCTCCGGATTCGACGCCTCGAGATCCGCCTTTCGCTTGAGCCTCTCCGACGGATGCTCGTATAGTCCGCACGCGGTTACCGCACGCACGCACGATCAAGGAGAATGGGGTGACGACAGATTCATGCAGGGTGATGGTGGTTGACGACAATCATGATGTTGCCGACAGCGCCGTGATGTTGCTGCATGGCTGGGGGCATGAAGCCATCGCCGTTTACTCCGGAGAAGAGTGCATCGCTAAGGCAAAAGACTTCGATCCCGATGTGATCCTCATGGACATCGGACTCCCCGGCCTTGACGGATTCGAGGCGAAGGAACAGCTAGAGCAGGTATGCCCCGGCGTGCGTGTCGTCGCTCTGACCGGGTACACGCAAGCCGATATCAGGCGGCGCGTCCGGGACGAAGGATTCGCGGGCCATCTCCTAAAGCCCGTCGAGGGGGCCGAGCTCAAGAGCGCCGTGAACGAGCAATGCTCGATCGCAAAGGGGCTCTAGTCTCTGAGCCTGCACTTCGCGTGCTGCGGGCAGCATGGCGCAGATCGCATCACGAGTTCGAGTAGCGAACTCGAGCTCTTGGTTCGTGTCGCGGGGAGCCTCTCGATGCGTACGGCCGTCTTGCTGATACCGTTTGCGCTGTCGTGCTTGGTCGCCGGGGCGCAAACCTCGGACGATGGAGCTCGCGCCGGGCAACCGACGGTGTCGCATACGAAGACGCGGCATTGCCCGCCGGTCTCTACGTACGCACCAGCCGTGCCCGCCGAGCGGCTCGTCTCCTGTGAGCAGAGGAGCGGCCTGCGCATCGACACGCCCATCACTGTGACCAGCACGTTCGAGGTGCCCCAGAGCGCGTACTGCGCGGCGACCTACGCCGTCGAGTACACGCAAAAAGATACGAAGGTCGGCGTCGCGGGCGTGATCGAGAACAAGGACTGCGCGGCGTCGAGCGGCGAGTACAAGCTGCTCGTCCGCGTCAGGAATGAAACGGGCGATGTGAAGACGCTCGACTTCCTCGAATCATGGCAGCGCGACAACGATGAGCCCGTGAAGTTCGGCGGGGACTACGCGATCGGGAATAACGTGGACCTCGTGAACGTGCGGGTGGTCCAAGTGAGCTGCACATGCGCCGACGCCCCCGCGGAGTGAAGGATCGCCGCAGAGGCTCAGTGGTTCTGCGACGAGTATCGCCGATTGGCTCTCCAGAACGCACGACGTGTCGTTATGAGCACTTGCTGCGCCGCACGCTTACGAGCGAATTGCTCACCGGTAGGCAACATACGCCCGCGGATCCGGTCCATCACGGCGGTCGTCGCTTCGGCATATTCATCGAGTGCCCGCTCGTAGGCTTCATGGAGCATGTTCAACTCATCGCGAGTTGGGGGTGGGGGCTCGCTCCAGCCGTCGTCGCCTTTCGGGTCACTCGTCAGATTCATCGCTCGGCTCCTTCCGTTCGTCTTCGTTTACGAGGGTCTTATTACTTAATACACGGACGGACAGCCGGACGGTTCCCTTCGCGGAGCGCGACGCGCGCAGCTCCTTGTTTCGGCGAAAAGCGGCCAGCGCGAAGGCAGAGGCCGTGGAGAGCTAGAGCCTCCAGCGGACACGCGCTCACAGAACGCCTGGATGCAGGCTCCGAGAAAGGTCTCCGAGTAGTTCGATCCGCACCTCACGCATGCGGCGATACTAGGCGTGCGAACCTGTCAGATACCTTACGGCCGCCCCCGACCTATTGACGGTTGCGCCCTACGGCGTCGTCACTGTATTTGCCAGATTCCCGTGTTCGACTGACAGGCGACACCGCTCTTCGACGATTTGTTCTGGCCGGACGCAGCAGTCAGCTTGAAGTCGCGGCACACCGTGCCGTTCTGCGTCCGATCCGAGCCGGGCGACATTTCGTAGCGCACACCGGTCGACGCGTTCGCCCAAGTGACCACTTGGCCCGGCTTCGCAAGCTCGAGCGCATGACCGACGCAGCCCTTGTCGGCTTCGTCCAATTTCTCGCCAATCTTGTTGCCGATCAGCGCGCCGACGGCCGCACCGATGATTGTCGCGACGACTGGATGCTCGTCGCTGACTCGGTGCGCGATCGTGCCGCCGACAACACCGCCGACGACCGTGGCGATGGCCTCGCGGTTGCAATGGCCCGTGGAGATCTCGTAGTCCGTTTCCCACTGCGTGCCCGAGTAGCCGGTGTAGTTCGGGTCGTGTTTCTTGCGCCAGCCGTTTGCGGGAGCGTGCGCCGGTGGATCCGCAAATGCCGTGGTCAGACACGTGCCGAGAAAAAATGCCAAGACAACGGAAACGATCTTCTTGGACGCCGACATCCTGTGTCCTCCATGCAGGGATTGGATCGCACGATTGTCGTCCGCAGGACGTGTCCCGGATGAGACGCAGATCACATGGGGAGAACGCGGGTTCCGCGAAAGCGCGGCTATTTTCGGCCGCGCGGCAGCTCCTCCCCGTCCTCCGTGTAGGCGGGCGGCACGTAAAGGTTGAGCGTCCGAAGCGGTTCCTTCTGGGCCGTGTTCTTGATCTCGTGCTGGTCGCCGTGCTCTATCAGCAGCAACGAGCCGGCACGTAGCGCGTGCCGCTTGCCCTTGACCAGCGCCGAACCACTCCCCGAAATTACGAATAGCCATTGATCGGCGCCGCGGTGGCGGTTGCGGGGGCCGCCTTCTTTGTCGCCCGGCGCAATGACCATCTCGGCCGCCTGCGAGCGTTCATTGCCGAGCGCGACCCGAAATCCTTTGCCGAATCGCAACTGCTTCCGTTGCATGAGCAATCCCTCGCTGGAGTCTCCGCTTCCTGCAGAATGCAAGACGTGTGCCGATGAGTGCAGGAGGAAGCTCGCCGCAGGTACGGCAAACGAGGCGCTAGCGACGGGAAAGCAGCGAACGCTATTTGAACACGGAGTCCGCGTATCCGGCCGAGCCGAGGTCGCCGCTCGGGAAGATGTGGTGCTCCGCGATCCAGTCGCGTGCCTGCTGATAGGCGTCCTCGGTGTAGGTGTCGAACACGAGCCGCTCGCCGGGCCCCCAGCGACGCGTATCCATCTTGTCGTGATAGCGGACCGGGAACTCTTTCGAGTAGTAGTGCGTGTAGAGCTCGGGCCTAAGATCGATGTCGCGCTGTGCACGCTGTAGCGCGCGGAAGAACTTGCGCAGGTCCTCCGGATCCGGATCGCCGTGCACCATCGTCGCGATCATGAACGTGTTGTCGATGAGCTTGCGGAAGCCGAGCTGCTCCGCGAAGTAATACGGCCCGCTGAAGAGCGCGGCGGCCGGCACGCGCCCGTCGAGCAGCAGCTCCATGCGCTTGAACAGCATGCCGTCGTTGAACGAGAGATTGATCCGCTCGGCCGGCAGATACTGCTCGAGCGCCTGGATCGTCGAATAGTGACTGCCGGATTGGTAGCCGACCGAGATCGGCACGCCGGCGAGATCCGCGGGCGTCTTCATGGCCGAGTCGGGCGCAACGAACACCCCCGACGGCGCGATGGAATAGACATGCGGATAGATTCGGCCGTGCCCCGAGGACGCCGCGACGTTGACGGTCCAGTGACACGCGCAGCTCACGTTCGTCTCGCGTCCTTGCTCGAACGACTGATACGCGCCGACCTTGACGCCCTGGTCGTGAATCTTGCCGTCGGTGGCCTGAACCTGCTCGCGGAATACGTAGTCGAGACCTTCGTCCGCGAAATAGCCCTTCTCCTCGGCCACCCACTCCTGGAGCCGAAAGTGCGGATCGATGATGAACGGTTGGCTGCTCATAGGTTGCTCTCCGGAGCGGCGTTGGCGAGGTCCGCGCACGCGCAGCCTTCGCAGAATGGCGACCTTTTCGCTCGCTAGATTCGAGCTAGTCGTCTAGTTGGTAGCGTACCACCACGCGATCGCGGTCGGCGACACGACCATCGACGAGTCTCGGCCGGAATCGGCTCTGCAAAATTACGTTCTCGACGTGTTTCGCGACGGCTCGCGTCGCATCAGGCGTGGTCCGGAGGATTTGCACGCGGCGGCTCCTGCCGTACTTGTCCAGCTCGAACGCAGCGTCGATGTGTCCGGAGTCCTCGCGTTGCGCCTCCGCGACTAGCGGACTCGGAACGAACACCGGCAAAGCGACGGGCGTGTCCGGCGCGAACATCTCGCGAATCGATTCTTGCCCGACGCCGGCTCGCTGCAACAGATCGTAGGCCCGCGCGTATTCGACGAGTGCGGCATCCATGTCGTCGAGACCGACTGCGTGGAGCAAATCCCAGTCGGCGATCTGCAGGAGCGTGCCGATTTGATCGCGCCACGGCGCAGAGTTCGATGCCTGATACGCGAGCAAATAATTGAGGCTCTTCCTGCCGATCGACGGGTCGCCGTACTCGTAGCTGATCGCGACGAGATCCCTAAAAAGCCGCGGCAAGTCGTCGCTCGAATAGCGATGGTTCTTGAGGAGGATATCGACGGCGCGCGCGTAGTAGTGACGCGCCTCTATCGCCAACGCCGCCCTCGCTGCGCCCGCACTACCTGACATGCACTTGCGATCCGTTACATCGTCGAGATCTTGGATGACGTGGGGCCCCGCGTAGTAACAGCCGAAGATCAACTCGGGCGGAAACTCTCCGGCGTTGTACTTTGCGAGCATCTCCATTCGCCGGTCGGCCGTATCGCGAAGGATTTCCGCCGTGCGCGGGTCGTCAGGGTTCCGGAGCGCCAGTCGCAGAAGCCCTCTCTCGAGCTCCCACGCCGACCAGTGATCGCCGAGCGCTTCGGCGGTAGCGATCGACTGGCGAATCAGCGGCGCCTGCTCGAGCGAGTAGAGGCCATAGTTGAACCGCACGACGTGCACCGCCTGTCCGAGAGCGGCCACTGCAAGAGCCGGTTCGCCGTCCTCCCGGTACATGAGTCCCAAGGCCGTCAACGGGCTGACTAGCTCGGACGAGTTCGGGTCTTGCGCCTCGACCGAGCGAATCTCGTCCTCTAAGGCCTGGATGGTCTGCTGTCGCGAGTCGTCCTGCGCGAAAGCGGCCGAGCAAACCGCCAGCGCGGCGAGAGCCGCCGCTCCCCACTTCACGATCGACGCTCGACGTCGGCTGGCTTGGCCCATGACATCCTCCGATGGTCGCCACTCGGAGCAAGTCGTTCAGATACCGCTTAGCGCTTACAGGAATGCCTAATCTAGTCCAGTCCGCGCCGTCGCGCACGTCGCTCTTCGGACACGGAAGCCCAAGCACGCCGCGTCTGGAGTGGTGCGACAGCGCGCCCACAAGGCGACCGGCGAAGACCTCGGCTAGTGCGGCGCAACCGCAGTGAGCTCGTCACGGATCACCTTGCCGCCTTTCATCACGAACTTCACGCGCTGCATCTCGGCGATGTCCGCGAGCGGGTCTCCAGCGACCGCGACGAGGTCCGCATATTTTCCCTGCTCGATCGAGCCGATCCGGTCGTTCCAGCCGAGCGCCTCGGCGTTCACGATCGTCGCGCCTTGCAGCGCTCGCGCGCTCGACAAGCCGCCGCGCTTCACGAGCGCCTCGAGATCGAGCGCCTGCGTGCCGTGGACGTACGTCGCGCCGTCCGCGCCGCTGCCGACCATGATCTTCATGCCGGGCGTCGCGTTCGCGGTCTGCACCGCCTTCGCGAAGATCGCCGTCATCCGGTACTTGCCGCCCGTCGCCTTGTCGTCGTTGTCGTCCATATACGGCTCGAGGTAACGCTGCAGTGTCGGGTCGTAGAAGAGGCCCTTCGCGACCATCTGCTTCGCGAGCTCGGGGTCGAGCGCGAATGCGTGCTCGACCGTGTCGCAGCCCGCCGCGATCGCGTTCTTCAGTCCGTCGCCGCCAAACACGTGACACGCTGTCTTGTGGCCGAGCTTGTGCGTCTCGTCGATCAATGCCTGGAGCACCGGCAGCGGATACTGCGTCACGTACTGCGCTTCGCCGCTCGGCGTGAACGAATACGCGCCGCCCGGGAAGAGCTTGATCCAATCCGCGCCGTGCTCGATTTGGTCTCGGACCGCCGCGCGCGCCTCGGCCTCGTCGTGCACGACTGCGCTCGCGAGCGGCTCGCCCGCCGGCGAGCCCGGTGCGCCCCAGACGATTCCGCGCGTCGACACCTGCTGGCGAGGCCCGTCGATGAGGCCTCGGTCGATCGCGTTGCGGATGTCGACGTCCGCGTAGCCGTTGCCGTGCGAGCTCATGTCGCGAATCGTCGTGAAGCCCGCGCGCAGGTCGGCCTGAGTGTTCTGCACCGCGATCAGCGTCGACTGCTCGCGCGTCATGCCGGGCTTCGGCGTGTTGAACATATGTGTGTGCGCGTCGATGAGGCCCGGCAACACGGTCGCTTTGCTCAGATCGATCACTCGCACACCGGCCGGAATCTTCACGCTCGCGGCCGAGCCGACCGCCGTGATTCGCTCGCCCTCGACCAGCACGACTTGGTCGGCGACGAGCCTTCCTGAGTGGCTGTCGAACAGCCGCCCGGCGCGCACCGCGAGCTTCCCGGGCGGCGTGGCGCACTGCGTCGCGCCGCCGTCCGCGCCGAAGCACGGCTGCGAGCCGGCGCCGCGCCACGGCTGGCCTGGCCCGCCCGCCTGCGCGAACGCGCTAAACGACGCGAAAATCGCGCAGACAGTCACCGGCCGTCGTCGCGATCGACTCCTTCTTCATTTTGCTTCTCCCCCGCTGCGTCCAACGAGCTCGCGATAGAGCGCGAGCGTCTGCTCGATCGTACGCTCGATCCTGAAGTCGTTGGCGATCCGCGCACGCGCGGCCGCCCCGAATTGTCTGCGCAGCTCCGGGTTCTCGTACAGCCGCGCGATCGCGCGCGCGAGCGCCGAGGCGTCGCGAACGGGCACGACGATGCCGCACCGGCCGTCGACCACGACTTCCGAGCTGCCGCCGCAATCCGTCACGACGGGCGCGACACCGTAGGCCATCGCCTCGATCAGCGAACGCGCGAGCCCCTCGCGTTTCACCGAAGGCAGCGCGAAGACGTCGCAAGCCGCAACGAGCGCGGGCGCGTCATCGCGGTGGCCCGGCATGTGGATGCGCTCGCGAACCGGGCTCGCGGCGACTCGCGCATGCAAGCTTGGCGCATCCATCCGGCCGACGAGCAACAGATGCACGGGCCACTCGCGCGGCAGCTCCGCGAGCGCGTCGACGAGCAGCTCGATGCCCTTGCGCGGCCGATAGTTCGCGACGCAGACGACGACGAACGCGCCGGCCGGAATTCCGACCGTGCTCAGGTCGCCGGGCTTGGCCGTGTACCAGTCGAGGCTGTGGCCTTTGTAGATCGTGACTGGGCGCGTTGCCGGCATCCGTAAGAAGGCGGGCCGCATCGATAGAAAGTAGTCGCGCACCGCGTTGCAGACGCAAACGATCCGGTCGATTCGCGGATTCAGGAATCTGAGCCACGACATCGGGCTGAAGAAGCTCACGTTGCCGACGATTCCGCGATACGCGACGAGCCGCACGGGCAAGCCGCGCGTCGCGACGATGCCGCTCTCGAGCGGGCGGTTGCTGAACACGTGCAGCACGTCGTAGCGCCCGCGCACGAGCTCGTCGCGCAAACGCTGCGTCCCCGCACGATCGAATCGTCCGCGCACGTCGAGCTCGAGCACCGGCACGCCGGCCTCCGCGAGCGTCGCGCGGCTCTTTGCCGCGTTCGGCGGACAAACAACCGTGACGTCGACACCCGCGCGCTTCAGGCCGACGAATGTCGCCGTCGTCGGCCGGTCCGGATCCTCGGTGATGCAGAGAGTCTTGATCGCTGCCACGTCAGAGCGAGCGGCCGAGCGCCGCACCGTAAATTTCGAGATACTTGCGCGCCATCGCGCTCGGCGTGTAATTCTTCGCGACCTCGCGGCCGTTCTCGCCGAGCGCACGGCGACGGTCGGGGTCCTCGCGCAGCGCGAGAATTCCGTCGCGCAGCTGATCGGGCCGTCCGGCGTCGATCAGTATTCCGTTCTCGCCGTCATGGACGATATCGGGCACGCCGCCGACGCGGCTCGCGACCACGGGCAACGCGCGATCCATTGCGTCGAATAGCACGCTGCCGATGCCTTCGCGGTTCGAGGGCAGCACGAAAACGTCGAACGCAGCAAGATAGTCGCCGACGTTGTCGACGAAGCCCGTGAACGTCACGTTGCTCAACCCCGCGGCCGCGTTCTTGAGCATGCCTTCGTCCTCGCCGCCGCCGACGAGCACAAAATGTATGTCACGATGCGTCGCCTCGAGCTCGCGCGCGACCGCAATGATGTACGTCTGCCCCTTCTGGTCGTTGTCGAGCGCGCCGACGTGGCCGACGATGAATCGGTTCGGATGCGCCGCGCGAATCGCGCGCACGCGGTCGTCATCGACGGGTAAGCTGCTGCTGGCGCTGTGCACGACCTGCACCCGGATTGCGGAATCGTAGCTGCGCACGACATCCGCCACCTGCGGCGCGACGGCCGCGACGCACGCGGCATGCCTATACGCTCGCCGCGCGAACCAATGCGCCCCAATCGGGTTGTTCACGCGGCGCGTAATCACGTACGGCGTCCGCGACAACAGCCAGCGCAAATACGCCCCATAGACGCTCCGGCCTTCATGCACGTGCACGAGCTCAACGTCCGAGGTCGCGCCGGTGACGCTGAACGTGCTGCCCGACACGAGCCGCACCTCGGCTGCGTCCGCGAGCCGGCTCGCGAGCGGCGCACCGCGCCGCGCAACGAGCACCTGCTCGATGTCCGCGCCGCGCAGCGCGCGAATCAACAGCTCGGTCTGGCGCTCGCCGCCACGATAGCCACGCGCGACGTTGACGTGGGCGATTTTGAGCGTCATCAGGTAGCGGTCGCTGCGGCTCGCGCGCCGGCCGGAAAAGTCGTGCGCGTGAGCGTAGCACAGCACCCTGCGCGTCGACCCCGGCCATCGCCGATCGATTTGCGGCGCCCGGTCCATCTGCCTAAAGTGCCGACATCAGCGATGCGCGGCGACGCGCGGGGACGAGACGACACGTGTGCGGCTTCGTCGGTGGAACGGAGGCGAATTGGAACTACGCGGCAGCGCTCGCCGCGATCGCACATCGCGGACCCGACGCGAGCGACCTACGGCTCACCGGACCCGTGCGCGTGGGGTTTCGTCGCCTCTCGATCATAGACCTGAGCTCGGCCGCGAATCAGCCGATGCTCGCCCCCGACGGCGAGAGCTGGCTCGTGTTCAACGGCGAAATCTACGGCTACCTCGAGCTGCGCAAGGAGCTCGCGAAGCGCGGCCGCGAATTCAGAACCGACTCCGACACCGAGGTGGTGCTGAACGCGTACCTCGAGTGGGGTGAAGACTTCGTCGACAAAATAGACGGTATGTTCGCGATCGCGCTCTGGGACGCGCGCGAGAAGAAGCTCAAGCTCTATCGCGATCGGCCGGGCATCAAGCCGCTCTACTACTATCACGACGGCCGCCGCTTCGCGTTCGCTTCGGAGCTCAAGGCCATCGAGATCGCGTGTGCGGCGGAGAAGCTCGAGGTCGACGGCAGCGCGCTTTACGATTTCCTCGGCTATCGCTACGTGCCGGCGCCGAAGACGCTCTATCGGCGCTGCTACAAGTTGCCGCCCGCGCATTGGCTCGTCTTCGACCCCGCGACCGGCGCGGTGCAAGGGCCGAAGCGCTTCTGGTCGATCCCGTTGCCCGAGACCCCGCGGCGGCCACCGCTCGAGCAGGTTTGCGCGGAGCTGCGAGCGCTGATCGCCGCGGCAGTCTCCGACCAGATGATCGCCGACGTGCCGCTCGGTTTCTTTCTCTCCGGCGGCATCGACTCCAGCGTCGTCGTCGCGGCGGCGGCGCAATCCGGCCGCAACGTGTCGACGTTCTCGATCGGCTTCGACTCCGATGCCGTGTCGGAGACGCCGTATGCTCGCGAGGTCGCGCAGCTCTTCCATACCGACCATCACGAGCGGATCTTGTCGCAGGCGCACGCGCAGGAGCTCTTGCCAAAGCTGAAATCCTGGTTCGACGAGCCGTTTGCCGACGAATCGTCGATGCCGACGTACCTCGTCTCGGCCGCTGCACGCGAGAACGTCACGGTCGTCCTGACCGGAGACGGCGGCGACGAGGTGTTCGGGGGCTATCGTACCTACCGCCGCTTCGCGCGCTACGAGCGCTGGCCCACGTGGCCGCGCTTCATGGAGAGCACGACGTACGCGTTGCGCCGCCCGCTGCATCGGCGCAACGCCGTGTCGCGCGCGCTCACGCTGCTCGAAACCGCGTTCAGCGGCGGGCCGGATCTCTGGGCGCGGATCATGGGCGGCATGTCGCGCCCCGCGAAGGCGGCGTACCGCGCGGAGCTCGGCATCGCGCGCGACTACGACGATTGGTGGCATTACCGCGAGCACTGGCGCGCCGACTTGCCGGTGCGCACACGCCTGCAGCTCGTCGACTTCCACACGTTCCTGCCGGGCCTCGTGCTCACGAAGGTGGACCGCACGAGCATGGCGGTGTCGCTCGAGGCGCGCGTGCCGCTGCTCGACCGACGCATCATCGAGTTCTCGTTCGCGCTCGATGAAGACCTGCGTTATCACGGTGGCGAGACGAAGGGCCTCCTGCGCCACGCCTATCGCGGGATCCTGCCCGACGGCATCCTGGACCGCCGCAAGAAAGGCTTCGGCATCCCACGGTACTATCTCAAGGACGTCGGCGGCGGCGTGATGATCCAAGAGCACATTTTGCGCAGCTTGTTCTTGACGAGCCGCAAGCCCACTGCCGAGCGCGCCACCGCCTGACGCGGTAACATGCAACGCGCTTCGCGCGCGAGTCGGGCCGCGCCGCGGCCCAGTCGCTGAATCGGGACATCGTCATGCAGGACAAAAGAAAGAAACGCGCGTTGATCACGGGCATCACGGGCCAGGACGGCGCGTACCTCGCCGAGTTGCTGCTCGGGAAAGGCTACGAGGTGCACGGCGTGAAGCGCCGCGCATCGCTGTTCAACACGGATCGGATCGATCACCTCTACAGCGATCCGCACGCGACCGACCGGCGGATGATCCTGCACTACGGGGACCTCACCGATGCGACGAACCTGATCCGTGTCGTGCAAGAGGTTCAGCCCGAGGAGATCTACAACCTTGCGGCACAGAGCCACGTGGCCGTGTCGTTCGAGACCGCGGAGTACACGGCGAACTCGGACGCGCTCGGCACGCTGCGGCTGCTCGAGGCCATCCGGATCTGCGGCCTCACGGAACGCACGCGCTTCTATCAGGCTTCGAGCTCGGAGATGTTCGGCAAGGTGCTCGAGACGCCGCAGCGCGAGACGACGCCGTTCTATCCCCGCTCGCCATACGGCGCCGCGAAGGTCTACGCGTACTGGATCACCGTGAACTACCGCGAGGCGTACGGGATGTTCGCGTGCAACGGCATCCTGTTCAACCACGAAGTCGCCGCTGCGCGGCGAGACGTTCGTCACTCGCAAAGTCACGCGTGGCCTCGCGCGGATCAAGGTCGGCCTCGACGAAGGCCTCTACCTCGGTAATCTCGACGCGCTCCGCGACTGGGGCCACGCACGCGACTACGTGCGCGCGCAGTGGCTCATGCTCCAGCACGACAAGCCCGAGGATTACGTGATCGCAAGCGGCGAGCAGCACTCGGTGCGCTCGTTCGTGACGCTTGCGGCTCGTATGCTCGGGATCGAGCTCGACTGGCGCGGCCGGGGCCTCGACGAGCACGCAATCGACAAGGCCACCGGCCGCACGCTCGTGCGCGTCGATCCGCGCTACTTCCGGCCGACCGAGGTCGATACGTTACTCGGCGACGCTTCGAAGGCACGCCGCGAGCTCGGCTGGCGCCCCGAGATCGGCTTCGAGCAGCTCGTCCGCGAGATGGTCGACTCGGACTTGAAACTCGCGGAGCGCGACGCGTTGATCGCGCGCGAAGGCTTCACCGTCGCCCAGCCGCGCGAATGAACCGCGATGCGGCCATCTTCGTCGCGGGCGAGCGAGGCCTCGTGGGTTCCGCGATCGTGCGGGCCCTGCGCACGCGGGACTACACAGGTCTCGTGAGCGCGCCGCGCAAGATGCTCGACCTGCGCGATCAGGCAGCGGTAGAACGCTTCTTCGCTGAGCGCCGGCCCGAGTACGTGTTCATGGCTGCAGCCAAAGTCGGCGGTATCCTCGCGAATCAGACCTATCCGGCCGACTTCATCCGCGACAATCTGCAGATCCAGAACAATCTGATCGACGCGTCGTACCGCCACGGCGTGCGGAAATTCTGCTTCCTCGGCTCGAGCTGCGTGTACCCGCGGCTCGCACCGCAGCCCCTGCAGGAGGCCTCGCTGCTGACCGGTCCGCTCGAACCGACGAACGAGTGGTACGCGATCGCGAAGATCGCGGGCGTCAAGATGTGCGAGGCGTACTCGCGTCAACACGGCTTCAACGCGATCTCGGTGATGCCGACAAACCTCTACGGACCCGGCGACAACTTCGACCTCACGACGTCCCACGTGCTGCCCGCGCTGATCCGAAAGTTCCACGAGGCCAAAGAGTCGCGCGCCGGCGCGGTCACGATCTGGGGCACGGGCACGCCGCGGCGCGAGCTGCTGCACGTCGACGACCTAGCCGACGCGTTGCTGTTCCTCATGGAGCGCTACGACTCGCCCGAAATCATCAACATCGGCTGGGGCGAGGACGTCACGATCACGGAGCTCGCCGCGCTCGTGCGCGACGTCGTCGGCTTCGAAGGCGGCATCGAGCTCGACCGCTCGAAGCCCGACGGCACGCCGCGCAAGCTCATGGACGTCACGAAGCTCACGCGCCTCGGGTGGAAGCCGCGGATCTCGCTCGAGGACGGAGTCCGGTCGACTTATCGCTGGTTCGTCGATAACGCGGCGACCGCGCGGCATGAGCGCTGAACCTACAACGGCGCACAACAATCGCTGGCTGCTCGAGCACGCCGCGAACGTCACGTCGCAGAACGGCGAGGACGGGATCATCGCTAAGATCCTCGAGGTGATCGGTACACCATGCGGCTGGTGCGTCGAGTTCGGCGCTTGGGACGGTCGCTACCTCAGCAACACGCACAACCTGATCGCGAACAGGGGCTTCTACGGCGTCATGATCGAGGGCTCGGCGAAACGCTTCCGCGACCTCGAGGCGGCGTTCAAAGGCAACTCGAAGGTTTACCCTGTGAACGCTTTTGTCGGCTTCACGGAGGCCGACGGGCTCGACGCGATCCTCGCGCGCACGCCGATACCCGAAGACTTCGACGTGCTGTCGATCGACATCGACGGCAACGACTACCACGTCTGGAACGCGGTCACGCGCTATCGGCCGCGCGTCGTTGTAATCGAATACAACCCGACGATCCCGACCGCGATCGACTTCGTGCAGCCGCCCGACCTCTCGATCAACCAGGGCGCGAGCATCACGGCGCTGAACAGGCTCGCGGCGCAGAAGGGCTATGAGCTCGTCGCGGTCACGACTCACAACTGCTTGTTCGTGCGCCGCGACTATTTCGCGGCGTTCGGCATCGAGGACAACTCGGTCGCGAGCCTGCGTGCGGACGAGTCGATGGTGACGTATATCTTCAACGGCTTCGATGGCACCGTGTTCATCCGAGGATACGGCGCGCTCGGCTGGCACGGCGTGCCGTATCGCGAAAAGCGGATGCAGCAGGTAGCGCGCGCTTTCCGGCAGTTCCCCGACACGCTCGGAGGAGTGAAGAAGGTGCTCGCGAAGCACTACCGCTCTCTCAAGAAGCGCGGCTGGCTCTAGTCCGCGCGATCCGCCTTGCCGCGCTCGTACCGCTCGAGCACTTCCGCGCTCACGAAGATGATGTCCGACTGGATCAGCCGGCCATACCTGCGTGTCGGGTTGTAGAGGTCGAAGAGCTCGTAGCCCTTCACGGACAACAGCGAGAGATAGTCGACGAGCCGGCGCTGTCCGACATACGTCGGCGCAATGATTACTTCCGCATAGATCATCCCGATCCGCCGAGCCGAGAGCAACGCGTCGGCTCCCTCGAGAACCGAGTATTCCGCCCCCTGGACGTCGAGCTTGAGCACGTCGATGCGCGCGATCGAGTGCTCCTCGCAAAAGCCGTCGAGGGTTTGCAGTGCGACCTCGACCTCGCTCTGCGTCTCGAGCAGCCCCTCGCCCCAGTACCGCGCGGCTTGGGCATCGCTCGGCAACAGCGAGTTCGTCTCCGCGCTGCGGTTCACGTTGAGCATCGCACTCCCGCGCGCCGACGAAAGCGCAAGCCGATGGAGCGACACGAGCGCGTCAGTGGACAGAGCTGCGGAGAGCCTCGCAAACGACGGCGCGTACGGCTCGAAGCAGTGAATCGCGGCGCGAGGGTAAAGCGCTCGGTAACGCCGTGCCGTCGCGCCGACGTTCGCGCCGACGTCGAAGATCACGGGCGCCGCCGAGTCGACGAGCTCGCGCGTCGCGAGATACGGATCGAGCGCCCTCTTTCGACGTCCGCCGAAACGGCGCAGCACCACGCGCAAAGATTTACCCATGCCGCACCTAGAACACGGCCACGTTCGCGGTCGCGCCGCCGAGCCACCACGCCACCTCGCTGAACGTGCTGAGGTAGCTCGCGTAAAGCGTCCGCGTGCGCGCGAGCAGCAGCATGTCGATCAGATCCTCGCGCGTGCCATCGGCGGCGCGAAAGCTATCGCTCCGAGGAATCGAGCGCGGGAAGTGCAGCACGCGTTCCGCGCCGTAGCGTGCCTCGAGATCGCCGATCACCTCGTCCGCATCGCTCACGACGAGGAAGCGGCTCTTCGCCGGTGCCGCGTCGAGCAGCTTCGCGAGCCGGCGCACCGCGGGAAGATGATATTTGCGATAGCGACGCGGGTCGTCGCGCCAGGTGCGGATCTGAACACCGATGGTGTCCGAGTCGAGCCGTGCACCCCACTCGGCCGCAC
Organism: uncultured Gammaproteobacteria bacterium; assembly: GCA_963841645.1. Classification (GTDB taxonomy): domain Bacteria; phylum Pseudomonadota; class Gammaproteobacteria; order Steroidobacterales; family Rariloculaceae; genus FEN-1219. The sequence continues at coordinate 169,992 of CAWJDS010000005.1, read as the reverse complement.
GCGCCGCGATCGCGGGCTGCACCGCGATGCTGCGGAACAACGGGCAGGTAGACATCGCGAAAATGCTGCGGGATGCGGCTCGTACTCGAGGTCGATATGCCGCGCATCGGCTCGCGCGGAGCGGCGCGAGTGCTGCTTCGGGAACACCATGTATCGGTAGCGGTCCGTGCGCTTGCCGGTGACGCTCCACCACGCCTTGCCGATGCCCGCGGATCAGCGGGTGCGCCCCGGCACCGACGGTCGCAAAGCCGGCCGGCAAGAACGGCTCGTCCTCGGGCAGCACCGCTAGACGCCACGAGCAATATTCCGTGGCGCCAGCCGGCACGGCCGGGATCGCGCTGTCGTTCACGAACAGCTCGCCGAACTCCGCCGGCATGTTGTGGGTCACGGCCCAGCGCACGCATGCGCGCTCGCCGAGCCGCATCGCCGACACCCATGACTTGATTCGATTGCCGAGACCCGCCGTCTCCGTCGAGACGACCAATGGCGCGCGTGAGATCGAGTCCATCGAACGAGTGCTCCGCGGGTGCGCGGCATTCTACACGCCGGGCTACAATTACGTGCATGGCCGCGACGAGCACGAAAGTGAAATCCAATGAGGGGTTCGAGTGGGGCGCACTGCGCTCGCTCGCACCGCACTTGTGGCCCGCGAGCAATCCGGCGATCCGTGTCCGAGTCGTCGGCGCGCTCGCGCTGCTGACGGCGGCCAAGCTCGCGACCGTCTACGTGCCGATCCTGTTCAAGCGGATGGTGGACCTGTTCTCCGACCCTCAACATCTGCCGGTCGTCCTGCCGCTCGGAATGATCGTCGGCTACGGCGTGCTGCGCATCGCGGCGATCGCGTTCTCCGAGCTCCGCGACGCGGTGTTCGCCAAGGTTGCGCAGCGCGCGATTCGCACGGTCGCGCTGCGGACGTTCCGGCATCTGCACGGCCTGTCGTTGAGCTTCCACCTCGAGCGGCAGACGGGCGGCCTCTCGCGCGCGATCGAGCGCGGCACTACCGGCATCGACACGCTGCTCACGTTCATGCTGTTCAACATCGTGCCGACGCTGATCGAGATCGCGCTGGTCTGCGGGATCCTCTGGGCGTTCTTCGACTATACGTATGCGCTCGTCACGCTCGTCTGCGTGGTCGCGCTACATCTCGTACACGCTGTTCGTGACCAATTGGCGGCTGAAGTACCGCCGGCAGATGAACGAGACGGATCAAGAGGCGAGCACGCGCGCGATCGACAGCCTGCTGAACTACGAGACGGTCAAGTACTTCGGCAACGAGCAATACGAGGCCGCGCGCTTCGATCAGGCGCTCGCGCGCTACGAGCGCGCGTCGGTCGCGAGCAAGAGCTCGCTGTCGCTGCTCAACATCGGCCAGGCGACGATCATCGGCACCGGCCTCGCGATCCTGATGACGATGGCTGGCCGCGGAGTGATCGCGAAGACGCTCACCGTCGGCGACTTCGTGCTCATCAACACCTACCTGATCCAGCTCTACATCCCGCTGAATTTCTTGGGCTTCGTCTACCGCGAGATCAAACAGGCGCTCACCGACATGGAGTCGATGTTCAACCTGCTCGACGTGAGCGCGGACGTGAAGGACGCCCCGAACGCGCGGCCGTTACGCGACGGGCCCGGCAACGTCGCGTTCGAGCACGTGTCGTTCGCCTACGATCCGCGTCGCACGATTCTCGACGACGTATCGTTCACCGTGCCGGCCGGGCACCGCAGTCGCGATCGTCGGCGCGAGCGGCGCGGGCAAGTCGACGATCTCGCGGCTCCTGTTCCGCTTCTACGACGTCGGCCGCGGCCGCGTGACGCATCGACGGCGAGGACATACGCGACGCGACTCAGGCCAGTGTGCGCGCTGCGATCGGCATCGTTCCGCAAGACACCGTGCTCTTCAACGATACGATCTACTACAACATCGCCTACGGCCGTCCCGGCGCGTCACCTGCCGAGATCGAGGAAGCCGCGCGGCTCGCACGGATCCACGACTTCATCATGGCGTCGCCGGACGGCTACCAGACCATGGTCGGCGAGCGCGGGCTCAAGCTCTCGGGCGGCGAGAAGCAGCGCGTCGCGATCGCGCGCACGATCCTGAAGCGGCCGCGAATACTGCTTGTTCGACGAGGCGACGTCGGCGCTCGACACGCGCACCGAGCGCGAGATCCAGGCGTCGCTGGCGCGAGGTGTCGCGCGGCCGCACGACGCTCGTGATCGCGCACCGGTTGTCGACGATCGTCGACGCCGACGAGATCATCGTGCTCGCCGAGGGCCGGATCGCCGAGCGCGGCACGCACACGGACCTGCTGCGCCGAGACGGGCTCTACGCCGCGATGTGGCGGCGTCAACAGCACAACGCCGACGACGCCGAGTCGCTCGACTCGCTCGACCTCCCGCTCGAGACGGCCTGAGCGGCCGAGCCCCTCGATTCGGCCGCGCGAGAAGCTCGAGGTCACTTGCGACGACGGCGAGTTGTGCGCCGTTAGAGCGTGCGTGCTCGTACAGGTAGCGCCAGAACGTCGCGATCGCAAGCGCGTGGTCGATCGTACCGTCGAGAATCAGCTTCGGCAGGTCGCGCGTCGGCACGAGCACGACCTCGGTCTCCTCGGCGCCGACGTTCTGGATCGCGCGCTCCGGCACGACGTCTTTCGCGAGATACGCATAGAGTCGATTAGCGAACAGAGCGGGGTTGGGGTACACGACCCCGAGCGAGATCGGGTTCCGGGCCCGATAGCCCGTCTCCTCGAGACACTCGCGCAGCGCGGCCTGCGCGGGATCCTCGCCCGGATCGACGAGTCCCGCGGGCATCTCGAGCGTGACTCGCCTCGCGCCGTGCCGATACTGGCGCACGAGCACGACGTCACCCTCTTTCGTGACCGGCACGATCTGCGCCCACGAGCCCGAATGTATGCGATAAAACTCGTGCCGCGTTCCGTCGACGGGCGACTCGGCGATCGAACGCTCGACCGAGAACACGCGACAATCGGCAACGGGCTCGCGCGTGATCTCGCGCCAGTCTTTGATCGTCATCGCATCACGCGCTGCCGAGCTGGTAGAGCAAGAACGCGCCGCTGTAACCGAGGATCGTCATGTAGCTCCAGGCGAAAATTGGCCAACGCCAGCTGTTCGTCTCGCGCCGGATCACCGCGAGCGTCGCGGCGCACTGCAAGCACCAGGCATAGAACAGCAGCAGGCCGAGCACCATCGGCAGCGTGAAGACCGGCCGGCCGTCGGGCCAAGTCGCGCGCGCGCAGACGCTCGCCGAGACTCTGGTCGTCGGCGTCGTTGCCGACCGCGTAGATCGTGCCGAGCACTGCGACCACGACCTCGCGCGCCGGGAAGCCCGCGATCACGGCGGCCGACACGCGCCAATCCCAGCCGAGCGGAGCGAACACGGGCTCGACGACTTGGCCCGCACGCCCGAGCCAGCTCTGCGCGAGATGATCCGCGGCCGCCTCGTGATCGATCTCGGCGAGCCGCTTGTCGAGCGTCTCGCCGGACAAGCTCGTCTCCGCGGCCGCGCGCGTTTCGGCACGCGCCGCTTCGATCTCGGGCGAGCGCGGGAAGTACGCGAGCGCCCACACGACGACGGCGACCGAGAAGATCACGGTGCCGGCGCGCTGGAGGAACACCTTCGCGCGGTCGAGGAGCTTCATCGCAACCGTCTGCACGTTCGGCACGCGGAACTCGGGCAACGCGAGGATGAAAGTCGGGCTTCTCGCCGCGCAGGAACGAGAAGCGCAGCAGCAGCGCGGTACCGACGCCGCCGAGGATGCCGATCACGTAGAGCCCGAACAGCACGAGACCTTGCAAATTGAAGAAGCCGATCGTGCGCGCCGGCACGAACGCGGCGATCAAGTAGCGCGTAGACCGGCAAGCGCGCCGAGCACGTCATGAACGGCGCCGCGAGGATCGTCGCAATTCGGTCGCGGCGATTCGGGATCACGCGCGTCGCCATGATCGACGGCACCGCGCACGCGAAGCTCGACAAGAGCGGGATCACGGACTGGCCCGACAAGCCCGACCGCGCGCATCGCGCGATCGACGAGGAACGCGGCGCGCGCGAGATAGCCCGTATCCTCCATCAGGATGATGAACAGGAACAGGATCAGGATCTGCGGCAGGAACACGACCACGCTTCCGACGCCTGCGATCGCGCCGTCGACAACGAAGCTCGACACCGCGCCGGGCGGCAGCAGCGCGCCGACCCACCGGCCAAGGCCGCTCGCGCCCGCGTCGATGAGATCCATGAACGGCTTCGCCCACGCGAACACGGCCTGAAACACGACGGCCATCGCGAGCACGAACATGATGGTCGCCGGCCACGGCTGGTTCAGCCAGTCGACGACCTGCGCGCCGCGCGTCGCGATCCGGGAGCCCGGCGACTCGACCGCGGCCAGCGTCTCGTTCACCCAGCGGTAGCGCTGCCGAGCCTCGACCGCGAGCGGCGGCTCGGAGCCGAACAGCGCCTCGCGCGCGGGTTCGAGCGCGGCGAGCCGGCGCGCGTCGACGATCGTCGTCGCGTTCGGGTCGACCAACAGGCGCTCGACCTCGACCGGGTGCACTGCAAAACCCTGTGCGCCCCACTCCTTCACGAACGGCTCGGCCGTGCGGCGCAGCTCGGGCCAATGCGGCAGGAGCTTCGGCGGCGCGGCCGTGAGCACCCGCGCCAAGCGCGTCCTTGAGCTCGGCGAAGCCTCGGCCCGTCGTTGCGACGACCGGATACACGCGCACGCCGCCGAGTCGCTCCTCGAGCGCCGCGTAGTCGATCTTGAGACCGTCGCGCTGCGCCGCGTCGGCCATCGTGAGCGCGACGATCATCGGCCGGCCGAGCTCCACGAGCTGCTGGAGCAGATACAAGCCCTGGTAGAGGCGCGTCGAGTCGATCACCGCGAGAATCGCGTCCGGGAGTGGCGTGCCCGTGACGCGGCCGAACAGCACGTCGACCGCGATTCGCTCGTCGGTCGAGTTCGGACTCAGCGAATACGTGCCGGGCAAATCGATCAGATCGAGCGTCGCGCCATTGACGACGGTCCGGCCGACGTGACGCTCGACGGTGACGCCCGGGTAGTTCGCCGTGCGTTGGTGCAGGCCCGTCAGGCGGTTGAAGACGGAGCTCTTGCCCGCGTTCGGATTGCCGACGACCGCGATCGTGCCCGCGGCGCGGCGGTGCACCGTGATCGTCTCGACCCTGACGGCCGTTTCAGCGCGCGCGGCCATGGGCTTCGACCGGGGCAACAAGGAAATGCTGGGCAAGCTCGCGGCGCAGCGAGATCGCGGCCCCGCGGATCCGGAACTCGAGCGGATCGCCGCCGAGCGAGCGGCGCAGAAAGCTGAGCTCCGCTCCTTCGACGAGACCGAGCACCATGAGCCGTTGGACAGCGGGGTCGGCGGTTTCGATCGACTCGATCCGCACGACGTCGCCGGGCTTGAGGTCCGAGAGCGTCAACGCGCCTCCCGCCAAATAAGAATGATTCGCGATTATAGACTATAGGAACGGATGGCGGCGAATGATGATCGCGTCGCGCGCGGGGCCGGTCGAGATCACGTCGATCGGGACGCCGGAGAGCTCCTCGATCCGCGCCAAGTAGGCCTTGGCTTCGGGCGGCAGCTGCCCGTAACGTGGTCGCGCCGGCCGTCGGCTTCGTCCAACCGGCGTGGCTTTCATAGATCGGCTCGCACTCACCATAACGGTCGATCAAGAGCGGCGGCGTGTCGAGCTCGCGGCCGTCGAGCCTGTAGCCGACGCAGATCTTGATCTCCGGCAATCCGTCGAGCACGTCGAGCTTCGTCACGCAAAGCCCCGTGAGGCTGTTCGTGAACGCGGCGCGGCGCAGCGAGCACCGCGTCGAACCAGCCGCAGCGGCGTGCCCGGCCCGTCGTCGCGCCGAACTCGGCGCCGACCTTGCCGAGGTACTTGCCGACGTCATCGGTAAGCTCGGTGGGGAACGGACCCGCACCGACGCGCGTCGTGTAGGCCTTCACGATGCCGAGCACGTAATCGATGCTGCCCGGGCCGACACCCGAGCCGGTCGCGGCGCCGCCGACAGTCGTATTGGACGAGGTGACGAACGGATACGTGCCGAGATCGATATCGAGCATCGCGCCTTGGGCGCCCTCGAACAGAATGCTGCGTCCCTCGGCCTTGAGCTTGCGAAGCGTCTCCGTGACGTCGACGACGAGCGGCTTCACGCGCTCGCCGCACTGGAGGAGATTGTCGAGCTCGCGCTGCGGATCGACCGGCGCGACCGAGTAGTAGCGCTCGAGCAAGAAATTGTGCAGATCGAGCAGCCGCTCGAGCTTGTCTTTGAGCACCGCGGGCATGAACAGGTCCGAGATCCGGATCGCGCGGCGCGCGATCTTGTCCTCGTACGCGGGGCCGATGCCCCGGCCGGTCGTGCCGATCGCCGCGGCCCCGCTCTTGCGCTCGCACGCTTTGTCGAGCAGCCCGTGCGAGCTCAGGATCACGGGACACGCCGGCGACACACGTAACCGGTCCGCGACCGGGACGCCGCGCGCGATCAGCTCGTCCATCTCCTGGAGCAGCGCATCGAGCGACACGACGACGCCGTTGCCGATCAGGCAAGTCACGTCGTCGCGCAGGATGCCCGGACGGAATCAGGTGCAGCACCGTCTTGCGATCGCCGATCACGAGCGTGTGACCCGCGTTGTGCCCGCCTTGGAAGCGAACGACCGCGTGCGCGCGGTCAGCGAGCACGTCGACGACGGCGCCCTTGCCCTCGTCACCCCATTGCGTGCCGATTACGACGACAGTTCGACCCACATCAGCCTCGAATAGCGACGAGAAGGAGCAGTCCGACGATCACGACGGCGAGCCCGAACGCACGCAAGTGCGAATCCTCGAGCCGCGCGACGGCCGCGAGACCGCGACGCCAGGATTGCGGCGCAACGAACGGCAGCAGTCCCTCGATCACGAGATAGAACGCCAAACCCGCAAGAAGATCAGCCCAGGCCAAAGCCTTAAGCCCCCAATGTTCCGATGGTTATCGCCCCGGAGCTAGCGCGCGTTCGCGCCGGCCTGTCTTTGCAAGAACTGGAAGAAATCGCCGTCCGGTTTCAAGACGAGCACATCTTGATCCCGTCCGATCGACTTCCGATAGGCCTGCAAGCTCCGGTAGAACGCGAAGAAGTCGCGATCCTTCGAATAGGCTGCCGCATAGATCTCCGCCGCGCGCGCATCGCCCGCGCCGCGAACCCGCTCCGAGTCGCGATAGGCCTCCGACAGGATTACGGTCCTTTGGCGATCCGCGTCGGCTTTGATCCGCGCGACTTGCTCGTCGCCCTCGGCGCGCAGCTGCGTCGCGACGGCCTGACGCTCTCTTCGCATCCGTTCGAACACGCCCGTTTCGTCCGCCATGCCGATTCGCTTGATACGCACGTCGATGACCTGAATGCCGAAGTCGGGCGAGCGCGCCCGCACCGCGCTCAACGTGTCCGCGAGGAGATCCGCCGGCGTGGCAGACACGACGTCGGCAACCGTGCGCCGGCCGATCGCGGCCTGCAGTCCGTCGGTCACGATGTCGGTGAGGCTCTGTATCGCGTTCTCCTCGTCGCCTCCGTTCACGGATCGGTAGTACTGCGCGGGATCGTCGATACGCCACGTGACGAGATACTCGACCGCAAGGTTCTTCCGGTCCGTCGTCAGCACCTTGTCGTCGCGGCGTTCCTTCGACTGAATCGTCTTCGTGTAACGCACGACCTCGTCCGCGAACGGAATCTTGAAATGCAGCCCGGGCTCGAAGCTCGTGCTCACGATCTTCTGGAACTGCAGCTCGATCACGTGCTCGCGCTCGTCCACGGCGAATACCGACATCCGCAGCAAGACTGCCACGATCACCGCGGCGACCAACAGTATGTTCACGCGCATGCTCATGGCGGGGTCCCGCCTCGGCTCTCGCGCTCGCGAGTTCGCGGCGCGGGCCCGACCGTGGCTGTTGATCGGCGCCGGCGGCACGGCCGGTGCTTCGACGCCGGGCGCGGCGGACCGCTTCTGCGTGAGCTGCTCGAGCGGCAGATAGAGCACGTTGTTGCCGTTGCCCGTGTCAACGAGCACCTTCGTCGAGCTCGCGAGCACGGCCTCGAGCGTCTCGATGTAGAGCCGCTCACGAGTCACGGCCGGCGATAGGCGATATTGGACGAGGATTTGCTCGAAGCGGTCCGCTTCGCCCTCCGCTTTCGCGACCGCCTCGGCGCGATAAGCCTCGGCGTCCTGTCGCCGCTTTTCGGCCTCGCCGCGAGCCTTCGGCAAGATGTCGTTGGCATACGCGTCGGCCTCGAGGATCTTCCGTTCCTTCTCGTCGCTCGCCTTAGTGGCTTCCTGCACGGCTTCGTCCACGTCATGCGGGAGGCCGGCGTCTTTCACGTTGACCTCGCTGACCGTGACGCCGGCGCCGTATGAATCGAGCGTCGTCTGAAGCAGATCCTGCGTTTCGTGCGCGACCTGGGTGCGGCCGTCGTGGAGCACGAAATCGAGCGTGTTGCGCCCCACGACCTCGCGCAGCGCGCTCGAGGCGACGGACGTGAGCGTCGCTTTCGGATCGCGCACGTTGAACAGGAAGCCCTTCACGTCGGTGCGCTTGTACTGCACGACGATCTCGATATCGACGAGGTTTTCGTCGCGAGTCAGCAGATTCGCGCGGTACGACACGTTATCCGACGCGGCGATATTGACCTTTTCAACGGACTCGATCGGCCACGGCAGATGCCACTGCTGGCCGGGCTGAGTCGAGCCTTTGGAATGCACCGAACCGGAGCACGAGCCCTCGCTCGCCTTCTTCGACGCGAAAGAAGCCCGTGGCGAACCAGACGGCGGCGAGCACCACGACGCCCGCGATGACGAGACGCCTGTTCAGCGCCGGATCGCCGCCTTGGCTCGTCGCCGCTGCTACGCCCGCGGAACAGCGCAACGAGCCTACGTTGCAGATCGCGGACGATGGCGTCGAGATCCGCCGGACCTTTGTCCTTGTCGGATCGCCACGGATTGCCCTTGTCGCCGTCGTCCCAAGCCATCGCTCACTGCACTTTTTCGCGAATGGAGTCGGCCGCCAAGCCCCAAGCTCAACCGCAACTCCTGCCAACGCCGCGCCGTCAGCTCCACTTCCAACGTCGAGACTCCCTGCGCGTCCACCGTCTCGCTGCGCACCGCGTGCCACTCGAACAGCTTCGCGCGCAGGCGGCTCTGCTCGGGGCCTAGCGTGAGCTCGCGCGATGCGCCGCACGCCGGTAAGCCGGCCGCGAATCGCGTCGCGCAGCGCGGCTGATGCCCGTACCGGCGATAGCCGACACGCACACTTTGCCTTGCTCAGAAGTCATCGGCCTCGGGAGTGAAGTCCGCGGGCGCTTTGTCGACCTTATTGTACACGCGGAAGGCACGGCACCTCTGCGGCGCCGATGTCCGCGAGCACGGTCTCCACCTGCCGGCGCCGATCGTCGTGGTGCGGGTCGCTCGCGTCGATCACGTGCAGCAGCAGATGCGGCTTCGCGAGTCTCGGTCAGCGTGGCTTGGAACGCCGCGACGAGCTCGTGCGGCAGGTCGCGCACGAACCCGACCGTGTCGACCAGCAAGGCCTCGTCGCCGCGCTCCAAAGAGCAGCCGTCGTATCGTCGGGTCGAGCGTCGCGAACAGCTGGTCCCGGCCACGAGGTCGGCCCCGGACAGCGTGTTGAACAGCGTGGTCTTGCCCGCGTTCGTGTAGCCGACGAGCGCCACGGTCGGCACCTCGGCGCGCGCGCCGTTCCTTGCGGCTGACCTCGCGCTGCCGCTCGACCGTTTCGAGGCGCTCGCGCAGATGCTCGATCCGCCGGCTCACGAGCCGGCGGTCGGTCTCGAGCTGCGTCTCGCCGGGACCGCGCAGGCCGATGCCGCCCTTCTGGCGCTCGAGGTGGGTCCAGCCGCGCACGAGCCGCGAGGCCAGATGCTCGTGCTGCGCGAGCTCGACCTGGAGCTTGCCTTCGAACGTTGCGGCTCGCTGCGCGAAGATGTCGAGGATCAGACCGTTGCGGTCGAGGACTCGCGTCTTGAGCGTCGATCTCGAGATTGCGCTCCTGGCCCGGCCTTCAGCGGCTGGTTAACGAGGATGAGCTCGGCGTGCGTCGCACGCGCGCGGCTCCGCGATCTCTTCGACCTTGCCGCTGCCGATGAAGTACTTCGGATCCGGGCCGATCGCGTCGCGCCTGAACTTCGGCGACGACTTCGGCTCCCGCGGATTCCGCGAGCGCGCGGAACTCCTCGGTCTCGTCCTCGTGACAGGGACGTTTCAGGCCGACGTGGAGCAGAAGCGCGCGTTCGCCACTGCGCGGACGATCAAGCAACCGTGCCTCCGTGCGCCCGAGAACCCGAGCTAGTCTTCAGCTTCTTCCTCATCCATCGACGGTACCCGGACGTTGCGGGCCGGGACCACCGTCGAGATGGCGTGCTTGTAGACCATCTGGCTTACGCTGTTGCGCAGCAAAACGACGAATTGGTCGAACGAGTCGATTTGTCCCTGCAGCTTGATGCCGTTCACCAGGTAGATCGAGACGGGCACTTTTTCCTTGCGCAAAGCATTCAGAAACGGGTCCTGAAGCGATTGACCTTTGGCCATGAACAGACTCTCCTTCTTTCTTATTGTTAGGGCGCCGAGATCAGGTCGATATGATCGCCTGAGGCCCTTGAAGGGCTTCTCGAAACCTCCCTCACTCCGATACGTGTCTCGTGCCGAGACCGGTCATTCCCACGACTGGTAATGCTAACACAGCCGATTGCGCTTTCAGGCTCCGGCAGCCCAAGAAACGCTCGACTCGCGCGAGAAAAGTTGAGCGAGCCCGGGTGCCTCCGCGGGCCATCGCTCGCTCACGCGGTCGCCGCGCAGCCAGGTGAGCTGGCGTTTCGCGAGCTGGCGCGTCGCGACGAGCGCGCGACGTCTCGCCTCCTGCCAATCGTAGGCGCCCTCGAGATGGCCCCAGATCTGTCGATAGCCGACCGCGCGCAGAGCCGGCAACTCTTTCGTTAGATCGCCGCGCGCACGAAGGTTCTGTACCTCGGCGACGAACCCCGACTCGACCATCGCGTCGAAGCGCCGCTCGATGCGCCGCGCGAGCGTCTGCCCGGTCCTCCGGCACGAGCGCGACCGTCGCAATGTCGAGCCGGTCGTCCTCCGGCAGCGGTGCCCTGTAGCTCCGACAGCGGACGGCCCGTCAACGCGTGCACCTCGAGCGCGCGCTGGATGCGCTGCCGATCGGTCGGCGGCGATCCGTGCCGCGGCCGCGGGATCGACGCGCTGCAGGCGCGCGTGCAGCGCCGGCCAGCCGAGCTCGCGCGCCTGCGCGTCGAGCTCGTTGCGCACTGCCGCGTCCGCGCGCGGCAGGCTCGCCAGACCCTCGCGCAGCGCGCGCAGATAGAGCAGCGTCCCGCCGACGAGCAGCGGCAGCCGCCCGCGAGCGATGATGCCGCGTACTGCCGCCGCCGCGTCGCGTGCGAAACGGCCCGCGGAGTACGCGTCGTTCGGCTCCAGGATGTCGACCAGATGGTGCGGCACGCGCTCGCGGACAGCCGCCGAGGGCTTCGCGGTGCCGATGTCGAGGCCGCGATAGACCATCGCGGAATCCATGCTCACGATCTCGACTGGCAGACGCTCCGCGACCGCGAGCGCGATCTCGGTCTTGCCGCACGCTGTCGGCCCCGTGAGACACACGCAGCGCGCCACGGACTCAGGCCATCGCTCACTGACCGCGCAGGAACAACCGGTCGAGATCGCCGAGCGTTACCTGCGTCCAAGTCGGGCGGCCGTGATTGCATGCTTCGCTGCGCTCGGTCCGTTCCATCTCGCGCAGCAGCGCGTTCATCTCGTCGACCGTGAGCCGCCGATTCGCGCGCACCGCCGCATGGCACGCCATCGTCGCGAGCAGCTCGTTCACGGCCGCTTCGATGCGCTTCGCGCCTTTGCCTACCGCGAGATCGCTGAGCAAGTCGCGCACTAACGGCTCGACGTCGCTGCCCTCGAGCGCGAGCGGGATCGCCGCCACGGAGATAGTCGTCGGACCCCGGCGTACCAGCAAGAAGCCGAGGGACTCGAGCTCGGCCGCGCACTCCTCGACGAGATCAGCTTCGCGCGGCGCCGACGGCGACGGACACCGGCACGAGCAGGGCCTGCGATTTCAGGCTGTGCGTCTCGAGGTCGCGCTTCAGGCGCTCGTAGGTGATCCGCTCGTGCGCCGCGTGCATGTCGACGACGATCAAGCCGTCGCGATTCGCCGCGAGCACGTAGACGCCCGCGAGCTGCGCGAGCGCGAAGCCGAGCGGCGGGACGTCACCGTCCGCCGACAGGTCCGTCGCCGCCGCACGCGCGTGAAGGCGATGATAGAGCGACGCCTGCTCGCGCACCTCGCTCGGCGGGAGCTCGAGCCGCGCTTGCGCCGATGCTTGCAGCCCGAGCCGGGCGCTCGCTGCGAACGCCGTGCCCAGCACGGGCGGCGGCGCGTCGCGCTCGCCGGAAGACAGCGTGCTCGCGAGCGCCGTCTCCACGGTGCGGTAGACGAAGTCATGCACGAGGCTCGAGTCGCGGAAGCGGATCTCGAGCTTGGCCGGATGCGCATTCGCGTCGACGCGGCGCGGATCGAGCTCGAGGAACAGCACGAATGCCGGATGTCGCGCTTGGAACAGCACGTCTTGGTAGCCTAGCCGGACCGCGTGACGAAGAAGCTTGTCGCGCACGACGCGCCCGTTCACGAACGTGTATTGCATGTCGGCCTGGCTGCGCGAGAACGCGGGCGCGGCAAGCCAGCCCCAGAGGCGCAGTCCTTCAATCGAGCGCGACACGTAGCGCGCGCTCGCGAGAAATTCCGCGCCACACAGAGCTTCGATCCTCGCCTCCTGCGCCGCGCGCTCCTCCGCGAGCGCGAGCTTCCATGCAGGCGCGCTCGTTGTTCGTGAAATCGAACTGAACGTCGAAGCGCGCGAGCGCGAGATGACGCAGGGTCGCCTCGACATGACCCGCCTCGGTCTTCTCGCTAGCGCTGGAACTTGCGCCGCGCCGGCGTGTTGTAGAAGAGATCGCGCACCTCGATCGTAGTGCCGAACGCGTGCGGCGCGGGCTTCGGCTCGCCGATCTCCCCGCCCTCGCACGTGACGCTCCACCCGTGCTCGGCACCCGCGACGCGTGAGGTGATCCGCATCCGCGCCACGGACCCGATGCTCGGCAACGCCTCGCCGCGAAAACCGAGCGTCGCGAGCTTTTCGAGGTCGTCGAGGCTCGCGATCTTGCTCGTCGCGTGGCGCGACAACGCGAGCTTGAGCTCGTCGGCCGCAATGCCGACTCCGCTGTCCGTCACGCGGATCAGTCGCGACCCGCCGGCCGCGATCTCGACGCCGATGGAGCGTGCGCCCGCATCGAGCGAATTCTCGACGAGCTCTTTCACCACCGACGCCGGCCTCTCGACGACCTCGCCGGCGGCGATCTGATCGATTAGTTGCGACGGCAGAACTTGGATGGCCACCGATGCGCCTTGCGAAATCCGTTGCGGGCGCTCGGGCCCGAGCGCCAGAAGGCGCGAGTGTACCTGAGTGCGCAGCGGCGGCGCGGGACGCCGCGAGGCTCAACCCGGCGGGATCGTGAGCACCTGGCCGACGTAGACGGAGTCGGTCTTCAGACTGTTCGAGCGCCGCAAGGTCGCGGTGCTGACGCGATAACGCTCCGCGATCTCCGACAGCGTCTCGCCGCGCGCGACGTGATGCCGCATCGGGCGGCGGCGGCTCCGCCGTGTGTGCGAAATAACTGCCCTGCGGCGGGTTCGCGGTGAAATAGTCGACGATTCCTTCACGCAGCGCGCGCGCGAGCGACGCCTGATACTGCGGATTGCGCAGCGACGCCTCCTCGCGCGGATTGGAGATGTAGGCCGTCTCGACGAGCACGGACGGAATATCCGGCGACTTCAGCACGAGGAACGGCGCCTGTTGGACCTGCATGCGCCGCATCGGCGTCACCGCCGACATCTTTCTGATGAGCCGCTGGCCCGCGGCCGTGCTCGCGCTGAGCGCCGCGTTCTGCGAGAGATCGAGCAGCACGCGTGCGAGCGTCTGGTCGGTGTCGGCGAGCGAGACGCCGCCGATCAGGTCGGACGCGTTTTCGCGCTGCGCGAGCCGCAGCGCCGCCTCGTCGGTCGCGCCCTTCTCGTTCAGCACATAAACCGTGGCGCCGGTCGCGCGACGAGTCGCGATAAGCATCCGCATGGATCGACATGAAGAAATCCGCTTGCGCCGCGTGCGCGATCGCGATGCGCTTGCGCAGCGGCACGAAATAGTCGCTGCCGCGCACGAGCACCGCATGCATCCCGGGCTGCGCGTCGAGCTCCTCGGCGACTCGGCGCGCGATCGCGATGACGACGTCTTTCTCGCGAGTGCCGTTGCGGCCGCTCGCGCCGGGATCGTCGCCGCCGTGCCCCGCGTCGATCGCAACGATCACATCGCGGCCGCGCCCCGGCGCGGTTGCGGGTACTGTCGCAGGCACGAGCACGGGCGCAGTCTCGATCGCGGTCGCGGCGGGATGCGCGACGGCCGAATCCTCGCCGCCCTGGACGAGGTCGACGACGAGCCGATTGCCGTACTGATCGTTCGGGGCAAGCAGGAACGTCTTGGCTCTCGCGGCTTTGGTGAGCTCGAGCACGACGCGCAGGTCGCCGCCCGTTCTGCCGCCGGCGCGCACCTGGGCGACGACGCCCTTTGGCTCCGGCAACGACAACGGTCCTGCGGCCTTCGTGTCGGGCAGAGTCGATCACGATGCGATCGGGATCGGCCAAAGTGAAAACGCGGTGCTCGACGGGGGCCGTGAGCTCGAAGACGACGCGCGTGGAGTCGGGACCGGACCAGACGCGGACGCTCTTGACCGTCGCGGCGGAGCAGAACGTCGTAGCCCCAAGCAGCAGCGCGCCGCACAGGGCCTGGATCGTCCTAGCCGACTTCACCCCCGGAGCCTCCGATCGCTTGGCGGTGCCTTATGTTTACAATTTGCGACCGCATTTTCAATCGCTTTTGTAGAGGAAAGAGGATATTAGAGAGCTTAGTTAAGGTGCTCGTCGCGACTATCCCGCAAAGCCTCGATCCCGGCCCGGGTTCCGGCCCGCACCGTGAGCCGTCGACCACCCGGCGAGCTCTCCTCGAGCTCGAAGAGCAGATCGCAGCGTCGAGCCAATTCGGGCGCGCGCTCGGGCCACTCGATCAACACCCAGGTCGCGGGGGCCTCGAGCCAATCGCGCAAGCCCAGATTCTCGAGCTCGCCCTCGCTCGCGAGCCGATAGAGATCGAGATGCACGACGGCCAGCCCACCGACGGCGTAATGCTCGAGCAGCGTGTACGTCGGCGACGGCACCCGAGCCTGGTAGCCGAGACCGCGCAGCAGCGCGCGAACGAACGTCGTCTTGCCGGCGCCGAGATCTCCGCGCAGCCCGATCAGCAGCGGCCAGCGCTTCGCCGCCACGAGACGACGACCCGCTTTACCAGCGAAATCAATCAGCTCTGCTTCAGAGCCGAAGTGGATTACGAGATCGGGTTCGCCCATCTGCGCAGGTACGGCATCAGGTCGGCCGCGAGCGTGCCGCGCTGCCCGCCGGCGGCGGCGGCATCGTCCCCGGCGAGCGCGTGCAGCAGCACGCCGGCGCGCGCGCTCGTCGCGAGGTCGTGCGTTTGGACCAGCAGGCCGCCGATCGTCCCCGCAAGCACGTCGCCCATCCCGCCGCTCGCCATTCCCGGGTTGCCGCGATCGCAGACCGCCGGCGGACCGCCCGCGGCGGCGACGAGCGTGTTCGGGCCCTTGAGGACCGCGACTGCGCCGTAACGAGCCGCGAGCGTGCGCACCGCGGCGAGCCGGTCGCGCTCCACTTCGCTCGACGGAGCTGCCGAGCAAGCGGCCGGCTTCGCCCGGATGCGGCGTGATCGCCCAATTGCCTCGGGGCGCCGGCGCCGCCGCGACCAGGTTCAACGCATCCGCGTCGGCGACGAGCGGGAGGCCGCTCTCGAGCAGCCGGCCGAGGCATGCGCGAGCCCAGTCGGAACGGCCGAGGCCCGGCCCGACCACGGCCGCGTCCGCTAGGTCGATCAGCTCCGAGAGCTCGGAGGCCGCCTCGACTGCGTGCACGATCGCCTCCGGGCGGCCGTTGCGCACCGCTGCGGCGCTGTCGCGGTGCGCCGCGACGTAGACGAGGCCCGCGCCGACGCGCAGAGCGGCTTCGGACGCGAGACGAATCGCGCCCGACATGCCGGGGCCGCCGCCGAGCAACAGCAGCCGGCCGCTCGTGCCCTTGTGCGCCGACCGCGGCCGCGGCGGCAGAGCTTGCACCGAGCTCCGGTAACGCCGAGCCGCGTGAGCGCGGGCTCGAGGTCGTGGGCGAGACGCTTCGGCAGGCCGAGGTCGGCGAGCTCGATGTCGCCCGTGTAGTCGCACGCGCGGCCGAGATAGAGCCCTTGCTTCAGCCCGACGAACGTGACGGTGGCGGTCGCACGGATCGCACACCCAAGCGGCAGGCCGGTGTCTGCGTGCAGGCCGCTCGGGATGTCGAGCGCGAGGATCGGCGCGCCGAGGGCGTTCGCCGTGGCCACGGCCGCCGCGAAGTCGCCGGTCAGCGGACGGTCGGCGCCGATGCCGAGCAGCGCATCGACGACGATCGACCGGCCCGCATCCGCCGGTCGCTCGATCCCGGCGAACCGCTCGATCGTGATACCGGCCGCGACGCACTCGTCGAGCGCGCGCTTCGCGTCGCCTTTGAGCCGCTCGGGCGGCGCGACCGCGAGGACCCGCGATGTCGAGGCCCGCGGCGCTTCGCCGTGCCGCGCGAGCACGAGCCCGTCGCCGGCGTTGTTCCCCGCGCCGCAGAGCACGACGATCGAGCGCGCGTCGGGCCAGCGCCCGCGTAGCACCCGGAACGCCTCGGCCCCGGCGCGCGACATGAGCTCGAAGCTCGGCACGCCGAGCTCCGCGCTCGCGCGCCGATCGAGCTCTCGGACTTGGGCCGCGCTATAGATCGCCGTGGCCGGACGCTCGTCGGGGCTACGCATGCGCGCGATTATACTGGCGACAACCTTAAGCTCTGCTCGAGCACGTGAAGCCCCACGAGGAAGAGACTCTCGCCGCACTCGCGGCCGAAGTGAAAGAGCTTGGCCGTGCGCTCGGCTTCGCCAAGGTTGGCGTCGCGGGCGTCGATCTCGCAGCCGACGAGCGACGCCTCGACGAATGGCTCGCGGCGGGGCGCCACGGCGAGATGGAATACATGCGCAGGCACGGGCGCAAGCGCACGCGCCCAGCCGAGCTGGTCGACGGCACCGTGCGCGTGATCTCCGCGCGCATGGACTATTGGCCGCGAGGCTCGCGCGACGCGCGCAGCGTGCTCGCCGACTCTCGGCGCGGCTACGTCGCTCGCTACGCGCTCGGCCGCGACTATCACAAGGTGCTGCGCACTCGGCTGGCCCGCCTCGCTCGCGCGATCGAGAAGCGCGCGGGGGCGCGCGGGTTTCGCGCGTTCGTCGACAGCGCGCCCGTGCTCGAGAAGGCGCTCGCTCGCAACGCGGGCTTAGGCTGGATCGGCAAGCATACGAATCTGATCGATCGTGAAGCCGGCTCGTGGTTCCTGCTCGGCGAGCTCTACACGAGCTTGCCGCTGCCGGTCGACTCGCCGGTCACCGATCACTGCGGGTCGTGCACCGCATGTCTCGACGTTTGCCCGACGCGAGCCATCGTGGCGCCCTATCAGCTCGACGCTCGCCGCTGCATCTCGTATCTCACGATCGAGCAGCGCGGCGCGATCCCACTCGAGCTCCGCGCAGCGATCGGGAACCGGATCTTCGGCTGCGACGACTGTCAGCTGTTCTGCCCGTGGAACAAGTTCGCGCGGCCCACCGAAGTCACGGACTTCTCCGTGCGCCACGATCTCGACGGCACCGAGCTCGTGCAGCTGTTTGCGTGGACCGAATCCGAATGGCGCGAACGAACCGAAGGCAGTGCGTTGCGCCGCTCGGGTTACGAAGGCTGGCTGCGCAACGTCGCGGTCGCGCTCGGCAATGCGGCGACCGACTCGACGGTTGTCGACGCTCTGCGCCGGCGCAGCGAGCATCCGTCGGCGCTCGTGCGCGAGCACGTGCACTGGGCACTCGCTCGGCATGCCGAGCGCCGCGCCACGCACCGTTTGAGATTTGCAAAGGAGCCGTCGATGTTCAAAGCGCGCGCTCATCGTTACCTCGTGCCATTCAAGGGCAAGTTCGATATCGCCGACTGCCCGACGGTGCCCCACAAGGACGACAAGGACTACGAGTCGAAGCTCGTAAAAGCGGCCGTCGAGCTCGGCGACTGGCAGCAGAAGCTCTACTCGCGCGGTAGCCACGCGGTGCTGATCATCCTGCAAGCGCTCGACGCGGGGGGCAAAGACGGCACGATCCGGCACGTCTTCGCGAACATCAATCCCTGCGGGCTACACGTCGCATCGTTCAAGGCGCCGTCTGCGGTCGAGGTCTCGCACGACTTCCTGTGGCGCACCGTGCCGAATTTGCCCGCGCGCGGGCACGTCGCCGTGTTCAATCGCAGCTATTACGAGGAAGTGCTCGTCGTGCGCGTGCATCCGAAGTTCCTCGACGCGCAACGACTCGACGACAAACCGTCGAAAGCGTTCTGGGCAGGAGCGCTTTCGTGCGATCGTCGAGCACGAGCGCCATCTCGCGTCGGAGGGCACGATCGTTCTCAAGTTCTGGCTCAACATCTCGAAGAACGAGCAGCGCAAGCGTTTGCTCGAGCGCATCGACGATCCGAGCAAACACTGGAAATTCAACGCCGGCGATTTGGACGAGCGCGCGCTCTGGGATGACTACCTGGACGGCGTACCAGGACTGCCTCGAGGCTACGTCGAAACCGTGGGCACCGTGGTACGCGATTCCGGCGGACGACAAGCCGTTCGCCCGCTGGCAAGTCGCCAAATTGATCAACGACACGTTCGAGCGGCTCGACCTCGAGTTCCCGAAAGCGACCGCCGCCGACCTCGCTGGGATCAAGAAAGCCCGCGAGCGCTTGCTTTCCGAGTAGACTATCCAGTATTGCTAACTGCGTCACTCCGGGCATTTCCAGAGCCTGGATAAGATCGAGTCTATCTCCTACCGAGTGCGAATCGCGGCGATGAGCATCCCGAGCCTAGCGTCCCTTGCGTCAAGACTCCGACTTCACGCGTTCGCTGCTCGAAAGCATTGGGTTGTTTCGCGGCGTCGACCCCGACACGATCGCCGACCTTTTGCCCCGCTGCGGCCGCATCGACGTTGCCGAGGGCGACGTGTTGCTGTCGCCGGAACGCACGAACTACTGTGTCTACGTGGTGCTGAGCGGCAGGCTCACCGTGCACTTGGGCTCGCTGCATGCGCCGAAGATCGCGGACCTCGCTGCGGGCTCGTGCGCCGGCGAGATGTCCCTGATCGAGGACAAAGATCCGTCGGCGTTCGTCGTCGCGGTCGAGGACTCGCATCTGATGGTGATCAGCCACCATCTGCTGTGGCAACTCGTCGACCGCTCGCACACGTTCTCGAAGAACCTCCTCGTCGTGCTCTCCGAGCGCGTGCGCTCGGACAACGAGTTCATCGCGAGCAGCCTCGGCGTGTTGCGCCAGGCTCAGCACAACGCGCTCACCGACGGTCTCACGGGCCTCGGTAACCGGCACTGGATGAAGGACATGTTCGAGCGCGAGGTCACGCGCGCACGCACGAGCGGTCATTCTCTGTGTCTCATGATGATCGACATCGACCGCTTCAAGACCTTCAACGATCAGTACGGCCACATCGCCGGCGACCGTGTGCTCGTCGCGGTCAGCGAAGCGCTGCGCGGGTACCTGCGGCCGACCGACTTGATCGCGCGCTTCGGCGGGGACGAATTCGCGGTGCTACTGCCCGGCATCGAGCTCGGCCAAGCGCACCAAACCGCCGAGCGTTTACGCCAACACGTCGCGGGCTTGTCGCCGCCAAGCTTGTCGACGGCGATCACGATCTCGATCGGCGTGAGCACGAATCGGGTCGAGGACGACGTCGCGACGCTGGTCGCACGCGCCGACAGCGCGATGTACGACGCGAAGGATCAGGGCCGCAACTGCGTCGCGGTCCGCGACGAGTCAGATCCGAAGGTTGTCGATTAGGCGAGCGCGGCCGAGCCACGCAGCGCCGAGCACGACAAGATCTTCCGCCCGATCGCTCGCACTCGGTTTAGCGAGATCCGTCGATCGGCGCACCTCGACATAGTCCGGCCTGAATCCCGTGCGCGCGAGCTCCTCGACGGCGCGGCGCTCGAGCGCCGCGAAGCCCTTGTCTCCCGACAGCACCGCGGCGCGCAGCCGCTCGAGTGCCGCATGGAGCGCCGGCGCCTGACGGCGCTGCGCCGCGTCGAGATAGCGGTTTCGCGAGCTCATCGCCAAGCCGTCCGCTTCGCGCAGCGTCGCGCCGACTCGCACGGCGACGGGCAAGCGCAAGTCCTCGATCATCAATCGCAGCAGCGTGACCTGCTGGTAGTCCTTCTGCCCGAGCACGAGCACATCCGGCGTCACGATATTCAGCAGCCGGCACACGACCGACGCGACGCCGTCGAAATGGCCCGGCCGGCTCGCGCCGCAGAGCTCGCGGCTCAGCGGCGGCAACGCGATGCGCACCGCGTGCTCGAGCCCAAACGGGTAGATCTCGCTCACGTCGGGCGCGAACAGCAGGTCGACGGTGCCGGCCGAGTCGAGACGGGCCGTGTCGTCGGCGAGCGTGCGCGGGTAAGCGGCGAAGTCTTCGCTCGGTCCGAACTGCGTCGGATTGACGAAGATGCTCGCGACGACGCGGTCGCACTCGCCCGCGGCGAGAGCCGCGAGGCTCACGTGGCCGTCGTGCAGATTGCCCATCGTCGGCACGAACGCAACGCTCTCGCCCGCCGAGCGCCAGCGGCGCACGGCGGCGCGAACATCGGCCGCACTGCGCACCGTCACGAGCGCCTGCGTGCTCATCGATGAAGAGCTGCCCGTTCGCGATGCATCACGAGCATCGGTCCATCAAGCCACGAAAGTGTGCTTCTCGGCCGGATAGCTACGGTCCTTCACGGCATTCACGTACGCACGCAGCGCCTCGAGCACGGAGTCGCGGCCGGCCATGAAGTTCTGCACGAAGCGCGGCATGCGCCCCTGCGTGATGCCGAGGATGTCGTAGAGCACGAGAATCTGACCATCGACATGCGGGCCCGCGCCGATGCCGATCACCGGCACGTCCAGACCTGCTTGCACCGCTTGTCCAACCGCGTTCGGCACGCATTCGAGCAGCACGATGTCGGCGCCCGCGGCTTCGAGCGCGCGCGCGTCGTCGATGATCTTGCGCGCCGCCTCCTCCTCGCGTCCCTGGACCTTGAAGCCGCCGATCTTGTGCACCGACTGCGGCTTGAGGCCGAGATGCGCGCAAACCGGAATGTCTTGGCGCGCGAGATGCTCGACGATCTCGACCTGTCCCAGACCGCTCTCGAGCTTCACCATCATCGCGCCGCCCTCTTGCATCAGCCGCACGGCGTTGTCGAGCGCCTGCGCGAGCGTCGTGTAGCTCATGAACGGCATGTCGACGATCAAGAACGCGCGGCGCAACGCGCGCGAGACACACTGGCTGTGATAGATCATGTGCTCGACGGTGACCGGCACCGTCGTGTCGTGCCCCTGGATCACCATGCCGAGCGTATCGCCGACGAGCACGACATCGGCGCCCGCGAGATCGACGAGATGCGCGAAGCTCGCGTCGTAGGCGGTGAGGCACGCGATCGGTTCGCGAGCTCGCTTCATCTCGCGCAGAGTCGAGACGTTGACCGGCGGCGATTCCATGCCGCGCTCTTGAAGGTGCTTGTACATCTCCGCTCCCGTCTCGACGCGCGTCGAGTGCTAGTCGAAGGTGCTTCCGGCCGGATTGAAGAAGTGGCGCCCGTGCCGCACGCGCAAGATCGTCTGCAATAGCTCCAGGTAGTCTGATTCGCGGTGAATCGGGTCGATCGAGGCCGCGTTCACGATCAGCAGCGGAGCCTCGTCGAAATCGTAGAAGAACCGCGCGTACGCGTCCCCGAGCCGCTCGAGATACTCCTGGTCGATCAGCTGCTCGTACGCTATGCCGCGCATCGCGACGCGGCGCATCAGCACGGGTGCGGGCGCCTGCAAGTAGACGACGAGATCCGGCGTCGGCGGATCGAGCTCGAGCGACTCGGCGACTTGTTTGTACAGACCGAGCTCGTTCGGATCGAGATTGAGCCCCGCGAAGAGCTCGTCCTTTTGCAAAAGGAAATCCGCTATCCGCACGGGAGAGAACATGTCGCGCTCCCGAAGCTGCTCGAGTTGCCGAGCGCGTTGGAGCAGGAAGAACAACTGCGCCGGCAACGCCGCGTTGCGCCGATTCTTGTAGAAGCGCTCGAGAAACGGGTTCTCCTCGGCCTGCTCGAGGATCAGCTCGCCCGCGAGGCTCTCGGCGAGCCGCCTCGCGAGACTCGTCTTGCCTACGCCGATTGGTCCTTCGACGACGATGAACCTCGGTCCATCCAAGCGAATGACTTCTTGGGCGTTGCTCGTCGATTGCTGATCCACGATCGCTCTGGTATTAGGCGCGCGGTGCGGCCGGAGGAACTCAAGCGCACCTAGCGGGTGCGCCCGTCAGGGCGCGACGTCGTTCATCGAACCGTGCTCGGCCCGACGCCCGCGACCGCGGCGCCGTCGCCGCCCCTGTCGCCGCTTCGAGCCGATCACCTTCTGCTGCTCTTCGGGCGGCAGCTGTTGAATCTCGGTCCACCAGTCCGCGGCCTCGCGCTCGATCTCACCGCAGCGCGCGCGCAGCATGAAGAAATCATAGGCCGCTCGGAACCGTTTGTGTTGCAGAAGGCGCGCCGCGCGAATTCCGTGCCGCTCGTTGAAGCGCCACTGCATCGAGAGCAACTCCTTCATCGGCGAGCTGAATCGGCGCGGGAACGTGGTTTGCTGCGACGCGACCACTCGCTGACACGCCTCGATGATCGCGTGGGTCTCGTTCCAACCGTCTTGCTGGAGCTTGAGCGCAAGCGCGCGGATCGGGAACCAAAGGAACACTGCGTATAGGAACATCGGTGTGACCGGCTTGTCGGTCCGGACACGTTCGTCCGTGTTCGACAGGCCGAGACGGATGAACGCGCTGATCTTGTCGCCCTCGGGGCCTTGCAGCAGCGCGGCGGTGTCGCGGAAGAGATAACGCAGCAGGTCGTAGCGCACGAGCAAGTCGAAGCTCTTCTCACCGTGGCCGCTGTGAAAGAGCTTCAGGAGCTCATCGAACAAGCGCGCGGGCGGCACATCGCGCAGCAGCACGCCAAGCGACGCGATCGGCGCCGCAGTCTCCGGCGCGAGCTCGAAGTCGAGCTTCGCGGCGAAACGAATCGCGCGCAGCATCCTGACCGGGTCCTCGCGATAGCGCGTCTCCGGGTCGCCGATGAGCCGCAGCGTGCGCGAGCGGATGTCTTCGAAGCCGCTCGCGTAGTCCCAGACGCTGAAGTCCGCGATGTTGTAGTAGAGCGCGTTGATCGTGAAGTCGCGGCGCCAGACGTCCTCGTCGATGGTTCCGTAGACGTTGTCACGCAGGATGCGGCCGCTGTCGGAGTGCGCACGCTCCTCGTCGGAGGGCTCAGCGCCAGCCGCGCGAAACGTCGCGACCTCGACGAAGTCCCGTCCAAACCGCACGTGCGCGAGGCGGAATCGCCGGCCGATCAGGCGAGCGTTGCGGAAGACTTCCTGAATCTGGTCCGGGCTCGCGTCGGTAACGACGTCGAAATCTTTCGGATGGCGGTCGAGCAGCAGATCGCGGACGCCTCCGCCGACCAAGAACGCGGCGAAACCGGCGCTACGCAGCCGGTACAGCACCTTCAAGGCGTTTGGCGAGATGTTGGCCCGACTGATGTTGTGGTCGGAGCGAGAGACGATGACGGGAACCGGCCGGGATTTGAGATCCGTGTCGTTCAACAAAGCTACGTGGTGCACCCTGCTCGAAAGGCCGGTATCATACCAGCCCTCGCCGAGGCGCGGCACCCGCGCTCCCTTCGTCTAGCGGTCCAGGACGTGGCCCTCTCAAGGCTAAAACGGGGGTTCGATTCCCCCAGGGAGCGCCAATCCTTTCAAAGGGTTGCGCCGTTTCTACCCTGCCCTACCGGTTGCGGCTCGTCGCAGTTGAGCGTCTTCGTTCTTCGCTGCACCAATCACCCCGCTACCACAGGCCACCGCTTCGGCATCGCCTTATCGAATGGTTCTGGCAGCTCGCGCCACGCGGTCACGCCGGGCAGCGCACGCCCCTCCGGATCCCGCCACGTCCGGTCCAAGTAGGCGTATTGCGCGAACCATACGATCCGCACGTCGACGTCGACGGTTACAAGCACCCAATGCGAATACTCGGATGACATCTCGCGCTTCGGCATGCTGACCGAGCAAGGAATCCAGTACTGCATTGATCCCTGATCCATCGCCTGACCATCCCTTGGACCGCGCAACCCCGATATCGGCAGCCGCTTGAAGGCCGAAGGACTGCTCCACGCTACACCGGCGATGTTGAGGAAAGATGTACGAACTGCGCGCGACATCCCACGCCAAGTGGCCTACCAGGGGCTTGACCCGGGCCAAACTAGGCGCCGGGACCGCGGCCGGCGGCGGACGGCAAGACCCCTTGCGCCGAGAGGCGGTGAACCCGAAAACCTTGAGACTTCTTGACCGTGAATTCATTTGTAGTTGCTATACTTTTCCTCGCTTGAGGATTTCCTCCCCGATCTGGAGATCTTGAAGCCCCCTGAAGAGCCCGGCCCCGCGGCCGGGCTCGTTTTTATCCGCCGTCCGAACTAAAATCCCTCGCCATCTCGGTCTGGACGCAGCGAAGTGACCGGCGACAACAAGTGGATTCGCTCCCTCAAAGACAATGCCGCAGGCAAAGTCGTTACGGATGGGGCCGGCTCGCGTTGGGAGTGGGATGCCCAGCAAGACGAAACGTCGCGCCAACTCCGTAAGCTCCAGAACGACGAGCTCGCGATCGAGCAGACCAACATCCGGCCCAAAGGCGTCGCGCGCGGCGCGCGACAAGCGCCGGCCGTGACGCCACCCTCGAAGCCGCTGAAAAAGGCGAAGCGGGATGCCGGCGGCGGGTTCGATCCCTACGACAACGCTGGCAAACCGCCGCGCCGTTAGTTGCCCGATGTCGTGTTCGGCATGCGATTGCGCGGCGGCGCGCGTCTTGGCGGAACCGTGAGCACGATGCTGCGCCAGCTTTTCGCTATGACGCCCGCCGAGCATCGGCTCGATGTGCGGGGGCTGAGCCGTGTCGAAAACCACCAGGATCGACGCGGTAACCTTGGAGGGCGCGTCGGGAAAGCAGTACGAGTTTCGCGTCTACGTCTGGGACACGAAGTTCAAAGCGCTGCCCGGCGTTTACGTCGTCGCGTCGCGATCGATGGAACCCGGGCAGGACGCGCGCTACGAGTCTGTGTTCATCGGCTCGGCGGCCGATCTCTCGAAGGCGTTCAAGAGCCACCCGCGCGGCGACTGCTTTCAGATGTACTACGCGAACGTAATCGGCGTGCTCAAGGAGGCGGACGCCGATGCGCGCGAGAAGATCAGCGCGGATTTGATCGAGGCTCTCGCACCACCCTGCAACGCCGACGATGCCGAGTGACCCGGGCACCGACGAGCGCATCGAGCGCGACGCCACCAGCCACCGGTTCACGCTGTCGTCCGGCGCCGCGGCCGCGGTGCTCGACTACCGTGAGCACGATTCGCGCACGCTCGAGTACTACCACACCTTCGTTCCACCACCGATGCGCGGCCGCGGCGTCGCGTCTCGACTCGTTGCGCACGCTCTTCGCTACGCGCTCGAGCAGCGTCTCGCCGTGATCCCGACCTGCCCGTTCGTCGCGGCATTCATTCGCAGGCACCCGGAGTACGCCGCGGTGCTGCACCGTTGAAGCAGCACGGACGGGCGCGTCTCCGATGAGCGACGAGACCAGCGCCCCGCTCGCGCGCCGGTTGGCCGCCCTCCTCTACGATGCGCTCTTGCTCGCAGGCCTGCTGTTCGTGTTCACGCTGTTGCTGATCTTCGCGCGCGCCGGTCGTGCGATTGCAGCCGGCACGCTCTGGTACGAGGCAAGCCTCGTCGCGGTCGCGTTCGCGTTCTGCGGCCTCTCATGGACACGGGGCGGCCAGACGGTCGGCATGAAAGCTTGGCGGATCCGCGTCGTCGCGCGCGACGCAACCTCTCTCGACTGGCCGCGCGCGGCGCTCCGGTTCTTCGCGAGCTGGCTGTCTCTGCTGCCGGCGGGCCTCGGCTATTGGTGGGCGCTCGTCGACCGAGAGCGGTGCTGCTGGCACGACCGGCTGTCCGGCACGCGGGTGATCCGCGCACCCGCACGTACGGACTCAGCGCTTCGAGCACTTAGCGGACCCGCGCGACGAAAATCACCGTCGCGACGAGCAGCACGGCGCTCGGCGCCCAAGCGACGATCGCAGGGTCCACGTTGAACACTTCGCCGCTGCTCGCGAGCACTTCGCCCAGCATGTAGTAGCCGAGCCCGATGACGAGCCCGACCAGCAGGCGCGAGCCGGCAGCCGCCGAGCGCAACCCCCCGAACACGAATGGCAGCGCGAGAACCGTCATCAGCACGACGGACACGACGGACGCGAGCCGTGTCCACAACGCGATCTCGTAATGCTTTGGGTTGAGCGAGTTGTCCTTGAGGTAGCGGATATAGCGCCACAGCGCGGGCGTGTCGAGGCGATCCTCGCGCACGACGGAGACCAAGAGGTTCGGATTCAGCGAATAGGTCTGCGTCGCCTCGCGCGCGCTGTGCGTGTCGACGCCGTTGTCGAGAAACGAGGTCTCGGCGTAGTTGCTCAACACCCAGCGGCTCTGCGGCGTCGATGTCGGCCGAATCGGCGCGGGCGACCTCCTTGAGCGTTTGGTCCGGCCCGAGCTCGAACAGCAGCACGCCCCCGCCATAGCCGAGCTCGCCGGTCTGGCGCCCCACGCTCAGGATTCGGTCGCCGTCGCGCAACCACGTCGCGGGACCGCTCGTCGCCCCGTTATCGGACCGCAGCGCCTGCTGGCGCATCTCGCTCGCGTAGCCGGAGAGCGAGGGCGCGAGCGACTCGCCGATCAGCGCCATCAGCACGGCGAGCGCAATCCCGGCGATGCCCACGGTGCCGAGAAGCTGGAGCGAGGAGATTCCGCTCGCGCGCATCACGACGAGCTCGCGGTGCACCGCGAGGTTGCCGAGGCTCAGCAACGAGCCGATCAGCGCCGCCGCGGGCAGCGTGTCGAAGATCTTGCGCGGCAGCCGGAGCAGCACGTAGCTCAAGAGCTGCGGGAACCCGTAGCTGCCGGTGCCGAGGTCGTGGAGCTGGCTCACGAGGTCGATCGAGCCGTAGATGGCCACGATGACGGTCAGCGCGAGCGCGACACCGCGAAACACCGCCATCACGATGTAGCCGCGCAGCAGCGTCACGCGGGAACCTCGGCGGCCACCATGCGGCTGCGCGCGAAAACACCCGATTGGCGGACGAGCAGCAGCGAAGCGAGCGCCGCCGCGACTGCATGGACCCACCAAAGGCCGAGCCATTCCGGCGTAACACCATGCTCGACCCAGACGCGCGCGATCGACAGAACGTTCGCGTACACGATGTACACGAGAAGCCCGATCCCGACCTTCGCGTAACGCCCTTCGCGCGGCGCGGAGCGGCTCAGCGGCACCGCGAGCATCGCGAGCACGAGCACCGAGATCGGCACACGACATTCGCCACTCGAGCTCCGCTCGGTCCGCCGGCAGCCGCGACGCGAGCAGCGCGGCCGTGGGCTTCGAGAGCACGGATGCGGCGGTCTCCTCTGCGTCCCTCGGACGAATCGGAATCCGCCCCTCATCGAACTCGACGACGAGGAACTCGTTCGTGCCGGGCACTCCTTCGTAACGGCGACCGTCCCGCAGCACGAACGCGACGTCACCGGTCGAGGGGTCGACCGTGCGCTCGGCGCGCTGCGCGAGGGTGGTCACGACGCGGTCGCCTTGCTGCCGGCCGACGAACATGAACACGTCGCGGGCCTCGTCGTCGACGACCGCGCGCGGATAGATCACGGTGGCGCCGTTGTCCGGGCTCATGAATCTGCCAGGCTCGAGCGCTCCCAAGTGCATCTCCTGTTGCGCCTTGCGCTTGATCGCTTCGATTCGCGCGGTCGCATCGGGGTTCAGCAACAGCGAAAACCACGCGAGCGCGAGCGCGATCACGCTAGTGAGGGCGAGCACGGGTACGAGCAAACGTCCCGGACCGACGCCGCACGCCGAGAGCGCCGCGCTCTCGCCGTCGCGATTCAAGCGCGCGAGCGCCAGCATGACGCCGAGGAAGAGCGCGATCGGCGAGAGCAGCGTGACGTAGCGCATCGAGGTGAGCGCGAAGATCGACCAGACCGCGTCGCGCGGCAGACGCTGGGCCGCCGCGTCGCCGAGGATGTCGGCGAACTGCTTCGCCATCAGGATCGTGAACAGCACCGCAACGACGACCAACCACGCTCCGAACGTCTCGCGCAGGATGTAGCGACTGATCAAGCTCACGCGTCGGTGTCCGCTGCCAGTACCTTCAATAGATCGGATGCACTAAACTTCATTTTCCGCGGTATTCCAAGACGATAGCACAGCGCGGCGCGCGTGCCGCGGTGGCTGTCGGAGCAGACTCGTGCGAGCCGATCGGCGGACGCGCCACTAGGAGACGCTATGGATTTTCCGTTGAAGACGGGCGAGCCAGCACGCCAGCGCACCGAGTGCGCGATCCTGCCCGTGTTCGACGACGGCGAGCTGCGCGGTGCGACGAAAGCGCTCGACAAGGCCTCGCGCGGAGCCATCAAGCAGATCGTCCGCGCCGGCGACGCGGCGGCCCGGCTCGGTGCGACGACGTTGATTCATCGCGGCCAAGGAGCCGCGGCCCGTTGGCTGCTCGTCGGCTGCGGCAAGCACGCCGACTTCGGCGCGAAGCGGCTAGCCACCGCGCTCGCTGCGGCGCTCGGCGCCCTGCGCAGCAGCGGCACGCGCGAAGCGCTCACCTATCTCGCCTACGACAGCGACTCGATCGGCGTCGAGCAGGCGGCCCGCCAGAGCGTCGAAGCTGCGCGCGCTCAAGCCTACCGCTTCGACGAGCTCAAGAGCCGCCGCGAGCCGCCGGCGAAGCTCGCGCGACTCGGCATCGGGCTGCCGGCCGGCGCGGACAAGCGGGCCGCTCGGCGCGGAATCCAGGTCGGCACCGCGATCGCGAACGGCACCGACCTCGCGCGAGATCTCGGCAACCGGCCCCCGAACGTCTGCACGCCGACGCACATCGCGGAAGCCGCGCGCGCGCTCGCGAAGCGCTTCCACAAGCTCGAGGTCAAGGTGCTCAGCGAGCCCGACATGCGCCGTCTCGGGATGGGCGCGATGCTCGCCGTCACGCAGGGCGCCGACGAGCCGGCGAAGATGGTCGTGATCCGCTATCGCGGCGCCGGTCCGAAAGTTGCGCCGATCGCGATCTGCGGCAAAGGTGTGACATTCGACACCGGCGGCATCTCGCTGAAGCCGCCGCCGAAGATGGACGAGATGAAGTTCGACATGTGCGGCGCGGGCGGCGTGCTCGGCGCGATGGCGGCGATCGCCGAGCTCGAGCCCGAGTGCAACGTCGTCGCGCGTCATGCCGGCCTGCGAGAACATGCCGGGCGGAAACGCGACGCGTCCCGGTGACATCGTGACGAGCATGTCGGGCCAAACGATCGAGATCATCAACACGGACGCTGAAGGACGCATGATCCTCTGCGACGCGATCACGTACGCACGCCAGTTCAAGCCGCGCTGCTTGATCGACGTCGCGACGCTGACGGGCGCATGCGTGGTCGCACTGGGCCACGTCTACACGGGGCTGTTCTGCAACGACGACGACCTCGCGGCGGCGCTCGGTGCAGCGGGCGAGCGCTCGCTCGATCTGGTCTGGCGCATGCCGATACACGAGGAGTACGGCGAGTCGCTGCGCAGCAACTTCGCCGACTTCGCGAACGCGGGAACGCGCGACGGCGGCGCGAGCGTTGCGGCGAACTTCCTCGAGCGGTTCGTCGACGGCGTGCCTTGGGCGCATCTCGACATCGCGGGCGTCGCGTGGCGCGCCAATGCGAACAAGGGCGCGACTGGAAGACCGGTGCCCCTGCTCGTCGACTTCCTGCTCGCCTCGGCCGCGCAGTGACACAGGTCGATTTCTACATCGTCGAAAGCGACTCCGAGGACGCGCGCCTCAAGATCGTCTGCCGGATCGCCGACAAGGCCAACGACGCGAACCAGCACGTCTTCATCCACGGCTGCTCCGACGTCGAGGCGAAGAAGCTCGACGAGCTGCTCTGGACGCTTTCGCAGGGCAGCTTCATCCCCCACAAGATCGTGCGCGACGAGGCGGACGCTGCTCCGGCGGAGCCCGTGCTGATCGGCCTCAACCGCGGCCCCGTCGGCGAGCGCTGGGACCTCATGATCAATCTCGCGCCGGAAGTCCCGGAATTCTTCAGCCGCTACCAGCGCGTGGCGGAAGTCGTCGACGGCGACGCGACGAGACGCGCGCTGAGCCGCGACCGCTACCGCTTCTATCGCGACCGCGGCTACACGCTCAACACGCATCAGGTCTAACCCTCTCGACGAGGATCGAGCCTAAGGACCGCGGTCTTGAACAAGGACTACCGACCCGCCGAGATCGAATCGCGTCACTACTCGCGTTGGGAGAGCGCGGGCTACTTCGCGCCCTCGGGCAGCGGCGAGCCGTACTGCATCGTGATTCCGCCGCCGAACGTGACCGGCACGCTGCACATGGGTCACGCGCTGCAAGACACGATCATGGACGCGCTCACGCGCTACCACCGAATGCGCGGCCGCAACACGCTCTGGCAACCGGGCACGGACCACGCCGGCATCGCGACGCAAATGGTCGTCGAGCGCCAGCTGAACCGCGAAGGCTCGAGCCGCGTCGCGCTCGGCCGCGACAAGTTCCTCGAGCGCGTGTGGCAGTGGAAGGAACGCTCGGGCAACACGATCTCGCAGCAACTGCGCCGGCTCGGCGCGTCCGTCGACTGGTCGCGCGACGCGTTCACGATGGACCCGAAGCTGTCGCGCGCGGTCGTCGAGGTGTTCGTCCGTCTGCACGAGAAGGGCCTGATCTACCGCGGTAAGCGCCTCGTGAACTGGGACCCGGTGCTGCACACGGCGCTCTCGGATCTCGAGGTGCTGAGCACGGAGGAGCGCGGCAAGCTCTGGCACCTGCGTTACCCCGTCGAGGGCGGCGGCGAGCTCGTCGTCGCGACGACGCGCCCCGAGACGATGCTCGGCGACACGGCCGTCGCGGTGCACCCGAACGACGAACGCTATCGGGCGCTGATCGGCAAACGCGTCGCGCTGCCGCTCGCCGGCCGCTCGATCCCGATCATCGCGGACGAATACGTCGATCCCGAGTTCGGCACCGGCTGCGTGAAGATCACGCCCGCGCACGACTTCAACGACTACGAGGTCGGGCTGCGGCACGAGCTGCCGATGATCAGCATCTTCGACGCGAACGCGGCGCTGAACGACAACGCGCCGGCGCCGTACCGCGGCCTCGACCGCTTCGTCGCGCGTGAACGCGTGCTCGCCGATCTCGAGTCCGGCGGGTTCCTCGTCGCGCGTCACGGAGCACACGTCGATGATCCCGCGCGGCGACCGCAGCGGCGTGGTCGTCGAGCCGATGCTCACGGACCAGTGGTACGTGAACGCGAAGACGCTCGCGAAACCAGCGATCGAGGTCGTCGAGCAGGGCCGCGTCAAGTTCGTGCCCGAGAGCTGGTCGAAGACCTACTTCGAGTGGATGCGCAACATCCAGGACTGGTGCATCTCGCGCCAGCTCTGGTGGGGGCATCGGATCCCCGCGTGGTACGACGAGGCGGGGAATATCTACGTCGCGCGCGACGAGGCCGAGGCGCGGCGGAAACACGGTCTCGCCGCGAGCGTGAAGCTGCGCCAGGACGACGACGTGCTCGACACGTGGTTCTCGTCCGCGCTCTGGCCGTTCGCGACGATGGGCTGGCCCGACGAGACGCCCGCGCTCCGGACGTTCTACCCCACCAACGTGCTCGTCACGAGCTTCGACATCATCTTCTTCTGGGTCGCGCGGATGATCATGATGGGCCTCGAGTTCATGGGCGACGTGCCGTTCCGCGAGGTCTACATCCACGCGCTCGTCCGCGATCACGAAGGCCAGAAGATGTCGAAGTCGAAGGGCAACATCTTGGACCCCCTCGACCTCATCGACGGCGTGGACCTCGACACGCTGCTCAAGAAACGCACCGACGGCCTCATGCAGACGCACTTGCAGGCGAGCATCGAGAAGGCGACGCGCAAGGAATTTCCGAACGGCATCGAAGGCGTCGGCACCGACGCGCTGCGCTTCACGTTCGCGTCGCTCGCGACGACGGGCCGCGACGCGCGCTTCGACCTCGGCCGCGCGCAGGGCTATCACCGCTTCTGCAACAAGCTCTGGAACGCGTCCGCGTACGTGCTGAGCCAGATCGACGGGGCGGGCGACGGCGAGAGCGAGCTCGGTCTCGCTGACCGCTGGATCCGCTCGCGGCTCGCGCACACGATTCGCGAGGTGCACTCAGGGTTCGCCGAATACCGGCTCGACCTGGTCGCGCAGACCCTCTACGACTTCGCGTGGCACGAGCTCTGCGATTGGTACCTCGAGCTCACGAAAGCCGTGCTGACCGACACGTCCGCGGACCCGCGGCTGCGGCGCGGTGCACAACGCACGCTCGCCGACGTGCTCGGCGCGCTGCTGAAGCTTTTGCATCCGCTGATTCCGTTCGTGACCGAGGAGCTCTGGCTCGAGCTTTGCGCACGGACCGGCGCGAAGAGCCCGACCGTGATGCTCGAGCGGATGCCCGAAGTGGGCGACTTCGCGAGCGACGCCGCGACCGACGCGGAGATCGAATGGCTCAAGGCTTTCGTCGTCGGCGTGCGCCAGATCCGCGGCGACTCGAACCTGCCGCGCTCGATCGCCCTCGCCGTGCAGCTCGCCGACGCGAGCGAGACTCGATCGCGCGCGCGCCGAGCGTCACGCCGCGCAGCTGCGCAAGCTCGCAGGGCTCGAGCGCATCGAGGTGCTCGCGCCCGGTTCGTCGGTGAAGGGCGCGGCCGTCGCACTGCTCGGCGCAATGCGGATCCTCGTGCCGCTCGCGGGCCTGATCGACGTCGCGTCCGAGCGCGACCGGCTCGGCAAGCAGCTCGCGAAGTCGCGCGACGACGCGGCGAAGAGCCGCCGCAAGCTCGAGAACCAGAGCTTCGTCGCGAATGCGCCGGCCGACGTGGTCGCCAAGGAGCGCGAGCGCGTCGCGGAGGTCGAGCAGCGCGCGGCGCAGCTCGAGCAGCAGCTCGCCCGGCTCGCCGAGATCGGCTAGTCCGCACGCCGCGGACGCATCCGCGCAACTATGCTCATCCGCCTCACGAGACTGACGAACGAGCGTCATCGACTCGAGCTCGTGCGCGACGATGGCACGCGTGAGGCGCGCGAGTTGGAAACGCGCAGCGCGCTGCTCCACGATCTCGTGCATTACGCAGTCGAGACGGAGGCTGGACTCGCGGCCTCGTTCTATGGGCAACTCGCGGCCGGCAAGACGTATGAAGCGTTGTCGGCCGAGCCGTCCGGCGATCCCGAGGCGATGCAGACCGAGGCGGTCGTCGCGCGCATTCAAGGGATAGCAAAGAACGACGCGTGGTCGGAAGTCGAGCCCGACACCTTCGCCGAATCCATTGCCGCGGGCTTCCGCGCCGTGGGTCGCGAGCCCCCGGCATGGCTCACGGGCGACTTGATCGTCCGGGTACGCGAGCGGCTTCGTCGCGTGCAAGGTCGTTGGCGGGCGACGCCTTTTCATCAAGCTCTGGAGCTCGACTTTCCCGCTCGCAAATCTTGAGCGTGCGGAAGACGCTTCGGCTCGCGTTTCCAGCAGTGCCGCCCGTGCCGACTGGTTCACAGTTGCTCCGGGACGGGGTGTCGCGGCGCGGCGATTTACGCCACCATTCGGGTATGGCGACGCCTACACTGATCACGAACCGCGCTGCGAACGACCCCGCCTTGGTCGTCGAGCCCGTGCTCGACGCGCTCGGCCGCGTGATCGTCGGCAAGCCGCAGCAGCTACGGCTCGCGGTCGCGTGCCTGCTCGCTCGCGGCCACTTGCTGATCGAGGACCTGCCGGGCGTCGGCAAGACGACGCTCGCGCATGCGCTCGCGCGCGTGCTCGGCTTGAGCTACCAGCGAATTCAGTTCACGAGCGATCTGTTA
This sequence comes from uncultured Gammaproteobacteria bacterium, assembly GCA_963841645.1. GTDB lineage: Bacteria > Pseudomonadota > Gammaproteobacteria > Steroidobacterales > Rariloculaceae > FEN-1219. The sequence continues at coordinate 135,649 of CAWJDS010000005.1, read as the reverse complement.
CCCGCGGACGTGCTCGGCGTGTCGGTGTTTCACCGCGACAGCGGGCGCTTCGAGTTCCACAAGGGACCGATCTTCGCGCAGCTCGTGCTCGCGGATGAGATCAACCGCGCGACGCCGAAGGCACAGAGCGCACTGCTCGAGGCGATGGAAGAACGTCAGGTCACGGCCGACGGCACGACGTACTCGCTGCCGGCGCCCTTCTTCGTGGTCGCGACTCGCAACCCCGCGCATCAGATCGGCACGTTTCCTCTGCCGGAGTCGCAGCTCGATCGGTTCCTGATGCAGATCGAGCTCGGCTACCCCGAGCCGAGCGACGAGCGCCAGCTGCTCGTCAGCGGCGAGCGCCGCGCGCTTGCGGACCAGCTCGCAGCGGTGTTGTCGCTCGACGCGCTGCTGCGTCTCCAAGAGCACGTCCCGAAGATCCACGCGTCCGAGGCACTGCTCGACTACGTGCAAGCGCTGATCGGCTACACGCGCGATTCGGGCGAGTTCGTCGCAGGCCTTTCGCCGCGCGCCGGAATCGCGCTCGTACGCGCATCGCAGGCATGGGCGCTGATGAGCGGCCACGCCGGCGTGCACCCGGAGGACGTCCAAGCGGTGCTCGGCGCGATCGCCGCGCACCGCCTGCAACCCGCGCACGGCAGCTCGCTCGAGCGTGATGCCGACCTCGGCGCGGCGATTCTCTCGGCCGTACCGCTGCCCTGACGCACGTGAACGCGACGATGCTTCGCACCGTTCGGCCGCTCGACGCGCGCCGCGGCGCGCCGCGCTAGAGGCGCATGTTCGCGCCGGCGCGCAGCCTCGAGAACTGGGCCGCGTCCTGGGCGCGCCGCCGGCAAGGCGCGGACTCGCACTCGGTCGTGCTCAAGCGCCGCAGGATCTACATCCTGCCGACACGCTTCGGCTCGATATTCGCGTTGATGGTGTTCGTGATGCTGCTCGGCTCCCTGAACTACAGCGCGAGCCTCGGCTTCATGCTGACGTTCCTGCTCGCGGGCCTCGGTCTCGTGCTGATGCACCACTGCCACGGCAACCTGCTCGGCGGCGAGATCAAGCTGCTCGGCGCGCATCCGGTCTTTGCGGGCGAGCGCGCCGAGTTCAGGGTTGCGCTGCGCAACGACACGGGCCAGCCGCGCTACGAAATCGAGCTCGCGCATCAGCGGCACGCGACGAGCCCCGTCGACGTCGCGCCCGGTGCACAAGAGACGCTGCGGATCGCCGTGCCGACCGCAGCGCCGCGGTTGGGTCGCTCTCGGGCGTTTCGCGGTCGTCACGCGTCATCCCGGAGGGCTCTTCCGCGCGTGGACGTGGGTGCACATGGACGCGCGCTGCCTCGTCTATCCGCGGCCCGCGCCGCCCGGGCGACCGCTCCCCGAGAGCGCCGGCTTGGGTCTAGGCGGCAAACCCGACGCCGGCGACGCGGACTTCGCGGGCCTGCGTCCGGCGGCACCCGGCGACCCGCCGCAGCGGATCGCGTGGAAGGCGTTCGCGCGCAGCGACGCTGTTGTTGCTCAAGCAGTTCGCCGGCGGCGACCGCGAGCCGTGCGAGCTCGATTGGGACTCGCTGCCGTACCTCGAGCCCGAAGCGCGTCTCGCGCAGCTCGCGCGCTGGTGCCTCGACGCGGCAGCCGACGCGCGGACGTTCGGCCTCAAGATTCCCGGCGCGAGGCTGCCGCTCGGCGCGGGCCCGCAACATCTCGGCGCGTGTCTCGAAGCGCTCGCGCTCTGCGAGACCGGCGAGCGATGAAGCTCGGTACGCCAGCGCCCGCAACGCCGGCCGCGGAGCTCGCGCGGCTTCAGTGGACGATCGCGATCGTGGCCGGCGCGACGCTGCCGCATTGGCCGACGCTCCCGTTCTGGGTGCCAGTGCTGCTCGGCGTCGCGATCGCATGGCGTCTCGCAATCGCCGCGCTCGAATGGCCCGTGCCGATCCGCACGCTGCGCTTGCTGCTCGCGCTCGCCGCGTTCTGCACCGTGCTGTTCTCGTACCGCACGATCAACGGAGTCGAGGCCGGCAGCGCGCTGCTGGTCGTGATGATCGCGCTCAAAGTGCTCGAGTCGAAGGGCCACCGCGACCAGCTCGTGCTGATCATGCTCTCGTACTTCCTGCTGTTTGCGAGCCTGTTGACCGCACGAGGCCCGTTCACCGCGGTTTACCTGCTGCTGCTGGTCTGGCTCACGACGGTCGGGCTCGTGCAGCTGAGCCGCCGCGGGCCGCTGCTTCAGCTGCGCTCGACCGGCCCACTCGCTGGCCGGCTGCTGCTTCAATCGCTGCCGCTGATGCTCGCGCTGTTCGTGCTGTTTCCGCGCTTGCCGGGTCCTCTCTGGGCTGTTCAGGGCACGTCCACGAGCGCTACGAGCGGGCTCGGCGACACGGTGAATCCCGGCGATATCACCTCGCTCGCGCTGTCGGACGAGATCGCGTTCCGCGTCGAGTTCTCATCGCCGCCACCGCCCGCGCGAGACCTCTACTGGCGCGGCCCGTCGATGACCAACTTCGACGGACGCACGTGGTCGATGTCGGTCGGCGACCGCCGCAACGTGGCCGCGAGCATCGAGTATCTCGGCGCGCCGACGGAATATCGCGTGATGCTCGAGACGACGGGGCGCAACTGGGCGTTCGCGCTGGAGATGCCGAAGCTCGCGCCCGACGAGCGGACGCTGCGAATGGGGAGCGACTATCAGCTTCGCACGTTCCCCGGGATACCCCGCGGCACGCGGCTCGATTACCGGGTCACCTCGTACACGCGTTTTCGCGCGCTCGAGCCGCTCGTCGAGGGAGACGAGATGTTCCGCAGACTGCCGCCGGAAAGCAGCCCACGGACGCGCGCGCTCGTACGGAGTTGGCTCGCCGACAACCCGACACCCGAGCAAGTGATCGAGCGCGGCATGGATTACCTGCGGTCTCAGCCGTTTTTCTACACGCTCACGCCGCCCCGGCTCGGCGAGCAGCCCGTCGACGAGTTCCTGTTCGACACGCGCGAAGGCTTCTGCGAGCACTACGCGTCCGCGTTCACCGCTGATGATGCGCGCGGCCGGACTGCCGGCGAGGATCGTGACGGGGTATCAAGGCGGCGAGCTGAACGGCGTCGGCGGCTACTACATCATCCGTCAGTCCGACGCACACGCGTGGACCGAGGTCTGGCTCGAGGGCCGAGGTTGGGTTCGCGTCGACCCGGTCTCCGCGGTCGCGCCCGAGCGGGTTGCGCTCGGCTCGTGGCGCAGCGCGCTCGCGGGCGAGCGCGTGCCGGGCAGCGCGCTCCGCCGGCTCGAATGGGTGCGCCGCGCGCTGCTCGTTTGGGATGCGGCCGCGACCTATTGGAACGAGTGGGTCGATCGGCTACGGGCCGCAGCTGCAGCGCGGGCTGCTCGACGCGCTCGGGTTCGACGGCGCCACCGGCTCGGAACGCTGGTCGAAGCTCATGTTGTCGTGCGTGGGTGCGACGCTCGCGGGCTCACTCGTGCTGACCTTGCAGCTCGCTTGGCGTCGCCGGCCGGACGCGGACGCCGCGCGCGATCCGACGTTCGCCGTCGCGCGCAGTTCGCACGTCTTCGCGCGCGCGAGCTCGGCACAGCGCGCGACGATGGCGCCTCCGCGTGGCGCCGAGCGAGGCGCCGGCCGCCTACTGCGCGCGCGCGCGCGCGAGACGCCGAATTACCGCGCTGCCGGCCGCCGAGATCGCGCGCGATCACTCGCCGGCCTACCTGCGCGCGCGCTATCGAGCCGCAGACGACCCGAGTCGCGCGGCGCTCGGCGGAGCTTGACGGCAGCGCGGTGCAGCGCGGTTCCCCCGCGATCGGCGTCGCGGACGTCAGCGCCGCGCAGTCCGGATCGCCATCGCCGCTGAAGCGCGCTAGGTCGCGAGCTTCGCGCGTCGCGAAGAACTGCAGCTTCGGCCAGCGCTCTTGCGTGAGGGCGAGCGCGACCGTCGTCGGCGCGAGATATACGAGCTCGCCCGCGTGATCCTTGGCGACGTTCGCGACGAGCTTCTTCGTGAACTCGTCGACTTGAGCACGATCATCGCCGCGCACCCAACGCGCGGCGGCGACGTCCACGGCCTCGAACTGGCACTCGACGCTGTACTCGTCGCGCAGCCGATAGGCCGCCACCTCGAACTGCAGCGGCCCGACCGCGCCCAAGATCAAATCGTTGCCGAGCAGCGGCCGGAAGAGTTGCGTCGCGCCCTCCTCGCACAGCTGCGCGAGCCCCTTCTGTAGCGCCTTGAGCTTCAGAGGGTCTTTGAGCACGGCGCGCCTGAACAGCTCCGGCGCGAAGCTCGGAATCCCGGTGAATGCGAGCGGCTCGCCCTGCGTGAAGCTGTCGCCGATGTTGATCGTGCCGTGGTTGTGCAACCCGATGATGTCGCCGGCGTAGGCCTCGTCGACGTGCTGGCGGTCCGCGGCCATGAACGTAATCGCGTCGCCGACGCGCACCTCGCGCCCCATGCGCGTGTGGTACATGCGCATGCCGGGCCGATATTCACCCGAGCAAACGCGTAAGAACGCGATGCGGTCGCGGTGCGCCGGGTCCATGTTCGCTTGGATCTTGAACACGAAACCCGTGAACGAATCCTCTTCCGGCGCGACCGGTCGCGTTTTGGTCGCGCGCGGCTGCGGCGGCGGTGCGAAGTGTACGAACGAGTCGAGCAGCTCGCGCACACCATAGTTGTGAATCGCCGCGCCGAAGAACACCGGTGTTTGCTTGCCGGCGAGATACAGGCCGAGCTCGAACGGCTCGGTCGCTCCGCGCACGAGCTCGAGCTCCTCGCGCAACGCCCGCACCCCGTCCACGCCGATCGCCGCGGTCGAGCTCCGCCGCTCCGATGCCGTGAACCTGGCGCACGTCGGGGAGCCGGCTGCCGTCGCGGTTCTGATAGAGGAACGCGCAGTCCTCGGCGAGATGGTAAATGCCTCGGAACTCGCGACCCATTCCGATAGGCCAGGTCATCGGCGCGCACTTGATGTCGAGCACGCTCTCGATGTCGTCGAGCAAATCGACGGGCTCGCGGCCGTCGCGGTCGAGCTTGTTCACGAAACTGATGATCGGCGTCGTGCGTAGCCGGCAGACCTCCATGAGCTTGATGGTTCGGGCCTCGACGCCTTTCGCCGCGTCGATGACCATCAGCGCACTATCCACGGCCGTCAGCGTGCGATAAGTATCCTCGGAGAAGTCCTCGTGGCCCGGCGTGTCGAGCAGATTGATCAGCGCGCCGTCGTACGGGAACTGCATGACCGACGACGTGATCGAGATGCCGCGCTCCTGCTCGAGCCGCATCCAGTCCGACGTCGCATGTCGGGTCGCCTTGCGCCCTTTGACCGTGCCCGCCATCTGAATCGCGCCGCCGAACAAGAGCAGCTTCTCGGTCAGCGTCGTCTTGCCCGCATCGGGATGCGAGATGATCGCAAAGGTGCGTCGTCGATTGACTTCTTTGGCGGTGACTTCGGAGCTCACGGCATTCCGTTGCGGACACAGCGGTGTGGATACAGGCTTGCGGCGGCGCTAGCCGCGGCGGGAAAACGGGCGCAAGTCTACAGCATTGCGCTTCGACCATGGCAGCACGAGGGTGCCAACGGCTGCGCGTTCAGAAGACCAGACCGAGCGTCGATAGCAGGAGGCCGATGCTCGCCGCGCCCATGACGATGGTCGCGGCCCAGCCGCCCACCGTGAGACCGGTCGAAATGCGAAAGCGCCCCATGACGCTGCCGCTCGTCGCGAGCGCCATCAGCATCGCCATCACAGGCACCGCCACGATGCCGTTCAGCACGGCGGACCAGACGAGCGCTTGCATCGGACCCACCGGAAGCACGGCGCGCGACGAAGCGGCTCGAGCTCGGGATCCTCTCTCGTCTGCTCGACCTCGAGGATGGCCTGCCAGAAGAACAAGTACGGGCTGATCGTCGTACCGAGCACGCCAACGACCATCGTCCAAAAGGATCTCGATAGCTCGATGTGAGGCAACACGAGGGAGCGCGCGAGAGCTCCCCAGTCGACCTCCACGGCAGCGAGCGCCGCGAAGTAGAACAGCAGCGACAGCGTGAGCCACCTCAGCACCGCGACGTAGCGCGAGTAGTTGAAGACGATCTGCGCGCCGACACACACCGCGACATAGAACGCAATCACCGCCCACCTCGGCAGAGTCAGACCGAGAAGCGACGTCGCTTCCGCCATGGCGCCGAGATCCGCGCCGAGGTTGATGACGTTCGCCGTGATCACGAGGAAGACGATTCCGTGCACCAACGGGGCGGGATAGCGCCGCTTCAGATTCGCTGCAATGCCGAGGCCCGTCGTACGGCCGATGCGCGCGCTGATAGCCTGCACGGCGCTCATCAGCGGATACGTCAGCAGCAACGTCCACGTCAGCCCGAAGCCGAACAGCGCTCCGGCCTGCGCGTACGTAGCAATGCCGCTCGGATCGTCGTCTGAGGCGCCGGTAACGAGGCCGGGACCGAGCACCTCGAGTGGGCTGCGTCGAGCTTCGCGTGACTCGGCCGGCGGGGCGGACATCGAAGAGGTGGAGCTTTTTGCGAAAACCGCCAGACCGCGGCCGTGGGTCCGTGTGCCGGCGCCCAAAGGCGCCCGCGCTCAGCGGTGGTGCGGTCGAGTCTCGCCGACGGCTTCCAAGAAAACCTTCAAGGCCGCCGCGCTGACGGGCTTCGTGAAGTGATAGTTGAAGCCATGAGCGAGCGCGAGCCGCTTGTCCGATTCCTGACCCCATCCCGTCACCGCGGCCAGCACGGCGACGTCCTTGCCGAAGTCGGCGCGCAGCAGGTCCGCGACGTCGTAGCCGCTCATGTCCGGCATTCCGATGTCGAGCAGAACGAGGTGAGGCTTGAGCCGGTGGGCGGCCTCGCGCGCCGACTTGCCGTCGAACACGGCATAAGACTCTTGGCCGAGCGCCTGCAGAAGCATTTGCAGCGCTTCGGCGGCATCGCGATTGTCGTCGACGACGAGCACGCGAAACCGGCGTAGCGCATCCGCACCGTTCTTCGTTTGTGGTGCGACGGCCTGCAAGGCGTCCGGACGGTGGACCGCTGACGGCAGAGTAATCGCGAATTCACTTCCATGACCTAAACCGGAGCTCTTCACGCGCACAGTTCCCCCATGCAGCTCGACGACGCGGCGCACAAGTGCGAGTCCGACGCCTAGCCCGCCAAGGCCGGAGTCGGCCGGGCTCACTTGCGTGAACAGATCGAAGATGCGCTCGGAGTCCGCGGGCGCAATGCCTCGTCCCGTATCGACGACGCGAACGGTGACCTCATCGACGCGAGGCTCGACGACGATGGTGATGAGCCCGCCGGGCGACGTGTAGCGCGCGGCATTGTTCAGCAGGTTCGCAAGTGCCTGCGCGAGCCTGACCGCGTCACCATGGATCGGGATGGACCTTTCCGGCATCGTCACCGCAAGCCGGTGTGCTTGCGAATCGATCACCGGCCTGCTGGTCTCGAGCGCGCGGCGTATCACGTCGCGAAGGTCGATGTCTTCCTTTATGACGGCGAACTGACCGCGCGAGATGCGATTCACATCGAGTAAGTCGTCGATGATTCTCGACAGCGTCGCGACCTGCCGGTCGACCGTATCGCGCATCGCTTCCAAGGTCCGATCGCCCATGCCGCGTTTACGCATGAGCTCGACGGCGTTGCGAATCGGTGCGAGCGGATTCCGCAGCTCGTGCGCGAGCATCGCGATGAACTCGTGCATGCGCCGCGAGGTTTCGGCCAGCGACTCCGCGTTTCTGCGTTGCGTCAAGTCTTGGAGCACGTGCACGTAGCCGCGGTGCTTGCGCTCCGCGTCGTAGAGAGCGCTGATCACCGTGCTCGCCCAAAACTGAGTGCCGTCTTTGCGAAGGCGCCAGCTCTCGTCTGAAGCACGGCCTTTGTCGTGCGCCTCGCGCAACTGCTGCCATGGCTTGGTGCCGTGGATGTCCTCGGGCGTGAAGAAACGGGAAAAGTGCTTGCCTAGCATCTCCGCTGCGGCGTAACCCGTGATCGCCTCGGCGCCGCTGTTCCAGCTCGTCACGACGCCGGTTGCATCGAGCATCAAGATCGCGTAGTCCGTGATTCCCTGCACGAGCAGGCGCAGCTGCTCCTCGCTTTCGGCCAACCGGCGCTCGACCTGCTTCCGTTCCGTGAGGTCGCGCGTGATCTTCGAGAAGCCGAACAGCGCGCCTTCGGAGTCGCGCAGTGCGGTAATTACGACACTCGCCCAGAACCGCGAGCCGTCCTTGCGTATGCGCCAGTTCTCGTCTTCGAAGCGACCGTCCATCTCCGCCATTCGAAGCTCGTGATCCGGCCAACCGCGCTCGATCGCGTCCTGCGGATAGAAGCGCGAGAAATGGCTGCCAATGATCTCGTCGGCGGCATACCCCTTGAGCTTCTCCGCGCCCGCGTTCCACGTCGTCACGAAGCCGTTCCCGTCGAGCATGAAGATCGCATAGTCCTGCACGCACTCTATGAGCGTGCGGAAACGCTGCTCGGTTTGCTGTAGCGCGGCCTCGCGAGCGCGGCGCTCCGTCCAGTCCCGCGTCACGTTCGAGAAGCCGATCAGCTCGCCGCTGTCATCCCGCACGGCGCTAATGACGACGTTGGCCCAAAAGCGCGAGCCGTCCTTGCGAACGCGCCAGCCCTCGTCCTCCAGGCGACCCGCGGAGGCCGCTTGCTCGAGGTCTTGGTCCGGCCGGCCGCTCTGAATTTGCTCTTGGCTGTAGAAGCGCGAGAAGTGCTCCCCGATGATCTCGGACGCAGCGTATCCCTCGATCGCTGCCGCGCTGGCCGTCCAGGTCTGAACTCTGCCCCGCATGTCGAGCATGAAGATCCCGTAATCGGCGATCGACTCGACGATCCGGCGGTAGATCGCGTCAGATGGCGCGGCTGGCGGCGCAGCGCTTATCGCGTCGTTCTCGACGCCGTTGGCTTGGGACATGCGGTCTTTTCTCCGTGTTCTTGTGCCGGCCAGGACGGCTATCCGCCGGTCGTCTCGCCGCCCATGACTTGCAGGACCGTGCCCGTAGCAATATATGAAGAGTCGGCATTCGACGCTAGAAACACATACGCGGGCGCGATCGCCCGAGGGATCTGGTCCTTCTTGCTCATCTCGATGCTCCAATAGGGCTATCCGCCTATGCAAGAATGCGGCCGACGCGCCGGCCGCTCGCCTTGGCGGGCGAGATATCGGATTGCGTAGCAAAACCTGCAATCTGAGCGCAACAATTGGGTAGCGCACGAGGCGCGCCCGTCGGACGCACGCGAAATGAGGGCCGCGGAGCGCCTGGGCTGCCGGGCGCGGCAACTCACAGGGCAGTGGAACTAGTGCCGGGGGGTAATCAGCAGCGAGAGGACGACCGCATCCTCGCGGCCGCGCTCGGCCTGATAGTAAGCAGGCCGGATGCCGATTTGATCGAATCCGACCGAGCGGTAGAGCCGTAACGCGACCAGGTTCGAGGGGCGGACCTCGAGGAATATCTTGCTCGACGCCCGCGTCTTCCGCCTTGAGCAGCAACGCGTTCAGCAGGCGCCGGCCGTAGCCGAGGCGCTGCGCGTTCGGATGCACGCAGAGATTCAGGAGATGCGCCTCCGCGGCCGCGACCGACATGATGCCGTACCCGGTGACGTTCTTACCGACGTCGAGCACGAGGCAGTAGTAGCCTGCGAGCAGGCAGTCGCGAAAGATACCGAGGCTCCAAGGAAACGCATACGCGGCCCGCTCCACGGCCGAGACCGACTTCAGGTCGGATGGCTGCATGAGCCGGACCTCAGTGCGGGGTTCGACGGCGGCGCTCATGCTCGTCTCTGCAGAAGCTCCTTGACCATGCACAAGTCCGTCCAGGCGGTGGCCTTTTGCAACGGACTGCGCAGCAAGTACGCCGGGTGATACGTCACGACAAGCGGCGTCCCGGATTCGCCGTAGCGGAAGACTCGTCCCCGCAGCCTACCGATGGGGGCATCGGTCTGCAACAACCACTGGGCCGCGATGCGCCCCACGGCGAGGACCGCGCGCGGGTTCACGAGCGCGATCTGGCGCGACAAGTAAGGGGTGCAGAGGCTCGCCTCGTCCGGCTGTGGATCGCGATTGCCCGGCGGCCGACACTTCAAGATGTTCGCAATGTAAACCTCGCTGCGCGGAAGGCCGATCGCGCGCAGCATCGCATTCAGCAACTGTCCCGCCCTACCGACGAATGGCTCGCCCTGGCGGTCCTCGTCGGCGCCCGGCGCCTCGCCGATCACGAGCAGCTCGGCGTCGCGACGGCCGACGCCGAACACCGTCTGCGTGCGCGTCTTGTGCAAACCGCAGAGAGTGCAGACGCGAACTTCGGCGGCGAGGCGTTCCCAAGCTTCCGCGCTCGGAACAGCCGGCTGCGGTTCGGCAACGATGGCCGCGACGGACGCAGGCTCGGCAGGTGCGCCCGGCGCGTCCGCGAGCTGCGCGTCGAATCCGCGCCGCTTGTAGACCGTGATCCCGATCTCCGCGAGATAGCGCTCAGCGCGCACGCTCATGCGGCGCCCGCGCGCAAGCTCGCGCGTTTCGCACGCCGCCGGTGCCAGAGCCACGCGCTGGGACCCGATGCCGCGTAGACGACGAACAACAGGAAGATCGTCACCTGCGGCGCGACCGCGATCACGATGATCACGAGCGGGATCAGGAGCAGTCTCGCGAAGCGCACGCGCTCGCCCGGGTTGATGTCCTTGAAGCTCCAATAGGCGAAGCGCGACATCATGAGCAGGCCGGCGATGGCCGTGATCGTGATGCCGGCGACGAGCCCGACGAGCCCTCGATCTCGTAGTGAGTCGCGAGCCAGACCATCGACGCGACGATCGCAGCCGCGGACGGGCTCGGCAAGCCTTGGAAGAAGCGCCGGTCTTGGCCCGTGTTCGCGTTGAAGCGCGCGAGCCGGAACGCCGCCGCTGCGCAATAGAGGAACGCGGCGAGCCAGCCCAGCTTGCCCCAAGCCGTGCCGTATTCGGCGAGCCGTGCAACGCCCCACTGATAGGTGACGATCGCCGGCGCGAGGCCGAACGAGACCATGTCGGACAGGCTGTCGTATTCCTTACCGAACTCGCTCGACGTGCTCGTGAGCCTCGCGACGCGGCCGTCGAGCCCGTCGAGAAGCATCGCGGCGAAGATGCTCCAAGCCGCGAAGCGGAAATTGCCGTCGATCGCGGCGACGATCGCGTAGAACCCGGCGAACAGCGCACCGGTCGTGAGCAAGTTCGGAAGGAGATAGATTCCCTTGCGTCGGATTCTCTTCGGCCGGGCGTCCACGATTGCAGATTACTCCAAGAACCGCGGAATGCTGCGCGAAACACCCCCGCGACGCAAATGCGAAGGCCGTGCTGGCGTTGCGGCCGGCAGCGCGAATAGAATCCCGGCGTCTTCTTTTGGGTCGGGTCGAAGGCCGATGAGACGCGCGGCTCAAGCCATGCTGCTCTCGCTGCTCTGCGCGGCGCTGTGCTCCGCCGCGAATGCGGACGGGCGGCCGCGCGACGCTCGCGAGGGACCCGATCCGGACCTGCGCGTGATCCTGCTCGACGCGATAAAGAACGCCGACAGCTTCCAAGACCGCTTCGACGCGGAAGTGTGGCTCACGGACATGTCGCACCGGCTCGAAGCCCAAGTGCCCGACCCGAACGAGCGGCTCGAGATCCTTCGCAACGTGCATCGCAACGCGGTGCGCGCACATCTGGAGCCCGAGTTCGTGCTCGCGGTGATCGACGTCGAGAGCAACTTCGACCGATTCGCGATCTCGGCGGTCGAGCGCGCTCGGTCTGATGCAAGTGATGCCGTTCTGGGTTCCGCAGCTCGGCTACAAAGACAAGAACGAGCTCTTCAAGATCGATACGAATACGCTGCTCGGCTGCCAGATCTTGAGGTATTACCTCGACATGGAGCGCGGCGATTTCGTCAAAGGCCTCGCGCGCTACAACGGCAGCGTCGGCCGGCGCTGGTATTCCGACCGGGTGCTCGAGCGGCTGCGGACGAAGTGGCGCAAGGCTTAAGCGCGCGTCTCAGCCGCGCACGTCGAAACGATCCGGAACCGCCTCCGTCCACTCCTCCACCTGCACGCTCGTGACGCGCGCGGCCGGCGGCCCGTGCCACAGCCACGCGGCGAACTCAGTGAGCGCTTCGAGCGGACCGCTGGCGACCGCCTCGACGCGGCCGTCCGAAAGATTCTCGACCCATCCACCTAGGCGCAGCTCGGTGGCGCGCTCGACGGTCGCCGCACGGTAATAGACGCCCTGGACTCTGCCGGCGACGATGCAGCGAATCGCGCGGCGCGCGTCGTGGGTTGCGCCGGAGCTCAACGCGCGCCCTGCTCCGCCGCCGTTTGAATCGCGTGCAGCGCCTGACTCGCCCGATTCTTCGCGCGGACCGCGTTCATCCGCGCCTGGCCGTAGGCCTCCTGCTGGATCTGCCGCTCCGCGTCGGCGAGGAAGCGATGCGCGTCGTTCAGAGAATCGGGCGCGGCCTTGGCGCCATTGGCTTGCTCGGCCGCCGCGATCGCCTGGCGTGCGTCACTCATCTCCTGCACGGGCGGTGTCGTACAGGCAGCAATTGCGAGGCAGGCGAGCAATAGTGACAGCGCACGGGACACGAGCGTCGTATTCTTATTGAGTGTGGTCGTATTCGAGGCCCGCGAGAACGTAACAAGCGGCACGGCGAGGCGTCAAGGCAAGCGGCGACGCCGCTAGCGAATCCGAACGCGCGTTCCTACACTGCGCGTTCGTCGAGGGCAGCAGGCCCGTGATCGGTTGCAAGTGGAGTCTTAAGCCGGCGGCTCGTTTCCGAGAGCGCGAATCTATCACAGTCGCCTGAGCGCCGAATGAATCCGACCATCCTCGTCTTGTACTACTCGCGCGGCGGGCGCACCGCGGCGCTCGCTCGCCACGCCGCGCGCGGGGTCGAGACCGCGGGCGCAATCGCCCGTATCCGGACCGTGCCGCCGGTCTCGCCGACGACGACGGCAAGCGATCCGCCCGTGCCCAACGACGGGCCGCCTTACGCCGAGCTCGCGGATCTCGCCGAGGCCGACGGCCTGCTGCTCGGCAGCCCGACCCGTTTCGGAAACATGGCGGCGCCCTTGAAGCACTTCCTCGACTCTACGAGCGAGCTTTGGCTCGCAGGCACGCTCGTCGACCGACCGGCCGGCGTCTTCACGTCGACTTCCTCGGCGCACGGCGGCCAGGAGAGCACGCTGCTCAGCATGACGCTACCGCTGTTGCACCACGGGATGCTGATCGTCGGCGTGCCCTACACCGAGACGGCGCTCTTCGACACGCGCACGGGCGGCTCACCCTACGGCGCCACCCATCTCGCGACGGCATGGAATACCGCGCTGTCGAAAGACGAGATCGCCGTCGCGCACGCGCTCGGTGCACGCGTCGCGCGGATCGCGATACGCCTGCGCGCGCCGCGCTAAGGCGTCGCAAGCAAATCGCGGATGAACGGGATCGTGAGCTTGCGCTGCTCAGCGAGCGAGGCTCGGTCGAGCCGGTCGAGCCAGCGCTGCAAACCGACCATGTCGCGATCGACGCGATCTAGCAGATATTCCGCGGCGCCGCGTTCGAGATCGAGCCCGCGCGCGCGCGCGTGCGCAAGCAGCGCGTCGACACGGTCGGAGTGTGCGAGCGGCGCGAGACGGTAGGCGACGGCGCCCACGGCGCGCGACGCGAGATCGCGGAGCTCGAAGCCGACCGCGGCGGGTGGAACCAGTGAGGCGAGGAGCAGACTTCCTCGTTTCGCCGCGATCTCGTTGTACAGCACGAACAGCTGGCGCTCCCACGCGGGATCGCGCGCGACGGCGTCGACGCGATCGAGCGCGAGCGAGATCGAGCCCTTCGAGCCCGACGAGAATCTCGGGCTCCGCCGCGTGCTCCTCGAGTAGCGCAACGTACATCGCGCGGCGCCCCCCGAGCGACGCGCTCCGACAAGCGGCCTGGAGCAGATGCGTCTTGCCGCTCGCGTGCGCGCCGGAGATCCACACGATGTCCGCTGCGCCGTCGGCGAGCGCGCGAACGTGCCGCACCGCTGCTCCGTTCGCGCCGTCGACGAACGTCTCGAAGCGCGCGTGATCGGCGAGCCCGAGCGCGAGCGGCAGTTGGCCCATCGCGCCGTTAGGCCGCACCGTGCGCGACTCGCCACGCGCGCGCGCTCCATCGCAGCACGTACGTGAGGCCGCTCACGAGACTCGTGAACACCACAGCCGCGCCGAGCACCAGCAACGAGATCCGGGGCGGCAGTCCGAACGCGGCGTTCGTGATCGTGAAGAAGACGAAGCCGAGCTGGCAGGCAGTGTTGAGCTTGCTGATGGCCGCAGGCTCGCCCTGCACCGGCGCTATCAGCAGCTGATAGGTGAGCGCGCCGGCGACGATCACGACGTCGCGGCCGATCACGACGACCGTCAAGTCGAGCGGCGTGAGACCGACGTAAGTCAGAGAGCAGAACGCGGTGACGAGCAGCAGCTTGTCGGCGGCCGGATCGAGCAGACCGCCGAGCCGCGTCCGCCAGTCGAACGTCTTCGCGAGGAAGCCGTCGAGACCGTCGGACACCCCGGCGATCAGGAGCACGCAGAGTGCCGCCACGTAACTCCTCTCGAGCAACAGCACCGCGAGCGGCACGGCGAGCAACATACGCAGGACGCAGATCGCATTCGGTACCCAGCGCCAGGTCATGGGCGCGCCTCCGGGCTCGCGATCCGGAACACGAGCGCGCCGCCGGCGGGCGCGGCGGAGTCGGGCCGCAGAACGCCGCCGAGCGCGAGCACGCGCTGGAGGTATTTCGCGTCGCCGCGCGCCGCCACCCGCACGGTCAGCGTGCCGCGCTCGAGGCTCTCGACGTCGACGGATTGCAGCGAACCCACCCTCTCGAGATAGCTCATCACACGGCCGTAGTCGGCCGGCGTCGCAACATCGAGCACGCGGAGGCGCGAAGTCGTTGCGCCGCCGAGGACGCTGAGCTCCGACGCGTACTGGTCGGCGACCGTGTCGAGACCGTCGCGCACGGCCGTCCCCTGGAGCATCCGCCGCTCGCCGTCCTTGAAGAGCAGCCATTCGGTCTCGTTGCCGACGAGCCCCGGATGCAGACGGCCGATCAACACCGCGTCGGCGCGGTAGCGCGCGGAGGCGGCCGTGACGCGATCGTCGAGCCCGCGCCGACACGTCGTCGATGGTGACGGCGGCGAGATCATCCGCGTCGAGCCGCGGCAGCACGAGCGGCAGTCCGCGCTCGTCCGCAACCGCCGCGAGCTCGGTGCGTAGCATAGCCAGTAGATCGACCATGGCGGGCGTCGCATCGGCCGGCGGGTCGCCGCTGCCGAGCAGCGCGCGGCCGCCCTGGCCGTCGTCGACCGCGATCCAGATGAGCGTAAGCGGACGCTCCGAGCCCCACATCCGCACGTTGAGCCCGGCAAGCGCTTGCTCGACGCGCGTCGCGTTGAATCCGACGATCGCGCGCCCTTGTCGGTCCGTGCCGTACTGCGTCGTATAGCGCGTCGCATCGCTGATCAGCGGCTTCAGCTCGGGATCGAGTCCCGCGTAACGGTTGCCGGTGACTCTCACGAGCACGGCGGCGAACGCGGCTCCCGTCGCGGCCGCACGTTGGTCCGCCGCAGCCGGATCCTGGTTCACCGTGACCGAGTAGAGGTTCGGGAACGTGGCCGCGTGCGCCGCGAACGATAGCGAAAGCGAGAAGGACGCGAGCAACGGCAGCGCGCGTTGCCAAACGCGCGCGCGCGTCGCGGGGTGGCGAGCCGGCATCTCGAATTTTCCGTGCAACTCCGTGGGCCGGTATTATAGCGGCCCTCCGCGAGCCGAGGCCGCAATGAGCTGCCGCGATGGCGTTCCGAGATCGATTCAGCTACGAAGCAGACTCCGCTCTTAGGCCGGAGCGCACGGCATCGAGTCGATGAGCACCTCGAAACCGCGGGTCGCCGTCCTAATCTCGGGCGAGGGAACAAACCTCCAGGCCCTGATCGACGCCGTCGCGGCGGGCCGGATCGCAGGCGAGCTCGCGCTCGTCGTGAGCAACCGCGCGGCGGCCCGGGGTCTCGAGCGCGCGCGCGCCGCGGGCATCCCGACCGAATACCTGCCCGCCCAGCGCGGGTCCGAGCGGGCCGTCTACGACCGTGCGCTCGGGGACGTGCTCGACCGATACGCGCCCGGCCTGATCGTGCTAGCGGGGTTCATGCGGATCCTGACGCCCGAGTTCGTGGCCCGTTTCGCGGGGCGGTTGTTGAACCTCCACCCCTCTCTGCTGCCGAAGTATCCGGGCCTCGATACGCACCGGCTCGTGCTCGAAAACAAGGACCCGATGCACGGCGCGACCGTGCATTTCGTGACCGCGGACCTCGATGCCGGACCGCCCGTGATTCAGTATCGAATTGCGGTGCGCCCGGGCGAGCCGATCGAGTCCCTCGTCGCTCGCGTGCACGCGGGCGAGCATGTGATCTTGCCGCGCGCCGTCGATTGGTTCTTGACCGGTCGCTTGAGGCTCGAAGGCGACGCAGTCATGCTTGACGGCAAGCGGTTGCAGCAACCGGTGATCGTGGAAGGTGATGCATGAAGACGATCGTCTCGGCCTCGCTCGCAGGCGCCACGCTTCTTGGTGTTGCCGGCAGCGTTGCGGCCGACACCGCTGTGCCGACCGTACCGACGTACACGGCCACGTACGAAGCCGAGTACAAAGGCAAAAGCATGGGCTCGTCGGAGTTCAAGGTCACTCACGACACCGCGAAGAATACCTACGAGTTCACATCGACGACCATCGCCAAGGGGATCCTCGGCAAGCTCGCCGCACCGAACCCGACCGTCCAGCGCAGCATCTTCACGGTCGTGGCCGGGAAGGTTCGACCGAGCGAGTATTGGTTCAAAGACGGCACGCGCAAGGCCGACGGCGACAAGCACATTCAGTTCGACTGGGACAGACACATCGCGATCGTCAGCGACAAGGATGGGCGACGCGAAGTGTCGCTCGACGACATCTCGCTCGACGACGGCAGTCTTTACGTCGCGCTCATGCAGGACCTGATAGTCAACGGCAAACCAGGCCAGTATCGGATCGCCGACAGCGAGCAAGCGAAGACTTACGGCTTCGAAGACAAAGGCGAGGCGCAAATCGATACCGGGCTAGGCAAGCTCGACACGCATTGCTACATCCGCCATCGCGAGGGCTCGTCGAGGACTACCTATCTCTGGGTGGCGCCGCAACTCGAGTATCTGCCTGCACGCATCGAGACGCGCAAGAACGACGAGGTGCAGACGGCCCTCACGCTGATGTCGGTCGAAGGGATCGAGAAGCGTTAGCCGCGTTGCCGGCACGCGTCCGCGCGACGCGCTCTCAGGTCTTCGGCAACGTCACGCCCCGCTGGCCTTGGTACTTCCCGCCGCGGTCCTTGTAGCTCGTCGCACAGACTTCGTCGGATTCGAAGAAGATCATCTGCGCGATGCCCTCGTTCGCGTAGATCTTTGCGGGCAGCGTCGTCGTATTCGAGAACTCGAGCGTCACGTGGCCCTCCCACTCCGGCTCGAGCGGCGTCACGTTCACGATGATTCCGCAGCGCGCGTACGTCGACTTGCCGACGCAGATCGTGAGCACCTCGCGCGGGATCCGGAAGTACTCCACCGTGCGCGCGAGCGCGAACGAGTTCGGCGGGATGATGCAGACCTCGCCCGACATATCGACGAAGCTCGACTCGTCGAACTTCTTCGGGTCCACGATCGCCGAGTTGATGTTCGTGAAGATCTTGAACTCCGGCGCACAGCGCACGTCGTAGCCGTAGCTCGACGTGCCGAACGAGATCACGCGCTCGCCGTCTACGCTGCCGCACCTGATCGGGCTGCGAACGGCTCGATCATCTTGTGCTTCTCGACCATGCGCCGGATCCAACGATCGGACTTCACGCTCATCAATCGTCCTCGACAGAGATGCTCGGAAAGAGGCGGCTGTAATCTTTCGTTCGCGCCGCGAGCTCGCCTGCAGCGCGCAGGGCGACGTCACGGAACGCGCGCGCGAGCGCGCCGTCGGGCTCCGCGACCACGGTCGGCTTGCCCTCATCCGTCTCGACTCGGATGCGCCGGTCGAGCGGCAGTGCGCCGAGCAGCGGCACGCCGTACTGCGAGCTCAGCGTCTCGACCGCCGTGCTCGCCGAAGATATGCTCTTCGTGCCCGCAATTCGTGCAGACATGCAAGCTCATGTTCTCCACGACGCCGAGCACCGGCACGCTGACCTTCTGAAACATCTCGAGGCCCTTGCGTGCATCGGCGAGCGCGATGTCCTGAGGCGTCGTGACGATGACGGCACCGCTCACCGGCACGCGCTGCGCAAGGGTGAGCTGGATGTCGCCTGTGCCGGGCGGCATGTCGACGATCAGGTAGTCGAGATCGCCCCAGTTCGTCTGCGTGAGCAACTGGTTCAGCGCCGACGTGACCATTGGGCCGCGCCACGCCATCGGCTGCTGCTCGTCGACGAGGAAACCGATCGACATCGCCTCGAGCCCGTGCGCGACCAGCGGCTCGAGCGACTTGCCGTCGCGCGTCTCGGGCCGCCGGCCCATGAGACCCAGCATCCGCGGCTGGCTCGGGCCGTAGATGTCGGCGTCGAGCACGCCGACGCGCGCGCCTTCCTGCGCGAGCGCGAGCGCGATGTTCACGGCGACCGTCGACTTGCCGACGCCGCCCTTGCCCGATGCCACGGCTACCAGGTTCCGCACACCAGGGAGCGGCTTCAGCCCATGCTGGACAGAGTGCGCGACGATCGAGCTCGTTGATCACCACTGCGAGCGGCGCGCCCGCGAGGATCGGTGCACACTGCGCCGTGATCGCGGCGCGAAGCTCACCGCCGCTACGCGCGAGTGGATATCCGCACGACACCTCGACGCGCCAGCCACCGTCCTGCGGCTCGACGGCGAGCGCCGTGCCGGCCGAGCCGAGCGGCCGGCCCGTCTCTCGAACGACGAGCTGATTGAGATGCTGCGTCAGCAGCGCTGCCGTGAGCTCGGGCATGTCTTGGGGGGTCACGAGGGGCCGGCATTGTAACCTAATGTGGCCGCGCGAACCGCCTCGTTCCGCGGCGTTGCCGGCGACGTTAAACCTGTGATCTGCGTTACGTTTCGAAAAAAACCGTATGGCATAATCCCTCGCCATCGGAGTTGATTATGTTCGATCCTCGGGCGCCTGGGCACCGGCACCGGGAGCCGGACTCTCCAGTCGTTTCGCTGAGGGCAGTAGCTTTCGGATCGATTTCCGCGGCCGATGAATTTCTTAAGCACATTGCAAGCCGATCGGCTGATCTCGCAGATTCGAGAGGAAGCCGACCCGACCTCGCCCACTGCGAAAAAAGCCTTCGAGAAGCTCGGTAAGCTCGGCAACGCCGCGGTGCCGAAGATCCTCGAGGCGCTCGCCTCGGCGGACAAGCGCCAGACCGTCGAGTACGTAGAGCTGCTGAGCAGCCTGACCGACGACAAGACGCTGCCCGCTGATCGCGCGCGGCCTCACCGACGGACGACCCGCGGATCGTGTCGGGCACCGCGTGGGCCCTCTCGACCAACCGTCGCTACAACATCAACCGCCTCGTCGACCTTCTCGGCGAGGACGACGTACTCGAAGGCCGCCGCTGATCGAAGTGCTCGCGGCGCACAAGGACCGCCTCAACATCCGCCAGCTGCTCCAGCAGGTCTACAACCTTCAACCGAGCGAGAAGGCGGCGCTGTTCAAGCTCATCGACGACGTCACCACCGAAGAGATGGTCCCGGACCTCTTGTCGCGCATGGACGGCAAGGACCCGGTGGTGAAGATGCACTTGCTCAACGTGATCGCACGCTTCGATCTGCCGGACGTGAACAAGGCGCTGCAGGAGGCGCTGAAGGATCCGAACAAGCTCGTGCGTCAGTCCGCGCTCGCCGGCATCGCACGGTCGAAGAGCGCAATCGACATCGCAGCTGATCGCGGGCTCTGCTGCTCGACCCGGACCTCGACGTCATGAACAAGGCGGTCGACGTGATCTGTCCGCGCGAACGACCCCGAGACGGCGAAGTACCTGTTCGCGGCGCTGAAGTCCGAGAACGAGTTCAGCCGCCGGGCCGCGGTCGAGATCCTGAACGAGATCGGAACGACGCACAGCATCAAGTATCTGCTCGACGCGATCTGCCGACGAGGATTGGTGGGTCCGCTCGCGCGCTTCCGACGCGCTCGCCCGCATCGGCGGTCCCCGCGTCGTCGATGCCGTGCTCGATCTCGATCCAAGACAAGGACGAGAACCTGCGTCGCGCGGCGATCGAGATCCTCGTCACCTGCCGCGACAAGCGCGCCGTCGACAAGCTCATCGAGGCGACGAAGGACCGGATTGGTGGGTCAGCGAGCGAGCCGCCGACGCGCTCGCGGAGATCGGCGACGCGAAGGCCCTGCCGGCCCTGCTCGAGATGGTCGCGACGCAACAACCGCTCTCTGCCCATCGCACTGAGCGCGGTCGGCAAGGCTCGGCACGTACCAACTCCTCGACAAGATGCTGCCGTACCTGCAACGGCCGGAGAAGGACGTGCGCGTCGCGGCGATCGGCGCCGTCGCGCAACTCGCCGGCGAGCAGCACGCCGAGGTCGTGAAGCCCTACATTCAGCAGGCCGCCACGGGCGCGGAAGAGACCGTCGTGCGCGCGGCAAACAAGGCTATGCAGAAGCTCGAAGGCCTCACGTCGAGACGGGCCGTTCGTCGGCGACTCAGCTCCCCTCTTACACGCCGCTGCCCGCTCCGGGTCCGACAATGGCTCCGACGCGCGCCGCAGCCGCTCCGTCGCGCGCAGCCCGCGGCCCGACGATGATCGTGCAACCGCCCCCGGCGCCGGTGCCCGCCAACGCGACGTCAACCGCCCGCACGCTGCTAGTCGAAGGGCCGGACGAGCGCGTGGAGACGCCGCCGCCCGAGGCGCCGTCGTTCGATTTGAACGCGCTCAATCCCGGCGACATGATCGAAGGCCGCTACAAGTACATCCAGAAGATCGGCAAGGGCGCGTTCGGCACCGTGGTGCTCGTCGAGGACACGGTCGTCGAGGAACGGCTGATTCTGAAGTTCTTGAATTCGAACGTGGCCTCGGACGAGGAGATGCTCAAGCGCTTCGTCCACGAGCTGCGCTACTCCCGCCGAATCACGCACAAGAACGTGATCCGGATTTACGACTTCCTGTACGTCGGCGGCAGCTACGCGATCTCGATGGAGTACTTCCCGTCGCACACTCTCGGCGCCGAGATCGCGAACGAGAAGCCGATGAAGCCCAAGAAGGTCGTCGGCTATGCGTGCGACATCTGCATCGGCATGAGCGTCGCGCACCAGCAAGGCATCATTCATCGCGACCTGAAGCCGGCCAACATCCTGCTCGACGACACGGGCCTCCTCAAAATCGTGGACTTCGGCGTCGCGGCCGCGGCCAAGAGCGGCGACACGCAGCTCACGAAGACCGGATACGTGATCGGCTCGCCGAAATACATGGCGCCCGAGCAGATTCTCGGCAAGAAGGTCGACGAGCGCGCCGACATCTACAGCCTCGGCGTGATCATGTACGAGATGCTCGCCGGCACCCCGCCGTACAGCCGCGGCGACCACATGTCGGTGATGTATCAGCACGTCCAAGGCAAGGCGCAGCCGCTGCACGAGCTGAACGCCGCGATCCCGCGCGATCTCAGCGACATCGTCGGCAAGACCATGCAGGTCGACAAGTCGAAGCGCTTCAACTCGATGGAAGAGCTGCGCGCGGCGCTCGTCGCGAGCACCGCGAGCCTGGAGTAACTCACGCATGGCCCGCATCGACGCGTTCCTGAAGCTTGGCCTGGCTCAGGGCTGCTCCGACATTCACCTCGCGGTCGGCGTCCCGCCGATGTTGCGCTTGCACGGCGACTTGATGCCGATCAAGTTCCGCGACCTCGGCGACACCGAGCTCGAGGGCTACGTCGCCGAGATCCTGAGCGCGAACCAGAGGGAGCGCTTCCACAAAGGCAGCGACCTCGACTTCTCGTACGTGAGCGGCGACGGCGGCCGGTTCCGGGTCAACGTGTTCCGCAAGGCGACGGGCGTCGGCGCGACCTTCCGGACCATCCCGTCTCAGGTCCCGACGCTCGAGAGCCTCGGTCTGCCGCCGGTGATCACGAAGTTCTGCGACCTGCAGCAAGGCATGGTGCTCGTCACGGGCTCGACCGGAACCGGCAAGTCGACCACGCTCGCGGCGATGATCGACCACATCAACACCACGAGCAATTGCAACATCATCAGCCTCGAGGACCCGATCGAGTTCGTGCACGGAAGCAAGCGCTCGCAGATCGTGCAGCGCGAGCTCGGCACGCACATCCCGAGCTTCGCCGAAGGCGTGCGCGCGAGCTTGCGCGAGGATCCCGACGTGATCCTGGTCGGCGAGCTGCGCGACGGCGAGACCATCAGCATGGCGATGACCGCCGCGGAGACCGGCCACCTCGTGCTCGGCACGCTGCACACGACGAGCGCCGTCAAATCGGTCGACCGCATCATCGACGCGCTGCCCGCCGAGCAGCGCGAGCAGACGAAGAGCTTCCTCGCTCACATCCTTGCACGCGGTGGTCACGCAGACGCTCGTGAAGACGCCCGACAACAGGGGCCGGCGCGCGATCATCGAGATCTTGATCATGAACCGCGCGATCGCGAAGCTCATCATGACCGAGCAGACGCACCAGATTCCGGCGCAGCTGCAAACCGGCAAGGACGTCGGCATGCAGCTCATGGATCAGGCGCTGCTCGACGCAATCACAGAAGAAGACCAGTCGATCCGGACGACGCGTACCGTTTCGCGACGGACCGCAAGAAGTTCGAGCGCTTCGTTACCGACACGACCGTGCTGCCGAGCAGCGCGAGCGTAGGCTGAGCGGAGACCCACGATGTCGCTGATCGATTCCTTCTTGCGCAGCATGTACATGCGGAAAGGCTCGGACCTGCACGTGATCGCGGGCGATCCGCCGCGCATGCGCGTGCACGGCGACCTGATCACGCTCGACAACAACAAGCTCGATCCCGAGGAGCTCAAGGCCGAGCTCTTCGGCATCATGAGCGAGGCCTCGCTGAATCAGTTCAACGTGCACGATTCCGCCGACTTCGCGCACTCGATTCCCGACGTCGCCCGCTTTCGCGTGAACGTGTTCCGCCACCTGAATGGCGTCGGCGCCGTGTTCCGAGGCATCCCGTCGAAGGCCCTCACGCTCGACGAGCTCAAGATGCCGAAGTCATTGCACGAGCTCGCGACGGCGAATCGCGGCTTGATCCTCGTCACCGGCAAGACGGGCTCGGGCAAGTCGACCACGCTCGCGGGCGTGATCGACGCGATCAACGCCCGCGTGAAGGGCCACATCCTCACGATCGAGGACCCGATCGAGTTCGTTCACCAGCGCAAGCTGTGTCTGATGAGCCAGCGCGAGATCGGCATTCACAGCTCGTCGTTCGCGGACGCCCTGCACTCGGCGTTGCGCGAGGATCCGGACGCGATCCTCGTCGGCGAGCTCCGCGACCTCGAGACGATGAGCATCGCGATGACCGCGGCCGAGATGGGCGTGCTCGTGATGGGCACGCTGCACACCAACGGCGCGGCCGCCACGATCGACCGCGTCGTGAACATCTTTCCGTCCGACAAGCAGGACCACGTGCGCAACATGCTCTCGACGTCGCTGCGCGGCGTCGTGTCGCAGCAGCTGCTCAAGCGCAAGGACGGCACGGGGCGCGTCGCGGCGCTCGAGATCTTGATCAACACGCCCGGCCGCGGCAAATCTAATCCGTCAGGGCAAGCTCGAGCAGATCGAGACCGTGATGCAGTCGAGCGCGCGCGAGGGCATGTGCACGATGGACTCGTCGCTCAAGAAGCTGCTCGACGAGGGTGCGATCTCGGGCGCGGAGGCCTACCTCAACGCGTTCGACAAAGCCAAGTTCGAGCACGTCAAAGACACCTAAAGGCCGCGAGCCGATGGCATAATGGCCACGGCTCGGCCTCCTGCTATTCGCGACCGAGCTACTTCGGTTGCGGAGCCTGCTCGAGTTGACTTCCAAGCGCACAATCCTCGTCACGAGCGCGTTGCCGTACGCGAATAATTCGCTGCACATCGGCCACGTGCTCGAGCTACGTCCAAACCGACATCTGGGTGCGGTTCCAGCGGCTGCGCGGCGAACGCTGCTGGTACGTCTGCGCGAGCGACGCGCACGGCACGCCGACGATGCTGCGCGCCGAGCAGGAAGGCATCGCACCGGCCGACCTGATCGAGCGCGTGAGCGCGGAGCACCGGCGCGACTTCGCGACCTATCGGATCAGCGTCGACAACTACATCACGACGCACGACTCGGAGAACGAAGAGCTCACGTCGGAGCTCTACGAGCGGCTCGCCGACGCGCGGCTTCATCGCGCGCAAGATCGTCAAGCAGGCCTACGACGAGGAACGGCAGATGTTCCTGCCGGACCGCTACGTGCGCGGCACGTGCCCGAACTGCGGCACGCCGGATCAATACGGCGACTCGTGCGAGAACTGCGGCGCGACCTACTCGCCGCTCGACCTCAAGGACGCCGTCTCGACGCTGTCCGGCACGAAGCCCGTCGGCGCGCGAGTCCGAGCACCTGTTCCTGAAGCTCAGCAGCTTCGAGAAGGAGCTGCGCCGAGTGGGTGCCGAAGCACGTCGACGCGACCCTCGCGCGCAAGCTCGACGAGTGGTTCAAGGCCGGCCTGAAGGACTGGGACATCTCGCGCGATCCGCCCTACTTCGGCTTCGAGATCCCGGGCGAGCGCGAACAAGTTCTTCTACGTCTGGTTCGACGCGCCGATCGGCTACATGGCGAGCTTCCTGAATCTCTGCCGCCGCAGCGGCCTCGATTTCGGCGAATTCTGGGACGCGGGCAGCCGGCACGAGCTCTACCACTTCATCGGCAAGGACATTCCGTACTTCCACGCGCTGTTCTGGCCCGCGATGCTATCGGGCGCCAGCTACCGCAAGCCGAGCGCGCTGTTCGTGCACGGCCACCTCACCGTCGACGGCGAGAAGATGTCGAAGCGCCGCGGCACGTTCATCCCGGCCGGCATCTTCGCGAAGCATCTCGATCCCGACTATCTGCGCTACTACTACGCGTCGAAGCTCGGCTCGCGGATCGAGGACATCGATCTGAACTTCGCCGACTTCGTCGCGAAGGTGAACTCCGACCTCGTCGGCAAGCTCGTGAACATCGCGAGCCGCTGCGCCGGGCTTCGTCGAGAAGCTCGGCGGCGGCGCGCTGGCCGACCGGTTGCCGGACGACGCGCTGTACGCGGAGTTCGCGTCGGCCGCCGCCGACGATCGCGGCGGACTACGAGCAGCGCGAGTACTCGCGCGCGATTCGCCGGATCATGGCGCTCGCCGATCGCGCGAACCAATATATCGACGAGAAGAAGCCCTGGGTGCTCGCGAAGAACAGCCAAGCCGCGGCCGAGGTCGTCGGCGTGTGCACCCTCGGGCTGAACCTGTTTCGAGCGCTGATGATCTATCTCAAGCCCGTGCTGCCCGCGCTCACCGAGCGCGCCGAGAAGCTGCTCGCGGCCGGCGAGCTGCGCTGGAGCGACGTCACGGCGCCGCTGCTCGGCCGCAAAATCGCGCGCTTCGAGCCGCTGCTCCAGCGCATCGAGCTCGCGACGCTCGAGAAGATCGCCGCGGAGACACGTGCACTAATCGAAGGTACGACGACCACCATGCCAGCAAGCGACACGCCAAACCCGCCGATGGCGCCGGCGGCCGAGATCGACATCGCGCAGTTCCAAACGACCGACCTGCGCGTCGCGCGCGTGATCGATGCGAGCCTCGTCGAGGGCGCCGACAAGCTGCTGCAAGCTCACGCTCGACGTCGGCGGCCCGCAGCGAACGGTGTTCGCCGGCATCCGGAGCACGTACGAGCCCAAGGCGCTCGTCGGCCGGCTCGTGATCCTCGTTGCGAACTTGAAGCCCCGCAAGATGCGCTTCGGCGTGTCGCGAGGGCATGGTGCTCGCGGCGAGCGGCGACGCGGGCGGCCCTTTCCTCTCTGAGCCCGGATAGCGGCGCCACACCCGGTATGAAAGTGAGCTGACGATGGGCGAGCTACTGCTGATCGTCCTCGCGGCGGCGCTCGTCAACAACTTCGTGCTCGTGCAGTTCCTCGGGCTTTGCCCGTTCATGGGCGCGTCGCGCCGACTCGAAGGCGCCATCGGTATGGCGCTCGCGACCGGCCTGGTGCTCACGACCGCGTCGGGCCTGAGCTTTCTCGTGGACCGCTTCGTGCTGCAGCGCTTCGAGCTGCAGTACCTCGAAGATCCTGTCGTTCGTCGTCGTGGTCGGCGCGTCGATCCAACTCACGAACGCGCTCGCGCGGCGCTTCTCGCCGCTGTTGCACCGCGTGCTCGGCGTCTACGTGCCGCTGATCGCGAGCAACTGCGCGCTGCTCGGAGTCGCGCTGCTGAACTCCGCCGCAAGCCGTAGCTTCGTCGCCGCGCTCTTTTACGGCGCGGGCGCGTCGGTCGGCTTCGGGATCGCGCTCGCGCTGATCGCGGGTCTCCGCGAGCGCATTGCGCGCGCGGACGTGCCGATGCCGTTTCGCGGCGCCGCAATCGTGTTCGTCACCGCAGGCATACTGTCTCTCGCATTCTTGGGCTTCGCGGGATTCGCCAGGCTCTGACGTGACGACGCACTTCGACCTCGCGCCGGCTCCGCATGCGCGCGCGCTCGACGCCGTGCCGCTCTTCATGCGCCGGGTGCTGTACGCGCTCGTGCCGGCCGCGCTGACCTACACGTGGTTCTTCGGCTGGGGCCTTCTGATCAATTTCGCGATCGCGGCGGTCACGGCCCTCCTCTGCGAAGGCGCGGTGCTTACGGCTCCGCGGCCGCAGCACGCGTGTGGCGCTCAACGACGGCAGCGCGCTCATCACGGCTGCGCTGCTGTCGTTCGCATTGCCGCCGCTCGTGCCCGCGTGGATTCCGGTGCTCGGCGCCGCGGTTGCGATCGTGATCGCGAAGCAGCTCTTCGGCGGTCTCGGCAAGAACCTGTTCAACCCCGCGATGGTCGGCTACGTGTTCCTGCTGGTCTCGTTCCCGGTCGAGATGACGCAGTGGATTCCGCCGCGGATGGGCGACATCGACTACATGCACCTGAGCTTACTGGGCCAGTTCGAGTACTCGTTCCTCGGGCGGCTGCCGAGCGGTCTCGACGTCGACACGCTCACGCGCGCGACGCCGCTCGACATCGTGAAGGAAGGGTTGCGCTCGGCGCGCTCGTTCGACGAGCTGCGCGGCGGATCGCTGTTCGGCGATTTCGGCGGCCGCGGCTGGGAGTGGGTCGCGAATCTGATCGCGGTCGGCGGCCTATATCTGCTCTTTACGGGCACGATCCGCTGGCAGATTCCGTTCGCGTTGCTGGCGCGGCCTCTTGGCGCCGGCGACGGCGTTCTACTGGATCGATCCGCATCACTACGCGGCGCCGGAGTTTCATCTCTTCAGCGGCGCGAGCATGCTCGGCGCTTTCTTCATCGCGACCGATCCCGTCTCGGCGTCGACCACGAACTGCGGGCCGAGTCATCTACGGCGCCTGCATCGGCTTCCTCACGTACGCGATCCGCACTTGGGGCGGCTATCCCGACGGCCTCGCGTTCGCGGTGCTGCTGATGAACGCCGCAGTGCCGCTGATCGATCGCGTCACGCGCCCGAGGATCTATGGCCGGCGCTGAAGGAGGACCGATACGCACGGCCGCGCTCGTGGCCGTCGTCGCCCTGGCGGCCTGGTTCGGCATCAGCGCGAGCCACGACTACAGCAAGGAGCGGATCGCGGCCAATCGCCGCGCGCGCCTGATCGCGAGCCTGAACAGCGTGCTCGACCCGGCGCTGCGCGAGCGAGATCTCGCGACGGTCCGCATCGGCATCACGGACAAGGAGCTCTTGGGCAACGAGCCCGTCGACGTCTACGTCGCCGAGGATCGCGACACGCCGGTTGCGGCCGTGTTCGCGACCGTCGAGACCGAGGGTTATAACTCCACGATCCATCTGTTGATCGGCGTCTCGCGCCGAGGGCGTGCTGACCGGCGTGCGCGCCGTCAGCCACCGTGAGACTCCGGGCTCGGCGACGCGATCGACCGTCCAGAAGTCCAAATGGATCACGCAGTTCGACGGCAAGTCGCTCGACGCTCCGGATCGGTCGCTCTGGCTCGTCAGACAAGGACGACGGGAAGTTCGACTCGATCACCGGAGCGACGGTCACGTCGCGCGGCGTCGTCAAGGGCGTGAAGAACACGCTGCTATACTTCGAGCGCCATCGTGACGAGCTCTTCACCGCCGCTGCAGCCGCCCGCAGCCACGACGATGCAGAACAGTAGCGATCAGCGCGCACTCTTCGCCACGGCTTTCTGGCGCGACAACGTCGCGCTCGTTCAGCTGCTCGGTCTGTGCCCGCTGCTCGCGGTGACCACGTCGGTGGTGAACGGCCTCGCGCTCGGTCTCGCGAGCGCGGCAGTCCTCGTGGTCTCGAACACCATCGTCGCGACGACTCGGCGCGCGCTGTTACCGGTCTCGCGCATTCCGCTCTACGTGCTGATCGTCGCGTCGCTCGTGACTTGTATCGACCTCCTGAGCAACGCGCTGCTCGACGATCTGCACGAGAGCCTCGGCCTGTTCATTCCGCTGATCGTGACGAATTGCGCTCTGCTCGCGCAGGCCGACACCGTCGCGACTCGCAAGCCCGTCGGCGAGGCCCTACTTGTCGGGCGTCGCGACCGGCGCCGGCTTCGTCGCGGTGCTCGTCGCCCTCGGCGGTCTGCGCGAATTGCTCGGGCATGGAACGTTGTTCGCCGGAATGCCGATGCTCACCGGCGGAGCCGCGGCCTGGATGCAGCTGCATTTCCCGTTCTCACGGGATGCTCGTCGCAATCCTGCCGCCCGGCGCATTCTTCGGAGTCGCGGCGCTGATCGCACTGCGCAACTGGCTCGGCCGCGAGCGACCCGCGCCCGTAGCTGCGCCCGTTGCCGAGAACGCGGCGGCGCCGGCGCAGCAGTGAAGCCCGCGAAGCGCCGCGAGATCTTCGAGCGGTTCGCGAAAGCGAACCCAAGCCCTTCGACGGAGCTCAGGTACACGACGCCGTTCGAGCTGCTAGTCGCGGTCGTGCTCTCCGCTCAGGCGACCGATCTCAGCGTGAACAAAGCGACCGTCGATCTGTTCAAGGTCGCGAACACGCCGCAGGCGATGCTCGACCTCGGCGAGGTCGGGCTCAAGGACTACATCAAGACGATCGGGCTCTTCAACAGCAAGGCGAAGAATCTGATCGCGACGTGCCGCAAGCTCGTCACCGAGCACGGCGGCGTCGTGCCGCGCGATCGCGACGCGCTCGAGGCGCTGCCCGGCGTCGGGCGCAAGACCGCGAACGTGATCCTGAACACCGCGTTCGGCGAGCCGACGATCGCAGTCGACACGCACATCTTCCGCGTTGCGAACCGCACGGGGACTCGCGCATGGCGGCACCGTACGCGCCGTCGAGGACGAGCTGGTAAAGGTCACGCCGGACGAGTTCAAGCGCAACGCGCACCACTGGCTGATCCTGCACGGGCGCTACGTGTGCAAGGCGCGCAAGCCGAACTGCCCGACGCGTGCCTGATCGCAGACCTCTGCGAGTATCCTGAGAAGACGATCGCTTCGCCGGCGTCCTGACCGAACACCGCGAAGCCGGAAGCGGAGCTCGCCGCGGGCCGGGCTACTTCCCGGTGGCGTTTGTGCGGCGGACGAACGTGCTCGCGGAGGCGGTGGTCGACCGTCCTCTGACGGCGGGCGTCTTGTTCACAGGCTTCATCCACTCCGCCGCAGCCTTCGACAAGGTGGGCGGCGCGGGCGTCGTGTACGTCGAGGTCGTGGGGCTTGCTGCGCCGGAACGGTCACGCCCGCGTGCCTCAGCCTTGCGCTGCGCGCGCTTTCGGTCTTTCGCGGCGCGCTTGTCTTGCTTCGCGAGCTCGCGCTTGCGCTTCGCCTGGTTGTTGAAGTTGGCCATTGGGCCTCCCTGCTCTGTCAATTCGGGTTGGCCACCCTAACACGTATCGCATTCGGCAACGCGAATATCGCGCCGGAGCGCCTATGCAAGGCGCTCCCATTCTGCTATCGGGCCCCGGCCTCACTCGAAACAACGGATGGCTCGCGGGCTTCACTTGGTCGCGCCAACGTGCGTGGATCGTCGGGCTTCGCGCGGACAGTTTTCCGAGCAGGTGTCGCCACTCGAAGAGCATCTGGCCGCGCGGCACGGCTATGCGCGCGACCGAGCGACTCGGGCCGATCTTACCGCGGTCGAAGTGGTAACCGCGCTCGAGCGCCTCTTCATAGACCACGCGCAGGTAGGCGTTGATCGCCGAGCGCGGCGACGCATGCGACGCGAAGCGCGCGAGCTGCGGATGGTGCCTGTAGCCTCTCGTCTCGCCCCGCAAGACGGCGCGCGCGAGCAGCGCCTCACGCCAGAGCGCGACGAGCCCTTGGCTGTCGAGGTACTTCGGGTGCAGTGACCAGAGGCGCATGCATCGCGGGGCGAATCGTGCGAGAACGCGAGTCTAGCCGCGGGGCTCAGAACCGCACGTGGGTCAAGCAACGTTATAGCGCCGGTCAAACCTTCAGTGCGCCAGAATCGTGAACCACCTTGCCGCCTAGCAGCGTGAGGACCGAGCGAACATTCCTGATGTCCGCATCGGGCACGGTGAAGAAGTCGCGATCGAGCACCGTTAGGTCGGCGAGCTTGCCCGGCTCTATCGAGCCGATCTTTTCTTCCATTCGCAGGAACCAGCTGTTCGAGCGGGTGAAGAGCGATAGCGCCTCTTGTCGAGTGAGCTGCTGGCCGGGATTCACCGCGCTGACCGAACGAGTTCAATCCCGTCGTCGCGTAGTGAATGTGTGACCAAGGATTCAGCGGCGCGATGTGCACGCCGTCGCCGTGGATTCCCGCCTGAATTCCGTGGTCGACGATCGTGCGGAACTGCGGCCCGACGACTTGGTTCGGATCGCTCGAGGTGACCCAGCGGAACGCGGCCATCTCGACGCCGCAGCCGAGTGCTTTCAGCCGCGACAGCAGCTCGGGCGTGACCTCCGGCACATGATGCACGACCCAACGAAGGTTCTTGATGCCGAATTCTTGATCCATCTTCTCGTAGGCATCGACGACCTGTGTGAGCCCCTTCAGGTCCTGCACGCTGTTCTCGTTGCGCCACTGCTTCGCCGCCACGAGACGCTGCGCCTCGAACCAGGTGGCGCCCGGCGGAGATCGGCGCCGCCCATTCGCCGATGGCGCCGGTACGTACCATGTCGTCGCCGAAGAACTGGAACTGGTTCCTGCAGGCGCTCGTGCAGCTCCGGCAGCGCCGGATCGTTCTGGTTGCTCAGGAAGTTGATCTGCAGCCGCACGGTCGCGCGGCCCTCGCGGTACAACTCGAGCCACGGGTCGTACATCGTGTACTGGTCGAGATTCGAGAGGATCTGCGACGGGTGCAGCGGACCCGGCGTCGGGAACAGCACCTGATCGAGGTGAGTCGTCAGGCCCACGCTGGTCGAGTAGTTCATCGCGTCGTGCGCGCTGCGCTTGCGATCCGCGAACGTCTGCATGCGGCGCAAGCAGAAACAGCGCCGAAGCCGACGGACCGCCGGTGCCGAATCCGGCCGGGCCAATCGCTCCCGTCTCGCTGACGTTGATCTTCTTGATATCCGGGATGCACGGGCTCAGCTGCGTCGGCAGCGTCGAAGAATTTCTTGGCGAGGCTGTTGACGGCGCACGGGCCCGTGAAGCGCTCGTACAGAAACACGGGGCGATCGGGAACGGCTTCGTCGAGCTCGGCGAGCGTCGGGTGACGATGCTCGGCCCATTGGTTCGGATGCCAACCGCCCATCGACGTGATCCATTGCCCGTCGGGCACGTCTTTGCGCCGCGCCGCGAGCGCTTCCTGCACGTCCGCGAATCGAGGTCGTGTTCTCGAGGATCGTGTGATAACCGGGCCGGTTCGCGAGGCTCACGCTGTGGATGTGCGGCTCGACGAAGCCGGGCACCACCGTACGGCCGCCGAGATCGATGACTCGACGCACCCGCCGGCGCCGGTCGCCGCCGACCGCCGCGAACACGCCGTTGCGAATCACGACGCTGTCGGCGACCGTGCCCCGCCCATCGATCGTATGGATCCGCCCGTTCACGAGCCGCAGGTCGGAGTCAGTGCCGGCGTTCGTCGCAGGCGCTTGCGCTGATGGAGCGCACGCCGACGACACGACGGCCGTCGCGCCGGCGGCACCAATGGTCTTGAGGAATCCGCGCCGCGATGTGCGATCGCGATGATCAGTGTCGCTCATGATGCCCCCAGTTGCCCGAACAGAACGTGCGATCGGCTCGAAGCCAGATCGCACCGGCGGATCATACTCCCGCGCATCCGCCGCAGCCCGCTCGCGCGGTCACCGTGAACCTCACTGATCCTCCACGACTAGCAATTGCGTACCGGGCGAAATCGCAACTGCCCGATGCTTGCTTGCCGCACCGGGTGGAATGAACAGCCCATCGCCTGCCTTGAACGAGATGACTTCTCCGTCGAAGCTGATGCTCAAGGCGCCGTTTAGCACATAGCCGATATGACCGGCTTCACACCAGTTTTCGGCGCCACTGCTGGTCGCAAACTCGACCAGTCGAACTTGCCGAGAGCCCTCACAGTAGATCTTTTGACGCACGTCCGGACGGACCTGCTGCCACTCCATCGCATCGAAGTTGATCTTGAAAGAGCTCACTGCACCTCCTCCCCGAAAACCTCCAGCGCACAGATCCCGAAGACGGCTGCTAGCGACGGCGCATTGCGCGTGTCGGCTAATGCCACCGTCCGATGCTCACGGTCCAGTCCTTGAGCGTTTGACTGCCCCAGAACCGTCCTTCGGATGTGTCGCCTCGCGGACGAGACGTAGCATCGGAGCACCACCATCTCTCGCAGCGCGTCGAAGACGCTTCGCTTTTTCGGTCCGTGTCGGAGCCAACATGCGAAAACAGCTCGGGCAAGCTCTTCATCAACCAAACACCCATCTGACCCATCGCGGTTCTGCAGCCTTCCTCCATTTGGGGGTACGTCGCTTCACTGTTCGTAATGGTGAAGCTGACGTAGATTCGATCAGCATCAGTGTCGTAGTAGGAGTTGGGCTCCGCCTTGAAACGCTCATGCTTACCATCACTCGTCGTCCAAGACAGCCCGACTCTTCGTTCGAACTCCCCCGTGAGCATCTGCAACCGCACCATCCCAACATCGAGCAACGTTGCGGGCTGATTCAGCAATTGACGCGCGGTTGACTCTGACTGTGCCATTGCGCCAATCGGAACAAGCAAAAGAGCGATACGCATCTTCATGAACGCCGCCGCTCGAATCGCGTCCCTAGAAGAAGACGCGCCATGCGATGCGCAATACCATGAACCATAGCGCAAGGGCCGAGATCGCATACAGCCAGAACCGCAAAGGCACGAAATTGAACGTGCAATGCACTGCGCTATGCAAAACGCGAAACGCAAAAAAGACCCAGGCCGCGACCAAATACGCCGCGTCGACTTGCTGAGCCGCGTACAGATACAGGACCGCCGCATAAAAGATCGTGGGCAGCTCGAACAGATTCTTGAGGTTATCGGACGGGTTCGCTACTTCGGAAGGCGACAAGCGGGCGAGCTCCGACGGCGTGAGCTGCTGGGGCGTGAGGTTACTGCGCAAGATGAACGGAATACGCCGCGCATACATGTAAGACCAGACAACGATCGTCAGCAGCATCGTGCCGACGAACGGCAAGAGGATGGCGGTCTGATTCACGCTTTGCCCCATCGACAGGCGATTGAAACAACCTTTACTCTTTTATGCGGCTCCGCCACCGGCAAAAACCCCGTAGAGCAGCAGTGCGCCGAGCGCGAATGACCCGGCGGCGTACAGTCTGAGGTGTCGAACGAGCAGCGGTAGTATCCGCAACCGCTCTCCCAACCGATGGTGCCACTGCCACGGAACGCACAGCAACACCGCAGAGCTAACGACAATGGCCCACCCAAAGAGCCAGAACATCTTGGGTTGCCACATAGTCGGCGAAAGTACGACAAGTGCCGCCCCGATCAGCAAGCGAACAACCTGCTCTACGTAGTGCGTTCGCGCTGAGCTGGCGAAAGCACTCAAGAATCGCTCGGCAATCGCCGGCTTCGCAAAGGCCACGCTCGTGAAGGCGATGAGCGAGAGGCCAAACGCGACAACCACGACGGCCGCCACGACGCTCATGGGCGTGGCGTCACTCTCTCGACGCGGCGCGAAGGCCTTCGATGAGCGCACCCTGGTTCCACGCATCCCATCCTTCGACGATGCGTCCATTTTCTATTCGAAGCCATGTCATCCCTCGGACCGTGATCGGAGCACGTGGTTGCTCGGACACCGAACCCTTCCCCGAGGTGAGTCCCGGTTGCCCGCCACCGCACGACCACATTGTTGCCCTCCGCCACCGTGTCTTCGACAGTGATCTCGAGATCTGGGAAGGCCGCCAGGAGCGCTGCCCGCACTTTGTGGAGGGCGGCTGGCCCGACAACTTCAACTCCTTCCATGTGACCGACGGCGGCTGGAGCGAAAAGTTCGTCGACAGTTGCGCCGAGCCGCCGATTCCACACCTCTTCGAACCAGCGAAGAGCAAGCGCACGACTACGTTCGATCATAGATGCTCCGTTGTTCTCCGATTAAGGGTGACGACTCCGCCCGGACGCCTAACGCCGCAGTTCAGCGGCGGCGCGCTGCCCTATGTGCCTTGGCACTTTATCCCTCACCGTCCGCTGCAACTGCTTGTATGTTTCGAGGCGGGCACTCAGCGGGATAAGTTGGGGCCCATGGGCTATTCGTAGCTCATCGATGAACCAGCTCGAAGCAACTACGGCTCCCAGGCTGCAAAACCGAAGGCCGTTAACAAGCGTGCAGCGGTTCATCGACTCTCGTGACAACTCGAACAGTCGAATGGGCCCCAGAGCCCGAATTTAGCAAGGCAGAGTACTCATGACAAAGCACCGTTCCCCGGTCAACGTCGGCGTCGATGTCGGTAAGGCCAGCTCGATCTCTATCTGCTCGAACGCGACCGAGCTTTGACCGTCCCCAACGAAGAACAAGCCATCCTCAGCGCTCATCCGCTCTCTAAGTCGCTACCGAATCGAGCGCATCGTCGTCGAAGCCACCGGCCGCCTCGAGCAGCCCTTCGTCCGTGCCGCGCTCGCCGCCGGCCTTCCCGTCATCGTCGTCTCGCCGCTGAAGATCCGTCGCTTCGCCGACGTCATCGGCCAGCTCGCCAAAACCGACGCGATCGACGCTCGTCTCATCGCTCAGTTCGCCGCCACCGTCAAACCCGCTCGCCCGGCCCGCCTCCGACGCAAATGCTCAAGCCATCAAAGACTTGGTCGTTCGCCGCCGGCAGCTCACCGCGCTGCGCACCATGGAAAAAAACCGCCGCCAGGTCATGCCCCACGACCTCAAACCGAGCATCGATCGAATCATCAAAACTCTCGATCGAGAGCTCAAATCACTCGAGCAACTGATCGATGACGCCATCGATCAGCACGCCTCTTCGCGGCACAAGCGCGAGCTGCTCACCTCGATGCCCGGCATCGGCAACTCCGTCGCCGCCACTCTCATCGGCGACCTCCCCGAGCTCGGCTCTCTCGATCGTCGCGAGATCGCCTCTCTCACCGGCGTCGCTCCCTTCAACCGCGACAGCGGCACGCTGCGCGGCAAACGCCGCATCCGCGGCGGCCGCGCTCACTCCCGCACCGCTCTCTTCCTCAGCGCGATGGTCGCAATTCGCTTCAATCCCGACATCAAGCGCTTCTACGAACGCCTACTCGACGCCGGCAAACACAAAAAGGTCGCGCTCACCGCCTGCATCCGAAAAATCGTCACCGCTCTCAACGCCATGCTCCGCGACAACGTCCCTTGGCGATCAGCGATCGCTTGACTCGGCATCACAGTCGCTTGTTAGGCGACAAGCGCGCCCGCAAGTTTTTCACACCATGACCGCCGGAATTCGGCTCGCAGCAGCAAGTGTGCCCTCGGAAATCTAACCGGGTGGAGTAGCGACATTGGTGTCGTGGTCCTGCACGAGCAACCATCGGGCTCCACGTTCTTACTACCACAAACGTCCGAACGTTCTTGTGCTGGGCTAGCGTGACTCCGTCCGGCCCCTTGAACGCACTTACGTTGCTAACGACCGTCGCTATCGCCACGTCGCGAGAATTGAAGTGACTCCGAATGTCTGCCGGGTCGCCCGCGACACCCTTCAGGAATGTGGTGTGTACTTCGCGAACGGCCTTTAGGACGTCGCCTCTAACCCCGGAGGACACCGCCGTACGGATTGATGTGATACCAGTCCTCGGTTGCGTAAATCCACTGGCTTGACGATCCCTCGTCGTAGCCGTATAGAACTTCTGTACCACTTGCCGTACGTCGTCGACGTCGGCAGCGAAGATAACGCTCGGTACTAAATGAGATCGACTATTCCGATGACTCTCATTTTTTGTCCGCCTCAACATCAAACGAGCCCTGAAGAACTATAGCCACTAGATCGACCAGCCCCGGAGTGCGACATAGGCGCCTAACAATAATTAGACGGCGTACGCCGCGAATGAAATGCGGCGAAACTGCCGTATAACGTGATTCCAGCGCACATAAGTAGTTGTTCTAAATAGACCACCTTCGCGATTATGCGTCAATTAGTAGTGCGGAATTATGCGGCGTCAGACGAACGTCGGGCGGCGACGACGAGGAGCAACATCACCCTGGCGGCAGACCGCCGCGCCCAAACGGCGCGTCAGCGTCGCTTGGGGATGTACAGATCGGTAATCGTGCCTTCGGCTGCTTCGGCCGAGAACGCTATCGTCTCCGACAACGTCGGGTGCGGATGAATCGTGAGACCGACGTCCTCGGCGTCCGCACCCATCTCGATCGCAAGCGCAGCTTCGGCGATCAAGTCGCCCGCGTTCGTGCCGACGATGCCCGCGCCGAGCAGCCGATGCGTCGTCTTGTCGAACAGTAGCTTCGTGAGGCCGTCCGAGCGGCCGAGCGTGAGCGAGCGCGCGCTCGCGGCCCACGGGAACGTGCCCTTCTCGTACGCGACGCCGCGCGCCTTCGCGTCGTCCTCGGTGAGGCCGACCCATGCGACTTCCGGATCCGTGTACGCGACCGCGGGCACGACGCGCGCGTCGAAGAAGCTCTTCTGCCCGGCCGCGACTTCGGCCGCGACCTTGCCTTCGTGGGTTGCTTTGTGCGCGAGCATCGGCTGGCCGACGATGTCGCCGATCGCGAAGATGTGCGGCACGTTCGTGCGCATCTGCTTGTCGACCGCGATCAAGCCGCGCTCGTTGACCTCGACGCCCGCGCGGTCCGCGGCGATCCGCCGCCCGTTCGCGC
This sequence comes from uncultured Gammaproteobacteria bacterium, assembly GCA_963841645.1. Lineage (GTDB taxonomy): Bacteria > Pseudomonadota > Gammaproteobacteria > Steroidobacterales > Rariloculaceae > FEN-1219. The sequence continues at coordinate 98,249 of CAWJDS010000005.1, read as the reverse complement.
TGCGCCCAACCGCGACGAGCACGCGGCCGTAGACTTGCGGCGTCCTTCGGCGCGTTGTCGCCCTCGAAGTGCACCGTGATGCCGTTCGCGCCGGCTTCCATTCGCGTGAAGCGTGTGCCGAGCATGATCTTCGCGTAGCGTCCCGAGATCCGTTTCTCGAGCGGCTTCACGAGATCGCGATCGCAGCCCGGCAGCAGCGTCTTCGTGAGCTCGACGACGGACACCTGCACGCCGAGCGCGTCGTACACCGTCGCCATCTCGAGCCCGATGATGCCGCCGCCGATCACGAGCATTCGCTCGGGCAGCTCGCCAAGCTCGAGCGCGCCGGTGGAATCGATGATCCGCGGATCGCTCGGCACGTTCGGCAGCGCGGTCGGCTCGCTGCCGGCCGCGATGATGCATTGGTCGAAGTCGATCGTCTCGCGTGCTCCGTCGCGCTCGACCTCGAGCTGATTCGGCGACGCGAAACGCGCGCTACCGCGCACGACGCGTACCTTGCGCTGCTTCGCGAGCACGTCGAGGCCGCCGGTGAGCTGGCGAACGACCTTGTTCTTCCAGTCGCGCAGCTTTGCCGTGTCGACCTTCGGCGCGCCGAACTCGATGCCGTTCGCGCCCATCTCGTGCGCTTCCTCGATCACGCGCGCCGCGTGCAGCAGCGCCTTCGACGGAATGCAGCCGACGTTCAAGCAAACACCGCCGAGAGTCGGCCAACGCTCGACGAGCGTGACCTGTAGTCCAAGGTCCGCCGCTCGGAACGCCGCCGTGTAGCCGCCGGGCCCGGCGCCGATCACGACGAGCCGCGGTCCGAAGCTCGGCTGCGCAGCGGCCTTCGCGTCGGCAGGGCTCGGCGCGCTCGCGCGAGGCGGAACCGAAGCCGCAGCGGCACGCGCCGCGGCCGGCGGCGGCGATTGGCGCGCTTCCGCGGAAGCGCCTGCCTCTGCTGCGCCCCCGTTGCTCTCTCCGCGGATGCTCCCGCGCGCGCGCCTTGCGGCGGCTCCGGCACTGGCACTCCCGCTCGCGGCGCTTCCGCGGAAACGCCCGCGTCGCTCGGCGCGAGCGTGAGTATCACATCCCCGGCTTTGACCTTCGCACCTCTCTTCAGCGCGACGGACACGACCTTGCCAGGCTGCGGCGCCGGCACGTCCATCGACGCCTTGTCCGTCTCGAGCGTGATCAGCGGGTCTTCGGCCGCGACCGTGTCGCCGGCCTTCACGTGCACGTCGATCACGTCGACGTCGTCGAAGTCGCCGATGTCGGGAACGCGAACCTCGAGCTCGCTCACTCGAGCGACCTCACGGAATCGCCTCGACGAGCCGCCCCGCGTCGGCCAGGATCTCGCCGAGCCGCGTCGTGAAGCGCACGGCCTTCGCGCCGTCGATCACGCGGTGGTCGTACGCGAGCGAAAGCGGCAGCATCAGACGCGGCACGAACGCCATGTCGCGATAGACGGGCTGCCACGCGCTGCGCGACACGCCGAGGATCGCGACCTCGGGCGCGTTGATGATCGGCGTGAAGAACTTGCCGCCGATTCCGCCCAAGCTCGACACCGTGAACACGCCGCCCTGGATGTCGTCGGCTTGTAGCTTGCCGGTGCGCGCGCGGTCGCTCAGCGTCGCGAGCGATTTCGCGAGCTCGTAGATGTCCTTCTTGTCCGCGTCGCGGATCACGGGCACGACGAGCCCGTTCGGCGTGTCCGCCGCAAACCCGATGTGCGTGTACTTCTTGATGACGAGATTCTCGCCGTCGGGCGCGAGCGACGACTTGAACAGCGGCATCTCGGCGAGCGCGAGCGCGACTGCGCGGATGATGAACGCGAGCGGCGTGAGCTTGATGCCGCGCTGCTGCGCCGTGTCCTTGAGCGCCGCGCGACGCTCCTCGAGCTCGGTGATGTCGGCCTCGTCGTGCTGCGTGACGTGCGGGATGTTCACCCAGCTCGCGTGCAGACGCGGCCCCGAGATCTTCTGGATCCGGCTCAGCGGCTCGGTTTCGACCGGTCCGTACTTCGCGAAATCGACGGTCGGCACCGAAGGCAGCGCCGGACCGCGCGCGGCGGGCGCCGGGCCCGCGCGCATGATCTCTTTGACGAACGCCTTGACGTCGTCGGCCGTGACTCGGCTCTTGTGGCCCGAGCCGTGCACGCGACCGAGCTCGACGCCGAGCTCGCGCGCGAGCTTGCGCACCGACGGACTCGCGTGCGCCTCGCCGAACGACGTCGATGTCGCCGAGATCGCGGACGGACCCGCGGCGCGCGGCTCGGGCGACGGCGCGCGAGCCGCGCTCGGTGCCGCCGTCGAAGGTGCGCCGGCGCGCGCCGGCCGGCGCAGCGACGATCCCTTCGCTGGGTCAGCCGCCGATGCTTCGGACGGCGCGGCCGCTGCCGACCCGCCGCTCGCCGCTGCCGCATCAGCGGAGCTCGGCTGCACCACGGCAACCGGATCGCCGGCAGAGACCCGCGACCCTTTCTTGACCTTGACCTCGACCACCGTGCCGGCGAGCGGCGCGGGAACATCCATGCTCGCTTTCTCGGTCTCGAGCGTGACGAGACCCTGCTCCGCCGCTACTTCGTCGCCGGGCTTCACGAGCACGTCGATCACCTCGACGTCGGCGAAGTCGCCGAGGTCGGGCACGACGATCGTCTGCGGCGCCGCTCCGGACGCGGTCTTCGGCTGGCGAACCGTCCTATCGTCCGGGACGCGCACGACCTTCGGCTGCTCCACGGTCGTGTCACCGGAGGAACGCACCTTCTTCGGCTGGCGCACGGTCTTGTCGTCCTCGGCGCCCGGCTCGGCCGGCGCCGCGGCCGCGCTCGCGCCTGCACCCGCGCCATCGGTCGCGAGCGACAGGATCACGTCGCCCTTCGACACGCGATCGCCGACTTTCACCTTGAGCTCGCCGACGCGTCCGGCCGACGGCGACGGCACGTCCATCGTCGCCTTCTCGGTCTCGAGCGTGACGAGGCCCTGCTCCGGCGTAACGTCGTCGCCGGGCTTCACGAGAATCTCGATGATCTCTACGTTCGCGAAATCGCCGAGATCGGGTACGACAACGTCCACGGGGGATATCGAAGAGGAAAAGGAGTTACAGGGTTACCGGGTTGCGGCTTCTCGGGATCGATGCCGAGCTGCGCGATCGCGTCTCCGACGGTCTTGCGGTCGACGCCGCCGTCGTCCGCGAGCGCGCTGAGCGCCGCGACGCGCGATCGACTTGCGATCGACCTCGAAGTGCGAGCGCAGCGCGTCGCGGCCGTCGCTGCGGCCGAAGCCGTCGGTGCCGAGCACCACGTAGCGGCCCGGCACCCACTCGCGGATCTGGTCCGACACGATCTTCATGTAGTCGGTCGCCGCGATGAACGGCCCCTGCCGGCCCGCGAGCGTCTTCTCGACGTAGCTCACTGCGCCGCTCGGACTCCGGATGCAGCGAATTCCAACGCCGGACGTCGAGCGCGTCGCGCCGCAGCTCGCTGAAGCTCGTGACGCTCCAGACGTCGGCCGGAATGCCGAACTTCTCCTGGAGCAGATCCGCGGCCGCGAGCACCTCGCGCAGGATCGTGCCCGAGCCGAGCAGCTGCACTCGCAACTTGCCCTTCCCGCCCGTGCGCAGCGGATACATGCCGCGCAGGATGCCGTCGGCGGCGCCCTCGGGCAGCGCGGGATGAGCGTAGTTCTCGTTCATCACGCTGATGTAGTAGAAGATGTCTTCCTGCTCCGCGACCATCCGCCGCAGCCCGTCCTGGATGATCACCGCGAGCTCGTACGCGTAGCACGGGTCGTACGCGCGGCAGTTCGGAATCGTGGTCGCGACGAGCTGGCTGTGACCGTCCTGGTGCTGCAGGCCCTCGCCCGCGAGCGTCGTGCGGCCCGCCGTGCCGCCGATCAGGAAGCCGCGCGAGCGGCTGTCGCCGCCGGCCCACGCGAAGTCGCCGACCCGCTGGAAGCCGAACATCGAGTAGTAGATATAGAAAGGAATCGTCTGCACGCCGTGAGTCGACGTACGACGTGCCCGACGCGATCCACGAGCAGTACGAGCCGCCCTCGTTGATGCCTTCCTCGAGAATCTGGCCCTTCTTGTCCTCGCGGTAGAACGTGAGCTGATCGGAGTCCTGCGGCGTGTAGAGCTGCCCCAGCGAGGAATAGATGCCGACCTGGCGGAACAACCCTTCCATGCCGAACGTGCGCGCCTCGTCCGGCACGATCGGCACGACGCGCGGGCCGATGCCCTTGTCGCGCACGAGCGCCGTCAAGATCCGGACGAACGCCATCGTGGTCGAGAACTCGCGGTCGCCGCTCGACTCGAGCTGGCCCTTGAAGAAGTCGAGCTCGGGAATGTGGAGCGGGTCGACGCGCGTGCGGCGCGTCGGATAAGAGCCGCCGAGCTTCTCGCGTCGCGTCTTGAGGTATTTCATCTCCTCGCTGTCTTCGGCGGGCTTGTAGTACGCGAGGTCGCGGATCTGCTCGTCGGTGACCGGCAGGCGGAAGCGGTCGCGGAACTGCTTCAGATCGTCGTCGTCGAGCTTCTTCTTCTGGTGCGTGATGTTCTGCGCTTCGCCGGCCTCGCCCATGCCGTAGCCCTTGACCGTCTTCGCGAGGATCACCGTCGGGCCGGCCCTTGTGGTTCACGGCCGCGTGATACGCCGCGTACACCTTGACCGCGTCGTGGCCGCCGCGGTTCAAATGCCAGATGTCCTCGTCGGACATGTTCGCGACCATCGCCTTGAGCTCGGGGTAACGGCCGAAGAAGTGCTCGCGCGTGTACGCGCCGCCCTTCGCTTTGAAGTTCTGGTACTCGCCGTCGACGCACTCCTCCATCGTCTTGCGCAGCAGTCCTTTGTCGTCGCGCGCGAGCAAGGGATCCCAGCGATAGCCCCAGACCACCTTGATCACGTTCCAGCCGGCGCCCTGATACGCGGCCTCGAGCTCCTGGATGATCTTGCCGTTGCCGCGCACCGGACCGTCGAGCCGCTGCAGATTGCAGTTGATCACGAAGATCAAGTTGTCGAGCTTCTCGCGAACCGGCATCGTGATCGCGCCCATCGACTCGGGCTCGTCCGTCTCGCCGTCGCCGAGGAAGCACCAGACCTTGCGATCCTGCGAAGGCAAAATGCTGCGCGCCTCGAGATAGCGCATGAAGCGGGCTTGGTAGATCGCCATCATCGGGCCCAAGCCCATCGACACCGTCGGGAACTGCCAGAACTCCGGCATCAGCCATGGGTGCGGATACGACGAGAGACCCGGGCCCGACCACTTCCTGACGGAAGTAGTTGAGGTTCTCCTCCGTGAGCCGGCCCTCGAGGTACGCACGCGCATAGATGCCCGGCGACGAATGGCCCTGGAAATAGACGAGATCGCCGCCGTGCTCCGCCGTCGGCGCGCGCCAGAAATGGTTGAACCCGACTTCATAGAGCGTGGCCGACGATGCGTAGCTCGCGATGTGGCCGCCGTACTCCGAGCTCTTGCGATTCGCGTGCACGACCATCGCGAGCGCGTTCCAGCGAATGTACGCCTCGATGCGGCGCTCGATGCCGCGATCGCCCGGGTAGTTGGGCTGCTGGCCGACCGGGATGGTGTTCAAGTACGCCGTGTTCGGGCTATACGGCAGGTACGCGCCGGAGCGGCGCGCATGATCGATCATGCATTCGAGGAGGTAGTGCGCGCGCTCCGCGCCGTGGACTCTGAGAACCGAATCGATCGACTCGAGCCAGTCCTGCGTTTCCTCGGGATCGACATCGTCGCCGCGCGTCGCGAACAGCGGGAACGGTCTAGCGGTCGCCATAAGACAACTGTACTCCATTAGTCCGTGGAGCAAAGCCAGTGAGAATGCCGGCGGATTCCTGCTAGGATGCGGGCCAGCCACGAGGCCCGCCGACGGTGCAGTTCCACAGCGGGCGCTTATGATCCGGTTTCGTTTTGAACCGGTCAAGGCGAAACCCCGTTCGGAAGGTCACGACTGAAGCGATGCTCGAATTGCCCGACTTTGCGCCGCTGCGCGTCACGTTCGATCGCGCCTCGCGCCGCACATTCGACTCGCTCGACCATCTTCTGATCGTCAGCACGCAAGGCGCGGGAGCGCGCGCGTTACAGAGATTCCCGCAGGGACGCCAGCTCGGCGTACTGCTCGCTCGGGCGCGCGAGCGCGGCGACGACTTCGCGAGCTCGCGAGCGAGCAACACTCGCGCAACGGGACTCACGGTTGCCGCGTACTCGGCGAAATCCGCGTTTGCGGCGCTGAGTTGGGCGAGACGCGTCGTCGCGGAATGCACTGCGCGACAAGCCCGCGACGCTCGGCATCGCGTTCGCCGACGCGCTCTCGGAGGCGGACGCGTCCGCCGCCCGCTCCGCGCTCGTGTCCGCTGCCGCGGCCGCCGCGTTCAACCTGCCGACGTTCAAGACCGCGGACGCGCCGCCGGGCGCTGCGCGCGCTGCGGCTGATCGGACAGGACGCGAACGTGGACCTCGGCGCCGCGCTCGCGAGGCGCTCGGCAACAACCTCGCGCGCTGGCTCACGGCTTTGCCGCCGAACGTGCTCACCGCTGCCGCGTATCGCGACGTGATCGAACGCCTCGCCGCGAAGCACGATCTGCGTTACCGCTTCATCAACGAGGACAAGCTCCGCAAGCTCGGCGCCGGGGCGTTCCTCGCGGTGTCGCGAGGCAATCCCGACCGCGACGCCGGCATCGCTGCATTTGAGCTATCGGCCGCGGCGCGGGAAGCACTCGAAGCTCGCGCTCGTCGGCAAAGGCATCCTGTTCGACACGGGCGGCACGAACTTGAAGCCGTTCAAGGGCATGTTGGACATGCACACCGACATGCAAGGCAGCGCCGTCGCGCTCGGAACACTGATTGCGCTCGCATCGCTCGAAGTTCCGTTCGGCGTCGACGCGTGGCTCGCGATCTCCGAGAACCGACTCGCGCGCGATTCGTACAAGTCGCAAGACATCGTGCACGCCGCGAACGGCACGAGCATCCAAGTGATTCACACCGACGCGGAAGGCCGGATGGTGCTCGCCGACACGCTCGCGCTCGCGAGCCGCGAGAAGCCGGAGCTCATCGTCGACTACGCGACGCTCACGGGCGCCTGCGTCATCGCGCTCACCGAGCGCTATTCGGGCGTGTTCACGAACCGCGCCGCGGCGAACCGCGACTTGCTGCACGGTCGGCGTCGCAGAGCGGCGAGCGCGTGTGGCCGTTCCCGATGGACGACGACTTCGACGAGATGCTCAAGAGCGACGTCGCGGACATCAAGCAGTGCTCCGCGGAGACGGAGGGCGATCACATCCTCGCCGCGCGTTTCCTGCAGCGCTTCGTGCCGAGCGAGATCCCGTGGGTGCACGTCGACATGAGCGCGGGCCAGCACAAGGGCGGTCTCGCGCACGTGCCGTCCGAGATCACCGGGTTCGGCGTCGGCTTCACGCTCGAGCTCTTGCGCGGCACCGACACCCGACGAGCTCGCCAAGAGGTGGTCGGCGTGAGCGACGCGACACACATGCCGCCGGCGCGGAGCGCCGCCCGCCGAGCGAGCGCCCCACCGGGATCGCGGGACGCTTCCGCGGTTTCCTGCCGGTGATCGTCGACGTCGAAACCGGCGGCTTCAATCCGGCCACCGACGCACTGCTGGAGGTCGCGGCGATCCTCGTGCGGCTGAACGCGGCCGGCGATCTCGAGCTCGCCGAGCGGCATCGCTATCTCGTGAAGCCTTTCGAAGGCGCGCGGCTCGATCCCGCGTCGCTACAGATCACCGGCATCGATCCGTTCAATCCGCTGCGGCCCGCCGTCGACGAGGGCGAGGCGCTGCGCGCGCTGTTCCACGAGATCCGCAAGGAGATCAAGGAGCAGCAGTGCAACCGCGCGATACTCGTCGGTCACAATTCGTTCTTCGATCTGCAGTTCCTGAACGCGGCCGTCGAGCGCACCAGGATCAAACGCAATCCGTTTCACCCGTTCTCGACGTTCGACACGGTGACGCTCGCGGGCATGGCGTACGGCCAGACCGTGCTCGGCCGCGCGATCACGGCCGCGGGCTTCGAGTGGAACGACGACAGCGCGCACTCGGCGCTCTACGACGCCGAGAAGACCGGCGAGCTGTTCTGCACGATCGTGAACCGCTTCCGGCCGCTCTACGGCGGCTGAGCGGACTTACTGCGCGGTCTGCGGCGCCGTGGCCGCGTCGAGAATCTGCTTGAGCTCGCCCGACTGATACAGCTCGACGGCGATGTCGCAACCGCCGATCAGCTCGCCGTTCACGTACAGCTGCGGGAACGTGGGCCAATTCGAGTAGGCCTTGAGCCCTTCGCGAACCTCGGGATCCTCGAAGATATTGATGTAGGCGAACTTCGCGTCGAGCGCGCGCAGCACGCTGACGGTCTTCGCCGAGAATCCGCACTGCGGGAAATCCGGCGTTCCCTTCATGTAGAGCAGCACGGGATAGGATTCGAGCTGCTTCTTGATCCGTTCGTTGACATCCACTGACTTGCAGTCCTCCGTAACGCGTGTCTGCAGCTCGATTGGGGCTAGTCGCACGGAGATCAACCGGTCGACTTTGTTGAACTGCATCGATGTGTCGCCTATTCTTCTCCGGTTGTCGAGCAGGGGCAAGCCCCGCCTGGGACACGAAATGGGGACAGACCCCGTTTTCCAAGCCCCGCGCGGCGACAGCGCTACCGAAAAGAAGAAGGCATTCCCACCGGGAGGTCGTATGAAGCTGCTATCCACCATCAAAGGCACCATCATTTCCGGAGTCGTGCTCGCGATCATTATCGCGCTCATCGTCGCGGTTCTCGCGAAGACACCCATCGCATTCAACGTGCCCAGCTTCATCATCTGGCTGCACGTGCTCGCGGGCATCACGTGGATCGGCCTGCTCTACTACTTCAACTTCGTGCAAGTTCCGGCGCTCGCCGCGGCGGCGGCCGACCAAGGCGGTCCCGGGCGGCGCAGGAATCAGCAAGTACGTCGCGCCGCGCGCGCTGCTCTGGTTCCGATGGGGCGCGGTGTTCACCTGGCTCACGGGTGTGACCTACCTCGCGCACATCCACCTTCTCGGCTCTGCGTTCATGCTCGGCCTCGGCGCGAACGGCTCGCTGCTCGCCACCTACATCGGCGTCGGCGCGTGGCTCGGCACGATCATGCTGTTCAACGTCTGGGTACTGATCTGGCCGAATCAGAAGAAGGTGCTCGGCCTCGTCGAGGCGACGGCTGAGCAAATCGCGAAGGCGCGCCGCGTCGCGTTCATTGCTTCGCGCACGAACACGATGTTGTCGATTCCGATGCTCATGAGCATGGTGAGCTTCGGACACGCCGGATTCTTCCTCGAACTGAGATCCGCTGGCCCGCGCGGATGAACGCGTTGCCCGCGCCACGACCGACGACGCCTTCTCTGCCGGGCGACATCTCGGCCGTGGTCGCGGCCGCGCTCGCGGAGGACGTCGGCGCGGGCGACCTCACCGCGGACCTCATCGACCCGAACAAGCTCGGTCGGGCGCAAGTCATCGCGCGCGAGCCCGCGACGCTCTGCGGCTGCGCGTGGTTCGACGAGACCTTCCGGCAGCTCGACCGGCGGATCCGCGTGTCGTGGCACGCGTACGACGCGGAAGCGATCGACGCCGACTTCGTCGTCTGCGATCTCGCGCGGCCCGGCCCGCGGCCTGCTGACGGGCGAGCGCACGGCGCTCAACTTTCTCCAGACGCTGTCCGGCACCGCGACCGCGACGCGCGCGCTCGCGAGCATTCTCGAGGGCACCACGACGCGCGTGCTCGACACTCGCAAGACGCTGCCCGGACTGCGGCTCGCACAGAAGTACGCCGTGCGGTGCGGCGGCGGCGAGAACCATCGGCTCGGCCTCTACGACGCGATCCTGATTAAGGAGAACCACATCGCCGCGGCCGGCGGAATCCGCAAGGCCGTCGAAGCGGCGCGCAGGCGCTCGCCGCGCGTGCCGCTCGAAGTCGAGGTCGAGAACCTCACGGAGCTCGGCGAAGCCCTCGGTACGGATACGGACCGCATCATGCTCGACGACTTCTCGCTTGCCGACGTCCGCCGCGCCGTCGAGCTGCGCAACGCGCAGCCCGGCAAGCGCAAGGAGCTCGAGGTCTCGGGCGGCGTGAGCGCGGACGGGCTCGCGGCGATCGGCGCGACCGGCGTCGACTACGTCTCCGTCGGCGCGCTCACGAAGCACGTACGCGCGATCGATTTCTCGATGCGTTTCGTTTAGCGCGCAGCCACCGGCCGCAGCTCCGCGCAGCTGTCAGAAGAGACTTTGGAGCGCCGGCGCGCCGCTACGCGGCGGCCTGGATCAGCCGCTTCGGCTCGGCGACGCCGTAGCCCTGCGCGAAGTCGATGCCCATGCCGCGCAGCATCGTGATGATCTCCGCGTTCTCGGCGAACTCGGCGATCGTCTTCTTGCCGGTGAGGTGCCCGATCTCGTTGATCGAGCGCACCATCTCGCGATCGATCGGATCGTGCAGCATCTCCTTCACGAAGCTGCCGTCGATCTTCAGGTAAGTCGACCGGGAAGTGCTTCAGGTAACCGAACGACGAGAGGCCGGTGCCGAAGTCGTCGAGCGCGAAACGGCAGCCGATCTCCTTGAGCGCGTGGATGAAGCGGTTCGCCTGGCTGTAGCTCGCGATCGCCGCAGTCTCCGTGATCTCGAAGCAGATGCACGCGCCGGAAAGGCCGCTCTTCTGGAATTGCTCGATCACGAACGGCAGGAACTTCTCGTCGGCCAGGCTCTGGCCCGACAGGTTGATCGAGCACAGCGACGAGCCGCTCGCGCTCGTCGGCCTCCGACACGAGCCAGCGGAACGCCGACTGCGATCACCCAGCGATCGATCGCGGTCATGAGGCCGTAGCGCTCGGCCGCCGCGATGAACAGTCCCGGCGCGATCAGCGAGCCGGCCTCGTCGCGCATCCGGATCAGGAGCTCGTAGTGCGCGCCGTGCTCGCCGGTCGCCTGTAGCGGCTGGATCGTCTGACGGAACAGCTCGAAGCGGTTCTCGTCGAGCGCGTTGCTGATGCGCGCGGCCCACTGCATCTCCTTGCGCCGCTTCATCAGGTCGATGTCGTTTTCCTGATAGTTGTAGACGCGATTGCGGCCCGCGTCCTTCGCAGCGGCGCACGCGCTATCGGCGGCGGACAGCAGCGACGCGACGTCGTCGGTCTGCGGCGTGATCGGCACGACGCCGACGCTCACGCCGAGCCGGAACGTGCGCTCGTCCCAGACGAAGCGGAACTCGCTGATGAGCTCGCGGAGGTTCTCGGCCGTGCGCAGCGCCTCGTCCATCGTGCAGCTCTCGAGCAGCACGCCGAACTCGTCACCGCCGAGCCGCGCGAGCGTGTCGCGCCAACGGATCTTCGACTTGAGCAGCGCACCGATCTGCTTGAGCAGCGCGTCGCCGGCGTTGTGGCCGCACGCGTCGTTCACGATCTTGAACTGGTCGAGGTCGAGATAGAGCACGGCGTACGAGGTCTCGCGCGCCTTCGCGCTCTTCAGCGCGCGCTCGAGCCGCGTCTCGAACTCGCGCCGGTTCACGAGCTCCGTGAGAATGTCGTGGCTCGCGGCGTAGCTCAGGCGGCGATTCAGCTCGCGCGACTCGCTGACGTCGTGGAACACGAGCACGCCGCCGGTCACGCTGCCCACGGGATCGCGAATCGGCGAAGCCGTGCTCTCGATGTAGAGCTCGTTGCCGTCGCGCCGAATCAGCAGCGCGGGACGCACGGACTTGATCGGCCGATTGCGCCGCATCGCGATCGCGACCGGATTCTCGATCGGCTCGCAGGTTTCCTCGTGGAAGCCGCGGAAGATTTCGTCGATCGATCGCCCGACCGCGTCGTCGAGCTTCCAGCCCGTGAGCTCGGAGGCGACCGGATTCAGGTACTGGACGCGCGCCTCGGCGTCGGTGGTCACGACGCCGTCGCCGATCGACTGCAGCGTGATCTGCGCGCTCTCCTTCTCGCGGAACAGCGCCTCCTCGTAGAGCTTGCGCTCCGTGATGTCCGTCTCGACGCCGACGAGTCGCCGCAGCCGGCCGTTCTCGTCGAGCCGGCCCTTGCACGCGGCTCTGGATCCAGCGCCACTCGCCGCTCGCGTGCTGCATTCGGTGCACGCTCTCGAACAGCTCGGTGCGGCCCTCGAGATGCTCGCGCAGCTGCGTTCTGCACGTGCGCGAAATCGTCGGGATGCACGAGCAACCGCCACTCCGGAACTTCGACGCCGTCGGCATAGCCGAGCATCGCGCGCCAACGCGGCGAGAAATACATCGAGTTGTCGCGGACGTCGTAGTCCCAGAGGCCGTCGTTCGCCGTGCTGCGTGACGAGGCGATCGCGCTCCTGCACGGTGAACAGGTCTTCCAGCAGCTCGATGCGCTCGAGCCCGCTCGCGACGCTCACGCTGACGAGCTTCAACGCGAGATGCAGATCGGCGCCCCAATCGGGCGACGGAGTCGCGCTGCACGACGCCGAGCATGCCGCCGAGACGACCGCGGATGTTGAAGCCGACGACGAGTAAGCGCGCCGACGTTCAATCTCGCTAGATGCTCGGCGTCGTGCGCTCTGCGCGATCGGCGCTTTCGCCGTATCGCGAATCTCGAGCAGACGCAAATGCTCGAGCCGGCTCTTGATCCACGGGAACTCGCGAGCTCCCTGCCCTTCAGCACTTCCGGATTGCACGCGGAGAATGTCGAGCGCCCGAGGTACACCTTGTCGAAGGCGGCTCTCGTCGTCGTCGAGCGAGCGCGACGAACACCGCGTCGGCGCCGCACGCGTCGGTCAGCGATTGCAGCCCCGCTGTTGATGCGTTCGTCGGCGTTGTCGAGACGTGATGCTCTGAAAATCGACCGCGACTTTGGTGCAGATCAAGTCGAGCCCGGGCTCGCGCGTTCGCATCGCGCGGCGCGCCGCGACGAGCGATGGCGGTGTCGGCTGCGTCGTCGACGCCCTCCCCACCTATCCCTTCTTGAATCCTCGCAATCATGATGATCGCGCAACCTCTTGATGGTCTCATTATACCCGCCGAGCGCGCCAGTTTGACAGTAATAGAAAGGAATACAAGCAACTTTTTCACTGAATCGCGTCGATGAGCGTCGCAGAAAGTCGACTCCGTGCACCCGCGTCAACGGTCTTACACTCCGCGCGTTTGTGCACAGCAGGGAACATGCGTCCAAGGAGAGGGATATGACAATTGAACAGAAGCGCATCGCGCACAGCGCGTGGTCTTTGATCGGGATCGCGGCCGCGGCGCTGGCGCTCGCGGGCTGCGGCGGCTCCGGCGGCGGCAGCGCCGGCATGACCACGCAACCCAACCGTCACGCCATCCGCGTGCGCCGACTGCGGCACGCTGATGGTCGGACTCACGGACGCCGACGGCGACTTCGTGAGCTACTCCGTCGACGTCTGTCGCTCAAGCTGCAACGGGCCAACGGCGCGCAAGTCGAGACGCTTCCGCAGACGACGCGCGATCGACTTCGCGCAGCTCACCGACTTGTCGGATCTGTTGAGCGTCGCGTCGCTCGCTCCGGGGGACTTCGTCAAAGGCTCGATCCGGATCGACTACACGAATGCCGACATCGAGGTCCAGAAAGGCACCGATTCGGTCAAGGCGACGGTCGTCGACGGGAACGGCAAGCCGCTCGGCGTGACCGAGCTCGAGATCCGGCTCGACGGCCGAGACCACTTGGTGATCACGAAGGGGCGCGCGGCGTTCCTCGCGGTCGACTTCAACCTCGCGGCCTCGAACACGGTCGACCTCACGCAAACGACGCCGGTCGTGACGCGTGCAGCCTTTCATCGTCGCCTCGGTCCAACCGGTGGCCGACAAGGACCTGCGCGTTCGCGGTCCGCTCGTCAGCGTCGATACCGCGGCGAAGCTCTTACGTCGTCAACGTGCGGCCGTGGTTCCTGGCTTCCGGAGATCACGGTCAGCTCACCGTGCATACCTCCTCCACGACGAGCTTCGAGATCGACGGCGCAACCTCGACGGGCGCCGACGGTCTGAAGGCGCTCGCGGCTGAAACCAGCCGGCACGCTGACGCTCGCGATCGGCACGCTCGACACGTCAACCCGCGACTTCACGGCGGATACCGTGCTCGCCGGCACCAGCGTGCCGGGCGAAGGTCTCGACGCCGTGCAAGGCAACGTCGTCTCGCGCAGCGGCGACACGCTCACCGTAAAAGGTGCGTTCGCGGTCCATCACGATCACCAGCTCGACTTCCAGCGCACGGTGATCGTCACGATTGGCGCCAACACGAAGGTGACCAAGGCCGGGAGCACCGCCGCGGTCGACGCAAGCGCGATCTCGGTCGGCCAGAGCATCGTCGCTCTCGGCACGCTGTCGGAGCCCGCGTCGAGCGGCGGAGCGATGGGCCCGACGCCGGCGGCATCGACCACGCCTGCGACGCTCGACGCGACCGCTGGCCGGGTCCGGCTCCAGCCGACCGAGCTGCACGGCGCGGTGAAGTCGGTCGTGGCGGGCACGCTCACGCTGCAGCTGCGCGTCGATCGATCGCCTCGGCATCGCGATGTTCAACTTCGCGGGCACGGGTAGCGCGACCGCGGGCGACGCCGATCCGAACAACTACGAAGTGCAAACGGGCAATTTGTCGCTCGCGAACCTCTGCGGCCGGCGAAGCCGCGAAAGTGATCGGCTTCGTGACGCCGTTCGGCAGCGCGCCGCCCGACTTCGTCGGCACCACCGTCGTCGACCATCGCGACTTGCCGTCCACGCTCGGCATCGGCTGGGGCGCGACCGGCACCACCGCGCCGTTCGTCAGCATGAGCGCGACGGGCCTCGTGATCGATCATCACGAACAAGAGCATCGGCGATCGGCACTTCATCCTCTCGGGGATGCAGAAGCTCGACATCCTGACGCTCGCGTCGGCGTCCGACGATCGCGCCGACGACGGATCGCGGCATGTACGGCGTCTGGGAGCCCGGCCACGTCGAGCTGTTCGAGCACTTCGCGGACTTCGAGACGAAGCTCGCGGCGCGGCTCGCGGGCGGAGACGCGGCCACGTCGATGACCGCGTTCGGCGCCTACGACGCGGGCAGCAACGTGCTGACGGCGAACGGCGTCTCGGTGTTCTTCGGGAAGGTCGACGCGACGTTGGACGACAGCCAGGACTAGCCGTTCGGCTCCAACAGCTCGTGACTCTCTAGGATGAGCCCCGCTTGCGGGGCTCGTTCTTTTTGGACGACTTCGGCTTGGCGCTCGCGCGCGCGGCGCGGGGAGCCCGCAACATCAGCACGGCGCGCCGGCAGATCGCGATCAGCGCGTCGTGCTGGTTGTAGCCGCGGTGCTCGAGCGTGAGGATTCCGTTCGTCGGCCGCGACTCGGCTCTCCCGCTTCGCGATCACCTCCGTCTCGACGTGGACCGTGTCGCCGACGAACAGCGGGCTCGGGAAGCGCACGTCCTCGAGGCCCAGATTCGCGACGGTCGTTCCGAGCGTCGTCTCGTGGATCGAGATGCCGACGATCAAGCCGAGCGTGAAGAAGCTGTTCATCGAGCGGTCGGCCGAACTCCGACTGCGTGCGCATGTACTCGTGGTCGATGTGCAGCGGCGCCGGGTTGTGCGTGAGCGTGCTGAACAGCACGTTGTCGGTCTCCGTGACGGTGCGGCGGATCGCGTGCTGGAACACGCGGCCGATCTCGAACTCTTCCAAGTAGTAGCCCATCGCTCTGCTCCGCCGCGGGACTCCACGCGGCCTCGGCTGAAGTAACCTAATCTAGACCGCGGACAGCTCGCGGCTGCGCTTCGCCGCCGCGCGGACCGCGCGCGCGATGAGGTCGCCGAGGCCGCGCTCCGCGCCGAGCACCTCGAGCGCCGCCTGCGTCGTGCCGCCCGGGCTCGTGACGCGACGCCTGAGCTCCGCCGCCGGCTCGTCGGCCGCAGCCGCATAGGCGCCCGCACCGGCGACCGTCGCGAGCGCGAGCCGGCGAGCGAGCTCGGGCGCGAGCCCGGCGTCGACGGCCGCGCGCTCGAGACACTCGATCATCAAGAAGCACGTAAGCGGGCCCGCTGCCCGACACCGCGGTGACCGCGTCCATGTCGCCCTCGTCGTCGAGCCACGCGGTCGCACCGACCGCCGCGAGCAACTCCTCGCAGAGCGCGCGCTGCGCGGGCGTCACGGCCGAGTTGGCGACGAGCGCGCTGATCCCTTGGCCGATCGCGGCCGGCGTGTTCGGCATCGCGCGCACGACGGCCGCGCCCGCACCCAGCCCCGCCTCGAGCTGAGCCATCGTCTTGCCGGCGGCGATCGACAGGAAGACGGAGCCGCGCGCGCCCGGCGCGAGATCGGCGAGGGCCGCCGCGAGCTGGTTCGGCTTCACCGCGATCACGACGACGTCCGCTCCGGAGCCCGACTGCGGCGCGCCGACGCGCTCGCTCGCCGCGATGCCGAGCGCCGCCGCTGCGGAGCGCGCGCCGGGAGCCGTGTCGACGACTCGAATCGCCGCCGCGGTGCGGCCGCGCGCGAGCCAGCCGCGCGCGAGCGCCTGGCCCATGTTCCCGAACCCGATCAACAGCACTCGCGTGTCCCGCGCCACCGTCGTCTCCCGCTGCCCGCGTGCCGCGATCATACGTGCGCTGTCGTTCACGCGCGACGCATGGCGTTCCGCTGACGCGTTTGCGATCATGCGCGCACCAAAAACCTGGGCGGCGAGTTCGAAGCGGGGGCGAGTGCGGGACGTCTTTATCGTCGGCGTGGGCCAAACGCCGGTCAGCAAGGAGACCGACGTCGGCGGCCGGCATCGGGCCGCGGCAGCCGTGAAAGCGGCTCTCGCGGACGCCGGCGTCGAGCCCGACCGAGTCGGCGCGTTGTACGTCGGCAACATGATGTCGGGCCTGCTCGCCAAGCAGCAGCAGCTCGGCGGGCTGATCGCGGACTACGCCGGCCTCGCCGGGCATCGAGGCGCTGACGGTCGAGGCCGCGTGCGCGTCGGGCGGCGCGGCCGCACGCGCCGGCTACATCGCGGTCGCGGGCGGCGCGCACGAGGTGGTCGTCATCTGCGGCATCGAGCAGATGACGCACGTCGATCGAGACACCGTCACGCGCGCGCTCGCGACGGCCGCGGACCAAGAGCTCGAAGGCGAATCGTTCCTATCGCTCAATGCCCAGCTGATGCGCGCCTACATGGACAAGTACGGCGTGCGCGCGGAGGACTTCGCTCCGTTCGCGGTCACCGCCCACCACAACGCGGTCACGAATCCGAACGCGCTGCTGCGCAAAGAGATCGACCTCGACGGCTATCTCGCGTCGCGCGTCGTGTCCGATCCAGTCCGTCTGTTCGATGCCTCGCCGATCTGCGACGGCTCGGCCGCGATCGTGCTCGCATCGGCCGAGGCCGCCGCGGCGCTCGGCCGCGCACCGCGCGTCCAGATCGCGGCGTCGTCGGCGGCGACCGCGCCGCTCGCGTTGTCGCGCCGCTCCGACCCGCTCAAGCTCGAGGCGGTCGAGGCGTCGACCGAGCGCGCGCTCGCTCAGGCGCGCGTCCAGCGTCGCGAGCTCGACCTGTTCGAGCTCCACGACGCGTACACGATCATGTCGATCCTCACTCTCGAGTCTGCCGGTTTCGCCGCGCATGGCACCGGGTCGCGGCTCGCGGCCGAGGGCCGTCTCGCGCTCGACGGCGACCTGCCGATCGCGACCTTCGGCGGGCTGAAAGCCCGCGGCCACCCGGTCGGCGCGACCGGCTGCTATCAGCTCGTCGAGGCGTATCTGCAGCTCACCGAGGCGGGCGGCGCGAATCAGGTTCGCGACGCGGAGCTCGCGCTCGTCCAGAACATCGGCGGCACCGGCGCGACCGTCGTGAGCCACGTGCTGCGGCGCGTCGCCTGATCCGCCTTCGGCGCCGCTGTCGGCACGGAAAATGCTAGCCTATGTGATCGCGGCGCCCGTAGCGCCACTAAATCAAGACGACGAGGAACGACCATGGCAGCCGAGGATCTCAGCGATGCCGACATCGCAATGGATAGCGCGAACCTCTATCGAGAGGAAACTTTCACGGATCGACGCGTCGGCACGCTGCAAGTGCTGACGCCGATCACGAAGACCGGCTCCACCGACACCGCTCGCCCCGTCCTCTACGTCGGCCAAACCCAGGTGCTCACGCCGGCCGGCGCACTGCCGCTCTCGTTCGAGGTGCCGGCGAAGTCGCTCGAGGACGCCGTCGCGCAATTCGGCGAGCACGCGAAGCGCGCTCTCGAGCGCACGATGCGCCGGCTCGAGGAGCTGCGCCGCGAGCAGGCGTCGTCGATCATCGTGCCGGGCTCCGGCGCGGTACCTCCGGGCGGCCTCGGCGGCCCGGGCGGCGGTCGCTTGGTGCGCTAGTAGCTCGATGGACGACCTGCTCCGCGCGAAGCTCGCGATCCGCGAGGTCGATCGACGACTGGGTGGTCGCGAGCGACGCGGGGGACTGGGACAAGTTCGCGACCGTGTGGCACGACGACGGCTGGATGACCGCGACCTGGTTCCAGGGTCCGGCGACCGAATTTCAGAAGGCGCGGCGCGCGGGCTTCGAGCGCGGCGTGAACATCATTCATTTTCTCGGCGCGACGAGCGTCGAAGTCCACGGCCACACGCGCGATCGCGCAGACGAAGATGACGATCAACCAACGCGCGACGGTCGACGGAGTGCAGGTCGACGCAGTCTGCACGGGCAGGTTCTACGACTTCTTCGAGCAGCGCGCGCAGCGCTGGGCGATCGTGCGCCGGCAGCCGATCTACGAGAAGGACCGGCTCGATCCGGTCGAGCCCGGCGCGAAGCTCGCGCTCGATCCCGACTTGCTCGCAAGATTTCCCGAAGGCTACCGACATCTCGGCTATCTGCAAACGAAGGCGGGGTTCAACGTGAAGCTCGGACTTCCCGGGGTGCGCGGCGCCGAGGTCGCGAAGCTCTACGCCGAAGGCGCCGCGTGGTTGCGCGGCTCCGCGAAGCCCGGGACGCCGCTCTAGCTAACGGCCGCGACTTGTGCGCTCACGCTGCGGCGAGCTAGGGCTTACGCGCCACGATCTCTTCGACGGGCTTGCGCTTTTGCTCGGGCACCACCTTCGGCACTCCATAGAAGAAGAGGCCGACGACGGTTTCTTTCGTCGCATCGATACCGAGCAGCTCGTAGAAGCGCGGATCGCGCGTGACGCCGCCCGTGCTCCACTTCGTGCCGATACCGCGCTGCCAGAGGTACAGCATCAGGTTCTCCGCGGCGCAGCAGCACGCGCCGTAATCCTCGTGCTCTCGCATCGCTCCGTCGCTGCGCAGGCTCGTGAGCACGAAGAACCCCGGGATCGCCTTCCAGCGCGCGCGGCGCGCCTCGCCCGCTCGCTCGCCCTTCTTCGCCGCGTCGATCTCGGCGGCGAGCTCGATGATCGCAGCCGCCGTTTGCGGGCCGACGAGGTAGAAGCGCCACGGCTCCGTGAGCTTGTGATTCGGCGCCCAGCGCGCGACGTCGATCGCCTCGAGAAGCACGGCCGGGTCGACCGGAGTCGGCTCGTAAAAATCGATCGAACGACGCGTGCGCAACACCGCGGCGAACGCTTCGGCCGTCCTCGTTTGCTCGGTCATGATGCCCTGCCCTTCGCGAAAGGGCGCCACCTTAGCACGATCGCCAAGGCCGACGGCGGCGCGCGCGACGCTCGCGACCGGTCGCCGCGCGCGGTTCTCGAGGCGCCGGCGCGATGAGCGACGTCGTCGACGCCGTCGTGATCGGCGCGGGCGTCGTCGGGCTCGCGGTCGCACGCGAGCTCGCCATGCGCGGCCGCGAGGTGATCGTGCTGGAAAAGAACCGCGCGATCGGCGAGGAGACCTCGGCGCGCAACTCCGAGGTGATCCACGCCGGCATCTACTACCCGACGGGAAGCCTCAAAGCGCGGCTCTGCGTCGAAGGCCGGCAGCGGCTCTACGCGTACTGCTCGGAGAAAGGTATTCCGCACCGACGCTGCGGCAAGCTGATCGTCG
This sequence comes from uncultured Gammaproteobacteria bacterium, assembly GCA_963841645.1. Lineage (GTDB taxonomy): Bacteria > Pseudomonadota > Gammaproteobacteria > Steroidobacterales > Rariloculaceae > FEN-1219. The sequence goes on along the minus strand of CAWJDS010000005.1, from coordinate 78,309 downwards.
CAGTGCACGACGCGCAGCGCTCGAAGCTCGACGCGCTCGAGCGAACCGCGCTCGCGAACGGCGTCGCCGACCTCGAGGCGGTCGACGCGCGCGACATCGCGGCGCTCGAGCCGGCCGTGCGCGGCGTCGCGGGACTCTGGTCGCCGTCGACCGGGATCGTCGACAGCCACGCGCTGATGCTCGCGTACCGAGGCGACCTCGAGCGCGCGGGCGGATCGATCGCGCTGCACGCCCGCTGCGCGGCCGCCGCGCGCGACGGCGAGGTCATGCGCTTGTCGTGCGATGTGGACGGCGACACGACGGAGCTGACGCGCGCGCTTGGTCGTGAATGCCGCGGGCCTGCACGCGCTCGACGTCGCGCGGCTCTTAGCTCAGCCCGGCCTCGACTTGCCGCAGCCGCGCTTCGCGAAAGGCAACTACTTCGTCTGCCACGGTAAAGGTCCGTTCACCCATCTCGTCTATCCCGTGCCGGAGGACGGCGGGCTCGGGACCCATGCGACTCTCGACCTCGCTGGCCGCACGCGCTTCGGGCCGAACGTCGAGTGGCTGCCCGCCGGCACGCGAGCGGAGGATCTCGACTACGCCGTCGATCCGCGCCTCGCGGCGGCGTTCTATGCCGCGATCAGAACGTACTGGCCCGCGATTCCCGACGGGAGCCTCGAGCCTGCGTATTCCGGCGTGCGGCCGAAGATCAGTGGTCCGGGCGAACCGGCCGCGGACTTCGCGATTCACGCGCAAACGGCGCCGGGCGCGCCGCGCATCGTGCAGCTCTTCGGAATCGAGTCGCCGGGGCTCACCGCGTCCCTCGCGATCGCGACGCACGTCGCGGCGTTGCTCGAACGCGCGTCCGCTACGCGCGCGTGAAGCGGTAGACGAACGCGGGCGGAATGTTCAGCGCCGCCCAGCCGAGCAGCTTGCGCTTCAGCTTGAGCCGCTCGCGGTTCTCGCGGTCGATCGGGCAGCGCAGGCCGTACGTGAACTGCTGATACGCGCCGTTCGGCCCGAGCACCGCGAAGATCTGCTCGAAGAGCTGCGCCTTTTGCTCGGGCTCGAAGAGCAGCAGAGGCAGCCCGCTCACGACGAAATCGAACGTGCCGAGCTGATCCGGCGAAGCGCTCGCGCAGATCGAGCGCGTCCGCCGCGACCAGCGGGCTGCGCGGGAAGCGACGCGACAGGATCTCGAAGAACGCTTCGTTGCGCTCGAGCAGGTAGAGATCTTCCGGGCGAACGCCGGTCTTGAGCAGCGCGTCGGTCACCGTGCCGGTGCCCGCGCCGAGCTCGATCACCCGCGCTCCCGGCTTGAGCCCCGTCGACATCAGCTTCGCGAGCGCGCGACCGCTCGGCGCGACAGCGCCGATCAGCTTCGGATCCTTGAACCAACTCTTCCAGAACTGGCCGAGGTCTTGCGACGTGTGCTCTATCGACGCTCGAGTCGGACATTCGTTGACCGTCGCTTTGGCAGGCCCGCTACTGCCGGCGAATCCGGACGCTGCGGAACTTCACCTGGCCGGTCGCGTACTGCAACCCTATCGGCCCGGTCGCGAGCTTGTCGTCCTCGACGTCGACTGTCGTTTGACCGTTCAGCTTCACGACGATGTGTCGCCCATGCGCTTCGATCTGGTAAGCGTTCCAGCGGTTACCTGCGTCGATCCGGACGCTCGGTTTCGCGATGCCGACGATGCCGCCCGTGCGGTAGCTCGGGTCGGGACGCTGATCGAAAATGTTGACCTCGTAGCACGTCGCGGCCCCGGGTTTTGCGGGATTCGCGCATCGCAGGAACACGCCGCTGTTCGCGTCGGGACTCACGAAGAATTCGACCTCGAGCTCGAAATCGCCATACGACTCGTGCGTCACGAGAAAGCCGGCGCCCGCGTCCGCCGCCACCGCCCCGTCCGAGACCTGCCAGTTCGCGTCGCCAGTCGTCGTCCATGCGGCGAGGCTGGTGCCATCGAATAGCGTCGTCCACGGCAGCTCCGGAGCCGCGCGGCCGCCTTGCGCCGGCCCTTGGCCCGGCGCGCATGCGGCCGACACCACGCTGATCGTCGCGACGACAACGACCGCACGCAGCATGAGCTCCCCTTTCGCTCCTCTTGCCGATGACTCGGCCCGACCTTCGCTCGCGAAGATCGCAACTCAGCCGAGGTTCGGCGGGAGCTTAGCAGTCCGCCCGAGTGAACACTATGGCGCTCGGAGCCGCGCACGGACGCGGATCTCGCTGTCCCCGAGATCCGAGCGTGACGCGCATCGCAGAGCCATCAGGCGCTCGTTGACGGCCCAGTTGGCCATGTGCATCATTGCACTAATGCACTTAGGCAGATTGCCGTGTTCATACTGAAGCCGCACTCGGGCGTGCCGATCTACCGGCAGCTGTCGGAGCAGATACGGCGCATGGCGGCGAGCGGGCAGCTCCAACCCGGCACCGAGCTGCCGTCGATACGCGATCTCGCGATTCAGCACGCGATCAATCCGATGACGGTGTCGAAGGTCTACAGCTTGCTCGAGTCCGAAGGCGTGCTCGAGCGCAACCGCGGCAAGCCGATGACGATCGCAAGGCTCGCGCGCGCGCAGTCCCCGGTCGCGAAGCGACTGCAGCAGCTCGAGCCGCACTTGGAGCAGCTCGTGCTCGCGGCGCGCCAGCTCGAGCTCGGCGAAACCGACGTCGCGAAAGCGCTACGCAACACTTGGGAGAAGACGGATGAGCGTTCCGTACGCCGTCGCACACCAGCTCGGTAAAGCGTTCTACGGCAAGCGCGTGCTCGAGGACGCGTCGTTCACCGTCGAGCCCGGCGACATCGTCGGCGTGCTCGGCAAGAACGGAGCCGGCAAAACCACGCTGCTCGAGCTCATGCTCGGATTCACGCCACCGAGCGCGGGCGGCGTCGAGCTGTTCGGTCACGCGAGCTATCGCCTGCCGGGCGCGGCAAAGGCGCGGCTCGGCTTCGTGCCGCAGCAAGACGAGCTCGTGAACCAGCTCACCGCCGCGGACCAGATCGGGGTGATCGCGTCCTTCTATCCGCGCTGGGACGACGAGCTCGTGACGCGGCTCGCGCGCGAGTGGGAAGTCGACCTCGGGGAGCGCATCAAGGGGATGTCGGTCGGGCAGCGCCAGAAGCTGTCGATCCTGCTCGCGCTCGGCCACCGCCCCGACCTGTTGATCCTCGACGAGCCGGTCGCAAGTCTCGACCCTGTCGCGCGCCGTCAGTTCCTCGAGCAGATCATCGACGTCGCGGCCGACGGCGCGCGCGCGGTCGTGTTCTCCTCGCACATCGTGTCCGACGTCGAGCGGCTCGCGAACAAGATCTGGATCATCAAGGACCATCGGCTCTACTGGCAGGGCGACTTCGACGCGCTCAAGGACTCGATCGTGCGGCTGCACCTACGCGCGGCGCGCGGGCTGCCGGACACGCTCGCGATCCCGAACGCGCTCTCGGTGCAGCGCAACGGCAGCGCCGCGACCGCGGTCGTCCGCGACTGGAGCGCGCGAGCTGCACGGCGACATCGCCGCAGAAGCTCGGCGTCGAGATCGAGGTCGAGCCGCTCACGCTCGAGGACATCTTCCTGGAGCTGCACCGGTGAAGGCCGTCGCGCGCTTGATGCTCGCGTATTTCACGGGCACCAGACTGCTCTCGATCGTGACGGGGGTCGGCCTCCTCGGCGTCGTCGGCGGCAGCCTCGTGCTGTTCTACTTGCCGCCGCTCGTCGCGCAGCACGGCTTGCCGTCTCGTTTCTCGCTTGCGGAGGAAACAGCCCTCCAAATGCTGCCGGTGGCCGGAGTCCTCTGCTTCGTGTTCGGGGCATCACTCCTGCCTTCGATGTTCATGCGGCTCGCGACGAGCCATTACGCGTATGTGCTGCCTTACGGCCGAGTGAAGCTTCTCGCGAGCGCATTCGGCACAGTCGCGCTCGTCGCGCTCGTCGCGAGTGCGACCGTCACGCTCTTCTATATGAATGCCGGCTTTCCGTTCGGGCTCATGTTCCGGCGGGCGTTCTTGGTCTCGCTCACCTCCAACACGATCCTCTACGGAGTGCTCTGGTTCATCGGCCGGAGCAGCAGCATCGGCAAGCTCGTCGGCGTGGCAGCCGCCGTAGCGACGCTCGTCGTGCCGCTGCGCTTCCAGATCCCGGGCACGTCGACTCGCTCCCGGTATGGATCGCATGCGGGCTGCTCTGGGCCGCGCTGGCGGCCGGCATCCTACTCGCACCACGCATGAAGCTCGCTTACGGCGGCGCGCGACACTCGGTCGCGCAGCGTTTCGGCGGCGCCTCGTATCGCGGCGGCGGCCGCGAGATCGATTTCATGCTCGGCACGGCGAACCCGTGGCCGCTCGCGCTTGGCCAGATCGTGCCGATCGCGATCGCGACCTACTACTTCCGCGACTATCATCCGTACGCCGCCGACGCGCCGAATCCCCTGCTCTTCTTCATGACGATACTGAGCGTCGTGTCCGGCGGGATGACGGCCGTCGCCGCCACGCGCGCCCGCGCGCTCTGGCTGCGCGCGCACTGGACGCGCGCAGAGCTATTCGGGCGCGTCGGAGCGCGCGTTCTGGGGTCACAACTGCTTCGTGCTCGGCGTGCTGCTCGTGGCGCTGGTCGCCGTCGGCAGCTGGCTCGAGTTGCCGACCAAGATGCTCGCGTTCGGGCTCGGCTTGCTGATGCTCGGCACCGCGCTCAGCACGTATCTCGGCCTCATCGTCACGGCGTCGATCGGCTGGACGGAGTGCGTGCTCGCGGCCGCGACGATGATCGCGCTGATGATGGCGTCGACCTATACCGCCTCCCCGTCCGACGCCGACCACGACGATCGTCGCGCTGCAGAGCGGCCTCGCTGTCGTCGCGCTTGCATTCCGCCAGCTCGCCGCGCGTCGTTGGGCGCGCCTCGACTGGATGCTGTGCCGCGCGGACTCGACCGTGCGCCCGGCGACGTGAACGTGAACGGATCGACTTGTGCGCTTTCCCAGCGCGCCGGAGGCACCGTGAGACTCGAGATCCATCCGCTCGTGTTCCTGGTCGGCTCGCTGCTCCTTTGCGCGACCTGGCTCGTCGCTGCGTCCCACGCCGCCCGCGCCGGTCAACGTCCGGCGCGGCCTTTGCCGCGCGGGCGCGAGCGCATGCGCGCGAGCGGAAGACGATCGAGCTTGCGCCCGAAGTCTTGAGCCGCTACGTCGGGTCGTATCGGATCGACGAGAGCATCGCGGTCTCGATCGAGCTCGATGCCGGCCACTTGTTCGCGATAGCCGAGGGCATGCCGCGCTACGAGCTCAAGCCGACGTCGGAGAAGGAGTTCTACGTGGCAGACCTCGACGCGGACATCGCGTTCGACGTCGACGCCGCGGGACGTGCGGTGAGCTTCGCGGCGAAGTTGCCGACGGGCACGATCACCGCGAAGCGGGCGCGCTAGGCTTAGGCCGCGAGGTAGCTCCGGATGCGGCCGATGATCTCCGTCTCGGCGACCATCCCTCGGCCCGTGACCGGCGCCGCGTGCGACGACGAGCACCTTCTGGAACGCGGCGCGGCCCGGCGCTTCCAAATAGAGCCGCGACAGCGTCGGCAGATTGTCGAGACCGACGTGCTCGCCGAACACGTGTTGCAGCGAGTCGAGCTCTTCCCACAGCAGGCAGTCGGCGATCATCGGTGGCCGGCCGCGCGCCGCAGCCGCCCATCCCCACTCCGCCAGCGTTTGGTCGATGCGGCCGAGGAGACCCCGAATCCTGCCAAGCACTTGGCGAGTGAACGCGGAATAGTCGAAGCCGACAGTAGATGGCTTCTGCCCAGAGCGTCGTCCCGACGTGCATCACGATGTCGCTATAGAGGCTCGAAATCGAGCATCGAGTGGCGCAGATTTTCGGTGCTCCGAAAGCAGCGCCTCGTCGCCGAGCTCGCGATGCAGGAACGCGTTGATCACGAGCGTCTCGGCGAGCATGCGATCGCCGTAATGCAGCACCGGCAGCTTGTGAAACGGACCGACGCGTGCGCGGTCCTCGCGCATCTCGAGCCACGGGTTACTGCCGCCCGGGGTCAGCGACACGCGTTCGTCGGTGTATGCGATGCCGCGCGCCGCGAAGTAGTAGCGCAGTGGCTGCGCGCGGCCGCGGGCGTCGAAGTAGCGGAGCGTGATCGGCGGATGTTGTGACATGGATGTCTGGTCGCCGAGCGTGATCGTCGGCTGCTGAGGCATAGAGGTCTGGGCGACGCGCGTCGTTTGCGCTGTTCGAGCCTCAGTGCCCGTTCTTCTGCGCCGGGGCGTCCGTGCTGCCGGAGTCGTCGTTGTGCGCCTTCCCGCCGGTAAAGAAGTTCTTGATCTTCGATCCTGCGTTGCTGGCGAATGCCCCTATCTTCTGGCCTACCTTCTTGTTCGTTTCGGCGGCCGCGTCGTTGACGGCATCCGTGGCCGACGTCGCGGCTTGAGATGTGACCTGCTGTGCGCCCGCTTTGGCAGTCGCGACGGTTTGCGAAGCCGTTTGGTGTACGGTCGCTTTCATATTCGTGACGGCTTGCTTCGTGGTCATCGTCGGAACCGCGTCCGCCGCAGCCGGCTGATTCACCGATTGCACCGTGGCGTTCGGCGAATTGCGCGGCAACACCGTCGGCGCGAATCCCGCTGAGGCCGGTGCACCGCCCGCGGGCGCGAATCCGGCCGCGGCTGGCGCACCGCTCGCGGCTTCGCCCGGCGCAAAAGAGGCTGCGGCCGATTCTTCAACCGCGGGACCGAATGGCCCCGTCGCGAGCAACGCCGCGCTCGGCGCGCCGGTTTCCGACGATAACGGGCCCGGCGTCGCGGCCACGCCCCGCCCGACGCGACCGGCGAAGATGCCTGCAAAGGCGCGGCCTGCGTCGCCGCGACGCCCGCGGCAACGCTGTTCCCTATACGGGTCCACAACACGACGCCGGTCTTCGACTTGAACAGCACGCTGTCGTCGGATACGAATTCGTAGGTTCCTTCGTCCACGCCTCCCGCGGAGCGCTCGAGTCGCCAGTGGCCGCTCGTCGCTTTGAAAATCCCAATCTCGGGCGACACGGGAGCCGCACCGGGAACGTCGGTGCGATATAGACCGTTCGACTGCGCCGTGAAACGCAGCTCGTAGGCGCCCGTCGGCGCCGCAACTGCTGTTTCCCAGGTGCCGACGAGCTTCCGTTCAACGGGATCGCGGCCGCACGCGGCGAAGAGAGCCGTTGCAATACAGAACGACGCGATGCGTAGCGTGGTGCTCATGCCGTTAGTTCTCGTCGCATCTCGTCCATTGCGACTTTTTTGCGGGTGCACCGGTTGGACGAGAGCACGCAGATTGGCACTGCGTCGCGACGTTTTCAATTGCCGCGAAGGATCGCCAAGCTGGCCCGCGCCCCCGGCCGGAGCTACCCTAGCGCGTCCACGCGGCGACGGCGAAGACTCATGATTTCTCGCAATGCCAACAGGCAAGCGCGGCTCGACCTCACGGGGTGGTTGCTGTCAGCGGCACTGTCCCTACTCGCTTCCGGCTGCGGCCGGCCGCCGCCCGTCGACCCGGCGTTGGTCGGGACGTGGGACATCCCCGTGCCAGGCGGCCAGTGGGCCTTCACGATCAATGCGGCCGGCAGGTACGAGTTCGTGAACCGTGCGGGCGGCGCGGCGCCATCGCACAGCGGCGAGTTCACAGCGCGCGACGGTGAATGGACGTTGCACGCGACGAGCATGGCGCTCGAGGACCACGGCCGCTACGAAGCTCGCACCGAACGGTCAACTGAAATTGACCGGCAACCGCGGCGCGATTCAGTGGGTGCGCGGCGAGGCACCGGCCGCGACGGGCGCGACGGCGGCCGCGACGGCGGCGGCGGCCACGACGCCCGCGTCGAGCGCGAGCCCCGCCTTGCCATCAACGAGCACCCCGCGCGCGCCGAGCTCGAGCGCTGCGCCAGCGACCAAGACCACCCCGGCGACGACGGCTCCCGCTGTCGCGCAACCCGTAGCAGCGCGCTCGGGCGTCGTCCCCGACACGATCGATCCGTGTTTGCTCGTCACGGCCGAAGAAGCGGGTCAGCTGCTCGGCGCCGCGGTGAAACCCGAGCGCACGACGCCGCAGCCACACCAACAGAACGATTGCCTCTATCGGATCGTACGTGCCACGAGTTCCGTGCAGGTGACGACATTCAACGGCAACGGGCTCGACACCTCTGCGTGGCTCGGCCGGCTGCGTTCGATGGGCGGCACGCCGATGGAAGGTCTCGGCGACGGCGCGGTGTTCAAGTACAACACCGCGCTCGGGATCACAGACGTCGGCTTCGTGATCGGCACCGCATCGTTCACGGTCACGATCGGCGGCGTGCCGCGCGATCGTGCGGAGCCCGCCGCGCGCGCCTTCGCGGCGAACATGGCGAAACGTGTAACGAGCGGCTCGGGCGGCGCGGCGACGCCGGGGCTCGAGCGCTTCGTCGGCACGTGGATGGCCCACTTGCCGCAAGACCAGCGCGTGGTCTGGTGGATCGAGCGCGACGGTCGCGTGCGAGTTCAGGGCAGCGGCGGCTTTCAGGGTCAAATGGTGCTGAACGGCGCGAATTGGAAAATCGATGTGCCGTTCAACCAGTCGGCGAGCGGCACGTATTCGGTGAGCAGCGACCGGCTGAAGATCGGCGGTCCCACGCTCGTTGCCGATCTCACGCGCGTGTCCTGCGGCAAGAGTCCCCAGGCCCAACTGCCGTTCGACTACACGATGCTGATCGCGGCGCGTTTGAACGGCAAATTGACCGCGATCAATCCGCAGGCCGATGCGAAAGGCTTCGACGCGCGCCTTGCGGGTCTTTGGGAAGGCGAAGGCACGGTCGGGCAGCAGCACGCCGTGGTTTTGGCGTCGATCGACGACCGAGGGCGGAGCCTGTTTGCGGTCTTTCCAACCGCCTTGGGCAAGTTCGAAGCGAGCGGCGGACAGTTCAAGTTGACCCTCGACGGAGAGCAGCCGACCTCCGGCACTTACCAATTCCAAGGCGGCGTCGCCGAGGGGACCGTTCAGATGCGCGACGGGGACGAAACCTTCTCCCTGTCGCCGTATGACCCGAATCGCAGTCCTCCGTACGCCGAGAAGATCGTCGGCCATTGCCGCTGAGCGTTGTCCGTCGACCCGCGATGCGGAACGTCCAATGGGTGCGACGCGAGATTGAGGAACCGCAGATGAAGCGCATCGGAGTGATGTTCGTTCTTCTCATGGCAGTGGGTAGCACAGCGACCGCAGCGCCAGCGCCTTGGTATAAGTGGAGGAGCAAGCTCAGTGGCGCCGTTGTTTGCGAGCAGGTGATGAATGGCGACGACGGCTGGGAAAAGATCGACGGCCCTTTCAAGGACGCTCACTGCACAAAGAAGGCGTAGCCATTCCGCAGCTCCGGCGCGCGTGAGCCGCTATACGGGCGCTCGTTCCTGCTCGATTTTGCTGAGCCATTCGATCAGCATCTGCGGATCAAGCGGTTTCTCGAAGAAGAAGTCGAAGCCGTTGGCCTTTGCGTGAAGCCGTGCTTCGTTGTGCGACCATCCGGTGACTGCTGCGATCAACGTGTCGCGCCCCCACGGCGTCTCGCGAATCATCCGGCACACCTCGTGACCGGACAGTCGGGGCATCGTTATATCCAGAATCGAAACGTCTGGTTTCTCCTCTGTGGCGAGGAAAATGGCTTCTGGTCCGTCGTATGCGCGGTAGACCCTGTGGCCCGCCAGCTCTAAGCGGAGCGCCGCCGAGTCAACGATGTCCCTGTTGTCGTCGGCCATGAGGATGCGAAGGGCCATGCTTCGGCAGCATACCTATCCTGGTGATCCAAGCAATATCGTCGGTAACTTCTTCGTCCCACTTCCGTCGCAGCACTCGCCGAGGGTGACCTTTAGCATGCAAACGGACCCGTCCCCGAGCAAGAACGAGGGAAGGTCGCGACAGCATTCTGGACGGCCGTTTGAAAGCCCCCGGCAGGGTCGCGCCAGGCGGGTTCATCAGGCCACTGGCCGGCAGTTTGAGCTGCGCGATTCCTGGTTACGCGATAACGCTGGTACAACTCGGCGGTAGTTGGACGAACGAGGCCAAGACTCCGCCCCTGCACTAACCGATCACAGGCGTCGATCCCCTGGTTGATCACGACGATGCCGAGCCCAAGCTGACTCCCGTCCCGGAACGCGCCATTGCAAGCAGGAACGAGCTGCGGCAACTCGGCTTGCATTGCGGCGACACGTTCTTCACGTGTGCTGGCACAGCCTGCGAGCGCAACTGCGGCGAACAGGACGACGATTCCACACGTGGCGCGAACGAAAGTCGTTGAGCTGGACATCGACTCTCTCCTCGGGTTTCGCAGAGGACATTCCCCATCGCCGGAGCAACGACCCTACTCCCTCCCGAACCTCTGGCCAACACTACCCGATTCTGCTTTACTGTATAAATGAACAGTCCAGGCCACGGCTCGTTCCTCAACCAGCCTCGCGAGAACGAGGTACGCGTGATCGAGCGCAGCGGGCGGCGATGGCTACAACAGTGGCGCATGCCGTCGTACGGGCACTACTACGAGCGCGCTTGGGTCGACGTGGCCGAGCTACCCTGGCCGCCGTCGAACGTGCGGGGCCTACGGCGCGAATGAGACCGGCGAGGGGGCTACCCGGGGTACGCGGTGCCGGCGGAGTGACGCAGCGCGGGCGCGCAAACCGCGGTCATGACGCTGGAGTCCTCAGACGTCATAGCGCTTCTGATTGATCTCTTCGGCGAACGCGATAGCAAGCTTAGGGAATCGCTCGCGGAGCTTCTGCTGTGTCATCGGCTCAGGACTCAGCGAGCTGAGATCGTGTCTTCGGCCATGCGGCCCACATTGCATCTTGAGCACGCGTTGCTCGGAATCCCACAGCCACGAGACGATTCGCTGGGCGTCGTCGTCATACGCCCAATAACCGCTGTGAATCTCGCCGTTGGGCGTGTCGTTGAAGTGGTGCTTAATCACTCACCCGAGGTTACTCCCCCCTGATTTCGTCGCAATAGTCCGCCTGGCTCTGCATGAGCTTGCGCCGCTCCTCGAGCCGCTCGGCCCGGTTGTAGAAAGGTTTCGACGCGCGACTTGCGCGTCTTTGGAAAGGCGAACGACGAAACCTTCTCCCGTCGCCGTATCACTGCGAATCGCAGTCCTCGGTACGCCGAGAAGATCGTCGCCACGGCCACTCAGCTTTGTCCGTCGACCCGCGATGCAGAACATCCCATGGTCAAGACAGTAGAGTGCCAAGACCGAGTGCGTAGCGCGCCTCATTTTACTTTCGACGATCGCTGAGATCGCACAACCATCGACTGGTTCAACGCGAGACACTCTCGGCTCCGACTAACATGAGCGCGTCCATCGTTGCCTTGCGCGACGGAGCGCTCGATGAAGATAGTTACTCCACTCGCTCTACTTCTGCTGGCTGGTTGCGTGTCGGTCGACAGACTTGGCCCGTACGAGTTGGCGCCGGCAAGGAATGCGCCGAGCATGACGGTGCAGCCGGTAACCCTGCAGTCGGTTTACCGCGCGTCGGACTGCAACGGCTCTGTCGTCAACGGCGCGTGCACCGCGTCGATTTCACCCGAGGGCAACATCGCCGAGGCGACGGCCAACGCCCGAAGCGCTACGGGTGAATGATCGCCGGTCTCGTCGGTTCTAGCCTCGCTCACATACCCGCATAGATACCCGCACGGAGGAGTCTCTTTGCTCCAGGCGGCGTGACGAACGGCTTACCAACTCAAGGTTCGCACAATGCCAAGCATTGCTATTTCGAAATGTCTTTCTTGATCTCGTCGACCCACTTGGCGAACTCGGGCGTACCAGTCACGGTGTCGCCCGTGGCCAATGTGAATCTGCTGGGCATGGGCTTTTCGTTGACTGCTGTACTTATCGACTCACTCAAGCTTCGCTGCTTCTCTCTGAATACGGGCCATGTCCCAAGGAAGGCTTGGCCGACTTCGCTCTCGAAGAAGCGCACCAACTCAGAGAGATCGTCGAGCGTCAATCGTTCAGCGTACGTGTCCGCTACAACTGATCGGCGGCGATCCTGCGAGGTGATCGTGAAATTCGTAAAATCCCACGGGTACGTGAGAGGGTCGAGGCGCGCGCGGCGGGATCATCTGCGCCAACCTCGCCGCCAGTGCCGACTTTTCGTTCTCTGTCATAGCGATTGATCTCTCCCTCTTATCCAGCCCCGGCGGGGACGCGCAATGAGACGTGTACTACCGCTCGATTTTCGGAATCGCACGAGCCGCGAAACCGCGCACAGCGGGACTCGGGTCGTGCAGCGCGCGACGCAGCTCGGGGATAGCAGCTTTCGCTGCCGGCCCGATTTGACCGAGCGCGAAACACGCGTTGTTTCGAGAGCCCTCATCTCCGTGCAGAAGTCCAATCAGCGCGGGAACCGCTTGAGCCGCGCCTTCGCCGATATTTCCAACCGCTGCTGCAGCCCACGCGCGCACGCTCGAGTCTGAGTCCCGGAATGCAGCTTCAAGCGCTGGCAACGCCGAAGATATATCCAGCTTCGCTGTGCCGCACTCAAATCGGTGCCATCCACCACTCAGTACGCCAAACGCCAGAAGCACGTTGCGCCGGAGACCGACATCCGGATCGCGCAGCCCATCGACGAGTGGCGGAATGCTCGCAGCACCCCAGTCCAATAGTTCTTCGTAGATGCTTTCTCTAAGGCTTTCTTTTTTTCTCTCCTCCATGCTCGACGGCACAGTGGCGGGCAGGATAGGCGGCAACTGCCGCAGTTGCTGTACGAGCGTTTCGGGGTCAAGACCTTGAAGCTGCCGCGTGTCTTTGCAGGTGATCGGGCCAACGGGCAGCTCGGCGCAAAGATTTGACGTGAAATCCCCCGTATCGCCGGTCTTGTTGGTTACGACCATTGCTACGACTCTTCCGCGACGGAAGCTCAGTGCGATTCGAGGCAATGCACCGTATTTTCGGTCTTCCTCCTGACCGATATTGAAAAGCACGAGAAGGTCTTTTCTGCTGTAGCTTCCTCGTTCCCAACGGAAAGCTCCGCTGTATCAAAGTGGATGTCGGCGAGACCGCCGGCACAGTTAAGAGGGAGCGAGTAGTCCTTTCCTCGCACATGAAAGTCGATATCGGTCACAAGGCGTTCTGCGGGTCGGAACGACGCCGTGTCTCCTGAATCGAAACGGACCGTGACTGCCTCCGGGTGAGTCGCAATTTCCTCAACCCGACTTGGGGGAGGTGGGGGCGGGCCTATCGGCGCGAACGCCGCCGTCGGAACGGCCAACAATATAGGAACAATTAGCAGCGCCCGCATATGCTGGATATTACCAAGCTGGGAAATGGACGCCGCAACAGTCACGCCCGGTGCCTGTCTACCTCGAGCCAAAAAATCTAGCGACGGAAACAGGGCTCTAGCCAGGCGCGGCGCTGGCTAGAGTGGGACGCGCAGGGATGCGCTGGGACGTAGAGAGATCGGTGCCGAAGGACGTGCAAACGCGATGCTGGCGGCCACCAGTGTGAACACGACTTCGAGTCTAGCGCTGAGCTGTCACACCGGGGTGCTGGCTCCCCTCGACGCGCTACGCGTTACCGTATCCACCCCGAGACGCGCTCAAACTTTCGGTCGCCCGACCCACCCACCCGGTACGCAACAAGGAGCGCTCGGTCGGCCTGCAGCCAGGGATACAACACAGCGTGGCGCCGGCCCGGCTCGTCTTGCCGCCGTCCCAGCTCGCCCGGGCCCTGAGTATTGCAAACTGCGGCCGCCTCAGCCTTCGGCGACGCACTACACGGTCTCGGCCCGTGCTGCGCCGAGAAGCGGCTATCGTCAGCCTTGACTTTATTGGTGCCGGCGGAGGGACTTGAACCCCCGACCCCCCGCTTACGAAGCGGATGCTCTACCAACTGAGCTACGCCGGCGAGGCCTCGATAGAGGCCGCGTATTGTGCCTGAGCGGACGACGGGTCGCGAGTGTAGCTGACGCTGCGCGTCAGCGGCTTCGGACGCGGATCACGACTTCGACGCCAGCCTGCTCGGTGCCGGGCGGGAGCTCCGTCCCTACCTGCAACGAGATAGCGCCGAGCGGGATGTCCGTGATCTCGCCCGTGTCGACATTATAGAAATGATGGTGGGCGTCGATCGTCGAATCGTAGATAGTGCCGAGTCGGGTCCACTTCGACGGTGCGCAACAGCCCGCGCTCGCAGAACAGATTCAGAGTGTTGTAGACCGTCGCCTTCGACACGCGCGAGCCCATCGCGCGGATGCCGGCGATGATCTGATCGGCCGACAGGTGTTGCGGCTTCGCGAGGATCACGAGGCCGACATCGAGCCGCTGCTTCGTCGGAAACACGCCCGCAGCGATCAGCCGCTGCGCAATCTGTTCTTCGCCAACCGTCTCGGCAACTGCCATGTCTGCCATCCCTGTCTTCTTGGACCCCGCAGAGTATAGGCACGGGCCTTCCTAAACCCAAGACTGAGTCCAGAGACCGGTCGTTCCAGCCCGCCCGTCGGGCGCGACCGCGTGTGAATCCGCTCGTTCGGCGCGGTTTTCGTGCTCGCGACCCGCCACTGCAGCGGCCTAGAGTCGCCCGCTCGCCATACATAAGGAGAGCGCGGTGCGACCGCGCACGCGGCTTCACGCTCTGGGAGCTGCTCTGCACGCTCGGAGTCACGGCGGTGCTGCTCGGCCTCGGCGTGCCAAGCTTCCACCGGTTCGTGCTGGATTCGCGGCGCGTCGCGGACGTCAATGCGTTCGTGCTCGCCGTCCAGGTCGCGCGCACGGAGGCCGCGAAGCGCGGCGAAGCGGTCGTACTTTGCCCATCGCGCGATGGGCGCCGTTGCAGCAACGACGAGCAGGCCTACGGCGCGGGCTGGCTCGTGTTCGCGGACCGCGACTCGAAGCGCCCGCCGCAGCGCTCCGACGACGAGCCTCTGATCTACGCCTACCGCCCGGAGCTCTTGGGCTCGATCGTGGGCAATCGGCCCTATTTCGACTTTCGGCCGATCATGCGCCGCAGCACGAACGGCACGCTCGTGTTCTGCGACGAGCGCGGCACGGCTGCCGCGCGCGCGGTGATCGTGAGCTACACCGGCCGGCCGACGCGTCGACACGGTGGCAGCAGACGGCGGGCGGCTCGTCTGCTCGAATTCGCCATAATGGCTAAGCCCACTCTGCCGTTCGTCCGGCGCCTACTGCCGGTCGTCGGACGGCCGGCGCTTTCGCGCGGTGCGAGATGTAAAGTGCGCGGCAATGAAAGCGCCGCGCCAATCGGGCTTCACGCTCTGGGAGCTGCTCGTCACGATGCTCGTCGGGGGCATCCTGCTCGCGGTAGGCGTACCGAGCTTCCGCGATGCGCAGCGCAACAGCGCGATCACGGCGGCGGCAAACGACTTGATCACCGGCCTGCTCGCGGCGCGCGCCGAGGCCGTGAAGCGACAAGTGCCCGTCACGCTCTGCGCAAGCCCCGATCCAGCCGCGCCGAACCCGGTCTGCGCTCAGGACGGCGCGGGCGCGAACGGCGGCTTCATCGTCTGGGTCGACTGGGATCCCGCGCACGTCGACGCCCTCACGAGCACCCCGACCTTCAGCTGGCGACCGACGGCAACGCCGTCGTGGACAACAACGAGACCATTCTGATCCGAACTCCGGCTCCGCCGAGCGCCGCGCCGAACGGCACGCTGAACGTCTACGCCGCGACGACGATCGGCGGCAACGCGAACTCGGGGTACGTGAGCTTCGCCCCGAGCGGCTTCCTGCGCACGGCGGCCGGCGCCGGGTTCGGGCCAGCCACTCTGGTTCTCTACTGCGACGATCGCGGCGCACACCAGACCTTCGGCGCGAACTTCTCGACGGCGCGCCTCGTGCGCATCGAGGCGACGGGGCGCGCGAACGTACAGCAGGCGCTCCAGGACATCAGCGGCGCGGGCGGCGCGCTGTCGCAGATCCCGGGCGCGGTGTGCCCATGATTTCCGCGAACGCATTCGCGATGCGCGCACACCCCCGAAAGTCCGCGGGCTTCAGCCTCGTCGAGGCGATGGTTTCGCTGATCGTGATCTCGGTCGGGATGATCGGGATCGCGGCGCTCTACGGCCAAGGCTTGAGCGCGGGCCGAACCGCGCTGTCGCGCACGGTGGCGGTCAACCTCGCGGCCACGATGGCCGAGAACATCCGCGTGAATCGGCTCGGGCAGGCCGCGTACGCGGGAGCCGGAGCCGACAACAATTGCGATCCGGACGCCGGCGGCGGCGTGGATTGCACGCCGGCCCAGATGGCGGCTCATGACCTCTTCCTCTGGACCGCGGACGTCGCGACCCAACTTCCGAACGGCGTCGGCACAGTCGCGTTCGCGGGCGGCACGCCGCCTACGTACACGATCACGGTCACCTGGGAAGAGGTCGGGCTCGGTCAAGTGACCGAGACGCTCGTCGTTCAAGTACCGACCATCTGATCGCACGGATTCGCAGATGAGTAGAGCGCTTCCCCTCCCGACCTCTCGTCGCGCCGAACGCGGCCTCACGCTGATCGAGCTCATGGTCGCGGTCGCGATCGGGGCGTTCCTGATGATCGGCGCGATGACCGTGTTCATGCAGAGTCAAACGACGTTCCGGCTCAACCAGTCCATCGCGCGTCTCCAGGAGAACGCGCGCTTCGCGCTCGCGGCGATCGAGCCGGACATTCGGATGGCGAGCTTCTACGGCTTGTCGTCGCGCGGGTTCCGGATCAACGGCCGCGCGAAGATCACCGCGCCGAACAGCGCGGCACTCTGGCCGGGCGGCAACGCCGGGTGCGGCGCCAACTGGGCACTCGACGTCGAGAACCCGATTGCAGCGACGAACGGAACGTACCCTTGGCCCTGCGCAGCGACCGGAGGCGTATCAGGCGGGCACGGACACCGTCTTGATCCGGCGCGTGAACGAGAACGTCGTAGCCGGCGCGCTCGACGGCGCGACGTTGTACGTGCAGAACACGCGCTTCCAGCCGGGCCAAATTTTCAAGGGCCCGGCCGTTCCGGCGGGCTACGCGGTCGCGACGAGCCAAACCAACGAGCTCATCGTGCGCGGCTACTACATCGCCGCTCAGTCCACTCAGCTCGGCGCAAAGGGAGCGGACATTCCGGCGCTGCATCGCAAGTCCCTCGCGAAAGGCCCCGGCGTGCAGGACGACGAGATCCTCGCCGGAGTCGAGGATCTGCAGATCGAGCTCGGCATCGACACGGACATCCCTGGTACGCCGAATCGCGGCGCGGTCGATCGTTACGTGAACGCCGACGACCCGATCCTCAACCCCGCGAGCCCGAGCTACAACCCGAACGTGGTGATCCTCGCGGTCCGAATCTGGCTTCGGGTGCGCGCGGAAGACATCGAAAACGGCTTCACGGACACGACGGAGTACAAATACGCCGACGTGGACTTCACGCCGACAGCCGCGCAGGCGCCGTTCCGGCGTCTGCTGGTGTCGAAGACCATCTACTTGCGCAACGCTCGGCAGATGTCCTGAGCGCGACGGAGAACGCCGACATGAACGCTGCAATCACACTCAGAGCTCGCCAAGCCGGCGCGACGCTCGTGGTCGGTTTGATTCTTCTGCTAGTGCTGACCGTCGTCGGGGTCTCGGGCATGAACACCGCGACGATGGAAGTCACGATGGCCGGCAACACGCAGTTCCAGATCGATGCGTTCCAGGCGGCCGAGGACGGCATCGACACCGTTATCGCCCAGCGCAAGTACACGACGGCGGACGTGACGACGCTGCCCCCGACCGGCGATCCCGACTACGACCGCCAGGCCGTCACCCAATTCCGCGTCACGACACCAGTTCCCGATGCCGCGTTCAGCATGGGCGTGTCGACGGGCGCTGTGCAGGCGTTCCACTTCGACATCGTGTCGGTGGGCAAAGGGCCGCGGAACGCGAGCTCGACCCACACGCAGAGCTTCTATCAGGTAGGACCCGGCGGACCGTAACCGCCGCGATAGGGAGGTCGACATGCTGCGCACCGCATTCGTTCTAGTCGTTGCGCTCGCCGCGCTTCAAGCGCAGGCGCAGCGCACGCTTGTGCTCGTCGAGAGCTCGTTCGAGCTAAGGCTCGCCGATACGAGCTTGCCCGCGGGCGCCGTCGGCGACGTGTCGTTCAAGACGTGCGACAAGTGCGCGCCGACGAGCCGCGTGCTGACGCCGAGCACTCAATTCTTCGTTGGCAGCCAACCCGTCACAGCCGCGAATTTCATGACGGCGGCGACCGAGACCCGCAAGGCGGAGAGCGTCAAGCCCCGCTCGGTGATCGTGCTGCACGTCGACCTCAAGACCCAAAACGTGAATCGCGCGGCGCTCGTGCGCGTGTCCCGGTAAGCGTATGAATCCCATAACCAAACGCTTCGCTTGGGTTGGCGTCGGCGCTCTGTCGGCGCTCGTAATCACGTTCCCGGCGTCGGCCGACGACACCGAGCTCTTCGTCGGCGCAAGCGGCGCCAACACGGCGCAGCCGAACATCCTGTTCATCATCGACAACTCGGGCAGCATGGGCGATTTGGTCAGCACCCAGCCCAACTACGATCCGAAGCAAACCTACTCGGGCGGGTGCGGCAACGGCCAGGTCTACTATTCGACGACCGGCAGCGCGCCGGACTGCTCGTCGCCGAACTGGTTCAACAAGAGCGCCCTCGTCTGCAAGGCTGGGCTTGGACGCGATCGCTGCCACGGGCATTTACGGCCCGGACACTCTCGCGCAATACGACGACAGCAGCAGCACCGCCAGAACCTGGGTGAAGTTCGTCAACACGCAGAAGGACCAAGTCGTCGAGTGCAAGGCCGACTATGGCGTGCATGGCGACGGCAGCCCCACCACGAGCGTCTATCCGATCAACGGCGTGAGCAGCGGCAAAGACGCGTGGAGCTCCGCCCCGAACGACCCGAACGCGATCACCTGGGACAACACCGCCGGCACGACGACGACCTATACGCTCTACGACGGCAACTATCTGAACTGGCTCACGACGCCGCCCGCGCTCGCGACCAAGTTGTCGATCGTCCAGAACGTCGCGACGACGTTGCTGACCTCGCTCAACGGCGTGAACGTCGGCCTCATGACGTTCAATCCTGACCAAGGCGGCTACGTGCTGGTCCCGATGCAAGACATCGCGACTTCGCGCGCCAACATGATCTCGAGCGTGAACGGGCTCACGGCGGGCAGCTTTACGCCATTGTCGGAGACGCTCTACGAGGCGGCGCTCTATTACATGGGCCGCACCGTCGACTTCGGCAACCCTGCGAGCGTAGCCGCCTCGCGAAAACCCGGCGACCCGACGACGTACTTGTCGCCGCTGCAGGCGAGCTGCCAGAACAACTTCATCGTCTATCTCACGGACGGCGAGCCGACGTTCGACTCCGACGCGGACACCAAGATCCAGTCGCTGACCGACGCGAAGGGCCAATCGTTTTCGACGTTGAGCGGCAGCGCCACGTGCGACGTCGAGACCTATCCCCCCGGGTTCAACCCGTCGGGCGGCAATTGCCTCGACGACCTCGCGCAGTTCCTCTTCAAGGGCGACCTGTCGCCGCTCGCCGATCAGCAAAACGTGATCACGTACACGATCGGCTTCACGGTCAACCTGCCGATTCTTGCCGACACCGCGGCGCGCGGCGGCGGCGCGTACTACACGGCGAACGACACCGGCACGCTCACGAATGCTCTCACGAACATCGTGACTCAGATCTTCGACAAGGGCTCGACGTTCGTCTCGCCCACGGTCTCGGTGAACAGCTTCAACCGCACGCAGAACCTGAACGACCTCTTCGTCAGCGTGTTCAAGCCGACCGGACTCCTTTCACTGGCCGGGCAACTTGAAGAAGTACCGGCTGAGTCCCAGCCACCGCGACGATCGTCGACGCGGGCGAACGGCGACGCACAACGTGACGCGGCCGTCGATCCGGCGACCGGGTTCTTCAGGGACACGGCGCGGAGCTATTGGTCGCCGAGAGTCGACGGCAACGACGTCACAGCCGGCGGTGCCGCCAATCTGATTCCCTCGTCGGGCAACCGCGTCGTCGTCACGAATCTCGGCAACACGAACCTCACCGATTCGAGCAATCGTGTCGCCGCAAGCAATTCGGCGATCACCGACGCGATGCTGGGCACCGGCGGCGCCGGCGACCCGACGCGCGACGACGTGCTCGCGTTCATCAACAACCTGGACGTGGCGGACGCGAACGGCAACAACAGCACGACCGACGCGCGCGATCAGATGGGCGACCCGCTCCACTCGCAGCCGACGACGGTGATCTACGGGCCGAGCCCCGACAACGCGGTCGTGTACTTCGCGACGAACGACGGGTTCTTGCACGCGATCGACGGCAAGACGGGCGTCGAGAAGTGGGCGTTCGTCCCGAAGGAGTTCCTCGGGACGCAAGTCCTCGAGCTGCTCGACAGGACCGCGGCGACGAAGAACTACGCGATCGACGGCAGCCTCCGCATCCAGATCAAGGCGAACAACGACGGCATGATCGATCCCGCGAACGAAAAGGTGTTCCTGTTCTTCGGCCTGCGACGCGGCGGCGACTCGTACTACGCGTTGGACGTGACCAGACCCGACTCGCCGCAGTTCATGTGGCGGCTCGACCATACGAACCTGCCCGGCGTCGGCCAGACCTGGTCCACACCGGTACCGACGCGGATGCTGATCAGCGGCGCCGGACAAAACGCTTCGAACTTCGTGCTCGTGCTCGGCGGCGGCTACGAGCCCGACCAGGACAACGACAACGCGAGCACCGACGCGACCGGCAATTCGATCTATATCGTCGATTCGGTGACCGGCAACCTGCTCTGGCAAGGCACCAAGACCGGCGGCACGAAGTCGTTCAACGCCACGGGCAAAGCGATGGACTACTCGATCCCGGCCGAGGTCAAGGTCGTCGACTTCGACGGCGACGGCTATGCGGACCGAATGTACGCGGCCGACATGGGCGGACAAGTCTGGCGTTTCGACGTGATCAACGGCCAGAGCGCCGCGAACCTGATCACGGGCGGTGTGATCGCGCAGCTTGGCGCGGCGAGCCTCACGCCGCCGGCGCCGGTCGCTGCGACGCGCCGGTTCTACTACTCGCCCGACGTCGCGCTCGTCGCGAACAAGGACTTCAACTTCATCCACGTCGGCATCGGCTCGGGCCACCGCGCGCATCCGTTGTCGCTCATGAACCAGGACCGGTTCTACGCGATTCGCGACTACAACGGCGTCGACAGGCTGAGCCAGACGGCGTACGACGGAATCATTCCGTACAAGGACTCCGATCTCGTCGACATCACCAACGACGTGAACGCGAAGGTGCCGCAAGGTCAGCCCGGGTGGCAACTCCAGCTGCGCGACGGCGGTTGGATCGGCGAGAAGGTGCTCGCGGAGGCGCGCACGTTCAACAATCAAGTGATGTTCACGACCTTCCGTCCGTCGCAGAACGCGACGAGCTGCGAGCCGCAGGCGGGAACCAATCGGCTCTACATCGTGAGTCTGTTCGACGGCTCCCCGGTCAACAACCTGGACGGCTCAGTCGACAACGGCCCGCTCACGGAGACGGATCGCTTCACCGAGTTCAAGGGCTCGATCTCGAGCGAAGTGGAGTTCATCTTCCCGCAAGGCGACGCGGACTGCGTCGGCGACCAATGCATGCCGCCGCCCGTCGCGTGCGTCGACCTGTTCTGCTTCCCGCCGGGCTTCGCGAACAACCCGGTCCGAACGTTCTGGTCGGAGCAAAGCGCCGACTAGAATCTCGACCCGCTTGCGGGCACGCAGGTCGTGGAATGGCTCCTAAGGAAATCGCCATGGAAAGCGTCGAACGGATCCGGATGACACGCGCGCGGAGCGCGCGCCGGCCATCGCGCCAAGCGGGCGTTACGCTTCATCGAGCTGATGGCGGTGGTGGTGATCATCGCCATACTCGGCCTCATCGCGATACCGAGCTATCGCCAATACGCGATTCGCGCGCACCGGACCGAAGGTAAAGCCGCGCTGCTCCGGCTCGCGACGAATCAGGAGCGGTTCTACATACAGAATCACCGCTACTCCGACGCCGTGGACGCGGGCATAGGCTTCGCGATGGCGAAGAGCGAGAACGGCGTCTATGCGATCACCGTCGCGACCATGAACGGTTGGACGCAGGACTATACGGCCACCGTGACGCCCGTCGCTGGCGGCGGCACGAATGGCATAGATCAGACCGTGGACGCGGACTGCACGTCGTTCTCGCTGACGTCAGCCGGCGCCAAGAGCGCGACCGGAGCTCGTCCCGATACCTGCTGGTAGAACGCGCTACAGCTGACCGTCAGGCGCTGCCACCGCGCGGCGCGCGCACTCGCCCCGAGTCGAGCAGATTGTCGAGAATCAGAAGCGCGGCCCCGATCGTGATCGCCGAATCCGCGACGTTGAACGCCGGGAAGTACCACTCTTCGTAGTGCACGCGGATGAAGTCGATCACGTGCCCCCAGAGCACGCGGTCGATCACGTTGCCGAGCGCTCCGCCGAGCACCAAGCAACAGGCCCGCCGCGAGCAAGCTTCGGCCGCTCGCCGGCAAGCGTCTGAGCCAGATCAGAATCGCGACCGCTTACGACGAGCCCGAGCGCGGTGAAGAGCCAGCGCTGCCACCCGGACGCGGTGCTCAACAAGTTGAACGCGGCGCCCATCGTTGTGCAGACGCATGAGCTCGAGCACCGGCAGCAAGATCACTTCCTCGAACTCGTCGAGATGATCCGTGATCAGGTACTTCGTCCACTGGTCGAGCGCGATCACCACGAGAGACAGCCAAAGCCAATTCGAGGCTCCGGCTTGCAGGCCGAACCAGCGGCGCTCGTTCATCGCGACTCCGAGTCCCGTGCGAGCCGGATGACCCAACGCGCGTCGCCCTCATCCTGACGGGCGACGAACGCGGTCGCCGGCGGCGGCGCGCGCCACTTGCTCGCGAGCGTCTCGCTCATCACGTAGTCGCGATGTGCGTCGAGCGCCGCGCCGACGCGCTCGTCGCCTTCGACGTAGCAGCTCGATGCGATCCGAGACCTCGAGCCCAGCCTGCTTGCGTGCGTCCTGCACGGCGCGCACGAGCTCGCGCGCGAGCCCTTCGCGCCGCAGCTCGTCATTCGAGCGACGTGTCGAGGCCGACGAGATAGCCGCCCTCTTCCGCGCACGCGAAGCCCTCGGCCGAAGCGCTTTCGACGAGCAAATCGGTTGGCTCGATCGCGAGCTCGCTGGCCGTCGATCGCGAACGTCTGCGTCTCGCCGCGAGCGACCGCCGCCGCGATCGCAGCGCCATCCGCGCCCGCGAGGTACTGCCGAATCGCCGGGATCAGCTTGCCGTAGCGCTTGCCGATCACGGGCAGGTTCGGCTTGATCCGGTAGGTCACGAGCGTCGCGTCGCGCGCGAGCAGCTCGAGCTTCTTCACGTTGAGCTCGTCGAGAATCTGATCCTCGTGCCGGCGCACCGCGGCGGCCGCCGCCTCGTCCGGCACGCGCACGAGCAGGCGGCCGAGCGGCTGTCGGACCTTGAGCTTCGACGCGTTGCGCGCCGCTCGCCCCAGGCCGACGACGCGCTGCACGACGTCGGTCTCGGCGATCAGCTGCGCGGTCGAGGCGCGCAGCATCGTGCTCCGGCCAGCTCGCCATGTGGACGCTCGACCGGCGCGCCGCGGCGCGACCGCGCGCACGAGATTCTGATAGACCGTCTCGGTGATGAACGGCACGAACGGCGCCATCAGCCGCGTTCACGACTCGAGGCACTCGTAGAGCGTGAGGTACGCCGACTGCTTGTCGTCGCCGCTCGCGGCCTTCCAGAACCGCCGCCGGTTGCGCCGCACGTACCAGTTGCTGAGCTGGTCGACGAAGCGCTCGATCGCAGCGCCGGCCGTCAGCGCGTCGTAATCGTCGAGCGCGGCGGTGGCCGTCGCGATCGTCTGCTCGAGCAGCGAGATGATCCAGCGATCGATCTCGGGCCGCTCGCGAGCGGCACGCTGCGCGCGCCGTCGAAGCCGTCGAGCCGCGCGTACATCACGAAGAACGCGTACGTGTTCCAGAACGTGTTGATGAAGCTGCTCGCGACGTCCGCGATGATCTCGACCGAGACGCGCTTCTGCACGTCGGGCGCGACTCGAGCGGTGAAGTGCCAGCGCAGCGCGTCGGCGCCGACCGAGTCGAACACGTCGTACGGGTTGATGATGTTCCCGTGCGACTTCGACATCTTCTTGCCGTCGCCGTCGACGATGTGGCTCAAGCACATCGACGTTCTTGTACGCGACGCTGTCGCTCGACCATCGTCGCAGATCGCGTGCAGCGTGTAGAACCAGCCGCGCGTCTGATCGATCGCCTCGCAGATGAAGTCGGCCGGGAAGCTCTTCTCGAACGTGCTCGCGATTCTCGAACGGATAGTGCCACTGCGCGTACGGCATCGCGCCCGAATCGAACCAGCAGTCGATGACCTCCGGCACGCGCCGGTACTCGCGGCCCTCGTGCTTGAACGTCACGCCGTCGATCGCGGGCCGATGCAGGTCGAGGTCGCGCGAGCTTGCGCCCCGCACGCGCTCGAGCTCCGCGACCGAGCCGATGCAGATGTAGTCGCCCTTGCCGTCGGTCCACAACGGCAGCGGCGTGCCCCAGAAGCGCTCGCGCGACAGCGCCCAGTCGATGTTGTTCTCGAGCCAGTTGCCGAAGCGGCCCTCGCGGATGTGCTCCGGCACCCACTTGATCGTCTCGTTGAGCTCGACCATGCGCTGCGCGATAGTGCCGTCGTGCGGATGTACCACGCGTTCTTCGCGTAGTAGATCAGCGGATCGCCCGTGCGCCAGCCGAACGGATAGTTGTGCAGATACTTCTGCGCGCGGAACAGCAGGCCGCGCTCGCGCAGGATCTCGATGATCGTCGGGTCCGCGTCCTTGAAGAACTTGCCCGCGACCGGCTTCACTGCCGGCCAGGAAGTAGCCGTCCTCGCCGACGCCGTGCACGACGGGCAAGCCGTGCTTGCTGGCCGAGCTTCAGGTCGTCCTCGCCGTACGCGGGCGCGATGTGCACGATGCCCGTGCCGTCCTCGGTCGTGACGAACTCCGCGGGCCGCACGCGGAACGGCTCGGTCGCCGGTCACCGGCAGATAGTCGAACAGCCGCTCGTAGCGCATGCCGTCGAGCTCGCGGCCGAGCGCGGTGCGCACGATCTCGTGCGGCTCGTCCTTCAGCACCGCGGGCACGAGGCTCTTGCGCGAGGATCAGCGTCTCGTCGCCGCGCTTGACCCACGCGTACTCGACATCGGGATGCACCGCGAGCAACAGGTTCGACGGCAGCGTCCACGGCGTCGTCGTCCAGACGAGGAAAGACGTGTCGCGCTCGTCCAGCGCGCTGAAGCGCACGAAGACCGACGGGTCCTCGACCTCGCGATAGCCCTGCGCGACTTCGTGCGACGACAGCGTCGCGCCGATCCGCGGGTCGTACGGCACGACCTTGTAGCCCTGATAGATGAGCCTCTTGTCCCAGAGCTGTCCTTCAGGAGCTCCCAGACCGTCTCGATGTAGTCGTTGTGCAGCGTGAAGTACGCGTCCTTGAAGTCGACCCAGAAGCCCATGCGCTCGGTCATCGCTTCCCATTCGGCGACGTGGCGCATCACCGACGCGCGGCACATCGCCGTGAACTTCGCGATGCCGACCTCCTGCTCGATGCGCTTCTTGTCGAAGATGCCGAGCTCTTTCTCGATCTCGTGCTCGACCGGCAACCCGTGCGTGTCCCAGCCCGCCGTGCGCGGGCAGTGGAAGCCGCGCATCGTCTTGTAGCGCGGGATAGAGGTCCTTGAACGTGCGCGCGAGCACGTGATGGATGCCGGGCCGGCCGTTCGCGGTCGGCGGGCCCTCGTAGAACACGAACTGCGGCCGCGACGCGCCCTCGGCCATGATTCGACCGAACACGTTCTCACGACGCCAGAGCTCGAGGATCTCCTTCTCGAGCTCCGGCCCGTCGTAGCGGGCGCCTACTGGTTCGAACATAGTTGTTGGCGGAACGCGAAGGGCGCGTGAGTGTACGCGATTCAATCGGCCTTAGCGCAGCTTTCGCGGCCTCGACATCGAGGTGCATCTGACGTTGGAGCGCGGGCAAATCCGCGAAGTGCTGCTCCTGCTCGGAGCCGCTCGACGAAGTGCACCGTGATGTACTCGCCGTAGATGTCGCGGTCGAAGTCGAAGATCAGCACCTCGAGCAGCGGCGTCGCTGCCGCCGATCGTCGGCCGCGTGCCGACGCTCGCGACGCCCGCGAGCGGTTCGGGTCCAAGCCCGCTCACGCGCGCCGCGAAGATGCCGTCGACCGGCGCGAGCCGCCGCTTCAAGTTCACGTTGGCGGTCGGGAAACCGAGCTGCGTGCCGAGGCCGAGGCCGCGCACGACGCGCCCCGAGATCGAGTAGTCGCGGCCGAGCATCCCGCGCGCGGTCGCGAGGTCGCCGAGCTTCAGCGCCTCGCGAATCGCGGTGCTGCTGACTCGCCGGCCCTGCCAGTAGACGGGCTCGACGACCGTCACGCGGAAGCCGTGCCTCTCGCCCGCCGCGCGCAGATCCGCGACCGTTCCGCCGCGTCCGCGCCGTAGCGAAAATCGTCGCCGACGACGACGTGCGTCGCATGCAGCTTGCCGACGATCAGCGTTCTCGATCGAACTCGTCGGCACGGATGTCGCGAACGGCGCCGAAGCTCGGGCACAGCAGCTCGTCGACGCCGAGCGCGCGAGCCGCTCGAAACGCTCGCGAAAACGCGTGAGCCGCGGCGGCGGATTCGTGCGGGGAAAAGAACTCCTTCGGCGTCGGCTCGAACGTGAACACGAGGCAGCGTTCGCCGGCGGCGTCCGCCTCGCGCTCGCGTGCGCGCGAGAATCGCCTCGTGGCCGACGTGCAGGCCGTCGAACACGCCGATCGTGATCACGTGCGGCCGCGGCGCCGCCTCGAGCGCCGCGATGCCGCGATAGAGACGCATGCCGAAACGCCGGCCTCAGCCTAAGCGCGCGCGCAAGTCGCGCGGACGCAGGCCGAGCAGCCAGCAGACCGACGAGTAGACCGCCGCGCCGCCCGCGACGAGCAGCGCGAGCCGCCAAAGCTGAGCGACCTTGTCGAGCGCGACCCAGTCGCCGAGCTCATGCAGCGCGAAGATCAGCACGACGGCCATCAACGCGTTCGCGCCCGCGGCGACCAGAGCGAGCTCGCGCCAGCCCGAACGCGGCCGATAGATGCCCGCTTTGAGCAGGCCGCGCAACAAGAACGCGCCATTGAACAAGCCCGCGCAGGCGGTCGCGGCGGCGATTCCGGCGTGCGCAGGCGCCGCACGCGAGCCGACGAGCGCCAACACGAAAGTCACTTTCAGCGCCATTCCCAGCGACAAAGCCTGCACCCCGATCCGCACCGGCGTGCGCGTATCCTGCCTCGCAAAATAGCCTGGCGCGAGCACCTTGACGAGGATGAACCCGACCAGTCCCGGCGCGTACGCGCGCACGCTCGCGGCCGCCATCGACACGTCGCGAGCGCCGAACTGGCCGCCGTGGAACAACGTCGCCAGCAACGGCCCGGCGAGCACGGTGAGGGCGATCGCGGCGGGGCACGCGATCACGAGCACGAGCCGCAGCGCCCAATCGAGCGTCGCGGAGAAGCGCTCGGGCGACGACGTCGCGTGCTGCTCCGAAAGCCGCGGCAGAATCACCGTTCCGAGCGCGACGCCGAACACGCCGAGCGGGAATTCGATGAGCCGCTCCGAGTAGTAGAGCCAGCTGATGCTGCCCGCGACGAGAAACGACGCGATCAGCGTGTCCGCCAAGATGCTGACCTGCGCGACGGAGGACCCGAACATCGCCGGCAGCATCAAGCGAAAGATTCGCCGCACTCCCTCGTGCGCGAGATCCCAGCGCGGTCGCGGCAGCAGGCCGAGGCGCTTCAGGAACGGGAGCTGAAACGACAGCTGCACGACGCCCGCCGCGAACACGCCCAACGCGAGCCCGACGCCGGGCCAAGGCAGCCGCGGCTCGACCCAACCTGCGAATCCGATCATCACGACGTTCAGCAGCACGGGCGTGAACGCCGCGACCGCAAACCGCCGGTGTGCGTTCAAGATGCTGCCGGCGAGCGCCGTGAGCGACACGAAGAAGATGTACGGGAACGTGAACCGCAGCATCCGAACCGTCACGGGGAAGCGTCCCGTCGTCGTCGAGGAAGCCCGGCGCGAACACGAGGATCACGCAGCGGCGCCGCGATCACGCCGATCAGCGTGATCGCGAACAGCACGAGCGCGAGCGTGCCGGTGGTGCGGTCGATCAAGTCGCGCGTCGTCGGCCGGCGAGCGCGTGGCACGGTATTCGGAGATCACCGGCACGAAGGCCTGCGAGAACGCGCCTTCGCCGAAGAACCTCCGCAGCAGGTTCGGGATCTTGAACGCGACGGCGAACGCGTCCATCACGGGCCCGGCCCCGAACCACGTCGAGAAGCTGATGTCCCGCGCGAGCCCCGTGATGCGCGACAAGAACGTAAACGACGCGACGACGCCCGTAGACTTGAACAGCCGATCTGACCCGGCAGCCGGCGAACCATGCGCGCTCGACGTCGGCGGGACGTCTGCCGGTTTCGCCGTCATGTCTCGAATGTCCTTCCCGAGACCGTGCGCGCACAGGGATGTGCGCGCTCGAGCCCCAGGGACGGTCTTCCGGCGTGTCTCGGGAAGGATATTCGAGACGTGACGGCGAAACCCACCGGTACGCCGCCGCGGACCGCGCCGCCTTGCTTGACTCGCCGACGGGCGCTCCGAATAATACCGGCCCTTCGCGGGCTCGAACCCGCCAGCAGCGGAACGTTCACGTGGCGAATATCAAGTCGGCTAAAAAGCGCGCTCGGCAGGCGATCAAGCGCCGCGCGCACAACGTGGCGATGCGCTCGCAAGGTGCGCAACTCGGTCCGCAAGGTCCTCAAGGCGGTCGCGGCGGGCGACAAAGAGGCGGCGGCCGCGAGCTTCAAGGCCGTCGTACCCGAGATCGACCGGATGGCCACGAAGGGCATCCTGCGCAAGAGCCGCGCGGCGCATTACAAGAGCCAGCTCAACGCGAAGCTACGCGCCATGCCCTGACGCGCCGGGATCCCCCGCGCGTTTCTTCTCTCGGTCGTCCGTCTCCAGGAACGTCATCGCGTCCTGGGCCAGCCGTTTCGTGCCGTCGGCCGCCAGTGCGCTGATCGCGTAGACCGGTCCGTGCCAGCCGAGCTCGCGCACGAGCTCCGCGACGCGCGCCTCGCGCTTCTCGGGCGGCAGCAAGTCGAGCTTGTTCAGCACGAGCCAACGCGGGCGGTTCGCGAGCAGCTCGGAGTACTGCCCGACCTCGGCCTCGACTGCGCGATGAAGGTCCGCGGCGTTACCGCCGCTGAGCTCCGCGCAGGCGTCGACGACGTGCAGCAGCAGTCGCGTGCGCTCGAGATGCTTCAGGAACCGGATGCCGAGCCCGGCGCCCGACGCCGCGCCTTCGATCAGGCCCGGGATGTCCGCGATCACGAAGCTGCGCTCGTTGCCTACACTCGACTACGCCGAGCTGCGGGTGCAGCGTCGTGAACGGGTAGTCCGCGACTTTCGGCCGCGCGGCCGAGAGCGCGCGCGTCAGCGTCGACTTGCCCGCGTTCGGCGCGCCGAGCAGCCCGACATCGGCGAGCAGCTTGAGCGCGAGCTGCAGGTGCCGCGCTTCGCCCGGCGCCGCCGCGGCCGAACTGTCGCGGCGCGCGATTCACGCTCGTCTTGAAGCGCGTATTGCCGCGACCGCCCTGCCCGCCTTTCGCGACGAGCAGGCGGTCCCCGTCGCTCGTGAGGTCGCCGAGCGATTCGCCGGTATCGAGGTCGCGGATCTCCGTGCCCTTCGCGACCTCGATCACGAGATCCGCGCCCGACGCGCCGGTCATGTCCTTCCCCGAGCCGCCGCGGCCGCTCTCGGCCCGGAATCGGCGCCGCACGCGGAAGTCGGCGAGCGTGTTCACGCCTTCGCGCGCGACGAGATAGACGCTGCCGCCGTCGCCGCCGTCGCCGCCGTCAGGCCCGCCGCGCGGGATGAACTTCTCGCGACGGAAGCTCACGCAGCCGTCGCCGCCGGCGCCAGCCTCCACTCGTATGTCCGCTTCGTCGATGAATTTCATGGTTCGGATCGCCCGCGCGTCGCCGTGTCGGCGGATACAAAAAAGCCCCGCAAGCGGGGCTCTTTTCTCGCCGTACTCGCGTGCGCGCTCAGTCGGCGACCAGCACGCTCACGAACCGCCGCTGCTTCGGTCCCTTGACCGCGAAGTCGACGCGGCCTGCGACACCCGCATACAGCGTGTGATCGCGGCCCATCCGCACGTTCGCGCCCGCGTGATATTGGGTGCCGCGCTGGCGGATGATGATGTTGCCCGCGACGACGGTCTCGCCGCCGAAGCGCTTCACACCGAGTCGTTTCGAGTGGGAATCGCGGCCGTTCCTCGTGCTGCCGCCTGCTTTCTTGTGTGCCATGACTGTGCTCCCTATGCGCCGGCAATCGAGGTGATCTCCACCTCGGTATAGCGCTGCTGATGTCCCTGCTTCCGCTGATAGTGCTTGCGGCGCCGGAACTTGATGATCGTGATCTTATCGGCTCGTTCCTGCGCGATCACTTTGGCGGTGACCTTACCGCCCGCGACGAGCGGCTTGCCGACCGTGACTGCGGCGCCCTCGCCGACCATCAGGACCTGGTCGAACTCGACGGCGTCGCCCACGGCGGCTTCGAGCTTCTCGACCCGAACGCGCTGTCCTGGGCTCGCGCGGTATTGCTTACCGCCGGTGCGAAAAACGGCATACACGATTAGCGACTCCTGAAGGGCCGTCGGCGCGCGGCGGATTGCGGAAAAGCGCGAAATTCTAGTGATTCCCGCGGGTTCGGTCAAACGCGCCCGTCGCAGCCGCCGCGCCAGGCCTCGCGCGGCGCGGCCGAGCGCGGGAGCGCCGGCGCGTCCGCTCGGCGCGCGGTGTATCATTCGCGCTGCATGTCCCTCGCCGACGCCCTGCCGCCAGTCCCTTCGCTCGACGCTCTGCGCTCCACGGTCGGTGAGGATTGGGCCGACGTGAACCGCACGATCGTCCGTCGCCTCGGCAGCGACGTCGCACTCGTCAATCAAGTCGCACACCACATCATCCACAACGGCGGCAAGCGGCTGCGCCCGCTCGCCGTGTTGCTGGCCGCGCGGGCCTGCGGCGCTCGCGGCCAGGGACCCGTCGCGTCCGCGGCCATCATCGAGTTCATCCATACCGCGACGCTGCTCCACGACGACGTCGTCGACGGCTCGGGCCTGCGCCGCGGCCAGCAGACGGCGAACGCGCTGTTCGGCAATCAAGCGAGCGTGCTCGTCGGCGACTTCCTCTACTCGCGCGCGTTCCAGATGATGGTCGAGCTCCAGGAGCTCAGGATCCTCGACGCGCTCGCGAACGCGACGAACACGATTGCGGAGGGCGAGGTGTTGCAGCTCATGAACTGCAACAACCCGGACACGACCGAAGCGGATTACATGGAAGTGATCTATCGCAAGACCGCGAAGCTGTTCGAAGCCGGCACGCGGATCGGCGCGATACTGCGCGGGCAGCGACGCAGCGCTCGAGCAGGCGCTCGTCGCGCTACGGACGGCATCTCGGCCAGGCGTTCCAGCTCGTCGACGACGCGCTCGACTACGACGCGCAGGTCGAGGAGTTCGGCAAGAACATCGGCGACGACCTCGCCGAAGGCAAGCCGACGCTGCCGCTGATCTACGCGATGGCGAACGGCAGCGCGGCCGAGCGGCACATGATCCGGGAGGCGATCGAGACGGGCGGCACGCGCAACCTGAAATCGATCCAGCTCGCGATCGAGACCTCGGGCGGGCTGCGCTACACGACCGAGCGCGCGCAGAAAGAAGTGGATATCGCGATCGCGGCGCTCGCGCCGCTACCCGCGTCGAAGTACCGCGACGCTCTCGTCGAGCTCGCGCAGTTCGCCGTTCGCCGCCGGTACTAGTCTTCCGCCGGGTTCCGGGTTCCGCCGAGCTTTGCGCCGGCTACTTCGTCGGGTTCTTCGTCGCGCGTTCGGCCGCGCGCTTCTCCGCGTCTGCGAATCGCGCGAGCTGCTCCTCGGTTGCGGGCGGCTGATGCCGCTCTTTCCATTCGGAGTACGGCATGCCGTAGACCTTCTCGCGTGCGCGTTCCATGTCGAGCGCGACTCCGCGCTCCTGCGCGGCTTCCATCATCCACCGGCTCAGGCAATTGCGGCAGAAGCCCGCAAGGATCATGAGCTCGATGTTCTGCACGTCTTTCCGTTCGTCGAAATGCTGGAGCAGACGGCGTAAGACGGCGGCCTCGAGCTCGACGTCGGCGGAAGGTGCTTGCTTGTCGGCCGCCGCCGCTCGTTTTGGCTTGCGCGCTAGCGCACGCGTCTGCCGGTTGCTTCGCGCGGCCTTCGCCGCGCCCTTGACCTGCGCGCACGCGCTTCGCCGGCGGCTTCACGACGCGCTTCTTGCGTCCTTTCTGCGTCACCTTCTTTGCAGCCATTGTTTTTCCCCTGTGTTGTCAGGAAAAAGGCACCGGCGCCAGACGGCGCGGCCGCTCAGCCGCGCGCGCTCACGGAAAGCGCCTTCGAGCGGTGGGCGGCGTCAGATGTATGCCATCCACCGGCCCGTCGTCACGACGCAGAGCCACAGCATGAACGACAGAGTCGCGAACGCTTTCACGTACAACGGCGGTAGATCCGCCCCGACCCAGTCGACCTTCGAGCGGCGCACGGAGAGATCGAACGCGAGCGCATTGAGCCCCGCGAGCACCATGAACGTCATCTTGAGCCAGAACGCGTGGTTCACGCCGAAGTTCGTCGCGCCGTAGATGAACAGCATCGAGCCGCTCAGAACGTTGATCAGGAATCCGACCCAGACGAACGGCAGCAGCCCGATCATGCTCTTGAGCGGCAGCGTGCGCGCGAAGCCGAGCACGCGCAGGTCGATCAGCATGATGCCGCCGACGAGCAGTGCGAGACCGATGTAGTGCGAAGTCTCGAACGTCGGATACATCCAGCGCGTCGTGCGGATCGCGTTCGCGATCGGCGTGTGCTCGAGCCAAACGAACAGAGTCCATCATGGTGCCATCATGGCGTATATGCGATCAGACGCCCGGCGATGATCGCGCCGAACCAGAAGACGAGCGACGTCCCTGCGATCCACTTCGCGCCGACAGTCGGCGGCGAAGGCGCGGCGCCCGACGGCCCCGGCTGGAACACCTTGCGGCCGAGCAGCGCGGCGTTGATGCCGCCGAGGACGATCAGCGCGATCTTGAGCCTGAAGGTGTAGCTCGAATAAAACATCACGGAGTCCGAGATGAACAGCAGTGTGCCGCTGAACGCATTGAGCGTGAATCCGAGCCACGCGAGCGGCAGCAACCGCTGTGTCTCGAGCAGCGGCAGCTCGGGCTTGAAGCCGAGAACTCGCAAATCGATGAGTCCAAGCGAGCCGATCAAGAGCGCCATGCCGACCGTATGCATCGTCTCGAGCGTCGGGTACGCCCAGGTCGTCTCGGCGATGAAATGCGAGAGCTGGGTGTCGTCCAGCCACGCGAGAAATCCCAACACCGGCTCTTCTCTTTATGAACTTGGATCGGTGCGCGGATTGTACAGAAAGGCCGACGCCCGGACAGTTCGGCGACACGGCGCGGCGACGGCGCGTGCGGGCGCGCTACCAGGCTATGCCGTAGTCTTCGCCGAAGTCGCTCGAGCCGCCCCAGAGCGAGCCGTGAGCTCGATCGATGTAGATCGCGTTGATCGGGCCGGACGTCTTCGCCCACGTTTCGATTCGATAGCCCATGCGCTCGAGCTCCGCGCGCACCCACGACGGCGTGTCGTTGCGCACGACGAGCCGCCCGGGATCGGACGTGTGCATGCCGAAGGACTCGTGCATTTGATAGCTGTTGATGTTCGCGGCCTCGGCCGCCTGCTGCACGCTCATCCCGAACTCGACGACGTTCAAGAAGAACTGGAGCAGATTCTGATCCTGCGCGTCGCCGCCCTGCACAGCGAACGACAGGAACGGCTTGCCGTCGCGCAGCGCGATGCTCGGGCTCAACGTCGCGCGCGGGCGCTGGCCCGGCTTGATGCACGTTGAACGGGCTCATCGACTTCGTCCATCACGAACGCCTGCATGCGCTGCGACATGCCGAAGCCGGTGTTGCCCGCGATGAACGCCGGCACCCAGCCGCCGCTCGGCGTGATCGACACGACCCAGCCCTGCTCGTCCGCGGCCTGGACCGAGGTGGTGCCCGCGAAGAACGCCTGATCGTCGCTCAGCGATGTGCTCGGCGTCCGCCGCCGCGCGGCGATGATCGGTGATCCGCGGCCGCCAGTGCTCGAGCAGCGTCGCGGTACGGATTCTTCTCGCCTTGGAACGGATACGGGTCGCCGGGCGGCTGCAACGGCGTGTTGCGCTGCGAGTTGATCTCGGCGAAGCGCTTGCTTCGCGTAGTCCTTCGACAGCAGCCCCTTGATCGGCTCGACCGGCGGCACGTACGGGTCGCCGTAGTAGAAGTCGCGGTCCGCGAACGCGAGATTCATCGCCTGATACAGCGTGTGGATATAGCGCGCGCTGTTGTAGCCCATCGCCTTGAGATCGACGTTCTCGAGGATGTTCAGCGTCTGCAGCAGCACCGGGCCCTGCACCCAGGTCGTCGGCTTGTAGACCTCGATCCCTTTGTATGTCGTGACCGCCGGCTCTTCGACGTACACCTTCCAGCGCTCGAGATCCTCGTTCGTGAACAGCCCGCCGGCGGCTTGCATCGCGGCGACGATCTCGCGGCCGATGTCGCCACGGTAGAACCGGTCGTACGCGGCCTGGAGCGCCTCCTTGCGGCTCTTCCCCGCGTGCAACGCGTCGCGCTCCGCGGCGACGAGCTTCTCGAGCGTCGCGAGAAGCTCCGGCTGCTTGAAGATCTCGCCGGGGTACGGCGCAGACCAATGCTGGGGATGCGTGGGATCGTAGTGCGGCAGCAGCACGCGCCGCGAAGCCTCCCAGCGGACGAGCAGCTCTTTGCTGTTCTCGATGTTGAGCGCCTGCGTCTGCTCCATCGGATAGCCGGCGGCCATCTGCATCGCGGGCCCGAGCACCTGCTCGAGGCTCATCGTGCCGAACTCGGAGAGCATCGTGATCAGGCCGCCCGACCGTGCCCGGCGTCGTGGCCGCGAGCGGACCATAGTCGGGCGGCCCGTGCAGGCCGCGCCCGCGGAAGAACTCGGGCGTCGCCCCGGTCGGCGCGACGCCGAGTGCGTTGATCGTGCGGACCTTGCCCGCGCGCGGATCGTAGACGAGCGCGACGGTCTCCCCGCCCCACGACAGCGTGTCCCACATCGTCGCGGCCGCGGCCAGCATCGCGCACGCCGCGTCCACCGCATTGCCGCCGTTAGCGAAGGTCAGCGCGCCCGCGGTCGCCGCGAGCGGCTTGCCCGTGATCGCGACCCAGTGCTTGCCGTGCAGCGTCGGCTTGATCGTGTCGCGCGCCTCCTGCGCGACACCCGATTGAAGCGCGCCGAGGAGCCCCAAACCTGCGAGCATCGCGAGCCAGCGGCGCGGTCGGGGGCGAAGCAAGCGGCGCTCGGTTGTCATGGCCGGAGTGTAGCAAACCCGCGCCGCCGACCCCTGCCGGGCGGAGTTCATGCGCGGCTGCCTGCGCCGTTCGAGCCGCCGATGCCGACAAAGGTTCCGCCGGTAGAATGTCACAGTGAGGTTCATCGACGTGACGACCGAGCTCTCGCTGTTTCCGAACGAGCCGCCGGCCGCCGCGGGCGCGACGCCGCTCGCGCATCGCTTGCGCCCCGAGACACTCGACGAGTTCTTCGGGCAAGAGCAGCTGCTCGGCCCCGGCAAGCCGCTGCGCGCTGCGATCGAGAGCGGCTCGGTCTCGAGCATGGTGCTCTGGGGGCCGCCCGGCTGCGGCAAGACGACGCTCGCGCGTCTGCTCGCGCGCTACACGGACAAGGAGTTCGTGAACTTCAGCGCCGTCACCGAGGGCGTGCCGCGCGTGCGCGAGATCATCCGCGAGGCCGAGCAGCGCCGGCGCGTCGAGGGCAAAGGCACGATTCTCTTCTGCGACGAGATCCATCGCTTCAATCGCGCGCAGCAGGACGCGTTCCTGCCTTCGGTCGAAGCCGGCGTGATCACGCTGATCGGCGCGACGACCGAGAACCCGTCGTTCGAGCTCAACTCCGCGCTCTTGTCGCGGCTGCGCGTGTTCGTGCTCGAGCCGCTGTCGGCCGACGCGATCCGCGCGATCGTCGTCCGCGGCTGGCAGAAGCTAGCGCCGGACGGCCGCTGAGCCGCCTCCGCTCGCAGACGACGCGCTCGATCTGCTCGTGCGGCACGCCGACGGCGACGCGCGCCGCGCGCTGAACGCGACCGAGGCGCTTCACCGAGACGTCACGCGTACGCGTCGTGGCGCGGAGCCGGAGCCCGTGACCGCGGCCCACGTCTCGGCGGTGCTCGAGCGGCGCATCGCGCAGTACGACAAGTCCGGCGAGCAGCACTACAACGTGATCTCCGCGCTCCACAAGGCCGTGCGCGGCAGCGACGTCGAAGGCGCGCTGTACTGGTTCGCGCGCATGGTCGAGGGCGGCGAGGACATGCTGTATATCGCGCGCCGCGTCGTGCGGATGGCGACGGAGGACATCGGGCTCGCGGACCCGCGCGCGCTGTCGATCACGCTCGCGGCGAAGGACGCGTACGACTTCTTGGGCTCGCCGGAAGGCGAGCTCGCGATCGCGGAGGCGATCGTCTACCTCGCGACGGCGCCGAAGTCGAACAAGGTGTACGCAGCGTGGGGCGCGGCGCAGCAAGCGGCGCGCGACTATCCGGCGGAGCCCGTGCCGCTGCACATTCGCAACGCGCCGACCGGGCTCATGAAGGATCTCGGCTACGGCGGCGGCTACCGCTACGACCACGCCGAAGGGCGGCCACGCCGCCGGCCAGGAGTACCTGCCCGACGCGCTGCGCGGCGCGAAGTGGTACGAGCCGACCGACTCGGGCTACGAGAAGACGCTCGCCGAGCGCCTCGCGTGGTGGGCGAAGCAGAAGGTGAACGCTCGATCTGGCGGCGCGGAGTGAACGAGCGCCTAACGGCGCGAAGCTCGCCCGCCCTTGGCGGCTCGGCTCATCTCCAGCACGCCGCGCTGGCGTCGGCGGCGGACCCGTCCCAGGCCGTTTGTCTGCCGGCCTGGTCGACCGCAAACGACGCGCAGTCGGCGTCGTTCTCCTGACCCATTCCCGCTATGGGCGTCGCGGTGAGCGTGAAAGTCGCCGGCGGGCCCAGGTTCGCAGCGACTGCGATTTGGTAGTACCCGCTGCCGACCGTCATCGGAAACGCATCCCCGGCCGCGGTATACCCCAGCGCGGAGGGTGTGGCGCTGTAAGCGTTCGTCGTGGCATACAGCCGCTCCTCTCGCCCAGCGAGGTCGAGCAGTGCGGTCCTCGCGTCCGTGCGGCGCGACTTGCGGACCTGGGCGTTGTACGACGGGATCGCGACCGAGAGCAGGATTGCTCCGATCACGAGTGCCACCATGAGCTCGATGAGCGTGAATCCCGCCGATTCGACCTTTCGCGAACGCGTCTGCGCTTTCATCTGCGATGTCATCTGGGCTCGTCCTTCTCGCTTAACGCAGCTCGACCCACGTTAGACGCGTGGCCTTCGCGTTCGAAGGCAGATTGATCTGCTCGGAGCCGGGGATTCCGGTGACCGTCTGGAAAATCAAGTTGGTGGTCTGCTCCGCGGTGGTCACGACGTAGGGACTGCCAGTCGCGTCCGTCTCGACACCCACCGTATTCACCTGCGCGTCCCGACGATTGTTGAAGGTGGACGTGAACGTGCCGCCCGTCCCGACCGCAAGCACATAGGTGAATCCGGTGTCCGAGTTGGTCGTGCAGGAGGTCGGCACGTTGTTCGCGGGAACGCTCGAATCCACGATGAACGCGCCCTGGAAAAAGATCGGATTGAAGACGATCTGCTCGGTACTGCCAGGCAGATCCACATACCACCCGAACCTGTCGTTGGCAGTGAGCGAACAGTCCGTGCTCCCCTGCCAGCACACCGCATTGTTCGTGCCGTTGCGGACGCCGCTCGCCGCGATCGTCAGTGTCTGTTGAAGGAGATTCGACTTGGCGACCGTGTACGGCGAAGACAGTCCGGTCGCGCCTGAGCTCGCCGCGAGCGCCTGGAACTGGGCCGCAGACTTCATGTTCCAGTCGGTCAGATTCCAGTCCCAAACGCCGTAAAGGTCGTGACCACCGCTGGCGTAGGTCGCTGGGGCCGAGATGCTCAGCGGCGTCTTCCGTCCGGTGCCGAACTCCAGCAAGATCCGCGGCGGCCCTCCGATGACGGCCGTCGCCACGACGAGAAGCTTGCTCGTGATCGGCTGTCCCGACGGCGCCTTGAACATCGGCGCGGCGCCGGCAACCCAATTGGCCGGGTCGTTGCTCGTCAGGTCGAAGCGCCATACGTTGCCTTGCAGGTCCCCGGCGTAGACGTAATCGGCGACCTGGTCGCCATCGAGATCCGCCGACGCAACGGACGCGATACCGTTGCTGCCGGTCGCGCCCGTGCTCAGATAGTAAAACCTCGTGGTGGAAGTCGCAGGATCGACCGTCATCACGAAGATGCCCGCGTCGCCCGTGGAACTGCCGAAGCCGTTCCCGAACACGGCGCCCCACATTCCGTTGTGAAATCGTCGGATCTGCGGCGTCCCGTACGTATTGCCGAGATTGGTGCCACAGCTCGCTACGTTCACGCAGGCGATGGTCGCTGCGTTCCATTCGCCGATGACCAAAGCCGACGCATTGGCCTCCCTGAAGTTGCTCGAGGCCGGGTTCGTGACGTCGAGCGCGTAGATCGCGGCCCCACCCGGTCCAAGCCCGCCGACGAGCCACGTGTGCCACGCGCCGTTGTAGAACAGGTCGCCGGTGCCCGGCGTCGCGTCGACATAGAAGTTGTGCGCGTATTGCGTGTTCGAATAGTCGAGTGTGGTGTCGCTCGAATTGTGAATGGTCTTCAGCACTTCCGCCGGCATGTAGGCGAGCACCTCGAGCCCATCGTTGGGCGTCGACGAGTTGTCGACGAAGTGCCCGCCGCTATCGAATGATCCGGTCCTGAAGCCGTGGAGCCAACCGTCATTGGCGCCGCCGTAGACGACATTGAGCCGCGTCTGATTGGCAGCGACGAAGGACAGATAGCTCTGAGCATTTTCCGGCACGGCTGCGGCCGGGTACAGGCGGTCTTTCCACGTTACCGTGTAAGGCGCGGAAGGCGGTCCGACCCAGGTCGGGCTCGAATCGACGATGTCGCCGAGCACTCCCTCCCGCGCGCGATACAACCCGACGCCAGCGCTGTTGACCTCATTGCTCCGGTCGCCGCGTAGATAGTTCAGACGATTGGCATTGGCCACCGCGTCGCCGGCATCGAGTGTGCTCTGCTGGCCGTTCGTCAGGTTGGCCCATTGGAACGGAATGCCGCTGCTGCCGTCCCAGGTCAGCATCACGCGACTCGCCGGGGACTGGGCAGCGTTGGGGCCGAGGACACCCGTCGTCGGACACTGGTCTCCGGACGCGACACCGGTGAGCCCGCACGACGCATCCCAATTGGCCGTCGTACTCACCGTCACGACGCCGGCCGTGTCGATCAGGTTGTTCGCGGTGAGTCTCCCGGTCCATTCGTTCGGGTTGTAGAACGCGAAGTACGCCTGCGTGCCGGTCTCGACCTTCGCTGCCTGCTTTTCGTTGACGCTCGTGGAGCTTCCCGATTGATCCGCCGGCGCGGCCTTGAAGCACATGATCTCGTGAATATTGGTGCTGCCGCCGGTCGACCCGGCGAAGCCGAACCGGAAGCTGCTGGGCAGCGGGCCGTTCGAAGCGCTGATGTCCTGCTTGTTGATGACCGTCTGATAAGCGCCGCCGTTGAGGCTGTAGGCGAAGCTCAGCAGACCGTCTTGCGTGATCTTCAGGTTGTAGAAGATCGGCGTCGCATCGCCGCGCTTCATCGCGCTCTCGTTGGCGATCTGGACGCCTGATAGCACCTTGTAAGCGTTCGGTATTGCGGCGTAGTCCGGGACCGGCACCTTGTTGCCGCTAATCGTTAGCGCGCTGCCGTCGTACTTCGTCAAGTAGCCGTTCTTGCAGGTGTACTGGACGGTAGCCTGTCGCTGAGCGGACGTCCAATTCGACCGGACAAGCGCCGAATAATTCGCGTTGAGCCACGACCAAGCGACGTTACCGGCGCCGCGCAGGCCGATTCTTCCCGGCACGTAGCCATAGCCCGTCGCGGTGTTGTCGCCTTGGTTCAAGAAGTTTCCGTACTCGTCGATGCCGAGGCCGAGATACCCGCCGATCAAACCGTTGTAGGGCGGGTTCGCATTCGAGCACGTGTAGCCCAAGCTTCCGCCCCAGGCTCCGATGCCGGCGGGTTGACTGCCATCCATCAAATAGAAACCGATGCCGTCCGCGCCATCGCGTCCGCCGCCGCCGGAGTCTCCACGGTACGTGACAGTCTTGAATGTGATCTGCACGCCCGCGCCAGTGCCGAACGTGTTGGAGGAAACGATCGCGCCGGCCTGCGCGTAGCCGCCCGGGTAGCCGTTCGTAAATCGCAAGGCGCCGTTGCCCGTGGGGTCGGGCAGCGTTTGAGTCGAGCCGCTGACGCCGGCGAAGCCGCCGACGAGGTTCTCGTTGTAATAGCTGCCCCGGATGCCCAGGCACCCCGGGATCTGCCCCGGACTCGAGCCCGAGCCGCTGCTGCCCGCCGTTAAGCACGCACCGTTGAAGAAGTACCAAGGATTCGTGGTCGTGGTTCCCGTGAAATCCTCGGTGTAGATCGTTTGCGCCCGACTTGCCGGCGACAATAGCGTCGCGAGCAAAATCGCCGCCGCATCCCTGCGAAACCTTGCGTTCATCAGAATCACTCCCCGATTACCCGATGGACCACGAGCTCACGTACACGGAGAACGTGCTCTCCACGACCGCAACCGCAGTCGTGTCGCCGCCAAAGCCAGCCGCATCGATCTGATAGACCTCACCCTGCCCGCTCGCCGCCGCGCCGAGATCGGAGATGTAGAAGCGCGGCGGGGCGACGTAAGTGCCCGCGTCACTCGCGGCCGTGACGTTCATGTTGGGAGGCGTGTAGTTCACGCCGACATTCACGCCGGCGCTCTGCCACGGCACTGTCGTGACGCTGCCGACGGTCGTCGCGAGCTTATTGGAGCAAATCTGGCCTTGGTTGAGATTCGCGTTGAGCAGGTTCGCGCACACGACCGCGGCGGACGCCGCGTTGGTGCCGCTGGCGAGCCACCACTCCGCGTATTGCTGCGCGCTCTCGGCTGCGTGCAGAGCGCGCTGCTTCTCCCGGATGTTGCCGGCGATTCTTTCCTGAATGCCGACACTGCGGAACATGCTCAGGGCGAGAATCGTTACGACAACCAGCAGCAACAGGCTCGACACCAACAGCATGCCGGCCTGTCTCGAGCGCAGATTTTGGAATCGCATCATATTTTGATACCCGCCCTGCCCATCACGCCGACGACTCGTTGAAAGGTGATTGTCTGCGGTTGGCCCTGGCCGGCCACGTAGACGGGATTGGTGAACGTCAACGTCACTGTCACCGTGATGACGTTGCTCCAGTTCGGAGCCGTCATCTCACTCGCATTCAGATACGTATCGACCGTGTTGTCGTCGATCGCGAAATTCGTCTTCACGCCGTACAGGACGCTGAGGTTCTGCACGCCGCTCACCAACGCGTATTGCGTGCCGTTCATCGTGCAGACCAGCCGGCCGCCGATGATCCTGAAGACATTCACGTAGATCTGGTTCGCGCCGCTGGTGTTCGACGAACCGCTGCAATTGAGGATTCCATCCCCGGACGCCGTCACGTAGCGCGCTCTGATCGTGTCGCCCGGCGCAGCAGCGTTGTAGGCCCCCGCGATAGCCTGCCCGGCCGCGAACGGAGCCGTCGCGGTCAGCGCGGCCGAAGTGTTGGCCGTCGGATCTGGGAAGTAACCGGCCGTCTGAACGACATCTGCGATCATCGTCATGACGAGCCGTTGGGCATCCTCCAGCTGCGCCAATTGGTTCTGGGCGCCGAAGACGCGCCGGTTGTTCTGCACGATCGTCAGCAGCCCATCCAAGAGGAACAGGGCCACGAGCACCGCGATCATGAGCTCGACGAGCGTGTAGCCACGTTGGGCGCGCGACGCGCGGTTAGTCTGTGGGATGACTCGCATGGGCTACGGCTCCACGTACAAGATGTACGTTGGCGCTTGCATCGCCGGGCCACCGGCGCCTTGCGCGTTGATGGCGACCATCTTCTCGGCCCAGTTGATCTGAATCGTGCAATTGATAGGCGTGACGACCGTCGGACAACTGATAGTCGCGGTGGGGTTCGGCAGCAGTCCGTTCAAGGCCGTAGCCCACTGATGAAGATCGAAGGCAGCCAGCTGGGCCGGCGTGCACGGGGCACTGCCTGCGGGCGTGCAGAAGTTCGCCGCCGCCGCAGTGGCCGCGAGCGTTGCGTCCGAAATGGTCGTGCCCGTGATCGTGATCGCAACGGGCGCCGCGCCCACGGCCCAGTACGAGCGATTCGCGC
Organism: uncultured Gammaproteobacteria bacterium; assembly: GCA_963841645.1. Classification (GTDB taxonomy): domain Bacteria; phylum Pseudomonadota; class Gammaproteobacteria; order Steroidobacterales; family Rariloculaceae; genus FEN-1219. Next base: position 35,739 of record CAWJDS010000005.1, on the reverse strand, counting down.
GCATCGCCGAAGCCAAGCTCGCCGCTTCGATCGCGGCGAGAGAACGCATGCTCGCGGTGCTCGTGCTCGCATAGGCCAATGCCTGCATCTTGGCGACGCCTAACAAGCCGATCGAGATGATGACCAACGCGACCATGACCTCGAAGAGGCTGAACCCGTGCGTGCGGTTAGCCGTTGCGCCGAACCTGGAGCCTTCGCGCGGGCTCATAAGCAGGTGAACCCATTCGTGGTCACGTTGTCGAGCTGCGTCGCCATCAGCCCGATCCGCGTGATCGAAAGGCAACGCGTCCAGGCCGACGTGTTGGTTGCGTCGTGAAGCGTGATCAACGCGCCGTTTGCGATACCTGTTGCAAAGCCTTCGCGATTGAACGTGACGGCGCTTACGTTGTTGCTCGCCTGAAACGTGTCGGTGCCGCCAAAAGCCGCTTGGGCGCGCAGCACCGTATCGCCGCGATCGACAGTCGTATCGCCGTTCGGATTCGAAAACACGAGCCAGCCGCCCTGCCAGCTGGTTCCGTTGCTGCAGCTCGCCGCGTCCGTGGATGCACAGACGGTAACTGTTTGTCCTCGTCTGATCGCCTCCGCGCGCGCATATTGCATATCGCCCAGCAAACCGTTGACCTCGGCAGCGATGCGATTGCTGTTGGTGACACTGCGATACGAGGGCACGCCGATCGAGAACAAGATCGAGCCGATCGTGATGACGACGAGCAATTCCAGAAGCGAGACGCCGGCCATTCGCGGTCGCGTGTTCCGCTCGATTCGAGACAAGGAGTTTGCGTCGTTCATATCATCGCCAGTTGGCTCACGTTGCGGGCTCGGCGAAAAGTCGCATGAATACATGCGAGATCATGAGCCAACAGGACAGCGTCGCGCCGTGATGGCACACACAGCGCCACGCGATTACTTGGTGATTTCCTTAACAAAATCTCGGCGACGTCCCCCGCTACTCGGGCACAGCGTGACGTTGGTCGCGCGCGTGACCGCCGATCGCGTCCGCTCGTTGATCTCATGTTGTCAATGTCGAGAACCATTTGGGCGACGACCTCTATGGAGCTGGGGCGAAAATACCGCGACCAGCTAGGCAAGTTGTCGGGGGCCGACGAGCGGTTGCCGGCCAACGATGATCGGTTGCCGACTGCACATAAGTTTGCAGCGAGAATTGCGTCTCAAAATTTCCCGTCGCGGCGATATGAGCGGGTGATCGCGGCGAGCGGGCCGGCGCAGAAAATCGATGGCTCGCATCTCGCGTTGGCGATGCGCGGCCCAGACGAAACGGAGACATTCCGCGTTTTTTGCGAGCGGTAGTCTCGTCGCCTATTCGGATGCTCCGCAAAAAGCGGAATGTCCCCTTTCAGTGGGCCTAGACGACCTTGAGCTTCCAGGAGCCGCGGCGGAACACGATCCAAGCCGCGACCGAGAGCAGCGACTCCGCGATCGCCGCGGCCACGAAGACTCCCGTCGGCCCGAGGTCGACCGAGCGCGCGAGCACGTACGCGAGCGGCAGCTGCAGCAGCCAGAAGCACAGCAGGTTCAGCCAGGTCGGCGTGCTCGTGTCGCCCGCGCCGTTGAAGGCCTGCACCATCGTCATGCCGACCGCATAGAGCGGGAAGCCGAGGCCGATCAGGCGGAGGCAGCTCGCGCCGTACCCGAGCACGTCGGGCTCGGTCGTGAAGAGGCCCACGAGCGTCGCGGGGAACACGACGAGCACGATTGCGACCGCGCTCAAGAAGATCGTGTTGTATTTCGTCGCGACCCAGACCGAGCTCTCGGCACGCTCGGGCGCGCGCGCGCCCAAGTTCTGGCCGACGAGCGTCGCGGCCGCGCTGCTGAGGCCCCAAGCGGGCAAGAACATGAACATCATGATGCGCATTGCGATCGTGTAACCCGCGATCGCGGCGCTGCCGTAACCCGAGATCACGAGCATCAGACCCATGTAGCTCGAGGTCGCGATCACGAATTGCAGCACGCCGCCGGCCGAGATCTTCAGCACGCTCAGCAGCACGTCGAGCTTCAGACGCAGATGCGGCAGCCGCAGCACGACGCGGGCGCGTCCGTTCGTGAGCCAGTACAGTGCGAACAGCACGCCGATGCCGCGGCCGATGTTGGTCGCGACCGCAGCGCCCATGACGCCGAGCTTCGGGAACGGGCCCACGCCGTAGATGAAACACGGGCCGAGCACGATGTTGATCCCGTTCGCGAGCCACAGCACTCGCATCGCGAACGCGGCGTCGCCCGCGCCGCGCAGCACGGCGTTCAGCAGGAACAGCAGCAAGATCGTGATCGAGCCGCCGAACATCAGCGTCGTGTAGCCCGTGCCTCCGGCGATCACGTCGGGCTCCGCGCCCATGAAGTGCAGGATCGCGGGCGCGAGCGGCACGCCGATCGCCGCGACGAGCGCCGCGGTGCCGAGCGAGATCCAGATCGTCTGACCGGCGACCTCGGCGGCGCCTTGGCGGTCGTGCGCGCCGATCCGCCGCGAGACGAGCGCCGTCACCGCCATGCCGAGGCCGAGCGCGACCGCGTACAACAGCGTGAGCACGGCCTCGGTGAGCCCGACGGCCGCGACCGCCGGCGCGCCGAGCCCGGCGACCCAGAAGATGTCGACGACGGCGAACACCGACTCCATCGCCATCTCGAGCATCATCGGGATCGCGAGCAGGAGCACGGCGCGGCCGACTCGGCCCTGCGTGTAGTCGTGCTGCTCGCCGGCGAGGGACTCGCGCAGCAATGCGAAGCCGCGTCGCCACGGGCCGATCGTCGCTGCGTCGGTATTTTCAGCGCTCACGGAACCGCCTCCCTGGGAGGCGCCGCAGTGTATAGGAGCGGGCCGCTAGCGCAAGGACCTCGCGCGCGGCGCTTCGGAGTCAGGCCCGGTTCGCGGCGAGTGCCGTCTTGCGCGGCGCCGTCTCCTTGAACAACACGCTAACTACCACGCCGAGCGTGACGCCGGTCAATGCGACGTAAAGCGTGTTCTCGATGCCGTAGTGATTCGCGACGTATCCGGCGATCGACGGCGCGATGCCGCCGCCGAAGATTTCGCCGGTGCCGACGACGACGCCGATCGCCGACGAGATCAGCCCCGCCGGCGCGGCCTCGGTCGCGATCGGTCCCGTGATCAGCGCGACATTGCCGAGACAGAAGAACGACACGACGAACAAGCCGGCGAACAGTGCCGGCGGATTCGCTCCCGTGTGCGCGAACAGCCACAGTGACGCGGCCGCGCCGACGAAACCGACGACCGCGACGACCCTGCGCCCGAACACGTCCGAAAGCCCCGGCACGCCGAATTGCCCGAAGAAGCCGCCGAAGCCGAGCGCTGACGTCACGATCGCCATCTGGTCGGCGCTGAGCTTGAGGTAGCTCACGAGGTACGTCGGCACGAGCGCGCTCAGCACGAACACGCACGACATCGCGCAGAACAGCGCGAGCATGCCGAGCACGACGTTGCGCCTCTTGAGCACCTCGAGCCATCGTCCCGACGCCTGCGTCGCGCCGATCAGCGCACCGCCTTGCGTCTGCGCGGGCTCTCGCAGCACGGCGAACAGCAGCGCGCCCACGATGAAGCCGGGAATCGCGACGATCCAGAACACCCAGCGCCATGACGGCACGACGTGCAGCAACTGCGTCGCGATGATCGGGCCGAGCCCCAAACCCGAGCAGCGCGAACCCGCTTTGCTGCAAACCTTGATTGAACCCTCGCCGTTTAGGAAGCGACGCGGCCGCGACGGCCGTGAAGCTGGTCGGGCAATACGAGCCCTCCATCGCTCCCATCAGCGCGCGAATCGCGATCAAGCCCGTGACGCCCGTTACGACACCCGAAAGCCCGGACAGCAGCGAGAAGAGCACGATCGCCGGGATCAGCACCTTGCGGTGGCCGACTTTGTCGGAGAAGCGACCGCTGAAGATCGCGAGCACGCCCCAGGCGAGACCGAGCGCGCCGACCGCGTTGCTGCCGTCCTGCACGTCGAGACCGAGGTCGGCCGCCATGCCGAGCGGCAAGAGCGAGGCGATGATCCAGCGGTCGAGCCCCACGAGCCCGAAACCGATTCCGAGCAGCGTGACGGCGCGCCACTCGTAAGACGTATCCCACGAGCCGCCGGCGGTGCCGCGGCCTTGAGTTTGCTGCATTGTCCCCCCCTAACTCGACGGATCTTCGACGGGTCCGCCGCTGATCTGCCGCGCGCGTCGCGCGTGCGCGAGCCTCTATCGTTCACTTTTTCGGTCTCGCGCCGGAGTGGTATACCGGAGCGGCTCTGCTTTCTGCAACCCGCGGTGAGCAGTTATGCTACGGACGACCAACTGGACCCAAGGGCGGAAAGAAGAAGAATGACGGCCGCTGTCGACGAAAGCCGCAACGAGTTTCTGGTCCGCCAGTTCTTCGAGACCCTGAGCACGGGCGATCTCGAGGCGCTGCGCCCTCTGTTTCACAAGGACGCGAGCTGGGAAGCCACGGCCCAGACGATCCCCGGCGCCGGGATCACGAAAGGACGCGACAAGATCATCGACGAGTTCCTCGCCCCGGTCCGCGGCCTGTTCGAGCCCGGAGACCCGAAGGCCGTGGTCCACCGAATCTTCTCGGCAGCGGCGACTGGGTCGCGGCCGAGACGACCGGGATCGGCATGCTGAGCAACGGCAACGAATATCACAACCGCTACGCGTGGATCTTCGAGATCCGCGACGACAAGATCTACGCATTGCGCGAGTACATGGACTCGCACTACATCCTCCAGCAACTGAAGCTGCTATGAGCGCCAGCACGTACGACATCGTCACGGTCGGCTCGGGCCACAACGGCCTCGTCGCGGCGGCCTACTGGCGGCCGCCGGCAAGAAGGTCGCCGTGCTCGAGCGCAACCCGTGGTTCGGCGGCGGCGTCGTGACGCGCGAGCTCACCGTGCCCGGCTACCGCCACGACCAGCACTCGATGGCGCATATCTTCATTCAGGGCAACCCGCTGCTTAAGAACGACGAGCTCAAGCTCAAGGCGAAGCACGGGCTCAAGTACGTGTTCCCCGATCCGCCGATGATGTCGGTGTTCGAGGACGGCACGACGCTCGCGCTGTACCGCGACCGCGAGCGCACGTGCGCGGAGATCGCGAAGTTCTCGAAGCGCGACGCGGACGCGTTCCGCTGGCTCTCGGAAAAGGCCGCGGGTTACATGCCGATGATCGCGTCGTCGCTCTACACGACGCCGGCGCCGCTCGGCGCGACCTACGCGATGATGGATCAGAGCCGCGAGGGCCGCGAGCTCTGGCGCTACATGCAGATGAGCTCGCACGATTTCCTCTGCCAGCTGTTCGAGAACGACAAGGTGCGCATGCACTTCGCGCGCGTCGCGGGCGAAAACCTCGTGTCGCCCGACGAGAAGGCGACCGGCCTCGGCACGTTCGTGTTCGTCGGCTTCCTCGAGGCCTACGGCTTCGGCGTTCCGGTCGGCGGCTCGCGGCACGCTCACGGATTCGCTGATCGCGAGCATCCGCGCGAACGGCGGCGAGGTGTTATCGCGAAGTCGACGTCGCCGCGATCCGCGTGAAGAACGGCCGCGCGGTCGGCGCCGTCGCGAAGGACGGCCGCGAGTTCGCGGCGAAGGACGCGGTGATCGCCGCACTGCATCCGCACGACCTGGGCTCGATGGTCGAAGGTCTCGCGCCCGAGGTCGTGAAGGCCGCGAACGCGACGCAGATCTCCGAGGTCGGCTGCATCACCGTGCACGCGGCCCTCAAACATCCGCTCAAGTTCCGCGCCGGCGTCGCACGTCAAGGCGGTGATGATCGAGCTCCTGCCGAACAAGTACGACACGATCCGCAAGTCGTTCGACAGCATTCGCTACGGCGAATTCTCGAGCTACCCGCTCGTGGGGCTGGGCTCGCTCACGATGTTCGACCCGTCGCGCGCGCCGGCCGGCGCCGCGACGATGCACGCGTGGGACTACGTGCCGTACCAGCGCGCCGACGGCCGCGGGTGGGACGACACGAAGCACCACTACGTGAAGCGGATGCTCAACCACATGGAGAACTTCCTCGACAACCTCGCGGACAACGTGCTCGCTTATCACAGCGACAGCCCGGTCGACATGGAGCGCACGTCGTCGAGCTTCCGCCGCGGCGACCTGCACGGCATCGCGTCCGTCACGTATCAGTCGGGCGCGCATCGGCCGACGCCCGATCTCGGGTCGAACATCGTGCCGGGCTGCGAGCGGCTCTACCTCGTCGGGCCGTTTCAGCATCCGGGCGGCGGCGTGTTCGGCGCGGGCCGCGCGGCCGCGGTGCGCGCGTGCGAGGACCTCAAGATCGACTTCGAAAAGATCGGGACGCGCGCGTGATCACGCTCTACTCCGCCGACAACTCGAAGCTTATGGAAATAGAGCGGCTCGAGCGCAGCGGCCGCGACCTTCTGATCCGTGGCAAGGTCTTCGGCGCAATGCCGATGACCGCGCGGCTATCGCCCGCCGAGGCTCGCAAGGGCCTGAAGCTATTGAACTTCAAGCTCGCGTGGTTCCTGCTCACGTTCCTATTGCGCTAGCCCAGCCTTCAGAAATCCACGCTTTTCGGCGCGAGAACTCCAGGTATCATCCACGCCCGCATGCGGACGACGGACACAAGGACGGGTTACGGCTGGATCTCGATCGCATTGCATTGGACCACCGCGATCATCGTGCTCACGCTCTGGTTCGTCGGCAGCTCGATTCACGCCGACCCCGAGACGCCAAGAATCCACGCTGCGCCTGCACACCTCGATCGCGATCACTGCGTACCTGCTGCTGTGGGCGCGCGTAATCTGGCGGCTCAAGATCGGCCACCCGGGCCCGCTGCCGAAGCAAGGCGGGCCTGTTCTATCAAATCGGCAAGTACACGCACTACACGATGTGCGTCGCGATCGGCGCTCATGCTGATCACCGGGCCGCTGATGGTCTGGTCGCGCGGCGAGGTGATCCACGTTTGGGATTGGTTCACGATCCCGGGTCCGATCCCGGCGAGCATGGGGCTCTTCGACGCGATGCACACGATCCACGTCTGGTGCTCGCGGCTCATCATCGTCGGCACCGCGCTGCACATCGGCGGCGTGTACAAGCATGCCGCGTTCAATCAGGACGGCACGTTCGGCAAGATGCTGCTGCCCCAGCGCGTGGAGACGCCGACGACGCCCGCGTCGGCACGGACGGATACCTTTTCTAATCGCGCTTGAGCTTGGGATCGACCTTCGAGCGCGCGCGCATCGCGCGCTGCGTCGACTTCCAGCGCGCCTTCGTGCGGCTAGCGAGCAGCGGATCGCTCGCGCGCGCCGCCGCCGCGATCTCGCGCACGAGCTTGCGGTAGCTCGCGAGCCGATCGGCCGGCAGCTCGCCCGTCTCCGCGGCCGCGATCACCGCGCAGCCGGGCTCCGTCGTGTGCGTGCAATCGCGGAAGCGGCAATGCTGCGCGAACGCCGCGACGTCGGCGAAGGTCGTCTCGATCCCGCCTTCGTCCTCGAGCAAGCCGAGCTCGCGCATGCCGGGCGTATCGATCAGCACGCCGCCGCTCTCGAGCTCGATGAGCTGTCGCGCGCTCGTCGTGTGGCGGCCGCGGTCGTCGTTGCGCAATCCCGCGACCGCCTGCACGTCTCGTCCGAGCAGCCGGTTCGTGAGCGACGACTTGCCGACGCCCGACGAGCCGATGAAGCCGACGGTGCTTCCCGGTGCGGATGTGCGCGCGGAGCTCGTCGAGGCCCGCGCCGGTCGCCGCGCTCGCGCGCACGACGGGCACGCCGATCGCGGCGCGCTCGATCGCCTCGAGCAGCGGCGCGAGATCGGCGTCGAGATCGATCTTGTTGAGCACGACGACGGGCTCCGCGCCGCTGTTCCAGACCGCCGTCACGTAGCGCTCGAGGCGGCGCTCGTTGAAGTCGCGGTTCGCGGTCGTGACGACGAAGAACATGTCGACGTTCACCGCGACGACTTGCGGCTCGCGCTTCGTGCCGGCCGCGCGCCGCACGAGCGTGGTACGCCGATCGCACACGTGTTGAATCGACGCGCGGTCGGCGCCGTCGATAACCGCGACCCAGTCGCCGACGACGGGACGCGCGACCTTGTCGCGCGTCTTCATCAATCGCCCGCTCAAGATCGGCGAGCGGCGCGCGGCAACCCGCGACGTGGAAGCTGCTCTGCCCTTCCGCGACGATGCGCGCGGGCACCCAGCCCGGCATCGAGCTGCGCGAATTGGCTCGCGAAGAAGTCGTCGAAGCCGAGGGAAGCGAGTGTCGTCAAGCCGTGCTCTCGTTGGGTCGTTCAGCCACTGTCGATCCGCCGCGTATTGTGCCGTGCGGACCGCGCCAGCGTTGTGCCACAATACGCGCCCTCAAGTCGGGGTGTAGCTCAGCCTGGTAGAGCACTGCGTTCGGGACGCAGGGGCCGTAGGTTCAAATCCTATCACCCCGACCAACAAAAGCTAGTAATAACAATAGGTAACATCGCACCGCCCGTTTATCGTTCTGCGTCGCCATAACTGGGCGGGGTTTCTTTAACCCAGCGCGTGGGGCGATTGCAGGCGATCTGTTCTCCTGCTTGACCACGGCATCGCACTCGCACGCCAGCTTCTCAGCTTAGGCCGATCGAACACCGTGATACGCCCGCGGCTGTAGTGAAGCACGCCGAGGTCTCGGAGCTTACGGCCGCTACGGTCACGCCTTCGCGCCGTACGCCGAGCATGTTGGCGATCAACTCCTGTGTCATGTTCAATCGATTCGAGGGCAGACGATCGAGCGACAGCAGCAACCAGCGGCACAACTGTTGATCGATCGAATGATGGCGGTTGCAGACCGCTGTTTGTGACATCTGCGTGATCAGGGACTGCGTGTAACGCAGTAGCACGTGCAGCAATTGGCCATGGTGCTCGAACTCTTCCTTCAGACGCCGACCGCTGAGCTGATATGCGGAGCCCGCGCTTTGCACGATCGCCCGACTCGGCGTGGTCTCACCGCCCATGAAAAGCGAGACGCCGACCGCGCCTTCGTTGCCCACGACGGCGATCTCGGCCGATGCGCCGTCTTTCATGATGTACAGCAGCGAGACGATCGAATCGGTCGGGAAATAGATGTGGCGAAGTGTGCCACCCGCCTCGTACAGGACCATACCGAGCGGCATTTCGACGAGCGTCATGTGTGGAAACAGTCGTTCCCGCTCCTCGGCGGGAAGTGCGTCGAGGATGTGGATTCTCGCGCGGGTCGGCTCGGGCACTGGACGGCACCTCATCTAGAGGAGAGGCCCTCCGGTGCGAAGCATTTTACCCCTTAAGTCCGGTGGGGCACATCGCGACGCGAGAGGCGCGATGCGCCATGTCGCTCGCTGAAGTCGGCGCGTAGCCGAAACGTGGCATGACGACGACCGACGCGAAGGGCGAAGAACTCCCAAGGGCTCGAGTAGCCGCCGATCTGGCCGCCCCGCCCGTGCATGCTCGCGATGCTCGATAGTGTGCGGCACCGAACAGAGCGCTCGCGGGACTGCGGTCTAGCTGTGCCTTGCGGTGCAAGGAGGAAACCCAATGAAGGACTGGTGATCGGCATCATGCGCTGCCGCGGATCTGACGGCCGCTCAGGTCAAGAGCAGACTAGAAGCGGCCGGTTACACCGACGTCCAAGGCGTCAAGAAGGAAGGCGATCACTTTGACGCCATGGCTACCGCCATGGACGGCAAACAAGTGTCTCTGGACGTAGACGCCAAGACTGGCGCCATTACGCCGGGACATAGAGAACGAGAAGAACGAGCGCAAGTATTCTGGTTCCTGCCTTCTCGCTGACACTTAACGCGCCGCTTCGGTGGCAGAGTCGGATTCGCCAAGATTTGGCATACTGGAGCAATGTCCACATCATCCGCGAAACCGAGGCTCGTCCCGTGTCACTTCACGGTCGAGGATCTACAACTCATCGAATGGTCGTGCCGGGAGAAGGCGCAACGTGCGCGCAATGACGCCAAGCGTGACACGACGCCAAGCTCGATAGAGGCATTCACGTCCTCCGCGACGAAGTACGAGGCCCTCGCTGGCCGTATACAGCGCCTAAAGGAACTTGGCCGCTGATCTCGAATCCTCGACGGTTGGTTCGTCCGTCCGAGAGCTGGTGGGCCGCAAACGCATGACCCTGGGGTTGAGGGTCGGCCGGCGGGGCGAGCACGCGCCCCCGAAAGCGCGGAGACGTCCGCTCGTCGTCTATTGGCAAGGCTTGTCGATCCAGCGGTCGATATCGTCAACGAGCTCTCTCGACGACGTCGTCGACTGAGTCGCCGGCCATCCTCGCTGCTGGCACCATGCTTCCCGCGCTCTCGAATTCGAGTTCAGGAAGTCGACCCACGATTTTCGCGGATCGCCCGAGCTCTGGATGCACGCGCTGAGGATCCCGTGCGGATCCCAGAACTGCCTTTCGCCATCCGACATCACCATCACGTGCCCTTCGATCAACTGGCGCGGCACGCCGTCGGGATCTTGTGATCGGAACCGAGCCAAATGCTCCGGCTTATACGGGAAGGAGCAAAACTGGAGGACGTCGCCGACTCTCGGAAAATCCTCGGCGATTCCCATTCGGTCGAGCTGGAATTGAGCGGGGCCCTCGACGGCCCAACGGCGAACTTGTCCGTCGTCGCCCCGATCCTCCAGCGTGATGATGCTGTGAGGATTGGTGCGATCGAAGCGGACGACCGTGCCTCTTATCCAGATCGGCGATTGCTCGTACATCGAGCCGGTGTGATGCGCTTGGACCGCGCCGACGCTCGCGAGCATTGCGATCGCCATCGTCCACGTCGTTCCTCTGTTCATGGGCTCTCCGTGCTCGTTGGTTGCGACCGGGCCGAACATGGCGACTATACGATCCGGATGTCGGGCTCGACATGCTAAAAACGGTTAACAACGGTTGTTCGTCACGCGGGTTCCCGAACCTACGTTGTCGCCTAACGTCCCTGATCCCACGCTAGACGGTGGAATACTGGACGTAAGGGTCCTCCGCTACGGAAGGCCGTAGACGAACAACGCGAACCCTGCGGCGATCGCCACGTATTGCTTGCCGTCCACGGCAAACGACACCGGGATTCCGCGAACGCTGCCGTCGAGCTGCGTCAGGTACAGCGGATAGGTCATGCTTCCCAGCACGTACCTCGTCGTCGAGACCGGCAGTTGAACCTTGCGCCGTGCAACCGCCGTCATCACGACGTACATCGCCACGATGCCGTCGCCACAATGACTTTGGGCTCGACCCCCGGCAACTGAGTGAACCCCGAATGCTGCTCGGTCGCGAACCTCACCGAGAGAACAGCGCTCCACGCAAGGATCACTGCGCGCCGCCACGTGACGCCGTGCGCACGGATGAGATACGAGCAGCACCCACCTACGAACAGCGCGCCATAGTTCAAGAGCGTGAGTCTTTCGGGCCACTGAAGCGTGAGTACCACAAGCCACGCCAATAGCACGTACTCGATCCTGTGGATCTGCTTGAAAAGCAAAAGCGCGAAGATCAGAAAGTAGAACTTGATCTCTAGCGCGAGCGTCCAGTACACCGCGTCGAGATACGCGCCGAACTTTGGACTGACGACGGTGAGCATCGACAAGTTTGCTAGCAAGTTTGGAAGCGATACCGCCTGGCCGGCCAGCGCCAACGCGATCGCCGTCAGTATTCCGCACACAAGAAATGACGGATACAGGCGAGCGACGCGGGCCAGGGTGAACTGCAGCGCGGTCTTGCCGGTCGCCGTCCAGAGGATCACGAAGCCGCTAATTAAGAAGAACAGTGGCACGCCGAGGTAGCCGTATCGAGACGGAAGCGCCAACGGACCAGTCCGTAGCAGATGAAAAAAGACAACGCCGACTGCTGCGAGGAATCGCAGAAGATCGAGCTCGGGCACCCGATCCGTTCGATGCGTTGTCCTGGGCGCAGTCGATGGCATTTGCCGCCGTACGATCTGCCGCCGCCTCGTCGTGCAACGGCAATACCACAATCAGATTAGCCAAGTCGATCGAGACGAGTCCCGCGATCGAGGCTTGGTGCTACATCGCTTTCCCGCAGCTCACGATGCGACCGCCACCACGAAGACTCGGCCGTGCGAGTTCGGGATAGCGCCATCGCGACTGGGGCGAGCAGGAGATACCACGCTGCACCGATCCAAAGCGTGACGCTGATCGAGAAAGCAATGCTGAGTGCGACGGCGGGCTCAATCAGGACGAACGTGTACGGCAATGGTACGGCAAATTCGTCATAAACGAGGGTAGACAAACTAAGACAAAACATCTGACGATCAGTATGTTAGGAATGGACGGAAGACGGCGTTAGACGGCTTAGCGGCGTTCGGGACGCAGGGGCCGTAGGTTCAAATCCTATCACCTCGACCACAAAATCAATTAGTTATCGTTACTTCCTATAAGAGATTCTAGCGCGTCCTCACTTGAGGTTTTGCGCTGCAGGCAACCTTCGCGATACGGTCTCTTCGACGTCACGTCCGCACGCCCAAGTGCCGCGCGACTTCGCTCGAGCGAGAGTAACCCCTGGGCGGGCGCCAGCCTCCCCGCCCCCTAACCGAATCGTTCGGCTAGACTCCCCTCTTCGCTTATACCGACACCACACGGCATCCACGCTGAATGGGAGACATAGGATCGGCGTTCGCCGACGCCGCGCGCCTGATTGCGGCAGCCGATGGGAAACTGTATGCCATTGTGCTGCTGAGCCTAGAAGTGAGCCTCACCGCGGTCGCTGCAGCCACCGTCATGGGTTTGCCGCTCGGCGCTGCGCTCGCGATCCGGCGTTTCCCCGGTCGTCAGTTTTTGCTCGTGACACTGAATGGCCTCATGGGGCTTCCGCCCGTCGTCGCCGGACTGCTGGTATATCTCTTACTGTCGCGAGCGGGCCCGCTCGGCGCGCTGGGGCTCTTGTTCACACCGACCGCGATGGTCATCGCTCAGACGATTCTCGTCACGCCAATCATCGCCGGTCTGTCGCGCCAGGTGCTGGAAGACGCGTGGCACGAATACGAAGAGCAGTTGCGCTCGCTCGGTGCGACATCGTCGACGGCGGCGGGGACGCTGCTCTGGGACACGCGATTCTCGCTCGTCACCATTGTCCTTGCGGGGTTTGGGCGCGCCGCCGCAGAGGTCGGCGCCGTCATGATCGTCGGCGGCAACATCGACGGAGTGACCCGCGTGATGACGACGGCGATCTCGCTCGAGACGAGCAAAGGCGATCTGCCCCTTGCGCTGAGTCTCGGGATCATCCTCGTGGCGGTCGTCTTTGTCGTAAACGCGGCGGCCCAGCTCGTCAAGTCTGCGGCAGCGCGCCGATATGGATAGACCGCCGTGCTACCACTGATACTCGACGACGTTTCCTTCAGCGCCGGCGGCCGCACGATTATCGACCGAGTCTCCTGCGAGCTCACGCAGGGGCCAAGAACGGTGATCCTAGGGCTCGAATGGGGCCGGTAAGAGCGTGCTGATGCGATTGTGTCACGGACTCCTAACGCCGACGTCGGGCCGCGATTGCATGGCGCGGCGGTGGCGACGAGCGTCAGGCCGGCGTGCACAGGCCATGGTGTTTCAGCGGCCGGTGATGCTGAGGCGATCCGCCGTCGCGAAACGTGACTTACGGCCTCAAGCTTGCCGGAGCCTCGCGCACGGAGCGCAACCAGCGCGCGCACGAAGTGCTCGACGCCGTGGGTCTGCGAGCCGCAACGCACCATCCTGCGCGCGTCCTATCCGGCGGCGAGCAGCAAAAGCTCGCGCTCGCCCGCGCGTGGGCACTACGCCCGGAGGTGCTATTCCTCGACGAGCCCACTGCCAATCTCGATCCGAGCGCGACCCGCGAGGTCGAGACGATCGTCGATCAGATCCGTGCAAGCGGCACGAAGATCGTGATGACGACCGCACAACCTTGGCCAGGCACGCCGCTTGGGCGACGAGATCCTGTTCATCATCGCCGGCCGCCTGATGGAGCGCTCGCCCGTCGAGCGCTTTTTCGCGCAACCGTCGACGGCGGAAGCTGCGGCCTTCATCAAGGGAGAACTGCCATGGAGCTGAGGCGAGACTATCATCGCGAATCGCGCTTCTGGCACTCGCGTTCGCGCTCACGCCGAGCGTGCTTGCGCAACGCTTCATCACCGTCGCGTCGACGACCTCTACCGAGCAGTCCGGACTGTTCGTCACATTCTCCCGATCTTCGAGAAGCAGCTCCGGCATCCAGGTGCGCGTCGTGGCGCTCGGCACTGGCCAGCACTAGACCTCGCGCGCCGCGGGGATGCGGACGTCGTTTTCGTGCACGCGCGGTCTGCAGAAGAGCAGTTTCTGAAGCGAAGGTCACGGAGTGAAGCGTTTCCCGGTCATGTACAACGATTTCGTGTTGATCGGCCCGGCGGCAGACCCAGCCGGGATCGCGGGCGGGAAGGACACGCTCGACGCATTGCGCAAGATCAAGAACGCAGGCGCACCTTTCGTGTCCCGAGGCGATCGCAGTGGCACGCACATCGCCGAGATCGACCTGTGGAAGATGGCGAGCGTCGACATCGGTCACAGGAAAAGGGTCCGTGGTACCGCGAGACAGGCCAGGGCATGGGGCCGGCGCTCAACACCGCCTCGTCGATGCTGCGCGTACATCCTTGCGGATCGCGGCACCTGGCTCGCGTTCAAGAATCGCGGCGACCTCACGATCCTCGTCGAGGGCGACAAGCGGCTCATGAATCAGTACGGCGTCATGCTAGTCAATCCCGCGACGCATCCGACGGTGAAACGCGAGGACGGCCAGGCCTTCATCGACTGGATCATTTCGCCTGACGGACAGAACGCGATAGCCGAATACCAGATCGGCGGCGAGCAGCTCTTCTTCCCGAATGCCGATCAGCCGGGTGCGTGAAGTCACGGACATTCGGGGCTCGTCGGGCTTCCGCCCCACGCCGCCGTAATCGAGACCACGACGCGATGATTCAATACGGAAGTAGGGCACTAGGGTTGTTTGGCAGCCCGCGAGACGCCGCCAATACAACCCGTTCGTTCGCCCCGCGATCCTCGATAACCAGCCGGCCGTTTTCCAGCCGCACGTCGTCCACTCTGCTGAAACCCTCGGGCACTCGCGCGTAGTAAAGGAGGAAGTGCGATTCAATTTTCGATTTCGCAGGCAGCCAGCGGTAAACCGCAGTCTCGAACATAGACCGCAAGGTCACCGTGTCGCGGCGGGAGACGTCGTAGGGCTGCGTAGCGAACTCCATTCCGCGCACCAGCTGCGCTGTGTTGGGGTAGTTGTCCCAATGCTGCACCCACGGATAATCCTGGCGGCGGAACACGTACCCGTACACCAGGTGACGGCTGGTGTTGAGCGCCGCCACCCATTCGAGGTCTCGGGTCGGGTCGAGTAGCGTCGTCGCGTGATCCAGGAAGTGCGCGTCTTCTGGAGGCGAGCTCAAGTCAACAGGCTTTCCGTCCAGGCCCGGCGCCATTGGCCATGTGAAATCCTGACCGGGAACGAGACGCCGCTGGGTTGCTCCGGCACCACCGCCCCCGCCCGCCTGCGGGTTCTGTCCGGCCGGAGGCCGGTAGTCTCGATTCTGCGAGCGCGTGCCGGAAAGATAGACCGTCGTGACATTCGGCTGGAGAAACGGCGCCATGATCGTGGCGTGCTCGCCCCAATTCACGGGCCGATCGAAACCCATGAGGTTTTCCAGCTGGCTGTCGACGTACACCACGTTCTCGCCCTTAACGACGTGATACGTGCGCGTGAAGAACTCCTGCACGATCGGCAGCTTTGCGGTAAACGTCACCGCGTTTCCGCTTGGCTCTTCAACACGCGACATCTCGAACCGCGTCACGTGCGCCTCGCCGTGCATCGGCATGCCCGCCGCACGCTCGTCCGGTAGATGCGGGTCCGAAGCCGTCGACGCAGACGAAGTGGCCGGCGGAGCCGTTGAAGGCTACCTCGCGACCCTGCTCGCGCGCGATGCGCACCGGATCCCACAGCGGGTTCAACTTCGCCGGATCATCCGACAGCACAATGCTCGCCAAAGTAGCGCCGAGGGTGGTCACGGTAAGCGCGACTTTGTCGTTCGAGAGCACCTCAGCGGGTTGAGCGGCGAACGTAATCTGCTGGGATCTACCGGGCGTCGCTTGTGCAGCTACGACGAATAAGGTCAATACGACGAGCGTCTGGTTCTTCATCGCAGTCCTTTCCAGCTACTAGGGGTTGGCGGCGTGTTCATCGGCTCGAACAGCCCCAGAGTCTTCTCGCGTCCCCAGTCATGGGTGTCGTGCGGCGTGAACTGAAAGTACCACTTGATCGTGCCGTCGTCCGGGTTCAGTGCCAGAACAGAACATGTATAGAGATTGTCGCCGGGCCGGTTGTCGTCATTCCAATCAGGTCCAGGATTCCCGGTCTGCCAATACAACAGCTTCAACTCGGGATCGTAGGAACCAGTCAGCCACGTCGAACCGCCGCCGGTTTTCCAGCTGTCCTTGCCGCCCCACGTTTCGTTGCCGGACTCACCCGGCGCCGGAATGGTGTGCCTGCGCCACAGCCTCTTGCCTGTCTTCGCGTCGTAGGCGTCGATGAATCCTCGGATACCGTTTTCGGCGCCCGACACGCCGACGATGATCTTGCCGTCGATCGCGAGCGGCGCCAGCGTCAGGTAGTAACCCAACTTGTTGTCGTCCACGGCGACGTCCCATCGGAGCGCCCCCGATTTCGCGTCCAGCGCAGCTAGGTGGCCGGCGATCGATCCCGCGTACACCATGTTGTCGAGCACCGCGACGCCGCGATTCACCGGAGGCGAACCGATCACGATTACATCGTCGGGAATTCTAGGCGTCCAGGTCCACAACGGACGCCCGGTGCGCACGTCGAGTGCAGTCACCGTGCTCGGCGGCTCGGTGATATACATCACACCATCCACCACGATCGGCGAGGTTTCGAAGACACCGGCTGCTCGAAGCTGATACACCCAGGCCGGCTTCAGTTGAGAGACGTTTTGCGTGTTGATCTGATCGAGCTGGGTATAGCGCTGCGATGTGTAGTCGCCGGCGTAAGTCAACCAGTTCGCCGGTTCTTTCGCGGCGTTGACGAGGCGGTCGTAGGAAACCTGGGCGAACGCGGATCCTTGTCCGAGCAGGTATGCGGCAACCAGGACCGTGACGAGCTTCTTCATTGTTCGGCCCCCCGCAGGCTCACGAGATAGGCAATGAGATCCGTGAGTTCCGGCGCGCTCAGACGAGATGCGAAGCTCGGCATGACGCTTTTCCCCGCCTGTTTGTCGAGAACCTCGAGGTCGCTCTTGCGGAGCGAGTAGAACGTGCCGGCCACATCGCGCACCTGAATCGTGAAGGCATCCTCATTGATGCGGATCCCGCGGATCTCCTTGCCCTGGCCGTTCACGATGCGCACCGGCATGTACTCTGCGTAGCCTCGCGAGAGCACCGACAGTGTGCCCCTGGGCAGCGATGAGTCCGGAGCGATCACGGCTTCCCGCAAGTACGCGGCGCCGCGCAAGAATCCAATCTCAGTGAGTTCCGGGCCGAGGTTGCCACCCTCGCCAGCGACGATATGGCAGGCGGAACAGGCGAGATTCTTGTAAATGGCCGCACCTTTCTTCGCGTCACCCGCAACGCGCTCCGGCATGGTTTTGCCGAGCGATCGCACGTAAGCGACAAGCTGCCCCAGTTCGGCTTCGCTGAACCGTCGGACGCGCGGCATCGCCGTATTCGGAATGCCGTTCGCGATCACGCTCGCCAGCGCCGTATCGTCGATCGCGTGGCTGAGTCGCGGACGATTGAGGCTGGGTGCATCGCCTCCGGTGCCGCCGGCGCCATGGCACTCAGTGCACATGCCTTGGAAGAGTCGCCTGCCGCCATCGACGTCCGCGTCGTTCTGCGCTCCGACACGCGCAGCCACCAAGCTGAACGTCACCACCATCGCGCCAGCGCACAACAATCGTTTCGTGATCTGCATCGTTTCAGCCCTCGGCTGCCATGACGCTACCGCGCAACCTCTTTCAAACTCCTGCGGCGGCTTCCTCCCGGCGCCGCTGCCGCTCCTCCGCAAGCAGCCGCTCATCCTCGATGAGATCGAGCACCGCCACTACGTCAACTTCGACGCGGTCGTGCTCGAAGCGTCCGGTGAGCGGCGATTCCGGCTGCAGCTGGCCTGCCTCGTAAAGCTTCCAGATCTCGTGGGCATACTCGGTTGCCAGAAGCTCCGGCGCAGCGCGGCCGAAAGCCTCGCGCATGTTGTTGACGTCGCGCTCGAGCATACGGAACGCGTTGTTGTTGCCGGCCGCGTTCACGGCTTGCGGCAAATCGATGATCACCGGACCTGCAGAATCCAGTAGCACGTTGAACTCGGACAGATCGCCGTGGATGAGTCCCGCGCAGAGCATACGGACGATCTGCGCGATCATGAACGCGTGCCATCGCCGAGCCTCGTCCGGTGTGAGCTCGACGTCGTTCAGGCGGGGGGCCGGATTGCCATCGGCATCGCACACCACTTCCATCAGCAGTACGCCGTCGAACACACCGTAGGGTTGCGGCACACGCACACCTGCGCCGACGAGTCGGTAGAGCGCCTCGACCTCGGCGTTCTTCCACTCCGCTTCCTGCACGCTGCGACCGTACCGACCGCCCTTACCCATGGCGCGGGCATCGCGGCTGCCGCGCACCTTGCGGCCTTCCTGGTAGTGCGCAAGCTTGTGGAAGCCGCGTTGCTCGGCCTCCTTGTAAACCTTTGCGCAGCGGATCTTCGCGCCACACGCCACGAGGTAGACGGATGCCTCTTTGCCGCTTTTGAGCCGCCGCACCACGTGGTCGATGATGCCGTCGTCGATCAGCGGCTGCAGGCCCTTGGGTATCTTCATGGGCCGGCAGTGTAGGGGCATTCGCCGTGCCGCGCTCGCATGTCTGCTCGGCCACGCGGATGGCGGACGCGGTCTCCGTCACTGATTCGAGCGGTCGGTCTTCCCGCTTTGCGCCGGAGGCAAATCCCGCGACGGGCGTTCACCTCGAGCCGCTCGGCGAGCTTCAGGTCTCCTTGTGGGACGAGGGACCTTGCGCTACAACCATGCAGCCCGGCGCACACCCAGCGGCGCGCATGACTCCTTCGAACGTACGTTAGGTCGCCAAGGGGGATCGATGGCCATCGAGATCACGGTGAACGAACAAGTGCACCAAGTCGACGCCGCGCCCGACACGCCCCTGCTCTACGTGCTCATGAACGAGCTCGACTTGCGCGGCCCCCGGTTCGGGTGCGGGCTCGCGCAGTGCGGCTCGTGTTCGGTGCTCGTCGACGGCGTGGAAACACGCTCCTGCATTACGCCGCTCAGCGCGATCGGCACGAAATCCGTGACGACACTCGAGGCCCTCCCCAGTTGGTTCGCGAAACAGCAGGGGCTCGCGAGCGTTCCGGCGCTCCATCCCGTGCAGCAAGCGTTCATCGACGAGCAGTCGATCCAATGCGGGTATTGCTACAACGGCATGACGATCAAGGCGGCGGAGCTTCTGGCGCGCAACCCGCGGCCGAGTGACGACGAGATCCGCACCGCGATGAACGGGCACCTGTGCCGCTGCGGCACGTATCCGCGCATTCTCAAAGCCATCCGACGCGCCTCGCGCGAGGTGGCGAAATGAGCCACGAGTCTCGCACGGTCGAATTCCCGCGGCGCGATCTCCTGAAAGCCGGTGGCGCGCTGCTCGTCGGATTTGCGCTGCCGCTGCGTGCCGGCGCACAGGAGCCCATCGGCGTCGCGCTGACGCTCGGGCCCGGCCAGCCGGAACAAAAGCTGCTCGACTCGTGGCTTGCTATCCACGGCGACAACACGGCTACGGTGTTCCACGGTCATGCCGAGCTCGGCCAGGGCGCCTCGACGGCGCTGCTGCAAATCGCCGCCGAGGAGCTCGATCTCTCGATGGAGCAGATGAACGTCACGCGCCTGTCGAGCGACCGGTCGCCGAATCAGGGCGGCACCGTAGCGAGTGCGTCCGTGGCGCTCGGCGGTCCACGAGTTCGCGCAGCCGCGGCCGAGGCGCGCCAAGCGTTGCTCGCTCTCGCCGCGGCGCGGCTCGGTGCGCCCGTCGCGGAGCTCACGGTCGCCGCCGGGGTGGTGAGCGTGCGCGGCGCGCCGACTCGTTCGGTCAGCTACGGCGACTTGCTCGGCGATCGGCCGTTCAATCTGCCGTTCACGGGCAAGGCGCCGGTCAAACCGCCGCGCGACTACAAGATCGTGGGCACCAGGGTGCCGCGTAAAGACATACCGGCGAAGGCAGCCGGCACGCACACGCACATGCAGCACATTCGCTGGCCCGGCATGTGGCATGGCCGCGTCGTACGACCCCGCGGTCAAGGCTCCTACGGCGATGGCGCGCGCGTGCTCAGCGTCGATGAGCGGTCGATCAGCCACATTCCGGACGCGCGCGCCGTGCGCCGTGGCGATTTCGTAGGCGTCGTGGCGCCGAACGAGTGGGACGCCGTGCGCGCCGCGCGGGAGCTGCGCGTCACGTGGGAGACGACCGCCACGTTGCCCGGTACCGCCGGGATGCACGCGCAGATGCGCAGCTCCAAGACCGTGGATCGCGTCGTGCTCGAGACAGGCAACGTCGACGCGGCGTTGCGCAGTGCAGCGCATGTCGTCACGCGAAGTTACCGCGGCCCGTATCAGGCGCACGCGCCGTTTGCGCCGAACTGCGCAATCGCCGATGTCGGCAGCGTGCAAGCCGTCGTCATGTGCTCGACGCAGAATCTTTACGAGACCCGCGCCAAGGTTGCCAAGGTCACGGGCGTGCCCGAGGACCGTGTCAGTGTCGTCTACTACGAAAGCTCGGGCAGCTTCGGTCACAGCTGCTACGACGACGCGGCCGAAGCCGCGGCGATCATGTCGCGACTCATCTATAAGCCCGTGCGCGTGCAGTTCATGCGCGCCGACGAGCATGGCTGGGACAATTACGGCCCGGCACACTTCGCCGAGGTGCGTTTGGGGCTCGATGCGGCCGGCAAAGTCGTCGCGTACCAGTACGACGGTTGGCAGCACGGTTGGATGGTGGCGGAGACTTCGGAGCAGCTTGCGCTCGGCACACCGCCCGCAGAGACCACGGGCCCGATCGCCCTGGAAATGAGCCCACTCAACCTGGGCTCGATGTACGAAATCCCGAATCGGTTGCTCGTGAATCACCGCGTGCTCGGCATCCACGGATATCTCAAGGGTTCCAATCTGCGTTCCCCGCTCGATATTTCGTTTGCATTTGCGTCCGAGCAAACGATCGACGAGCTCGCCTATCTCGCGGGCGCGGATCCGTACGAGTTCCGGCGGAGAAACATCGCCGACGAGCGGTGGCTCGCCGTGCTCGATGCGGTTGCGCATGCCGCGAACTGGAAACCGCGCAAAGCGGCCGCGAAGCCCTCAAAGGAGCGAGTCGTCACGGGTCGCGGTATCGCGCTCGGCACGCACACGTCGTCGTATGCCGCTGCCGTCGCCGAGATCGAGGTGAGCCGCGACACGGGGCTCGTCGTTGCGAAGCACCTGTACGGCGCGCTCGATGCGGGTTTGGCGGTAAACCCCGCCTTCGTCGAGAACCAGATCACGGGCATGCTCGTGCAGGCGACGAGTCGCGTCCTCAAAGAGGAGGTGACGTTCGACAGCGCGAGCGTCACGAGCGTCGATTGGGCGAGCTACCCCATCCTGCGTTTCAGCGAATGTCCAGAAGTGACGCCGATCGTCGTGCAGCGCCTCGATCAGCCTTCGAGCGGCGGCGGCGAAGAGGTGTTGAGCCCGGCAGCGGCCGCGATCGCAAACGCGCTGTTCGACGCCACCGGCGTGCGCTTACGCGAATACCCGTTGACGCCGCAGCGGGTGCAAGTCGCGTTGCGCGGCGCGTGAGTCGACTTGGCGTCTTCGCTACGTCAGCTCCGCGCCGCACGCGACACGGACACGAGACGCCCGTCGAACCGCGTCGCGTTCAGAGCCGCCACGGCCGCGCGCGCTTCTGCCGTCGTGTTCATCTCGATGAAAGCGTAGCAGTGTGTGAGCTGCCCGGCGGGATCGTGCTTCAGCTTAACGGAACGAACGGTTCCGAACTTGGCGAATGTCGTCGTGAGCGCCTCTTTCGTTGCCGCGGACGGCAGATTACTCACGTAAAGGGATGCGCTCAGGTGTGTTCCTTTGGGGGGGGCACCGGCGAGGGCCGGCTGAGCACAGTGTGCGCGGATTAGCCGGCGTCTGCCTGGATTTCGCCCTGCAACCGATCGCCGGCTGCAGCAACACCGAGCGAGTCGGTGATTCGATTCGAGTCGACGCAGCTCAAAGAACCCAATTGCTCCAGCGACACCAGTCGCCGTCGCTCTTCGTCCCAGAGCACGAGGCGAACGCCCCTGAGACTCTGAAGGAGTGTCACGCGCCCGACGTCCCCAAGCTCCCGGTGGTCGTTCAAAACCTCGGGCAGACGATAGAACGGGATCCGGCTCGACAGATGATGCACGTTGTGCATTCCGATGTTGGCCGTGAACCAGCGGACAACGGTGGGCAGGTGGTAGTGCGAGCTTCCGTACAGCGCAGCGTCGTGGGCGTTCCACGCTGCACCTCTGGCCCAGTACGTACCCTCGAATTGATGCTGCACGTAGAACAGCCAAACACCCGCGGCCGCCGCTACCAGCACGGTCGGCGGGTAGATCCAAAGGAACGGGCGCAGTCCTATGGTCGCGATCAGCATCACCAGCATGGCAACGATTCCGAAATTCGTAGCCATCGTACTGAGCCACGGCCGCCACCCCTTCTTGATGAAGCCCAGCGGCAATCGATTGAACAGCAGGAACAAGAACGACGGCCCGATGCCGAACATAACGGCGGGATGTCGATAAAGGCGATAACGAAGACGGCCCCACGGAGATAGAGCCAAGTATTCCGCCACGGTGAGCGTAAGCACGTCCCCGATGCCGCGCCGGTCGAGGTCTCCGGAACTCGCATGATGGAAAGCGTGGCTCGCGCGCCAGTGATCGTGCGGTGTAAGCGTGGCAATCCCAATCAGGCGGCCGACACAATCGTTGGCGCACCGGCTCGGAAAGAACGAGCGATGCGCACAGTCGTGCTGAATCATGAACAACCGGACGAGGAAGCCGGCCGCAGGCAAGATCAGTAGCGCGTACAAGGGGAAAAGCTCGATCTCGATCGCCCAGATCATCGAATACACGATCGACGCGAATCCCATCACCGTCACCGCGAGCTCGCGCGCACCGCGCATGCCGTTTGACTTCCTGTAAGGTCTGAGAGCGCGAGCCCACGCGACGGCGTCGAGCCGTGGATGTCGCGCATTGCGCGGCGCTGAACGCACTCTTTCGGTCATCCGGTAACCTGCAAGCGTCGAGTCGCAAACGAGGACGACTCCCGCGTACTCCGGGGTGTCGCGAGGAGGATAAATACGCGTTCGCTGCGGTTCCGTACGCTAGCGCACTCAACCGTCATGACGCCGCCGGACAACCGGGCTTTGCCGTTTGTGTGCCCCACCGCACATAGCGCGTATAGTGGAGTCCGCTGTCTCGCGGCGTGTCTAGCGAATGGGTGAGCCCAGCCCGCACGACAATCACATTCTGAAGGCGCTGCCCGAGGACGAACGGCATCGCCTCTTTCCGCATCTCAGCCTCGTTTCGATGCCGTTGGGCATGGTTCTCTACGAGTCGGGGGAGACGTTGCGGCACATCTATTTTCCGACGGATTCGATTATCTCGCTGCTATACGTGATGAAGGACGGTGCCTCTGCGGAAATCGCAGTCGTCGGCAACGAAGGGGCAATCGGTGTCGCGTTATTCATGGGCGGAGAGACCACTCCGAGTCGAGCGATCGTGCAGAGCGCCGGATCCGCTTATCGCCTGGACAGGAAGCGGCTCAAAGTGGAGTTCGATCGGCACGGCCAAATGTTGACCGTACTGCTGCGCTACACACAGGCGCTGATTACGCAAATGGCGCAGACGGCCGTCTGCAATCGACACCATTCGGTGAATCAGCAATTGTGCCGATGGTTGCTGCTTTCCCTGGATCGGCTCACATCTAACAAGCTGAAGATGACGCAAGAGCTCATCGCGAACATGCTCGGCGTTCGGCGCGAAGGTGTCACGGCGGCCGCCGGAGAGCTCCAAAAAGCCGGCGTCATCCGCTACAGCCGAGGCAAGATCACGGTGCTCGATCGAGCGAAGCTCGAGCAGTTTTCATGTGAATGCTATTCGGTAGTCAAGAAGGAAACGGATCGCCTTCTGGACGGTCATTGATCGCCGGGAAACCGCAGAGTCGCGCAGATCGCCGCAGCGCCATCGGAAGTCGCCGGCCATCGCGCGCGCCGCGACCGACCTGCGTGCTCACTTGACGCTCCATGGGACCGCGTCGAAGGTACGCGCTGACGAGGAACCCGCTACCGCGACCGGCCACGACGCGTCGTCGCTCGCCAACCGCTCGTCGCGCTCCTCCGCGCGCAACGCGGGGGCCTTGCGGCGCTTCTCGGTGTCGGGGTGCCTCGCGCGTTGGCGGTGAAAGTCTCGCGCAAGATCTGCGGCGATGGCACGGCGCCGCTGCGTTCTACGCCGGCGAGCCGCTGCTATCCTCAGCATTTGGCTTGCTGCGCGACGGCGGCGGTATTGGAGTTTCGGGAGCGCATGGGGCCGGGCATGTTTGTGACTCGGCCCACGTTAACGCCAGGCGCCCCGGGGCGACCGTGCGCTCCCGCACTTTAGCGGCGGAAGCCCATTCCTTCCGCTCGCAGGTGCTTTCCGGCGGCGGGCGCGTAGTGGCCCGCTCATTTCGGGCGTCGACCGAGCACACGGTCGTACGTCTCTCGATCGGTGGCATAGCAGCTGCAGGCTGCCTTCTCGAGCCCGAGCACGTCCAAGATCTCGAGATCGCCGCGCGAGTAGCGGATGAGCTTGCGCCGTCGCAACGAAGCGGCTGCCCTTGTGACGCCTGCACGGCGCACACCAAGCATGTACGCGAGGAACTGGTGCGTAATGCAGAATTCGCGTGAATGCGCTCGATCCTTGGTCATCAGCAACCACCGAGCCAGCCGGGATTCCACAACGTGAAAACGTGTGCACCAGGCAGTCTGGGCGAGCTGCGCCAGCTGAACGTAGAGGTAACGATCGAACACATCGCGCAGGTCTTGGCTCGCAGCCACTTCGCGGCGGAAGGTCTTCGCGTCGACGCGCCAGGCGAGCCCGGCCCCCTGGACCAAGGCGTGGAGCGGCGCAGCATCGACGCCGAGCAACAGCCAGTTACCGACCATGCCTTCGTTTCCGACGAGAGCCACCTCAAGGGGCGCGCTTCCGTCGTTGGCGCCCGGAGTCAAGAGCGAGACAAACGCGTCGATCGGGAAGTAGACGTGGCGAGCACGCTGCCCGTGCTCGAAGAGCGTGTCCGACAGAATGAGCGGGACGGGATCCTCCTGGGCCAATACCTTGCGCAGGGCGCTTGCAGGCAGAGCGCTCAGCAAGAGATTGGTGCGCGGGGACGTCGTCATTCCAAACTCGTTGAAACAGTGTGGCTACTGCAACCTAGTGCGCCCCACCAGGGCCGTCTGTGCGCTGTTGCACCCAGTCCCTGCGATGCGGTTGCCCGCTCCCTTCCAATGCAAGGCGGTCACGACCGGGATGACGACTTACGTTCGGTAGCGAACAGAGCGGACTACCCAGCCGCGCCAGAGTAATAACCGCCTCGCATTTCGCGAACGCCTCCGCGACAGCCGCTCGCCCCACGCGCCATTGCTTTCGCAATGGCACTAACGTATGGAGATGAACATGACCGAAGACGAGAAGCAAAAGCTCTTGGAGCACTACGGCATCACCACCGAACAGCAGTCGGTGTATTGCTATGCGGGCTTCCGGTACTCGAATCTCACGGATGCGGTGGACTACGCCGAGCGAATAGCGAGCCGCTCAAACGAGACGCGCACGGCAACGAAGCCCCGCTAGACGACAAGGCTTCGAGCAAATCCGAAACGGCGACGATCGGGATAGCCACCACGTCTCGGCGCTAGTTCGTGTTCAAATCTTCATCCGCCCAGAACTTCGTGCCCGAGACGTCGGCGGAAGCCATCAAGCCCTTGTCGCTCAGCGTGTAGATGATCTGATCGTCGAAGAAATCCGACGCCGCGCCGGCGTGGTCCTTGCCGGCCGTGGCCTTGGCGGCCGCTGCACTATCCCAACCGCCCGAGATGAACTCCGTAAGGCGAGCTTTCGTTTGGAACAAGAACACCATGTCGAATTTTTCGGCTCCGAAACTGAGACCCGCGCCGGCCGCGCCCATCTTCATATAGGTGGTGTGCTTCGTAGCCTTGTCCACGGCGACGCCTGACCCTCCGCTTCCGCTGACGAAGAAGCCCGCTTTGGTCACGCTGATGACGGCGTACCCGGCCGCCTTGTCATACAGCTGCTTCGAGCCCTGGACTTCCTTGAACAGTTTTTGGAGCGCTTCGTCGGCACGCGTGCGCATTTCCTTCTGCTTCTCCGTCTTCTGCTGTTGCTTGTCCTGTGGAAACGCAGGTCCGGAACTGAAGACGGCTAGAGCCAAGGCGCCGATGAGCAAGTTACGTCGGAACATGGCGGAGATCTCCTTAGAGCGTGGAAGCAGATTAGCTCGCCTCGTCCGTGCACTCCGTACGCCATCGTACAGACCCGGTCACGGGTCTTCCGTAGTGTTACGAAAGCGCAGCGCTCACACCATTGGCCGACTCTCCGGCGCCCCTATTAAACCCGGCTTTGCCTCGGTGAACGTCTCAGACGTCGCTCGCGGCGATTTGAATTTGGTCAACTAGAGGAAGATTTCGAAATGAAAACGACATTCAAAGACGTACTCGGCACCGACGCCCCCGCAGGGCGGATCGTGAAGAGAATCCGCACGAACCGAACGGCGATTCTTACCGCTGCGGCGTGGACGGCGATCGGTTTTTCACCGGTGGCCACGCAGGCACAGGGCGTAGAGCGCTCCGAAGATATCGCGAGCTCCGCCGTGCTGAGCCAAATCTCGATGTTCGGCTACCGCGACGGACACAAGTCGGATTTGTTCCTTCATGGCACGCCGATCGCTGAGAACGCGCAAGGCAGTGCGCGGGTGGAATACCAGAAAGGCAACGCGCAGATCTCCGCAAAAGTGAAAAACCTGCCGAAGCCCGCATCGCTTGGCCCCTACACGACTTTCGTGCTTTGGGCGCTGACGCCGGACGGCCGCGCCTCGAACATGGGCGTGCTCGCAGGAGCCGAAGGCGGCAAGGGCGAGATCAATACGCAGTACAACGCATCGCAGTTCGCACTGATCGTGACGGCCGAGCCGCACTTTGCAGTCTCGGTGCCGAGCACGATGATTGCGATGTACAACGTCGCCGACAACGTGGAGGGCGCCGCGCAGTCCAAGGTTACGACACTGACCGAGCGCGCCGACTACTCCAAGCTCTCGGGTATCGCGATCGATAAGACCACGCCGGTCGAGATCGTGCAGGCGCGCTACGCGGTCGCCATCGCGAAGAGTGCGGGAGCGGATCGCTTTGCAACGCAGTCCTACACGACGGCCACGCTCAAGCTTGGGGAGGCCGAAGCCGCACTGAAGGGCAACAACTCGCAGCGCAAGGCCGCCCCCGAGCTGGCTCGCGAGGCCGTGACCGCCGGTGAGGACGCGCGCCGCGCGGGAATGCTCGCATCCGCCGCGGCCGCCACCGAGGCACAGCGCCAAGCCGCGGCAGACGCCGCGGACAAAGCCTCACGC
The DNA here is from genome assembly GCA_963841645.1 of uncultured Gammaproteobacteria bacterium. Taxonomy (GTDB): domain Bacteria; phylum Pseudomonadota; class Gammaproteobacteria; order Steroidobacterales; family Rariloculaceae; genus FEN-1219. Next base: position 8,046 of record CAWJDS010000005.1, on the reverse strand, counting down.
GAAGCCGCATCGGTTTCAGCCGAAGCGACGGTTGCCGCCGCGAACGCTTCAGCCCAGGCGACTGTGGTGGCTGCCCAAACCGCTGCGGCCACGACGCTCGCCGCGACGCAACTTGCCACGGATACGGAGCACCAGAAATCCGCTTCGGAGGCGCGCCGCGACTTGCTCGGCCGGTTGAACGCAGCGCTCCCGACCCGCGAATCGGATCGCGGGCTGATCTCGGAGATCGGCGGCGTGCAGTTTGCAACGGGCACCGCGGACATCAACGCGTCGGCACGCGAGAATCTGGCGAAATTCTCGGGGATCGTGGCGTCCTATCCCGGTCTGCGGTTCAACATCGAGGGGCACACGGATAGCACCGGCAGCAATGCGACGAATAACGAGCTCTCGATGAAGCGCGCCATGACCGTGCGCGATTACTTGATCACACGCGGCGTCCCGGCCTCGAGCATCGACGTGGCGGGGCTCGGCTCCGCCGCGCCGCTCGGCGACAACACGACAGCCGATGGGCGCGCGCGTAATCGCCGTGTCGAAATCGTGCTGACCGGAGGACTACTCGCCGCGAGGTGAACATCGGGCGACGGTCGCCAAGGACGGCGCGATCGAGAGATCGCGCCGTTTTCTTTTTACCAGACACTGCCCATCACGACCGTCATCCATGCGCGGCGCAGTGATCTGGTCGAGCCACGGAGTCGTCCGTCGCGAAAAGAGTTGTAGGTAATTGCAGTCTTAGAGCGTAGGGTAAGTAGGATAGATGCCAGGTATACCGCACACACTGCCGCAAGACGGCTCGCGATGGCCGTTGCACGGAAGCGCCGCCTACCCGGCGCCGGACGCGCCCGCCGAAACGATCAGCAGCACGACCCCGGTGGGATTCGTCGGCACGTACGGCCCGCGCCGCTGCGGAATCGCCACCTTCACCGCAGACCTCGCTCGTTCGATCGACGGCGACGACCATCGTGCGCCGCCGATGGTGTTGGCCGTGACGGAACCTTCGGGGCAGCACGAGTATCCCGACGAGGTCAAGTTCGAAATCAGGCAGAACGTCAAAGCGGACTACGTCCGTGCGGCGGAGTACGTCAACTTCAGCCACTTGCGCCTCGTCTGCATCCAGCACGAGTACGGCATATTCGGCGGCGAGGACGGCGGCTACATCCTCGATTTCGTCCGCGCATTGCGAGTGCCCGTGGTTGTCACGCTTCACACTGTCCTGAAGCACCCTTCTCCGAACCAAGCGGCCATCGTTCGGAAGCTGTCCGAGCTCTGCGCGGAAATCGTGGTGATGAGCCGAATCGCAAAGGATCTACTCGAGAGCTCGTACGGCGTTGGCGGCTCGAAGGTGCGGATCATCCCGCACGGCATCCCCGTGATGGACGATCGAAGTGATCAACGCGCGCTGAAAGCCGAATTCGGCGTGGCCGGTCGACGTCTGCTGCTCACGTTCGGACTGCTGAGCGCGAACAAAGGCATCGAGACCGTCATTCGCGCACTGCCTGAGGTCGTGCGTCGTTTTCCCGATATCGTCTACTTCGTCGTCGGGGCCACTCACCCCGCCGTCGTGCGCCGCGATGGAGAGGCGTATCGAACGCTGCTCGAGCTCGAGGCCGAGAAGCTCGGCGTGCGGGAGCACGTCGTCTTTCGCGACCAATTCGTTTCCGCCGATGAGTTGCGCAAGTATCTGCAAGCAGCCGACGTGTTCGTGAGCCCCTACCTCAACGAGGCACAGGTGACGAGCGGCGCGCTGTCCTACGCGATGGGCGCGGGCGCCGCCGTCGTTTCCACTCCTTATTGGCACGCCGAAGAACTGCTCGCGGACGGCCGCGGCTGCTTGTTCCCCTTCAAGGATCACGAAGCGTTGAGCAGGACGTTGCTCAAGCTGTTCGCCTCGCCAGACGAGCTTCAGCGCGTGCGCGCCGCGGCCGCCGCGTTCGCCCATTCGATGGCATGGCCGCGGATCGGCGATGCCTACTTCGAGGTCTTCCGCGCCACCGCGCAGGCCGCCGAGCACGGACGCACCGCGAGCAGTACAGCGAAGGCGATAACCGTGAGCGCCTTGCCCGACCTGTGCCTCGATCACCTTCTGCGCATGACCGACGACACCGGCATCATCCAACACGCGTCCTACAGCGTACCTGCACGCAGCACGGGCTATTGCGTCGACGACAACGCGCGCGCGTTGATCGTGGCAGTGCACGCGGATCGTATACACGGGGGAGCGGACACGCGCGCGCTCGTCACCCGTTACCTCAGCTACCTGCACGGATCCCAGCAGCCCGACGGCAGCTTCCGGAACTTCATGAGCTACGAGCGCGTCTTGGACACGAGCCCCGCATCGGACGACTGCATCGGGCGCGCGATTTGGGCGCTCGGTGTCACCGCGGCGCTCGCGGCGAACGACGGCTGCCGCCAGCTCGCTCGCGACATGCTTGCGCGCGCACTACCCCACTCGCGCGAGCTCGGACCTCGCGGCACCGCTCTGGCTGTGCTCGGACTCGTGAATCTGCTCGAGGCGGAACCCGGCAAGGTGGAAGAGCGCCGCATGCTCGACAGCCTCGTCGCGAAGTTGTGCGATGCCTACCACGCCAACGCAACGGACGATTGGCGCTGGTTCGAATCCACGCTGACCTACGACAACGCGATGCTTGCCGCTCGCCCTGTTCGCCGCGTACGACGTAACCGGCGACGGAGCGACGCTGCGCTGCGCGCGCGAGTCGCTCGAGTTTCTCGAGGAAGTGTGCTTCGACGGCGATCGACTGCAGCTCGTGGGCAACACCGGTTGGCACAGCCCCGGGGGCGAGAAGGCCAGCGCCGACGAGCAGGCCATCGACGCGCCGCGTTCGTGCTCGCTTTCGGCTGCGCGTACACGGTCACCCAGGACACGCACTACCTGCGCCGCATGCGCGAATCGTTCGCGTGGTTCCTCGGCGCCAACCGGCTGGGCCTGCCGCTGTACGATTTCGCGACGGGCGGCTGCCGCGACGGCATGGGCGTGGCGCAGGTCAATCAGAACCAGGGCGCCGAGAGCACCATCTGCTTTCTGATGGCGCTTGCTCGAGATGCTCGAGCTCGACGGCGAAGAATTCGAGCGCGTCGGTGCGGACGACGTACACCGACGCGATGAAATCGATCCCGATCACGCGCACGCGGCATCGCCTCTTGCCGGACGCGCGCCGCGTGCTGGCCAAGCCGTACCTTCCAGGCGAAGACGCTGCCTGCCCGGCCATCGCGGGCGACATCTGTTGATGGAGCGAGTCCTGGCCATTCCCGAAGCGGAAGTCGAGGCGCTGAACGCCGATATGGCGGCACTTCGACGGGCGGCACCGCGACTTATCGCATGTTCGAGCGGCAGTTCGATGCGGTCGCGCGCCACGTCCCTGACGCCGGTCGATTTCGGCCGAGCGACGACTGTCTGATCGGCGCCTATTTCACGCACGAGTACGCGATCGAGGCGGCTGCGTTGTTCAATCCCTCGATCGTGCCGGCGCCGGATCAGCGAGGTGTCGCGAGCGGCTCGATGCGTTTCGTGATGAGCCTGCGCGCGGTCGGCGAGGGGCACTTGTCCTCGATCGAGTTTCGCTCGGGCGTGCTCGACGCCGACGGCGGCATCGCACTCGACGACGCCGGGGACGTACCTGGTCGGCGGCCCGCGCGCCGCCCCGAGCCATTTCTACAAAGCGCGTTTCAGCGTCAAGCTGCTCGAGCTCGGAGCGACAACGATCTGTCGTCAGCGTGCTGAGCCGGCTCGGCGACCGGTTCACGCTCGCGGAGCTCGAGGCATCGCTGAGCGCGCTCGAAGCACACGGTCCGCCCCGGCGGTCTGGTTCGAGACCGTCAAGATCATTCGCACGTTGGCGTCGTCGAACTACGTGACGACGTTTCCGGCCACCTCGCAGCTCGCCGAACGCGTGATCTTTCCGGCCGGGCCGAACGAGACGCGCGGCATGGAAGACGCGCGCTTCGTGCGCTTCACCGAGACCGACGGCAGCACCACGTACTACGCCACCTATACGGCGTACGACGGCTTCTCGATCCTGCCGCAGCTCATCGAAACCGAAGACTTCGTACGCTTCACGATTTCGACCTTGAACGGTGCGGCCGCGCAGAACAAGGGCATGGCGCTGTTCCCGCGGCGGATCGACGGCAAGTACGTGATGCTGTCGCGCAAGATCGCGAGAACCTGCACTTTCGACATCGAACGACGTGCACCTTTGGAACGACGTGGCCGAGCTGTATCGCCCGCAACGTCCGTGGGAGCTGCTGCAAATCGGCAACTGCGGTTCGCCGATCGAGACGGCGGCGGGCTGGCTCGTGCTCACGCACGGCGTGGGGCCGATGCGGCGCTACGCGATCGGCGCGATGCTGCTCGACCTCGAGGATCCGGAACGCGTGATCGGGCATCTGCCGGACCCGCTCATCGAGCCAGACGAGAATGAGCGCGAAGGCTACGTGCCGAACGTCGTGTACACGTGCGGTGCGATCGTGCACGGCGGTGAGCTCGTCGTGCCGTACGGGTTCTCCGATTCCGGCATTGCGTTCGCGCAAGTGCCAATGGCCGATCTGCTGCACGCTCTGCTCGGGCCAGCATCGACGCAATCTTGAGCGATCGGCCGATCGCTCCCTGTAGGACCGACGTCCCGCTCGCCGCAGGCGCTGTGCGTTAGCGTACGGAATCGCGCGCGCCGCGGCCGCATCATGCGTACCTGCACGAAACAGAAGCGAAGGAAGACACATGAGCTATGTAATCGCGACGGGACTGCTCGCATCGAACTGCCTTGATGCAATGCAACGAGTCCTGCGGGGCGGATCGCGCGATAATGAGGCGACGTCGAGGACCTGTGCAATAAGCTGGTTGCCAGATTGGCGGCTCAAGGAAACCCGATATGTCACATACACCTACCGCATCGCGTAGGCGCGACGCGAAACAACGGTCCCGCGAATCCCACGATGGATCGGGTTGCTGCGACGCCGCAGGAAACGATCGATCGCAGCGCAGACGAGGCTAATGGCGTTCGCCGCGGTGAACCTTCGCCGGCAACGCTACTGAACGTCGCTTACTTCGAGGACTGTACGAGCGCGTGGAAAGGATCGCCTCGTGGAATGTCCGAAAGCAGACGCTCGAATTCGGTCTTCACCACGGCGTAGCACTCGCACACGGTTTTTTCCAATCCCGGTCGGTCGAGCACGTCGATGCGGCCGCGGCTGTAGCGAATCAGTCCGCGCGCGCTGCAGATTGCGAGCCGCCTCCGTGACGCCTTCGCGGCGCACGCCGAGCATGTTCGCGATCAGCTCCTGCGTCATCGTCAACGAGTTCGACGACAGGCGGTCGAGGCTCAACAGTAGCCAGCGGCACAATTGCTGCTCGATCGAATGATGCCGGTTGCACACGGCGGTCTGCGTCATTTGAGTGATCAGCGCCTGCGTGTAGCGCAGCAGCAGGCGCAGGCACCGGGCCGGCGCGGTTGAACTCCTCTTTCAACAACTGCGCTCTAAGACGATACCCGAACCCCGCGCTCTGCACGACGGCGCGGCTCGGCGTGGTTTCGCCGCCCATGAACAGCGAGATGCCGAGAATCCCTCGTTGCCGACCACTGCGATCTCCGCGGACGCGCCGTTCTCCATAACGTAGAGCAACGAGACGATGGAAGTCGGTCGGGAAATAGACGTGGTCGAGCCTGCCGCCCGGACTCGTAGAGCACTTCGCCGAGCGACAAGTCCACGAGCTCCAAATGCGGAGACAGGCGCTGGAACTCCGCTGCAGGCATGGCGGCGAGAAGATAGTTTTCCGTTGGAGAATGAGCCGTCGACATCCGACACCGCGCGAGCTATGTTCGGAGCAGGCTACTGCATCGCAGCCCGCAATGCCGGACTTCTGGTCAAGAACATGGTCGGTGGGCCGGCCAGCCACGCGAGCGGACTAACGGTCAGATCTCTTGCCCGGGGAGAACAGGAGCCCGCCGCCGAGCAGGACGACGATAATCGCCGGCCAAGTCGGTGAAATTGACCGTTTCGCCGTGCACCGACGGATCGTTGGGCCCTACGCTGGCCTCATGAGTCTCCCGGCTATCGGTGGAGCGGCCATACAGCAGCCCGAGTCCGCCGACCAGGATCAGCCCCAGCGCCAGAATCTTGATTTTCAAGTCGTCCTCTTCTTTTGAGTTGCGCCTTCACAGCCACCCCGCGCCGCCTCGTGTCGGATCCGGACGTGCAAGTTATGCCGAATGCCACTCCTCTTCTGTTCTTCACCGCACGTAAGGTGCGCCACCGTACCGACTCGTTGCGAAGGTTGGGATACCTTGCTCGCCGGGCTGGTTTCGGGATTACGTAATGAGGCTTGCAATCATACCGACGGAAGTCGTCGTGCTGCTCCCCGTGCCATGGGTCGAGTCTGACGTGACACGAATCGGCTTGTGAATAGGAGTTCGCTCAACACCGTTCGGGCTGAACGCGACGCGCTTCGCAGCGCTTCCGAGGTCCCGTCGGGAAGCTCGACGTCGATCGATTCTACCCTCAACTGAAACGCGGACAGACGCAGCGCCAAACGTCGTGCTCGAGACCTATCGGCTCGTCTCGGTCGAAAGCACGAGCGCACCCGCGCGCGGCGTCGGCGACAATTGGCTCTTGTACCGAATCGTTCGAGGCGGGAATGTCGTCACCGGTTACCGACGTGGCACTCGCGCGAGCGTCACCGTTGACGTCGAGAGAATCGTGGAGGCGCTCACGAGCGCCTATTCGTTCGGCCGCGACGAGTGCACATCCAGCTCGGCAAGGCGGCCCCACCTAAGCCCCGCGCGCCTGCGCGCGACGAGGATCTCGTATGAGCGGGACGGTCGGCTTCAGAACGCTCTTCTCTGCTGCCCACGTCGCGAGCCGTTGCGCGCGCGACGCTCGCGTTGCTCGTTGCGATTGCACCAGGCTCGGCCCGTGCGGAGACGCCCCTTCCCGACCATGCGCACGCCCGTCCCTACGGCAGCGGCTGGACGTGCAATTACGGGTATCGGCAAACGAGCGGCGAATGTGCGGCGGTCGTCGTGCCTGAGCACGCCTATATCGGCTCGTCCGGCGACGCTTGGGAGTGCGATCGTCTGTATCGAAAGTCGGGCGACGGTTGCGTCGCGCTGGTCATCCCCGCGCACGCGTTCGCAGAGAACACGAGCGGGCGCGGCTGGCGGTGCGAGGAGGCCTACCGCGAAAGCGGCGGCAACTGCGTCGCGGTGCGCGTGCCGGCGAACGCGTACCCGACCGGTTCGTGGATAGGCGCCGGGTGGAAATGCGAGCGCGGTTTCGAGGAGGTCGACGGCGCATGTGTCGCAGTGGTCGTACCGGTGAACGCGGTGCTCGACGAGTCCGGCACGCGCTGGCACTGCTACCGCGGTTTCCTCAAGACCGACGAAGAGTGCACGCGTATCGAGGTTCCGGAGAACGGTTACCTCGATTCATCCGGCTCCGGCTGGCGCTGCGAGCGGAGCTTCGCGATCGTTGGTAAGACCTGCGCCCCGCTGAACATTCCGGCCAACGCCCATGTCAGCCTTATGGGGAGAAATTGGGTTTGCGACGAGAGCTACCACGAGGTCTCCTCCCCGTCGCGTGCGTCGTGGACACGCCACGCGCGCGACCTTAGCCGGCTCCCGGCTCTCCCTTTAGGCCCAACCGCCGGGCGTTTCGGCGCGCGATCTCGCTGACGGCAATGGAATGCGTCACGTGCAGCGCCGAGCGCTCCATCTCCGAGTACGAGTATGCGCCTGTCCAGAACCTGCGACGCGTGACTCGAGCCTCTGGAGGCACCATGCAGCAGCCTGTCGTGCGGCGTCAAGCAGTGGCTTTGCTTCATCGGGTCTCATCGTAAATCTCCGGTCCCTGTACGCTGGAGCGACCATCTTGTCACACAGCGAAAACCGCGATGCGCTACTTGCGCTCGACGACTCCGCGCCTGTCGGTTGCGGACATAGAGAGTGCTGAACCGTCGCTATCGGTCAGTCGACCCTTGGAGCACTCTCGCTGTGTTACGCTCGAGACCATGAACGATACCGAGCTCGAGAGGCAATCAGA